>CAWIYV010000014.1:0-597468 GCA_963840455.1 Nitrospirota bacterium | reverse complement strand
TGAGGAGGATGAAAAGCGCAGTGGCAGGGTCAGGAAAGGACGACGTCACGCGTCCGCGGTGACGCGGTTCTTGCCCGCGCTCTTACTCTCGTACATGAGCCGGTCGGCGCGTGCCAGGAGCGTCTCCTCGGAGTCGTCGCTGCTGGAGAGGGTCGCACCGACGGAGATCGTGACCTGCGGGACCGGGCCAGCGGCGCGGCTGGACCGCTCCACGAGAGTGCGGAAGCGGTTGGCGGTGGCAACGAGCTGTTCGCGGTCGACGTTCGCAATCACCACAATGAACTCGTCGCCTCCCCACCGGGCGACCACATCGAAGGAGCGCGCGCTGTTCATCAGCGTTTTCGCCACCATCTTCAGGACCTCGTCGCCCGTTGGATGGCCGTACTCGTCATTGATGCATTTGAACCGGTCGATGTCGATGAAGATAAGGCCAAAGGGCCATCCATACCGCTTGAACTCCTCGTACCGGGCGTGCAGGGTGATCTCAGCGAACCTGCGGTTCGCGGTGCCGGTCAGGGGATCGAAATAGGCCAATTTCTCGAACGCCTCCATCCGGGCGATAGCAGACAGCGTCTGGGAATTGTCGGTGAAGATCTCGACCCCTCCCACGATCTCGCCGCGCTCGTCCCGGAGCGGGTTGATCCGGATGTTGACGGAAACACGGTGGCCGTCCTTATGCTGGAGATAGACATCGGCGGTCCGCTCGCTGCCGTCCCGAAGCGTCGCGGCAAGCGGGCACAGGTCCTTGCACAGGAGCGTGCCGCGGCTGTCAACGTGCATGAGAATGTTGTCGAAACACCGGTTGCCGACGACCTCGCCGGCGGTGTACCCGGTGATCCGCTCGGCCCCCTTGTTCCAGTAGGTGATTTTCCGGTCGCGGTCGACGAAATATACGCCGTCATAAAGGTTGTCCAGGATCGTATGATAGAAATTCTCGTCACCGGTCATACCAATGCCCTGCCTGTCCGGAGAACAACGGTTTGACGCTGTTCCGTGCAGATACGATCTGACCCATCGAATGCTCTCGTCTTGAAGGCAATTGAAACTCCCTGCAGCAAGCTGAAGGGAGCAACACGCCTCAAGGTCGTTTCGTCATACTGATCGTTCTTTCCGGGATCCGCTATACAGAGAGTTATCCGCTTGAAGGATCATCCTATTGCATCCCTCGCATCGGACGATTTCAGACCTTGTCCGCATCCGCGTGCTCTTCCCGTGCCGGTGATGCTTCGGCCCCCCCCCGCTCCTCTTCTCGTACTTCAACCGTCTCCAGGAGACGCAGCAGCCGTTTCAGCCGGTCCTGTACCTGCGATTTGTTGGCGCGGAGGGCATCGGAATCCCGCGCAGCTTCACCCAGCCTGCCTCGTTCATCCTCCAGCTCGCGCACCCGTGCGAGCAGTCCCTGATTCTCCGTTACCAGAGCGCGCACTCTTCGTTCGACCTCAGCGAACCGCGAACTAAGCTCTTTCACCATGCCTCCGCCCGCTGCCGGTCAGGGACAGCGATCCGTTGTTGTTCCGCACAGCCGCGTCCCCGCTGTTGTTGACGCCCCAGGGTTCACCGGGTCCTGTTGCAGCAGCGGTGACACAAGGTCGGTCCTGCCGTAGATCCGCCGGTACTCTGCATAGTTCCTGAGCACCTTCTTCACATATCCCCGGGTCTCCATGAACGGGATGGTCTCCACGAACGCCTCAGTGTCCGATGCCACGCTCTTCCGGTCGGTCCAGCCTGCCACAGCCTCAGGCCCGGCATTGTATGCCGCACTCACGAGCACCAGGTCGTTCCGGAACCGCTTCATCAGATGGCTCAGGTACCAGGCCCCGATGGTGATGTTCATGTCAGCCTCAAAGAGCTTCGCCCGGTCGAAATCCCGGATGCCGGTCATCCGCGCGATCCATTCTCCCGTGGCCGGCATCACCTGCATCACTCCCCGTGCGCCGGCCGGCGATACCGCCTCAGGACGGAACTGGCTCTCTTCACGGATGATAGCGGCCACAAAATACGGGTCCAGCCCGTGGCGGCGCGCCGCAGCAACGATGCTCTGCCAATAGCCCTGTGGATAGGCGAGAAGCCAGAGGTCCGCTGGCAGCTGCGGCGATGGCCGCTCAAGCCGGCGATCGAAGTTCCGCAGCACAACGATGAGCGAGCTGTGAAAATCGCCCAGTTCGAAGAAGGCCTTGCTCAGGCCGATCACCGCGCCATACCGCTTCGGCATCAGGTCCTGGAGCGACCAGAGTTCTGCGGCGGCATCCTTCTTCATGCCGAGATACATGAGCTCAAGCGTCTTCCGGTAGGCGGGATAGTTGGACAGTGCGGCAATCGCCTCATCGGTCCAGACCGGAGGCCCGTCCAGGTCAGCAAGGTCCGGGACCTCCTCCGGCAGCAGGTCGCTGTCCTCGGGGACGACTTCGCTCACCTGCTGCGAATCGGTCGCGGCGGTCAGGTCGCTGCTGCCAAGCCGTTCCACGGCACGATATCCATAGTAGGTATAGGGGCCGCGGCCCACGATGCGGCGGTAATATCGCAGGGCCTTCTCGCGGCCGCCCATCCTTTCAACGGCCCTTCCCTGCCAGTACAGCGCCTGATTCACCAGGAACGACCGCGGGTATCTGCTGACCAGTTCCTGGAGCGCCTGTACGGCCTTGGGGAACTCACCGGCGGTGTAGTACGCCCAACCCTGCCACCAGATTGCGCTGTCCGCCAGAGAGCTGTCCGGGTATTCCTCCGTGAGCCGGCGATAGTATTTGAGCGCTTTCTTCATGTCATTGGCATCGCGGTAAACATTCCCGGTGAGATAGAGCGCGTCGTCCGCCCAGTCGCTCTCCGGGTACATCCGGACGAGCTTGAGATAGGTCTCAACGGCCTCTTCCCGCAGCCCGAGCCTGCTGTAGGACTTTCCCAGCCAGTTGAGCGCTTCAGCGCACCGGCAGTCCGGAAGCTTCGCCTTAATCAGGCGTTCCAGCGTCGACGCGGCCTCGGGACGTTTTCCAATATTAAAGAGGGCTATGCCGCTCCGGAGCAGCATGTCGGCCTTCTGGGGATGGGACGGATCAGCGTCGAGAGCGGCGCGGAAGTCCCCGACGGCCTTGTCATACTGCAGGGTCCGAAAGAGGTTCCTACCACGCTCGTACAATTCGTCGGCGGTGAGTTTCGGGACGTCTGCGCCTCGCTGCCTGAGGGACGCGAGGGCCCGTTCCACGTCGGCGTCATTCCCGTTCCCGGGATACCGGACGCTCGCGTCAAGATATGCCCGCGCTGCCGCCGGCAGGTCGCCGGCCGCGGTAAGCGCCTTGCCCACACCGAGCGCCGCGTCAGAAGCCTGTTCGGACCGGGGACGGTCCTGCAGCGCCTTCTCAAAGACGGTCACGGCATCACGGAACGAGCCTCCATCGAACAGCGCCTGCGCCTTATGTAACGACGCGCGGGCGACGAGAGCGCTTGAAGGATAATTGCTGACCAGGCGTTCGTACAGGCCGACCGCTTCGGGATAGGACTTCTTCGTGTACCGGTATTCGGCAAGCGAGAACAGGGCGTAATCGGCAAGGTCGGGATACTCGACAGGAACGCGGAACAAAGCCTGCTCGGCCTCAACGGTCATGTCCCGTCCAAGGAGCGTCCTGCCCAGAAGGAACAGCGACCGTTTCTGCCAGGGGGTCTTAGGATAGCGCTCCATAACGCTCTCGGCGAAGAGCCCGGCGGTCTCAAGGTCGCCGACCTTGAACGCCTCCATGGCGAGGCTGAAGCCCTCTTCAGGGCCTACGATATCGGGAAGTAGTTTCTTGACAGGAGGAGACGCGGGCACGGGTGCTGGGGCCGCGGTGACAATGACCGGGGCGGGGACCGTAGCACAGCCGGCAAGAACGAGGAGGAGCACGGCAATGGCCGCAGATCCTCCTGCAGGCACTACGAATCCCCCTGGTAAGCAACGAGCGAACATGTTTCTATATTATAGCCGTGCAGACAGCATGTCAATAGAAGTTCTTGAGGTGTGCAAGGACAACTCCCGATAAAAGCGCATATTATCCGGACAGGGAAAGCAGGGGGAGCGGTCCCGCTTAACGCGCTTTCAGAAAGTGAGGAAGTTTCTGGCGGGCTGTGGCGAGGCGGAGGAGAAAGCGTTCTTCGGGGGTCGATGGGGAATGCGATGTATCGGACGTCGGCGGCGTATCAGGACTGTACACTAGCATATGGAAGGCGACGGACGTGACGGGCTTGTCGGGAAGGTGCAGGCGCTCCATGTCGGTGACGAATGCGATCCAGGCATCGGCCATGCGAACCTGCGTTTCCGTGTCCTGTTCCCGGAGATAGTCGACGAGCCTTCGGGCCGGCGCCGGGGCGATACCGGAGCACCGGTTGCGATCAGGCAGGACAATAAAAGAATGGCCGTTCTCGAACACCCTGCCGAGCGGGAAGAGCCTGCAGGCGAGCGGACGGGCCTCGTAGATGCGGCAACCCGTTTCGGTCCAGAAATGACAGGCCGGGTCCCGGGGCAGCATGACCAGCGGAAATCCGTTCACCCGGTCCGTTTCGACAATGTCGAGCAGGTCCTCGTAGGACATTCCGGCTGCCCTGCAGATGAGCGCGATCTCGTACGGGTTCAGGATGATATGCGGCCCGTTCGCACAGCAGTTCGAGCTGCAGCCCGCGGTCCCGCAGGAGAGCTGGATGGGATCGGACGGCTCGAGCGCTACCGCGTCACTGCCGGCGATGCGTATGGTCCTTTTCATTTTCTGTTTTTTCATATCCTCGAAACAGCAATCCCCTCCCGGTGCGGGAGGGGATATCGCAAGCATTCGTCGTCCTCAGTGTCCTCTGCGGCGAGAAACCCTACTTCTTCTTGATCAGGCTTCCGCCGGTCCGCACATGCCACACCACCAGGAGGGGGCTCGCCACGAAGATGGACGAATAGGTCCCGACGATGACGCCGATCAGGAGGGCCATCGAGAAGTCGTGCAGCACCTCGCCGCCGAACAGCACGAGGGGGACCAGCACGAGCACGACCGTGAGCGACGTGATGATGGTCCGGGACAGCACCTCGTTGATGCTGTTGTTCACGAGCGTCCCAAGCGGCTCCCGTTTGGCGCGCTTGAGATTCTCGCGGATCCGGTCAAAGACCACGACCGTGTCCGTGAGCGAATAACCGGCCAGCGTAAGCAGCGCCGTGACGATCAGGAGGTTGATCTCCTTGTTCAGGATAAAGAAGATCGCGAGCACGGCGCAGACGTCATGCACCGTCGCAACGGCCGCTGCCACGCCGAATTTGAACTCGAACCGGACCGCTATATAGATGATGATCGCGAGGATCGAGAAAATGATCGCGAGGAGCGCGTCCTTCTGAAGGTCCCTCCCGATGGTCGGCCCGATCTCGGTGGTGCTGTCCACCTCGAAGGCGCGGTTCGGGAAGGCCTGCTTGAATAGGGTAACGACCTTCTCGGCCACACCCTCGTGCTCCCTGAGCCGGATCAGGACCTTGTTCCCCTCGGAGAACTCCTGGAGTGACGCTCCTGCGAACCCGGCCTTCTCGAGAGCCGTGCGCGCCTCGTCGAGGGGTAGCTTTTCCTTGAAGCTGAGCTGCACCGTGGTGCCGCCCACGAAGTCGATGCCCAGGTTCGCCTTGCCCCTGCCGACCTGCACCAGGGCAAAAAGCCCCAGGGCGATCATGACGGCCGAGACAGCGAACGAGACGTTCTTCCATCCCATGAAATCGATATTGGTCTTATGCAGAATCTGCAGCATTGCACCCTCCAAAGTACGATCAGAATTCTAAAAGAAAACCATCAAAGCTTTTTTCACCACTGAGGCACGGAGGGCGCGGAGAAAAACCTGTTCTGAATAACGTCCTCCGTGTCTCTGTTACTCTGGGACAGAGGTATCCTGTCAGATGCTCAGTTTTTCCAGCTTCCACTTGGCGTTGATGATGTCGAAGATGACCTTGGTACCGACCAGCGCCGAGTACAGGTTGATGATGATGCCGAGACTGAGCGAGACCGCGAATCCCTTGATGGGGCCGGTGCCGAACATGAACAGCATGGCTGCGGTGATCAGCGTGGTCACGTGAGAATCCAGGATGGTCATGAACGCCTTGTCGTATCCCGAATCGATGGCGGGCCTGGGCGGTTTGCCTGCCCGGATCTCCTCGCGGATGCGCTCGAACATCAGGACGTTCGAGTCCACGCCCATGCCGATGGTGAGGATGATGCCCGCGATGCCCGGTAGCGTGAGCGTGGCGTTCAGGAACGCCATGGCCCCGAGAAGCAGGACCATGTTCAGAATGATGGCATAGTCCGCGATGAGACCCGAGAGCCCATAGTAGACCACCATGAACACGACCACAATAAGCCCGCCGATGAGGGCGGCCCGGACACCCTTGTTGATGGAATCCTGGCCCAGGGACGGGCCGATGGTCACGTTCTGGACGATCTTCATCGGCGCCGGCAGCGACTCCCGGAGAACGATGGCGAGTTTCGCCGCTTCATCATGCGTGAAGTTGCCCGTGATCTGGGCGCTGCCCCCGGAAATACGGTCCTTGATGCGCGGCGCAGAATGGACGACGCCGTCGAGGACGATGGCCAGCTGCTTGCCAACGTTCTCGCCGGTGATCCGTTCGAACACCCGCGCGCCGTCGCCGTCAAAGGTGATGCTGATTGCGGGCTTACCAAACTCGTCGATGCTGACCTTGGCCTCCTTGAGCCGGTCGCCGGTCAAGAGCGTCTGCGTGAAAAGGAGGTATGGCTGACGGGTCACTTTGCCGGTTTCCCCCACGCCCTCGCTGTACAGGATCTCGCGGCCTTCGGGGACCTTGCCTGCCAGCGCTTTCTGCATATCGGACTCGGTGTCTACCAGCTTGAACTCAAGCCGGCCGGCGGTCTTCATGAAGGAAATGGCCTCCTGGGGGTTCTTGATGCCCGGAAGCTGGATCACCAGCTGGTCTATCCCCTGCTTGTACACGTTGGGCTCGGCGACGCCGAACTTGTTGATCCTCCGCTCGGTCCGTTCCTTCGCCTGCCGGACAGCGTCCTCCTTCATCTCATTGGCACGGGCCGGCTGGAGGCCGTACACCAGCTGCCCCTTCGACCGGTCCTTCAGCACCAGGACGGCGTAGGTCTTCTTCACGAAGGTCTCCACCTTGTCCTCGAGCGCCTCGGCGAACTTCGCCGTGATATCCTGGCCGGTGCGGCTGAACTGGACCGAGACCCCTTCCGACGACGCCGTGGTCTGCAGGTCCGAAATGATGTTGTCAACAGCAGCCTCGACGGCCTTGTCCGTTTCCACCTGCATCACCAGATGGCTGCCGCCCCTGAGGTCGAGCCCGAGGGCTATCTTTGAGACGTTGTGGCGCCACCAGTCAGGCAGCTTGTCCCCTACCGGGGTGGACGGCAAGAACAGGACCAGCGCGATCACCACCGACAGGAGAATGAGACCCAGTCTCCATTGGATGCTTGTTTTCATGGAACGTCCTCCTAGAAACTAATTCAAAAGGGAATATTCGATATTCAATACTAGGCGGCCGCCCTGCACCGTCTTGAATCTTGAATATTGAATCTTGAATGATTCTCTTACTCTTTGCTTGCTTCTTCCTCGGTCAGGACCGTGCCCACGGAACTGCGCGCGATCTTCACCTTGACCCCGTCGGCGATCTCCACCTTCAGGGTCTCCGTACCGACGCCCACGACCGTGCCATAGACGCCGCCGGAGACGATGACCTTATCGCCTTTCTTGAGCTGTTCCACCATCTTCTTGTGCTCCTTCATCTTCTTCTGCTGGGGCCGGATCAGAATGAAGTAGAAGATGCCGAAGATGATCAGCATCATGAAGAGACCGCTGAAGCCGCCCCCGCCCTGACCCGCGGCGCCGCCCGGGGCGCCCATTGCGTGTGCTATCGAAACGAACATGGTAGAACCTCCTTAAGGATTATTCAAAATTCCAGGCTCACTATTTGGTAAAAAACCCTTCCCGGACTCATCTTGAACAATGAATTTTCAATGTTGAATCGTGATCACACTTCCTGCCCGCGCTTCGCCAGAAACTCCTTCTTGAACTCTTTGAATTGACCGTGCTCGATACTCGACCGTATATCCCTCATCAGGTTGAGATAGAAAAACAGGTTATGGATGGTCCCGAGCCGCAAGGCCAAAACCTCGCCGGCGTTAAACAGATGTCGGAGGTACGCCCGCGTGAAATTCCTGCACGTGGAGCACCCGCATGCCGGATCGATGGGGTCCTTGTCCCGCTCGTACCTGCTGTTCCGGATCACCAGCTTGCCGAAGGAGGTGAAGAACGTCCCGTTCCGTGCGTTCCGCGTGGGCATCACGCAGTCAAACATGTCGATGCCCCGGTCCACCCCTTCCACCAGGTCCTCCGGCGTGCCCACTCCCATCAGGTAGCGGGGTTGGTTCTGCGGCAGGTGCGGTACCGTCGCCTCGAGCATCTCATACATCAGGGGCTTGGTCTCGCCTACGGACAGCCCGCCTACGGCGTAGCCGTCGAACCCGATGTCTACCAGCGTTTCTGCCGATCGTTTCCGAAGGTCGGGGTACATGCCGCCCTGCACGATCCCGAAGAGCGCCTGGCCCGTGTCCTTCTTCGCCTCGCGGCAGCGCTTCGCCCACCAATGCGTCCGTTCGAGGGACTCCTGCGCGTAATCGCGCGTCGCCGGGTACGGGATGCACTCATCGAAGGCCATGATGATGTCCGCGCCGAGCGCTTCCTGGATCTCGACTGCATATTCTGGCGTGATGAAATGTTTCGCCCCGCCATCGATGTGCGACTGAAAGGTCACGCCCTCGTCGGTCACCTTCCGGAGATCGGCCAGGCTGAAGACCTGGAACCCGCCGCTGTCCGTCAGGACCGGCCGCTTCCAGTTCATGAACCGGTGCAGCCCGCCGAACTCGCGGATCAGCTCATGCCCGGGCCGGAGGAACAGGTGGTACGTGTTCGACAGGATGATCTCGGCGCCGATCGCGTCCAGGTCTTCGGGCGACAACGTCTTGACGGTCGCCTGTGTGCCCACCGGCATGAACACAGGAGTGCTGATCTCTCCGTGGGAGGTGGTAATCCTTCCCAGCCGACCGGCCGTGCCTTCTCCCTTCGTTGTCAAAGAAAAAGTAAACACTCTTACTATTTCGGATCTCGGATTGCGAATTTCGGATTATAAATTCTCTTGTTCGACCTATCGTTTTTCATTCCACAATCCACATTCCGCAATCCGCAATTGAACTACATTCTTTCCGGTGCCGTAACTCCTAGGATCTTCAGCGCGCTCTGGATCACCGTCTTCACCTGCTTCATCAGGAACAGCCGGCTGCCCATGACCGCGGCAAGCGCAGCGTCGTCCGTGATGATGCGGTGCTTGAAGTAGTAATTGTGCAGCAGGCCCGCCAGGTCCTGGAGGTAGAAAGTCAGCCGGTGCGGTTCGTAGGTCAGCGCCGCTTCCTCGACCACCTCGGGATACTTGGCAAGGGCCTTGATGATGTTCTGCTCTTCCTCGAGGTCGAGGAGCGCAAGGTCCACCGTGTCCCGCGTCGGGACCGGGATCTTCCTCGCCTCCGCCTCGCGGAACACGCTCGCGATCCTCGCGTGGGCATACTGGACGTAGTAGACCGGGTTCTCCCGGGACTGTTCCTTCGCGATGTCGAGATCGAAATCGAGATGGCTGTCGGACCTGCGCGTCAGGAAAATGTACCGCGCCGCGTCTGCGCCCACGTCCTGCACCACGTCCCGGAGTGTCACGAAGGTCCCCGCCCGCTTGGACATGGGCACCGGCTGGCCGTGCCGTAGAATCGAGACGAGCTGGACCAGCAGCACATGCAGCGAATCCGATCGATGTCCGAAGGCCTGGATCACTGCCTGCACCCGCGGGATGTAGCCGTGATGGTCCGCGCCCCAGATGTTCACGAGCTGCGTGAAGCCGCGGGCGAGCTTGTTCCGGTGATAGGCGATGTCCGATGCAAGATAGGTGTACTCGCCGTCCTGCTTGATGATCACCCGGTCCTTGTCGTCACCGAATGCTGTGGATTTGAGCCAGAGAGCGCCGTCCTTCTCATACGCATAGCCGCGTTCCTTCAGTTCTTCTATGGACTTCTTTACCGATCCATCGGCGAGCAGGCTTTTCTCGCTAAACCAGACGTCGAACCGGACGCCGAAATCTTCAAGGTCTTTCTGAATTTCAGCTATCATTTTCTCTTTGCTGAATTCAGAAATATGCTCGTCACTAAATGGCAAGCTGACAACTACCGATGCGTCCGCTGCACCCTCCGCATCATTGGATGCATTGATACTGTGAGTCAAACCTTTTCCAACCGGCGTTGATACTGTAGTCACGGATGTTGCAGGAGCACTTTGATCTAGACTCTCTGCTATTTCTTTAATGTACTCTCCGTGGTATCCATCCTCTGGAAAAGCTACTTTTTGTCCATGTCGTTCCGCAAGACGTGCCTTAACTGACTCCTTTAAAAGCTTAATCTGCCGCCCGGCGTCGTTGATATAGAATTCGCGCTGGACATCATATCCGACGGCTGAGAGAAGATTCGCCAATGCGTCACCGACCGCGGCTCCCCTGCCGTGGCCCACGTGAAGCGGTCCCGTGGGGTTCGCGCTCACGAACTCGACTTGGACCTTCTCGCCCTTGCCGATGTCCTTCAGGCCGTACTCGTGCGCCTGGTCATCGATATCAAAGAGCGTCTTGCTCCAGCGGTCCTGCTTCAGAAAGAAGTTGATGAATCCCGGGCCGGCGATCTCGGTCTTCGCGATGATGCCTTCCTCGTCCTGGATGTTCGCGAGAATGGTCTCAGCAATCTTGCGCGGCGATTTTCCCTCAAGTTTCGACATCGAGAGGGCAAATGTCGATGATATGTCGCCGTGATTCTTTTCCTTCGGGGTCTCGAGGGTGATGACCGGCTGGGTATCGAGCTTGAGTTCACCTTTCTCTTTTGCCCGTTGCAGGGCTTCGAGCAGGATCTCCGTGATTGTCTGTTTCATTGATTTCCGTATATTCTCTGCAGGTTACAGGCTCGTCAGTATATCGTATACGCGAAAAATGTCAACAAAATAATCCCCTGAAATAGCCGTTTCCCGCATGTTCGCCCTATGTTATACTCCCTCCATGGAACGCACGTCTCCCCATAGCCCGGTCACGAGCAAAGAGAACAAGACCGTCAGGTTCCTTGCCTCCCTTGCCGATCCCAGGGCCCGAAAGAAGGAGAAAGCCTTCCTGATCGAAGGGGTCAAGATGGTCGAGGAGGCCCTGCGGGACAAACTGGGTGTGAAGCAGGTCATCGCAGCCCCCTCCCTCACCCAGCACCACGGAAAAGGCGTCCTGAAGCTGGCCGAGCGGCAGGGCGTCAACGTCCTCTGGATATCGGAGCGGATGATGGACCACGTCGCCGAAAGCAAGACCCCCCAGCCGGTGATGGCGGTCGTGGAGATGCGGGAACACTCAGAAGAAGAGCTCCTGGCCCATGGCTCAAAGCTGATCGTCCTGTGCCACCAGCTCCAGGACCCGGGGAACCTCGGGACGATCATCAGGACCGCGGAAGCGGTCAACGCGTCAGGCGTTGCGGTCACGCCGCACACGGTCGACGCGTACAATGGAAAGGCCGTTCGCGGCTCCATGGGAAGCATCCTGCGGGTCCCGGTGGTAAAAGTGCAGAGCGAGCACGCGTTCGTCAGGTCCTGCAAGGAGCGGGGATTCCAGACGGTTGCGCTGGTGCTGAACGGCAGGGAGACACCCTTCGAGCTGGACCTCACCGCGCCTTCGGTCATTATGCTGGGCCAGGAGAGCTCAGGATTGATGGCAGAGGAACTGGCGGATTTTGACCGCCGCATCCGCATCCCGATGGCCGCAACGATCGACTCGCTGAATGTGGCGACATCGGCGGCAGTGGTGTTGTACGAGGCGATGCGTCAGAGGATGAAGCCGGGGAAACCGTAGATCCGGGAACGAGCGCATTCCTTGCAACTCGCTGCGGGATCAGCGCGCGACTCTGATGACGAAACGACCGTGAGGATCGAAGATGCCCCGCAGCGTGCCGCAGGGAGCCTCAGCAGTGCTGCCGGGACCCGAACTTCTTCCGCAGCTTCTGCACAACGATCCTCGGAACCAGGCTAGACACATCCCCGCCGTAGCTCGCCGCCTCTTTCACGATCGTTGACGTGATGAAGGAGTACTCCTCGCTCGGCATGAGGAAGACCGTTTCGATGTCCTCGTCGAGCCGCCGGTTCATGAGCGCCATCTGCATCTCGTACTCGAAGTCCGACACGGCGCGCAGGCCCCGGATCAGCCCCACCGCCTTCTTCTCCTTCATGTAGTCTACCAGCAGGCAGTCGAAACCTTCGATCATGACGTTGCCGCGCCTTCCGATCGCCTTCCGGAACATGTCGATGCGCTCCTGGAGGGAAAAGAGCGGCTCCTTCTTCGGATTGGCGGCGATCGCCACGATCACCTTGTCGAACAGGCGAAGACTGCGCTCCACAAGGTCCACATGACCGTTCGTTACCGGGTCGAAGGTGCCGGGATAGACTGCGATGCGTTTCATGGTCTCTCCTCCTGACCCCCTGTTACCCTCTGTTCATCGCATAGAATGCCAGCACCGTATCACCGTATTTCGCCTCGCGGTACAATGCTAACGTCCCTGCTGTCTCGGGTGACGCTTGCTTCTTGAAATGTTCGGCTATGACAATGCCCCCGGGTTTCAGCAGACCGGATCCGGAGACCAGCTGAAGCAACGGCAGCATCTCCATGGTATACGGCGGATCGAGGAAGACGATGTCGTAGGGACCGGAGCGCTTCTTGAGAAAGGGCTCCACCTTGGACAGCACAGCTTCAGCGTGCATGCCGAAACCCGCCTGGTCGATGTTCCGCTTAACAACATCCAGTGACTCGCGGGATCCGTCCACGAAGACCACGCGTTCTGCGCCCCGACTCAGGGCCTCAAGCCCAATGCCCCCTGCGCCGGCAAAGAGGTCAAGGAAGACCGACCCCGGGACCCGCTCGCCGAGGATGTTGAACAGGGCCTGCTTCACCTTGTCCGACGTGGGCCTGACCTTTGACCCTGCCGGAACCTTGAGCTTTCGCCCCCGGCCTATGCCTCCCGTGATGCGCATGGTGTACTGTTTTTCGATGCTACCGAAAAACCCCATTCAAGTCAAGGCATTCTTGACAGCAGGGATCATTGCGGATATACTTTTTCCATCACGCCTGCACGCCTTCTTCATCTCATCGACTGCGGGAGTACCCATTACCCATGCGAAGGACCATTGCCTTGCTGACGATCTGCCTTTCCCTTCTCTCCATTCTTTCGGGGCTGACCGGACTTGCCCTGTCCGCGGACCAGCCGAAGACTGAAGTTTCCACACCCACCGCCACCGCGCCGGCCCCGCCCGCACGCACCGTATTGCTGATCAAGATCGACGCCCCCATCACTCCCATGATCGCTGAATTCATCATCAAGTCCATCGACAAGGCAGCAAAGCAAAATGCAGAAGCACTGATCATCGAGATGGACACGCCCGGCGGTCTCGTGGAATCGACCCGGGAGATCGTCAAGAAGATGCTCGCCTCGGAAGTGCCGACGGTGGTCTATGTTGCCCCTGACGGCTCGCGCGCGGCGTCGGCCGGGGTCTTCATCACCCTGACCGCGAACATCGCGGCCATGGCGCCGAACACCCGCATGGGATCGGCCTCTCCGGTCCAGATGGAAGGGAAAATGGACGAGACCATGGCCAAGAAGGTCACCAACGACCTTGCTGCCATGATCCGGGGTATCGCGGAAAAACGGGGCAGGAACGCGACATGGGCGGAGGACGCCGTGCGGAAGAGCATCTCCGCCACCGAGACCGAGGCGCTGAAGCTCGGTGTGATCGACCTGGTAGCCCCGGACATCACCACGCTGCTGAAGAAGATCAATGGCCGGACCGTGGACGTGGCCTTGGGCAAACGGACTCTCAACACCGCCGACGCCGTGGTCAAGGAACACGCCATGGGATTCCGGTACAAACTTCTGGGCATCATCAGCAACCCGAACATCGCCTACATACTCATGATCCTTGGCTTTTACGGGCTGTACTTCGAGCTGTCGAACCCCGGCGCGATCTTTCCGGGCGTTGCGGGTGCCATCTGCCTCATCCTTGCCTTCTACGCCCTCCAGACCCTGCCGATCAATTACGCGGGGCTCATGCTCATCATCCTCGCCATCGGGCTGTTCATCGCCGAGGCCTTCATCACGAGCCACGGCGTCCTGGGCGTGGGCGGGGCCGTCGCCATGCTGTTCGGCTCACTCATGCTGATCGACTCCCCGGAGCCGTCGCTCCAAATATCCTGGGCGGTCATCCTCCCCGTGGTGGCGGCCTCGTCACTCCTGTTCATCGTGACCGTGACCGTGGCAGTACGCGCCCACCGGGGAAGGGTCGACACCGGCAAGGAAGGGCTCATCGGCATGCATGCCGAAGCAAAGACCGAAATCGGAGAAGATGGACAGGTGTTCCTGCGGGGCGAGTACTGGAACGCACAGAGCGACGAGCACATCGCAAAGGGGGAAAAGGTCACGGTCGTCGCAGTAGATGGATTGAGGCTCAAGGTCAGGAAAGCTGTTTAGTCACGAGTATACAGGGATGCACCCTGATTGAAAAATAAGCCATGGTCTCGTGAATCGTCATCGGTCTGTTCCTTTTTCGTGTCGATCCATGTTCATCCGCGGCAAACTAATGTAAGGAGGCAGCACATGGGCTATCAGGCATATGGACTCGGTTTTATGATCTTCATCTTCATTGTGGCGTGGTTCCTGTTCAACACCCTCAAGATCCTGAAGCAGTATGAACGGGGCGTCATTTTCACCCTCGGGAGAGTGCCCGATGACGGCGGGGTCAAAGGCCCGGGACTCATCGTCCTCCTGCCCGGCATCCAGAAGATGGTGCGCGTGGGCCTGCGTACCGTCACCATGGATGTTCCATCGCAGGACGTGATCACCAAGGACAACGTGAGCGTGAAGGTGAACGCCGTCGTATATTTCCGGGTCATCGATCCCCGCAAAGCGATCATCGAGGTCGAGGACTTCTACTACGCCACGTCCCAGATCGCCCAGACGACCCTCCGGAGCATCCTGGGACAGAACGCCCTGGATGACCTGCTTTCGAACCGCGAGGCTATCAACGCCGAGCTCCAGAAGGTGATCGACGACCAGACCGAGCCGTGGGGCGTCAAGGTCACGGCCGTTGAGGTGAAGAACGTGGACCTCCCCGCGGAGATGCAGCGGGCCATTGCCATCCAGGCCCAGGCTGAGCGGGAACGGCGGGCGAAGATCATCCATGCCGAGGGCGAACTCCAGGCAGCCACCAAGCTGGGCGAGGCCGCGGCGATCATCAGCAAGGACCCTGTTGCGCTCCAGCTCCGCTATCTCCAGACCCTCACCGAGATCGGAACCGAGAAAAACACTACCATTGTCTTCCCACTGCCTATCGACATCATGGCAGCTTTTAAGAAGATCGCTGATAAGGCTTGATCTTCCCTGTCACCAGCATAAAAAAGAAAGGGGCCCGGTCATATGACCGGGCCCCTTTTTCATTGGGTAAATTCCGTGATGCTGATTACATCTCAGTGACGGTAATGCAGGTCTGCGGGCAGTTCTCCACGCAGGTCTGGCAATTGATGCACTCGGACATGTTGACCGGATCGGCCTTGCCGCCCTCGAGCTTGAACACCTGCTGCGGGCAGACGTTGACGCAGCTGCCGTCGCCGTCGCACTTGTTCCTATCGACTGTTACCATGATCATGCCGCCTGTTCCTCCTTCTAAAAATTGGGTGAAGCCTGGATCAGGGCACATAATACCCAGCGACCCGAAGAAAAGCAACAGGAATCTGGCGCTTCCCCCGGGATGCCGGGCCTGCCGGTGAAAGGCACGATTCCTCTTCTTGTTATTTAGGAGTTCTGTCGTCGTTGAGGGAGACGGCGAATTGACTCACAATAAATATGACCCAATCGCTTTTGAAAAGCGTCTTTGACTCATAACGCAACCGATTTTATAAGTGTCAAATGCCGTTTTGAGGTTCAGCCGGGCACAGCAAAGGCCCGGCAAGTTCTCTGCCGGGCCCTGGTTCGCTCCCGTGTCCGAGCTGCGATTCCGGCTATGTCTTCCTGACGAAGACGCGGTACTCGCCGCCGGTCTTGATCAGGCCTAGGTACTCGTTGCCGGTCATCGTGCACCAGGCCGGCATGTCCATCTCGATGCCATCGTCGTCTGACTGCACCTCAAGGACCTGCCCCGACTGCATCTCCATGATCTTGTTCGCTGTCTTGAAGATGGGCATGGGGCAGGCAAGCCCCACGCAATCTAGCACCTGGTCCGGTTTGATATCCTTGACGTCCATGGCGTGCGCTACTCCATCTCGTGTTCGTGGCCGGATTCCGCGGGCATCTTCACCGGAGAGGCAATGCCCTTTTTCTTATAATAGTCGTCCAGGGCGGATTTCAGCGCCTCTTCTGCCAGGACCGAGCAGTGCATCTTCACCTTCGGCAGCCCGCCGAGGGCCTCGGCGACCGCTGCGTTGGAGATCTTGAGCGCCTCGTCGATCGTCTTGCCCTTCACCAGGTCCGTGACCATGCTGCTGGTCGCAATGGCAGCGCCGCACCCGAAGGTCTTGAACTTCGCGTCCGTGATGACATTGTTGTCCACCTTGATGTAGAGCCGCATCACATCGCCGCACACCGGGTTGCCGACGGTGCCCACGCCGTCAGCGTTCTCGATCTCGCCGACATTATGGGGCTTGGCGAAATGCTCCATCACTTTTGAGCTGTACTGTTCCATAGGTCCCTCCTCAGGTCTATCTCCTGTTCTTGATCATATCCTCATAGAGCGGGGACATCTCCCGCAGCCGCTGAACAATGGGGGGCAGCTTGTCCAGGACATAGTCCACGTCCTCGGCGCTGGTGCCCATGCCGATCGTGAGCAGCAGCGTGCCGTTGGCCGCAGCTGCGTCCGTGCCGATGCAGGAGAGCACGTGCGACGATTTAAGAGAGCGGGACGTGCAGGCCGATCCGCTCGACACATAGATGCCTTCCATGTTCAGGAACAGCAGCATGGACTCCCCTTCGACGAACAGGAATGACACGTTGATATTGTGCGGCAGCCGGCGGGTCGGATGGCCGTTCACGATCATGTCGGATATCCTGCTGTTCAGGCCCGCGAGCAGTTTGTCACGCAGGGGGGTAAGGTAGCTCATGCGACTATGGATCTCCGCCTGCGCGAGCTCAGCGGCCTTGCCCAGGCCGACAAGGGCGGGCACATTCTCCGTGCCTCCGCGCCTCCCGTCCTCCTGGACGCCACCCTCGATCTGCGGTTTGATCCGCACCCCTTTGCGCACGTAGAGCGCTGCCGCGCCCTTGGGACCATAGAACTGGTGGCCTGAGAGCGACAGAGCATCGACCCCCAGCGCCATCACGTCCACCGGCACCCATCCCACGGAGGCCACGGCGTCGGTATGGAACAGGACGCCCTTCTCGCGGGTTGTCTTCCCGATCTCTTCGATCGGCTGCAAAGTTCCGATCTCATTGTTCGCGTGCATGATTGAGACCAGTATCGTTTCCTTCGTTATGGCCTTCGCAACATCTGCGGGGTCGATGAGTCCCTGCTTGTCCGGCGCTATCTGGGTGACCTTGAAACCCGACTTTTCCAGGGTCTTTACGGGATGGAGAATGGAAAAATGCTCTACCTGGGAAACGATGATATGGTTCCCCTTCTGACTATTGGCCTGCGCCAGCCCCTTGATAGCGAAATTGTTGGACTCGGTACCGCTGGAGGTGAAGAACACCTCCTCGGGCTGTGCGTTGATGAGCGCCGCTGTACGGGCCCGTGCCTCCTCCACCGCGTTCTTCGCCTCACGTCCCATGTCATGCAGGTTGGAGGGGTTGCCGAACTTGTCGCTAAAATAGGGCATCATGGCTTCCACGACCGTGGGGTGCGCCGGCGTGGTCGCCGCGTGGTCCAGATATACCGTTCTCATGTTTAACAGACCCCCTTTCCTGCCGCTGCGGTCTTTTTCCTTGGGGCCGGATGCTCCCGGTCCTTGCCGGGGTACTGGCGGAGAAGCTGCTCAAAGGTGATACTGTCCAGCGCCTCTTCTATCTTTTCGCCCACCCTGCTCCAGACCATCCGGGCGACGCAGTCGTCGGCTTGATAGCAGCCGCCGGCGACGCCGGGCTCGAGGCAGTGAGAAAGCGCGATCGGGCCTTCCAGCGCCCGCACCACGTCGCCAATCGTGAGGTCCATGGGTTTTCGCGCCAGTTCATAACCTCCGTGGGGTCCGCGTACGCCTTCGATGATGCCGGCCTTGCCGAGCCGGTGAAGGATCTGCTCCAGATAGGAAAGCGATATCTGCTGCCGTCCGGCAATCTCCCTGATCGCAAGCGGCCCCTTTCCGTAATTTCGGGCTATCTCGAACAAGGCGCGTACCCCGTATTTCCCTTTTGTCGAAAGTTTCATGGCAGCATCCTATGCGGGACCCTTACCGTCCCGTATGCCTTCACGATAACAAACTTGACTAAATCTGTCAAGTATTATTCCGGGAACGCCGAAGAATGAACGGGATTTACTACGGCGGGGTACTGTGGTATGATAATTCCAAGGCGGGCGCGTATATGTGGATACAGATGAACGTTAATACGGTCCTGTTCGACAGCAAGAACAGCAGCTATATCGTCGTTCTGAAGGATGAGACGGGCAAGAAGATCCTGCCTATCTGGATCGGAGCGGCGGAGGGGAACTCAATAGCACTGGCCATGAGCAATATGAAGGCCGGTCGGCCGCTCACCCACGACCTTATCATCAGCATCTTCGACCGGCTCGAGATAGAGATTGCCCGCGTCGTGGTGAGCGACCTCATCGACAACACGTTCTATGCTTCGCTCTATCTCCTTCACAACAACAAGGAGTTCCATATCGATTCCCGCCCCAGCGACGCCATCGCAATCGCGATCCGGGTCGGTGCGCCCATCTTCGTCCAGGATGAGGTCCTTGCCAAGCAGGACCAGTCCACTCTCGACAACTGGATGAAGAACCTCGAGGAAGGCGGCGGGACGGAGCATAGTGCGTAAAGGACAATTCAAAATTCAAGATTGAAGATTCAATATGCAACGAACTGTTTCCCTTGAATATTGAATCAGGAACCGCCGTTACACACCCCACCTCGGCGACAGGTCGTTCTCCACACCCAACGCGTCCAACACCCTTCCGGCGAGGAAGTCGATCATATCCTGGAGTTTCTTGGGATGGTGATAGAACGCCGGCATGGCCGGGATGATGTGGCAGCCGGTCTCGGAGAGGGCAAGCAGGTTCCGGAGATGTATCGTTGAAAGCGGCGTCTCCCGCGGCACGATGATGAGTTTCCTCTTCTCCTTGATGGTCACGTCCGCGGCGCGTTCGATGAGGTTTGACGCAAATCCGTTCGCGATGGACGACAAGGTCTTCATGGAGCACGGGATCACCACCATGCCGTCCACTTTCGCCGAGCCGCTGGCAATGGGCGCATACATGTTGTCCTCGTCGAAGTACCGCAGCTGCCCTTCCTTTGCAGCGAGGTGCTTCTCCAGGGCGAACTGGATGTCCGTCTCCGATCCTTTGAGCATCAGCCCCATCTCGTCGTTCAGGATGTGCAGACCATCACCCGTGATGGTAAGATAGACATGGTGCCCTCCCTTGATGAGGGATTCAAGGACCCGCATACCGTAGGGTGCCCCGCTGGCTCCGGTGATCGCGATGGTATAGACTGCCATGATCTTTCCTTTCCGAGGTTCCTTCCCCGTTCAGTGATTTTACAGACCAACATCTTACTCTTGAGTCAGGTTTTTCAGGATATTAAAAGCAAAACCCTGTACCGCCAAATCGCTAGGAGCGCGAAGGAAACCGACGTCAAATCGTAAATCATTTCTGCGTATCCTTCGCGGCTCCCTGGTGTTGCACTCTTACAATTGTCTTGAAGTATTGTCCGTTAACCGTTGTTCAGCGGTCGCTTCACGCTCAAGACCGCCAGCATCACGCTCGACAGAAGCGCGAGGCCGGCGCCCATACCGAAGGCAGCAGCAACACCGAGCCGCTCCCATACCAGGCCGAACAGCAGCGACGCCGGGAGCGCGCCGAAACCGACGGCCAGATGGTACAGGCCGAAGGCGGAGCCCCGGAGATGGGCAGGGGCGAGATCGGCGACCAGGGCCTTTTCCACCCCCTCGGTCAGGCCGAAATAGATACCGTAGACCGCGAAGAGCGCCCAGGCATGCCAGTTTCGGTCCGCGAAAGCGAACCCGCCGTAAACCAATGCGTATACCACCCACCCGGCAACGATGATCGTCTTGCGGCCCAAGCGGTCCGACAGCATACCGCCGGGTACCGAGACCGCCATCTTGACCACATGGAGAGCCACCCAGATGGCCGGCAGGAGCGTGATCGGCACTCCCAGTGCCTGGGCGCGCAGGAGCAGGAACGCGTCCGAGGAATTCCCCAGGGTGAAGACCAAGCTGATCGCCAGATACTTCCGGAAATCCGCCGGCATCTCAGCCCAGGCCGATTGCACATTGAACCCGCTTCCCCCCGTGCGCACGACAACCTCGCGCTCTCTCAATCCTGCGAGCAGCAGAAGGACCGCCAGGGTCCCGGGGATGAACGACAGCAGGAAGACCGTGGCAATACGGTCATGGAACAGGAGAAGCAGACCCGTGGCAAGGAGCGGCCCGACGATGGCGCCGCCGTGGTCCATGGCACGGTGGAATCCATAGGCCGTGCCCCGGAACTCGGGCGGCGTCGAATCTGCGATCATGGCGTCGCGGGGTGATGTCCTGAGCCCCTTGCCCACGCGGTCCAAGAAGCGGAGCGCCAGCACCTGCACCCATGACCCGGCAACGGCGATGAGCGGACGGATGATATTGGAGATCGTGTACCCGGCCACCACCCAGCCCTTGCGGCGCCTCACCCTATCGGAGAGGTAGCCGGAGAAGAGCTTCAGGAACGATGCCGCGGACTCGGCGATGCCCTCGATCACACCCACGGCAGCCGGCCCCGCGCCAAGCACCGACGTGAGGAACACAGGGAGCAGTGGATAGATCATCTCGGAGGCCGCGTCGTTCAGGAAGCTCACAAAGCCCAGGATGACCACGTTCCGCGTGAGGCCCCGGCGCCAGCCGTATGCGGATGGGAGGGACGGTTCGGTCATGCAGGGGACTTTAACCGATTCGCGGTGAATTTGCAAGAGCGCGGCCGATCGACCGCCTCGCAAGGGACAGGTTAAGACGCTGGTTTTGCGGAGGTACGCCCCGGTATGAGCGCTCTTCAGGTCCAAGGAATACAATGACAACGCAGGGCATTGAGAAACCATTTGACTTTGATGCTCCTCTATGATAAAAACGGAGAAATTTCAAACCATTCCGTAGTAAGAAAGGGTCTTGCCACCAATGGCGATCGGAATTGCAAAACGGGCACAGGCGATCAAACCGTCACCCACCCTGGCCATGGCCGCAAAGGCCAAGGCCATGAAGGCGCAGGGCATCGATGTCGTTGATTTCGGTGTCGGAGAACCTGACTTCGACACCCCTGAGAACGTAAAGCAGGCCGGCATCAAAGCGATCCAGTCGGGATTCACCAAGTACACGCCGGCCGGCGGGACCGACGAGCTCAAGGAAGCGGTCGTCGAGAAGTTCAAGAAGGACAACGGGCTCGTCTATGAGAAGTCCCAGGTGCTCGTCTCCTGCGGCGCCAAGCACAGTCTCTACAACATCGCCGAGGCCGTCTTCGATCCCGGCGACGAAGTAATCATCCCCTCGCCGTACTGGGTCTCCTATCCGGACCAGGTCCTGCTCAATGACGCGAAACCGGTCATCGTCGAGACCACAGAGCAGGAAGGGTTCCGGATATCGGCGGCGAAGCTGGAGAAGGCCGTCACGAAGAGGACCAAGGCAATCGTGCTGAACAGTCCTTCGAACCCCACCGGCCTGGCCTACGACAGAGCGACCCTGGAAGAGATCGCGGCTGTGGCCGTGAAGCACAAGATCTATGTGATCTCCGATGAGATCTACGAAAAGCTTGTCTATGACGGCTTCAAACATTACAGCATCGCGTCCCTCGGCCCGGAGATCAAGGACCTCACCATCGTGGTGAACGGCGTGTCCAAGTCCCATGCCATGACCGGCTGGCGCATCGGTTTCGCGGCCGGACCCAAGGACGTCATCACGGCCATGGCCAACATCCAGAGCCAGAGCACGTCGAACCCTGCATCCATCTCACAGAAAGCTGCCCTCGAAGCGCTCCGCGGGCCCCAGGACTTCATCCCCGTGATGAACGCCGAGTTCGACAAGCGCAGGAAATACATGGTGGGGCGCTTGAACGCCATGGAGGGGATATCCTGCCTCATGCCTGTCGGCGCTTTCTATGCATTCCCCAATGTTGCTAAGCTCTACGGAAAGTCATTTGGCGGGAAGACGATCAAGAACTCCGCGGACCTTGCGGCATACCTGCTGGAGTCAGCGAAGGCGGCGCTCGTGTCGGGAGATTCCTTCGGCGCTGACGCCTATATCCGGCTCTCCTATGCCACGTCTATGGAGAACATCACGAAGGGCCTGGACCGCATCGAAGCAGCGGTGAAAGCGCTGCGGTAACATCAAACGGCCGCTCCCTGACTACAGGGAACGGACAGCATCCTGCTCCAGACCGTTGTCCGACAATCTGCCATCTGCATCCATGCAAGGAGGAAGCATGAAGATCGCAACCTACATCCTGATCGGGCTGCTGGTCGTCACCCTGGCCAGCGGGGCCTATTTTTTCCTGTCTATATACAAACCCATGGCCGTCGATTATGAGAAGCTCAAGGCTGGCCAGCCTGAATTCGACAAAGCACGGAAGGAATTGGGAAAATACAAGGAACGGGAAAAGCTGGAGTCCGGATGGACCGGACCAACCGCGGAAAAGCTGAGAGCCGGCCTGAGCAAGGAGATCTCAGACGGCAAGGCCGAGGTGGTCGTAGCCGGCAACCGCATTGTGATCAATATCACGGAAACGGCCCTGTATACCCCCAACTCCGTGACCTTTGCCAAAGACAGCCAGCAGTCCCTCGCCAACCTTGCATCGCTCCTGAAGGACGTCAAGGATAAGGATATCTTTGTCGGCAACACAACGATGCCAGCACCTGCACAGGGGAAGGGACGGAAAAGGGTTCCGGCCAAGGACGCACGGACCCTGGCATCCGGTCGTACTCTGGAACTGGTTAAATATCTCGTTAAGAACGGAGTGGCCGACGAAACGCTCGTGGCCTCCTCCTACCCGGCCAAGCTGCCCGAGCGCGGCTTTAAGATCAAGGCGAAGAAGACGGTCATCGTAATCTCGTCACCCGCGATGGCGTCAATGGAGACGCCCGCGCCGAAGCAGGAGACGAAACCCGCGCCCCCAGCAAAGTCAACGCCGACCGTGACCGCTGGAAGCGCGGCTCCGCAGACAAAGTCCATCCCCATTTCCACGGGACCGCCGAAGAAGGTCCCGTAACAGGCCGATCTGGGGAGACCGAAAAATGATGAACCATATCTGGGGACTGCTCCTGCAGCGGACCCCTGCTCCCGTTCTTCCGCTCCTCGGGCTCCACGGCCGCGCGGCCCTCTCCGCAGCCGGTGCGGTAAACACAGGAACACCATGTCAGAAGAACTAAAGGCGCGCATACGCCAGCTCGAACAGGAGCTCGGGGAACAGCGCACCCGGTACAACAGCCTGGGGAGCATGCTCGAAAAGTCGAACAACCAGGCCCACACGTTCTACAATATCTCCAAGATCATCGCCGCAACCAACGACCTCCAGGCGATGATACCCGAAATCATCGGCTATATTCACAAATCCATCAATTTCGACCGCATCACCTTCTACCTGACCGATGAGCCCCAGGAGAAGCTGGTCCTCCGCTACGCCAAAGGCCTTCCGGTCGAGGGCGCCGTTTCCATCGGCATCGGCGAAGGGCTGCCGGGGAGGATCGTCGAGGTCGGCGAGCACTCGCACATACACGACCTTTCTCTTTTCTACGAGACCTTCAACGATTTCATCCACGTCCCGGGAGAAGAGAAGCGCGACGGCGCGTACATCGGCATTGCCCTGAAATCCCGGAACGCCGCCATCGGGGTGATCGGCATCGACAGCCCGGTGAAGTACGGCCTCACGGTCGAGGACATGGACTTCCTCGCTCTGATCTCCCACCAGATCTCCGCAGGCATCGAGAAGTCCCACCTGTTCACCCGGACCGAAGAGCTTGCCCAGCTCGACGGCCTGACGGGCCTCTACAACCACCGGGTGTTCAAGGAACGACTGGAGCAGGAGGTCAACCGCCGGAGCAGGACCGGCAAGCCGCTCTCGCTCATCATGCTGGACATCGATCATTTCAAGCAGTTCAACGACAATTACGGTCACCAGGCGGGCGACGCCGTCCTCAAGGAGCTGGCCACGGTCATCAAGGGGCAGTGCCGGTATACGACCATGGACATGTGCTTCCGATACGGCGGTGAGGAGTTTGCGATCCTTCTGTCCGAACTGGATTTCGCCATTGCCCTGAAGGTGGCTGAGCGGATCCGGCGGGTTGTTGAGCGGCATTCCTTCGGTATCAAGGACAGGTTCTCGGGGACGGCCTTGACCGTCAGTCTCGGCGTGGCAGGATTGAGCGGGAGCGATGACCTGCGCCCGGAGGAACTTCTCAAACAGGCAGACGACGCGCTCTACCGGTCGAAGGAAGACGGAAGGAACCGCGTCACCCCATCTCCGCAGGACGCGTCCTGAGCCTTCCTCCCTCGCGTCATGAGGGCATCCGGCCCCGAGATCTTCCTTTTTGTGCGGCAGAACATCGCCGCGTGTGCCAATCCCCTTTTTCTGAAGAACGAACTTCAGCGTCGTCCCCAGGACGCCGAAGCCGTACTTCGTACTGAGGTCGAAGTGATGGAGGAGGCTTCCGCAAAGCATTTCTCCAGACAGCGAAGTACGCGGCCTGAGCCAGCATCTCGCTGTCGAAAAAGAAATCGTCCGACTTCTCGCCTAGCGGCAGCCTTTTCTGGACCTCACGGGTGGACGATTAATTTATCTTTACCACTGTTCTCCTGGTTCATTTCCTCACGGCACCCATTCTGCTGTTCAAACTGTTTACCAACTGCATTGCCGCCTGCCGATACTTTGGGTCCGGCTCCATGGCAAGGAACTGGTTGGCGAACCGCAAAGCCTTCTCATAGTCCCCTGCCCTTTCGAACGCCAGGGCAGCGTTCCAGTATCCGCGAGAATCCTCCGGCCGGAGCTGCAGAAAGATCAGGAAGCTCTCCGCGGCCTTGGCATATTCCTTTTTCGCCATGTAGATCTCTCCCTGGGTGTTCGCGGGCTCCGGCATATAGGGGTTCATCCGACGCGCCGATTCCGCGTAGGCGAGGGCCTCGTCGAGCCGGTTCTGCCGCATCAGGGCGATGGAAATGTTGTTCAGCAGGCCCGGGTCCATATTGGCATATTCAAGCCCCTTCTTCCAGGAGGCTATCGATTCATCGATCTGGCCGAGCCGGAAATGGACCACCCCGATCTCCCGAAGCACGTCGCGCATCGGTACGCTCCCGTCGTCGGGAAGAGCAAGGACGGTCTTGAACTGCGTCAGGGCCTCCTGCAGCAGGCCTGCCGTGGAGAGCGCCTGGCCGTAATTCTCGTGAGTGCGCCGCTTGTCAGGCGCGCTCTGCACCGCGCTCTTCCAGAGCGTCACGGGATTGTGGTAGATGCTGTTCCTCCGGAACGACGATGCAGTAAAATAGCCGGTATACAGCGCGAGGAGGATCGTAGCGATCACCGCGGTCTTGGACAGAGGCGCTTGAGCCTGCATCGTCTGTTTTTTTACCGTAGTTCGTCCCTGTTTTTTTTCCATGAATGTTCGTTCCTTGTATCTTAGCGCAGAGAGAGATTGGCTGCTACTATAGCATATTGCGACGATATTTTCAGACGCGAATAGCCCTTAATGGTGAGACCCATCAGATCAGCGCACTCCCCTCCGGGCAAGAGCGGTCCCGGGGTAGTAATAGGCAAGGATGGCCTGATAATCAGCGCCGGTCCGCGCCATCTCCTTTGCGCCCCACTGGCAAAGCCCGACACCGTGACCAAGGCCCCGGCCGGACAGCACGACCTCCCGACCAATGATCTCCGGTTCAAAAAATATGCTGGGAAGCGAAGAATATCCTAGCGTCGCCCGGAGGGTCTCCGCGGGGACCGATGTTGTCCCGCCCGCATGGCGGAACAGCACGTTCTTTACCCGACCCGCAGCGGTCAGCGTGCCGATCTCGACGCTGTTGACCTTTCCCAGCCGATACCCTTCCCGGCCCAAGGCCCGAATGATGCCCGCCATCGTCACCCGCTTCTCCCACGAACCGTACGTGGAGATGTTCTGGCAATCACAATCGACGCCTTTGAGATAGGGCTCATCGATGCCCCACAGCACAAGGGCGTCCTCGGTATGTCCGCCACAGCTTGCATGGTAGAATGCGGGGATCACCTCGCCATGATAGGTGATGATCATGCCCCGAGTCTCTTTGACCGCCTGAGCCGCGCGCTGCCGCTCTCCCCGCTTTCCCAGGTACATCTGGCTGTCCACGGTCGCCAGGATGTGATAGAGCCGCCTGCCGGCATTCTGCTTTTGATACAGCGCATAGGTGCGCGATGCCACAGCCTGCGCCTTCAGTACCTCCATTTCCCAGTCAGCAGGGATCTCCGCGGCGACCACGCCCAGGAGATAGGACTCCAAGTCGAGGTCGTTGATGACGAGGAGCGTGCCGTTCCCTTTTTTTCGTATCTCAATCGTGCCGCGGTACGCCTTGCCGTTCACCTTGACCTGTTCGCCCGAAGACGAAACGCGAACGGGTTGGCGTCCCATATCGGCCGCCCGAAAGGTGACCGCCTTCTCCTGGCGATGGCCGGGAGAGCCCTCGATCCGAAGACCCGCGGCGGTCTGAAGCGTCACCAACCGCTGGTTGTCCGCGATCGCCACGCGGATGTTCTCGGCAAGGGAGGGTTTTGCTGAGAGCAGGATCAGGACAGCGAAACAGATTTTCACGCAGCTTTTATTCACATGCATATGCCATTTCAGATTTTGGTGCAAGCGGACTGATACTGATGCAGCGCTGTTCATCCTCTTGTGACTGCCATCGGCCTCATCTGCTTTTATATCTATCCCGCTCACTATAGACGCACCCGCAGTACTGCTGGCGATAGAGTCCCATGGCCTTCGACTCCACGATCCCCTCGCGCCAGCCTTGTCGGAAATCCTCGTAGTAGAGCTCGACCCGGTGCTCCCGGGCCATTTCCTCTGCCACGGCCCGGATGAGATCGTGGTTCTGGTATTTACTGTACAGCAGCGAGGTCGTGAACAGACTGGACCCGCTCCTGTTGGTTTCCGCTGCCGCTGCATCAAGCCTCATCCGGTAGCACTGCTCGCATCGCCCCTTACCTTTTCCCGCGACGCGAATGATGAACTCGTCAAGATCGTATCCATCCCGGTACGATACAGACAGGCCCGCGCGGGCCGAGAATTCCTGCACCGTGCTCATGCGCTTCTGGTATTCAAGGTAAGGATGGATATTGGGATTGTAAAAGTATCCCTGGACGGAGAACCCCTGCTTGCGCAGACGGGACAGCGGATAGATGGCGCAGGGAGCGCAGCAGATATGAAATAGGATGTTCATGCGACCAGCGTCACCGTGATCAGCGATGTCCAGACGAAGAAGCTGGCGCCAAAGAACGGTCCGGTGACGCGTGAGCCCAGGATCTCGATGACCATGACCAGGGCACCGCAGACCATCGCCGTGGCGACCAGATAGTACAGGAACGGCCGGGATGACGCAGCGACCGGCAGCGCCTTGTCCTCGGCCTTGTCTCCCGGTCTTGCGCGGTCTTTTTTCATGATCTTCGGTTTCCTCGCGTAATCCAGCGATACCCTGTCCCGGACAAGGCAGAATCAAAACCTTTGAACCGCCAAGGCGCGAAGGTCGCCAAGGCTTTCATGCTTTGAGAAATCCAACCATAAGATTTTCTACGCGCACTTCGCATCTTCGCGGTGAACTGTTCTTGCCATCTTATGATAAATTGATTCTTTTGTATCTACAGAAGACGCTCCTGTCCCGGCACCGATCTCTTTATTCCGAAATACTCGAAGCAAAGCTTCGTCGCTACTCTGCCGCGCGGGGTCCGGTCCAGGAACCCTTCCTGGATGAGGTACGGCTCGTACACGTCCTCGAGGGTGTCCTTCTCCTCGCCCAGGGCAGCGGCAAGGGTCTCGAGGCCCACGGGGCCCCCGTCGAACTTCTCGATGATCGTGAGCAGCAGCCGCCGGTCCATCTCGTCGAACCCCTTCTCGTCGACCTCAAGACGTTTCATCGATGAGACGACCGCGTCCTGCGTGACTGCACCGCTTCCTGCGACCTGCGCGAAATCCCGCACGCGCCGGAGCAGGCGGTTCGCGATCCGCGGGGTGCCCCGGGAACGGCGCGCGATCTCCGCAGCGGCGTCCTGATCGATGGTGATGTTCATCAGGCCCGACGAACGCTTGACGATCCTCTGGAGCTCATCGGATGCGTAGAAGTTGAGCCGGTCAATGACACCGAACCGGTCCCTGAGCGGAGACGTCAGGAGGCCGGTGCGGGTCGTTGCACCCACGAGAGTGAAGTGGGGAAGGTCGAGCTTGATGGAGCGCGCGCTGGGCCCCTGGCCGATGATGATGTCGAGCTGGAAGTCCTCCATGGCAGGGTACAGGATCTCCTCAACGACCCGGTTGAGGCGGTGGATCTCATCGATGAACAGCACGTCCCCGGGCTGGAGGTTCGTGAGGATCGCGGCCAGGTCGCCTGCCCGCTCGAGGACCGGGCCCGAGGTGGACTTGATCGAAACGCCCAGCTCGTGGGCGATGATGTTCGCGAGCGTCGTCTTCCCGAGCCCCGGCGGACCGCAGAACAGGACATGGTCCAGCGCCTCGCCGCGGGCCTTCGCCGCCTGGATGAACACGGACAGGTTGTCCTTGATCCGTTCCTGGCCCACGAAGTCTTCGAACCGCGTCGGCCGGAGGCTCCGGTCGAGCTGGACATCGTCGTCGTTCTGCTCCGGGGTGATGACCCTTTTCGGCATCGTTCTTCCTTGGTCCCTTCACGCAGACGGAGGTCTGCGGCTATCCTCCCGACCGGCGGCATCGGACAGCCGGTGAGCGGCTGGTATGCTATCGTTTCATCAACGTGCTCAAGGCTTCCCGGATCAGGTCCTCGATGCGGAGGTCCGGGCGGCCCTGGTCGATCTTCTTCACGGCATCCTCGGCAACGGGCCTCTTGTAGCCCAGGTTGACAAGCGCGGAGACAGCATCATCAAGATGCCCGGACAGGACAGATGCACCGGCCCCGGTCTGCAGCCGAGCTTCCGGCACCAGCTGCCGGACCTTGTCTTTGAGCTCAAGGCAGAGCCGCGCAGCCGTCTTTTTGCCTATGCCGGGGATTGAGCAGAGCTTCGCATCATCAGACGACCCGATGGCGGCCAGAAGGTCCTGCGCCGAGAGTCCCGACAGGACCGATAGAGCAAGCTTCGGCCCTATGCCGGAAACGCCCAATAGGAGCTGGAAAAGCCCCTTCTCCAGTTCCGTGGCAAAACCGAAGAGGCTGAGGGAATCCTCGCGGAGGTGGGTATGGATGTGGAGGCTGATCTCTTCCCCGGGCTCGGGGACCGCGCCGAGCGTGGACACCGGTATGGACACCAGGTAGCCCACACCGGAGACATCGATGATGACTGAGTCGGCCGTCTTGCGCTGAACAGCCCCCCTCAACCAGGCGATCATCGCGTTCTGCCCGTCCCCTTGAGGGAAGAGGAGCTTTTCAGCATCTCCCGCATGCGGGAGGAATGGATGTGGCAGATGGCCGCGGCAAGGGCGTCCGCCGCATCGGCCGGATGGGGCGCCTTGGGAAGTTCCAGCAGCGCCTTTACCATCGCCTGGACCTGCTTCTTGTCGGCCTTGCCCGTTCCCACCACCGCCTGCTTCACTTCCGTGGGCGCGTACTCGAACACCGGGATGCCCGCGTTCACCGCCGCAAGGATCGCAACACCCCGCGCGTGTCCCAGTTTGAGCGCCGCCTTGATGTTGTGCGACACGAACAGGTCCTCCACCACGACCACGTGGGGCTTGTACTTCTCGATGATCTTCTCCAGCTCCTCGTAGATCTTCTTGAGCCGCTTCGGAAAAGGCTGTTTCGCCGACGGGCTGATGCCGCCCGACACGATGTGGAACAGCTTGTGGTCTTCTTCGGAAACGATGCCGTACCCGCTCGTGAGCGTCCCCGGATCGATACCCAGCACCCTCATGATCTCCCCCTCGATGGCCCGTAGCTCATCGTTCGTGACCCCTGGCAGCAGCTCCCGCCAGGAGCTGTCGGCTCTCCACTACGCGCTCACCGCGTTCATCACTTCGTCGGGGATGTCGAAGTTCGCGTACACATTCTGCACGTCGTCGTTGTCCTCGATGGCCTCCATGAGTCGCATCATCTGCCCGGCGACCTTTTCCCCGTCGATCTTCACGTAGGTCTGGGGAACCATCGTGACCTCGGCGACCTCGAGCGGAATGCCAGCGTCCTCGAGCGCTTTCTTGACCTTTTCAAAATCGCTCTGCGCCGTAGTGATGACGAAGTTGTCATCCTCGGTCTGCATGTCCTCAGCACCGGCGTCCAGCGCCAGGCTCATGAGCTTCTCTTCGTCTGACTTGGCACGGGCCACGACAATGTACCCTTTCTTATGGAACATCCAGGAGACACAGCCAGTCTCACCCATGTTGCCACCGGCCTTGCTGAAGATATTGCGGATCTCGGAGACCGTCCTGTTCCGGTTGTCCGTCAGGACCTCGACGATGATCGCCACGCCGTTCGGGCCGTATCCCTCGTACGTTATCTCCTCGTAGGACACGCCGGGCAGCTCACCGGTGCCTTTCTGGATGGCCCGTTTGATGTTCTCCGCCGGCATGCTCACGCTCTTGGCCTTGGCCACAGCGGTACGGAGCCGGGGATTGCCGTCGGGGTCGCCGCCGCCCAGCTTGGCCGCCACGGTGATCTCCTTGGTGATCTTGGTGAAGATCTTGCCGCGCTTTGCATCAGTAGCGGCCTTCTTATGCTTTGTCGTTGCCCACTTTGAATGCCCTGACATCTTTCCTCCTGAAAGAATTCAAAACGTAAAATGAAAAATTCAAAAAAGACATTCCGCTATTTTAGATTTTGAACCTTGAATTGTGAATTCGGCATGTTTCGCATGCCGCTACCGCTCCGCGCCCTGCAGTTCGTGCTCCGCGTCCTCCTTGAGCCGGGTGAAGATCATCCTGCCCGCCGCGGTCTGGAGCACGCTCGTTACCGAGACCTCCACGTTCTTGCTGATGAACCGCCTGCCGTTCTCCACTACGATCATGGTGCCGTCGTCGAGGTAGGCAACGCCCTGGCCGGGTTCTTTGCCTTCCTTCAACACAAATACGCGCATGGTCTCGCCCGGCAGCGCCACCGGCTTCACGGCGTTCGACAGGTCGTTGATGTTCAGCACTGTCACGCCCTGCAGCTCGGCAACCTTGTTCAGGTTGAAATCATTGGTGATGACCTTGGCGCCCATGCGTTTGGCGAGCGCGATGAGCTTGCTGTCCACCTCGCGGATCTTGGGGAAGTCGTCATCGACGATCCGGACCTCCATGTGGCCCATCTTCTGGATGCGGTGAAGGATGTCGAGCCCCCTTCTGCCGCGGGCGCGCTTGAGAGAGTCCGAGGAATCTGCAATGTGCTGCAGCTCCTGCAGGATGAACTGCGGGATGATGAGCGTGCCGTCGAGGAACTCCGTCTCGCACACGTCGGCGATCCTGCCGTCGATGATCACGCTGGTGTCGAGGATCTTGAGGTTCTCGTCTGCTCCTCCCTTGAAGAGCTTTTTGATGTTCGCCGGGTTGAACCGCTCCCCTTCCCGGATGCCGATGGTCACGCCCATGTAGCCGAAGAACGCGTTCATGAGCAGGACCAGGAAGTTCACGATGCTCCGTTCCAGCGGCACGAGCTTCAACGGCGCGGCAATGATATTTGCGGACGTAAGACCGATGATGAATCCCAGGATGCCGCCGATGATGACCTTAAGGGCCACCCGCCGGAAGAGGAACTCGGTCAGGATGATGCTGATGGCCACGGCGAACCCAATGGCCATGCCCTCCACCTTGCTGATCTGTTCGTCGAGCTGCGTCGAGACGTAATAACCCAGAAGCGTCCCGATAAAGACAAAAATGATACGAATAAGGACAAGACCCATTATGAACTCACCTCCTTTATAGAAGAATTATATTCACGTATGTATGAATCCAGGAGCGAGCACATTCCCCGCAGTTTGCCGGGGGTCAGCAAGCGATCAGAATAAGCATGCCATCTGAGGATTGACAGGTCAACGCCCGGGCGAACCTCGCGGGGCTACTCCGGCCGGATCGTCAGGAAGAGGTCTTCGCCCTTCCTGCGGACAAGAAGCAGGATCCTCTCCTTGGCCTTCAGCTTCGCGATGACCTTTTTGTAGTCCTCGATCGTCGCAATGTCCTTTTGGTTGATCTGCAGAACGATGTCACCAGGCCGGATGCCCACTTCGAAGGCCTTGCTGCTCGGGTCGACCCTGACCACTACCAAGCCGGAGTCTCCCTCCTTGGCGCCAAAGCGTTTTGCAAGCTCGGGGGTCAGCTCGCGCACCGTCACGCCCGAGAGCGCGTTGCTCTCCTCCTGGTTCTCGCCGGGTTCATCCTCGGTCGCTGCCTCTCCTGCTTTCTTGGGCAGTTCGGCGATCGTCACCTCGATCTCGAGTTCCTTCTTGGCGCGGAATACCTTTACTTTGACCTTGGTCCCGATGGGGCTCTGGGAAACCATGTTGCGGAGGTGACCCGTGTCTTCCACATCCTTGCCGTTGAACTTGAGGATCACGTCTCCCTGCTTGAGTCCCGCCTTCTCGGCAGGACTTCCCTTCATCACGCCGCTCACGAGGGCGCCCTTCAGGTCCTTCACACCGAACTCCTCGGCAAGGTCCGAGGTGACCTCCTGGATGCTCACGCCGAGCCAGCCGCGGACGACCTTCTTGTACTTGATGAGACTCTCCATCACCTGCCGGGCCATGCTGCTCGGCACGGCAAAGCCGATGCCCTGATAGCCGCCGGTGCGCGAGACGATGGCGGTGTTGATCCCGACCAGTTCGCCCCGGGCATTAATGAGCGCGCCGCCGGAGTTGCCCGGATTGATTGCAGCATCGGTCTGGATGAAGTCCTCGTAGTCGGCGATGCCCACGTTGGCCCGGCCGACAGCGCCGATGACGCCCATGGTCACGGTCTGGTTCAGACCGAAGGGATTGCCGATGGCAAACACGATCTCGCCGACGCGCAGTTTGGTGGAGTCGCCCCAGGGCAGGGCCGTGAGCCCGGTCGCCTCGATCTTGATGACTGCGATGTCGGTCTTAGGGTCGGCGCCGATGAGTTTGGCCTTGTAGTCCCGCTTGTTGGACAGCAGGACCTTGATCTCCTGGGACTTCTCGATGACGTGGTTGTTCGTGACGATGTAGCCGTCCTCGGACACGATCACGCCGGAGCCCAGGCTCTGTTCCTTTTGCTCCTTCGGGGCGTTGGGCCGGGGAAGCTGGTCCCCGAAGAACCTGCGAAAGAAGGGGTCGTCGAAGAAATCATAGGGCGCCTGCTCGCTCTGCTTGATCACACGGGTCGACGAGATGTTCACCACCGACGGCGTGGCCACGCCCGCCACCTCGGAGAGTGCGTCGGAGAGCTGGGACAGCGTCTCCACCGAGCGTGACGACACCTGGCTCTTGGCCGTCAGCGGCGAAGTCATCTCGAGACGTGACGAGAGCGCGAGGCCGACGAACACCCCGATGATGAGAATGAATGCAGCAGAAAGATAAAAACGTTTCCTATTCATGAGAACGACCCTCCATTGGCTTTGCGTTACCGGTAGAGCAGGGTATTGTACCAAAAAGAATCGAATGTTTTCAAGCCCTTTTTCTGATTGACACCGCCTCGGGATGAAATATAATACCAGAAGATCACCAGCCTCCCCGGGAGCAGACCATGCCGAAGAAAAAAACGGCCACGAAACCACCGCTGTCCTCCGCCAAGAACAGGCTCGAACAGCTGGACAAGAAGTACCTCTGGCATCCCTTCACCCAGATGCAGGACTGGGAAAAGGAACCGCAGGTCATCATCGAGAGCGGCAAGGGAAGCTGGCTTGTCGACACCCGGCGAAAGCGCTATCTCGACGGGATATCATCCCTCTGGGTCACGGTGCACGGCCACCGCAAGAAGGAGATCGACCAGGCCGTTTCAAGGCAACTCAAAAAGATCGCCCATTCCACCTTGCTCGGTCTCTCGAACGTCCCTGCGGTCCTGCTTGGCGAGAAGTTGGTCGCCATAGCACCGAAAGGGCTTTCCCGCGTCTTTTATTCCGACAACGGCTCCACGGCGGTAGAGGTGGCCCTCAAGATCGCCTTCCAGTACTGGCAGCAGAAGGGCCCCGAGTTCCAGCGCAAGACCGGCTTCCTGTCCCTCACCGAGGCCTACCATGGCGATACCCTCGGCTCTGTCAGCGTAGGCGGCATCGCTCTCTTCCATTCCCTCTACCGACCGCTCCTGTTCCAGGCGCGCAGGATCGAATCCCCCTACTGCTACCGCTGCAAGTTCGGCCTCACCTATCCCTTGTGCCAGATGACCTGCCTCATGCATGCCGAGCGTACGATCCAGAAGTTCGCGTCCGTTTCCGCGGCCCTGATCATCGAACCTCTGGTCCAGGGTGCCGCGGGCATGCTCCTGCAGCCGCCGGGGTTCCTGAAACGCATCCGCGACATTTGCACCCGGAACAACATCCTGATGATCGCGGACGAAGTGGCGACGGGTTTCGGCAGGACCGGCACGATGTTCGCCTGCGAACAGGAAAAGGTTGTCCCCGACATCATGGCTGTGGCAAAAGGCATTACCGGCGGCTACCTGCCGCTTGCAGCGACCCTGACCACGGAGGAGATCTACCTGGCGTTCCTCGGTGAACACCGGCACCTCCGGACCTTTTTCCACGGCCACACCTACACCGGCAATCCCCTTGCCTGCGCTGCGGCGGCTGCGAACATCGACCTGTTCCGGAAAGAGAAGACACTCCAGCGGCTTCAGCCGAAGATCAAGCTGCTCGCGAAAGGTTTGTCAGAGTTGAGGAAGCTCGCCCACGTCGGCGAGGCGAGGCAGAAGGGCTTTATGGTGGGTATCGAGTTAGTGAAGAGCAGGCTCACCAAGGAGCCCTATTTGCTTGATGACAAGATCGGCATCCGGGTGGTGCAGGAATGCCGCAAGAACGGCCTCATCATCCGGCCCCTTGGTAATGTCATTGTGCTCATGCCACCGCTCTCCATGTCCCCACAGGAGCTGGGGCGGATGCTGGACATTGTCCATGCCGCGATCAAACTGGTGACGGAGAAAGCGTAACCCTTGCCTACCTCTTCTGCTCCCTATCGTTGAACTTCTTCTCGATCTCTGTGAGTCTCGCCCGTTCCTCGCCAGATCTTTCATCGACCCTGTGCCCGTTCACAATGACCGCCGATGCCCGGTGCCGCTTGGTGGCCCTCTGCAGATCATCGGTAAGGGTCAGGATGCCCTTCTTGTTCACCCATGCATAGATGATCGCCTGGCTTTCGCGGCCGGCAAGAGGATCAGGGCGAAAAGAAGAACGGCAAGCAATGAAGAAAGCGTCTTGATCATTGCGGACCCTCCCGCGACACCCAACGGATGTTGTACAGAGGCACTTATTATCATAGAACAGCGGGGGAAGCCAAGTGGATGGGAAGGGTATGTTCCGGGGTATCGGACCTGGCGGGCATTATCCCGCAGGCGATCAAAACCGGCGTCCCGGAGCGTGCGCACAACGTACGTTACGGCCGCCGGTCTTACCGTGCCCCCTCGATATCCGCAATATCTTCCTCGCTGAGCACGAGCTCTGCCGCGCGCATCACGCCTTCCGCCTGGGCCGCGGTCCGCGCGCCGACAATGGCGCCGGTCACGGCAGCATTCCTGAGCGACCACGCGATCGCCGCCTCGCCCGGTGAACGGCCGTGGCGTTTTCCCACAGCGCGAAGCCGCTCGACCAGGGCGAGATTCCTTGTCAAGTTCGGTTCATTGAACTCCGGGCTGCGGCGGCGCCAGTCATCAGCAGGAAGACCCAATGCCCGCTCGCGCGTCATGGCGCCGGTCAAAAGACCCGAGGCCATGGGCGCATACACGATCACGCCGATATCCCCTTTCCGGCAGAAGGTTAGGACTTCTATTTCAATGCCGCGCCGCACCAGCGAGTAAGGCGGCTGGAGCGACGTGACCGGAGCGATGGTCCGTGCCCGCCTCATCTGCTCGACGCTGAAGTTCGACACACCGATCCACCGCACCTTGCCCTCGTGCTTGAGCGCTGCCATTTCCGCCCAACCCTCCTCGAGCTCAGCATCGTTCTCAGGCGGCCAATGGACCTGGTACAGGTCGATGGCCGCGACCCGAAGTCTGCGCAGGCTGTTCTCGCATTCCTTCCTGACCGACGCGGCAGTGAGCGTCCGGGAAAGCCGTCCCCGTTCGCCCCAGACCAAACCGCACTTCGTAAAGACGTAGGGCCGATCACCCGTCCGGTCGTCGAGCGCCCGTGCAACGATCTCCTCGGAATGCCCGAGACCGTAGACCGCCGCAGTGTCGATCCAGTTCACGCCCAGTTCGAGCGACCGCCGGATGGCGGCGATGGAGTCCTCGTCCTTCTGCGGGCCCCAGGCATACTCCCATCCCGCGCCCCCGATGGCCCAGGCACCATAACCAATGCGCGTGATGGCAAGGTCTGAAGTTCCTAATGTTCGTCTTTCCATGGCGTTCCCCTCACTTCTAAGATACTGCATGGGGCAGGACAATACAAGCGGCCGATAACACCCTTGCAATCATACCTCAATTATCCCATAATGTGGTCCATGAACAGGAAGCAGATCCTCTCCTGGTGCCTCTTCGACTTCGCGAACTCGAGCTACTCGGCGGTCATCGCGGCCGTCGTATTCCAAGTGTATTATATCAACCGAATCGTGGGGAACGAAAGAGGCAACGGAGACCTCTGGTGGGGAGCGGCCATCTCGGCCAGCATGCTGTTCGTCTCCCTTTCCTCGCCGTTCCTGGGCGGCATTGCCGACTACGCAGGTCTCCGCAAGCGGCTCCTCGTCTTCTATACCTATACCTGCGTCGCGGCTGTTGCGGCGCTCTCTTTGCTGACGCCCGGCGCGGCTTTCATCGGCTTCTTCCTCATGGTCATCGCGAACATCGGCATGGAAGGCGGGCTGGTGTTCTACAACTCCTTCCTTCCCCGGATCGCTCCCGTCGAGTACCAAGGCCGTGTCTCGGGCTGGGGATTCAGCGTGGGATACGCGGGTTCCATCCTGTCGCTCCTGATCGCGCTCCCGCTGGTAAAGGACGGCATGTTCGAGCTTGTCTGGCTCATGGTGGCGGCGTTCTTCGCGCTCTTTTCCATCCCCGCCTTCCTGTTCCTGCCGCGGGACATCCGGACCGGGGTGACGGCATCGCAAGCAGGTGTCATGGGCATCCGCAAGGCAATGGCGACCCTGCGGGAGATATGGTCCCGCAGAGAGCCCCGGAAGTTCCTTCTTTCCTACCTTATTTATGAAGACGGCGTGAACACGGTCATCGTATTCTCAAGCAGCCTGGCCGCGACGACCTTCGCTTTCGGACAGGGCGAGCTTATCGGCCTGTACCTTGTGGTGCAGGTCACGGCGCTGATCGGCGCCTTCCTTCTCTCGAAGCCGACCGACACCTGGGGGCCCAAGAGGGTCGTTGTCCTTTCGCTCCTGCTCTGGTCGCTGGTAGCCGTATCAGCGTTCTTCGTCCAGAGCAAGGCCCACTTCTGGGCCATCGCCTGTATAGCGGGGCTCGGTCTCGGCTCGGTCCAGGCGGGCACCCGTGCCTTCTACACGCAGTTCATCCCCGAGGGTAAGGAGGCCGAATACTTTGGCGTCTATTCCCTCGTCGGGAAGTCCTCTGCGGTCATCGGTCCCCTCGTCTTCGGCCAGGTGTCAGCGGCCTTCGGTAGCCAGCGGCCCGCCATACTTTCCATCGCCGCTTTCTTTATTATCGGGCTCGTTCTGCTCCGGCAGGTGAACGGCGGTGGACCAAATGTTGTTCGAGAGCAAGTGGCATGAGTGATCCACGGGCCGCTCTTCTCTACAATGGGAGATTGGAAATATCCCTTCTCTCTCCTGACCCGTGGCTCCTGATTTCTGATTTCGAAACCCTGTCCTGACCGGTCTTTTCCCTTGACAAATCGAGGGCTTCACCTTATAATTCCAGACTCTTGGCCCCGGAGGCGATCAAATGGCCATTAAGATCAATGATATACCTCCTGAAGGGTTGACAGTCAAACTGGCCGACAAGCTTGATCTGTTCGACGAAGGGACCGCCGATACGCCGTTCATGGCACAGGTAACGGTCAAGGCAGAAGGCGCAGGGATATTCCATGTGAACGGGACCGTCGAAGCGACCGCCTCGCTGGAATGCAGCCGGTGCCTGAAGCGCTTTACTTTCCCCATAAAAGAAGCGGCTATTGACTTCGACCTGATCCCTGAGGGAGCCCGGAAGCTGTCCGCGGAGCATGAACTCGGCAGGTCAGAGCTTGACACGGAGTTCTACCGGGGCGAAGAGATCGAGCCCAAAGAGTTCATCAGGGAGCAGTTGCTCCTGGCCATCCCCATGGTCCCGGTCCACAGCCCCGATTGCAAAGGCCTCTGCCCGGTCTGCGGCGGAGACCGGAACGAACGGGAATGCGATTGCCGGACCGAACTACCGGAGGGTGCAGCAAGCCCCTTCGCCGCGCTCAAGACAATCATTAAACCGGAAAAGGAGTAGTGGAGAAATGGCAAATCCAAAACACAGACATTCCAAGTCCCGCAGGGACAAGCGGCGCACCCACAAGTATCTCAAGGCGCCCAACCTCACAGTATGCCCGCAGTGCCAGGAAGTGAAGAAGCCTCATCACGCCTGCATGTCCTGCGGGACCTACAACAACCGGGAAGTCGTCACCGTCCAACAGATCTAACCGCGCACAATCTGGAAGGCAAAGGAGACCCCGCCCCGTGCGGGTTTCCCTTTGCCTTTTGTCTTGTCGGGAGCAATCGCGCACATGAAGATCGCAGTAGATGCCATGGGAGGGGATTATGCGCCCCAGGCCGTTGTGGCCGGGGCCGTGCACGCCGCGAAAGAGTTCGGCGTCGGCATCATCCTCGTCGGGATCGAGCAGTCGGTCCAGGCCGAGCTCCGGAAGCATCACGGCGCGGCATCCCTGCCCATCGAAGTCCGGAACGCCACCGAGGTCGTCGACATGCTCGACTCGCCCTCGACGGTCTTCCGGCGGAAGAAGGACTCCTCGATCCGTGTTGCCAACGAGCTGGTGAAGAGCGGCGAAGCAATTGCCATCATCAGCGCCGGCCACACCGGCGCGGCCATGGCCACGTCCCTTTTCGTCCTGGGCAAGCTCGAAGGGATCGAACGCCCGGCCATCGCGACCTTCATGCCGACCGTCAAAGGGACCTGCATCGTGCTCGACGTGGGCGCCAACGTGGACTGCAAACCGGCCCACCTCCTCCAGTTCGCCATCATGGGCGAGGTGTACGCTAAATACCTCCTGAAGAATCCGAACCCCCAGGTCGGGCTCCTGTCCATCGGCGAAGAGGAGACCAAGGGCAACGAGCTCACCAAGGAGGCGTTCAAGCTCCTGACCGAGACGTCGCTCAACTTTATCGGGAACGTCGAGGGCCGCGATGTGATGAGCGGCAAGGTCGACGTCGTCGTCTGCGACGGATTCATCGGCAACGTGGTGCTCAAGCTATCCGAGGCCGTCGCCGAGACCATCGGGTACATGATCCGGGAGAACATCGGCGACAACCTTATCCGGAAGCTCGGCTACTTCATGATGCGGCCCGCATTCCGTGCCCTCAAGCGCCGCATCGATTACGCCGAATACGGCGGCGCGCCGCTCATCGGCATCAATGGCATCAGCATCATCAGCCACGGCCGGTCCTCGGACCGCGCCATCAAGAACGCAATCCGTGTTGCCTCCGAGCTCGCGCGGAGCGAGGTCAACAGGCACATCCACGAGGACATTAAAAAGAACATGGAGCTGGCAAAATCAAAATGATCCACGCACGCATAACAGGGACCGGCTCGTATGCGCCGAAAAAGGTCATCACCAACCACGATCTGGAAAAGCTTGTAGATACCAGCGACGAGTGGATCATGGACCGCACCGGCATCAAAGAGCGAAGGATCGCGGAAAAGGACCAGACGACATCCGATCTTGCCTATGAGGCAAGCCAAAAAGCGCTGAAAGCGGCGGGACTCAGCGCGCGTGACCTGGATCTTATTCTTGTCGCGACCATGACGCCGGACACCATCCTGCCCAGCATGGGATGCGTACTGCAGGAAAAGCTCGGCGCCAAAAAAGCGGCTGCGTTCGATATCTCCGCCGCCTGTTCGGGCTTCATTTACGGGATGTCCATCGCAAGCGCATTCATCCAGTCCGGCACGTACAAGAACATCCTGCTGGTCGGCGCCGAGATCCTCTCGCGCTACACGGACTGGGAGGACCGGACGACCTGCATCCTCTTCGGAGACGGCGCGGGGGCGGTGGTAATCCAGCGCCATGCAGGTAAACGCGGGATACTTTCGACACATCTGCATTCGGATGGTTCTTTCGGGGACTTGATCCGTGTCCCCGCCGGAGGCGCTTCTCATCCGGCTTCCCACGATACCATCCGGAAACGGATGCACTTCATCAGAATGAGGGGCAATGAAACGTTCAAGGCCGCGGTTCGAGCCTTGGAGGCCGTGGTGCAGGAAACGCTCGAGCACAACAAGGTAAAACCGGAGGACATCGACTATCTTGTGCCGCATCAGGCCAATCTGAGGATCATCTTGGCCATGGCGCAGCGTCTCAACATGCCCATGGAAAAAGTAGTGCTTACGCTGCCGAAATACGGCAATACCTCGGCGGCCTCCATTCCCATGGCCCTCGATGAAGCTGTCCGTGATGGCAGGATCAAGGAAAACCATCTCCTTTTGTTCGAAGCCTTCGGCGGCGGGCTCACCTGGGCGTCGGCGCTGGTCCGGTGGTAGTGATCGACGGCATCGTGCATTCTGAATTCATCCGGGTTCATCTCTAATCATAAAAATTCGTTCTTGCGGAGGAAGTAATGGACTACCTGTTGACGGAAGAGCAGATCATGATACGCGATCTCGCACGGCAGATCGCGGTCGAGAAGATCGTGCCGGTGCGGGCCGAATTGGACGAGCAGAACAAGTTCCCGACGGAGATCATGAAGGCCATGGCCCAGGCAGACCTCTTTGGCATCTACATCCCCGAAGAGTATGGCGGCCTCGGCAAGAAGAGCCTGGATTTCTACATCGCCATCGAGGAGATCTCCAAGGCCTGCCTTGGCGTGTCCACCACCTACGCGGCGAACGCACTCGGCAGCTACCCGATACTGCTCCACGGCTCGGACGCGCAGAAGAAAAAATACCTGCCTGATATTGCAGCGGGAAAGAAGTTTGTGGCCTTCGGCCTGACCGAGGCCAATGCAGGCAGCGACGCCAGCGGCATCCAGACCACGGCGAAGCTGGAAGGCAGCGAGTACGTGCTGAACGGCACCAAGCAGTGGATCACGAACGGCGGCGAGGCTGAGATCTACACCATCATCGCCATCACCGACAAGTCCAAGGGCCCCCGCGGCGCTTCGGCATTCATCGTGGAAAAAGGCACGCCCGGCTTCACGTTCGGCAAGAAAGAGAACAAGATGGGCATCCGTGCCTCGTCCACCACGGAGCTCATCTTCAACAACTGCCGTATCCCCAAGGAGAACCTCATCACGAAAGAAGGCATGGGCTTCATCGTTGCCATGAAGACCCTCGATTGCTCTCGCGCCGGCGTGGGGGCCCAGGGCGTCGGCGTGGCGCAGGGCGCAATCGACGAGTGCATCAAGTTCGCCAAGGGCCGGGTCCAGTTCGGACAGCCCGTCACCTCGTTTCAGGCGGTCCAGCACATGCTGGCAGACATGCAGACCCAGACCGAGGCCGCACGCGCCCTCGTGTACGCCGTGGCACGCATGATGGACAGCGGCGCCAAGGACTTCTCCCGTGCCTCGGCCATGGCAAAGTACTTCGCCACTGACGTCGCGATGAAGGTGACCACCGACGCGGTCCAGGTCATGGGCGGCTCGGGCTACATGAAGGAATACCCCGTCGAGAAGATGATGCGCGACGCCAAAATCCTCCAGATCTATGAGGGCACCAACCAGGTCCAGCGCAACGTCGTCGCCCTGGACATGATCCGCGAAGCAACGAGGGCAAAATAATCGTAGAGCAGTCATAATGCAGTCGGGACAATGGGATCGTTTCTCGACTGCGACTAGACTGCTTCTCTACCCAATCTTCGGAGAACATTGTTCATGAACATCATCGTTCTGGTAAAACAGGTCCCGGACACCGCGGAAGTGAAGATCAACCGGGAGACGAACACCCTCATCCGCGACGGGGTGCCCAGCATCATCAATCCCTACGACCGGTACGCCATCGAGGAGGCGCTCCGCCTTCGCGAGAAGCACGGCGGCAAGGTGACCGCGGTCACCATGGGCCCGCCCCAGGCGGCCGAGGCGCTGAAGGAGACTGTCTCCCTTGGGGTGGATGATGTGGTGCTGTTGTCGGACCGCGCCTTTGCCGGCGCCGACACCTGGGCGACCTCGTATGCCCTGTCCCAGGGGATCAGGAAGGTCGGGGAGTATGACCTCGTGATCGCGGGCAAGCAGGCCATCGACGGCGACACAGCGCAGGTCGGGCCCGAGACCGCCGACATGCTCGGCATCCCTTTCGTCGCTTATATAAGGAAGATCGAGCAGATCGAGGGTCGGAAGATGATCGCTGAACGGCTTATGGACGAAGGTTACGATGTCGTTGAGACATCCCTTCCGGCCCTCATCACGGTGGTGAAGGAGATCAACGAGCCCCGTGTCCCGTCCCTCAAGGGCAAGATGAAGGCAAAGAACCTGAAGGTCACCGCCTGGACGGCCAAGGACATCAGCGCCGACGAGGAAAAGATCGGCCTGAAGGGCTCCCCCACCCAGGTAGTCCGGATCTTCCCACCCGCGCCGCGCGGCCAGCGGGAGATCCTCTCCGGCAGCATCGAGGATCAGGTCGCTACGGTGGCGAAAAAATTGAAGGAACAATCGCTGATCTAACTGCACGATATTCAAGGAGTCTTTCGTGAGCGTTAAAGTAAAACCGGATATCTGCACAGGCTGCGAGACCTGCGTGTCGGCCTGCCCCTTCGGCGCCATCGAGATGCGCGAGGGCAAGGCGTTCATCACCGATGCCTGCACCCTCTGCGGCGCCTGCGTCGAGGCCTGCGAGTTCAAGGCCATCGAGAAGGACATCGAACAGATAGGGCCCGCGAAGGACCTTTCGTCGTACAAGGGCGTCTGGGTCTTCGCGGAGCAGCACAAGGGCGAGATCGCCAGCGTCTCGCTGGAACTGCTCGGCGAGGGCAGGAAGCTTGCCGGCAAGAGGCAGGCGAAATTGTCCGCCGTCTTCCTGGGCTCGGGGATCAGGGCAAAGGCCAATGACCTGATCGCCTACGGCGCTGACACCGTGTACGTTGCCGACGACCCGGCGCTCAGGGAATTCAATGACGACTCCTACGCGGCAATCCTGACCGCGCTTGCACGGGAGCACAAGCCCGAGATCATCCTCGCCGGCGCAACGGCCATCGGCCGTTCTTTCTTCCCCAAGGTGGCCTCAACGCTCTATGCCGGCCTCACTGCGGACTGTACGGTGCTTGACATCGACGCCGCGACCGGCCATCTGCACCAGACCCGGCCAGCCTTCGGCGGGAACATCATGGCCACCATCGTGACGCCGAACCACCGGCCCCAGATGGCCACGGTCCGGCACAAGGTGATGAGGCCGGCCCTGCGTGACGACAGCCGGAAGGGCGAGATCGTCGACGTGAAGTTCACCCAGGCTAACAGCGTCCGCACGAAGGTGCTCAAGACCGTCGAAGAACTGACCGAGACCGTGAACATCTGCGAGGCCGACATCATCGTTGCCGGCGGCCGGGGCCTTGGCAGCCAGAAGAACTTCCACATGCTTGCAGAGCTTGCCAGGGTTCTCGGTGGTGCCGTCGCGGCAACGCGGGGAGCCGTGGATGAGGGCTGGATCGCGTACTCGCACCAGGTGGGCCAGACCGGCAAGACCGTCTGCCCCAAGCTCTACATCGCGGTCGGCATCTCCGGCGCCATCCAGCACGTAGCAGGCATGCAGTCCTCCGAAACGATCGTTGCCATCAACAAGGACCCTGACGCGCCCATTTTCAATGTCGCGACCTATGGCATCGTCGGAGACGCGAACGAGGTCCTTCCGGTCCTGATCAAGAAGTTCAAGGAAATACGGGGATAGTAAAATCCGTGAAGCGTGAGGCGTAAGGGGATCAGGGCATCGTTACGACACCTTGCGCCTCACCCCTCGCCCTTGACCCCCTACACGTTCTCGCAAGAGGTTACCATGAAGATCGCATTCATCTTTCCCGGCCAGGGTTCGCAGTACGTTGGCATGGCCAAGGAATTCATCGAGAATTTCAAGGAGTCGAAGGAGGTCTTCGATCTCGCAAGCGGCCTCCTCGGCTATGACCTTGCCCAGCTCTGCATGCACGGCCCGGCCGAGAAACTGAACATGACGGAGAACACCCAGCCGGCCATCCTCGCCGCGAGCATCGCGATGCTGCGGCCCCTCGAGCGGCGCGGCCTGGCTGCAGGCACTGCCGCTGGCCACAGCCTCGGCGAGTACACGGCCGTCACCGCCGCCGGCGGCTTCGAACTGAAGGACGCCCTTGCGCTCGTGCAGAAGCGCGGCAAGTACATGCAGGAGGCCGTGCCCGAGGGCGTGGGCCTGATGGCGGCAATTCTCGGCATGGACCGGGCCGCCGTAGAAAAAACTTGCCTTGAAGCGTCCAAAAATGGTATAGTTGCCCCTGCAAATTACAACTCACCGGGCCAGATCGTCATCGCCGGCGAGAAAAATGCCGTGGAAAAGGCCATGGAACTGGCCAAGGCCGCGGGCGCGAAGAGAGTGGTCCCTCTCGCCGTCAGCGTGCCGTCGCACTGCTCCCTTATGAAGCAGGCAGGCGACCGGCTGGCGAAGGAGCTCGACACGGTAACGATCAGAGACCTTCGCATCCCCATCGTGAACAATGCCGATGCGAAGTTCATCAGGACCTCCGCAGAACTGAGGCCGTCGCTTATCCGGCAGATCAGCTCCTCCCTCTACTGGGAAGACTCGATCAACCGCATGACGGCGGAAGGCTACGACACCTTCGTCGAGATCGGACCCGGGAAGGTCCTCTCGGGCCTCGTGAAGCGGATCGCCAAGGGCGCGAAGGTCCTGAACGTGGAAGACCAGAAGAGCATGGGCGAAACGCTCGGCGCCTTAGGATTGTAGGGAGCCATAGAATGAGCTTGAACGGAAAGATCGCGCTCGTCACGGGAGCCGCGCAGGGCATCGGCAGGGACATCGCCCTGGGCCTCGCTGCGGACGGCGCCGATGTCGCCATCTGCGATGTGAACCTTGAAGCGGCCCAGAAGACCGCCGCCGACATCGAAGCGAAGGGCAGAAAGTCCCTGGCCGTGAAGGCCAACGTGGCCGCATCCGCTGACGTGACCGCCATGATCGACCAGGTCGTGGAGAAGTTCGGCAGGATCGACATCCTCGTGAACAACGCCGGCATCACCCGCGACGGGCTCATCCTCCGGATGAAGGACGAGGATTGGGACCTCGTGCTGTCAATCAACCTCAAGGGCGCGTTCCTCTGCACCAAGGCTGCCCTGAAGCACATGACGAAGCAGCGGGCAGGCACCATCATCAATATCGCCTCCATCGTCGGCGCCATGGGCAACGCCGGCCAGGCGAACTACGTCGCATCCAAGGCCGGCCTCATCGGCCTCACCAAGACCATCGCCCGGGAATACGCCAACCGGAACGTCACGGCGAACGCCGTGGCACCCGGGTTCATCGATACCGCCATGACCCAAGCCCTGACCGACCAGGTGCGGGCGGACCTGGCGAAACAGATCCCCCTGGGAAGGCTCGGCTCGTCCGAGGACGTGGCGAACGCCGTACGGTTCCTGGCATCACCGTCCGCCGCCTATATCACCGGCCAGGTGGTCCATGTGAACGGCGGCATGTACATGTAATTATAAAGTCAAAGTTCAGGATAGACGCAAGAATATAACCAGAGGAGGCAAACAATGGCTGATGTAGATGCAAAAGTGAAGAAGATCATATCCGAGCAGCTTGGCGTACCCGAAAGCGATGTGAAGCCCGAAGCTTCCTTCGTCAACGACCTCGGCGCGGACTCCCTGGACACCGTGGAGCTGGTGATGGCGCTCGAGGAGGAGTTCGGCGTCGAGATCCCCGACGAAGATGCAGAGAAGATCGCCACGGTCCAGAACGCCATCGATTACGTGAAGGCGAAGGCAAAATAATCAACGGCGATAGGTTGATCATCGTCGTGTTCTCAGCATGTTCCGAAAGCCAGAAGGCCGCTCCCCTGTCCAGCGAGGGGGGTCTTTTGGCTTTTCGGATTTTATGAGCAGGAGGTGTTTCATTGAATCGCAGAGTCGTGGTCACCGGTGTCGGCATGGTCACCCCCGTCGGTCTGGATACGGAAGCGAGCTGGGAAGGCTTGATCGCCGGCAAGAGCGGCATCGGCCCCATTACCCATTTTGATGACAAGGAGATCCCTACCCAGATCGCGGGCGAGGTGAAAGGCTTCGATGCGGCCAAGTACATCGAGCCTAAAGAGATCAAGAAGATGGACCGGTTCATCCATCTGGCCGTTGCTGCAAGCCAGATGGCCATGGATGATGCAAAGCTCGTGATCTCCCCGGAGAACGCCGACCGCATCGGCGTCATCGCCGGCGCCGGCATCGGCGGGCTGCCCGCGATCGAGCGGGCATATCGCGCATATATGGAAAAGGGGTATCGCCGGATCACTCCTTTTTTCATTCCCATGTCGATCATCAATGAGATGGCCGGCCACATCTCCATGCGTTTTGGCGCAAAAGGCCCCAACTCCTGCGCGGTCACGGCATGCGCCACGGGCACGCACTCCATCGGCGACGCGTTCAAGATCATCCAGCGCGGTGATGCCGATGCCATGTTCGCCGGCGGCGCGGAGTCCTGCATATGCCCGCTGGGCGTCGGCGGCTTCAACGCCATGAAGGCGCTCTCGACAAGGAACAACGAGCCCGGACGCGCGAGCCGCCCCTTCGACGCGGAACGGGACGGCTTCGTCATGGGCGAGGGTTCGGGCATCATTGTCCTGGAGGACCTGGCGTTCGCCCAAGGGCGCGGCGCGACCATCCTGGCCGAGGTCATCGGCTACGGCCTGTCGGGAGATGCCTACCACATTACCTCCCCGGCGCCGAACGGCGAGGGCGCGGCCCGGTGCATGAACATGGCCATCAAGGACGCGGGCATCTCACCCGCGGAGGTTGGCTACATCAACGCCCACGGCACGTCTACCAAGTACGGCGACGAACTCGAAACCATCGCCATCAAGACCGTGTTTGGGGACCATGCCCGCAGGGTTCCCATCAGCTCCACGAAATCCATGACCGGCCATCTGCTTGGTGCTGCCGGCGGCGTCGAAGCCGTCATCAGCATCCTCGCGCTCGAACGCGGCATCCTGCCGCCGACCATCAACCTCGAGAATCCGGACCCTGAATGCGACCTGGACTACATACCGAACACGGCGCGAAAGAAGCAGGTGGACATCGCCATCTCGAACTCCTTCGGGTTCGGCGGCACCAACGCCACCCTCGTATTCAGGAAGTTCCGGCCGTAGCATGCGCCCCGTCAGCGAGCTCCAGCAGCAGATCGCCTTCACCTACCATGATCCCCGCCTGCTGGAGCGCGCGCTTACCCACAAATCCTACGCCAACGAGAACCGCCTGTCTGAGCACAACGAGCGGATGGAGTTCCTGGGGGACTCCGTCCTCAGTCTCGTCGTGAGCGAGCTCCTCATGAACGCCCTTCCCGAAGCTTCCGAGGGGGAGCTTTCCCGCATCCGGGCGGCCGTGGTGAGCGAGCCGTCCCTTGCCGCAGTGGCGCGGACGATCGGCCTCGGCGAGTTCCTGCTGGTTGGCCGTGGCGAAGAGCAGACCGGCGGCCGGGACAAGGACTCGCTCCTTGCCGACAGCCTCGAGGCCCTCGTCGCCTCCCTCTACCTGGACGGCGGCATGGAACCGGCCGGCGCTTTCATCACCCGCTTCTTCAGGGACACGATTGACCGGGTCCGGACCGCGGGCGGCACAGCGGACCACAAGACCGAGCTCCAGGAGCTCTGCCAGGAGCGGCTCAAGATCCTGCCGGAGTACCGCGTCGTATCTGAAACCGGCCCCGACCACCGGAAGGAGTTCACGGTCGAGATCTCAATACGCGGCGAGGTCTGCGGACGGGGGACCGGCAGGAACAAGAAGGAGGCCGAGCAGCGGGCGGCGAAAGTGGCGCTGGAAAAACTAAGAAGTCAGGAGTCAGGAGACAGGAGCCAGGAGCAGTAGCGGCCTTACCGCTGCGTTTGCTCCCTTCTGAATTCTGACTCCTGACTGCTGTCTCCTGCTTTGAGCATGATCATCCCCTTCTTCATCCCCCATGCAGGATGTCCCCACCAGTGCGTGTTCTGTGATCAGAAGAGCATCACCGGGAAGAGTGCGCCTCCTGATCCGTCATCCTTTCCTTCGACCATCTCATCCTATCTTGCGACCGCTTCTCCGGAAGTTCCGGTCCAGGTCGCCTTCTACGGAGGCAGTTTTACCGCGCTCCCCATGGAGGACCAGGAAAGGTTCCTCGGTGCGGTTCAGCCATTCCTTGCAGCAGGCCGGATAGAGAGCATCCGCCTTTCCACCCGGCCTGACGCTGTCACGCCCGGTATCCTCGCTCTCCTGAAGCACTATCACGTCAGGACCGTTGAGCTCGGAGCCCAGTCCATGGACAACGAGGTGCTCCTGCTCTCGGGTCGCGGGCATACTGCCGCCCACACCGCGAGCGCCGTCACGCTGCTCCGGGAGCGTGCCTTCCTCGTCGGCCTCCAGCTCATGCCGGGGCTGCCGGGAGACACAGCAGCGCGATTTCATGAAACCGTCAGCAGGGTCATCTCCCTGAAGCCCGACTTCGTCAGGATCTATCCCGCCCTCGTGATCAGGGACACGCCTCTCGCGGATCTCTATCTCACGGGAAAATACGCGCCGCTGTCCCTGGACGATGCCGTAGACATCTGCCGCGTCGCCATGGAACGGTTCGAAGCGGCGGGCATCGCCGTTGTCCGGGCCGGCCTCCAGCCTACGGAAGAGCTCGAACGCCCGGGCACGGTGCTCGCCGGGCCCTGGCATCCGGCGTTCAGGCAGCTCGTCGGATCCTCCCGGTTCCTCGAGTCCATGCGCGCGCTCCTGGAGCCGGGGAACGCGTCCGCACCCGTCACCTTCGCCGTGAACCCCGCGGACCTCTCCTCCGCCATCGGCCAGAACCGACGGAACATCCATGCCATCAGGGAACAATACAACAGGGACGCGAGGATCATCGCGGATCCGGACCTTCCGAGGGGCTCCATCAGAAAAGACCCCTCTTGCAACACTGAGAGAGCTGGGTTATAGTATGACTATGGTGCGAACATTCCTTCTATCGCTGCTCATGACCGGTCTGCTGGCAGCGGGCTCAGCGGCTGCTGAGATCAAGGAGGTCGAACTGATCGACGGCAGCGTCATCACCGGCGAGGTCCTGTCCTTGAGCAGCGGCGTATACACCATCAGGACCGGTTCCCTGGGCACGCTCACGATCGATGACGCCAAGGTCCGGGCCATCCGCCCGCAAAGCTCAACGTCACCATCCCCTCGGGCCGGCGATGTGAAGAGCCTCCAGGACACGATGCTGAGCAATGCGGAGGTCATGGGCTTGATCACATCGCTCAAGGACGATCCCCAGTTCACGAAAGCGCTCGAAGACCCCGAGGTCCTGAACGCGGTAAGCTCCGGGGACATTGCCTCGCTCATGGCAAATCCCAGGTTCCTTGAGCTCCTGCACAACCCCACGGTTCAGGACATCCAGCGCAGAGTCGCGAAATAGCCGCTCCTGCCGCTTCACCCGCTTCCTTCCTCTGCAGTGAAAACCTGTTGACATCACGAGGGGTTCTCGGTAGTATCGTACCGATTTTGTCCCCAGAACACCCGGATTTGCATGCCCGATCACTGAGAGCGGCAGCGGTCCTGGATCGCAGCGCCTGCCCCGAAATATGACGGCACGATGACGGTTCGGGCATGGGATTCATTCCTTATTTCAGCCTGTTAAAGGAGCTGTATGGCCATAACCTACAAGGACGCCGGAGTGGATATCGACGCCGGCGACCTCTTCGTCCAGAAGATCAAGCCCTTCGTCAAGTCAACCTTCCGTCCCGAGGTCCTGACCGACATCGGCGGGTTCGGCGGTCTCTTCGCGCTGAAGAAGTACCGGAACCCGGTGCTCGTGTCCGGCACCGACGGCGTGGGCACCAAGCTCAAGATCGCCTTCCTGATGAACAAGCATGATACCGTGGGCATCGACCTGGTGGCCATGTGCGTGAACGACATCGTCGTGCAGGGCGCCGAGCCCCTCTTCTTCCTGGACTACTTCGCCACGGGCAGGCTTAAGCCCGAGGACCACGCCAACATCGTGAAGGGCATCGCCGACGGCTGCAAACAGGCGGGCTGCGCGCTGATCGGCGGCGAGACCGCCGAGATGCCATCGTTCTACGCCGAGGACGAATACGACCTCGCCGGGTTCGCCGTGGGCGTGGTGGAGAAGAAGGACATCGTCGACGGGTCCCGCATCAAGCCCGGAGACCAGCTCATCGGCCTTGCTTCCTCGGGACTCCACAGCAATGGCTATTCGCTCGTCCGGAAGGTCCTGCTCGAGAAGGCCGGCTACGGCGTTGACGACACGCTGACCGAACTGGGCGCCGGCACGCTCGGGAGCGTGCTGCTCGCCCCGACAAGGATCTACGTGAAGACCGTGCTTGCGCTCATGAAGGACTTCGACATCCGCGGCATGGCGCACATCACCGGCGGCGGCATCACCGAGAACACCCCGCGGATGCTGCCCAAGGGGACCCAGGCGCTCATCCGCAGGAAGACCTGGGACATCCCGCCCGTGTTTCGGCTCCTGCAGAAGAAGTCGGGCGTTGACGATGCAGAGATGTACCGCGCCTTCAACATGGGCATCGGCATGGTCATCGCGGTCCCGAAGAAGCAGGCGGATGCGGTCATGAAGAAGGCAGCGAAGCTCGGCGAGAAGCCATACCGCATCGGCGAGATCATCAAGGGCAGGCCGGGAGTGAAGTATGCAGAAAAGTGAACCAGTCGGTTGTCGATAGTCGTCGGTCGAAATTCTCCTGACTGCCGACCTTTATTCCGACCGCCGTCCCATGAGGTTTTCTCCATGAAGAAAGTCCGTATCGGCGTCCTCGTCTCCGGCCGCGGTTCCAATCTCCAGGCCATTATCGACAACATCGAGAAGGGGTCGCTCAGCGCCGAGCTTGCCGTGGTCATCAGCGACCAGGCCGACGCCTATGCTTTGGAGCGGGCGCGCAAGCATCATATCCCCGGCGTTCATGTGAGCGCGAAAGGATACAAAGACAGGCGCGACGAGTACGATGCGCTGCTCGTGAAGGAGCTGCAGAAGCACAACGCGGAGCTCGTCGCCCTCGCGGGCTTCATGCGCATCATCACGCCGACGCTGCTCACGGCGTTCCCCCATCGCGTCCTGAACATCCACCCCGCCCTGCTGCCGTCCTTCCCCGGACTGCACGTGCAGAAGGCAGCGCTGGAACACGGCGTCAAGTTCTCGGGCTGCACCGTCCACTTTGCGGACGAGGGCATGGACACGGGGCCCATCATCATCCAGGCAGTGGTGCCCATCCTCGACAATGATACGGAAGACACGCTCTCTGCGCGCATCCTGAAGCAGGAGCACAAGATCTACTCTCGCGCCATCCAGCTCTATGCCGAGGGACGGGTCCGGATCGAAGGCCGCCGCGTCATCGTCACCAACAACAGGACCGAGACCGACGAGTTCCTGATAAATCCCTGACCGTTCGCATACCTGTCCCGCTGATACCGCATCAACATCGTCCTCCGCCACATTTACCCTTGCGCAAAGCCCGACCGTGTGCGAAAATTGGAACGGTACACATCCGTTGAACATTTTTCAAGGGGCCACCCATGACGAACAGCGACCTGTCGAAGTTGAAGCTCGACAAATCGGGCGCGAACTTCCAGCGCAAACAGAAGATCCCCCGATGGGGGCTCATCGCCATCGGCATCATCGTGGCGCTCTCTGTTGTAGTCACATTTGTCGTCAACCCCGCCGTCGAGGTGGAGACCGCGGTCGTGGCGCGGGTCTACCCCTCCCAGTCCTTTACGCTCCTGAACGCAAGCGGGTACGTCGTGGCACAGCGCAAGGCGGCAGTGGCCTCCAAGGCTACAGGCAGGCTGGAATGGCTCGGCGTGGAGGAAGGGAGCAGGGTCAGGACCAACGAGATCATCGCCCGCCTCGAGAACAGAGACGTCCTGGCGGCCAGCGACCAGGCCGTTGCCGGCGTGAGCAGCGCGAAAGCGGACCTTGCCGACGCCGAGCAGAACTTCAGCCGCATGAAAGAGCTGCGTGAAAAGGGGTATGTGGCCCAGTCCGAGCTGGACGCCGCAGACACCCGCCTGAAACGGGCCCATGCCGCGGTCATTGGCGCAGAAGCGGCCCTGCGGTCGGCGCAGGTCGCGGTGGAATACACCCTGATCCGCGCGCCCTTCGACGCCGTGGTCCTGACAAAGAACGCTGACGTGGGCGACATCGTGACGCCCCTCGGGGCCGCCGCCAATGCGAAGGCCTCGGTCGTAACCATCGCGGACATGGCCTCTCTCCAGGTCGAGGTGGATGTGTCGGAGTCGAACCTCGCCAGGGTGAAGGTGGGCCAGCCCTGCGAGATCCAGCTGGACGCCCTGCCGGACAGCCGGTTCCCGGGCGCGGTGCATATGATCGTGCCCACCGCAGACCGCAGCAAGGCCTCGGTGATGGTAAAGGTCCGCTTCGCCGAGCGCGACCCGCGTGTCCTGCCCGAGATGAGCGCGCGCGTGGCGTTCCTGGAACGGGGGATCACGCGCGAAGAAGAAACACCGCGGACCGCAGTGAACCCGGCAGCCCTCGTCTCCCGGAACGGGAAACAGGTCGTTTTCATCGTGAAGGACGACAAGGCCGTGGAAACGGCCGTGACTGTGGGCGGGAAGATCGGCGACCAGATCGAGGTCCGGGAAGGCATCAAGCCGGGAGAGAAGATCGTCGTGAACCCACCGAAGAAGCTCAGGAACGGCTCGAAGGTGAAACGAAAGGAAAAGTAAAGAACAGGAGCCAGAAGTCAGAAGCCAGAATACAGGAACTGGAAGAATTGTCTTCTCGATGACTCTCCTGACCCCTGGCTCCTAACCCCTGTACCCTGACCCCTGGTCCTCAATATGGAACAGCGCTGCCCCCAGAACATAGTCTCCATTAGGAACATCAACAAGTCCTACCGGCGCGGGGCCCAGACCGTGCCGGTGCTCGAGGACATCACCTTCGAGATCTGTGACGGCGAGTTCCTGGCGCTCATGGGCCCGTCGGGCTCGGGCAAGAGCACGCTGCTCAACATCCTCGCCGGCATCGACAAGGCGGACAGCGGCACGGTGACCATCGGCGGCGTGGACATCTCGTCCCTCTCCGAGACCGACCTGGCGCAGTGGCGCGCCGTCAACGTTGGGTTCATCTTCCAGTTCTACAACCTTATGCCCGTGCTCACGGCCTACGAGAACGTGGAGCTGCCGCTCCTGCTCACCGGGCTCTCCCGCAGGGAGCGGCGCGAGCATGTCGAGATGGCCCTTGCCGTCGTGAACCTCCAGGACCGCATGGACCACTACCCTTCCCAGCTCTCCGGCGGCCAACAGCAGCGCGTTGCCATCGCCCGCGCCGTGGTGACGGACCCGACCATCCTCGTTGCCGACGAACCCACGGGGGACCTGGACCGCGTCTCGGCCGAGGACGTGCTGGGCCTCATGGGGCGGCTGAACAAGGAGTTCGGCAAAACCATCATCATGGTGACCCATGATCCCCGGGCTGCGGAGCGGGCCCACCTCGTCCGCCACCTGGAAAAGGGCGTGCTGAGCGATAATAGCAGGTGAACGGCCGAAGGGGGAGGATAAGAGGTTGAGAGGGCAGGCAGTCGTGCGGATCGGCCTCTGTTTCTCTCGTATTCCGTCATTCCCGTGAAAACGGGAATCCAGTCGTCGATCGCATGACCCTGGCTTCCCCGAGAGAAGCACTCGGCATGACGGCGCGGGCTTGATAGCTCGCCAGCAGCTGCTTGTACCTTTCTCGGTGAACGTTGTGACCTCTTTGGAAAAATGCTGTTGGATGTTCCCCTAGGGGGGCCGAGCATGTTCCTTCTGAAACTGATCCTCCGGAACGCCCTGCGCCACAAGCTTAGGTCCTCGCTCACCGTCGTCGGCGTCGCCATTGCCGTCCTGGCCTTCGGGCTCCTGCGCACCCTCGTCGCCGCATGGTACCTCGGCGTGGAATCGTCGTCGGCGTCGCGGCTCGTCACCCGGAACGCCATCTCGCTCGTGTTCTCCCTGCCCCTCTCCTACCGTGAGAAGATACGCCAGGTGCCCGGCGTCAGGGGAGTATCCTACGCGAACTGGTTCGGCGGCGTGTACATCACCGAGAAGAACTTCTTCCCCAACTTCGCCGTGGACGCGAAGACCTATCTCGACCTGTACCCGGAATTCGTGCTCCCTCCCGAGCAGAAAAAAGCGTTCATCCTGGACCGGAAGGGGTGCGTCGTCGGGCGCAACATTGCCGAGCGGTTCGGCTGGAAGATCGGCGATACCGTCGTCCTGAAAGGGACCATCAGTCCAGGCGACTGGGAATTCGTCGTCCGCGGCATCTACCAGGGAGCGGAAAAGAGCACTGATGAGACGCAATTCTTCTTTCACTGGGACTACTGGAACGAGGTGATGAAGAAGACCATCCCGCGCCGGGCCAACATGGTGGGCATCTACGTCCTGGGGCTCTCCAGCGCGGACCTGGCAGCTGAGGTCTCGCTCTTCGTCGACGGCATGTTCAAGAACTCCCTGGCCGAGACGCTCACCGAGACGGAACGGGCGTTCCAGATGAGCTTCGTGTCCATGACCGAGGCCATTATCATCGCCATCCGGCTCGTTTCCTATGTGGTCATCGTGATCATCATGGTCGTGGCCGCGAACACCATGGCCATGACGGCCCGGGAGCGCATCGCCGAGTACGCCACGCTGAAGACACTGGGCTTCGGCGCATGGCATGTGGCGGGCGTGGTGTTCGGCGAGTCCCTCGTCATCGCCATGGCAGGGGGGGTGCTGGGTGTGGCGCTCTCCTTTCCTGCCGCCCAATGGACCGGCCAGAAGTTGGGGCAGTTCATCCCGGTCTTCCGGATCACGCCTGAGACCATCTACCTTGACCTGCTGGCCGCCTTCATCGTCGGAACGGTCGCCGGGATATTCCCCACCTGGCGCGGCGCGACCATCCGGATCGCAGACGGACTGAGAAGGATAGCGTAATTACGGACCGAAGATTCAATGTTCAAAATTCAATATGATCATGACGGCATCGGCATCTTACTCTTGAATGGTGAATCCAGGAGCGAGCGCATTCCCCGTAGCTTGCCGCGGGGCTAGCGAGCGATTAGGATAATAACCAACCCTGAGGATCGAAGATTCCCTGCAGCTTGCTGCAGGGAGCGCCAATCCTGAATATTGAATGGGTTTTCATCATGGCTATCCCTTTCTTCTACAGCTTCCGGAACCTCTGGACCCGCCGTCTTACCACGGTGCTGACCGCCTCGGGCATGGCGCTTGTTGTCTTCGTATTCGCGGCGACCCTGATGCTGGCCGCGGGACTCCGGAAGACACTGATCGCGACCGGCTCGACCGACAACATGGTCGTGATCCGCAAGGCCTCGCAGTCGGAGGTGCAGAGCGGAGTGGACCGGGATCAGGCCGCCCTGGTCGCGACCCAGCCGGAGATCGCCGTCGGCACGGACGGCAGGCTGCTCCTGGCCAAGGAGATGGTCGTCCTCATCTCCCTGCCCAAGCGCGGCACGGACAAGCCATCGAACGTAGTGATCCGGGGGATCAGCCAGGAGTCGCTCGCGCTCCGGCCGCAGGTAAGGCTCATCGAGGGTCATATGCCGCGGCCCGGGTCGCTGGAAGTGATCGCAGGCCAGAGCGTGGCGAAACGGTTCAAGGGCGGCGGGATCAACGAGACGCTGCGCTTCGGCATGCGGGACTGGACCGTGGTGGGGACCTTCGACGCGGGAGCGACGGGCTTCAGCTCCGAGATCTGGGGCGACGTGGACCAGCTCATGCAGGCCTTCCGCAGGCCGGTCTATTCATCCGTGCTCTTCCGCCTGCGGGACGCGGCGGAGCTCCCGAAGGTGAAAGAGCGTCTCGAGACTGACCCCCGCCTCACCGTGGAGGCGAAGCGCGAGACGAAGTACTACAGCGACCAGTCCGAGATGATGGCCACCTTCCTCAGGATCATGGGCATGACGCTCACCCTCATCTTCTCCCTTGGCGCGGTCATTGGCGCCATGATCACCATGTACGCGGCCGTGGCCAACCGCACCGCCGAGATCGGCACGCTCCGGGCCCTGGGCTTCCGCAGAAGGAGCATCATGGCCGCGTTCCTGATGGAGTCCCTGCTGCTGGGCCTCGCCGGCGGCGTCATGGGGCTTTTCTTCTCGTCCTTTTTGCAGCTCTTCACCGTCTCGACCGTCAATTGGCAGACCTTCTCGGAGCTCGCCTTCTCCTTTGCCCTCACACCGGACATCGTGACGCGGTCGCTCGTCTTCTCGTTCATCATGGGGTTCGTGGGCGGCGTCCTGCCGGCGTTCCGCGCAGCCAGGATGAACATCGTGGAGGCGCTCAGGACATCATAGGATGAACCACGGGATATCCAATGGATATGCAATACGAATTGCGCGAATTCAACAGCTATCACAAATAAGGAGGCAAAGCGTTATTATGAAGAACGTTGCGTTGGCATTGGCTTTGCTGCTCGCAGGATGTGCGGGACTGCCCGCTGTTCACGACCCGGGGGATAAGGGGGAAGGAGCGGTTACATTCAGCGAGGAGCATCACAAGACAAAAGACGCCGCATTCCTGGCCGCATCAAACTGGTTGTCGGAACACTACCAGGGCGGCAAAAACATCGTGCAACAGTCCGATAAAGGATCAGGAACGATCACCGCAAAAGGGTCCTATCGGTGGTCAAAACCGGTTGATTCATTCCAGCTTCATTTCCATGAAGGAACGGTCGGGTATACGCTGAAGGTGAAGGTCGCGGACAGCACCGTAGAGATGGAGTTTCAGACCGGCGAGGTATCCGGGGACACTGAAGTCGGACCGAAAGAGCTCATGCCGCAGCTTCTGCCCTTTTATCAGAACATTAAGAACAGCATCATGAAAGCGATAGCTGAGAAATAACAGAATGAGAGAGTTTCCCGAAGGCTTTGAAAACCACCGGATACTCTTCCGGAGATGCGGATGCGGAATATGTCTTAAATGAAGTACAAGGCTCTTGTGCGGTTCTGCGCTCGTTGCGCGTGATACGGGATTCGATTGACCTCATGCATTGCAACCGGTATAAAGGTCCATTTGCAAGGGAGTGCTCAGGACGACGCAGCGTTTTATGACCGAACGGCCATCACAGGAGACAGTATGACTCGCACACGGAAATTCCTCGTGATCCTTGCCTCAGCCGGATTGCTCTTGGCCGCAGGCCTGACCTTCCTCTGGACAAACCTCGACGGGATCGTCAAGAACGCCATCGAACGCTACGGGTCGCAAGCAACAGGGACCTCCGTGCGGGTCGACCGCATATCCATCCGTCCTGCGCAGGGCAAGGGGGCGATCGAGGGGCTGACCGTCGCAAACCCGCCGGGGTATTCGGCGCCCCATATCCTTTCGCTCGGCGGCATCAGCGTCCGCATTGCTCCCCGCACCATCGCTTCGAACCCCGTGGTGATCGACGACATCCGCATCGCCGCTCCGCTGGTGGTCTACGAGATGAACGAAACCGGTGTTGCGAACGTCGATGCGCTCAAGAAGAACCTGGCGGCAGGCCAGCCGTCGAGGACCGGGGACAGGGGCGGGAAGGGCGTTGAAAAACGTCTCCGGATAAAGCGGCTCGTGATCGAGAATGCCCAGACTGAAATCCGCATTGCCGCGCTCGGCGGGAAGCCGCGGACCGTCGCGCTATCGCGGATCGAAATGACCGATATCGGCGGAAAGAATGGCGCGCCGCCGGAAGAAGTGGCGAAGCAGATCGTATCTGCCATCCTCGCTGAGGTGAGCACCGAGGTCGGTAAGGCAGGCGCCGAAAAACTGTTGGAGAAGGGTTTGGAGCGGCTATTAAGAAGGAAGTGAATGGTCTGGGCATCATCGAGCCTTCCGCTGATGCGTTGAGCGAGAGGGTGCTCGCCGAAGACGCTTCATTGCTCTGCAGATCCGGAGGATCGCTTTGCGTCCAGACGCATCAGCTCCACCTCACGCGAATCCGGGCTGAGGTCGTCCTTCGGGTAGACGTGGATATGAGCATGGCCACCAGGCGGCAGGTAGGGCCACTGCTCCTGGTCAGCATCGCCGAGCCAGGTCAGGAGCCTGCCGAAGGACCGCAGGCCTTCGGGGTCCCCGGCGATGACGACCTTCCCCTCCTCTTCGGTGATAGATATCCTGCCCGTGAGCCTCGGGAACCGCATGGTCATAACCATCCTCCTCATCTGATGCCAATGAAAAAACCCTGCATATGTTCCCTGCAAGGCATTGATTCGTAATTTGCTGCCTGCCCGCCTGCATTATGATTGAAGCTCCCTGCAGCAAGCTGAATCCTCGATCCTCAAGGTAGTACTATTTATTCTAATCGCTCACGAACCCCGCAGCAAGCTACGGGGAATGCTCTCGCTCCTGGATTCAATTAAATCATCGAACTACAAAGGCGTCAAGAGATGACCATGCAATGGCTAATACTTTGGATGGACAATCATCCCCTTTGCAGAAAATTTACACAAGGTTGTATTGACACTGTTTTGACGCTTTTGCTCCCCTCCCCCTAAAACCTTATATATTCCATCCAATGTCAATTAGTTGCGCACTTTCTTGACAATAGCCAGTTCGGTGCTATACTCTAATCAAGCAATGAAGCTGTATGGAAAGAGAGGTATAAACCATGAAGATATTTACTACCATATTGACAGTGATGGCGTTCACGATAGCCGTCGGAGTGGCTTATGCAGATGAGTTCCCCATCATGGCCGGAAAGGATGTTGGCACAGAATTGTATGTCAGCGCATTTGCTGCCCCTGACACTGCAATCAGCAAGGACTTCGCGGTGAAAGGAGAACGTGAAGTTCCTATGGAGATTGGTACAGCCCTGTATCATGACGCCTTCTTAATGGACAATTCGGAAGCAAGAGGCGAGGCAGCAGGAGGAGTGGCGAATGTTGACGAGAACACCAGGATCTGGGACACGCTTCTCAGCCCGGTGGGAGGTTCGGACCTTCCGTAGTCCGATCTACGAGCTTTAAATGATCAAAAGCAGGCCGGTTTCCGGCCTGCTTTTTTGTTGGTAATTATCCCCTTAGAGGGACTGAAATATGAGCTTCGTGAGCACCAGTTTTATGAAATCAGGGTGTGAACGCTCATTATACTTGAACTCCGACTCTGCCAAATAGGACGGCAAGTGCTTTTTAGAGATTTTATGGTATCGAGCATACAGCTTGTGTTTCGATAACCGCCAGAAGCCTTCAATCGAATTCGTGTGGTGCCCTTTGCGAGATACAAAAGCTTTCTGATGATTGACAAGTTTATGAGAAAAGCCGCTATTATCAAGGCCTCTATAGCCGATATAGTTGTCAGTATAGATCGTGCTGCCTGCCTCAACATGCTCCTTCACAAGGGCCTGAAGCGTCTTGCTTCTCACATTGGGGATGGCAATCGTTCTGACATCCCCGTTTCTCTGGATGATACCGATGACCGGTGTTTTCCCGGCAGCACCTCTGCCGCGCTTCCCCTTGCGTCGGCCGCCAAAGTAGGCTTCATCGACTTCAATGTGGCCGGACAGCTGGCTGGTGAGATGGTCACCCTTAATGGCCTTTCTGATCTTGACAAGCATCTGCCAGGCAGCCTTGTATGTGACCCGAATCTCATCCTTCAGCTGGTTGGCAGAAATCCCAACCTTGAAGAGCCCGATGGCACAGATCCATTTGGAGATAGGCGTTCTGGTCTTCTCAAAGATCGTGCCCGACGTTTCTGTAAACTTATATTTACAGCGTCTACATTTGTTTTTATAGCGATCTTTTCTTCCAAGCTTCCAGATAAACTCATGGCCACAGCGTGGGCATTCTATGCCGCCAGGCCAGCGAAGCTCATGAAGAAGCTTGCGGCATTCATTCTCATCAGCAAGATAGTATCGATAGTCGTACAGCCCCATAGAGGCCTCCTGTGCCTGGAAGGTGTTTCTCCAAGTATACAGTTGGTCCCTCTAAGGGGATAATTACCTTTTTGTTTTCCCTGATTTCGTAAGGCCGTCCTCGGCCCGATCCTGCAAGCAGGTCCGGACCAGGCGATATTCATCAGGTCCGGTCTCCGGTTGATGCGTTGGATAGCGACGGCGGCTAGATGGATCACCGATAAGTCAGACTCGACCCCCTGGGCTGACGACTGCGGGTGTCCTATAATCAAGAGTCTGATATGGGTATGGACTGTTGCTCATACCATGAATATTTTTGTCATTGTTTGTTCCATGAAGAGAATGAGCAATCCTTAAAAGGCCAATAGCCGTTTTTTGCACAGGAATGCCCGCCGAAAAACATTTTGTCCGGTGTCATGAATACCCCGGCATAGCCAATCATGGGTGATGTTATATCGGCCCAAAAACCACCATACCCACCATACTCTGGATCAAAGTCAGAAAACGAGCCCGTGATAGTGCCGTTCTTATTACTGACTGAAAAGTTTGGATACGTTGAAATGGTCACCGTTGAGCTATAGGTGTCAACGACGCGGTAATTTTCATTCAAGACGACTTCAAACCCGGACCACGTACCCACAGCATCGCTTGTCGTATAGGTTGGATGGCTCGTAGCGCCTTTTTGCATGACAGCAAAATTCCCGCCATCATCTACCAATACTGCGTGAGTGAAACTACCGTCCACATAAAAGCCGCCAGTTGTGCCATCGCTCCCTGTTAAGCTGAAAATCTGCGTCTTACCGGACACAGCCGCTACAGTATGAGTAACGTTTGTTGCTAAATCGTCTACGAACTCATCCGTTACCGTGTTATTAGTATGAGCAGTGACTTTGAGTTTGTGCAAAACTAAATCTGCATCTTCCAGCGTTCCAAACCATGTGCCTGCGATAGCGCCTGATGGTACACCGCCACCTCCACCGTCTCCCCCACCTACACTGCCTCCACAGTTAGAAAGTACCAGTGTCAGACACACAAGCCCATACATTAATACCCTTGTCAGACTTTCTCTTGCCACGACTTTTCCCTCCTTTGGCCTGTGTATGACTGAGCGATAATGTAGGAAGGAAGAGTACGATCATGCTGCACGCTATTTTCATGATTCTCTCTTTTCATTGTTATCTGCTTTCTCACTTCACTCGTTCCCGCAGCGGCATCTTTCACATGTGTTCGAGGACCTCCAACTCGGCTGGTAAATCCGTATGATCAACCTAAAGGGCCCCCTCGGCGCGGGCAGCCGGTTGGATTCCTTCTCCGTGTCCAGTGAGTAGTGTCGGGTTTGGCTTTGTCGGGAGCCATCGATTCACGGTTGCTGAGATCTGATACATTAAAGTATAGCAGGAAGCAAGAGAGGGCACCAATAATAAATGGGGGGGGGTTAGATTATAGGACATTGATCACAGAATTAGTACCGTCGGGTGTAAAAGAAATTGCGGCAGGGTTGTAGGTGATTGTAAGATTGGTGGACGAGAAGGGATTCGAACCCTCAGCCCCCGCATTGCGAATTTGAAAAGGCAATTTTGGCGAAACCCTTGCTTTGGTTCTGGTTTCCCATTTTATATTGATAATCAAGCAAGTGGAAGCACTTCGGTAATTATGTTTATCTTGCCTGTTATGCCCTTTTCGATATTTATTAGAACAATTTTAGTACAGCACTCAACGCCCCTATCCCTGCAATCTCGCTTCGGAGGTCATATGATCAAGAGTCTGATACGGGTATGGAAGAACCTGATTGTATGAAACAAACTTGAAATGCTGCTTTTTGAATAGGAGGTGCAGAACACCAGTTGAAAAAATGCACATGAACACTCAGGAGTAGATCGAAACAATGGCAAAACTCTTCTAAGCTCTAATAGAAATCTTCATGAGCACAAAAGCCCCAGGAGCCCGTATGTTCCTGGGGCGCTTTAATCCAATAAAATATACTTATTCAAAAAAAGGCGGCCTCTTGGTCGAGGCCGCCTTACGGATATTACCGGGAACGACGATCAGATCTAGATGGTTGATCAGAAATCAACCTGCCCGCATGTCAGTTCACGGTGATGTCAACGATTGATGAAATGCTGCCGATCCATAGCCCCGAACCGGTTGTGGCGCTGGGCGATATACTGATACCTCCCGTCCCCGCTATGATACCTTGAGTTCCGATTCCCACGAACACGTGATAGGCTGCTGGCGCTGTGATGCTGTTGGCAGGCAGTATATACGATGCGGAAGCGGTCGAAACCGGAACAGGGCCATTATTGGTCGGATAGAAATCGCCGAGATCATCCATAATGCCTACAAGATATTCCGATGCTGTGGTCGGCGATCCGGCCGTCCAGGTGACGGTGTTGGCAACTGTACGATCCCACGTTGCAGATGCCGTGGGGCTCGTGACGCTCGGGACTGTCGTATATTGCGTGCCCGATGCTGTGTACGTACCATCCGTAACAGGCCAGCCGCCTGGGATCGTCACGCTTAAGTTGACTGCGGCGCCTGCGGCCGGCATCGGCCCGGAAGCTTCATACACGCCTGCATTGTAACTTAGCGTCGTTGAATTTATCGTAACAACGGCGTTGGTGATGGGCGTACCACAGTTCCAGTCAGTGCATACCTGAGCTGTCAGGATCGGGAAGCCAGCGGGCGGGGTGCCGGTCCAGGTGAGGACCTGAGCAGCGATATACGGGGCCAGTGGCAGTGTAGAATGAGATATTGTAAGAGTATACGCTCCAGCAACGTGGTCCCACTCGTCAACGGCCAGATAATAGGTGGTTCCCGCAGACAACGGAGCTGAGCAAATCTCATCGTGAGCACCGGAGAAGGTATCGCAATCTACCACTATTGTGATAAATCCTGAATCGCTCCACAGCGACCATTCCAAGTCTGACTTTGTATTTGTAAGGCTGATAGTATAGGTGCCGGTTGGTCCTGTCGTAAATTTATAAAAACTGGTATCGTAAGAGGCGATCGACCCGGAATGCGTCAAAGTCGTTGACGCAGTGCCGAGGTTTACCGGGCTCGCTATTGAGCCTTCACTAACAGGAGCCGCAGGAGTACCACCACCTCCACCACCTCCGCCGCCTCCACAGTTGCTCAGAACGACAGCTATACTCAGGAATAAAAACATACTGCTCGTTACTACTACACTTGTGCGTTTCATGGTCATTTCCTCCTTTCTTTGCTAGCTTAATTTTCGCCTGTGTCCAATCCATTTCATTGTCCCACTAATCTCTTCGCCTTCAACTTCAGTTTTGTCAGTAACTCGTCTCCTAGGATTGTTAGGCTTATCATAGACCTTGCTTCTCTCAACAAAAAAAGCCGGGCATACCAAAGGCATCATCCTTCGGCAGCCCGGCCGTCTTGCATTCCAAGACCCGTTGCTTTCCGTCCCCATCTCACGACGGGTTTAGCTTTGTCGGGAAAACCTAATCCTTAAAAGAAACTAAATGCAAGATACACGCGGATTCTACAATAGTAATATTTTGTGCATCTAGGAAAGTTGTTCGATGTAATACTTAATTGTAATATAGCAGAACAGAGGAAATTACGATGGGGTATTTTTGGGGTATTGCAGGACGTAGCGAAAAGGAGCAGGCGGATAAACAAGATTCTGGTTGAGACTTACACCATCCGTTTATGTAACCGAATCAATACTTCAGGAAGTTGATCGCGCTGTAATTATCAACGATTAGTCCGCAATCTGTGCCACACCTTTGCGACACAACTTACTCAGGCAGGTGTCGATCTGTAAAAGGTGCAGATGTTGATATGCCACAAATCCCCTCCCATGACACAGCGTTACGCGCACCACTATTCAGAAAGCCTTCGTGATGGTGTGGACATACTCGACAGGATTAGCACAAATTTAGCACAGTCGGGTGTGAAAGAAATTGCGGCGGGGTTGTAGGTGATTGTAAGATTGGTGGACGAGAAGGGATTCGAACCCTCGACCCCCGCATTGCGAACGCGGTGCTCTCCCAGCTGAGCTACTCGCCCGTCACTGGCTGACAAGCGGGTATAATCTAATCTATCAGCCTCAAGAAATCAAGGGAAAAAGTTTAAAGACAGGAGTCTGAACTCACAAATCAGTAGTCAGGAGCCAGGAGTCAGGATAACAACAAAGAATAGCGACCTCTCCGGAATTCTGTCCCCGCTCCCCTGCCCCCTGGCCCCAGCCCCTGCATCCCGGCTCCTGTCACAGCGAACTTATTGACAAATCGGCCCGTCTTCGCTATAGTGTGCAGGCTGATTTGATCGGCCATTTTTGTCGAAAGGAGAACCATATCGTGCGTGAAAGAGAACGTGAATTGCGCCGCAGGCGGAAGCGGAAAGCCGAGACCTTGAGGGCGAAGAGCAAGACCGCCAGGGCTGAGGCGGCCGCAAAGAAGGTAAAGTAACCGGATGCTGATGAGGTCAGTCACCGCCATATTCGCGGTCCTGCTGCTGATCGCCGCGGCCGTCCCGATGGGCTGCGCACCTGCGCTGGTCCCGGTGCCGCAGTGGGAGAAGGACGCCCAGGCGCTCATCGACCATGCCGAGGCCATGTTCGCCAAGAAGCAGTACGAGCAGGCGGCGAAGGCGGTGGAGGGTTTCTTCACCACCTATCCCGAGAGCAGGTACACCGACCGGGCCCTCTCCCTCATGGGGGAGATCCAGTTTACCACCCGCAACTACAAGCAGGCGCTCACCTACTACAAGAAGCTCATCGAGCGGTATCCCGGCTCCTCGCTCATTGCCGAAGCAAAATACAAGATCGGCCTGTGCTACTTCGAGCTGAAGGACTACGACCTCGCCATCGACAACCTTGGGGACCGGACCAGGATCACCGATCCGGCGAAGCTCCGGCGCATTGCCGAGATCCTTTCGGCATCGTATGTGATCAAAAAGAACTACCCTGCCGCGGTCCGGGAATTCGTATACCTCGCGGACAACGCGCCGGAAAAGCAGCGGCCGGGCTACCGCGACCGCATCCGCGAGATCGTGGAGAAGAACCTTTCCGATAGCGAACTCAGTACGCTGGCTGCGGGCAAGACCTATCCGTCCGACCTTGCGCTGTTAAGGCTCGCTGCGCTCCAGATCGAACAGCGGGCCTATCAGGACGCCGTCTCTACCGTAAAGGCCTTCCAGGAAAAGTTTCCCGGCCACCCGGACAGGACGCGCGCCGAGATGCTGCTGGCCCAGGCAACCGCCGGCCTCACTGCTCCCCGGTATCTCCTCGGCGTCCTGGTCCCCCAGACAGGCCCTGCTTCGTTCTTCGGCGACCGGGTCCTTAAAGGCATCCAGCTCGCGGTCCTTTCGTATAATATTAGGCACGCCGACAACCGCGTCGAGCTCATCGTGAAGGACACAGAGGGTTCTCCGGAGAAGGCAGTCGCCGGCCTGGCCGAACTGGCCGCGAAAGGCGTCGTCACCGTCATCGGTCCGCTCCTGAGCAGGGAAGTGGAGGCCCTGGCGCCGTCCCTGGCGAAGGTCCAGGTGCCTGTGTTCACACCGACCGCGCCCGGCACGGGCCTGACCGAGCTGAGCCCCTGGATCTTCCGGAACGCCTTGACCAATGCGGCCCAGGCAGCCGCGGCAGCCGAATACGGCCTGAAGCAGAACCTCAAAAAATTCGTGATCTTCGAGCCCGACGACCCCTACGGCCGCGACCTGACCCGCGTCTTCACCCGCGACCTCGCGAGGAAGGCCGAAATCCTCGCGACCATCACCTATCCGCCGGAGACCAACGATTTCGGCCCCTATATCCGCAAACTCATCGAGATCGACTTCCGGTCACAGAAGCTGCCCATCCCTGAGGACGACAAGGAGCGGAAGAAGCTGTTCCAGATGTACGTCCCGACTTTCGACGCCCTCTACCTGCCGGGCTATGCCGAGAAAGTGGGCCTGCTGCTCCCCCAGCTGGCATTCTACAACATCACCGGCAAGCCGATCATCGGTTCCAACAACTGGCACACGCCCGACCTCATCGAGCGCGCCGGGAGGCACGCCGAGGGCGCGGTGATCGTCGACGGGTTCTACCCCGAGAACCAGGACCCCGCGGTCAAGGCCGTGGTGGACGCGTACCGCTCCGCCTACCAGGACGAGCCGGACATCCTATCGGCCCAGGCCTATGACGCCGCGGCCATGGTCCTGTCCCTCCTTGAGGCGAAGAAGGACACACCGGCAGCCATCAAGGAAGGGCTCCTGAACATGAAGGACTTCCCGGGCATCTCCGGCACCACGTCCTTCGCCGGGAGCGGCGAGGCGCAGAAGAAGCTTTTCCTCATCAGGATCGAGGACGGAAAGTTCACACTGGTAACGGACTAAGGCCCTTTTCCGCCGCATTTTCCCTTGACACATCGGCCCCTTTTCCCTTAGTATCAGTCTTCACAAATATATTTTCACCGCGGAGCCCGCAGAGATCGCTGAGATCTATTGAAATCAAGGAACTGGAAGGCAACAACGCTTAAAGACAGTATCCCGCTTTCTAACCTTCGCAATTTCACTCCTTCTGTTGCTGCTTCTCCTCTGCGCCCTCTGCGTACTCTGCGGTAAACTTGATTCTATGGAAGAGCTCTCAACAATACAAAAGATCGCTGTCATGGCTCTGCCGCTCATCTTCGCCATCGTGTTCCACGAGGTGGCCCACGGCTGGGTAGCGAACAAGCTCGGCGACCCCACGGCGCGCGACATGGGCAGGCTCACGCTGAACCCCATCCCGCACATCGACCTCGTCGGCACAATCATCATGCCGCTGATGCTCTTCCTGCTGACCGACGGCCGGATGCTGTTCGGCTACGCGAAGCCCGTACCCATTGATCCGCGTTATTTCAAGGACCCGAAGAAAGGAATGGCACTCTCATCCATGGCCGGCCCCGGTGTGAACATCGCCATGGCGGTCACATTTTCGTTCCTCCTACGCGTGGTGATGGTGGGACTCGAAGGGAATGTACCAGAGCCGGCCTGGGGATGGTTCGCCACCCCGGTAACCCTCATGCTGGGTTACGGCGTCATCATCAATGTGGTGCTCGCCGTGCTTAACCTGATCCCCATCCCGCCGCTGGACGGGAGCCGCATTGTTTACTGGCTCCTTCCCGATAAATTGGCAGGGGCATATTATCAGCTGGAACGATATGGCATGATCATACTTATGCTTCTCATATTCACTGGTATCCTCGGCAGGATCATGACGCCCGTCATCCGCCCCCTGCTAGGGCTGCTCCTGGGAGATGGGGGATTCTAGAATCAGGATCCAAAAGTCAGGGGAGCAGCTTGAAGAACAGAAGAACCATTCCGCCATCTCCTGGCTCCTGGATTCCGACCCCTTAGGTTAAGGAACTTTCATGACCAAGAAGAAACGCGTACTCAGCGGCATGCAGCCCAGCGGGCTGCTCCATCTCGGCAACCTCATGGGCGCCCTCGACAACTGGAGAAAGCTCCAGGACGAGTACGAGTGCTACTACTTCATCGCCGACTGGCACGCCCTCACGACCCAGTATGCCGACACCTCGAAGATGCGCTCCTATGTCCACGAGATGGTCATCAACTGGCTGGCAGCCGGGCTCGATCCGGAGAAGGCGGTCCTGTTCCAGCAGTCCCAGCTCCCGGAGCACGCCGTGCTGCACGTCCTGTTCTCCATGATCACGCCGCTCCCCTGGCTCGAGCGCGTGCCGACGTACAAGGAGAAGATGGAGCAGATCGACGACCGCGACCTCTACACCTACGGGTTCCTGGGCTACCCGGTGCTCCAGGCCGCCGACATCCTCATCTACCAGGCCGACTTCGTGCCCGTGGGCATCGACCAGCTGCCGCACCTGGAGCTGTCCCGCGAGATCGGCCGCAGGTTCAACGCCTTCTACGGCGACGTCCTGCCCGAGCCCCAGCCTCTCCTGACGCAGTATCCCAAGCTCCTGGGCACCGACGGCCGCAAGATGAGCAAGAGCTACAACAACTGCCTTTACCTGTCGGATTCGCCCGAGGAGATCACGAAGAAGGTCATGGCCATGGTCACTGATCCGGCGCGCCAGCGGCGGTCGGACCCGGGGAATCCCGATGTCTGCCCGCTCTACACCCTCGACCAGATCTTCGCGCCCAAATCCTGGTGCGACCACGTGAACGTGGAATGCCGCAGGGCCGGCATCGGCTGCGTGGACGACAAGAAGGAGCTCCTGAAGCACCTCCTCGAGTACCTCAGGCCCCTGCAGGAGCGAAGGAACGCGCTCACTGCTGATCCAAAGAAGGTCGCCGAGATCATCGCAGCCGGGTCCGCCAGGGCCCGCGTCGTGGCAAAGGAGACCCTTGCCAAGGTCCAGGACGCGATGAAGCTGTAGACAGCTCCTTTGATCCTGATAAACGAAAGCCGCCAGGACCTTCTGGCGGCTTTCGTTTTCTTATCCGGCTCCAAGCCGCCCGAAACAGAGATTCGTTTTTTCTGCTGCCCGGCTCGCGCTGTCGCGCAGGACACAGAACAAAGGAACAGATTCTTTTTTTGCACATCCCTTTTGCGTCCTAAATCCAGGAGCGAGCGCATTCCCCGCAGCAGGTTGCGGGGTATCCGCGAGCGATTAGAATAACGATCGTTTCCTTGAGGATCGGAGTTCCCCTACAGCTTGCTGCAGGGGGGCGACAACGAAATTTCTGTCCCGTCTAAGGCCACGTCCGCCCGCCCGCACAAACTCGGCCTTCGGCCTCGGACATGCGCGTTTAAGCTCCCAGAAGATTACTGAATGGAGCTTCGATCCTCAGGGTGTAATATTTATCCTATTCAATTGCTATTCCCAATAAGACTAGGATATGCGCTCGCTCCTGGATTCGCCCTGTCGGGACGCTTCCTTAGGCCAAGACGGGTGCCCAGGAATTTCGCCTGCACCCCGCGGGTGTAGGGCCGCTCCAGGGACGCGCGGTGTTTGGGTAAAGACTTAAGCCTTGCTTCACCCCATGCCCAGGGCAGCCCGGCTGCGACAACTGTGCGTGACGCATGCCCTTACACGGATCGAACAGGAACCGACCCCAAAGCAGCGCGTCCGCAGGGGAAGCGCTGCAGGGGTTTGCCAGATCATGGCGGAAACAAGCACATGTGCCCTGCATGCTTAGCACAGCAGAACCAACGGGCTGCCCAAAAAAGGGAATCGTTTTTTTGCGCTCTCCCACTCCATACCCTACAGATGTCCGCTTGATTTTCACTGCTGATTGCGCTATGCTCCTCATGCTTGCAGTATTTGATCCTTGACCGGGAGGTCTCCCGTGCGCAGACTGCTTCTCCTTTTGTTCCTCCTTGTTGCCGCCGCTCCTGCGCCGGCCCACGAAACGACGGCGACCTCGGCCAACATCTCGCTGGACGAGAAACTCGGGGTCGTCATCCCAGCAGATATTTCGCTCAAGGACGAGAACGGAAGACCCGTGAACTTGAGGAGCCTCGTGGACCGTCCCACCATCATCGCACCGGTCTACCTTCACTGTTCCCATGTCTGCCCCCTGCTCCTGACGAACCTCGCCGAGACCCTTGGCAAGCTGGACCTCGTGCAGCCGGGCAAGGACTTCCGTGTCGTCGCTCTCAGCTTTGACGAACAGGAGGGTCCGGAGGTGGCGCGGGAAAAGAAGCCGAACTACATCGCCGCCGTCGGCAGACCCTTCCCGACGGACGCGTGGCCGTTCCTGACCGGCGACAACGCCAACATCAGGAAGTTCACCGATGCCGTGGGGTTCACATTCCAGCGCGACGGAGAGGACTTCTCCCATCCTGTTGTCGTGATCATCCTCGCGCCGGGAGGAAAGGTCGTCCGGTATCTCTACGGAACGACCTTCCTGCCCTTCGAGCTCACGATGGCGATCACCGAGGCGGCTCAAGGCAGGACCGGAACACCCGCCGCGAGGGTGCTCAACTATTGCTTCAGCTACGACCCGCTCAAGAAGTCCTACGTCTTTAACATCCTGAAGGTCGTGGGGACCGTGATGATCCTGACGTTGGTCTCGTTCTTCCTCTATCTTGTGGTGACAACGAAGAAGCGGGGCTCGGCATAGAGTAATGGATTGGCAACCGCAAGCTTCAGCCTGCGGCTGCCAACCCTGTGGCAAAGGGGTTTTGGCCTCTCATTATGGAAACCAGCTTCTACGATACTCCGGGAAAATACACTGGCATCCGCGCATGGATATTCTCCACGGACCACAAGCGGATCGGCCTCCTGTACCTTGCCTGCATCTTCACGTTCTTTCTGACGGGCATGACGCTCGGCCTCACCATGCGCTTCGAGCTCATCGCTCCCGGTACGCACTTCATCTCGGCGCAGACCTACAACGCACTGTTCACCCTCCATGGCGTGATCATGATTTTCCTCTTCATCATCCCCGGCATCCCGGCTGCGCTCGGCAACTTCCTGCTGCCGCTCCAACTCGGCGCGCAAGACGTTGCCTTCCCTCGGATCAATCTCCTGTCGTGGTGGTTTTACATCACCGGCGCCGCGGTTGTCATCACCTCGCTCTTCACCGGCGGCGGTCCGCCGGACACGGGCTGGACCTTCTATGTTCCCTACAGCGTCCGCACCGGCACCAACGTTTCCCTGGCTGTGTTCGGCGTGTTCCTTCTCGGCATCTCGTCCACGCTCACGGGGCTTAACTTCCTTACCACGATCCATCGCATGCGGGCGCCCGGCATGACGTGGTTCCGCATGCCGCTCTTCGCCTGGTCACTTTACGCCACGGCGTGGGTCCAACTTCTGGCGACGCCGATCATTGCCATCACGCTCGTAATGATCATCCTCGAACGCTCCTTCGGCATCGGTTTCTTCGATCCCGCCAAGGGCGGAGACCCCATCCTTTTCGAGCATCTCTTCTGGATCTACTCGCATCCGGCTGTCTACATCATGATCCTGCCGGGCATGGGCGTCGTCACCGAGATCATCCCTGTCTTCAGTCGCCGCACAATCTTCGGGTACAAGGCCATCGCATTCTCCAGCCTGGGCATCGCGCTCTTCGGCTACCTCGTCTGGGGCCACCACATGTTCACCAGCGGCATGAGCGACGAAGCGCGGATGATCTTCTCGCTCCTCACCTTCCTCGTGGCGATCCCGAGCGGCATCAAGATCTTCAACTGGATTGCCAGTATGTACAAAGGCTCCATCCAGGTGGACGCGCCCCTGCTCTTCACCCTCTGTTTCATCTTTCTCTTCTCCATCGGAGGGCTGACGGGGCTTCTCCAGGGGGCGCTTGCTACGAACGTGCAGGTCCACGGCACTTACTTCATCGTGGCCCACTTCCACTACGTTATGTTTGGCGGCACGGTCTTCGCCTTCTTCGCCGGACTGCACTACTGGTTCCCCAAGATCTGGGGCAGGATGTACAATGAGAAACGGGCGAGGATCGCCTGCGCCTTCCTGTTCATAGGGTTCAATACGCTCTACTTCCCCATGTTCGTCCTCGGCTGGGAGGGCATGCCCCGGCGGTACTACGACTACCTGCCGAAGTACCACACCGGCCACCTCATCTCGACCATCGGCTCCTGGATCCTTGCCACGGGTATCATCCTCATGCTCGTGAACCTGCTCCGGTCCATGCGCAGCGGTACGCGCGTGGGGAACAATCCCTGGGGCGGAACTACGCTGGAGTGGCAGACATCATCTCCGCCGCCCACGGAGAACTTCGAGAAAGTGCCCGAGGTCACGACAGGGCCATATAGCTACAAGTGACCGTGCATGCAATAGACGACATGCATTCGACGCTGTCGATCGCTGCAGAGAGCCATGATATTTACCTAGCATGAAGGCCAGAACAGGATCTCAGCGTTCATCGTAATTGATCAGCTTTTGTATGCGTTGAATGCCTTTTCATCTCTCTTGCCTCGACCCTATGACGACCGAACTTGCAAATACCGAACATCGCGACTACACCGGCTCCAAGCTCGGCATGTGGTTCTTCCTGTTCACCGAGATCCTGCTCTTCGGCGGGCTCTTCCTCGTGTACGCGGTCTACCGCTATGTTAACGCTGCAGAGTTCCATGCCGCGGCAGCAGGGCTCAGCGTGGTCCTTGGCACGGCCAACACGGTGATCCTGCTCACGAGCAGCCTGACCATGGCACTGGCGATCACGGCGCTCCAGAGCGGGAACACGCGGGGCTCGATCCAGTTCCAGGCGGCGACGATGGTCCTGGGCCTCGTTTTCCTCGTGAACAAGTACTTCGAGTGGAGCGGCCATATTCACGAGGGTATCTATCCGAACGCGCCGGAACTGCTCGCGCGCGGCCATGGACAGATATTGTTCTACGGTCTCTACTATGTCATGACCGGTCTTCACGGGCTTCATGTCGTGGCAGGCCTCGTCCTCATCGGGATCATGCTGACACAGACTGTCAGGCGGCAGATCACGGGTAGTGACCAAGTCAAACTGGAGAACGCCGGACTCTACTGGCACCTCGTGGATTTGATCTGGATCTATCTGTTCCCGCTGTTCTATCTGATCACGTAGGAAAGCGCATGGGCCGCAGAGCAAAGCACAAGGTCGTCCTGATCGTCTGGTTCATTGTCTTCCTGCTGCTCGGCTCGGGCGTCTGGGGCTTCCAGGCGGGCCACCTGATGGTCATCGGGTTCTTCATGGCCAGCCTGGTGTGCTACATCCTGGTGGCATTCCTCATGCGCTGCCCAAAGTGCCGGATGCCCGTTCTGCTCAGGCCGCGGAAGTTTCTCGGCATGGAGCTGTTCACTTGGTCGATCCTTACACCGACGCATTGCCGGCACTGCGGTGAGCCGTTGAGGTAGGGGAAAGAGGTTGAAGGTTCAACGTTTAAGGCTCAGCATACAAGATCAACTGAACATATGAAAGAACCGGAAGCTCACATAGTCCCGCAAAAGACCTTCATTAAAGTCTGGCTCGCGCTGCTCGCGCTTACGGCGATCACCGTAACGGTGGCAGAGCTGCATCTCGGCAGGTTCAGCACGCTGACCGCGCTTGTGATCGCGTCGCTCAAGGCAGGACTGGTGCTCTGGTTCTTCATGCACCTCAAGTACGAGTCCCGGCTCTTCAAAGGCCTGTTCCTCGCGCCCATTGTGACCCTTGCGGTCATCATCGGGCTCACGTTCTTCGATATCTGGTATCGGTAAGAGAAAATTCAAGATTCGACAGGGAATATTTCTTCGTGAAGCAATATTGAATTATGATTCTGAATTTTGAATGAGGTAATTATGGTGCACGGCTGGACAAATCTATCGAGCTCCGTAGACAGCGTCTTTCTGTTCATCATGACGATATCGGTCATTTTACTGGCCGGCACCACCGGCGTGATGCTCTATTTCGTAGTACGGTACAACCGGCGCAGGAACCCTAGACCGGAGAACATTGAGGGGAACCTGGCGCTCGAGATCGTCTGGACGGCCATTCCGCTGATTCTGGTGATGGCGATCTTCTGGGTCGGCTGGAAGGGCTTTGTTTACATGCGCACGGTCCCGAAGGATGCCATGGTCGTGAAGGTGACGGCGCGCATGTGGTCCTGGGGATTTGAATACGGGAACGGCGCTCATTCCGACGTCCTGAAACTCCCCCTCGGCAGGCCGGTGAAGCTCACGATCAATTCGCTCGATGTGCTCCACAGCCTCTTCATACCGGCGTTCCGCGTGAAAGAGGACGCAGTTCCCGGCCGGGAGACCTATCTCTGGTTCCGGCCGGACCAGGTAGGGACCTACGACATTTTCTGCACCGAATACTGCGGCATGGGACATTCGTCAATGATAACGAAAGTGGAGGTCGTGCAAGCAGCGGCCTTTGACAGCTGGTACCGCGAGGGAGAGAAGGCCGCCGGTACGGCAGCGAAGGGGCCATCTCCTGCCCCGAGCGGCTCCCGCCTCGTTCAGGAGAAAGGATGTCTGGGATGCCACAGTATAGACGGCTCTCCCAAGATCGGGCCGACCTTCAAAGGGCTCTTCGGGAAAAAAGAGGCCGTGATCCGCGCGGGAAAGGAGACCGAGGCCGTCGCGGACGAGGCATTCATCCATCACAAGCTCCTGGAGCCGGAGGAGGCGCGAATCAAGGGCTTTCCGCCCATCATGCCATCGCAAAAGGGCCTGCTCACGGACGCCGAGATCAATGCGATCATCGAGTATCTGAAAACCCTGAAGTGACGCACAGTACATCAAACCATTCTTGCCACAGAGGTCATGACCGCAGGCCACTGGCAGAGAGAGCTAAGAAATACCTGCTAAAAGGTGTCCGGCTTCTCTCGGCGTCCTCGGCTGTCTCTGTGGCGTGAGGAATCTCAAGCTTCTGTCCAGTTGGGTGAGATCATGACGCCCCTCGCCTCATATCGAACTCTTTTCCGGTTGCCGGTCGCGCTATTCGTGACCGGCTCTGCCGTCATGGGCCAGATCGTGGCTTCGCCTGTCATAACAGCGGACATTTTCTTGACCGCCGCAGGCGTCTTTCTGCTTGCCTGCGGCGCCTCGGCGCTGAACCAGGTCCAGGAACGTGACATCGATGCACTGATGGAGCGCACCCGGTACCGTCCCCTGCCTGCCCGCCTGCTGACTCCGTGCAATGCGCTCATCGCGTCGTTCACAGCGATGCTCGCCGGTCTCGTCCTCCTCGGCCGCTCCGGACCGCTGCCCTTTGTCCTCGGCGTCCTTGCGATGGCCTGGTACAACGGCCTCTATACCTGGCTCAAGCGGAAGACCGCTTTTGCCGCGGTCTATGGCGCTCCGGTCGGCATGGCCGCGCCCGCCATCGGCTGGGCGGCAGGAGGCGGCAGCATCACTGACCCCCGCCTTGCCGTTGTCGCCATGTTGTTCTTCCTCTGGCAGGTCCCTCACTTCTGGCTGCTCCTGCTCCGGTCAGCTGACGACTACGGACGGGCCGGACTGCCGACACTCACGAAGGTGTTCCCCCGCGAGCTTCTTTCAGGGATCATTGTTCTCTGGACCGCAGCAGCGGCGGCAGCGAGCCTTCTCCTGCCGCTCTTCGGCATGGTACGCACTCCGCTGCTCTACGGGTTGCTCCTTCTGTCAGCGCTGCTGTCGTCCCTCGGTACAGGCGGGCTGCTGCGCAGACCATCACTGCCTCGGGCCGCTTTCCCGCTGATCAACGTTTTTATCGCAGCAGTAATGATCCTGATCTCCGTGGACACCCTTATTATACGGTAGGCTGCCTTATGACGCTCTCCTCATCCGCCGAAACAGCCCGCCGCCTGAAGCAGCTCCTTATCGAAAGTTCGCCGCTCATCGAGGAATACACCCGGCAGATCTGCCCCTCCTGCACCGAGGTCTGCTGCAAACAGCGCCATGGCCTGTTCACGGAGGATGACCGTGCCTATCTGGCTGCACTGGGTGAGGAGGTCCCGCCCCATGACCCGTCCCGGCCAGTGGACGGGTCCTGCCAGTTCATGGGAGCTTCGGGATGCGAGAAGCCTCGGTGGCAGCGGGCGTGGAAATGCACGTGGTACTTCTGCGAACCGCTTCTCCAGGCCCTTGCGGAAGGACCGCAGAAGAAGGCGCGGGCGCTGTCAGCCTCCCTGGGCGTGATGGGCCGGCTCTCCTGCGCGATGAAAGGAGAATGATATGGAGAGTGCGATGAACAGGGAAGTAATGGAGTTCACCCGCCTCTGGGGCGGGTTCCGCGCCTCGCGGGTCATCCTTACGGCGAACAATCTTCGGGTATTCGAAAACATCGGGAAGGGCCGCACCGCTGATGATCTGGCCAGTGTCCTCAAGACCGACCCCCGGGCAACGGAGATCCTGCTCGATGCGGTCGCCTCATTGGGACTGCTCAGGAAGTCAGGCAGGACCTACCGGCTCGCTCCCCCGGCAAGGCGCTTCCTCCTCCCGGACAGCCCCTGGTACCAGGGTGACATGCTGCGGCACGCGGACACGCTCTGGAAGAACTGGTCCGGCCTCGAAGCGGTCGTCAGGACGGGTATGCCGAACCGCGCCGGAACCAGGGACCACGATGTGTTCATCAAAGCCATGCACAACAATGCCATGATGCGTGCCAGGGATGTCATCATGGCGCTCGATCTGCGCGGAGTGAAAAAAGCGCTGGACCTGGGCGGCGGACCAGGCACCTATGGCATCGAGCTGGCGAAGAAAGGCATCCTCGTCACCCTATTCGACCTTCCCGACACCCTCGAGGTCGCACAGGACCTGATCCGACGCTCCGGTGCGACGGGCATCGCGTTCCGTGGCGGAGACTTCCATTTCGACGAGATCGGCAGCGGCTACGACCTGGCGCTTCTGAGCCAGGTGCTTCACTCCCACAGCCCAATCGAGAATCTCGCACTGCTCAACAAGGTGTTCAAAGCGCTTTCACCAGGAGGGCAGATCGCGATCCATGAGTTCAAGCTGAACGAGAATCATGCATCGCCGGTGCCCGGCGCGCTGTTCTCCGTGAACATGCTGGTGAACACTGCTGGTGGCAGGAGCTACACGCCGAAGGAGATGAAGGGCTGGCTCGCGAAGGTCGGGTTCAAGAAAATGACGGTCAAGGATCTTGGGAATACAGTGCTGGTTACCGGTAGAATGGTTAAAATGGCCGAGGAGAAGGATTCTCTCTGCCCCGTCTGCAAGCTCCCGATCAGGGACTGCATCTGCTGTCCCGAGTGAGGGCACGTCTGCCCTCTGGACGAGGGCGAACCTTATTGTCCGGTCTGTTTTCCCGAGCCGCGGAAGAAGAACTAAGAGGAGCGATTCTCGCAGGCTCAAGCGAGCAGCCGCACTCTTCAGGGTGCGTTTTCGAAGTGCTGTTCTTCCCGCCGCCGTCGATCGTAATAGATTACGCTGACAAGCTGAGCAAGCAAACCGCCGAAGGTATCAAGGCCGACATCGACAAGAGAAGCCGTTCTCACGGAGACATACAGCTGGTGAAACTCGTCGGTCATCGCGTACAGCACAACAACTGCCAGAGAAGAGCTTACCCATCGCCACCAACGCCGCTCGTGTGAGCCGGCCCGGAACGCCCGGAACAGCAATATCCCGAGGATGAGATACACGATCACATGGGCAGCCTTCCGGATAACGCCGTGGATCATGAAGATCTCTTTTCGTGAAAGGGACGGCGCAAAGAAACGGAGTATCGGCTCGATGATATGCATGGTACTTCGCGAGGAGAGAGTATCGGTTGACATCCAATAGATGCATACCATCGTCATGATGACCGGGATCCAATATTTGAATTTTTGCATGAAGTTCATCTTTGGGAGTCGATAGTTTTCAGCTGCAGATTGCGCCATTCTAACAGACTCCGATGGTACATACCAACGAAATCCTTCCACCCCACCATTCGAGACCGCGAGTTCTATGGGCGCCTTGCTTGCAAGGAATAATTATCATACGTCCTCAGACAAGCACTTAATGCTGTTTGTATCATTGATTTTATGATATATTTTTCGGGCAAGAACTTCTTCCTGTATATCAGCCAGATATGTTCTTCCCTCACCGTCCGATTTCTGATGCCGTGGTGTCAACGACAAGCTCGCGACCAATATGAATCGGAAAGCCCTCATAACGATCCTTCTACTCCTCTGCGGAGTCTTTGTTGTCGCCGGCCTCTGGCCCTTTGATTTCCATCCGGACAACGGGGTGATGCTGCTCCGCGAGGAAAATGGGCTCCGCCTGGCGGGTGTCGGAAACGCACGCTCCCGGGAACCGTTCTCCTTTTCCGACACCTTGTTCCGGAACAGGTCATTTAGTCTCGAGATACTGGTCCGTCCCCATCAGGAACCACTTAAGGACGTTCCTGCCATGGTCTCCATCTGTGATGTCAGCGGCATTGAATACCTCTTTATCGGCCAGTGGAAGTCGACCTTGATCATACGGAGGCCTGAAAGATCATCCCCCCCATCGAAGCGCTACCGAGAGATCGGCGTTGCCAATGCTCTGCATCAAGACCGGACCCGCCTGATCACGGTGACAGCATCGGAACAGGAGACGGCCGTCTTCCTGGACGGCGACCGTGCTCGGACCTTCCCCCGGCATTCTCTCCTCCCCGGTGCGGTCCGACTTACAGGATACCTCGTGATCGGCAATGCACACCCCGGACGGTCCTTCTGGAGCGGCGATCTTCTGGGCCTGCGGATCTATGACCGTGCGCTGCAGGACCACGAAGTACGGCTGCATGCGCGCGGATGGCCGAAGATCGGCATTCGTCCCCCAGTGATTGAACAGGGCGTCATTGCGGAATACGATTTCGACCGACGCGATGCCCCGCTCGCCGTCAACCGCTCAGGACCACTGCCGGACCTTGTGGTCACCCATGCTTTTCAGCCGGTCCACCGCACCATGCTCGAACTTCCCTGGGAACGGGGTTGGCGATTATTGCCGGACGCCGAGGATATCTTCATCAATATTGCGGGCTTTGTTCCCTTCGGTTTCTTTTTCTCTTTTCTGCTGCGGGGGACTAGTTCGCTTTCTGCAAGGCACGTCGTGCTTGCTACCGTTACTGCGGGAACCGCATTCAGCCTGGCCATAGAAGTTACGCAGGCCTACCTTCCCATGAGGAACTCATCCGCGACCGACCTCGTCTGCAATATCTGCGGAACGATCATCGGCGCGCTCGTCCTGATCAAGACCAGATATGTTCCTGAGCAATAGCGCGCCGACGGGCCCACTTGTCACATAATCTTATCTGCCCTTGAAAGGACCAATAAAAAGCACGAGTGGGAATGGTTGGAATCGTATGCCTGATCTCGGAATAGCGGGCAGGCGCAGGGCAGGCAGAAGGACTTACTTCCCGAAGGGGCAGACCGGGTAGCGGCATTCTGAACAATGCAGGCAGAGACCGCCGTGGCCAAGCTCGGCGAGTTCTTCGCGGCCGATCCGCTCGCCGGCAAGGACGCGCGGCAGGACAAGGTCAAACACCGTCGTTTTGTGATACATGCCGCAGGCGGGAATGCCCAAGATGGGTACCAGTGACGAGGAACGAGGCACGAGGGAAGAGTGCTTGCTGTCGCTTGTCGCTCGTCTCTCTTCTCTTGTCTCTAGATAAGCAACCAGCACCATCGCCCCCGGCAGGACCGCCGAGCCATAGGTGATGTCCGTGGCGCCCAGGCTCCTGATGGCGAACCGCGTCACGTCGTCGGGGTCCACGGACATGCCGCCGGTGGTGATCAGCAGGTCGGCGCCGGCATTCAGCAATTCCCGTAAACGCTCGGCAATGAACCGCTCGTCATCAGGCGCGTAGTAGGTCCCCACGATCTCCCCGCCGTACTCCTCGATCTTCTTCGCGATGATCGGCGCGAATTCGTCCTTGACCCTTCCGTGGTAGACCTCATTCCCCGTGATGACCACTCCGGCCCGGGGCTTCCGAATCTCCTTCACGTCCAGCACCCCTGGGCCCTGGCCCCTGGTTCCCGGACCCTGCTGTGCGATCTTCACGGCCCTGTCAACCACGGCTTTCTTGACCACCAGGGGTATCGCCCGCGTCCCGGCGACCTCCTGCCCTTTCTTCACGACCGTGTTAGTATGCAGCGTTGCGCACATCACATCGCCCAGCATATTGAACGCCCGGAGGGCATTGACATCGATCTTCAGCAGGCCGTCCCGCGCGGCAATGACCGTGATCTTTCCCTCGCGCGGCTCGCCCTTGATCGCGACACCCTCCCCCATCAGCGCCCGGGCGATCGCAACAGCCGCCTCATCCTCGTGCATATCATCGGGCCCCAGGGACAGCACGAACAGGTTATCCTTGCCGAGCCGCTGGAGATGACAGACGTCCTCCTGCCGCACAATGTGGCCCTTCCGGAACGCCGGACCCTTGAACTCGCCCTTCCGGATCTCGGTCACATCATGGGCAAGAACAGATCCAACGGCCTGCTGCACGGGGATCGTCCTTATTCCCAAGCTGTTCTGCCCGCTTTCCCTGTCACACATGGCTGCCCCTTCAGTCCTTCTGGCTTATTGAAATCGCATAGGGTCGTTAGTGTATCCTGAAATTGCAGGACCGGCATATGACCGGGGTACAACGCCGGAACGGACCCGAACCAGCGGTGACCACGATCGTGGAGCACATGCTGGTCGGTACAATGAAAGTCTATCGAGAAAACAAAGAAGTGTCAAGGTCGGGCAGAAGAACTGGAGCGAAGCTTCCCTTCGGAGAAAGGCGCAGGCGAGGATCGAGGGGGGCGGATAACAGCCGGGACCATTACAGTTGTTTCCGGAGCTCAAGCATGACCGTTTCGATCTGGTTCTCGGTGATCAGGCCCCGTTCGAACAGGATACTGCCGAGGAGGCGGTGTTCGCAGCCGCTGAGGTCGTCCTCGACCTGATCCATGATCGCCGCCTTCACTTCTTCGATGGTCACGAACCCCTTGAGTACGGCAATCGCCCCGAAGCGATGACAACGACAGCTGGCAACATCATAGTCGCTCTTTCTTCGTCCAGCGCTATTCATCATAGCATACCTCACATGAGGGAACTCGGCTTGCCGTCACCCGCATCCCCGGCCAGGTGCTCCATCGAGTTCCCCGATAACTGCGGAAAATACAGCGGCATCTCATCCTGCAGGGCCACGCAAGCGCAGCGACGTCGAAAGAACGCTTACCCGACCAGGCAGGCTCCCTTATTGCAGCGGCGCCGGCTTCTTATGGCACTTTTCACAGTTCTGACTGCTCGCAACGCCGAAGGCCTTCTTCCCGTCATGACAGGTTCCGCATGACTTCCCGGCCCGCATCGCCGCCATCCCCACGGTCTTGCGCTGCGAATGGTTCGTATAGATCCCATAATGACATTCGCTGCATTTCTTCTTCGCGGCGCCCACATGGCTTTCATGGCTGAACACCACGCTTGGCGTGCCCTCGATGTCGAATATGATTTCGCCGCCTCCGGTCTCCGCCCAGGCGTACGACATGGCAAGCAATGACGCAGCAATTCCGGACCAGAACCACCTCTTCATACGTTCCTCCCCGCTGGCCCCCGCCCTCATGCAAGGTCAGCTCACGGCAGGCCCCCGGCCCGCCGACGCACATCTCCCGTCCACGGGTCATTATAGAACAGGACACGCCGCAATGGCAAGCTGAAAACAGGCGAACCCATGCGTGGTCATGATCGAGCCGTTGCGACTATAGTACTCTTCCCTGCACCTTCCGACATCCTGATCAGGGGTCCTCACGAGTACCGTGTCGCTGCGTACGGTCGGGAACGTCGATCCCCTCAACGTCGTTGGCCAGCGAACGATGCCGGCCGGTCGGCCGAACGCCACACCCGACATCGATGTCTCTAGCCGGCTAACGGGAGTGGCACTCTCCGCATACAGGAGCAGTTCGATATCGAAGGCACCGATTTCCTGCTCGGGTCGCCTGCCTCACGCGGAGGGGCATTGTCGGCGCGCGCGAGCGGTGTGCATCAGCGATGCTACCGCCGGATGATGACGAATATCAGTCGGATGCCATGAAACGGTTGACCTTGTCCTTTCCGGCGGTGCGGCAAACATCGGAACGCACGGGACGATATGTCCTTGCAGGGCCTCAGGAAAGGGGCGAGCATCGGCCTCCTTGCTCGAAACGCTGTCTCGGACACCCCTGTCCCGCTCGACTTCGGGGCAGGCGAGGACAGAAGATATCTTGTATACTTCTCGGCGGGATTTGACTTCTAGCGACAGACGGTAAATGCAGCGATTAGAGCTGCGGGAAGAACAACAGAAAAGGCCGCCTCGGATGAGGCGGCCTTTGGAAGAACAGGCTCAGTTGATGCTTAGCAGCCCACCGGGGCCTTCTTCGCAGGAGCAGCAGCGGCGGCCTTGATGGACTTCACAGTGTCCTTCTCGACCGAGAGCTCCACGGCCTCGCCGGCCTTCACCTTGCCGAGGTCCACGGCCTTGTCGGCCTTGTACGTATGATCTTTGCCGTCGATGGTCACCACGACCGAGCCGGCCTTGGCGTCAACGGACTTGATGGTGCCCTTCTTCATATCGGCAGCGAACGCCATCGATACAACGAGACACAGCGACAGCACAACAACCAGAACAACGGTAAGCTTCTTCATTCCGAGAACCCCCTCCAAAAAGAATTTGTACCACTTGTGAGCGTTATAAATACCATAATTTGCGAAATTCTGCAAGCAGAATTTGAGTAAAACCGTATGTATAATCATGCAATTCTGAAACTGTACAGAGTGAGCCGGGCGGTCATCCCCCCTTTACTTTCAAGATCCCCTCGATCTTCGCGATCTGTCCGCTGTACAGAGCACATTCCGCTTCGTACTCCTCCTGCATGGCCTGCGCCCGCTCTGCGCCGATATGAACGGTGGTCCTGCCGAAGGTGAAGTTGTGCGTTTCTTCAAGGTCGCATAGGCTCTCCTTGAGCTTTGCAAGCTCCGCCTCCAGTTCCTCGACGGACATCGCCTCGTAGGTCTTTTCCCTATCACTGCACATGTGACACCCCGAACCATAAAAGGATGAATCCAGGAGCGAGCGCATTCCCCGCAGTTTGCTGCGGGGTTAGCGAGCGATTAGAATAATTAGTTCAACTTTGAGGATCGAAGCTCCATGCAGTTTGCCATAGGGAGCTTAAATCCAGGAGCGAGCGCATTCCCCGCAGTTTGCTGCGGGGTTAGCGAGCGATTAGAATAATTAGTTCAACCCTGAGGATCGAAGCTCCACGCAGTTTGCTATAGGGAGCTTAAATCCAGGAGCAAGCGCATTCTCCGCAGCTTGCTGCAGGAAGCTTCGATGAATATCCGTTACGGCAAGGTGTCGAGATACTTCAGCGCTTCCTGCCGGTCCTTCAGCGTCCCCTCTGCCTGCCGCTCCTTGATGTCGTCGAGGACCTCGCGGAAGCTCGGCCCCGGTTCCATCCCCCGCGCGATAAGGTCCTTGCCCGTCACGAAAGGCTTCGCTTCGGCCTTGAGGAACTTGCCGTAATAGTACTCGAGGACCTGCCCCGAGATCTTCTGCGTGTCGGTGAATCCTTCTGCGGGCATGACCTCCAAGGTCGCCTTTGCGTCGGCGAGGGACAGGATGATGCTCTCCGGCACGGCGTCCTTGAGGTCCCGGCAGTAGCGGTACAGCGCCCTCCTGCTCGGACCGCCGGGTGCGGACAGGTTGAGCGGACGCATATGATGCCGAACGAGCCTGGACACCACCGACGATGTGTCGTTCGACAGCCGGAACCGCTGGCAGATGAACAGCGCCTTGTCGGCGCCGATCGTGTCATGGCCGAAGAAATGGATGTCCCCTGCTTCATCACGGCTGTAGGTCTCGGTCTTGGCATTGTCGTGCAGGAGACAGGCGAAGCGGAGAGCGGCTTTTCGGGTCACGAACTGTTCGAGCTCTTCGTCGAGATGCGCGAGGACCGTACCGGCATGTCCTGGCGATAGGTTGGGAAAGTTCTCCATGACGCTGTCCACGTACTCTGCTGTCTTAAGGGAGTGTGTGAAGATGTCGTAGAGATGGTGTTTTCCGGGAGCAAAGTCCTTGAGCGGCTCCAGTTCGGGCAGGAGTATTTTGAGCAGGCCGAGTGACTCCATGAGCAGAAGATGTCGGCCCGCGCCCTTGACCGAGAGTATCTGGAAGAGCTCGTCCCGGATGCGCTCCGGTGACGGCCGGGTGATAAGGTCTGCACGGGCCTTGATATGCTCCGCGGTCGTTCTCTCGATGCTGAAGCCAAGGGTCGCCGCGAACCGCACGGCACGGAGGAGCCGGAGCGGATCGTCGTCGAGCACCTTCGGGTCTGCGACCCGGACCAGCTTTTGCCGGACATCCCCCCTGCCGTCGAAGAGGTCGATGAGCCCGTCCAGAGATCCCTGCGCGAGGAACGCCTTGAGGTCGATGGCCATGGCATTGACCGTGAAATCCCGCCGCGCAAGGTCTGCATGAAGGTCCGGCCCTTCGAAGTTCGTGAAGTCGAACTGGATCGCCCCGTCCGCTTCGCGCTTCATCACCCGCGTGACCTTCCGTTCCTCGTCGAGGAAGAAAAAACTCCCGCCGATGAGATCAGCGAACGTGCGCGCCACATCCTCGGAGGCCGACGGCATCACGAGGTCGATGTCCTTGATGTTCCGGGCCCCGCTCAGCAGGTCACGGACGGAGCCGCCGACAAGATAGATCGGCCGGGGAGTGAGTGCGGTAAGCCGGGCAAGATATGCTCCGATCAGATCGTACATGGTGGGGCCCTTCGGGATGGAGGCGCAGCGCCATCATCCGCATCTTCCCGTCAGGAGCGTTCTTCCACTATTTGCCTGCCATGGTCTTCCGGTAGCAGTCGACCTTGCGGATGGTGTCAAAATCCGGGTCGTTCTTCAGAGCGCCCCAATCGCGATAGCCATCGGCGACCGCGATGTCCAGCCAGACGCAGGCGGAATCGATCTTCTTCGTGCGTGCATAGATGCCCGCCTTCTGGTACGATGCGGCGGCATGGTTCGAATCGATCTTGAGCACCTTGTCGAAGGTCTCCAACGCCTGTTCATCCTGGCGTTTGGCCTTGTAGGACACCCCCATGCTGTACAGCGCGCCGACATTATGCGGTTCGAGCTCGAGGAGCTTCGTGAGGTCCGCGATGGCCCTATCTTGGTCGCCTGCTTCCTGGAAGGCCCTGCTCCTGCCGGCATAGGCCGCGGTGCTCCGGGGGTTCAGCTTGATCACCATGCTGAAATCGTCCTGCGCCCGCCCGTACTGCTTCCGGTTCAGATAAACGCCGCCCCGGCTCAGGGCGGCCTCCTGGTTCTTATCGTCCAGCTCGAGCGCATTGCTGAAATCGTCTATGGCACGGTCCTGATCGTTCAGGCTCAGAAAGGCCATGCCCCTGCTGACGAAGATCCGGGCCACGTCCTCCATCGGGATCTCGCCCTTGTTCGTCCGGATCGCCCGGGTGTAATACTCAACCGCATCAAGGTACAGCTTGTTGCCAGCGTACTCTGTCGCTTTTTGCCAGTATTGTTTCGGGCCCGTGACAGCATCGGCAGACAGGACGCTGCCGGGCATCATTGCTATGATGCCGCTGAGGACAAAGCACCAGATCATCATTCGTCGTACCATAGTTTCACCGCCTTTCCTGAGGGACGTTCCTGGATAAAAGCATTCCTGCCGCGTCATTCGTCTGCCTCCTTTTCCGCTGTTTCCTCGCCGGTGATCCGGCGTATCTTCTGAAGCCGTTTCCGACGCTCCTCCCGGGCGATATACCAGTCCTGGATCAACGTTTCGATCAGGCCGATCAGCAGTTCCGCTTCACCGGGATCGGTGTCCTGTACCTCGGCACCTTCTGCCTCCATGCGGGCACCGATCATGCCGCTCCTCCGGATGGACTCGATGGCCTCCCAGGTGAGCGGGTCCGCAGTGCCCTTGATCTGGCGAAGCTCGTCGTTCAGGCTTCCCGGCTGCACACGCCAGTAGTCCCTCAGCATCGCCGAGATGCAGCGCCGGGACAAGGCCGCCGATACCTTGGGGCTCAGGTCGAGGGTGAGACAGGCCTCATGATAGTCTTCAAGGACCTCCGGCGGAAGCGAGACCGGGAATGCCCGGGCGCGCGATGGCGGCACGAGGTTCCAGGAAGTGAGGTGCTTTCCCGTGTAGACCCTCGTCCCGACGACCTCACGGCCGTGCAGGGACGCGGTCAGCGAGAACTTGCGGCATTTCGCGTTGGGGCAGACCACGAACTTGGTCACGAGGCGGCGCGTGCCGTCCGCGTTCGGCAGCGTCAGGTCCGCAATGACCACCTGCCGCTCATTGTCCGTCACGGGCTGATCCGAGCCGCAGAACGGGCATTGCCAGATATATTCGCTCATGCTTCCCTCCTTGTGATCGCTTCGCCTTATTCGGCGAGCAGCGTCCTGAGCTGCTGCTCGTCCCACTCCCCGGTCATGACGACCTCGCCGACCTTCTTCGGCAGGACCAGGCGCACCTTGCCGCCCTCGGCCTTCTTGTCCACCTGGATGGCGTCCATGAGCTCGGCGACGGAAGGCCGGCGCTTCAGGACCGCGAGGCTGAACGGCAGGCCGTAGTCGCGGACCAGCTTTCCCACCCGCTCCGGGACCCTGGCGTCGCACTGACCAATGCGATGGGCAAGCTTCGAGGCATACACCATGCCGATGGCCACTGCCTCGCCATGGCGCACCGTATAGTTCGACAACGTCTCGACCGCGTGCCCCACCGTGTGGCCGAGGTTCAGAATGGCGCGGAGACCGCCTTCGCGTTCGTCCTTGCTCGTCACGTCCGCCTTGATCTCGCAGGAACGCCGGATGATGTGACCCAGCGGCCCCTGCTCCTGGGCGAGGACCTTCTCCCGGTTCTTGTCGAGGAAATCGAACAGTTCGCGGTCCCAGATCACGCCGTACTTGATCACCTCGGCCATGCCCGAGAGGAACTCCTCCTTCGGCAGCGTCTTGAGCGTGTCCAGGTCCATGAGCACGAGCCGGGGCTGGTAGAACGCTCCGATCATGTTCTTGCCCATGGGGTGGTTCACGCCGGTCTTGCCGCCGACGCTGCTGTCCACCATGGCGAGGAGCGTCGTCGGCACCTGGACGAAGGGCACGCCCCGCATGTAGCAGGAAGCGGCAAAGCCCGTCAGGTCGCCGATCACGCCGCCGCCCAGCGCCACGAGCGGCGAGCGGCGGTCGAAGGTGTTGATCAGGAGCGCGGTGAAGACAGCATTGGCCCAGTCCAGGGTCTTGTACTGTTCGCCGTCGGGGACCTCCACGGGCATCGCCAGAAAGTCGGCAGCCGCCAGGGCCTTGAGCACGCGTTGGCCGTAGAGCCCGTTCACCGTGGGATTCGTGACCACGGCGGTCTTCCGGCCGAAGCGGAGCCTGCCCATCTCTTCGCCGAGCTTGTCAAGCTTCGCGCCGATGAGGATGTCGTAGCTCCGCGCGCCGAGCTCTACTTTAACAACATGCATAGCGTACCTTCTCTTTGATCTCGACGATCACGTCATCCACGGACCGCTCCGAGGTATCGATGACAAAGTCCGCCTGGCGGTAGAACTGGTCCCGGGCATCCAGCAGCTCCCGTATCTTCGCCAGCGGGTCCTTTCCCTGCAACAGCGGCCGGTGCGTCTCGTGCCTGATCCGCGCATAGATGCTTTCCGGATGGGCGGTGAGGCAGATGGTTACCCCGTTCTCCTTGAAGGCCCTGCGGTTCTCATCGCGGATCACGGCACCGCCGCCGGTGGATACCACCTGGCCCTCGCTCTCAAGAAGCCGCTTGATGACGCGCGTCTCCACGTCGCGGAAGTACGGTTCACCGAAGTTCGAGAAGATCTCCGTGATGGTGATCTTCTGGTCCGCCTCGATCAGCTCATCGGTGTCAATAAAAACGTAGCCCAGGTCCTTCGCCAGCCGCGTTCCCACGCTCGTCTTGCCGACGCCCATGAAACCCGTGAGGATGATGTTCTTGAACATAAGCAGAAAACCTTTTCACCGCAGAGGGGGCGGAGCACGCTGAGAAAACTTTTGGTTCTTGACGCTGCAGCAGGAAAGCCACGCCTGCTCCGTTGCATTTTCTCTGCGCTCTCAGCGATCTCTGCGGTAAACAACCTATATTTATTACTGTTTCGTTGCCTCTTCCTCGACGATTCCCATCCTATCCTTGAGGTACTTTCGGTACTGCTCGTGGTTCCGCTTCATCTCATCGATGCTGTCGCCGCCGAACTTCTCTATCAGGGCCACAGCGATCTCGAAGGCCGTGACGGCCTCGCCCACCACGGTGGCAGCGGGTACGGCGCACACATCGGAGCGTTCCACCGCGGCCTTGAAGGGTTTCCGGGTCACGATATCCACCGAGCGGAGCGGCCTCATCAGCGTGGGGATCGGTTTCATGGCGGCCCGGAGCGTGATGTCCTCCCCGTTGCTCATGCCGCCCTCAATACCGCCGGCGTGGTTCGTTTTGCGGAAGAAGCCGCCTTTGGGCCCCCAGAAGATCTCGTCGTGCACCTGCGATCCCGGCTTGTTGGCGACGCCGAATCCCGAGCCGACCTCGACGCCCTTCATGGCCTGGATGCTCATGATGGCCGCGGCGAGGCGCGCGTCGAGCTTGCGGTCCCAATGGGCGTGGCTGCCGAGCCCCACCGGCACACCGGAAACAATGATCTCATAGATGCCGCCCAGGGAGTCCCCGGCGCGCGCGGCCTCGTCGATCCTGTGCATCATCCGCTTCTCTGCCTGCTGGTCGGCGCAGCGAAGCTCCGACGCCTCGGCCCGCTTCCGGACCTCCTTGAGGGACATCCGGTCACCCTTGGCGTATACCCCGCCGATGGCGATCACGTGACTCGTGATGCCGATGCCGAACTCGTCCAGGAGCCGCTTTGCCACGGCGCCGACGGCCACGCGCATGGCCGTCTCCCTGGCGCTGGAACGCTCCAGGATGTTGCGGATGTCCGCCATGCCGTACTTGAGCGCGCCGGCAAGGTCCGCGTGTCCCGGCCGCGGACGCGTCACGGGTTCGGCTGTGTTCAGGAACGATGGGTCCGGGGACATCTTGGCTCGCCAGTTGTCCCAATCCTTGTTCCTGACCATCAGGCCGATGGGGCTGCCCAGGGTCCTGCCCCAGCGCACGCCCGTGAGGATCTTGACCGTGTCCTTCTCGATCTTCATCCTGCCGCCCCGGCCGTATCCCGCTTGACGGCGTCCGAGGTCGTTGTCGATGTCCGTGACCCGGATGAGCAGGCCGGCAGGCACACCTTCGATGATGCCCATCAGAAGTTCCCCGTGAGACTCTCCTGCAGTTAAATAGCGTAACATTGACCCTCCTTCGTATCACCGGCCAGGAACACGATAATTTACTTACAATACAACAACTTGTGAGCCATTGCTCCTTCGGAGCCATCGTCCCGCGCTGCCAGAATCTCGAAAAAACCCTGTAAAATCGGGCTCATCATAGCAAATTTGGAATAGAAGTGCAATCAAAAGTATGGTATATAATTGGTACGATATGAACGGTGTTCCGGGATGCCGGATTAAAGCGACGACACTTTTCTCCGCAGCAGACCGCCTGTCACATCGGGAAATGCTGTAATCTTGATGCCGGTCGCTTTCGGGAGATGCAAAGGGGCCTTCATGATCGCGCTGCTCTGCTCAGTACAGGCCGAAGCCGAACATATCCTGGCATGGACCACGGTGAAGGCGACCACGCAGCTCGGATCAAAATCCATAATCGCGGGGACCCTCGCGGGCCGCGATGTCCTGCTCTGCGTGGGCGGGATGGGCAAGGTCAATGCCGCGCACGCCGCCACCCTCATGATCGCTGAGTTCGCCCCCGAGGCGCTTGTCCTGTTCGGTGTCGGCGGCGCCTATCCCTCATCTGGCGCGGCCGTAGGCGACGTGGCCCTCGCTCATCAGGAGATCGCCGGCGATGAAGGCGTGCTGACCCATGACGGGTTCATGGACACGGAATATATTGGCATACCGCTTCTCAAGACCGCATCCTCGGTGATCTTCACGACCTACCCTGCATCGGAACGACTGCTGAAACAGTCGCTCCATACGCTCATTACCACCGCGGAGCCAGGCAGCGGCAAAGTGCATTTCGGCCCCTTCGTCACTCTCTCGACCTGCACGGGGACCTCCGCGCGGGCGATGGAACTGGAGGAGCGCTACCACGGCCTGTGCGAGAACATGGAGGGGGCGGCGGTCGCCCAGGTGGCGGCGCTCCACAATGTCCCCTGGCTCGAGGTGCGCGGCATTTCGAACATCGTCGAGGACCGCAACCTGAAGAAGTGGGATATCCCGCGGGCGGCCAAGTCCGTCCAAAAGGCCGTTGTCAGCATCCTGAAGGGATGGGATGGATGAATCGAATGGCGGATTGCGGACTTCGTCGTGAGCTCGGCCGAACGATTGCGGAATGAATCCAGGAGCGAGCGCTAACCCCGTAGCCTGCGCGGGGTTAGCGAGCGATTAGAATAAAACCACTACCTTGAGGATCGAAGATTCCCTGCAGCGACTCGACTGAGCTCGCCGAAGTCTTGCTGCAGGGAGCTTCAACGTCCGAAATACCGTTTCGCGGAATGCGGCACTCCTTTCCGGGACCTCTAATGGAACAACAGCTCACCATCGGCTACTCTCCCTGCCCCAACGACACCTATATCTTCTACGCCCTCGTGCACGGCAAGGTCCGTGTCCCGGGCATCACGTTCCGCGAGCGGCTCGAGGACGTGGAGACCCTGAACCAGCTGGCGCTCACGGGCGAACTGGACCTTACCAAGATATCCTATCATGCCCTGGGGCATCTCCGGGAACGTTATGCCCTGCTCCGGTCCGGCGGAGCGCTGGGACGGGGATGCGGGCCGCTCCTCGTGGCGCGGCCCGGCACAGAACTTGAGAATGTCCGGAGCGGGACCGTGGCCATCCCGGGGAAGCTCACGACCGCCTGGCTCCTCCTTCGTCTCTATGACCCGGCGCTGACGAACGTGATGCTAATGACCTTCGACCGCATCATGCGGGCCGTGGCGGACGGCGCGGTGACCGCCGGCCTGATCATCCATGAGAGCCGGTTCACCTATCCGCTCTATAAACTGGAGAAGCTCCTTGATCTCGGTGAATGGTGGGAGCGATATTCCGGCCTCCCCATCCCCCTCGGTGGGATCTTAGGACTGCGTTCGCTCGGGTCGGATATACTGCTGATGGTAGAGGAGGGGATCCGGGAAAGTATCCGCTACGCTCGGGCGAACGAGGCGGAGGTCCTGTCCTATTGCCGTCGGCACAGTCAGGAAATGGACGAGACGGTGATGCAGAAGCACATCGACCTGTACGTGAACGACCTTTCCCTGGACCTCGGCAACGAGGGGACTGCGGCGGTCCGGCGGCTCTTCGCCGAGGCCGAGAAGCGCGGCATCTTCCCGACCTCCGGCATGCCGCTGCTTGCCGGCGAGTGACGCGGGATAGTATGTTATAATACAGCCATTCTTGGCACTGCCTGTTCGCAAGGAGGCCCTATGGTAGGCTGGTTCTTACTTGGTGTACTGGTTCTCGGCATCCTGTGGCTGATCGTGATCTACAACGGTCTTGTGGCAAAACGGAACGATGTCCAGGGTTCCTGGAAACAGATCGACGTGCAGCTGAACCGGCGGCACGACCTCATCCCCAACCTTGTCTCCACGGTCAAAGGGGCCTTGGAGTTCGAGCAGGACACGCTCGAAAAGGTGATCTCGGCGCGGGCAAAGGCCGTGGGGGCAACAGGGCCGCAGTCCAAGGCCGAGGCCGAGAACATGCTCACCCAGGCCCTCGGCAAGCTCTTTGCGGTCATGGAGAACTACCCGGCCCTCAAGAGCAACCAGAACGTCTTGCAGCTCCAGGAGGAGCTCACCTCCACCGAGAACCGCATCGCCTTCGCCCGTCAGCTCTACAACGACCTGGTGGCGAACTACCGCACGGCGCTCCAGGTCTTCCCCAACAACGTCGTCTCCTCGCTGTTCAACTTCCGCGCGGAAGAGTACTTTGAGGCCCCGGAAGCGACCCGTGCAACACCGGCCGTGGACCTGAGCCTGAGAGGAAAGTAGCCAGGAGCCCGGAGCCAGAGGGGACCCCTGCCAGGAGACTACCTTTCTCCTGACTCCTGAATCCAGGAGCGAGCGCATCCACCCGCAGCTTGCTGCGGAGTTAGCGAGCGATCAGGATAAATATAATTACCCTGAGGATCGAAGCTCCCTGCAGCTTGCTGCAGGGAGCTTCAATTCTGGCTCCTCTATCCTGCTTCTTCACCATGCCCCTGACCTTCATCGACATAGAGCGGCAAAAGAACTGGCGCATCGCGCTGTTCTTCGTCGTCCTCCTGCTCGTCTATCTGGGCGTGCTCGCGGCCTTCGGCCTGGCGATCCTTCCCGTGACGCTCGGCACGACGACGCCTCGCTTCTGGGTGGTCGCTGGCCTGCTGGCGCTCCTCGGCGCGGGAATACACTTCTGGTTCGCTGCCTACAATACCGTGAACAGCGTGATCCACAGCCTCGACGCACGGCCTCCTGATCCGGATGACGAGATCCACAGGATGTTCTCGAACATCATGGAGGAGGTCCATGTCGTCATGGGCAACAAGCGGACCATCCAGTGCGCGGTCATCCCCTCCCTCTCCCTGAACGCCCTGGCCGCCGAGGACCTGAAGGGGAACGCGCTGATCGCCATCACCGAGGGCCTGCTCTCCCGCCTCAGGCGTCCCCAGATCGAGGCGGTGGTCTGCCATGAGGCGCACCACATCCTATCCGGTGACTGCCTCGAGACCACGGTCGCAGCCAGCCTCTTCGGCACGCTCTCATCAGCCATGGAAAAGCTCCGTTATTCGTCCGAGAACCGGGTATTCTCGCTGCCGGCCTTTTTCCTCGCCTGGATCCTGCTGCAGCTGGGGTATCTTCTCAACATGTTCATCTCCCGCGAGCGGGAGTATCGCGCAGACGCCGCAGCGGTTCGCATGACCCGGGACCCTCTTGCGTTGGCCGAAGCGCTCCGTAGACTCTCCCGGAGCTGGCGTGGTTCAGGATTCATCGGCAGCGGCTTCGAGATGCTCTGCATCGTGAACCCGCAGGCCACGGCGCTGGATGAGGCAGAAGGTTTCTGGGCAGACCTGCTCTCGACGCATCCGCCACTCAGAAAGAGGATGGACATCCTGCTCGGGATGGCGCGGGTGAGCATCGACGAGCTTGACCGGAAAGAAGCGCAGCGGAACCCGGGCGAACAGGCCGCCGGTCAGAAATATTTCGTCATGAGCCCGAAACAGGACTGGCAGGGGCCGTTCACGCTCCAGGAGCTGGCGGCACTGCCGTGGCTGTCCCCCCTTTCCTGGATCGTCCCGGGAGGGGGCCGGACCCCGGACCGCGCCTGGAAGGACCCCATCGTCAACACGATCTTCCTGCAGCGCCTGAACGGGACAGAACCGGCCCCGAACGGGTTTACCTGTCCGGCCTGCAAACAACCCCTTGTCACCGCGACCTACGAAGGGACCCGCATCTATCCGTGCTGTTTCTGCGCAGGGACGCTCGTTGAGACGGACAAGATACCCCGGATCATCGCGCGGACCGGCAGGGACCGGCCATGCTCGGAGCGGGTCACTGTCCTTGCCCGGGCGGTCCTCAAGGAGAATCAGTCCCGGAGGATCTATCAGAAGGTCAGCGACACCAGCGCCGGCCAGTTTCCCCGCCTCTCCTGCCCGAAATGCAAGAATCCCATGTCCCGCGGATTCTACAGCCAGGCGCACCTGATCGAGGTGGACCGGTGCAGCTACTGCGGCCTCACCTGGTTCGACAAGGACGAGCTCGAAATGCTCCAGTGCATGATCGAGAACCACCTGGTCCCGGACATTGCTGATGCCGCAATGAGCGGCGCTCGAAGGGAGTTGACTACATGATCACAGTAAAGATGTTCGCGATGCTCAAGGATAAGGCGGGGACTACGGAGGTTGTCCTTACCGAAAGGCCGGCGACGGTGAAGGACCTTCTGGACGTGATCGCTGGCCGTTTCCCCGCGCTGAAGGACAGCCTGTCCTGCGGCCGGATCATGGTCTCGGTGAACCAGGAGTTCGTGAAGCAGGATGCGCCGCTCAGGGACGGCGACGAGGTGGGGCTCATGCCGCCCTTCTCCGGGGGCCAGGAACAGCAGGGCTTCGTCCGCGTCCAGACAGAGCCCTTTTCGCTCGACGTGGAGGTCGCGAGGATCAAGAAGACCTCGAGTTCCATCGGCGGCATCGTCACGTTCCTGGGCACGACCCGGGACATCTCGCGGGGCGAGTCGGTGGCCAAGCTCGAGTTCGAACACTATCCGGGCATGGCCGAGAAGAAGCTGGAAGAGATCCGGGAGAGCGCCATCCGCACGTTTGGCATCATCGACGCGACCATCATCCACCGCGTCGGGACGCTGCCGATCGGCGAGAACATCGTGCTGATCGTCGTCGCAGCGGTCCACCGGGACGAGGCGTTCCAGGCCTGCCGGTTCTGCATCGATGAATTGAAGCGGATCACGCCTATCTGGAAAAAAGAGACCACGCCGGACGGCGTGGTGTGGGTTGAGGAACATCCTTGAACAGCGAGTAGACGGAATACAGCATACCGTAGACAGGAGGCTGAATACGCAGGGTCTTCAACTGCACCTGTCTTCCGTGAACTTCTTCTGTCTACTGTCTACTGACTGCTGTCTCCTGAAGTTCTCACTTCTTCGCCGCCTTCTTTACGCCTTTCAGATAGACCACGCAGGTCGAACAGTCCTCGTCCTTCCGGCAGCGGGTGGTCTCCCAGCAGGGTTTGCTCTTGTTCGTGAATGCCGTGCACACGACGCGCCGGTCATCAGGGCAGTCCTTGACCTCCCAGCAGGGCGCATAGTCGAGCAGTTTCTTGATCCCCTCTATGCTGATCTTCTTGTTGTGGATCAGCTCCCGGATGCAGCGCAGCCACTTGATGTCGTTCTCGGTATAAAGCCGGTTCCGGCGCTCCCGCGTCGGCAGGATCAGTCCGTGCTTTTCATAGAGCCGCAGCGTCTGCGCCGTCGTGCCCACTAGCCGGGCGGCGACCCCCATGGTATACAGCGGTGCGTCCTTGTCCTTCAAGATATCCAGGGTTTCAGCTCCCATATTCGTTCGTTCGCCCCCTTACGGGTTCATGAGATAGGACGTGATCAATGTCCACTTATCGGTGATGAGCAGCAGGCCCATGATGACGAGGATGGCACCGCTCGCGATCTTGATCGCATGAAAATGGTCCTTCAGCTTCTTGAACGACGACAGGAAGACGCTGATGGCGATGGCCGAAAGGATGAACGGTATCCCGATCCCGAGGGAGTAGAACACCAGCAGCACCATGCCGGTCGCCATGGTCTCCGCCTGCGCCGCCTGCATGAGCGCCGCGGCAAGGAAGGGCCCGGTGCAGGGCGTCCAGCCAGCGGCGAAGATCACGCCGACGAAGAAAGTTCCGAAGAATCCCGCCGGACGGTGCTTCAGATGTATCTTTGCGTCCTGCTGCAGGAAAGGGATGGGAATGACATCGGACACGAACAACCCCAGGACGATCAGGAGGACGCCGCCCGCGATGCGGATGGGCTTCAGGTACTGGATCATCAGCTGGCCGACGATGCTCGCCGTGGCGCCCAGGAGGACGAAGATGACCGTGAACCCGGCCACGAATGCCAGCGAATGCAGCAGCGTCGTATTGATGTTCTTCCTGCGGGATTCCGGCCCTACCAGCTCGTCAAAGCTGATCCCCGTGATGTAGGAAACGTAGGACGGGATGAGCGGAAGGATGCAGGGAGAGGCAAAGGACACCACACCCATCAGCAGGGAAAAGAACAATGAGGTTATGGAAAGGCCGTGCGATATGTCCATGATAAAGCCTGTCCATGACAGGTTTTGTATAATACCAAAGCCCAACAATTTGAGTCAAGAAAAACTTGTACTATTTTATTCTTGACTTATTCTAAAACTATGGATATAGTTAATCTCAAATAGCGATTATATACGCCTCCCCTGAAATGCCTCCCTTGAAGACAGCAATGTCGGAGAGGGGGGCATTTTTTATTGACAAAGAAGCCTCTTTTTACTAATCTTATAAACCATTGACCCCGTTCCACAACTCCCCTTTGCGAGGTGCCTTCCCATGTATATCGACCAGCCGATTCGTCATTTCCTGGATAAGCTTGCCAGCAAGTCCCCCGAACCGGGCGGCGGGAGCGTTGCCGCGCTCACCGGATCCCTCGGCGCCGGGCTCGTCAGCATGGTCTGCAGCCTAACCCTGGGCAAGGAAAAATACAAGGATGTCCAGCCCCAGGTCGAGGCCCTGATCAAGGAGTCGGAGAAGCTCCGGACCGAAATGCAGGACCTGATCCAGAAGGACACCGAGGTCTACGGCGGACTCTCCGAGGTCTACAAGATGCCGAAGAACACCGACGCCGAGAAGGCCGCGCGCACTGCAAAGATGCAGGAGGCGCTGAAGCTGGCCTGCCAGGTCCCCTTCGAGATCGGTCTGAAATCCCTGGAGGTTGCGAGACTCGCCCAGCGCGCTGCCGATATCGGCAACGTGGCCGCGGTGAGCGACGCCGGCGTGGCAGTGCTCCTCGCCCAGGCCTGCGCCCAGAGCGCCGCGCTGAACGTCAAGATCAATGTCAACAGCATCAAGGACGAGGCCTACAATAAGCCGACATGGTCGAAGATGCAGGATGTTCTGAAGCAGGTGGCTGCGCTCGAGAAGAGCGTGATGGAGACGACGTATAGGAAGATGGGGTAAGAAAATCAGTGTCCGGGCTGCGGTAAAACCTTGAACCGCCAAGGCGCGAAGGACGCGAAGAGTAAATCTCGGAAATCCGTTTATGGATATAGAAGAGATCGCTAAAAGGATCGTTGATGTTGCCATTAAAGTACATACTATTTTAGGCCCCGGCTTGATGGAATCGGCATATCAGAAATGCATGAAGTATGAACTGAATAAAGATGAATTAACCGTAGAGTGCGAAGTGGTTTTGCGATTATCTATGAGAAAATTATCATTGATGCAGGTTATCGAATAGATATGATCGTGCAAGGATCAGTAATCGTCGAACACAAGACCGTTGAGAAACTCCTGCCGGTACACGAAGCACAGCTGCTGACCTATTTGAAGATGAAAAAATGCAAATTGGGTTTTTTACTCAACTGGAATGTACCCCGCATGAAAGACGGCATCAAGAGAATGGTCAACAATCTGTAGATATTCTATTTCATTGCACGCAGAATTCCCTTCTGATTTCCTTGGCGTTCTTCGCGCCTTCGCGGTAAAAGCTTTACGATTGTGATGTTGATTTCAATCTTTGCTTTATGATCTCAGCTGCATGCGGCAAATCATGTTTATAAAGGAGCGACCATGGCGGCAAAACTGTTGACGGGAAAAGAAGTGGCGCAGAAGATGGACCAGGACATCCAGGCAGAGGTTCAGGCCCTCAAGGGAAAAGGCATCAATCCCGCCCTCAAGATCATGATCGTAGGCGATGCTCCGGACTCGCTGGCCTACGCGAACAGTGCGAAGAAGATGGCCGAAAAGAACGGCATCGCCTGCGACATCGAGCAGCTGCCGGGGACCACGGGCCAGGATGAGTTCGTCAAGATACTGAAGGAGCGGAACAGCAACAAGGCCATCCACGGCATCATCGTCATGCGGCCCTTCCCGAAGCAGATCAGCGAGGACGTGGTCAAGCATATTCTTGCGCCGGAAAAGGACATCGACTGCTTCAATCCCGTGAACGCCGGCAAGGTCATGGCCGGCGATATGACCGGATTCCCGCCCGCCACGCCCCAGGCCGTCATGGAGATGCTCCGCTTCTACACCATTCCGATGAGCGGCAAGGAGGCCGTGGTCATCGGCCGCTCCATGGTGGTGGGCAAGCCCCAGGCCATGCTGCTCTTGGGCGAGAACGCAACAGTCACCGTCTGCCACTCGCGGACCCAGGACCTGCCAGGGGTCTGCCGCCGCGCCGACATCCTCGTTGCGGCCATCGGCAAGGCAAAGATGATCACGCCGAACTATATCAAGCCGGGGGCAACGGTCATGGACGTGGGCATCAACGTGGAAGGCGACAAGCTGTTCGGCGACGTGGACACGGAGCCGGCCAAAGAGGTCGCCGGCGCCATCACCCCGGTGCCGGGCGGCGTAGGCACCGTCACTACGCGGGTACTCCTGAAGCACGTGGTCAAGGCCGCGAAACTGCAGAATCCGTGATCTAGCCGACAAAAACCCAAGCCCCTTGAACCGCGAAGGCGCGAAGGTCGCGAGGGGATACTAAAAAGAAAGCATTCTTCTCATCATCTTTTGTCACAGAGAGTTCAGCGCTCTCAGAGAAAGCCTTAACTGAGATATCCATTTGTTACTCAGTGGCTCTGTTGCGTAAGGAACTTTCGGTCCTTGGTCTAAATAATCGAGGTCTTTGACCTTCTTCGCGTTCTTCGCGCCTTCGCGGTAAAATCTTTTTGCCTTTCTATTCCTGAAGAGCTCCAACCTTGTCACAATAAAAATCCCCGGAAAGATGGACTCTCCGGGGATTTGTGTTTCAGCTCTGCTGTCGGATCATGACAGTGGCATGATCTCTGAACCGTGCTTAGAAGTAGAAGTTTGCCTGCACGCCCACTGTCCTCGTGCCGAGATAGGTGCTGTCTGCATTATTGAGATCATCGTTGAACTGACCAACTCCGAGACCAATGGAGCCCTCCACGCTGAAGTTCTTGCTGAAGAAATACTCGGCGCCGAACATTCCTGCAATGTCAAAGACCGACTGGTCGACAAACTTCGTTCCGTTGAGCTTCGCGTCTACCGTGGCATATGCAAGCTGGCCGCCTATGAAAGGCGCGAAATCGTTCGTGCTCAGATATTTGCGGGCCCCTACGGTGAAGCTGAAATAGGTGCCGTCATAATCGCCGCTGTTGAGCTGCAAACCGAACCCTCCGTAGAGCGCCATATCCTTGGCAACGAAGTACCGACCGCTGATATCCACGACGTTATTAACAGCCCCTGGAGTTTGCGGTGAGAATGTATGCGAGAAATAACTGTCGCCCATCCCAACGCTGATAGCCTTGGACCCCTGGGCCAGGCTGTTCGCGGCAAAAGCGCTGCCCGCAAGGCCCGCCATCATGACCACTACCACTGCAACAATTGCGATCTTCTTCATGTTTCCCTCCTGTGATGTATTGAACAACAAATAATCTCAAGCTGTGATTTATAATCGTCGCTCAAAAAAAACCCCCGGGCATCTCTGCCCGGGGGTCCTTCTTATGCTTGACAGCCCTGCCGGGTTCGCCGGCACGGCATCGTACTGCGGTTAGAACTTGTAGCTCAGGATGCCCTGGATGGCATCGATGTCGTCTGCCTTGTTCACAGCCCCATCATACATCTTGCCCGCCATCAGGCGAGCGAGCTGCCAGTTCCAGGTCAGCTGGTCATAGAGCTTGAACTTCAGGACCAGGTCGATCTCGTTGCCGATCTCATCGGTCAGTTCGCCGGCGCCATTGAGCACCTTCTCGGTCGCCTTCAGATAAAAGAGGTTGAGGTCGGCGGTAAACCACTTTGTGAACTCCATAGACCCGCCGACGGCCAGCGCCGTGGTGTTGCAGAAGCCCGTGTTCTTGAAACCGCAAGCAGTCGGCGCGAAATACTCGTACACGACCGTGTAATGCGGGTCAGAATCGAGGATCGGGACATAGGACTTTAAGTCTGGCGACGTGGAGTCCCCCTTGTCGCCGGTGCCCCTGGCGACCAGGAAGTTGACCGCGGCAGGCGCGAGCTGCACATTGCCCTGGACAACGATCTGGTTGCCTTTGAACTTGGAGGTAGAGACCGCGCCTGCGCCCTTTGCCTCGCCCATCTGGTAATCAAGCTCTGCCTGGAGGTTCACCGGGCCGAGCTTGCCATTGAACCAGAGGCCGATGTTGTCCAGGTTGGCTTCCGTTCCCGCGGCACCAAGACCGAGCCCGCTAAAGAGCAGATTCCGGGAGTCCTTTACACGCGCAAAATAGATACCGACGGTCTTGGTGTCATCGATCTTGAAGTTATCGAGCAGCACATAGGCGTCGACATCGTCCGATTGTGTGTTGGTGTTCTCAGCAGCCTTCACATCCACGAAAGCGATCGTGTTCTTGCCGGGCAGACCGACCAGCCAGGCATCAGAGCCGTACTTCATGGAGCGGAAGAACCAGCCGTTGCCGAGCTGCAGGAACTGATGGCCGACCTTCACATGCGCCGGCTGTGCGCCGGGGATGGTGAAGTCGATCCAGCCCTCGCGGATACCGAACTTGTTGCCATTATTAGCCTGGCCTTGACGGGCTTCCACGCCCGTCTTCGCGCCGGAGAGCATGCCGCCGGTCGTGATGTTGGTCTGCGAGCCCCAGGCTTCCCAGTCGTTCTCAAAGGTCACCCGACCCTTGACATTGTCATTCTTCGCGTCGACGTTGACGCGGATGCGCTCCTGCGTATTTCTGTATCGATCGTTCACCTTGTCCGAGAAATCCGTGTTATTGTTCAGCTCCAGGCTCCGGATGTCGACGCTGCCGCTCACGGTCACCTCTGCCATTGCCACAGAAGCCATCGTGAGGGTCAGGGCGAGAACTGCCAATACTGCGATAAACTTCTTCATCGTTTAACCTCCCTAGTAGTTTTGCTCCTACATCGGAGCTTGTGAGAACCCTTCACTTATGAAGCGATGAGATACATTGCCAACGTTAGAGAACCGGGCTCATCCCCCCTTTCTTCAGTAAGCTCGTAGCAAGAAGACTGTGGAACGTTCGTAGGACGAGTGAATGCCGCGAGACCAACACGGCCGCAAAGACCGCGGGTTGCGCATCGGAACTGGGGTAAGGCGACCTGTGAGCTTGGATAGTGGATGTCATAAGATGAACGGGTCTAGCAAGCCACTATGACTACTGCACAAAAAATCGCTACGGGTGAAAAGAATTTTTGTAAGAAAGTCGTAAAAAATATAGCAAAACAGGGGGGGCAAGTCAAGAAATTTCTACCCCTGCCTTTGCAAAACTACAACTTTAGGTCTTATTCATCGCTGCTTATTGACTGTCCCGCCTTCCTCTCCCGCATACCAACAGAGCGTCTCCACGCGAGGACGTTCTCTCAAGCGATGATCTTATGGCTCACCGTCAGCACTTTGCTTGGCCGGCCGAACGCCCGGTCAGGGAGGCTGCCATTCGCCTAAGAGCAGATGGAGCTTCCTGCAAGGGACCGTTCCGTCCCGCGTTCCCGCAGGCCACGTTTCCCCTTGCAACACCTCTCCCGGCGTGCTATAACGATGGCCATGGCGGACCCCACCCTCGAAGAACAGATCGCAATGGCCGGCCTCGCGTACAGAAGGCGGCACGACATATCCTACCGAGCAGGCCTTGTCGCGCAGGTGCTGGGCGCTGCCGTGCTCGCTGTGCTCTACCCGCTGGGGAGCCCCTTCTATACCCTCGGCATCATGCTGTTCAATGCAGGCGCGCTCCTGTCGGGGATCTATCTCCTGGTATGGATGTCCTGGGTCAAGAAGATCATCCTCGGCTCGATCCTCATCGGCATCCCCCTGCAGGTTCTGGGGTGGTTGTATGCCCCGGAGCAGTACGCGGTGAGCGTGATCCTGATCGGCATCGGGCTGGTCTGTGTGGGTGCCGGCGGCATGGTGGGCAAAGAAGCCTACTGTTTCGCCTACCGGGAAGGCTGGATGCTCCTGTGGCTCTACCCCCTCCTGGTCCTCGTGAACCTGATGGGAATGTCCCACCCTGTCTTCAATGCTCTGGGGTTCTCCACCGCCTTCCTGCTGCTCCTCTCGCTCACGGGAAAGAAGCTCAAGCAGCCGCTCCTGTCGAAATGCTCAACAGGCATATGCGAACCGCCGAAACAATGACCGACGCACCGGGACGCTCATGACCGGTCCGGCTTCCGGGTTTGCTTCCCGGGGACCACTCCCAGACCCATGTCACTTAAGAAGCAGCCTCCACATCGGAAAAGCACCGGAGACACCAGGGGGCCGTGGTCCCTTTCTCCGCTTATTGCAGCAATGCTCCCTCTGGTGATCATCTCAGGCCTCGGCTGGCTCACGCATGCGCGGAACGACGTGTATGCAGATCCGCTCGCGCTGTGGGACGATACCGTGAGAAAGAGCCCGCGGAAGGGCCGGGTGCACTATAATAGGGGGACCTTCCTCTACCATGAAGGCCGTATGGATGACGCGATCGCGGCCCTGCAGCGCGCGACCGAGCTCCGACCCGATCATTTCCGTTCACACTTCAATCTCGGGATGGCGTACGTCCGCAGAGAGCGGCTGGAGGATGCGGAGCGGTCCTTCCGGACGGCCCTCAATCTGCGCCCTCGGTCCGTCGATGTGTTGCTGAATCTCGGCAGCGTGTACTATCTGCAGCACAAACTGCCGGAAGCACTACAGGCTTACCAGGACGCGCTACTGGCACAGCCCGGGAACATCGATGCCCGGATGAACCTCGCAAAGACCTATAGGCAGATGGGGCGCAGCCTTGACGCCCGCAGGGAATGTGAACTGGTGTTGCAAGCCCAGCCTTCAAATGCAGAAGCTGCCGCCATGCTCAGGGACCTGGGCGGCACAGACCGCAAGTCGCGACGCTGATCCCCGAATTACTTGAAATCTTCCCGCTTCAACCCGTACCGCGCCATCTTCTCATGCAGGTTCTTGATGTCCATGCCCGCGTGACGTGCCGACCTGCTCATGTTCCCCTTGTACATGCGGAGCAGCTGGGACAGGTACTCCCGTTCGAACCGCTCAACGGCCTCCGCTTTCATCGTCTTGAAGAGGTCAAGCTCACCGTTGATCTGATAGACCGGGGCCTTCCGGACAGAGGCCGCCACGCCCAGCTCGGCCCGCTGGATCGACTCCCCTTTCTCCATGATCACGGCGCGCTCGATGATGTTCTCCAGCTCCCGGACGTTCCCCGGGTAGGTATAGGCGCCGAGGGCCTCCATCGCCTCGCGGGAGATGGACCGGACCGGTTTCTGGTTCTTGTCGGCGTATTTCCGGAGGAAGTGTGCGGCCAGGAGGGGAACATCGTCGAGCCGTTCGCGGAGCGGCGGCAGCTTGAGGGGGACGACGTTCAGCCGGTAGAAGAGGTCCTGCCGGAAATGGCGTTCCCGCATGGCCTCCTGGAGATCGCGGTGCGTGGCGGCAATGACGCGGACGTCGACCTTGTGGGTCTGGTTCCCGCCGACCCGCTCGAACTCCCGTTCCTGGAGCACGCGGAGGAGCTTGAGCTGCACCGGCATGGTCATCTCGCCGATCTCGTCAAGGAAGATCGTGCCGCCCTCGGCCATCTCGAACCTGCCGATGCGCTGCCGGATGGCGCCGGTGAACGCCCCTTTCTCGTGGCCGAAGAGCTCGCTCTCGAGGAGCGCCTCCGGGAGGGCCGAACAGCTCACGACGACAAAGGGTCTGTCCTGCCGCCTGCTGTTGTAATGGATGGCCCGGGCGATGAGCTCCTTGCCCGTGCCGCTCTCGCCGTGGACGAGCACGGTGGCGTCGGTCTCGGCCACGGTCCTGATGACCTGGAAGATCTCCTGCATCCGGGGGTTCCTGCCGATGATGTTCCCGAACTGGTAGCGCTCCTCCACCTCGTGGCGCAGGCTCCGCACCTCGAGGGCCAGCCGGTGGCGCTCCACGGCGTTCTTCACCTGGAGGCTCAGGTCCTCGTACTGGATGGGCTTCGTGAGGTAGCTGTACGCCCCTTCCTTCATCGCCTGAACGGCCATCTCGATGGTCCCGTACGCGGTCATGACGATCACCGGGACATCATTGTCGACCGTGCTGCCGGCGGTCCTGTCCCGGAGCCGTTCAAGGAACTGCATCCCTGTCAGGCGGGGCATCTGATGGTCCAGGATAATGACGTCGTAGTCCCGCGATTCGATCCTGCTCAGGGCTTCCATGCCGTCGCCGGCCGTGTCGACGTCATAGCCTTCCTTCCTCAGGTTGACCGACATGACGAGCTGGATGTCCGGTTCGTCGTCGACGATGAGAACTGCGGCTTTCCTGGTCATGGTGTTTTCTTCGGGGACTCTTCGGGACGGGGGGATGGTGCGCTCTCCGGCATCTCCCGCCCGCTGGCGTCTGCGTCGCCGAGCGCAGGGAGGCAGAGCACGACACGGGTACCAATGCCCTCGGGCTGCTCGATGAAGATCTTGCCCCCGTGGTTCTTGAGGACCCCCTCAACGATGGAAAGGCCGAGGCCCGTCCCCTTGGGCTTGGTGGTGTAGAATGCCTCGAAGATGTGGTCGCTGTCCCGGGGCAGGATGCCGCTCCCGGTGTCCTGCACGCTGATCCGCAGCCATCCTCCTCCGGTGTCCTCCGTTGTGCTGATGGCAAGCGTGCCGCCATGGGGCATGGACTCCACAGCGTTCTGGATGATGTTGGTAAGCGCCTGTTCGATCTGGAGCTCGTCGGCCTGGAGCCGAGGCAGGTCGGGATCGTCATGCCGCTCCACTGAAATGCCCTGTCCCCGGATCTCCTCCTGGAGCGAGGCAAGCACCTGGTCCACGACGGCGTCAACGTCCACGCTGGTCCGCGTCAAGCGCAAGGGTTTCGCTGCATACAGGATGTCGGAGGCCACCTGGTCCACGCGGCCGGACTGGCGCTTGATCAGGCTGGTGAACTTCTGGATGATCTCATTGTCCGCGTACTCCGTCGCAAGGAAATGTGCGGCGCCGTTGATTGCGTTCAAGGGGTTCCGCACCTCGTGGGCCACCCGGGCCGCCATCTCACCCAGCTCGGCAAGGCGGCGCGTATGTTCCATACGCTCCGCGAGGCGGAGCCGGTCCGTGACGTCCTTGATGTACTCAACGACCTGCACTACACGGCCGCTGCGGTCCAGGAGCGGGAACGTGCTGATCTCGAGGACCCGCTCATCGTCGCTTCCCGGCACGGCAGACCTGCGGGAGGCCCGCCTGATGAGGGAGGCCGGCTGGCCGGAGCGGAAGGTCTTCTCGGCCGGGCAGTCCTCGCAGGGGACGTCGCCGAGAGAGCAGGACTTGTAGCAAAGATGCCCCAGGGTGACGGTACCGCCCACAAGGTAGGTCATGGACTTGTTCACCGCGGTGATCCTGAATCCCGGGTCCACCACCTGGATCCCGTCGGTGATGCCGTCGAACACCGCCTGCAGGCGCTTCCGTCCGTCCGTGATCTGGTCCTCCATCTCCTTCTTTCGTGTTACGTCCTCGAGCATGATCACAACGCCGTGCCCCACGGACCATGCCAGACGCCCCAGCGGATAGACGCTGTAGGATATGATGCGCCTTTGCCCCGTGGGATGCACGAGGTCGGCCTCCAGGTCAAGGGCCGCTCCGGCGGCCCACACGGCATCTGCAAGCCGCTCCCATAGGGCATGGAGCGATTGGTCCTTGAAGCTGATCATTCTCCCCATGGCACTGAAGGGACGGCCGAGCACCGCCTGGCGGTGGACAGCAAAGAGCATCTCCGCGACTGCGTTGAACACGCGTATCCTGCCCTCGCCGTCGAGGGAGATGATGCCGGTCTTGACGCTGTCGAGCAGACTGCTCAGATGGTGAAGGACCTCGTCATCGGGGTTTCCGGCCATCGGGTCCGGACGCAGGAGCGCCCCGCCGTCCTTGCGCAGGGGCGGCTGGATATCCGGGGCGGGGCCGCCGACGCGGGGGGCCGCGGTTTGGTCCGATATCTTATTGCTGGTCGATCGTCGCTTCATTTCCTGTCCGCCGCAGGGGTATGCTGCGCGTAGGTATGCATGCCGAGCTTTAAGAGCCCCTTTTCGATGAGCTTCCGTGCCGCCCCGCTGACCGCCGGATCGAACTGAAGGCCCGACTCCCGCTCCAGTTCCCGGAGCACGGTTTCGCTCGAGATCGTCCCCCGATAAGGGCGCTCAGAGACCATGGCGTCGATGGTGTCCGCAACGTTCAGGATCCGGGCTGCGAGCGCGATGTTCTCGCCCGCGATGCCCTGGGGATACCCTTTTCCATCGTAGCGCTCGTGGTGCTGGTAGATGGCACTGATGATGGGCTGCGAAAAACCAATGGGTTCCAGGATCCTCATCCCGTGCGCCGGGTGGTCCTTCATGATGTCGAACTCCTCGCGGCTGAGCCGGTCGGGCTTGCTGATGATCCGCTCGCTGATGCCGATCTTGCCCACATCGTGCAGGATCGCCGCGATATGGATCTCCTCGAGCTGCGACGGCGAGAAACCCAGGTCACGTGCGATGGCGACGGCGTATTTCGCAACATTGGTCGAATGCCATCGCGTGTAGGAGTCCTTCGCCTCCACCGCCGCGACCAGTGCCTGGACGGTCCGGAAATAGCTCTCCCGGAGCCCTTCATAGAGCGAGGCGTTCTCCATCGTCGCCACGACCTGGCTGGCGAGAACCGACACGATCTGCAGGTCGCTGGTCGTGAACGTGGGATCCGTGAACTTGCTGATGTTGAGCACCCCCAGCACCTTGTCCTTGCCGATGAGGGGCACCGACATGGACGAAAGGGGCTCGTTGTCCCTGTTCAGGGTTGCCATGACCTCCGGATCGTCGCTCTTGCCCTTGGTGATGATGACCGGCCTCCGGTGCTTCATGACGATCCCCGAAACACCTTCGCCCGGCCCGCGCCTGGCCTTCACCGCGAGGTCCGTGGGCAGACCGTGGGAAGCGCGGATCAGAAGGCTTCCGGTAGCTTCATCCACAAGCATCAGGGACACCCGCTCTACCGAGAACTCTTTCACCAGGACCTCGGAGATGATCCTGAACAGGTGGGCCAGATCGATCTCGGTGACCAGCAGCTTGCTGATCTCGAACAGGGGGATGAGCGCCTTGAGCCGGATGTTCTCCTTCTGAAGCCGTGACCGGGTCACCGCACGGTCCACGGCATTGACGAGCTCTTCCTGGGTGAACGGCTTCAGGACGAACCCTTCCACGCCCCGCATGAGGGACTCGATAGCGGTATCGAGAGTACCGTGGCCGGTAATGAAGATCGTGACCATGTCCGGATTCATTTTTTTAACGCGCTCAAAGAGCTCCAGTCCGTCCATGCCCGGCATCTTGATGTCCGTGATGAGGAGGTCCGTCGGGGTCCGGCCGAGCTCGGCGAGCGCAGCTTCGCCGTTGGGCATCACCGTGACGCCGTATCCTTCGTCTGCGAGGATATGGGCGCACAGGTCCCGGATCATTTTCTCGTCATCAACGACCAGTATCCGCTCACCTGCCATGAAATGCCTTCCTTTTCCTTGTACAGCCGCCGGTAAGCAGGACCGCGGCGAGCAGGGTTGCCCCGCAGTTCGCACTCGTTCCCTTGTTGCGCTGATGCATAGCCGTGTTACCCCCTGACCGCCCTGTGCTCATGGGACGGCAGGATGACGCGAAAACGGGACCCGCGACCGACCTCGCTCTCCACTTCGATCCTTCCGCCGTGGTTTTGAACAATGCGATAGCTGATCGAAAGCCCCAATCCCGTCCCGTCACCGTTCCCTTTGGTGGAAAAGAACGGGTCGAAGATCTTTTTCAAGTGCTCCTGGGGAATGCCGTTGCCGGTATCGGAGAATATAATTGCCGTTTCGCCGTCACGACCCGCATCGACCCAGACCCTGAGCTCGCCGCCCTCGCGCATGGCATGGAGGGCATTGCTCATGATATTGATGAACACCTGCTTGATCTCGTTGTGGTCCATGTTCACGGTCACCGGGGACGCAGGATATTCCTCGATGATGCGTACCGAAGCGCTCTCAGCGGCGCCGTGCAGGAGCAATACTGTTTCCCGAAGCGGCTGCACCACGTCGCCGGGCTGCATCAAGGAAGCCCGCTGTCGCGAGAAGTCCAGAAGGTTCCGGATGATCTTTCTGACCCGCAAGGTCTCCTGCTCCATCATGCGGAGCTTCTGGCGCGACTCCTCGGGGATCTCGAGCGTCTTGAGCAGATGGCTCGTGTACCCCAGGACACTGGTAAGGGGATTGTTGATCTCATGCGCCACGTTCGCTGCAAGCTCGCCGATGGCGGCCATCTTGGTTGAATGGACAAGCTGCTGCTGGGTGCTTTTCAGTTCGCTGATCTTATGCTTCAGATCGGCATAGAGAAAAGCGTTCTGCAGGGCAGCCCCCGCCAGGTTCGCGAACACCGTGAACAGCCGGAGGTCCTGGTTATCGAAGACATCGCCGCCTCTTTTGTTCATCACCGTGATCATGGCCATCAGGGTGCTCGATGACCAGAGCGGAACGGTGATGAGCGAGTCGATCCCCAGGGCCCGCATCTGGCCGGGATCGAGCCGGAAATCCGTCTGAGCGTCCTGTATCAGGAGCGGACTACCATAGCTGGCGGTCCAGTTATAGATTCCCCCTGCCTCGAAAGGCAAGTCCAGGCCCTTCAGGAGATGCGCCTTGCTGCCGGTCACCCCGAGGTACTGCAGCGCACGGGTGGTATGGTCCATCGCAGCCACGGCGGTCGTGTCCGCCTTTACCAGGTCCTCGGCCCGCGCCGCAATCTTCCCCAGGAGCGCCTCAAGGTCCAGGCTCTCCATGAGGTCCAGCCCGGCAGTGTGCAGGATGAACAGGTCGCGATTGCCCCGGGAAAGGCTCGTCTCCCGTTCCTTCAGGGTCTGCGCCATCTGGTTGAAGGCATTGGCAAGGCGGCTCAGTTCGTCCCTTCCCCGGACAGGGACTGGCGCTTTCCAGTTCTGTCTGCCGAGCCCATCGACCGCGGCGCTCAAACCCGCGATCGGCCTGGTGATGCCGGCCGCGATGACCTGGCTGAACACCAGCCCGAGGAGCAGAAGCGCCGCGCCGGCGATGATCGCCTTCTTCGTCACATTGCCAAACTGCTGCTGGAAACCCTGGCCGGAAATGCCGACCTTGACGAAGCCGACTCGTGTGTCATCGATGACGACCGGCATGACCAGGTCATACACGCCCTTCCCCACGAGTTGAAACCTCGGCTCGACGCTCGACACCACGTCGCTATCAAGGTCCTTCTCGGCGGAGGAGCCGTCTTCGTTATGGCCGCGCAGCATGCTCCCGGTCAGGAACTGGCCCAGGCGGTCGTAGACACGGAGGTAGAGCAGGTCGCGGGAAACATCGCCCTGCGAAAGAAAGGCCGGTGTCAGCTTGCGGTACAGTTCCCGCCGGTCGCCGGTGATGATATCTTCGGCGGCAAGAGCGGAGAAATATCCGCCGATGAAGAGGGACCTGCCGCGGATCTCAGACTCCCGGAACCGGGAACCCTCCCACAGGAGAAAGGCGCTGATGAACACGGACACGAACAGAATCGCCAGAGACATGATGATTGCCACCCGACATCCAATGCCGCCCCACCAAAGCGATGAGAACGACCGCACCCTGGACGCGATATTCTTGGCAGTGTTCTGTATGACCGTCAGCATAAAGAGAGAGAATGACCTAGAAGTAGTATAATAACGGCAACTCTCTGTAAACGCAAGAAAAAAGGCAAGGGGAGTTTCCCCTTGCCTTTGGTCAGGAACGTGCGCTGCTAGACTGTCCGACGCTTTCCACCGGTGCCGTGATCGAACGACCGCGGGTCCGCCGTGCTGTCTATGACTTCTGTTTTGACTCCGCCTTGGGCGAAGACGCCTCTTTCTTCTGGCGCTCCACCAGCTCGATCACCGCCATGGGAGCGGCATCGCCCATCCGCTGGCGTGTAGGAACAATCCTGGTATAACCGCCGTTCCGGGACGCAAACCGGGGGGCAATATCGGCGAACAATCCCCTGACCACTGCCTCGTCCTGGATGAAGCTCATGGCCTGCCGCCGTGCATGCAGGTCCCCCCGTTTGCCGAGCGTGATCATCTGCTCCGCCAGCGGCCGGATCTCCTTCGCCTTCGCGACGGTCGTCTCGATCTTTTCATTCCGAAGCAATGCGGTCACCAGCATCTTGAGCAATGCCTTGCGGTGTCCGCTGTTCCTCCCGAATTGTCTTCCTGCACATGCGTGTCTCATAGTACGATCCTTCTCAAAATTAGGTTTACACCTCGGTGGGCCGCTCTGCCAGGAGCCTCCTGGCTTCGGTCACGATCTTATCATCCACTTTCATCCCCAGGCCCAGCCCCATGCCGCTCAGGATCTCCTTGATCTCGTTCAGCGACTTCCGGCCGAAGTTCTTGGTCTTGAGCATCTCGCTCTCGGTCTTCTGGACCATCTCGGCGATGGTCTCGATCCCGGCGTTCTTAAGGCAGTTCGCAGCCCGCACGGAGAGCTCGAGCTCATTGACGCTCCGGAGGAGGTTCTCGTTATACGTCGGGGACTTTTTCAACTCCTCTTCCGCGAGGGGGGCCTCTTCCTCTTCCTCAGGCAGATGGATGAATATGGACAGGTGGTCCTTCAGAAGTTTCGCCGCATGGGCCACCGCATCATCGGGGCGGAGGCTCCCGTCGGTCGTCACATCGAGGACCAGCTTATCATAGTCCGTATCCTGCCCGACACGGGCGTTCTCCACCTTGAAGTTCACCTTGCGGATAGGAGAGAATATCGCGTCGATCGGGATGACACCGATGGGCTGACCGGGCTCCTTGTTCTTGTCCGAAGGAACATAGCCCCTGCCGCGGCGGGCGCGCACTTCGAACTCCAGCTTGCCGTTCTTGTCGATCGTAGCAAGGTGGAGGTCCGGGTTCAGGATCTCCACTTCGGCGTCCGTTTCGATGTCCTTTGCCGTGACCTGGCCCGGGCCTTTGGCCTTGAGGGTCAGGGTCTTCGTCTTGTCGGTATGCAGCTTGAGACGGATCTCCTTCAGGTTCAGGATCAGATCCGTCGTGTCCTCCACAACGCCCGGAATGCTGGAAAACTCGTGATGCACCCCGGCGATCTTCACGGCCGTGATGGCCGAGCCCTCCAGGGACGACAACAGGACGCGGCGCAAGGAGTTTCCCAGCGTGGTTCCGAATCCCCGTTCCAGAGGCTCCGCCGTGAACTTCCCGTACGTGTCAGTGATCTTCTTCGGGTCGTACTGAAGCTTTTTCGGCATCTGGAAGTCTTTGGCTTTTTTCAGCATGGTTCCTCCGAATAGGAGTGAAAAAACTGAACGCCGTGGCTGCAGATGCGGGAAACTGCCCCCACATCCAGCGAAGCCACGGAATTATATATCGAGATTACTTCGAGTAGAGCTCGACAACGAGCTGTTCCTTCACCGTCGGCAGGGTGACCTCTTCCCGCGGCGGGAGGGACAGCACCTTGCCCCGGAACTGGACCTTGTCGATCTCCAGCCAGGTGGGGAAGCCGCGTTTCTCAACAGCGGCAAGTGTTTGCTGGACCTGCGCAATGCCCCTGCTCTTCTCGCGGAGTTCCACCACGTCCCCTGCCTTCAGGATAAAGGACGGGATATTCACCTTCTTGCCGTTCACCAGCATGTGGCCGTGCCGGACAAGCTGTCTCGCCTCTTTCTTGGAGCCGGCAAAGCCCATCCTCTGCACCACGTTGTCAAGCCGACGCTCAAGGAGCTGCAGCAGGTTGTCGCCGGTGATCCCCTTCATCCGCTCGGCCTTCTCGAAGTAGCCCCGGAACTGCCCTTCCAGGACACCGTAGAGGCGACGGATCTTTTGCTTTTCCCGCAGCTGGACGGCATATTCCGAGAGCTTGATCCTTCCCTGACCGTGCTGTCCAGGCGGATAACTTCTCCTGACGATCGCGCACTTATCAGTATAGCACCGCTCCGCCTTCAAGAACAGTTTGGTGCTTTCCCTTCTACAGAGTTTACAGACCGATCCAATATACCGTGCCACGTGTTTCTCCTCCTGTTAAAGCCTGTTCCTGACTAGACCCTGCGCCGCTTCGGCGGCCTGCATCCGTTGTGCGGGATAGGTGTCACGTCCTTGATCGCAACGATCTCAAGACCCGCCGCCTGGATCGCCCGTATGGCCGATTCCCTGCCGGTGCCCGGCCCCTTCACATAGACCTCGACCTGCCGCATACCGTGCTCCATCGCCTTTTTCGCTGCCGTTTCCGCCGCCAGCTGTGAGGCGAAGGGTGTGCTCTTCCGGGACCCCTTGAATCCCTTGTTGCCGGAGCTTGACCACGTCAGGACGTTGCCCGCGGTATCCGTGATGGTTACGATCGTATTATTGAACGATGCGTGGATGTGGGCGATACCGTTCGCCACGTTCTTTCTCTCTTTACCCTTCTTTGCCATCGGATCTCCCGTGTATGTAATAATGCCGCCGGCTCAGGGGATCGCCCTGCCGGGGCACGCCTGCCCGTTACTTCTTCGCCAGGCTCTTCTTCTTGCCCCTGCCCGACATTGCGGACCTCTTCGGTCCTTTTCGCGTACGGGCGTTCGTCTTGGTCCGCTGTCCTCGCGTCGGCAAACCCTTGCGGTGCCTGAGGCCGCGATAGCTTCCGGTATCCATCAGGCGCTTGATGTTCATGGTAATGTCGCGCCGGAGGTCGCCCTCCACGACGTAGTCCCGGTCCAGGATGGCGCGGATCTTGACGATCGCGTCTTCCGTGATATCCTTGGTCTTGGTGGCCGGATCGATTCCCGCCTCCGTGAGGATCCTGCGGGCGGTCGTCGGCCCGATGCCGAAAATGTATCTCAGCGAGATCTCGATTCTCTTATCCTTGGGTAAGTCCACACCGGCGATACGTGCCACAGTTCCTCCTGTAATGCAGATCCGAAACTAACATTCCGAAGTACACCATTCCCTGCCTGTTCGAATTTCGCTATCCGAATCCCGGCAGTGCTTTCCCTATCCCTGCCGCTGCTTGTGGCGCGAATTCTCACAGATGACGCGCACAATGCCCTTGCGGCGAATGACCCTGCATTTCGTGCAGATCTTTTTTACTGAAGAGCGTACTTTCATTGATCTATCCTGTTCCCTTCCGGATCATGTTCACGGTCCGCCGTGAACGCCACCGTCACTATTTGAATCGATAGGTTATTCTTCCCCGGGTCAGGTCATAGGGCGATAATTCCACCGTCACTTTGTCCCCCGGGAGTATCTTGATGAAATGCATCCGCATCTTGCCGGAGATGTGGGCAAGTATCTTATGGCCGTTCTCCATCTCCACGCGAAACATGGCATTGGGAAGCGTCTCGAGCACCGTGCCCTGCACTTCTATGGAATCTTCCTTTGCCATCATCCTCCAATTACTATAATACTTCGTCCTACCGTATCGTCAAAACCTTCGGACCGTCGTCCAACACGGCGATCGTATGTTCAAAATGCGCGGAAAGACTTCCATCCGCCGTTACCGCAGTCCATTGGTCTTCCTGTACGACCGTCTTGCTTCCCCCGGCGTTCACCATCGGTTCAATGGCAAGCACCATGCCGCTTTGGATCCGCGGGCCACGCCCGCGTTCCCCGAAATTGGGGACCTGCGGGTCCTCATGAAGGCTTCTTCCGATGCCGTGGCCGACAAACTCGCGGACCACCGAGAAACCATTCTTCTCAACATGGCGCTGGATCGCCGAGGAAATATCGAACAGGCGGTTGCCCGGCTTTGCTTCCGCGATCCCGAGGGCCAGCGCTTCTTCCGTCACCCGCATCAGGCGTTCGGCTTCCGGCCTTACAGCGCCGACCGGAACCGTTACCGCCGCATCACCGTAGAAGCCGTCAACGAGCGCTCCCACGTCAATGCTTAAGAGGTCACCCGCCTTGAGAACAACATCCTTCGACGGTATCCCGTGGATCACCTGTTCGTTGACCGACGTGCATACGGTCCGCGGATACCCCCGGTATCCTTTGAACGCCGGCTTTGCCCCTGCAGCGCGGATGAACTGTTCTGCGAACTCATCCAGCGACAGCGTGCTGATGCCCGGTCTGACCAGCTGCCGTATTTCCCTGAGGACATCGGCTACGACCAATCCGGCCTTCCGGATCTTCTCGATCTCCTGAAGGGATTTGAGAATGACCATGCCGCTATCGGTCCTTACCGTCTCCCCTTGATGGAAACGCCCTTCAAGAACCCGCCATAGTGCCGCTGGATGAGATGCGACTCGACCTGGGACACGGTATCAAGTGCAACACCGATCACGATCAGGAGCGAGGTCCCTCCAAAATAGAACGGCACGTTGAATGCCTTGTAGAAGATATCCGGCAGCACGCACACGGCCGCCAGGTAGAGCGCTCCGCCCAGCGTGATCCGGGTCAACACGCGGTAGAGATAATCCGAGGTCTTTTTACCCGGACGGATGCCGGGGATGAACCCGCCGTACTTCTTCAGGTTGTCCGCAATGTCCACCGGGTTGAATACGATCGCCGTATAGAAATAGGCGAAGAAAATGATCATCGTCACATAGACGGCCGTGTACAGTATCTGTCCCGGTGCGAGCTGCTTGGCGATCGTCTGGATCCATCCGACCTGGGTGAACCCTGCGATCGTCGCGGGGAACAGCAGGATGGAGGACGCGAAGATCGGCGGGATCACGCCGGCCGAATTGATCTTGAGCGGCAGGTGCGTGCTCTGGCCCTTGTAGACCTTGCGGCCGACCATACGCTGGGCGTACTGGACCGGGATCTTCCGCTGTCCGCGCTCCATGATGATGATGGCCGCAATGACCGCAACAACGAGGCCGATGATGACCGCCACCAGGTAGTAGGGGATCTCGCCGGAGCGCATCAGCCCGACCGTATTCCCTACGGCACGCGGGAGACCTGCAACGATCCCTGCAAAGATGATGAGCGAGATGCCGTTCCCGATGCCGCGCTCGGTGATCTGCTCGCCGAGCCACATGATGAACGTCGTGCCGGCCGTGAGCGTGATCATGGTCAGGATACGGAAGGACCATCCGGCGGAATCCACGAAAGCGCCTTCACCCATCTTCTCGATGCCCACCGCCATCCAGAATGACTGGAACGCCGCGATCAGCACCGTCCCGTAGCGTGTGTACTCGGTGATCTTCTTCCGCCCCGCTTCGCCTTCCTTGGCAAGCGCCTGGAGGCGTGGAATAACGACCGTCAGCAGCTGGAGAACGATGGACGCCGTGATATACGGCATGATCCCCAGGGCAAAGATCGTTACCTTGGAGAGCGCGCCGCCGGAGAACATGTCGAAAAAGCCCATCAGGCCCGACGCGGCCTGGTGGAGATACTGGCTGAGCGCGTCACCGCGCACTCCGGGGGTCGGGATATGCGCACCCACCCGGTATACAGCGAGCATGAGCAGGGAAAATATGATCCTCTTCCTGAGTTCGGGGATCCTGAATATGTTCTGCAGGCCGGTGAACACGTTCTAGATCACCTCAGCCTTGCCGCCGGCTGCCTGGATCTTGTCCATGGCGCTCTTGCTGAACTTGTGGGCGCGTACGATAATCCCCGACTTGAGCTCACCGACACCAAGGACCTTGATACCGTCCTTCGGATTCCTCACCAGCCCCTGCTCCATCATCGTTTCCGGAGTGATCGTGCCGCTCAGGGCCGCCAGGTCGCGAAGGTTCACAACAGCATATTCCTTGCGAAAGATATTGGTAAAGCCGCGTTTTGGAAGCCGGCGCTGGAGCGGCATCTGGCCGCCCTCGAAACCCGGGCCCTTCACGCCGCCGGAACGGGCCTTCTGGCCCTTATGGCCCTTGGATGCGGTCTTTCCGCTGCCCGAGCCGGGACCCCTGCCGACCCGCTTCGATTTTTTTCGTGACCCTTGAGAGGGTTTGAGCTCTTCTAATCTCATAGTAGTGATCCGACCTGTCCAATAGGGATGGGAACGACGTTACGCGTTGTCTACCTGCACGAGGTGGCTGATCTTGTTGATCATGCCGCGGATCTCCGGGGTGTCCGGCCGGATGACCGACCCATTCAACTTCCTGAGCCCGAGCCCGGCAACGATCGCCTTATGTTTTCCCGGGCGCGCGATCGCGCTCTTCACCAGGGTGATCTTTATCTTTTTCGCATCAGCTGACGACATATTATCCAAGCTCCTCTACCGTTTTTCCCCGAAGGGCAGCGACGCTTTCCGCGCTCCGGAGCTGGCTCAAACCCTTGATCGTCGCGCTCACCACGTTATGGGGATTGCTGGAACCCAATGACTTGCAGAGCACATTGCGTACGCCGACGACCTCGAGCACCGCGCGGCTCGCGCCGCCGGCGATCAAACCCGTACCTTCCGAGGCGGGCTTGAGGAGGACCTTGCCTGCGCCGTAGTGGCCGAACACCTGGTGGGGGATCGTATCACCCTTCAAGGCAACGGTCATCATGTTCTTCTTCGCGCGTTCAACCGCCTTCTTGATGGCTACCGGTGCTTCGGCTGCCTTCCCCTTGCCGACGCCCACCTTGCCCTTCCCGTCGCCCACGACCACGAGGGCACTGAAATTGAACCGCTTGCCGCCCTTCACCACCTTGGCAACACGGTTCAGCGAGACCAGTTTGTCCTTCAGACCGTCGCCTTCTTCTGCATCTCTCTGATATCTCTCTGCCAAAGCCGCCTCCACTCAGTGTTTCGCGTTAGAACTTCAGACCCTGCTCCCGGGCCGCATCGGCAAGCGCCTTGATGCAGCCGTGATACCGGTACCCGGCGCGGTCGAACACAACGGCCGTGATCTTCTTGCCCAACGCCTTCTGCGCCAGGCTCGCTCCGACCTTCTTGGCCGCCTCGAGGTTGCCGCCGTGCTTGACGGTCGTGCGGATGTCCTTCTCCAGGGTCGACGCCGAAAGGATCGTCTTCCCTGCCGCGTCATCGACGAGCTGGGCGTAGATATGGTTCAGACTCTTATACACGGTCAGTCTTGGCTTTGTGCCCGTGCCCTGGAGCCGTTTCCGGATCCGCTGATGCCGTTTCAGTCTCGCTTCTTCTTTGCTCAGTGCCACGTTGCCTCTCCACTGTTATGACCGCGGGCCATGCTGACCGCCCGCGAACCGGATTTGACCTACTTGCCGCCCTTGCCGGCCTTGCCTTCCTTGCGCTGGATGACCTCGGTATTGTACTTGATGCCCTTGCCCTTGTACGGTTCCGGCTGTTTGAGGTTCCGGATGTTCGCGGCCATCTGGCCGACCAGCTGCTTGTCGATGCCCTTGATCACCACCTGGGTCTGCTTAGCGTCCACCGTCGCCGTAATCCCCTTGGGAAGCGGGAAGAGCACGGGGTGGGAGAAGCCCAGCGTGAACATGAGGTTCGTCTTATTTGCCAGGGAAGCCTTGAAACCGACGCCGGAAATGTCCAGTGTCCTTTCAAATCCCTTGCTGACACCGGTCACCATGTTCGCGATGAGGTTTCGGGTCAGGCCGTGGAGCTCGCGGTACATCTTCTGGTTCGACTGGCGGGCGACCACAAGCTTGTTGCTGTCCTTTTTGATCTCCAGCTTGGGATTCACCGCCTGGCTGATCTCGCCCAGCGGCCCCTTGACGGTGATCATGCCGGGCGCGATCTTCGCGTCAACACCGGACGGTAATTCAATCGGTTTCTTGCCAACCCTCGACATAACAGCTCCTCATTTCGGTATCAGGACACGGATTCTTATTGTTAGGAAGCCTACCAAACGTGGCAGAGCACTTCTCCGCCCACATTGTCCTTCTTTGCCTGTTTTCCCGTCTGGATACCCTTCGGTGTGGACAGGATGGCAACGCCCAGCCCTGCCAGGACCTTGGGGATCGCATCGTTCCCGGCATACACCCGGCACCCGGGCTTGCTGATGCGCTTGATCCCCTGGATCACCGGGGCCTCGTCATCAGTATATTTCAGATAGACGCGGATAACGCCCTGCCGCCGGTCCTTGACCATCTTGAGGTTCTTGATATATCCCTCGTCCTTCAGGATCTTCGCGATCTCGAGCTTCATCTTCGAGGACGGAATATCAACCTTCTCGAGTTTTGCCTTGCTGCCATTGCGGATGCGCGTCAGCATATCCGCGATCGGATCGGTCATCATCGGTTCAAACCCCTCTCGCTTACCAACTGGCCTTGACTACGCCCGGGATCTCGCCCCGGAGCGACCTGTTCCGGAAACAAATGCGGCACATGTCGAACTTTCTCAGATATCCCCGGGACCTGCCGCACAGCGGACAACGGTGATATGCCCGCACCTTGAACTTGGGTGCCGCCTTTGCCTTCGCGATCAACGACTTCTTTGCCATGGTGCCTCCGCCTTTGCTACTTTCTGAACGGCATGCCGAGATAGCCGAGCAGCGCCCGACCCTCTTCATCTGTCTTTGCCGTCGTGACGATTACAATATCCATACCGTGGATCGAGTCTACTTTGTCGATCTCGATCTCCGGGAAAATGATCTGTTCCTTGATCCCGATCGAGTAGTTTCCCCTGCCATCGAAGGATTTGCTCGGGATGCCCTTAAAGTCCCTGATGCGGGGCAGCGCCGCGCTGATGAAGCGGTCCAGGAACTCGAACATGCGCTGCTTCCGGAGGGTGACCATGCAGCCGATCGGCATCCCCTCCCGGAGCTTGAACGTCGCAATGGACTTCTTCGCACGGGTGATCACCGGGTGTTGTCCTGATATGAGCTCCAGCTCGCTGACGGCATGGTCGAGGGCCTTCGCATTCGAGATCGCCTCGCCCATCCCCATGTTCAGGACCACCTTGACCAGCCGGGGGACCTGCATGGGATTCCTGTAATTGAACTGCTTCATCAGAGAGGGGACCACGTCCTTCTGGTACCGCTCCTTGAGCCGGGGCGTCGGCGCCTTTTCGCGCACTGCAGGCGCAGCAGCCTTCGCCTCCTTCTTTGCTGCTGCGGCGGGAGCCTTGGCCTTTCCCGGCGCAGCTTTCGCCGGGGCCTTTTTCTTCTCCTCGCCCTTTGCTTCTTTTGTCTTGTCTTTCTTGTCAGCCATTGGTCGTTTTTCCTAACCTACTTATTCCAAGGTTGCGTCACAGGCCTTGCACACGCGGACCCGGGTCCCATCCCCCTGGGCCTTCCGGGCAATGCTGGTGGGCTTGTCGCACTTTGCGCAAATGAGCTTAACGTTCGCAGCCGAGATGGGGCTTTCCTTCTCCACGATCCCGCCCTGGCGGAGCTGCTGGTTCGGCCTCGTGTGCCGCTTGATCATGTTCAGCTTCTCGATCAGGACCCGGTTCTCCCGCGGATACACGGCGATCACCCTGCCGCGTTTTCCCTTCTCTTTGCCGGATGTGACCAGTACGGTGTCATTCTTCTTGATCTGCATTGTCGTTCTTCCTGTTCTTGTTCAGAGATCGTCCTGCCGCCGGTGCCCTAGAGCACTTCCGGGGCCAACGAAATGATCTTCATAAAGTTCTTCCTGCGGAGCTCACGCGCCACGGGGCCGAAGATGCGTGTCCCGATCGGCTCGTTCGCGTTGTTGATCAGCACCGCCGCGTTCCGGTCGAACTTGATATAGGAGCCGTCGGGGCGGCGCACTTCCTTGGCGGTGCGTACAACGACCGCCTTGGCAACGGTGCCCTTCTTCGCCTGCCCGTCGGGTATCGCCGTCTTGATGGCCACCACGATGACGTCCCCGAGGGAAGCATACCGTTTGCGGGTACCGCCGAGCACCTTGATGCACATCACCCGTTTTGCTCCCGAATTGTCTGCTACGTCCAAAACCGTCTGCTGCTGGATCATGGTCTAGTACCTTCTCTTCGCTGTTCTGATTTCGAGCTCTGGAGATCAGATCGCCTTTTCAACGATCTCAAGGACCTTCCAGCGCTTGTCCTTGGAGATGGGCCGGGTCTCGATGACCCGCACCATGTCGCCCACCTTGCACTCGTTCTTCTCATCATGGGCCTTGTACTTGGTCGTACGCTTCACCACTTTGTTGTAGCGGGAGTGCGCGATCCGCCGGGTCACTGCCAGCACGACCGTCTTGTCCATCTTGTCACTTACCACGCGACCGATAAATGATTTTCTTTTATTAGACTCGCCCATGTTTTTCCCTTAAGATCGTTTTGGTTTTTGCGATGTCCTTGCGGAGCGTCCTGAGCCGCATGGGGTTCTCGATCTGGCCCATGGCCTGCTGGAACCGGAGGTTGAACAGCTCCTTTTTCAGTTCCGCGGCCTTGGCCGTCAGTTCCTCTTGGGACAGGTCCCGCATCTCCCGCGCGTTCGACTTCATAGTTCAGCCTCCCGAGAGATAAACTTCGTCGCCATGGGCAGTTTGTACGCCGCGAGACGGAAGGCCTCACGGGCCACGGACTCATCAACGCCGCCCATCTCGTACAGCACCCGGCCCGGTTTCACGACCGCTACCCAGTACTCAGGCGCGCCCTTGCCTTTCCCCATACGGGTCTCGGCGGGCTTCTTGGTGATCGGTTTGTCAGGGAATATGCGGATCCATATCTTGCCGCCCCGCTTCACATACCGCGTCATCGCGATACGGGCAGCCTCGATCTGACGGCTCGAGACCCAGGCTGGCTCCATGGCCTTAAGACCATACTCGCCGTAGCTCACCTCGGAACCGCGGTAGCCGGTCCCGGTCATCCGACCTTTGTGCATTTTTCTGAACTTGACCCGTTTCGGTGCTAACATGATCTTTATCCTTTATCTGTGATCGTGGTAATCTTGTTTTCTGCGCCTTCCTTAAACCGCCTTGGCCGGCTGCAGCACGTCACCCTTGTAGATCCAGACCTTGACGCCGATCTGACCCATGGTGGTCTTGGCTTCGGCGAAACCATACTGGATATCGGCGCGCAGCGTATGGAGCGGCACTCGTCCCTCACGGTACCACTCGGTGCGGGCGATCTCCGATCCGGCCAACCTGCCGGCGCAGGTGATCTTGATCCCCTGTGCGCCCAGGCGAAGGGCCGAAGTGACCGACTTCTTCATAGCACGGCGGAAGGCGATGCGACGCTCGAGCTGCAGCGCGATGTTCTCGGCCACAAGCTGCGCTTCGAGCTCGGGCCTCCGGATCTCCTGGATATTGATGAACATCTGCTTGCCCGTCATGGCCTCGAGGTCCTTCTTGAGCTTGTCGACCTCGGCGCCCTTCTTTCCGATGATGATACCGGGACGGGCAGTATGGATATTGATCTTCGCCTTCTGGCCGGCTCGCTCGATCTCGATCTTGGAGACCCCGGCATGCGTCAGCCGCTCTTTCACAATGTTCCGGATCTTGATGTCCTCGTGCAGCAGCGAAGCATAGTTCTTCTTTGCGTACCAGCGCGAGTCCCATGTTTTGATGACCCCAAGCCGAAATCCGATCGGATGAACTTTCTGACCCATTATGCCTCCAGAGTAACGTCTATGCCGACAGTACCAGCGTTATGTGGCTGGTCCTCTTCTTGATCATGTTCCCGCGGCCCATGGCGGCTGCGCGCATCCGCTTCATTGCGACACCTTGGCTAACATAGGCCTTCGCGATCTTGAGGGAATCAACGTCACCAAGTTTCTTCTGCTCGGCGTTCGCAACGGCCGAGTCCAGGACCTTCTTCACGATGCGAGCAGCGTGGAGCGGCGTGAACGTAAGAATGCTCCTGGCGTCGCCCACCATCTTCCCGCGAATGAGATCGATCACCAGGCGGGCCTTCCGCGGTGTGATCCGTATATGTTTGGCTGTTGCGCTTGCTTCCATGTTACAGTCCTCTCTTGAGTGCCCGATACCCGGCGATGGTTACTTGGGCGCGGTGGCCTTTTCGGCGGCTTTGGAACCGCCGTGGCCCTTGAAGGTCCTGGTCGGCGAGAACTCGCCGAGCTTGTGTCCCACCATGTTCTCGGTCAAATAGACCGGGATGAACTTCTTTCCGTTATGTACGGCCAGGGTATGGCCTACGAACTCCGGCAGGATGGTCGACCGCCGCGACCACGTCTTCAGGATCTTCTTGTCCCCCGACGTGTTCATGGCCTCGATCTTCCTGCTGAGGCTCGCATCCACAAAAGGTCCTTTTTTAACTGATCTCGGCACTGCGCCCTCCGTTTACCTGCTCTTAGTCCTTCTGGAAATAATAAGCTTGGTCGTTTTTTTGTTTTTCCTTGTTCTCACCCCATCAGGAAGCCCCCATGGCGAACAACCCGGTCGGCCGCCTGAGGATTTTCCTTCGCCGCCACCCAGCGGATGGTCTACCGGGTTCATGACAACGCCGCGGACCCGCGGCCGCCTGCCCATCCAGCGCGCCCTGCCCGCCTTGCCGATGCTGACGTTCTCGTGGTCGAGGTTACCCACCTGGCCGATCGTTGCCATACACTCGGAGCGGACCTTGCGGACCTCGCCGGAGTTGAGGCGGAGCGTCGCATAGTCGCCTTCCCGGGCCAGCAACTGGACCGAAGCCCCGGCACTGCGTGCGAGCTGTCCGCCGGCACCCTTCTTAAGCTCAACATTGTGGATCACCGTACCCACCGGGATCGAGGCCATGGGAAGCGCATTGCCCGTTTTGATGTCCGCTTCAGGCCCGGACATGACCGTGTCGCCGACGTTCAGGCCAAGCGGCGAGATGATGTAGCGCTTCTCACCGTCAGCATAGTGCAACAGGGCAATGCGTGCCGTGCGGTTCGGGTCGTACTCGATGTGGGCGACCTTCGCGGGAACGCCGAACTTCTCCCTCTGAAAATCGATGATCCGGTACTTCTTCTTGTGCCAACCGCTCCGATACCGGACCGTGATCTTGCCGCGGTTGTTCCTGCCGCCCTGCTCAGGGACCCGGACAACGAGCGACTTCTCGGGCCTGCTCCTCGTCACTTCCTCGAACGTCGATACGGTCTGCCACCGTCTCCCGGGGGAGGTTGGATTATAGCTCTTTACCGGCATGATTATGCACCCTCAAAAATATCGATCTTTTCGCCTGGCTTCAGCGTCACAAACGCTTTTTTCCAATCGGACCTGCGGCCCACCCGCGCACCCATGCGCTTCTTCTTGCCCGCGACGTTCACCGTGGTCACGTCAAGCACCTTCACCTTGAAAATGCCCTCGATCGCCTTACGGACCTGGACCTTGTTGGCATCGTTCCGCACTTCGAACGTCAGTACATTGCTCTGTTCCTTCAGACGCGAGCCTTTCTCCGTGATGCGGGGTACCCGGATAATGTCATAATGGTCCATCGTCATTTCCCGTATACCTCCTGCATGGTGGTGAGCGCGTCCTGCGTCGTGATCAGGTACCGGTACTTGAGGAGATCGTACACGTTGATGTTCTCCATCCGGAGGACCTTGACGTTCGGCATGTTTCGCGACGCGAGGGCCACGTTCTTGTTCTCAGCAGTGATCAGCACCAGTGCGCTCTCGGCCACGCCGAGGGCCTTCAGGAGCTCCGCCATCTGCTTCGTCCGGGGCCCGGCAAGCTCCAGTTTGTCCAAAAGGACCATCCGGTTGTCGTTCACCTTCGAGGAAAGGGCTGCCGCCAGTGCAGCACGCTTCTCCTTCTTGGGCATGCTGTAGGAGTAGTCACGCGGGGTCGGTCCAAAGACCGTTCCGCCGTGCCGCCAGAGCGGAGAACGGGTGCTGCCCGCACGTGCGCGGCCCGTGCCCTTCTGCTTGAACGGCTTTTTGCCGCCGCCGCTCACCAGTCCCTTCGTCTTCGTGGCCGCGGTTCCGGCCCGCCGGTTGGCAAGCTGGTTCACTACCGCCGAATGGAGCAGATGGGACTTCACCTCCACGCCGAACACGGCGGGAAGCTCCACGTCCTTCACCTTCTTGTTGCTCATATCAACCATCGCTACTGATGCCATTGTAGAGACCCTCTATCTGTCTTATTATCCCTTGGTGATCAGGACCAGCGCGTTGTCGCCGCCGGGTACCGCACCGCGCACGAACAGCAGGTTCTGATCGGGCCGCACTTCGATGATCTTCAAGTTTTTCACCGTGACCGTGGCAGAGCCCATGTGTCCCGGAAGTTTCTTGCCAGGCCACACGCGCGAGGGATAGGCACTGGCGCCGATGGAGCCCGGCGCGCGGTTGAACATGGAACCGTGGCCACCGGGACCGCCCGCGAAGTTATGCCGCTTCATAACACCGGCAAAGCCCTTGCCCTTGCTCACGCCGCTGACGGCGATCAGCTCGCCTTTTTTGAAGATGTCCACCTTCACGTCCTGCCCCTGCTCGTACCCCGCCATGCGAAATTCGCGGAGGAACCGGTGCGGCACCGTTTCGGACTTTTTGAAGTGGCCCGCGGCCGCCTTGGTGACCCGCCCCTGCTTCTTCTCTTCCTGGAAGGCGAGCTGCACGGCCTCGTAGCCGTCCTTCGCCACGGTCTTCTTCTGCACGACCTTGCACGGCCCGGCCTGGATCACCGTGACCGGGACCAGTTCCCTGCCGTCGAACACCTGGCTCATGCCGAGCTTTTTTCCAATAATGCCTACGCTCATTGTATGGTCCCTTTACCACGACCGTGAACATCAATCCGTTCACGCCGGTCTCTCTGGTTAGAGCTTGATCTCCACGTCAACACCTGCAGCGAGGTCGAGCTTCATCAGCGCATCCACGGTCTGCGGTGTCGGGTCCAGGATATCGAGGAGCCGCTTGTGCGTCCTGATCTCGAACTGTTCCCGTGATTTCTTGTCCACATGGGGCGAACGGAGCACCGTCCAGCGGTTGATCCGGGTCGGCAACGGAATGGGGCCCGATACTTTGGCGCCGGTCCGCTTTGCCGTGTCCATGATCTCCACCACCGACTGGTCCAGCAGACGATGGTCATATCCTTTAAGCCGTATCCTGATCTTCTGCGTCACTGAGTCGCCCTTCCTCTCGTTTCTTGCTTACTCGATCACTTCGGTGATCACGCCGGCGCCCACGGTGCGGCCGCCCTCGCGGATGGCGAACCGGAGCTCCTTGTCCATGGCGATGGGGGTGATGAGCTCAACGCTGCAGCTCATGTTGTCGCCCGGCATCACCATCTCGACGCCTTCGGCCAGCGTCACCACGCCCGTCACGTCCGTCGTCCGGAAGTAGAACTGCGGACGGTATCCCTTGAAGAACGGGGTGTGGCGGCCGCCCTCTTCCTTCGTCAGAACGTAGGCCTCGGCCTTGAACTTCGTGTGCGGGGTGATGCTCCCGGGCTTGGCCAGGACCATGCCGCGCTCCACTTCTTCCTTCTTCACGCCCCGGAGCAGGACGCCGACATTGTCGCCGGCCTCGCCCGAATCCAGGAGCTTCCGGAACATCTCAACACCGGTGACCACGGTCTTCTGCGTGGGCTTAATGCCCACGATCTCGATCTCGTCGCCCACTTTCACGATGCCCCGCTCGATGCGGCCCGTCACCACGGTGCCGCGGCCGGCGATGGAGAACACGTCCTCGATGGGCATCAGGTAGGGCTTGTCGATGTCGCGCTTGGGCTGGGGAATGTAGCTGTCCAGGGCGTCCATGAGTTCAAGGATGCTCTTGTACTCGGGCGCATTGATGTCCTTGCTCTCGCTCTGGAGCGCCTTCAGGGCGCTGCCTTTGATGATCGGGGTCTTGTCGCCGGGGAACTGGTACTTGGACAGGAGCTCGCGGACCTCAAGTTCGACCAGCTCCAGGAGCTCGGGATCGTCGACCATGTCGACCTTGTTCATGTACACGACGATATAGGGCACGCCAACCTGGCGGGCCAAAAGGATGTGCTCGCGCGTCTGGGGCATGGGGCCGTCAGCGGCCGAGACCACCAGGATCGCTCCGTCCATCTGCGCCGCGCCGGTGATCATGTTCTTGATGTAATCGGCATGGCCCGGGCAGTCCACATGGGCGTAGTGGCGCTTCTCGGTCTGGTACTCCACGTGCGCCGTCGCGATCGTGATGCCGCGCTCCCGTTCCTCGGGCGCCTTGTCGATGTTGTCGTACGACACGAAGCTGGCCATGTTCTTGAACGCCAGCACCTTCGTGATCGCAGCCGTCAGCGTCGTCTTGCCGTGGTCAACGTGGCCGATGGTCCCCACGTTCACATGCGGCTTCGTTCTCTCAAATTTCGCTTTTGCCATGTTCCCGCCTCCTCTTGGGAAGATGAAATCCTATTTTGCCGAACTACTTCTTGACGGTCTCGCCCTTCACCTTGGCGATGATTTGCTCGGATATGTTCTTCGGCACTTCCTCATAATGCGCGAACTGCATCGTATAGGTCGCGCGGCCCTGGGTCTTGGACCGGATGTCCGTGGCATAACCGAACATCTCGGAAAGCGGCACCTGTGCCGTGATGACCCGCCCCGCACCCCGCATGTTCATGCCCTGCACCCGGCCGCGACGGGAGTTGAGGTCACCGATGATGTCACCCATGTACTCCTCGGCGCAGACGACCTCGACTGCCATGATCGGTTCGAGCAATGTCGGTGCAGCCTTATTTGCTCCTTCTTTAAAAGCCATGGAGCCGGCGATCTTAAAGGCCATTTCCGATGAGTCCACGTCATGATAGGACCCGTCGATGAGGGTGATCTTGATATCGACCACGGGATAGCCGGCGAGCACGCCGTTCTCCATGGCCTCTACAATGCCCTTCTCGATCGGAGCGACGTATTCCTTGGGGACCGAACCGCCAACCGTCTTGTTCACGAACTCAAAGCCCTTCCCGGGCTCCTGAGGCTCAAGCTCCAGCACCGCATGGCCATACTGGCCGCGGCCTCCGGTCTGGCGGATGTACTTGCCCTCGGCAGTGACCTTCTTCTTGATCGTTTCACGATAGGCGACCTGGGGCTTACCCACGTTCGCGTCAACCTTGAACTCACGCATGAGCCGGTCCACGATGATCTCGAGGTGAAGCTCACCCATGCCCGAGATGATCGTCTGCCCCGTTTCCTGATCGGTGAACACGCGGAACGAGGGGTCTTCCTGCATGAGCTTCTGAAGCGAGAGGCCGAGTTTTTCCTGGTCAGCCTTGGTCTTGGGCTCAATGGCCACCGAGATCACGGGCTCCGGAAAGGTCATCGCCTCCAGGATAACAGAGGATTTTTCATCGCAGAGCGTATGCCCCGTAAGCGTGCTCTTAAGGCCCACGGCCGCACAAATATCGCCGGAATAGATCTGCTCGATCTCTTCTCGTTTGTTCGCATGCATCTTGAGCAGTCTGCCGACGCGCTCCCTCGTACCCTTGGTCGAGTTGTACACATACGATCCGGAGGTCAGCGTCCCGGAATAGACCCGGATGAACGTGAGCTGGCCCACGAAGGGATCGGTCATGATCTTGAACGCCACGGCGGCAAATGGCTCGCTGTCAGAGGTCTTGCGGACGACCTCCTCGCCCTTTGGTCCAATGCCGGTGACCGGCGGGATATCGAGCGGAGACGGAAGATAGTCCACGACCGCATCCAGCAGCAGCTGTACGCCCTTGTTCTTGAACGCCGATCCGCAGATGACCGGGAAGATGCTCATGGCAATCGTTCCCTTGCGGATTGCCGCCATGATCTCGGCCTCGGTCGGCTGCTGGTCGTTCAGGAACTTGTCCGCAATGACGTCGTCGACATCGGCGAGCTTCTCGATCATCGAGGTGCGGTATTCCTTCGCCTTGGGCAGCAGGTCCGCAGGGATATCCCCAACGACATACTTTGCGCCGAGGGTCTCGTCATCGAACAGCACAGCCTTCATCTTGACCAGGTCAATACAGCCGCGGAACTTGTCCTCGGCACCGATGGGGAGCTGGATCGGCAGCGGATTCGCGCCAAGCCGGTCGATCATTGACTGGACGCTCATGTAAAAGTCCGCTCCGATGCGGTCCATCTTGTTCATGAACGCGATGCGCGGGACCTGATATTTGTCCGCCTGGCGCCAGACCGTCTCGGACTGGGGCTCCACACCGCTCACCGAGTCGAAGGCAGCAACTGCGCCATCAAGCACGCGGAGCGAACGCTCCACTTCGATCGTAAAGTCCACGTGGCCGGGCGTATCGATGATGTTGATGCGCTTGTCCCGCCAGAAGCAGGTCGTCGCAGCAGAGGTGATGGTTATGCCGCGCTCCTGCTCCTGCACCATCCAGTCCATGACCGCAGTACCGTCGTGCACTTCGCCGATCTTATAGGACACACCGGTATAATACAGGATCCGCTCGGTCGTCGTCGTCTTGCCGGCGTCGATGTGGGCCATGATCCCGATGTTTCTCGTGTTTTCCAGTGAATACTGCCTAGCCAAAACTTCCTCCGCTCTCCTTGAACACCTTACCAGCGATAATGGGCAAATGCCTTGTTCGCATCCGCCATGCGGTGCACGTCTTCTCTTTTCTTGACTGCTGCGCCGGTGTTGTTCGACGCATCGAGGATCTCTCCCGCCAGTTTGTCAACCATGGACTTCTCCGGGCGCTGCTCAGCATAAAGTCTGAGCCAGCGGAATGCCAGGGAGAGCCTGCGCGGCTGCTTGACCTCGATGGGCACCTGATAGGATGCGCCGCCCACCCGGCGCGACTTAACCTCGAGGGTCGGCTTCACGTTCTCAACAGCCTTCTTGAAGATAGCGATGGGATCGCCGTTCGTCTTCTGCTGGATGCGGTCGAGCGCCTTGTAGCAGATGGCCTCTGCCGTGCTCTTCTTGCCCTTGCGCATGAGCACGTTCACGAACTTGGCGAGCATCTTGCTGTTGAACTTCGGATCGGGAAGGATCTCTCTTTTTACGACAACCTGTTTTCTCGGCATAGTTTGCTTTCCTGTTTATGAGTGGCTGATATGCTTCTTGATAGCGCTGAATAGTGCTTACTTCGGCCTCTTTGCTCCGTATTTGGAACGACCCTGCTTGCGATTGGCCACGCCCACGGTATCCAGCGTGCCGCGGACGATGTGATAGCGTACGCCGGGAAGGTCCTTCACCCTGCCGCCGCGGATCATGACGATGGAATGCTCCTGAAGATTGTGTCCTACGCCCGGGATGTACGTCGTGACCTCCATCTGGTTCGTAAGCCGCACCCTGGCGACCTTGCGAAGAGCTGAGTTCGGCTTCTTCGGCGTCGTGGTGTACACCCTGATGCAGACACCCCGTTTCTGGGGGCATGCCTTGAGTGCGGGACTCTTGGTCTTGCTCGACGCGAGCGTCCGGCCCTTTCTTACCAGCTGGCTGATCGTAGGCATGACAATAACTCCTTAAAAAACAAGTAGATGACTAACGCAAAAAAACTTACTTTAGTTGAGTCAAAACCCGATGATTATACTTATCTATTAATACCTTGTCAAGGCTTTTTTCGGCCTTTTTGTGAAAAAGTTATCGATCGTTCTGGGGAACAAAAAGCGGGAACCGCGTGACAACGGCTCCCGCCTGACTTGGATTCCCTATTCTTCTGAGACGGTCTCCGTCTCCACTTCGACGAAGGTATTTCGGTACTCGGCCATGCCGGTGCCGGCGGGGATGAGCCGGCCCATGATCACGTTCTCCTTAAGGCCTACCAGGTCATCAATGGAACCGGTGATCGCTGCTTCCGTAAGGACCCGAGTGGTCTCCTGGAAGGAGGCCGCCGAGATGAAGCTGTCCGTGGTGAGCGATGCCTTGGTGATGCCGAGGAGTATCGGCTTGGCCGTTGCATGCCTTCCGCCCCGGCCGATGACCGCTTCATTCTCCCGAGCGAACGAGAACCGGTCAACCTGCTCTCCGATGAGAAAGGCGGTATCGCCGGCGTCCTCGATCCTGACCTTGCGGAGCATCTGGCGCACGATCACCTCGATGTGCTTGTCGTTGATGCTCACGCCCTGAAGGCGGTAGACCTGCTGGACTTCGTCCACCAGATACTTCTGGAGTTCCTTCGGCCCGAGCACGTTCAGAATGTCATGGGGGTCGACCGGTCCGTCCATGAGCGGCTCTCCAGCGGTCACCCAATCGCCCTCATGCACGTTCACATGCTTGCCCTTGGGGATGAGGTATTCCTTCTCGTTGCCCATGCCGTCCTTCACCAGGATACGGCGATTGCCCTTCACGAAGCCGCCGAATTCCACGGTGCCGTCGATCTCGCTAATGATGGCCTGTTCCTTGGGCTTCCGGGCCTCAAAGAGCTCGGCGACCCTCGGCAGACCGCCGGTGATGTCCTTGGTCTTCGTGGTCTCCCGTGGGATCTTGACGAGGATGTCGCCCGGGAAGATCTCGTCGCCGTTGTTCACAAGGATATGCGCCCCTGCCGGCAGAAGATACCGGGCCAGATTGTTCGTCCCCGGCAGCTTAGCGGTCTTGTTGTGCTGGTCCTTGATGGAAATACGCGGCCGGAGGTTCTGGTCCGGATAATCGATGATCACCTTGCGCGACAGGCCCGTGACCTCGTCCACCTCTTCCCGCATGGTCACACCCTCGGTGACGTCCCCGAACTTGATCCTGCCGCCGATCTCGGTGAGAATCGGGAGGGAGTAGGGGTCCCATTCGACGAGCTTCTGGCCCACGTCCACCTTCTGGCCGTCCTGCACCTTCAGGCGGGCGCCGTAGATGATGTCATACTTCTCTTTTTCGCGCCCCGATTCGTCATAAATAGCGATGCTGCCGTTCCGGGACATGGCCACGTAATCGCCTTCCTTGTTCTTCACGGTGTTCAGATTGAGGTACTTCATGCTGCCGATATTCTTCGCCTCGAGCACCGTCTGCTCCACAACCTTGCTTGCCGTACCGCCGATGTGGAAGGTCCGCATCGTAAGCTGCGTCCCCGGCTCCCCGATGGACTGCGCTGCGATGATGCCGACGGCCTCGCCGATGTCCACAAGCTTGCCGCGGGCAAGGTCACGGCCGTAACACATCTTGCACACGCCGCGTCCGGACTGGCAGGTAAGCACCGACCGGATCTTCACTTTGTCGATGCCGGCCTCCTCGATCTTCTTTACGAGCTCCTCATTGATCTCACGCTTGCCCGGGATGATCACCTCTTTGGTCAGCGGGTCCTTGATGTCCTCCGAGACCACGCGGCCGAGGATACGCTCGGACATGGGCTCGATGATTTCGCCTCCCTCCACCAGCGACCCCACGATGATGCCGTCGGTCGTACCGCAATCGTCCTGGGTGATGATGACATCCTGGGACACGTCCACGAGCCTGCGCGTGAGGTATCCCGAGTTGGCGGTCTTAAGCGCCGTGTCCGCAAGACCCTTCCGGGCGCCGTGGGTGGAGATGAAGTACTGTAGCACCGTGAGCCCTTCGCGGAAATTGGCCGTGATCGGTGTCGCGATGATTTCGCCCGACGGTTTTGCCATCAGGCCGCGCATGCCGGCCAGCTGCCGGATCTGCTGCGTGCTGCCGCGGGCGCCGGAATCGGCCATCATGAAGATATTGTTAAACGAACGGGCCTCCTGCAGCTCCGATTTCTTCGAATTCCCCTGCTCCACGGCCTCGAGGCCGAGTTCGGCCATCATTTCATCGGCGATCTTGTCCGTCAGATTGGCCCAGATGTCGATCTCCTTATTGTACCGCTCGCCGTTCGTGATCAGACCCTCCTGATGCTGGTGGTGGATCTCCATGACCTCTTTCTGCGCCGCCTCGATGAACTTCTGCTTCTTGCTCGGTACATGCATGTCCGAGATGCAGATGGACACCCCTGAACGGGTCGCATAGGTGAAGCCGGTCTCCTTCAGGTCGTCCAGCAGGACCACGGTCCTCCGTAGTCCGAACTTCCGGTAGCATTCGTCGATGAGTTTCGCGAGCTCCTTTTTGCTCATTTCCTTGTTGATGAAGGAAAAGGGGATCCCCTCGGGCAGGATCTCGCTGAACAGGACCCGGCCCACGGTGGTCTCCTCGAGCTTGCCCTTGATCCGGGCCCGGATGCGGGCATGGATGTGCGCCTCGCCCTGGTCGAAGGCGACCCGGACCTCATGGGGACCGGCGAAGATCTTGCCCTCGCCTTTGGCGCTGGAACGTGACTTGGTCAGGTAGTAGCAGCCAAGCACGATGTCCTGGGACGGGACGGCGATGGGCCGCCCGTTGGCCGGCGAGAGGACGTTGTTCACGGAAAGCATGAGCACCCGCGCCTCGAGCTGCGCCTCGATCGATAGCGGGATATGGACCGCCATCTGATCGCCGTCGAAGTCCGCGTTGAACGCAGCGCAGACAAGCGGATGGAGCCGGATGGCCTTCCCCTCGACGAGAATGGGATCAAATGCCTGGATACCGAGCCGGTGGAGCGTCGGTGCGCGGTTGAGGAGCACGGGGTGCTCCTGGATCACTTCTTCGAGCACGTCCCATACCTCGGGCCGCTCGCGTTCGATCATTTTCTTGGCGCTCTTGATGGTCGTGGCATAACCCTTTTCTTCGAGCTTGTTGAAGATGAACGGCTTGAAAAGCTCCAGGGCCATTTTTTTCGGCAGGCCGCACTGGTGGAGCTTGAGATCGGGACCGACCACGATCACGGACCGGCCGGAGTAATCGACGCGCTTGCCGAGCAGGTTCTGGCGGAACCGGCCCTGCTTGCCCTTGAGCATGTCGGACAGGGACTTGAGCGGCCGTTTATTGGGACCGCGCAGGACCCGGCCGCGCCGGCCGTTGTCGAACAGGGCGTCAACCGCCTCCTGGAGCATGCGTTTCTCGTTCCGGATGATGACGGATGGGGCCTTCAGCTCCTCGAGCCTCCGAAGCCGGTTGTTCCGGTTGATCACCCGGCGGTACAGGTCGTTCAGGTCCGATGTGGCGAACCGGCCGCCCTCGAGGGGCACGAGAGGCCGGAGCTCCGGCGGAATGACCGGGACCACGTCCAGGATCATCCAGTCGGGGCTGTTGCCGGATTTGCGGAACGACTCGATGACCTTGAGCCGCTTCGTGAGCTTCTTCTTGGTGGCCATGGACGTCGCGGTCTCGATCTTCTTGCGAATGTCCTCTGACTCGCGGTCGAGGTCAAGGGCCCTGAGCATCTCACGGATGATCTCGGCTCCCATCCCCGCCTTGAAGCTTCCCGGGCCGTACTCGATCTGGGCCTTCCGGTACCGCTCCTCGGTCAGGAGCTCCTTGACCTTGAGCGGCGTGTCACCCGGATCGAGGACCACGAAGGATTCGAAGTACAGGACCTTTTCGAGCTGCCGGAGCGTCATGTCGAGAAGGGTCCCGATGCGGCTCGGCAGGCCCTTCAGGAACCAGATATGGGCCACCGGCGACGCCAGCTCGATATGGCCCATGCGCTCGCGCCGGACCTTGGACTGGATCACCTCAACACCGCACTTGTCGCAGACGATGCCGCGGTGCTTCATCCGCTTGTACTTGCCGCAGAGACATTCCCAGTCCTTGATGGGACCGAAGATCTTGGCGCAGAACAAGCCATCGCGCTCCGGCTTGAACGACCGGTAGTTGATCGTCTCCGGCTTCTTCACTTCGCCGTAGGACCACTCTTTGATGCGCTCCGGCGAAGCGACCCGGATCCGGATCGAATCGAAATTGATATCCTTCGGCTTCTCAAACAGGCTCAGGACGTCCATTCGCACTTTATTGTCAATCACCCGTTTATCTTCCACGGTCAACCTCCTGAAAGGGGCCACTCGGCCCCGCTCACCTAGCTATTGATTAGTTCCTGTCCAATTTCCTGCAGCCATCCGCGCCAAGCTACCGGGCCGATGAGATCTTTTCAAGCCCGATCAGCCGCTCCTTGCCGTTCTTCCGCTCGATCAGCTCCACATCAAGACAGAGGCTCTGGAGCTCCTTGATGAGGACGTAGAACGACTCGGGAAGCCCCGGCTCCAGGGTATGCTCGCCCTTCACGATGGCCTCGTAGATCTTTGCCCTGCCCGACACGTCGTCGGACTTCACCGTGAGGAACTCCTGGAGGCAGTAGGCGGCGCCGTAGGCCTGGAGCGCCCAGACCTCCATCTCACCGAGCCGCTGGCCGCCGAACTGGGCCTTGCCGCCCAGGGGCTGCTGCGTGACCAGGGAATAGGGGCCAATGGACCGCGCATGCAGCTTGTCGTCCACAAGATGGTGCAGCTTCAGCATGTACATATAGCCGACAGTGACCGGCTTGTCGTACGGGTCGCCGGTGCGGCCGTCATAGAGGACGGACTGGCCCGTCTTCGGCAGTTTCGCATCCTTGAGCAGGCTCTTGATCTGCTCCTCGGTCGCGCCATCGAACACGGGCGTGGCCACATGCAGGCCCAGGGCCTTGGCAGCCCAGCCAAGATGGGTCTCAAGGATTTGGCCCACGTTCATACGGGACGGCACGCCCAGGGGATTCAGGACGATCTCGACAGGCGTCCCGTCGGGTAGGTAAGGCATGTCCTCCTCGGGAACGATCCGGGATACGACGCCCTTGTTCCCGTGACGGCCAGCCATCTTGTCGCCAACGGAGAGTTTGCGCTTCATCGCGACATAGACCTTCACGAGCTTCACCACGCCCGGGGGAAGGTCATCGCCCCGTTTGAGGCGGCCGATCTTCTCGTCGTAGATGGACTCCAGGATGCCGAGCTGGTTCTCGGCGCTGTCCAGGATCTCCTGCAGCTTCGCCGGGTAATCTTCGGACTCAACCTTGATCTTGGCAAGCTCCTTCTCCGGGATCTTGTCCAGCATGTCGGCGGAGATCTTCTTCCCCTTCGCAATCTCCGTTTTTCCGGTCTTGGAGTTCGCTACCTTGTCGGCTGTGGTCTTGCCGATGAGAATCCGGCGGATACGCTTGTACTTGTCCTCCTGGATGGCCTTCTTCTCTTCGCTGTATTCCTTCTGGAGGCGGGTGATCTCCTCGCTTTCCTGCGTCTTGAGACGCTCGTTCTTGTCCTCGCCCTTGCGGGAGAAGACCTTCACGTCAATGACCGTGCCCTCGATCCCCGGGGGGGCATAGAGGGAAGCGTCGCGTACGTCGCCGGCCTTCTCGCCGAAGATGGCCCGCAGGAGCTTCTCCTCCGGCGTAAGCTGGGTCTCGCCCTTGGGCGTCACCTTGCCCACCAGGATGTCACCAGGCATCACCTCGGCACCGATGCGGATGATGCCGTTCTCGTCCAGGTTGCGCAGGGTCTCCTCGCCGAGGTTCGGGATGTCGCGGGTGATCTCTTCCTTGCCGAGCTTGGTGTCACGGGCCTCGATCTCGAACTCTTCGATGTGGATGGAGGTATACCGGTCCTCCTTCACGAGCTTCTCGCTGATGATGATGGCGTCCTCGAAGTTGAATCCGCTCCAGGGCATGAAGGCCACGAGCACATTCTGGCCCAGGGCCAGCTCGCCAAGGTCGGTCGCCGGTCCGTCGGCGATGACCTGGCCTTTCTTGATCTTGTCGCCGACCCGCACGATGGACTTCTGGTTCATGCAGGTGTTCTGGTTGGAACGGTGGAACTTGGTCAGGGGATAGTTGTCAACCACGGTCCTGCCCCGGGCGTCCTCGCCCTTGACCACGATGGCCGTCGAATCGACCGCTTCAACGATGCCGTCGCGCTTCGCTCCGATGATGGCGCCGGAATCGCGTGCAGCCACACGCTCCATGCCCGTACCCACGACCGGGGCCTGGGGCCGGAGCAGCGGCACTGCCTGGCGCTGCATGTTCGAGCCCATGAGAGCGCGGTTGGCGTCATCGTTCTCGAGGAACGGGATGAGCGCCGCCGAGACCGAGACGATCTGTTTCGGGGACACGTCCATGTACTGCACTTCCTCGGCCGTCACCAGCATGAACTCGCCGCCCACGCGGGCGGAGACGCTGTCAACGGCGATCTTGCCGCGGCTGTCGAGGGGCGTGTTGGCCTGGGCAATGACGTAGTTCTCCCCGTCCACGGCGGAAAGGTATTCGATCTCCTCGGTCACCCTCCCCAGCTTGACCTGGCGATAAGGCGCTTCAATGAAGCCGTAATCGTTCACCCGCGCATAGGTCGCCAGGGAGACAATGAGACCGATGTTCGGACCTTCCGGCGTCTCAATGGGGCAGATCCTGCCGTAGTGGGTCGTGTGCACATCGCGAACTTCGAAGCCTGCGCGCTCACGCGTGAGGCCGCCAGGCCCCAGCGCCGATAGCCTGCGCTTGTGCGTGATCTCCGCCAGGGGGTTCGTCTGGTCCATGAACTGCGACAGCTGGCTGGACCCGAAGAACTCCTTGATGGCAGCGATCACCGGCTTGGGGTTGATGATGTCGTGCGGCATGAGGGCATCCACGTCCTGAAGGCTCATGCGCTCCTTGATGGCCCGCTCCATGCGGGCAAGGCCAACGCGGATCTGGTTCTCGAGAAGCTCGCCCACGGAGCGGACGCGGCGGTTGCCGAGATGGTCGATATCGTCCACCTCTCCCTTGCCTGTCCGGAGATTGACGAGATAGCGGATCACCTCCACGACGTCCTGCGCCGTAAGGGTGGTCTTCTCCAGCGGAATGTCAAGGTTCAGTTTCTTGTTGAGCTTCAGCCTCCCGACCGGGGAGAGGTCATAGCGCTTGGGGTTGAAGAACATACCGGCGAACAGGTTGCGGGCCATGTCGACCGTCGGCGGTTCGCCGGGACGCATCTTGCGGTAGATTTCGAGGAGCGCCTCGTCGGAGGTCTGGACCTTGTCCGCCAGGAGTGTGTCGCGCATGGCCGGGATCACGTGGATGCCGTCCATGTAGATCACTTCCATCTTCTCCACCTTGGTGGCGGCGACGCGGGTCAGGAACTGGTCGGAGATCTTCTCATTGGCCGGAAGGAGGACCTCACCTGTCTCCGGATCGATGACGTCCCGCAGGACGACGCGGTCGACGAGCTCTTCGCGGGAGATCGGAATCTCGTTGATGCCCGCGGCTTCCATCTTCTTGATCGCCATTTTGGTGATCTTGGCGCCTTCCTTCACAATCTGCTCGCGGCTCCCCTTCTCGGTGATCGTGGCGGGTGCCTTGTGGCCTGCAAGCACGTCGGACACGTTCCGGGTGAAGCCGTCCTTCTTGATCTTGATGTCCTCGATGGGATAGTACATCCGCAGCAGGTCCTCGTTGGAATAGCCGAAGGCCTTGAGCAGGATGGTGGCGGGGATTTTCCGGCGCCGGTCGATCCGGACGTACACGATGTCTTTCACGTCGAACTCGAAGTCAAGCCACGAGCCACGATAGGGGATGATCCGCGCCGAGTAGAGGATCTTGCCGCTGGCATGGGTGCGGCCTTTGTCATGGGTAAAGAACGCCCCCGGCGAGCGGTGGAGCTGGCTCACGACCACGCGCTCGGTGCCGTTCACAATGAACGTGCCGTTCTCGGTCATGAGCGGGAGGTCGCCGACATACACCTCCTGCTCCTTGATGTCCTTGACACGCTTCGTCCCGGCCTGCTCGTCCTTGTCGAAGAAGACGAGGCGGATCTTGATCTTCAGCGGAGCGGCAAAGGTCGCTCCGCGCTGCAGGCACTCCCAGAGCGTGTACTTGGGCTCGCCCAGAGAATAGCCAAGATAGTCCACCATCGCCGTCTCATTGAAGTCGTAAATGGGGTAGACGCTCTTGAACGCCGCCTGGAGCCCCATGTCCTTCCGCTTGTCCGAGGCGAGATCCTTCTGCAGGAACGTGTCATACGAACGCTTCTGGATCTCGATGAGATCAGGGATCTCCAGGATCGTGGGGATCCTCGAAAAATCCTTCCGTACCCGAATCATTTCCCGTTTTTCCTTAGACATGTCCGCACCCCTCTGCGGGAATTTCCATTTCCCGCCGATAACTACCGATAAGACCGTGAATAATGATGAATTGCCGTCAGTGCCCCGGCGCCATTTCGCGCCATCCACTAAAAACGCAAAAAAGTCCTCTGCCCTCCGGGAGTCCCGGAGGGCAAGGACTTGGTCAGTACTGCCTCAATGAGCCTGCTTACTTGACCTCGACGGTCGCGCCCGCTTCGGTCAGCTTCTTCTTCATGGTCTCGGCCTCTTCCTTCGCAACGCCGGTCTTCACGGGCTTGGGAGCACCCTCCACCAGGTCCTTCGCCTCCTTGAGGCCAAGGCCGGTAAGCTCGCGGACAACCTTGATCACGTTGATCTTCTGCGCCCCGGCACTCGCCAGGATAACGTCGAACGCAGTCTTCTCTTCGACCGCTGCTGCACCGCCGGCCGCGCCGACGGCCGCAACAGCCACGGGCGCTGCTGCCGAAACGCCCCACTTCTCTTCGAGCATCTTGCTCAGCTCAGCGGCCTCCAGAACGGAAAGGCTGCTCAGTTCGTCAACGATTTTCGCCAGATCTGCCATTTCAGTATATCCTCCTCAATTAAATGCCTGATGTTTGTTGAAATTTGTGTTAAGCAGGTTGCCCGTTACCGGGACACCCTGCCTACCCTTTGTCTGCCTTTGCCCTGATGACCCGTGCGATCTGACCGCCCGGTGCCGCAAGCACACCAACGATCCGCGATGCCGGCGCCTGCAGAAGCCCCACGATCTTGCCGCGAAGTGCATTGAGCGACGGCAGGTTCGCGAGCGCCTTGATGTCGGCCTGCTTGAGCAGTTTGCCGTCCAGCACGCCGAACTTGAGCTCGAGCTTCGCCTGCGTCTTGCTGAATTCGAACAGCACCTTGGCCGGAGCGACCACGTCGTCGAATCCCAGCGCGATGCCCACCGGGCCTACGAAGTAATCCTTCAGCGGCTCGAGGCTTGTTCCTTCCGCGGCCTTCCGCGCCAGGGTGTTCTTCACAACACGGTACTCGACATTCGACTGCCGGAGCTTGGACCGAAGCGCCGTGATCTGCTCAACATTGATCCCGCTGTAGCCGGTGATCACCGCGGTCTTCGCGCGGGAAAATTTCTCGTGGAGCTCGTCGATTGCTGCTTTTTTCTCTTCCTTGTTCACTCTGTCCTCCTTTCTTTCAAGAATTCCCGATGACCCTCCCGGGAACCTCAAAAGAAAGCAGCGCTTGGTCGCGTACGTTCTTTTTTACCCGGGTCTCGGCAGGCCCCGCTGGGGGGATTAAACGAAAGAGTCGCCGTTCCTCTCTTCCGTGCCTGCTGTCTCGGACCGCATCCCTCTTCGTGAAACGAGGGCCGACCTTTTGTTCCTGCAACCTCTCAATCCTAAATCCGAAATCCTAACGTTTAGGGTCTCGTATATTGGATTTGTTTACAATTATTATCTTAATTATCCCGCGATCTTCTCGACCAGCATGGTATCCATCTTGACGCCGGGCCCCATGGTGGTGGAAACCGTGACCGCCTTCAGATACTTACCCTTGCTCGATGACGGCTTGGCCTTCAGGATGGACTCCAGCACCGCCCTGGCGTTCTCAATAAGTTTCTGTTCGTCGAACGAGGCCTTTCCCACCGGCACGTGAACGATGCCGGCCTTCTCCACCCGGTACTCCACCTTGCCGGCCCGGATCTCCTTGATGGCCTTGGTGACATCGAACGTTACCGTGCCCGTCTTGGGGTTCGGCATCAATCCGCGGGGGCCCAGCACCTTGCCGAGCTTCCCGACGAGCCCCATGATGTCCGGCGTGGCGACGACTGTGTCAAAGTCCGTCCACCCTTCCTTCTGGATCTTGTCGGCAAGGTCCTCGGCGCCCACATAGTCGGCGCCGGCATCCCTCGCCTCTTTTTCCTTCTCGCCCTTGGCGAAGACCAGGACCTTGACCTTCTTGCCGGTGCCGTGAGGAAGTACAACCGTGCCGCGCACCATCTGGTCCGCCTGCTTGGGGTCAACACCGAGGTTCACCGCCAGATCGACGGTCTCGTCGAACTTCGTCCGCGCCGTCTTCTTCGCGAGACCGATCGCCTCTTCGACGCTGTACAGCTTGTTCCGCTCAACCAATGCTGCTGCTGCCTTGAACTTCTTCCCTGCCATGGTTCCTCCTTGCGGTCATAACGGCCGTTGTCGGCCTCCCGCACATACAACGAATTCGAAATTCTAATTTCGAATGTCTAAATTAGGATTTCGTGCTTCGAGCTTCGCATTTGAATTTAGTCGACGATTTCCAGCCCCATGCTCTTTGCCGACCCTTCGATCATGCGCATGGCCGACTCGACGCTTGCCGCGTTGAGGTCGGGCATCTTCGTCTGCGCGATCTCCTTGATCTGCGCGCGGGTCACTTTGCCGACCTTGTCCTTGTTCGGCACGCCTGAGCCCTTGATGATGCCGGCGGCCTTCTTCAGGAGCTCTGCTGCCGGCGGGGTCTTCGTAATGAACGTGAAGGACCGGTCCGTGTACACGGTGATGATGACGGGAACGATCGTTTCCCCCATCTTCTGGGTCTTTGCGTTGAACGCTTTGCAAAACTCCATGATATTGACGCCGTGCTGGCCCAGGGCCGGACCGACCGGGGGCGCCGGATTGGCCTTGCCTGCCGGGACCTGCAGTTTGATCTTTGCCGATATCTCTTTTGCCATGGGTAACTCCTACCTTCTCAATTTCGTGCTACATGAATAATTCGGTGATTCCGAATATTATTTTTCCTTCTCTCGCTCCACTTGGAGGAATTCAAGCTCCACGGGCGTCGATCGGCCAAAGATGCTGACCATCACCCGGAGCCTGCCGTGCGCCGGGTTGACGTCCTCCACGGTGCCGATGAAGCTGCTGAAGGGGCCGTCGATGACCCGTACCCGATCGCCCTTCTGGTACGCGATCTTCGGCTGGGTCGGAGCCACCGCACCCTCCTCCGCCTGCTTCAGGATATGGCTGACCTCCTCTTCGGAGAGCGGCGTGGGGTTGAGACTCCCCCCGACGAAACCGGTCACCTTCGGCGTGTCCTTCACCACATGCCAGGTGTTGTCGTCCATCTCCATCTCGACGAGGATATAGCCGGGGAAGAACTTCCTCTGCGACTTCCTCTTCTTGCCCGCCTTGAGCGACAGCACTTCTTCGGTGGGGACCAGGACCTGGGATATCCTCTCCTGCAGGCCCAGTTTCGAGACCGTTTCCAGGATGCTGGCCTTCACCTTGTTCTCGAAGCCCGCGTAGGTGTGTACGACGTACCAGTTCTTGGTTGACATAGTTCTCTCTATTTAAAGACCGTGGTCATGAACTTCCCCAGCGCCATGTCCACGATCCCCAGGAACACCGAAGCGATGAGCACCGACACGATCACCACCCAGGTGGACCCGATGACCTCTTTCTTCGAGGGAAACACTACCTTCTTGAGCTCCAGCTTTACGTCGTGGAAGAACTCCGCGATCCTGTTGAACATGGGATTAAGCCTCTCCCGCAATAGAAGATTTGGCAGGCCAGGAGGGACTCGAACCCCCAGCAGCCGGATTTGGAGTCCGGAGCTCTACCATTAGAGCTACTGGCCTGTGAAAAAATTCAAAATATAAAATGCAAAATGAAAAATGGTAGAAAGGAACCTTTATTTTACATTTTACTTTTTTATCTTTGAATTTGGTATTACGCCTTGGTTTCCTTGTGCGTCGTATGCTTGCGGCAGAACCGGCAATACTTGTCCAGGTTCAGCTTGTCAGGCGTGTTCCGCTTGTTCTTGGTCGTCGAATAGTTTTTCCGCTTGCACTCACTGCAGGCGAGGAGAATGATCTCACGCATTTCTGTAGCCTCTCTCTATATCAAATTCGGAGTGCGGAGCGCGGGGTGCGGATCTGTTCCTCATTCCGCATTCGCCATTCCGAATTCCGCACTGCTTCGTGCCTGCTTACTCGATCACTTCGGTGATCACGCCGGCGCCCACGGTGCGGCCGCCCTCGCGGATGGCGAACCGGAGCTCCTTGTCCATGGCGATGGGGGTGATGAGCTCAACGCTGCAGCTCATGTTGTCGCCCGGCATCACCATCTCGACGCCTTCGGCCAGCGTCACCACGCCCGTCACGTCCGTCGTCCGGAAGTAGAACTGCGGACGGTATCCCTTGAAGAACGGGGTGTGGCGGCCGCCCTCTTCCTTCGTCAGAACGTAGGCCTCGGCCTTGAACTTCGTGTGCGGGGTGATGCTCCCGGGCTTGGCCAGGACCATGCCGCGCTCCACTTCTTCCTTCTTCACGCCCCGGAGCAGGACGCCGACATTGTCGCCGGCCTCGCCCGAATCCAGGAGCTTCCGGAACATCTCAACACCGGTGACCACGGTCTTCTGCGTGGGCTTGATGCCCACGATCTCGATCTCGTCGCCCACTTTCACGATGCCCCGCTCGATGCGGCCCGTCACCACGGTGCCGCGGCCGGCGATGGAGAACACGTCCTCGATCGGCATCAGGTAGGGCTTGTCGATATCGCGCTTGGGCTGGGGAATGTAGCTGTCCAGGGCGTCCATGAGTTCAAGGATGCTCTTGTACTCGGGCGCATTGATGTCCTTGCTCTCGCTCTGGAGCGCCTTCAGGGCGCTGCCTTTGATGATCGGGGTCTTGTCGCCGGGGAACTGGTACTTGGACAGGAGCTCGCGGACCTCAAGTTCGACCAGCTCCAGGAGCTCGGGATCGTCGACCATGTCGACCTTGTTCATGTACACGACGATATAGGGCACGCCAACCTGGCGGGCCAAAAGGATGTGCTCGCGCGTCTGGGGCATGGGGCCGTCAGCGGCCGAGACCACCAGGATCGCTCCGTCCATCTGCGCCGCGCCGGTGATCATGTTCTTGATGTAATCGGCATGGCCCGGGCAGTCCACATGGGCGTAGTGGCGCTTCTCGGTCTGGTACTCCACGTGCGCCGTCGCGATCGTGATGCCGCGCTCCCGTTCCTCGGGCGCCTTGTCGATGTTGTCGTACGACACGAAGCTGGCCATGTTCTTGAACGCCAGCACCTTCGTGATCGCAGCCGTCAGCGTCGTCTTGCCGTGGTCAACGTGGCCGATGGTCCCCACGTTCACATGCGGCTTCGTTCTCTCAAATTTCGCTTTTGCCATAGAGCCCTCCGGATCAAGGAATTCAGAAAAGGAATAAATGCTATGGAGCCCATGAGCGGGATTGAACCGCTGACCTCATCCTTACCAAGGATGTGCTCTACCAACTGAGCTACATGGGCGTTGCCTCAATTTTAAATTCAAAATTATAAATTTAAAATTTGATGTATGGAGCGGGAAACGGGATTCGAACCCGCGACCCCCAGCTTGGAAGGCTGGCGCTCTAGCCAGCTGAGCTATTCCCGCATTCTCTTTCGGATTTCGGACCGCGGGTCCCTGATAAGGGACCGCACTCCGCGATGGTCAATCCGCACAGTATGAAGTGGTGGGGAGGGGAGGTTTCGAACCTCCGTAGGCTGACGCCGACAGATTTACAGTCTGTTCCCTTTGGCCACTCGGGCACCTCCCCGATTACAACTACCTTACGTGATGGATGATTTGATTGCTGTGACCGGCAGATAGCTGGAGCCACCGGAGGGAATCGAACCCACGACAGGCTGATTACAAATCAGCTACTCTACCAACTGAGTTACGGTGGCGATACGTCGAAATCCCCTGGGCACACCACGGCTGTGACCGCTTTTCACGGAAGTTGGTATTCTAGCCGAGAGCATCCCCGATGTCAACAAAAAATTTGAATAAAAACGCGGAGGGAACCAGGACCGCCGGAAAGCCCGAAAGATTACCGGGACCGCTGTCTGAGGGCTTCGTACAGCAGGATCCCCGCTGCCACGGACACATTCAGGGAGCTGATCCTGCCCAGGAGGGGCAGGGATACCAGGTAATCGCATCGTTCCCGCACGAGCCTGCGGACACCCCGGTCCTCGCCGCCCAGGACCAGGGCCGTCGGCCGGACAAAGTCTGCGTCCCAGTAAACGGTTTCCCCGCCTGCTTCGGCTCCCGCGACCCACACCCCTGCCTTCTTGAGATCTTCCAGGGTATTGACGATGTTCACCACTTTGACCACGGGAACGTGCTCCATGGCGCCAGCCGCCGCCTTGGCTACGGTCTCGGTCAGGCCAGTGGCCCGCCGCTCCGGGATGATGACACCATGGACGCCGGCGGCGTCAGCGGTTCGGATGATGGCGCCGAGATTGCGGGGGTCTTCGACTCCGTCGAGGACCAGGAAGAGCGGCGCTTTTCCCCGCTTTGCGGGGGCCGCGAGAATCTCGTCAAGGGTCGCGTATTGCTTTGCCGCAGCGATCGCGATGACCCCCTGATGCTTCGTGCCCGGCGCCTCCCGGTTCAGTGCCTCACGGCTCGCGAACCGGATCTCGGCACCGCATTCCCGGGCAAGGTGGAGAATCGCCTGGATATCGCGGTCCTGCCTCCGCTGGTCGGCGACCAGGAGACGCTGGACCGGCCTGCCTGCCTTCAGGGCCTCGAGGACGGGATTGATGCCGATGATCTTGTCTCTGGACATAGCGCGGGTTGAAAAAGTTTTACCGCAGAGGATGCAGAGGAAGGTAAATCGACGACAAGACAATATTATTTTTCTTGCTCATGAGACCAAGGAACCAGCACGTCTTTCTATTCTCAATGAACAGTCGTCAACAAGGAATCGATCCGTGTTCATCCGAGGTAAACCATCTCACGGCTGCTCTGATTTTTCTGCGTCCTCTGCGGTAAATGCCCTTTTCATTACTTCGGCTTCCAGACCGTGCCGCCAGGCCGGTCGAAGAGCGTGACGCCGGCATCGTCCAGGACCTTCCGGATGCGGTCCGCCTCGGCCCAGTCCTTTCCAGCCCGCGCATTGTTCCTGAGATGGATATGCTCCTCGATCTGCTCCACCGACAGCGTTATCTTGTGTTCGCCGAGCCGCGCTTCCTGGAACCACTCTTCAGGCTCGCGCAGGAAGATGCCAAGGGTCCGGCTGACATTATCGAACGATTCATGCGCCGCCGACAGGATGATGTATGCACCCTGCTCGTTCTTCGTATGCAGTTCGGCGATGAACTTGTTCACGTCCCGGACCAGGTCATAGATGAGCCCGATGGCCAACGCCGTATTGAAGTCGTCATCCATGGCCTCCTCGAAGGCCCCCGGCAGGTTCAGGGTCTTCTCGTACAGCGGACGGTCCGCTGACTCGACCACCTCTTCGGGTTTGACCGCCGGCGGCTTCTTTCCGGCAAGGAAGTTCCTGATCCCTTCTTTCATGGTATAGAAGCGGTCGAGGCCCGCCCGCGCGTCCTTGAGGTTTGCGTCGGAGAAATCGATGGGGCTCCGGTAGTGGGTCGAGAGCAGGAAGAGCCTGACGATCTCCGCGTCGTACTTGTCCAGGATGTCGCGGATGGTGAAGAAGTTGCCCAGGGACTTGGACATCTTCTCCTCATTGATGTTGACGAAGCCGTTGTGCAGCCAGTAGTTCACGAACTTCCTGCCCGATGAGGCCTCGCTCTGGGCGATCTCGTTCTCATGGTGGGGGAAGATAAGGTCCTTGCCGCCGGCATGGATGTCGAAGGTCTCGCCCAGGTGCTTGAAGCCCATGGCCGTGCACTCGATGTGCCAGCCGGGCCTGCCCGGGCCCCAGGGGCTGTCCCAAGCGGGTTCGCCGGGCTTCGAGGCCTTCCACAGGGCGAAATCCAGCGGATCTTCCTTCCGCTCGTCCACCTCCACCCGCGCTCCGGCCTTCATGTCCTCGAGGTTCCGCTTCGAGAGCTTGCCGTAGTCCTTGAAGCTCGCAACGCGGAAATAGATATCGCCGTCCACCGCGTAGGCGTGCCCTTTCTCGACGAGCCGCCGGATGACGTCGATCATCTCCTTGATATGCTCGGTGGCAAGCGGTTCTTCGTCGGGCCTGCCCACGCCCAGGCGCTTCATGTCCTCCTGGTAGGCGTCGATGTACTTGCGCGCGACCTCGGCCGCGGAAATGCCCTCTTCCCTCGCCCGGTTGATGATCTTGTCATCCACGTCGGTGAAGTTTCGCACGTACTTGACCTGGTATCCCCGGCGTCGGAAGTACCGCTGGATCACGTCGAAGGCGACTGCGCCTCGGGCGTGACCCAGGTGCGAAAAATCGTACACCGTCACACCGCAGGCATACATGTTCACCGTTCCCGGCGTTACCGGCACGAACTCTTCTTTTTTCCCGGTCAAGGTGTTATAGAGCTTGATCATGGCTGAACTGTTCTCCATCCAGGACCGTGTTCACTGCGGTCCGAATAAGCGTGAGATTGTATACGGCGGAAGCAAGGTTTGTCAAGAAATTTCGGGGGATAGCGATCGGCCCCGGGGCAAGTGTTCCTGCCCTACCGGACGCTGTCCAACACCTGCCGGATCTGCCGTGCCAGCGTTCCGGCCCGGAGCGGCTTGTGGATCAAAGCGACCCCCGGCTCCAGGATCCCCTGCGTGGAAAGGGCGTCCTGAGTATATCCTGACATGAACAGCACCTTGATCCCCGGCCGCCTGGTGCGCATGATCTCGGCGAGCTGCCTGCCGTTCATGCCCGGCATCACCACGTCCGTCAGCAGCAGGTCCACGTGGCCCGGGAAGGAATCGCTGGTCTTGAGGGCTTCATCGCCCGATGCTGTGGTAAGGACCCGGTAGCCCAGCGGCGCCAGCACCTCGTCGATAAGGCCCCGGACCAGTTCGTCGTCCTCGACGACCAGGAGGGTCTCCGTCCCCTCCGGCAGGGGGCCGCTCGGCTCCGCTGCCTGCTGCGGCCCGGGACCCGCGGTCAGGGGAAGTAAAATCCGAAAGATGGTCCCTTTTCCCGGTTCGCTGTCCACGATGATGTGGCCGCCGTGCTGCTTCACGATCCCATAGACCGTGGCAAGGCCCAGGCCGGTCCCCCGGCCAAGCTCCTTGGTCGTAAAGAAGGGCTCAAAGATCCGCTCCCGCACTTCCGCCGACATCCCGGCGCCTGAATCGGTCACGGACAGCATGACGTACTGTCCCGGATCGGCCACCCCTTGCGCCTTCAGGACCGCATCGTCCGGGTTCGCATCCGCCGTCTCGATCACGAGGCGGCCTCCCGACGGCATCGCGTCCCGCGCGTTCACCGCAAGGTTCATCAGGACCTGCTCGATCTGCCCCTCGTCCGCGCGCACGAAGCTTGCCGTCGCGCCGGTCCTAAGCTCAAGGGGCATGTCCTCGCCGATCATCCTCGTCAGCATCTTCGCCAGACCCCTGATGACGTCGTTCAGGTCCACCACCTTCATTTCCAGGACCTGCCTGCGGCTGAACGCCAGGAGCTGGTGCGTCAGCGTAGCGGCCTTTTCGCTCGCTTCCTGGATGGAGATCAGATGGCCCCTGAGCGGGTCATGTTCGGGAAGCTTCATGAGGGAAAGCTCGGCATAGCTCAGGATCGCCGTAAGGATGTTGTTGAAGTCGTGGGCCACGCCCCCGGCGAGGCGGCCGATGGATTCCATCTTCTGGGCCTGCAGCAGCTGGGCCTGCAGCAGCTTCCGCTCCGCTTCCGCCCTCTGGCGCTCGACGATCTCCTTTTTCAGGTCCTGCACGGCATGCCTGAGCTCGGCGGTCCGCTCTTCGACGACCATCTCGAGACGCTCGCGGTACTGCTCGAGGTCGTACTGGAGGCCCAGTTCGGCCGCCAATGCATTCCCGCTCATGTACCGCATGAGAAGCAGGGTGGAGAAGATCAATACCATAAACGCGTTCGCGATAACAAAATCCCGGTGGCCTGTGATAGTTTCTATAATCAGGATCGGAAAGAGATAGATCGTGTAAATCATTATTGCGATAATTATATGGAATGAGAATCGTGCTGGGATAAAGCCGACGACCGATATGCCAAGCAGGATCATGCCCACGTAGTAAGGCGACTCATGTCCGCCGAAGTTAAGGATCATGAGCTCGATGGCGATTGCGGCGCTGGCGACCATAACAAAAGCGAGCGTCGAGAGATATGCTTTCGGGAGCCGCCAAGTGAAAAAATATCCCGCAAGGAGGACCAGAGCTACGACGGCCCGATACCGGAGAAATAGGAAAAAGTTCTCTGGCGTCGCCAGGTAGTCCAGCACGCCCAGGGACAGGAAGAGGAAGCACCCCCAGAGGGACGCCCTTCCGCACCAGAGCTGAAAATTATCATCCAGCTTCTTCCTTATATATGCTTCTCTGGTCATGTGGTCCGGTCTCTTTGTCAACGCTTGTGGTACAAACAGTACTATTGTATCATAGAAGCATCGCAGTTCACATACTCTTCCAGGAGGTGGCGGTCATGGCGGAAAAGACACTCCGGTTCGTCGTTCACGAGCACCGGTCGAAGCGGCTCCATTATGATTTTCGGCTGGAGATCAACGGCGTGCTCAAGTCCTGGGCCATCCCCAAGGGGCCGTCACTGGACCCCGCAGACAAGCGTCTTGCGGTCATGGTGCCGGACCATCCGCTTGAGTATATCGACTTCGAGGCCGTCATCCCCGAAGGACATTACGGCGCCGGACCGGTGGTCGTGTGGGACACCGGTGCGTTCGTCCCGCTCGATACCGATGACCCTGAGAGCTCACTGAAGAACGGCAAGCTCGGCTTTGAGCTGAAGGGAAAGAAGCTGAAAGGCGCCTTCGCCCTTGCGCAGATGAAGCATCTGCCGAGATCGACCGGCAAAGAGTGGCTGCTGATGAAGAAGAAGGATGCTCACGCGAAGGTCGGCTACGAGGTCAAGAGTTCGTTGACGCCGGCGCGGCTCAAAACCTTGAAAACAAAGGTCCCGCCCTGCGAAACTGAGTGAAGAGGTGTCCCTTGTAGCCCTTGATGAACGGGTGCAATTGGAGAACTGCATGCCCACCTTGTATGCAGCACTTGTGGGCTTGCAAATACGGCAATACTATTCTATTATTGTATTGATTGCACAGCAGCACGCAAGAGGAGCGGAACTGCGTTGTTGCGCCATGGATGCGTTCCGGGCGAACATTCCTGGTGAGCAGCGGAATCCGGCACCCAGGAGTTCCATCAGGAGCACGGGCAGGGGCATGCCGAAAGACACACGCATATTTGGTCTTCGTTTCGAATCGAATGCCGACCTCAATCCGACGCAGGACGAACTCGGGCATTTTCTCGCGAGCACCCAAAAAGCAGGCAGTCGAGAGCCGCACAGCAGCGACTTGGCCCGGTACCACGGTCTGATCGAAAGCATCCGGGAGTTCACGCGCCAGCAGCGCGTTGACGAGGAGCCTCAGAACATCGGGGACAGAATGTTCTACGGCGTGCTCGGTTTTTCGCAATTCGTCCATCCCGTCCTAAAACTCGCCGTGGGGCAGTTCAAATATCACCTCCATATTCTCATGGCGCTGGACTTCCGGAAGCCGGAGGCGTTCATCAAGACCGCCAAAGAAGAGATAGCGGGCCTTGACCCGAAGAGGAAGAGCGATGCGGCAAAGTTGGAGCGTTTGCGCGGTATGGTCGAGGAGCGGAAGCAGGCGCTCGCCTCCCTGAGGAGGCGGCGCTCGGACCTGTCCCAGGAGCTGCGCGACATTGCGCAGTACATCAGGGACAACCTGGTCAGGATCGAACGCCTCTGCGAAAAATCGATCGGCATCCTCGTCGATCTCCTCGTCTCGCAGCAAGCTGAGCAGCAGCTGATCGGGGACATCAAGGAGCAGATCAAGGCCAGCATCAAGGATTCTCTGCAGCTCGGTCCGGTCCCCCGGCAGCTGCTTGAGGATGCCAAAAAAGACGTCGACGTTCTCTCCCGGGAGATCACGGCCATTGTCCGGCAGGATATTTACGCGATGACGGGGTTGTACGAGGCCATCCACGAGCACGTTCGGCGTACCGCCGGCGCGATCGACGGTCTGCTGGCGAAAACCGGGGGCGGGCGGGACGACAGAGGTGATCAGGACCTGGCGGTATTCATGCAGATCGAGCAGGCCCTCGTCACGCTCATCAGGGACTATTGTTTCGAGCTGAAGGTGGGTGTTGTGAGCAGCGAGCCAGCACATGAGGACGTTCTGCGGAAAAAACGGCATGACCTGCTCGACGGCATCTTCGCGCAGTTTGAACGGGAACGCAGGACACGGGCTGACCGTCGATCACGCGGAGACCGAAGAAAATATCCGACCGCAACGCTCCCCTCGCACGAGCGAAGAACAGGGAAGGACAGGAGGTCCGGCAAGAGCCGGCGGCGCTGACGTCAACGGGAAGGATGCAAGGTCAAGGCCCAGCTGACACCGGTGTAGCTCAAAGCCCTGAAGAAAAGGTCCTGCCCGGTGAGATGTCGTGAAACGAGCAACCGCCGGATAAAGAACGAACAAGGGGAATGGACCTGCTCGATCCATTCCCTTCACCTTCATCGTTATTTCTTCTATACGCTAGAACTTCTTCGGGAACTGCTTCTCGATCCCGCCTGCCAGCGCATCAGCGATCGTGTAGATATGCATCCGCATGGTGTCCCAGGTCGCCGCTTCGGCGCCATAGTCCTTCATGATGACCTGATCTATCTGCATGATGTGATGACCACCGTGGGCCATCAGGAGCGACACCAGCGTTTCCTTCGGCCAGTTCTTCGGATTCGCTGAACTCAGAAACGTTGCGATCTCCTCGGCGTTCTTTTTCAGCTTGTCGACCGCCGTGTCCTTGCCGCCCTTGTTACCAGCCATGGCCGCGGTCAGATACTCCTTCACCGCGCCGTAATGGCCTGCGAGCAGCCCGAACAGCTTGTCGCCCGCTTCCTTCCCGTAATAGCCGGCAACGGCATCGCCGATGGCCCGTGCGTTCTTCACCACGTTCTCCTCGGCCACCTTGGCCGAACCGGCGTCACCGTAATTTGTCGCGAAGACCACGGACCGGACCCAGAAAATATGTCCCAGCCACAGGTCCCGCAACGCCATCTTCAGCTCAACGCCTTTCGGCGTCTCCTTCATGCCCTTTCCCCAGGCTGCGGGTGGAGCCGCTGTGAACATGGTTACCAACGCCAGGGAAAGCATGGTCGCGATAATTCGCTTCAACATGATCAATACACCTCCTTCCCTCTGTCCAACATATACAACTGCTCTATATTATAACTCCGTGGAATTCTTATAATCAAACACAACTCTAACACAATTTTTTTGATCAGCTTGCATAGGTGCGCAGTGTTGGGCAAAAGCGTTTCAAAGTGAAATGGTCATCCTGATCGCAGCCTGATGACGGGACACCTTCAAATCGTTTGGGGAACGGACGTACAAAACAGGTGGCAACCGGGTACCGAGTCAGGTTCGAGCGGTATGTCTTCTGCATGCCCTACGTTATCCATGGCGATGCAACCCATCGATGTCCAGAGAGTTATAATATTCATGGAAGGCGGCGGGTCAAGGCATTGAAGCTCCCTGCAGCATGCTAACCCGCAGCAAACTACGGGGAATGCGCTCCACTTGGATCCCTCGCCGGCTGCCGGCAAGTAGCAGCAGCTCCCAAATGAATAGAGCCCATAAGCGAAGATTTACCGCGATCCAATGCCTGTCCCGGAACGGAAGGTGATGAACATGAAAAACCATCGAATGTGGTGGCAATAAAGAAACGGATGGACCCGGTCGAGGAGCGCCTGAAGACCTTCGTTTTCACGCTGGTCTGCAGGGCTCCTTGTAATCAAGCAGGCAGAAGCCTTGCAGATATGAGAGATCTCGTGTTCCCAGATAATCGTGGTAAATAACAGACAAGCAGGATGATCCACCTTGATGATTTTCGGTGCTGTTCTTTAATCCGCCTTGTCCAGGCTCCATATGCCCGCGCCTTTACAGGCAATGAGAAGGAACACGAAGCAGTAGAGGACGGCCAGCTCACCTTTGTTCACGCCGGGAAAAAACGCGGGTCCCATTTGGAACTTCCAGTGGAACTGGAAATAGGCCACGGCCATCTCGCCGCTGCAGATGAAGGCGGCCCAGCGGGTCCTTAAGCCCAGCATGATCGCAAGCCCTCCGACGAGTTCGATGACTCCGCCGATCCAGAGCTGCGATCCAATCGCCGGCTGCATCTCAGCGAGCATCCCCAGGACCTTCTGTGCTCCATGGAATGAGAACATGAATCCCGCCACGATGCGCATCAAGGCGTAGGCCTGACTTTCATACTTTGCAAGCTGTTTCATAAGCAGGTCCTCCTTTTCCCGGATAATGTCAGATCATTCCCTAATGGTATTATACATCGCAGGGAGAACTTCGGGGATGCCAGCGGAGAAAGTACCGGGCAGGCGACCTGAGATGCAGGGAGACGATATGTACACTTTGCGATATGAGAACACACCTCGTTTTGCTGATATAATAATGAAGAGAAAGACAGATCAAATCCCTGGTAACAGGTAATACGCGGAGGACGGTATGATCAGGATCGTGAGCGCTGTAATGATCTTAGGCTTGGTCCTTATGACGCACGCGGTATTCGGTGCCGACAAGCAGGAGGAACAGAACAAGAGGGCCGTGGTCGAATTCTACGAGAAGGCGATCAATCAGAAGGATTTCGAGGCAGCCTCGAAGTACATGGGCCCGAAATACACCCAGCACAACCCGAATGCAGCCGACGGCGCAACGGGGCTGCAAGCGTTCCTCAAGTTCCTTCGGGAAAGGTATCCGAACTCGCACAGCGAGATCAAGCGCGTGTTCGCCGACGGAGACCATGTAATCCTGCACGTGCACGCAGTACGGGAGCCTGGCACACGCGGCAGCGCCATTGTCGATATCTTCAGGCTCGAGAACGGCAAGATCGTGGAGCACTGGGACGTTAACCAGGAGATACCCGAGAAAGCCGCCAACACGAACGGGATGTTTTGATCGGCATGGGGTGACCTCGTTAAATTCATCTGATCCGAAACGATCTAGGCTTTACCCTCCATCTGTTTGCAAAAGCATACAGCTCCTGAACTTGTTGATATTCCAGTGCATCTCCCTTTTTTCCCATCGGACGGTCACTTTGATCGTAGGAAAAAGCCTACAGCACGCCGGGGAAAACTCTTCTGCGACTCCTTCGTAACACCGCGAATATCCTCGTAAACAACGCTTAAAGCCTGTCTTGCCGGAATTGGCACGGCCCTTGCTATAAGGCAGGCAACAATAGATACACGATAATACTCAACCATCCGCGAGGATGGGGCGGAAAACCCCAGGATCTCCATGAGACAGCCGGGCTGCCGAAATATCTTCGATATCGAGGCGCCCGGCTTTTTTGTTCGAACGAGCGCGCACAGGCGGGCGTCCACAAGGAGGTGATGGGATCATGTCTGCGAACACGGCTGCCCCATCAGGGAGCAAGCCGTCTGTTAGGTTACTCCAGCAGTAACAATCTATCAATCGAAGGAGATCTTGCATGATGAAAAAATGGATCACGAATCTGTCCCCGGTATTTCTGATGATCTTCGCCTTGATCGTGAACGGCTGCAGCGCTGGTTCGAAGGATTCGCCGACCGTGTCTAATACCTCTAAGTCTTCGGTATTCGGTGTCGCATCGCTGGACACGGCAGGTACCAGTACTATTTCTGTGAGGGATTCTTCGATGCCGGTTCAGGAAAAAACGGCAGACAGCAACAGCAACGGAGTTTACACTGTTGACGTGAGGGGGCTCAAGCCGCCTTTCGTTCTCAAGGCCGAAGGGACTGACCAGACCCTGTACTCTATTTCGAAAAGCGGAGGCCGTGCCAACATCAACCCGCTTTCGGACACGGCAGTGGCCGCTTCAGCGAATGATACGAATTCGAGCGCGCTCTACACCATGCAGTCCAGTGACGATCATTACCGCAGGAGCACGGACGATTTCGAAGGGATCATCTACCGCCTGCGCACCGTGCTGGCGCCTCTGTTTGCGCTGTACCAGATTTCCGGGAACGCAGTCTCCGACGATGACGATGACGACAGTGATTCCAGCGGCCTTCGTGCACTGTTCCGCGACGTGCGGTTTATAGTTGAGGACGGGAAAGTAGTCGTTAAGAACAGGCTGACCGGCGGCGTTATCTTTTCAGGATCCCTCAGGGATATCTCCGCGGGGACCTTCTATCCGGAGAATATGCCTGCCGGGCCGGGAGGTTCGACGTCCTGCACCTACACCTATGACGCGTGGGGCGCATGCCAGTCAAACGGAACGCAGACCAGGAACCTCCTGACCTCGTCTCCCGCAGGATGCACGGGAACGCCTATCCTGTCACAGGCCTGCACACCGCCGACTCCAACGGCCTGCACCTACACCTATGGCGCGTGGGGCGCATGCCAGTCAACCGGAACGCAGCTCAGGGACCTTCTGTCGTCATCTCCGGCGGGCTGTACAGGAACGCCGGCCCTGACTCGGGCCTGCACCTATGTACCGCCGGTCACAGCCTGCACCTCGTTCACGTACTCGGCCTGGGGAGCTTGCCAGTCGAACAACACCCAGACCAGGACCGTAGCAACGTCGTCTCCCGCAGGCTGCACCGGAGGAACGCCGGTCCTCTCCCAGGCATGCACCTATGTACCGCCGGTCACGGCCTGCACCTCGTTCACGTACGCGGCCTGGGGAGCTTGCCAGTCCAACAATACCCAGACCAGGAACGTAGCAACGTCGTCTCCCGCAGGCTGCACCGGAGGAACGCCGGTCCTCTCCCAGGCATGCACCTATGTACCGCCGGTCACGGCCTGCACCTCGTTCACGTACGCGGCCTGGGGAGCTTGCCAGTCCAACAATACCCAGACCAGGAACGTAGCAACGTCGTCTCCCGCAGGCTGCACCGGAGGAACGCCGGTCCTCTCCCAGGCATGCACCTATGTACCGCCGGTCACGGCCTGCACTTCGTTCACGTACTCGGCGTGGGGAGCTTGCCAGTCCAACAACACCCAGACCAGGAACGTAGCAACGTCGTCTCCCGCAGGCTGCACCGGAGGAACGCCGGTCCTCTCCCAGGCATGCACCTATGTACCGCCGGTCACGGCCTGCACCTCGTTCACCTACTCGGCCTGGGGAGCTTGCCAGTCGAACAACACCCAGACCAGGAACGTAGCAACGTCGTCTCCCGCAGGCTGCACCGGAGGAACGCCGGTCCTGTCGCAGGCCTGCACCTATGTACCGCCGACGCCGGCATGTGGCAGCTGCCACGCCATCCCGCCGGCATCGGGCCAGCACGATTTCCACGTGAATTCGCGGGGGTATCAGTGCTCCACCTGCCACGGCGCTGGCTATAGTTCAACTGCCGTGACTGCTGCGACGCACATGAATGGCGTTACAAACACCGTAGCTTCCTTGAACTTTAACGCGACCGCGAGCTCCTGCTCTCCATCGTGCCACGGAACAAGGACCTGGTAAACGATGAAGTAAGACATCTCGAAGCGCCCTGTCGCAAGGCAGGGCGCTTTTTTTGATCATGGTTGCTGTGTCAGGGCAAAAAAACAGACGCCGATTCGGGTAGCCCTCTTGGCATTCCCCTCCCGTCTTTAACCTCCCATAAAGGTTCAGTGACGAATAAGCACCACAGGGGTGCCGAGATACAGTATTGGAGGCTCTGCGACGTTGTTCATGGTCGTTTTCCTTTTGGCCGGATAGCCGGCAGTCTCGAAAAGATGTGATCCCCGTGGGTCGAGCTCGCAAAAAAAATGCCGCTTCATGGGTATGAAACCAAGTCTCCAGATTTCCTTCGCGTGATTCCCCAAGTGACTGATTCATTTTTTAGGCCGTTGCGGCTTTGCGTGAGACATTTATTGGTTTCGGCTTGATTGTCCAGGCTAGAAGGCCGTTGAAATAATTGATGGGTTCAAGCCTGATCCCGTTCTTCCCCCGCATCCGCAGGTCGTGCCGTCTGAAGCGGCTTCTCCGGCAGAAAGAGCACCAGCATGAAGGCCAGGGCAGTGATGATCGCGCCGACAAGGAAGGTTGTGCTGATGGCATGGCGGTATGCCGCTATGACAACAATGCGCTGCGCCTCGGGCAGCAGGGCGATGTCCTGAAGCCCCTGATCGAGCAAGGTCCGTCCGCCCCTCGCCATGCCCGCCCAGCGTCCGGCTTCAAGCGACCGCAGCTCGCCGGTCATAATGGTGCCCGACAGAGCAACGCCGAAAGTGCCGCCCAGGGACCGGAAGTACGCGGCCGTTGCCGTTGCTGCGCCCTGTTCGCGCGGTCCCACGGCGTTCTGGATGGCCACTACGAGATTCGGCATCACCAGTCCGAAGCCGATGCCCAGAACGATGAGCGCCGCCTCGACCACGCCGATGCCGGCGCCCATGGTCGCCGCCAGCATCACCACGACGTAGGACAGGGCTGCGCCGGCCAGGCCGACCACCGGGAAGATCTTGTACCTGCCTGTTCTGGACACCATGCGGCCGCCGATGAACGACGCCGTGATCATGCCGACGGTCATGGGAGCCATCAGGAGACCTGCCTGGGTCGGCGGATAGCCCAGCACGAGCTGGAAGAAGAGCGGGAGGAAAACCGCGACACCAAAGAGGCCCATGAACGTGAGCCCCATGACCGAAGTGCCGATCACGACGATCCGATTATGGAAGATGTGCGGTGAGAGAATGGGCTCCGTCGATCGCCGCTCAACGCCGATGAGCAGCCCGGTAAGCACCGCGGCCAGGATTGCCAGGCTGATGATGATCGGCGATGACCAGGGGAACTGCACGCCTCCCCAGGTGAGGACGAGCAGCAAGACTACCGTGGCCGAAGTGAGCAGCGTGATCGCCGCGTAGTCGATGCGGTGGGCAACGGCGTGGTGCGGACGGCGGAACCCGAAGGTGATGAGCGCCAGCGCAAGGATGCCGACCGGCACGTTGACGTAGAAGATCCAGCGCCACGACAGGACGTCGGTGATGAATCCTCCCAGCAGCGGCCCGGCGATGCTCGAAAAAGCGAAGACCGCACCGAACAGACCTTGATAGCGTCCGCGGTCCCGCGGCGCAACAAGGTCGGCGATGGTCGTCTGCGCAAGGGCGATGAGCCCGCCCGCGCCCAGCCCCTGGATCCCCCGAAAGACCACGAGCTCGGTCATGGAGCGCGACAGACCGCAGAGGCTTGACCCGATCAGGAAGATGATGATCGCGACGATGAAGAGCGGCTTCCTGCCGTACATGTCCGAGAGCTTGCCGTAGATCGGCGTCGTTGCCGTGGAGGTCACGAGGAACGCCGTGACCACCCAGGATAGATGGGACAGGCCGCCCAGATCGCTCACGATCCTCGGCAGCGCGACGCCGACGATGTTCTGGTCGAGCGAGGCAAGGGCAAGGGCAAGCATGAGCCCGGCGAAGACAGTCCGGACCTCGGCCGGACCGGCCGGCAGGGGTTCATGGTATTCAACTGACATGGTCAGGGATTATACGGCTTGGCAGGGGATTGTCAAGGACGGGGATGGGCGGGATGCGTAACTGATGTCCGCTGAATTAGTGCTGAAAGCGATGGAAAGACTTCGCTCTGGTCTCTGATCACCAACGGCACGCCAACAGAGAGTTGCTCCAGACAACGACGGAATCAAGTTTGGCCCCCGACGGCTCCCAGAAAACCTGTCATGCTTGTTATTTTTCTCCGATTACTTTTTTAGCTCCCCGGCACTGAGGACAGACGTTTTTCCCCGATCCGTGGCAGCTCGGGCAAGGACGTTGAGACGCATTGCTACTGTGCTGTCTTCCCTGCCCGCGGCAGACAGGACACACTATGAACCCTTTACCGCTGCATCCCGGACAGGGGATCGTTGCCGTTGTATTTGCCATTTGCCGCCCCCTCTTCTAATATGGCAAGCGTACTCTCTTTTTGCGGAACGAGCAAGGGAAATGAGAAACAGGGGTGTCAGGCATTGCCCTTGACCCCCTTCATTCCTTAGGCCTTCTCAAACCCTCCCTCGAACGCAAACACCGACACCTTCTTCCGCTGTGACGGGGTCTCACGCTCCTGCAGGTTCTGCGGCAGGTCTTCTCTGTTCCCCGGCCTTCCCACGGCCGCCATTGCCTCGACCTGGTACTCATCGGTCACGCCCAGAAGCTCTTTTGCCTTGTCGTAATTGAACCCCTGCATGCCGTGCACGACCAGTCCGATCATCGTGCCCTGCAGTGCGAAGCTGTACCACGCGGCGCCCGTGTCGTAGGAATGCGTGCGGGCCGGCTTGCCGCTGTCAAAGGTCGTCTTCGAGACCATGACAAGCAGTACCGCGGCGTTCTTGCACCAAGCCTGATTCCCCGGCGCCAATAAGTTGAAGAAGGTCTCCCAGTGCAGTGTGTTCCGGAGGGCATAGAGGAACCGCCAGGGCTGGTTATTCATGGACGACATGGCCCACCGGCTGGCCTCGAAAAGACGCATCAGCTCCTCTCGGGTGATCTCATCACCGGTCATTGCCCGCGGCGACCAGCGATTCGCGAAGAATGGCTCGATGTCGTGGTCCGGCTTCCGAAAGTCCTGCCCCTTGATGTCGACCAAGACCGTTGTCATATACACCTCCGACGGCATCTGAGCTTGCCGGCTTGCAGGCTTGCAGGCTTGTCAGCTATTAAAACATCACACCGCCCGCGTGTGCTGGTAGTACCACTCGACCTGCTGCTTCGATGCTTCCTGATCGACATTCTCCTGCTCCACCACGCCCTCCGCCTCGTGCGGCAGGACAACCTCCTTCAGCTTCCATCTGCTGTCGAGCCTTCCGAAGGTCAGGAACTGTTCGAAGGCCGTCACGTCATCGTCCTGCCGGACGACGTTGCCCGCCACTTTCATGATCTTCTGGGCATGGGCACGGATGCGCGCCATATATTCGTCCTGGGTGTTGTCGGCGAAGTTCCTGACCAGGACCAGTTCCACCTTCCGAACAGCAAGATTCCGGAACTCGAGGCTGATGCCTTTGTCCCGGTTCTTCCTGATTGCATCGTGAAGGTCCCGGGCGAGCTCCGGGAACAGGTCTGCTGCGGGGACCGCTCTCGGGTCGCCTGCCTCCCACGCCCCGGTCACTGCAAGGAAGACGCTCCGGCCCGTGAGCATCATCTTCTTCCGGTCCCAGATGCTGTCGGTCTTTACGAGGAAATTGAGCATCCGCTCGACGCGGCGCTCCTTGGTCATGACCGCCCCTTCGAGCCACGGGCCTTCCGGCCCCTCCTTCTTTGCCGCAGCGCCCTCGACCTGCTCCACGCCTTTGTCGGTGAACTGTTCGAAGAAGTTGTCGTCATTCAGGATGTCGGACTCGGCGGTCTGTTCGATCTCCCGCAGGAGCCATTTGTCCTGGTGATACTGGAAGGTCCAGAACTCCTGGAACGGCGCGGCCCCCTGGTCGCCGCGAATCCGCTCATTCGTACGATCATCGATGTAGAAGTCCGTCGCCGTGGCCGTGATGAGCGCCGTGAACTCCCGGTCCTCCTCTTTGAGCGTATACCTGACGTTCACCAGGTCGACCGCGTCGACCTGCAGGCCGGAGATTACATTGATCTCGTGGTTTCGCGCCATGCCGCGGATCTGGCCAAGATGGTCGGCATAGAGGTCTGGCATCAGGAGAGGCTTCATGGGCTCGTACTCCCGGGCCTGCCAGCACTCCTGGAGTTTTCGGAAGGTGGTTTCCACGGTTTTTTTGAGAACGTCGGGCGAGACGGTCGAGTCCTGCTGCGCGATGAACGCGAGAAGCTTCTCCGTCTTTTCGCTCTTCTTCTCGATGTCCCCCCTGTTGAATAGTTGGTCAAGGTTGTCAGACCTCTCCTTCCGGACGGCAATGATGACGATGATGACCGCACCGAGGACGATCATCGCAATGAACGGCCCCTCGCCCTCCGTGCCGGACCCGCCGCCCGAGGAGGACCGTCCGCCGCTGCTGCGGAATCCACCACCGCCCCCTCCCTTGTTATGGACGACGAACCCTCCGGCGATGAACGTGTGCGGACCGTCCACGGTGAGATTATATACCAGTGCATCGGCGTCGAGCGGTTCAACGCCGGTTACCTGCGCCTTCGTATACCCGTCCTTCCACGCGAGCACGGCATCGCCCGGGACCAGCCGGCCCGCCTGCAGGAATCCTCCTGACGCAAGTGCCAGCGGATGCTCGGAGGTCGTCGTCAGGTCGCCCTGCGTTGTTCGTATGACCAGCAGCCGGGATCGGGCAGCATGCGTTGACAGCGCCATCGAGGGGACCTGTTGCCCATTCTCATCTACCGTGATGACCGTTTCGCCTGGTGCAATATGTTCGATCGGGACCTCGCCTCGCGGTGTCAGGACCTCTGTCCCCGGCGGGAAACAGCCGCCACCTCCTCCTTTATTATGCACTGCGATTCCATTCGCAAAGAAGGTATGCGGTGCGTCGGTCATAAGGTTATAGACACGGACCGGAGCGCGCACGGCCTCGATGCTCTCGATCCGTTGAGGATTAAGACCGCTCCCGTCATAGGCAAAGATCCTGTCGCCGGGCTGCAGGGCTTCGAGCGTCTTGAATGTTCCATCGCCGACATAGAAAGGATGCTCCGGTGTGACCTGCAGGACCATGCTGCTGGTCCGTACGATGCGGTATTCATCGGCAGCGTGGGTGAGCACCTGACGGACCGTTGCTGCGACGACATGTCCATCAGCGGTGAACGCGAGCAGCCGGTCGCCCTGCCGGACCCCGGAGATCGGCACTTCCGAACCGTCGGCCGTCCGGACCGGTGTGTCGGGAAGGAAGCATCCCTTGTTGTGGACCACGATGGTATTTGCCAAGTAGGTTCCGGCAGGCGAAACAAGCAGGTTGTATGCGGGCTTGCTGTTTTGAATGCGTCTGATGGATACTATTGCCGCATCGGCAATGAGTCCGTCCTCGTGGAGGATGACCTTATCACCCTGCCTGAGACGGGATGCGTTCCGAAAGACACCCGGAGCTGTTTCGACGGGATGTTCAGCGGTGAGCCGCAGAAAGCGGCCGTTCACAGAGAGTTCAACATATTCTTCCGTCCGGACCTGCATGAGCGACCGGACGGTAACGGGACGGAGCATCTGCCGGTCCACGCCGAGCACGGTATCGCCGGTCTTCAACCGCTCGATCGGGACAGGACCGGAAGGCGTGAGGACATGGGTGCCCTGCTCGACACAGCCGCCGCCTCCCCTCGCGTGCGACTCCGGGGCGAACAGACTGGAACCGAGAACAAAGGCTGATAGTACAATGATCCGTTGAACGAAAGTCGTCATTGAAGCGCTCGAAGGGTCCGGAGAGAGGTGTTAGAACAGTGCCGCGATGATCCCGCCGAGGATTGCGGCGGCGATCACGATACCGATGGCGATGATGGTGGAGCCCACGACCCTGCCGAAGTACTCGGCCACGGCGCGGTTGCCCCGGGCGATCTCCTTGTCCTCGTTCAGGTTCGGGGTCAATCTGGTCAAGATGCGGGGGATGAGCAGCGTCGAGGCGAGGATCAGCAGGATGCCGATGATGCCGCCCACCATGGTAAAGACGATTGCCCATCCGATGTCGATATAGATCTCGTTCATGGCACCGACCTCCTGTTGGCAGTTCCAATGAAATAACGTATTAACCACGGGCGGCTCCACCGCACACGGTCTAAAGCGCGAACGAAAAATAATGAGGTCCGGTGTTTATCTGTGCGTCCCGGCAAAGTCGGGACCCGTGGTTACAAAAGGCTTTCCCCATCTCACAGGTTCTTTCTCGCGTACGTCTCCAGCTTTTTCACCTGTCCCAGCAGTTTCTCAAACTCTTTGAAGTGCAGCGACTGCGGTCCGTCGGACAGAGCATGCTCGGGCTCGGGATGGACCTCGATCATGGCACCGTGGCTGCCCACGACCACCGACGCCAGCGCCGTGGGGGTCACCAGGTCGCGTTTGCCCGTCGCATGGCTGGGATCGAAGATCACGGGCAGATGGGTCAATTTCTTCACCAGCGGGATGATGGCGAGGTCGGCCGTGTTTCGCGTAGCGGTCTCGAAGGTCCGGATGCCGCGCTCGCACAGCACCACGTCGGGGTTGCCGTTCACGAGGATATATTCCGCAGAGCCGAGCCATTCCTCGACGGTCCCCGAAAGGCCGCGCTTCAGGATGACCGGCTTGTTGGCTTTGCCGACCTCGGTCAGCAGATCAAAGTTCTGCATGTTCCGCGCACCGATCTGCAGGATGTCCACCTTGTCGGCAACGATCTCCACGTGCTCGGGGCTCACGATCTCGGTGACCACGAGCAAGCCGGTCTCCTTCCGCACCTCGTCCAGCAGGTCCAGGCCGCCTTCCCGCAGACCCTGGAAGCTGTGCGGGCTCGTCCGGGGCTTGTACGCCCCGCCTCGCATCACGGGGACGCCCAGCTTCTTCAGGAACTTCGCGGTCTTCATAAGCTGGTCCCGGCTCTCCACCGCGCAGGGACCCGCGATCATCAGGAAGGGCGACCTGCCGCCGACCTTCACCTTCCCGCCGAGCGTCACCACCGTGTCAGCAGGATGGAAGTCGCGGCTCACGAGCTTGTAGGGCTTGGTGACGTGGATGATCTCCATGATGGCCCTGTTGCCCTTAAGCGCGGTGTCGTCGACCCAGCCCTGGTTGCCGATGACGCCGATGGCGGTCCGCTCGGCGCCGGGGATGGCCACCGGCTTAAGGCCCATCTTCACGATGATCTTCTTGATGTTCTCGACGTCCCTGGCCGAGGCCGTATGGTTCAGCACGATGAGCATGAAAGCCCCTCCAACAGCTGTATTACCGCAGAGAACGCAGAGGACGCGGAGAAAAGCAAAGTACAATGTCCTCATGCATCTCTTCTGTTAGCGTTCTTCTGTAGTACATCGCAAAACAGGATCTAGCCGTGGCTTTAACGTGAGCCCAGCCGTATGTTCACCAGATGTTCCTTCGCCGTTGATCTTGAACCACCTCAGCGAGCTCTGCGTTCTCTGCGGTAAAAAGGTCTTCCTACTTCTTCTCCCGCTTCCGCCTCTCCGTGATGGTCTCACCGCCGATGCCCCAGTTGTCCGTCGGGACCTCCTCGATGACCACACAGGTCGTCTGGGGGTTCTTACCCAGGATGTCCTGCAGCATCTTGGTCACCCCGGCGATCAACTGCGCCTTTTTCTCTGCGGTAGCACCTTCATTCGTGATCTTGATGTTCACATATGGCATGGTGTGGTCTCCTCGTCCCTCGTCTCTTATCTCTCGCCTTACCCCTGACCCTTCACGCATCACGTTCTCTATACCGGCAGCCTGATCTTATACCGTATCGCCAGAATCCGCAACACGAAGGTGATGGTGATGCAGCTCATCACGGCCGTAAGCTCGTCGCCCCCCGCGCCGATGACCAGCAGATAGGACCACGCCCCCGCGAACGCGCAGGTCGCATAGAGCTCCGTGCGCTGGAACACATAGGGGATCTCGTTGCAGATGATGTCCCGGAACACGCCGCCGAACACGCCTGTCATGACCCCGATGAGCGAGGAAATGAAGGGGTTGGTTCCGGCCTGATGGGCCACCGACGCACCGGAGGCGGCGAAAAGCCCCAGGCCCAACGCGTCGAGCACTTGGACCACGGTCATGGACCGCGTGTGCTCGGTCACGTGCCGCACGATCGCGCTGGCAAGCGCGGAGAGGAACAGCAGGATGACGGGATACCAGTAGTGCTCCACCCAGAAGAGCGGATGGCGGTTCAGGACCAGGTCACGGAGCGAGCCGCCGCCGAAGGCCGTGACCATCCCGACGACATAGATGCCCACGATGTCCATGCCCTTCTTGCGCGCCTCGATGATGCCCGAGATCGCGAAGGCAAAGATGCCGATGACCTCGATGGTCTTGATGAGGGTGTTCATGGGGTGTCCCCTGCTTGACGCCGGTCGCGGTCCGGGCCGGGCTCAGATTCCCTGTTTATCCGTCCAGGAGACCCACAGAACAGCGCGGATGCGATCAGCGCTGTCATGAGCGCATCCCGGCGGTCGATCCTGTCGTCGCGGGTCCTCGAAGGATATCTCACGGGAACACCACCTGACCGGCCTCATGCACCGCAGCAGCCTTCGCCTCTTTCCACCTGCGCCGCAGCTTCTTCATATCATCGCCATTCGCCTCGCGACGCTTGAGCTCGCGGTCCTCCGCATCGAGCTTCCTCATGGCATCGCGGATGCCGGCCTCCAGCTTCCGATACTTCACGGGATCCGACTTGGGGATCGAGAAATCCCCGCTCGTTTTCCAGATATCACCGAGCTTCATCCATGCCGCGAAGTTCTCGATCTTTCCGCCTTCCATGAGCGTGATCGACGACGTGGCCTTGATGTCCTTTACCTGGAGCCCGTTCCTGTCCGCCACCACCTTCTGGCTGCCCGTGAAAGGCTCCGCGCCCTGAGTGTCGAAGAACCTCCACGCCACCTTCGCGGTCTGCGCCGCGCCGTCGTGGCAGCTCCCGCAGGTGCGGGATTTCCCGAGCGGATGGGCCACCTGCTCCACCTGGATCCAGGCGAGGTAGTTGTTGTTCCCGCCGGGAACGCTGAAGGTCCCGAGCTGGGCGTAGGCGTCCCGCGTCTGGCCGTCAGGCCACCGGAACACGAGGCCCGGTTTCGGCTGGACCCTATTTTTGAAGCCGCCCATACTGTTCGGCCAGATCTTGGTCGGGATCCAGATGCCCTTCTGGTCCTTGATGAGGATCGGTGGCGCCTGGGGGCCGTAATATAATGAATACTTCTTGAAGGGGTTCGGCCGGGACAGCACCATGCCCGGTCCCCAGGAGGTCATCTCGTAGCCGCCGAGGATCTTCACGTGGCAGGACTCGCAGGCCACGTTCCTGTGCATGCTCCGCGCCATGGCCTGTTCGACCTCGGGATGGCAATCCTGGCAGGTGGCGCGACGTTCGATGTGGCCCATACCGCCCGGTCCGGTCTGGTGGCAGTCAACGCATTCCATCTTTTGCTTCACGTGCACGTCCTCGGGAAGCCCGGCCGGCTCGGAGAAGTCATTGCCCAGATAGCTGTCGCCGCGCCTGCGCTCCATGGTGCCCGCATGGCAGACGAAGGTGCTCCTGCCGTTCCCGGTGCAGTTCAGCGCAGGGGGGATGCGGCTCATGGCATGGGAGCCCCGCTCCTTTGTCGGCGTGTAGTGGCAGTCGAGGCAGCCGGTGTGGCAGATGTTGCAGGCCTTCTGCTTTGCCACCGCCTGCTCACGCGACAGCGGGTAGTTGATCTCTTCCATGATCTTGCTGGTGTTATCGAAGGAGAACTTGTCGCCTTCCGCCCTGCCGACCGGCAGGGTGTCCGCAAAGGAGGGGCCTCAATTGTTCGGGCCGTGGATGTCGTTCCACGTCCGCATGGACCGCTGCCGGAAGTTCGATCCCATGTTGCTCGTGGAGAACTGCTTCACCTGGTCGGGATGGCAGGCAGCCTTGCCGCAGGTCCTCTCTGCGATCTTCGGGTCGTAGCCGAGGGTGACAGGATCTCGGTCGTGCCACATGAGCGTACCCACGTCGTAATCGAGCTCGCCGTCAGCCAGGCGGGGCAGCATGTTCCGCTGGCGGTCGCTGCCTGACGGGAGGAGCCGCGTGACATGCCCTTTCCGCGGCATGACGTTCAGGTCATTGTCCAGCACAATGAGCTTCAGCATCCCCTTGTGCGCTTTGTCAGGGTCGTCGGAGAGGCCGTTGCCCAGGTGACAGTCGCGGCATTCGGTGTTCGGGTGGCGCGATTCCTTCTGGACCTGCTCGCGCGTCATCACGAACTGAGGATAGCCCAGTTTCGTCATGCGCTCCTTGTCCGCGTGGCAGGCTGCACATCTATCGCTCGATTGATAGCCGCTAAAATAATGAAGGAAGGTAAGCAGGAGGGCGAGCTGGATGAGAAGGATGATCATCCCGCGGCGGTTGCCGAAAAATTTCCAGAGCGTGCCGATGGCCATAGTGAAAGCGAACGAGAAGGAAGTTTACCGCGAAGACGCTACGAGCACAAAGGGAGGCACGATCGTTATGGTTATTGTTCCATTTCGCGTCCTTCGCGCCTTGGCGGTTCCCCATTTTTTATAACATTTCATAACGCAAAGTTAAAAGGAGTGGTGATGCTAAAACAGCCTCTCCATCGCCTCGTCCACAGTCCGCACGCCCATGAGCTGCATCTTGGCAATGCCCGCTGTCTTCTCGAGCTTCTCCACGTTCACGGCCGGCAGGATGCAGCGCGTGAACCCGAGCTTGGCCGCGTCCTTCAGCCGAAGCTCTGCCTGACTGATGGCCCGCACCTCGCCGGCAAGGCCCACCTCACCCATGACCACGGTATTCGCGTTGATCGGCTTCTCGCGGAAGCTCGACGCCACGGCCGCGATGATGCCGAGATCAACAGCCGGCTCGTCGATCTTGAGGCCGCCCACCACGTTCACGAACACGTCCATGCCCATGAGGTGCATGCCCACGCGCTTCTCGAGCACCGCGATGAGCAGCGACACGCGGTTGTAGTCAACGCCGATGGAGGTGCGGCGCGGCATGGTCATCTTGGTGGGCGTCACCAGCGCCTGGAGCTCGGCCAGGATGGGCCGCGTGCCCTCGAGGGAAGAGACAACGACCGAGCCTGTTGCGTCCTTCGGCCGCTCCGCCAGGAACAGCTCCGAGGGATTCGCCACCTCGGCAAGGCCACTCTCCTTCATCTCGAACACGCCGATCTCGTTCGTTGAGCCGAAGCGGTTCTTGACCGCGCGCAGGATGCGGAACGCGTGTCCCCGGTCGCCCTCGAAATAGAGCACCGTGTCCACGATGTGCTCGAGCACGCGGGGGCCGGCGATGGCGCCGTCCTTGGTCACGTGGCCGACGAGGAAGGTGGGAATGCCCGTGCGCTTGGCATAGAGCATGAGCCTGCCCGACACCTCGCGCACCTGGCCCACGCTGCCGGGGGCCGAAGGCAGCTCCGAAGTGTAGACCGTCTGGACCGAATCGACGACGATCACCTGCGGCTGGAGCTCATCAGCCGCGCGGAGGACCTCGTCGAGCGACGTCTCGGCCAGCACGTAGAGGTTCTCTGCCTTGACGCCCAGCCGCTGGGCGCGCATCTTGATCTGGGCGGGAGACTCCTCGCCCGAGACATAGAGCGCCTTGCCGCGGAACTCCGAGACCTGGCGGAGCATCTGGAGCACCAGCGTGGACTTACCGATGCCCGGGTCGCCGCCGATCAGCACCACCGAGCCTGTCACGATCCCGCCGCCCAGCACGCGGTCCAGCTCACCGATCCTGGTGACGAAGCGGTCCTCGTCGCCGGTCTTGATCTCGTCCAGGGACAGGGGCTCAGTGCCGTGGCCCCGCTTGGCGCTCCCGATGTCCTTCGGCTTCTCAACCCGCTCCTCGACCAAGGTGTTCCACTGGCCGCAGTCCGGGCATTTCCCCATCCACCGCGGGGACTGGGAGCCGCATGACTGGCAGACGTAGACGGTTTTGACCTTTGCTTTCATGATGCAGGCATTCTATTGTTAAGCCATACCCTTGTCAAACCCTATTTCCCACCGGCCCGGCACGGTCCTTTTAATAATATGTATGACGGCCCGCCTGAGGAAAAGAGAAGGACGCGTCCCCCGCAGAGGGTTCCTCTCGATGTTCCTCTTTTGTGATCCAAATACTTGACAAATAGTGTCTCCATGCTATTCTTCTCCTAATCCCGCAGTATAGAGATCTTTAGGAGGTAACAGCGAATGAATAAATATTCCTTTTTGCTCCTGACCGCAGCATTGCTGGTCGCGCCGGTCTCGGCGCACGCAGCCCAGTTCTCCGTCGTTGGCCCGCGCGCCCTCGGCATGGGCGGCGCGTCGGTAGCCGCGGTAAACGACTCCACGGCCGTCTACTGGAACCCAGCGGCCCTTGCCGATTTCAGGAAGGTCGATATCCGCATCCCAGCCAGCGCGGCTGTCAGAGATTATGCAGGGCTCAAAACCACGTGGTCGGATATCAACAATATCTATTCAGCCGGGCTCGCAGGAGATCCGGCAGCGGCAGCCCAGCTGCAACAAATGCTCCTCGACCTGAACAAGCCCGACTCCGTCACCAACCTGGACGCTTCCGGCGGCTTGCTCCTGTCGATCCCCGTCGGAAGGTCGGCCATCGCGCTCAGCGCGCTCGGCCTGGGATCTGCCGAGATCATCCCTACGATCGATACCTTTCACCTCAATACGTCACCGACACTGACAGCCACCAACATTGCTCTCAATGATTCCGCTGCCACCGGCATCGGCATAGTCACTGTCGAGCCGGCGATTTCGTTCGCCACATCGCTGGGCGACAGCATCTTCATCGGAGCCAATGCCAAGATGATCTATGCCAGCACCTTCATCCATTCCGACTACCTCCGGACAGGAGACTACAGCACCTTTATCAGCAACCTGAACAACAGTGAGACCAAAAGCAATAAAGCGTCCGTCGATGCGGGCATCCTGGTCAAACCCGTCAAGAACCTGAACCTGGGCGTTGTGGGAAGATACCTGAATTCCCCGTCCTTCCCCATCACCGGCAAGGTTGCCGTGCAACAGGGCGATGGTGATGTGCAGATATCGACCCTGCCGGTGACCGACGAGATCGAGTTGAAACCGCAATACCGTGCCGGCGTCGCGTGGAAGCCGTTGGATAATCTGACCCTGTCGGCGGATTATGACCTGTCCAAGAACAAGTCCTTTACCGAGCGCACCGAGGACCAGACCGTGGCAGGAGGCGTAGAGCTGACGATGCTGAATGAGGTCCTGAGCCTGCGTGCCGGCGCGTACAAGAACACCGCGAACACGAATGCCAACGTGGTCTATACCGCGGGGCTCGGCCTGCGTCTGGCCGCGTTTCGGCTCGACCTTGCCGGCGCCTATGACTTCAAGGAGCAGGAAGCCCAGGCCTCGGCGAGCCTTGCGCTGATGTTCTAGACCGCCGTCATGCCAAGAAAATCCGGACAGCATCGAAGATACATGGCCTTGTATCGCGTCTGCATCCCCGTTATTATGGCGGCAATATGCCTGTTCCTCTCGTCATCCGTGACAGTACAGGCCGCCCAGCCGGTACAGCAGAGTTCGAACGACATTACGTTCGGTCTCGGGATCGGTTATCTGAACGGGAACACGCTCTATCATATCAGCAGTTATGACACGACGGGGCAAGGGATCGAAAGCGAGCTTGAGTTCCCGCTCAAGACATTTCTGTTCAGTATCCAGGGCGGGTATCTCAGCAAGGACCCGAAGGGGCGGGATAAGGTCAAGATAACACTGCAGTGGCTGACGAGCATCGATCATGGTTCGGGCAAACTCAAGGACTCGGATTGGCTCACGAACAACTACGATATCCAGGCCCCGCCGTCACCGCCGAATCCTCCCAACTCGGGATATCCCCATCCCGGCAAGGATATCTATTCCGAGTCCGACATATCGTTAAAAGCGAACATCATCGATATCCGGGGGTCGTACAACAACTGGATCTCAGGCACCCTGAGCGTGGGGCCTTCCGGTGGGTTCCTCTATCAGAAATTCCAATTTGACGCGAGCAACGTGCAGCAAGTGGGATACGGTCCCTATTCGCCATGGTATACAGTGACCGTTCCGGGAAAGGTATTGACCTACGAAGTGACCTACGCCATACCGTATCTGGGCGTCCATTCGCAAATTCAGCTCGGGCATCAGTTCCAGACGATCATTGACCTCGGATACAGTCCCTGGGCCTGGGCTGACGATAGGGACGACCATATCCTGAGGCAAAAGGTGTCGAAAGCAAGCACCACGGGAAAAGCGTACCTTGCAACGGCCACCATGCAATGGAACATTCAGGACAACGACTGTCTTCAGGTCGGGGGACAGTACCTCAAGATCGACACGACGGGGACCCAGACCCAGACATTCTATGATGGATCAGGGCTCGTTTACACCGGCATCAACGACAAGATCACGTCACAGCAGACAACAATTACCGTCCTCTTCAGCCGCTGGTTCTGACACAACCGTATCACGAGCAAGTCACAACCGCGGCATCGGTTCAGCCACTGTCCCCCCGAGCGAGAACAGGTAGAATCCTTCGGGGTCCCGGTTCTTCAGCAGGGACAGCAGTCCGGCCTGCTCCTTTGCGAGCCGCTCCGATACTTTCAGCTTCACGGCAAGGTTCAACGTGCCGCGCTCCCGCATCACCAGGTCCCCGGACACTCGCACCTTCAGTTCCTTGCCGTCCAGTTCCAGCTTTTTGATCGTCAACCGGTCGCCCTTGACGTCTCCCTCGATCCAACCCTGCTCGAAGTCCAGGTCCGGGACGGGAAAACCCTTGATCTTGAGCTCGCGGCTCGCCAGGTTCTTGATCAGGAACCGCCCCTTGCCTGCGTCGCCGCTCATTTCGAAAGCTCCCCCGAGCCTGCCCGACAGCTTCAGCCCGAGGTTCTTGAGGAGCGCATAGGATGCCAGGTCGAGGCTTTCGGCATCGACGGCGAAGAACTGGCGCTTCGCCCCCTGCTCGGTCCGGACGTGCAGCTCGCCCGTATAGGCCTGGGCCTTGAAGTCCACGGAGAGAAGGCCCCTGAGGAACCCGAAGAGCGAAACATGCGCATGGACCACTGGACTCTCGAACAGGACCCTGCCGGTCGGGTCGGACAGCACTACATCGGCCAGGACGAACCGGTTGAGAAACCGCGGCGAGATGCGTGCGATGTTCAGCTCCAGGGACGTCCGCGAGCGGGTCTCGGATTCCAGCTTGGTCTTGATCCGGTCAAAAGGGAACAGGACAACGAGGAACGTCATGAAGGCAATGACGAAATAGAGGGCGAAGGAAAGCCTGCGGATGAGTGTCGGTCTATCGATCATGATAAGGCGATCCCGTAGTTCCCTCGAGCGTAGGGTGCGAATTGTCCAAGATCCTACCCTGCGCTGGAAACAAGGAGCGTGGCGTTCAGGAGCTTGGGGTTGTCGAACCGCGGCTTGAAAGAGAGCTTCCGCACACGGAGCGTGGCTTTCTCCAGCAGATATACGTAGTTCACCACGTCATAGAGCGTGATGCTGTCGAGCCTGATCTCAACGATGCTTTCCTTGAAGCCTGCGGTCTGGCTCCCCGTCTGGGGCTTGAGGGAGACGATCTTGCTGTTCAGGTTCGCGCGCTTCGTAAGGTTCTCGATCTCCGTGAGCAGCGGGCCGCGCTTGGACGCGGCCTCCTGGGCCACCAGGAGCTGTTTCTGGATCTCCCGGTACTCATCGCGAAGCTTTTTCATTTCGACCAGATCATGTTCCCTCTTGGGGATCAGGTCGCGCTTGCGTGACAGGTCGGAAAGGAACGGCGACAGGACGAAGGTGTACAGCACGATGACCGCCGCGACGGACCCGCCGATGATGAGCGTCTTTTTATCTCTCGGTTCTAACTTCACAGAACGACCTCGCAACCACAGATGAACACAGATAACGGCATATCAAACTACCATTCTTTCGTATTCCAGCTTCGGATTACATCGCCTGCTTCAGCTTCATCTCGAGCCGGAATTTCACCTTGTTGTCCACGCCCATGCGTGTGTCCTGCACCGACACGTCGGTGAAGAGCGGCGATTTCTGGAGCTCGGCCTTGATCTTGTCCACGGAATCGAAGGAAGATACCTCGCCCTGGAGTCTCAACCGGTCCCCTTCCAAGACAAACTCGGTGAAGATGACCCGGACCTCCTTCGGGATGCCGTCCGTTACCGTTTTCATCACATCCAGCGCCGAGGTTCCGGAACCCAGGGCGCCGAAGAGTTTTTTCGCTTCGCTCATCTTGTCGCGCATCTGCCGCACGGGATCTGCCGACGGTTTTCCGTCGGGAAAGGTCTGGCGGTAGATCTCCTTGATCTCGGCGTCGAGCTTTCCATAGCCCGACTGGATGACGGAGAACTTCACGACGATATTCACGGTGAACAGCAGGGCCGCGACGGCCCCGGCGATGATGAGCGTACGCATCCTGCGGCGCGTCCCCTCATCGGCCAGCCTGTACGCGAAGTCGCCCTTGCGGAAGTTCGCGTCGTCGAGGAGCGCTATCCCCAGGCTCACCGGGTCCTGTGCCTTCCTCCCGTTGATCTCGGGAATGACCAGTTCGACAGCCATGCCAGCTTCAGCCAGGACAGCCCGTGCAGCCCCGTCGTCGATCAGCAGCGCCGCCTTCTCCACTTTCTCCTTGTGCTCGGTCTCGAGGGCCTGGAGGATGTGGTGAAGGCCGCCGGTGGACTGACTGACGGAGAAGCTCCGGAGGGTTTTCAGGACGCCATTCTGCCGGAAACACAGATCGGAACCGCAGAGCAGGAGCGCCCCGGTATCCGGCGGCATCATCTTCGCGACCGCAGAAAGCCCGGCATAGGACGGGACAATGACCTGGGGATCGAGCCCCGCGCTGGAAAGAAGATCGAGGTGCTGGCGCAGGACTGTTTTCGGGAGCATCAAGCAGAGCACCTGCGATGCCGCATCTTTCTTCCCGACCGTGCTCCCGAGCATGAGATGGTCGAGCACGACGTCGCCGAGGTCAAATGGAACGGCGTCCTCGACCTCGAAGGGCAAGGCCTTCTCGATGCGCTTCCGGTCGGCAAAGGGGAACGTAAGCGTACGCTGGGTGAAGAGGTGGCCCGGAATGGACGAGATGATCTTCGCCCCCGCCCAGTCCTTTGATCTGTCCTTGAGGATATCCACCAGCTCGGCATCAGTGGCAAAGGGCTGACTGAAGGAATCCACCAGTTCCGTCCGGCGGAAGTCCTTCTGCACCACTGCCGCGGCAACGAGCCCCTTCTCTATTTTAAGACCTACGATCTTCACAATGCTCTCCAGTAGGAGAAGGTATTTCCTCTGACAATGGCCTCTATCTGCTTCGTATAGCCACCGACCGTGGCATAGGCGAATACCTTGTAGTATTCACTTGAACTCGTCGTTAAGAAATTCGACAGATATTGTCTATTGATCTGTATGTTTCCGATAATCGACGATAATCGCCCGGTTCCGGTGCTCGCGCGATCGGCATCGATATATGGTGTCGCCTGTCTCTCCGTCATGATCCTTTTCACATCCAGGTCATTTATCCCAAGACTTCGAAGGACATCGGCTGAAGCAGTGTTTATGTTGATAGTAACTTTATTTTGGCTCACTGATGCCACGGTTAAACTCTCATATACCTTATTAAAATCTTCGTCGCTCATATACTGATGGAGGCCTGACAATAAGGCGAGGCTGCCGATATTGCTTTGCGGATCATAGATCCTGTCAACGACGGTGGTATCGATGCCTTTAACGTTCTCAAAGAGTGCTTTGACAACCATGAGCGTTACAGTATCGTTTCTTATATCATTGATCTTGATCTTCCCGGATTCATCCTCCCATTTCACCCTGACCTCGGTGTCGCCGTCACTGATCATCGGAACAACACCCCATTCGCCCTGAGGAATGATATCTCGAAGCAGCTTCCCATATTTGATAAACGCAAATATTCCGGAACGGGCGAGAAAATACGCTCGCTGGCTGTCGCGAAAATTGATCGCGTTGTTCAGGCTAATCCGCGTCGCATAGGAGAATTCGAAGATGAGCGCGATCAAAAGCGCTGTCACCAGGAGCACGATCAGCAGCGCTACACCTCGATCGTTCCGCCTTCTCTGCGATCTCAGGATTTTCTCTTGTTCGGGAAACGTCATCACTGACCTATAGCCACCTGCGTGATATACAGCTTGCCGGTATCAAGGGTAAGTGCGATCTCAACGAGCAACGGCAAAGCACTCTTCGTATCCCATGAATCTTTCCAGGGGCTCTGGGCCCCCTGTTTGTAGCGAAACTGCAGGCTCTCCACCCGGTCCGTGATCTCGTACTCGTCTCCTCCTTCGAGCGCCGGCACTTCCTTGCTGAGCTCCCGCTTTTCCCTCCTGAAGAGAACAGATCCCTTGCCGTCCGGTTTCTCTTTAAAGAAGTATCCTACTTCCCAGAGCTCGGTCTCTTTGGATCCGGGTTTCCGCCAGTGCGTCAATGTGGTAAAAGAAATACTGTCATGCCTGATCTTCTCATTCCCGGGTCCACCCTCGACCTCCTCCATCTTCCCATAGAAGATCGTCAGGCTTGCCTGCGGATTCGTGCTTGGGTAAATATATGCATTTGCGATATCATCCGAAAGCCGGGCCATTAAAATTCGCGCAATATCGTTCTCGTCCCGGATCGCCTCCGCCTGTTCAACATTCTTTCCCGCCGTGGAGAAGCTAGCGTAGACCACAGTCATGATCACGGCAAGAATCGCCATGGCGAGAAGCACTTCGAGAAGGGTAAAACCGCTCGATCGTGGAGTGGCGTTACTCATAGCTCTTCAGCTCCACCATCTCCTGCCGTTCGCCTTCCTTCCAGAGTACTGCTACCCGCACTTCAGTGATCTTGACGTTTTCCACCGGCTGCAGCTGTGAGATCGATTCCTTCCACGTGTACTCTTTGAACTCCTCTTCGGGGAACTCCCCTTCGTCCTCTTTCTGAAAGACCGTTCTGGTGCCGGCGGTCACAAGGTTCTCATTCATCTTGCGCTTTGCCAGCAGCGTCGCCGTCGTGATGTGGTCCGCGAGCGCTACATCCTGCATGCTCCTGTTCTTCAATCCGATCAGCGATACCAGCACCATGCCCAGGATGGCCACTGCGACCATGACCTCGAGCAGGGTAAAACCGTTGAAGTGCTTCCCCGCGTCTCCGTGTCCCCGTGTCCCCGTGTCCGTCATCTTTCCTCCACATAGCCTTCGCGGAGTTCAGTATTCGCGGTGAGCGGCTTCACGAGCAGGGAAAAATCCCGGTCACTGCCGTCGCGGAGATGGATGATCGTAGCTTCCACCCAACCATCCGGAGTGAACAGGATATAGGGTTCTTCGGGGTGGCTGCCTGCCTTGATATCGCGGAACGTGGTTTGTCCAAAAAGACTTCCTTCTCCTGCGATGACCGACGTCGCCTTTTGGAACTCGCCTGCACTTTCCGAAATAAGCTTAAACGATTCAGCCCAGTAGCGTCCGTCCTGGATATCGAACCGGAGACGGTATTCCATCTTTTTCGCCTGGGACTCCTCATGCAGGAAACGGATCATCCCTGTCAGGTGCCTGGCGCTCCGTTTCAGGTTGGCTTCGCCGAGCTCTCCAAGCTTCGGGGCGACAAGCGCGATCATGACCCCGAGTATCGCGACGACGACCGCGAGCTCGATGAGAGTAAAGCCTTTCGCCCGCGAATCGCGAAATGCGGAATGCAGATTTTGTTTTTTTCTTTTACTCCGCAATCCGCGATTCGCAATCCGCAATGGACATGCGGCCCGCATGGCCTTACTCCATCTTCCAGCTCTGGATGTCGGCGTTATTCCCCTCGCCGCCCGGCTCGTTGTCCGCGCCGTAGGAGATGATCTCGTATTCCCTCCCCTCGCTGCCCGGAGAAAAATAAACAAAATCTTTGCCCCAGGGGTCCTTGGGGATTCGCGCAGGCTTCAGGTAGCCGCCTTCGCGCCATTTGTTCGGGATGCGGCCGGCTTCCGGCTTCTTGATGAGCGCATCGAGCCCCTGGTCGGTAGCCGGATAAAAACCGTTGTCAAGCTTGAAGGCATCCAATGCGCTCTCCAGCGATCGGATCTGCACCTTTGCAGCCTCGAACTTCGCCTTTTCCTCCTGTCCCAGGATCCTGGGCAGCACCAGCCCGGCGAGCAGGCCGAGAATAATGACCACAACCATGATCTCAATAAGGGTAAAGCCTTTTTGGTTCTTCATGTGCAATCTCCTTAATAGGATTTCACTCGATGCTATTTCAATCCGCGTTCCGCAATCCGAAATCCGCAATTGCTTCACCTCACGCCTGAGCTCATCTGGAGGATCGGCAGCATGATCGCAATGACGATGAACCCGACGATCAACCCCATCACGAGAATGATGATCGGCTCAAGCAGCGACATAAGCGCCGTGATGCGCGTTTCCACGGTGCGGTCGAAGGAATCGGAGATCTTGAGCAGCATCTTTTCGAGTTCGCCGCTCTTTTCCCCCACCGCGACCATCTGGATCACGACGGGGGGGAACAGGCCGCTTCTTCTCAGCGGGTCGGCGATCGACTCACCCTCCCGCACGTTCTCCCGCGCCTTGTGGATGGCGTCGGCGAGCACGGTATTCCCGACCACGCTTTTTACGATATCGAGCGCCATAAGCGTCGGCACTCCACTTTGGAGGAGCGTACCGAGCGTGCGCGTGAATCGCGATACGGCGATCATCTTGATGAGGTTGCCGAACACCGGGAGCCGCAGGATGCGCGCATCGAGCCACGCCTTGCCCTCGGCCGTCGCGAAGTAGCGCCGGAGATAATAGGCGGCCCCTCCCATGGCGATGAGGATCGCCCACCACGCCGAGGATACGATCCGCACGAGCCAGAGGAGCGCAAGGGTCATGAAGGGCAGCTGCTGTTTCATGTCCTCGAACATTCCGACCACGCGCGGCAGCACGAAGCTGAAAAGGAAAAAGAGCACGCCGACGCCGACCAACGTCATGATCGCCGGGTACGCAAGGGCCGCAGCGAACTTGCCACGGAATCTGACCTGCTCATCGAGAAAATCCGCGAGGCGGTCAAGGGTGATCTCAAGGGTGCCGCTCGCCTCGCCGGCGGAGACCATGTTGACGTAGAGCTGCGAAAAGGCCTTCGGCTTCGCCTTGAGCGCGTCCGCCAGCGACGCGCCTTCCCGGACCGCATCCCGCACCGACGAAAGCGCCGATTTCAAGGCCTGGGTCTCTTCCTGCTCAACGAGAACGGTCAGGGAGTCCATGAGCGGCATGCCGGAGGAGAGCAGTGTTGCAAGCTGACGGGTTGCATTCGCAAGGTCTCCAAGCCGCACCCGTCCGGCGCCCAACTTGAACTCCCGCGGTCGCCCGGCGGCGCGCAGCGCTCCGCCCTCATGGACCTCAAGGACGATGATGCCGTCCTTCTTGAGCCTCGACTTTACGGCCTTCAGGCTCTCCCCGTCGAGTACTCCGGAGATGCTCTTGCCGTTGGCATTGACGCCTTTATAATCGTAGACGGGCATGGGTTAAATAATCTGGAGCCGGAATACAGGAGCCAGGAGAAAGGAAAAGGTCAACGTGCAGATCTTCTGACTCCTGATTTCTGTCTCCTGGCTACTGCGTTTCCTTCTGCGTCACCCGCACGACCTCGTCGACGGACGTTATGCCCTGGAGAATGTTGTCCGCGCCGTCCTGGCGGAGCGTACGCATGCCCTTCTGCATGGCCACGGCCTTGAGGGTGGCAGAGTCGGTGTTTTTCATGATGAGCTGGCGGATCTCGTCATCGATAAGCAGCAGTTCGTAGATCGCCTTGCGCCCGAGGTAACCCGTATTGAAACAGGTGGCACATCCCTTGGCCCGGTACACGGTGGCCCCCGCGGCCCCGCCCTTTATCTCGAGCTCCGTGATCTCGGCGGGAGTCATTTGATACGGTTCGCGGCACTCCTTGCACAGCACGCGCACAAGGCGCTGGGCCAGGATCGCCATCACCGAGGACGAGATCAGGAAGGGTTCGATCTTCATGTCGATCAATCTCGTCACGGCGCCGGCCGCATCGTTCGTATGGAGCGTGGAGAAAACGAGGTGGCCGGTGAGCGCCGCCTGGATCGCGATCTCGGCGGTCTCCGCATCGCGGATCTCGCCCACGAGGATCACATCCGGGTCCTGACGCAGCACCGACCGGAGCCCGGCCGCGAAGGTCAGCTGGATCTTGGCGTTCACCTGTATCTGGCCGATGCCCTTGAGCTGATACTCGATCGGGTCCTCGATGGTGATAATGTTCTTGTCCGGCGAATTTATCTTCGAGAGCGACGCGTACAGCGTTGTGGTCTTGCCGCTTCCCGTCGGCCCCGTCACGAGAATGATCCCGTGCGGCCGCGTGATCAGCTCATTAAAGTGAGTGAGATTTTCTCCGGAGAACCCGATCTGCTCAAGCGGCAGGAGCGCGCTCTCACGGTAGAGCAGGCGCAGCACGATGCGCTCGCCGAAGGCCGTGGGCACGATGGAGACGCGGATGTCAACGTCCTTGCCGCCGATCTTGATCCGCATGCCGCCGTCCTGGGGCAGCCTTTTTTCGGCGATGTTCAGGCCCGACATGATCTTGACGCGCGAGGCGATGCTGGCCTGGAAGCGCTTCTGGATGGTCAGGATGTTGTAGAGGATGCCGTCGATGCGGAATCGCGCCACGACCTCCTTCTCGAACGGTTCGATGTGGATGTCACTGGAACGTTCACGGATGGCCTGGGACAGGAGGGAGTTCACCAGCCGGATGATGGGAGCGTCGTCGGTGGCCTCGAGCAGGTCCGTCGGCTCCTCGAGCTCGGCGGCGAGGAATGACAGGTCCTCTTCCTCCATCTCCTGGGCGGTGTCCTCGGCCTTGTTCAGGTCCTCGCTGTGCAGGCGGTTCAGGTTGTCCAGGATGAGCTCCGACGGGGCGATGCAGAGCTCGATGCCGGCGCCGAACAGCACGGCAAGGTCGTCTACGGTCGTGAGCAGGAGCGGTTCAGACGTGGCAGCGATGACCGTGCCGTTCTCTTTCTTGAGGGGGATGACGACGGACTTCTTGGCGTACGTGATGGGGAGCTTCAGGGCCAGTTCGCGGTCGATTTCGCCGAGCTCCGGCCGGAAGCTGAGACCAAGCTGGGCGCCGAGGGCCGTGAGCACCTCGGCCTCGGTCGCGAAGTTCAGCCGTATCAGGAGCGTGCCGATGCGGCCGCCCCGTTTCTTCTGGAGGTCGAGGGCCTTCTTGAGCCGTTCGGGGGAAAGTCCTGACTCAACGAGTATCTCGCCGAGCAGGCGTCTCACCTCGGTCCCTCCGCGGGGTCCGTGCCGGTGGACGTGGGGGCCGTCGCGGGGACCGACGGCTCCGTACCGAGTTCGTTCGCAGGCATCGGGGCACCCACGGCACCTGCCCCCGTGGACGTGGGGGCCGTCATGGGGACCGACGGCTCCGTACCGAGTTCGTTCGCAGGCATCGGGGCGCCCACGGCACCTGCCCCCGTGGACTCATCCTTTCCTTCGGGCTGAACGTCCGTTCCGCCCGATTCAGGACGATTCCCTGGTGCGGCGGGCTTGCGGGTTTCGATGAGGTTGCCCACGTTCTTCTTCTCGATGCGGTGCTCATCGCGGAACTTCTCAAGGGCATCACCCTTGCGGCGCGTGATGTCCTGCGCATCCTCGTCGTTCTTGATGATATAGGGCGTAACAAAGAGCATGAGGTTGACCTTTTCGATCTTCGTGGTCTTGTACTTGAAGAGCCAGCCGAGGAGCGGGATGTCTCCGAGGAAAGGCACCTTGGTCTCCGATGTATTCAGATTGTCCCTGATCAAACCGCCGATGACCATGGTCTCGCGGTCCTTTACCACGACGGTAGTGATCGCCGACCGTTTATTGGTGACGAGGCCGCTGGGATTCAGGTAGGAGGCCGGGACAACGTCGGAGATCTCCTGGTTGACATCAAGCCGGATGCTATCATCAGAGGATATCTGCGGCGTGATCGTTAGTTTGATGCCTACGTCCTTTCGCTCGACGGTATTGAATATGCTCCCGCTGCCGGTTGTCGCGTTCTGCGTCTGACCGGTGGTAAACGGTACGTTCTGGCCCACCATGATCTCGGCTTTCTGGTTGTCGCTCGTCAGGATGTTGGGTGTGGACAGTACGTTCACTTCCGAATCCGACTGGAGCGCGCGGAGCAGGGCCCCGATGTTCAGGAACTCCGTCCCATTGTAGGTAAAGGTCCCTTTCACCGCCCCGACGGCGAGGCCGGTGAAATTGGCAAACGCGGCGGGGCCGTTCAAGGTCGCCTGGCCGATACCCCCGAAGTTGGTCCCGCCGATGACCATGGTCTGGTTGTTCCCCAGCTTATCGAGGTTGGCCGCCTGGAACTCAAATCCCAGTTCCCGAGACTTGGTCAGCCCCATCTCGATGATGGCCGCCTCAACGTACACCTGCCGCCGCCGGATGTCGAGCTTCTGGATAACGTCCTTCATGGTCTCGTAGTCGATGGGCGAGGCAACGATGATAAGAGAGTTGGTAAGCTTGTCCGCGGTGATAGTGACCGCTCCCTCGAGGATGGTGGCCGGGCCAACGGGTTGGGCCTGGCCGCCCGCCGGCGGGACCGGGAGCCTCGACACCAGCGCCTGCATGACCTTGGCGATGTCCTCGGAACTCGCGTGCTTGAGATAATACACGTTGATCTTGCCCTTCCCCGTGGGCGTCGGGACGTCCAGGGCCGCGACCAGCCTCTCGATCTTCCGGATGGCGGATACGGAGTCGGTGATGATGAGGGAGTTCGTGGCGGGATAAGCGATGAGATTGCCGTCCTTGGTGATGAGCGGCGTAAGCGTCCGGACGATCTCCTGGGGGTTCACGTAGTTCATGCGGATGAGCTTGGTGACATAGCCCTCACCCTGCATGTCACCATCCTCCATCACCCTGAGGCCGCTCTGCCTGACCGTCGCCGTGGGGACGATGCGGATGATCCTGCCGTCCTCCACGGCGGTGAAGCCCTTGATCTCCAGCGCCGAAAGAAATACCTGGTATGCCTCTCCCGGAGAGATCTTGGTGGGAGTCATGAGCGTCACCTTGCCGGTGACCTTCTCGTCGAGGATGAAGTTCTTGCGCGTTAACTCGCTCATGACCTTCACGAGCGCGGCGATGTCGATGTTCGAAAAGTTGAGGGTGATGTAGTCGTCCCCCGCCTTGCTGATCTTCGGAAACTCCTGCCGCTCCTTCGCAGGCGGGGCGCCGGTCTGGGCAAAGGCCGGGCCGATACTAAGAAGCCCTGCGAGGAGCAGGGCCGTGATTCTTTTCACGTGGGAGGACCTCCAGGAATAATTGAACCACGGAGAGGCTGCGGCACGGAGAGCATGATCGGAAGGATGTCTCTGTGCCCCGGCGACCCAGTGGTTACATGATCGGTGCTACCGGACGTCGTAATTGAGGGACTGCCGCTGGCCGTTCCTGAGAAGGTCGATGGAGATGCGCTTCTCGTCCTTCAGCCCCTGGTAGAGCTGGAAGAACTTGCCCGGATCGTCGACGTCCTGCGAGTTCACCCGCTGGACCACGTCGCCGTTCAGGAGCCCGATCTTCTCATAGATGCTGCCCGGTACGATCTCACTGATGCGGAAACCAACGGTCTTGCCTGCTTCCATATAGGGGAGGGCGCGGGCCTGTGTGAGGACCTGGTTCAGATTCTCGGTGCTGGACGTTATCTCCCGCTGGTCCACCATGAACCTGCCTTCGCCGACCTTCCTGACGCCGCTACCCGGGACCGCCTTCGCGACGTTCACGATCTTCGTGTCGTCGACGGTCTGGAGCTCGACGGTCGACCCGTCAGACCTCTTGAGGGTCACCCGGTCGTGCTTCACCTTCACGATCATCGAACCGTCAGGAAGCTTCTGGTCACGGCGATAGAAGGCCTGCTGGTTCGTGGCATCGGCGAGCACGGCCCCGGAAAAGCTCTCGCCCTCGATAGTGCCGATGAGCGTATAGGAAGAGTAGGATTCTGCGGCCGCGGGACCGGCGGAGGGGCCTTTGCCCTCTCCGAAGAGCCCGCGTTCCAGGATCGAAGAATAGTCGGACAGCTCCCTGCGGGGCTCGATCACTGACCGCTCCTGGTCCATGGGCCTCGAAACCTTCGCGGATGCGTCAAGGCTCCTGCCGATCATGGCATCGACGGTATCGGCCAGAAGATAGGCCGACAGGGTAAGAAGCGCGATCAACGTAAGGACATATGTTTTGCTTTTTTCCTTCATTATAATGCACCTAAAAAATTATACTCTTATGCTTCGGTATTGTCAATTCTTTTGGAACGGAACTTCGCGGAAAAACGGCGGTTTTCCCCTCCCTCACCTTCCAAAGAACCGCCGGTAAAATCCTCCCGCCCTTGCGAGATAGGGTCCGTAGATCTCTTTTGACCGGGTGTCGATCAACGGAAAGTCTATTCCCTTCTCGTTCTTGAGCCACCCGTGGACGATGCCCGGTGTGACCTCGATATGGAACTGAAGTGCGTAGACCCGGTCGCCATAGCGGAACGCCTGGTTCGGATAGAGTTCTGATGACGCCAGTCGTGCTGCTCCCTCAGGCAGATCGAAGGTGTCGCCATGCCACTGGAAGACCTGTGCTGCACGTCTGCCGGGTACAGCGAGCGCCGCCATGCAGGAATCATGCATCCCCTCTTCCGTAAGCGTCACCTCGTACCAGCCGATCTCCTTTGTGTGGCCCGGATAGACCCGGGCACCGAGGACGTGGGCAAGCATCTGGGCGCCGAGGCAGACACCGAGGACGTGTTTGTTCGCGTTGATCGCTTTCTCGATGAGACGGGCCTCGCCCCGGAGATAGGAGGTGCGGTCCATCTCGTAGACCGCCATGGGACCGCCCATGATGACAAGGTGAGAATAGGTCTGAAGGTCCGGAAGGGTTTGACCCTGTTCGAGGTCGATGAGGGTAAAAGGGATGTTCGCAGCTCGGAGATGGTCCTCAATGGTGCCGGGGCCTTCGGCGGCAACATTCTTGACGATGAGCACGTTCACCGGTTCCCTCTCGGGCAAGGTCTATTCCTCATCTCTCTCGAGAAACACGTTATGATACTGCGAACGGCATTTGACACGGATCGAACGGATATGCGCCGGATAAAGGCGGATGTATCCTTGATGGACAGTGAAGCTCCCTGTAGCAGGGGATCTTCGATCCTTAGGGAACTATCATTATTCTCATCGCTCGCCAACCCCGCTGCAAGCTGCGGGGTCAACGCTCGCTCCTGGATCCACCCGACCGGTGACGTGCAGCAGCTCACCCTCGTGAACCGTCAAGGGTTAACTGTCAAGGTCGTGGTTCCCGTCATACCGGATATCGGGTCCGTTGCAGTGATCGTCGTTATTCCCGTTGTTCCCGTTGTTCCCGTATAGACAGCCGTAGCGATCCCACGCGTGCCCGTAGCAGTGCTGATCACCGCAACATCAGTGCTCGACGAGACCCAGGAAACCAGCTGCGTCAGGTCCACCAGCGGCCAGGTGGAAGAAGAAGACCAGGCAGAGGGAGTATTCAGCGAGTAGAGACCGGTTGCCGAAAATGTCTGGGATGAAACGGTGCCAAGGCTAATGATGGGGTCCGGCGGAGATATCGTGATGGAAAGAAGTTCGGTGACGTAGACCGTGACGCTGCGGGTGATGTGCGGATGGAAGATATCCGTTGCCGTGATCACTGCGGCACCTGTTGTGACCGTGGACACGGATACAAGACCGGAACTGCCGACAGCCGCGACTGCGGGATCCGATGATTGCCACGTTACCTGGGACCACGATGTCACTATCAGCCCATCGGAAAAGATCGCGGTAACGGAAAGCTGAAGCGTCTTCCCCATGGCAACGACCGGATCCAACGGTGTCACGATGATCGCTGACAGGGAATTGTGTTTATTGCCGCAGCCGCTGAAGCCTGCAGCGGCATAGGACAGCAGTGATAGGACAAGGACCAGAAAGACCGCACGATGTTTCATAGACAGGATATCCTTCGTTTCCGCTTCGCCAGTGCGAGCTAAATGACAACGTGGCCAACGATGCTCCTTGACCGGAGCGTGCCTACTATACGACACTTGCCTCATTCTTGGCAAGAGGAAGATGAATCCATGAGCGAACTCAGTCCCCGCAGTTTGCTGCGGGTCAGCGGGTGATCCATTGATCAAGGATCGAACTCTTCTAAAAATGGCAGGAAATTTTTACCGCGAAGACGCGAAGGACGGCAACGTGTTTTGGGCGTAAGATCAGGCGCTGCTGATTTTCCGGCGACCTTCACACCCTGGCGGTTCAAAGGATCTGATCCCGGCTTGTCCGCGCTAGGATAACGAGAATTCTCAGGGATCGAAGATGCCCTGATGCCTGCTGCAGGGAGCGTTAACGCACCGGGGGCATGAGGACAGATCTACCGCGTACCGCTGATTGCCGCATCGTTGGCGTTCTTCAGGGCCACGAGCTGCTCCAGCTTCGTGATCGCCGAAGGCTCGCCCAGGATGATCAGGGTATCGAGGGCGTCGAGGCGGGTCTGTGAGTCGGGATTGAACACCATCTTGCCGCTGGTCTTCTTGACGCCCACGATGATGACGCCGGTCTGCTTGCGGAAGCCAGAGGAGAGCAGGTTCTCGCCCACGCAGTACGACACTGCGGGAATGCTGATCTCCTCCATCTGAAGATCGAAATGGTCGCGTCCCGTCGCGATCTCGATGAAATCCACGACGTTCGGCCGCAGGATGGCCTGGGCCATGCGGCTCCCGCCGATGTGGTAGGGCGAGATCACCTTGTTGGCGCCGGCGCGCTTCAGCTTGACCTCGGAGCCTTCCTCGCCTGCCCGGGCAAGGATGTAGAGGTCGGGGTTCAGCCCCCGGGCCGTGAGGGTAATGTACACATTCTCCGTATCCGACGTCACGACGGAGATGAGCCCTTTGGCGCGCTTGATGCCGGCCTTCAGCAGGGTCTCGTCCTCCGTGGCGTTCCCCCGGAGGTAGGGGTAGTCCTCCGCTTCAAGCTTCTCGATCACGTCCTGCTTGTTCTCCACGACAACGAACGGAGAGCGGCTTTGCCGCGAACTCCTTGCAGATAAGCGAGCCGATCCTGCCGAAACCGCAGATGATATAGTGGTCCCGCATCGATTCGATCTTTTTTTCCACCTTCATCCTCCCGAAATATCGCTGGAACTGGCCCTCGAACATCACTTGGGCGATCTTGCCGACCGTGTAGAACAGGACTGTCACGCCGGAGACGATGAGCAGCAGCGTGAAGAGGCGACCCGTCCGGCTGAGCGAGTGAACTTCCATATACCCCACCGTCGTGATCGTGGTAACGGTCATGTACAGGGCATCCAGGAAGGACCACCCTTCGAGCACCACATAGCCTGCCGACCCGATGAGCACCAGAAGGACGAGCGCGAAGACCGCCGATTTAAGCTGGCGGAGCGGATTGCTGGTCATACGCCGGTCCTGTCCGAAATGCCGGGTGATTTTTCATCGCCCGGCCCCGTAAAGAACAAAAACGCCATCACCGGACGCCGGGAGGCCTGGGTGGTGACGAAGTGGATGCTGGCAAAGGCGTAGCCCTTCGCGTCCCAAGCGTTCACCAGGCGCTCGATCTCCTCGTCCGTCACGGTGCTTGTCTCCACGACCTTGTACGTCATGGCGCTATTATAGAGGAGACAACGCGATATTTCAACCGTGCGGGGAAATTTCTGTTGCCATCACCGCCGATACTCACTATAATCCGGCCATGGCTTTGAAGAAAGCGGCGCTGACCGGCCTCGACCTCGTCGAGAAGCTCTGGCCCAAGGACCTGAAGGGCGCGCGCATCGGCCTCGTGGCGCATCCAGCGAGCGTGGACCACACGCTCGAGCATGCCGTTGACGTCTTCCGCCGCTCGAAGAAGTTTCGGCTCAGTGCGCTCTTCGGCCCCCAGCACGGCATCCACGGACAGACGCAGGACAACATGGTGGAGTGGGAGGGCTTTCGCGACCCCGCCACCGGCCTGCCCGTGTATAGCCTGTACGGCAAGGTCAGGAGACCTTCTCCGGAAATGCTGAAAGACATTGACGTCCTCGCCATCGACCTGCAGGACGTGGGAAGCCGTTACTACACCTTCATATGGACCCTGGACCTCTGCATGCAGGCCTGCCGCGAGGAGGGAAAGACCGTGGTCGTGCTCGACCGGCCGAATCCCCTCGGCGGCCGTCTCACCGAAGGCCCGGTGCTGCAGCCCGGATACCGGTCCTTCGTCGGCCTCAGGCCGCTGCCGATACGGCACGGCATGACCATCGCGGAAATCGGGCATTATTTCGAGGACCAGTTCCATCCCGGAGTCCATTACCGCGTCATTCCGATGCGGGGCTGGAAGCGGAGGCAGTGGTTCGATGAGACCGCCCTCCCCTGGGTCCTGCCGTCGCCCAACATGCCGACGCTCGACACCGCGCTCGTCTATCCCGGCATGTGCCTGCTCGAGGGCACGAATCTGTCGGAAGGCCGCGGCACGACCCGGCCCTTCGAGATGTTCGGCGCGCCCTTCATCGATCCCGAGACCATCGTGAAGGAGCTCAGAGAGTTCAGGCTCTCCGGTGTCGTCTTCCGGCCGATCTCCTTCCAACCCACGTTCCAGAAACACGCGGGCAGGCTCTGCGGCGGCGCCCAGATCCATGTGACAGACCGGGAGAAGTTCAGACCCTTCCGCACCGGCGTGGCGATCCTGAAGGCGGTCCACAACACCTGGCCCCGCCATTTCGCCTGGAAGCAGCCGCCCTATGAGTACGAAGAGATCAAGATGCCCATCGACATCCTGGCGGGAAGCGAACGGCTCCGGAAGGACATCGAGGCCTGGAAGGACATCAGGGAAATGGAAGCGTGGTGGAAGGAAGAAACGAAGGCGTTCGAGAAGGTCCGCAGGCAGTACTTACTGTATAAATGAAAAGGAGCCGGACAGGAAGCCGATAAGAGTCATGAACCGCTTAGGCGCTAAGGTCGCGAAGGTAACGACTTAAGAGTCCCCGTCCAGGATTTCCTGGCGTCCTCGCTTAGAAGCGCCTACTTTTGGTCGCGTCTTCGGGGTGAAAAGCCGTTTGCATCCCTTGGATTTTCACCTGACTCCTGATTTTTGACTTCTGCATCTATCCCATGCCCAAGATCCCGCTCAACATATTCCTCCCCGCAGCCGGCCTCGGCGAGCGGCTCAGGCCGGTGACGAACCACATCCCGAAACCGCTGCTGCCGCTTCTCGGCCGGCCGCTCATCGGCATCATCCTTGGGAAGCTCACCTCGATCTGCGAGGGCAAGATCGGCGTCAACCTCCATCACCGGCCGGAGATGATCCGCGAGTGGTTCCGGAGCTCTTCCTACGCGAACCAGGTAACGTTCTTTCATGAGGACGCCCTGCTCGGCACCGGCGGAGCGCTCAAGAACGCCGAACCCTTGCTTGCCGAGGGACATTTCATCGTCCACAACGCCGACATCCTGCTGGACATCTCGTTCAGCAAGCTCACCGAGGCCCATTTCGCCTCGGGCAACATCGCCACCCTCGTGACCCATCGGCATCCCGCGCTCAGCAACGTCGTCATTGACGAGAACGACTGCGTGATCGACGTCGAGAACCCGGGCGACTCGCGGCCGAACCCTGCCCGCATCGGCAAGAAGGTCGCCTACACCGGCGTGGCCGTCTATTCGCCCGACATCCTCAGGTTCCTGTCCCCCGGCGTGTCCCATGCGACCGACGCATGGATCGCCGCTTCCCGGGCCGGCTACAAGGTCAAGACCGTGGACTTCACCGGCTCCTACTGGAGCGATATCGGCACTCCCACGAGCTACGCCGCGGCGGTCCTGGACACGCTTCGGATGATCGGGGAGACGGTCTACTGCTCCTCCTCGGCGCGAGCCGGGGAGATCGATGTGGACGGCTACGCGGTGATCGAACAGGGCTGTGCGGTGCGGGGCGGCAGCACGCTCAGGAACTGCATCATCATGCCCGGCACGGAGGTCGCCGGCAGCCACGAGAACTGCATCATCGGCCCCGACTACGAGCTCCCGCTCAGGGAGATCGAGATGCAGCCGTCGACCCATTGGGCGATGAAAAAGGACGTCGGCCTCGCCGGCCCGCTGTTCTCCCACTTCGACGCCCCGGCCGCGGGCAAAGGCAGCATCGCGAAGGCGGTCCTCATCGGCCTCGGCGGTTCCGACCGCCGCTATTTCCGGGTGCAAAAGGGGACGCTTTCCGCGGTCCTGATGGAGTGCGGCCGCGAGGATCCCGACTACGAACGCCATCTCACCTACACGAAGTTCTTCCATAGCCACGGTGTTCCGGTTCCGCGCCTCCTCGGGACCGACGAGGCGGGCAAGCGTGCGCTTTTCGAGGACCTCGGCGACCTGTCGCTCCACTCCTGGCTCAGGTTCCCCCATGACGCCGACATCGTTGAAGCCCTTTATCGCCGCGTGCTCGACATCCTCGTCGGCCTCCACGGCCGGGCATCGGAGCACGTCGACGAGTGCCCGCCGCTTGCATCACGGATGTTCGATTACGACCATTTGCGCTGGGAAACAACATACTTCCTCGAGCGGTTCGTCACCGGCCTCAGAAAAGCGCGGATCGCGGACCGGAAAGCGCTCGATGAGGATCTTCACAACCTCGCGAAGTCCGTCAGTTCCTTCCTGCCGGCGATCATCCACCGGGACTTTCAGAGTCAGAACATCATGATGAAAGCCGGTATTCCCCACGTCATCGACTTCCAGGGCGCCCGCATGGCCCCGCCGGCCTATGACCTCGCTTCGATCCTCTGGGACCCCTACCACCGGCTCGACGACACGATGCGGGAGCGGCTTATCTCGTACTATATCGAGGAGATGAAAAGATCTGCGAAGGACTTCGACGCCGACGCTTTCCGCGAAACACTGCTTTCCTGCCGACTCCAGCGCCACATGCAGGCACTTGGTGCGTACGGGTTCCTCTCCGCGTTGAAGGGCAAGAAGTATTTCCTGAAGTACGTCCCCGAGGCGCTCCGGCTGCTGCGGGAAGAGACCACCACTGCGCAGAACGATTACCCGGCGCTCCACCAGCTCGTGTCAGGCCTGAGCTGATCCTTCCTATCGCAACGAATGACCTTTCCTGCTTCAAGGCGGAATCCGCGTCCCTCCAAATTCCCGCAATGAATAATAAATTGCATTATATTCGCCACTGCCTGCTATAATTAGCCTAGTTTCACTTTTGAGCTTCATCTTTTTCATCTGACTTTTTCATCGTGGTAGCCGACCATGCTCTTCCGTGTCGCCGAAAAAAACGAGATCAAAACTCTCTACAACATGCTCGCCGAGACGAACGCGGTTGTCGGACCGGTCCCGACGGGCAAGGACCGGAACGGCGCCCCCCTCTACGCCTTCGAGCAGATAGCGGATTTTCAGAAGCTCGACCTTAGCTACACCACTACCCGCCTCCCGGCAAAGCGGTACTTCCTCCCCTTCCGCGAGGACCTCGCCACCTTCACGATAAGCGGCAGGGAATGGACCAAGCAGATCGGCTACAACATCGACCGGCCCTATGTGCTCTTCGGGCTCCACGCCTGCGACATCAACGCCCTGAACAAGCTCGACAAGGTGCTGATGGGCCCTGTCTATCCCATGCCCTACTACGCGGCGAAGCGGAAGAACATGTTCATCATCGGCATCGACTGCCGGCCCCAGCCCTTCTGTTTCTGCCGCTCCATGGGCGCCGACACCGTGCTCCACGGCTTCGATCTCTTCCTGACGGACATCGGCGACAAGTATTTCATCGAGATCCTTTCGGCCGAGGCCTACGAGATCGCCAAGGACCTGAAAACGGAGGCACCGAAGGAATCCGACCACCTGCAGTACATGCGGACCGTGGCGGAGAAGAACAAGCAGTTCACCGCACATGTGGACACCACGGACCTCACCAAGATCCTGGACATGGAGTTCCAGTCCCCGGTCTGGAAGCAGTGGGGCGACAAGTGCCTGGGCTGCGGCACCTGCGCCAACGTCTGCCCCACCTGCTACTGCTATGGCGTGGAGGAGACCGTGGATGTGGATCTCCAGCACGCGAAGAAGACCAAATCGCTCTATTCCTGCAATATCGTGGACTTCGCCGAGGTCGCCGGCGGCCACAACTTCCGGCCCGAACGGAGCACCAGGCTCAAGTACCGCTACTACCACAAGCACCGCGGGTTCGTTGAAGCCTACGAGGAGTCTCTCTGCGTGGGCTGCGGCCGCTGCGGCGAGGCCTGCCTTGCCGGCATCACCGTGCCCGAGGTGATCGCAAGCGTCCGGGGAGAGGAGCACTGATATGGACCACCGTCTCGCGTTCCACGACGTGCACCCCCACTACCACAGGTACCATCGCAAAGCCGACCTCGACAGTTTCGAGTTCACTTACAAGGCCGAGATCACGAGCGTATACAAGCTCACGGAACAGGAGAACCTGTACCGCATCCGGATACTGGACAACGAGGACCGCAGGCACTTCTCCTTCCGCCCCGGCCAGTTCATCATGCTCGAACTTCCGGGCATCGGCGAATCGCCCATCTCCATTTCGTCGTCGCCGAGCAACCATGAGGACATCGAACTCTGCATCCGAGCCGTGGGAAACCTGACGACCTTCCTGAGCCGGGCCGAGCGTGGCACGCGCGTCGGTATCCGCGGCCCCTTCGGCACCAGCTTCCCCATGGAGCGCATGCACGGCGGGAACATCCTGCTCATCGCAGGCGGGCTGGGCCTCGTTCCCCTGCGATCGCCCATCGCCCACGTGCAGGAGCACCGGAGCATGTTCGACAAAGTGGACATCGTGTACGGCACGAAGGACACCTCCCGCCTGCTCTTCAAGTTCCAGTACGAGATGTGGAAGAAGGATGACATCGGGCTCCACATCATCCTGGAAAAAGCAGATCCCTCCTGGACCGGGCCGGTGGGATTCACCACCAAGGTCCTGGAGGAGATCGTGAAGGGCCGGGACGATTCCTACCTCGCCAACACGTATGCCATCGTCTGCGGCCCGCCCGTCATGTTCAAGTCCGTCTGCACCATGCTCTCCGAGCGCGGCGTGCCCATGCAGAAGATGTTCGTGGACCTGGAGCGCCGGATGCACTGCGGCATGGGCAAGTGCTGCCGCTGCAACGTGGGCTCCACCTACACCTGCCTCAAGGGGCCGGTGTTCGACTACTGGACCGTCATGAACCTGAAAGAGGCCATCTAATGGACTCGAAAGCCAGCGAGACCAGGACCTACCTCGGACTGCCCGTTCACCGTCCGAAGGTCGCCTTCTTCGAGCTCTCCTCCTGCGAGGGCTGCCAGCTCCAGCTTGTGAACAACGAGGCCACGCTGCTCGACTTTCTGTCCCTCGTAAACGTGCGGACATTCCGCGAGGCCATGACGGAAAAGCATGATGATTACGACATTGCTTTTGTCGAGGGCAGCGTCACCCGCAGCGATGAGATCGAGCGGCTTAAGAAAATCCGCGGGCAGGCAGCCGTACTCGTGGCCTTCGGCTCCTGCGCCTGCTTCGGCGGTGTGAACCAGCTCAGGAACCGGTTCCAGGACGCCGCGTGGGTCAGGCGGGAGGTCTACGGATCCAACCCCATCGAGACGAACGACGAGGCGAGACCGCTCGGGGACTTCGTGAAGGTGGACCTTGAAATCTACGGATGCCCGGTCAAGAAGGAAGAGGTCGAGAAGATCGTGACGAACGTGGTGCTCGGGAAGACCATCGTCCATCCCAAATACCCTGTCTGCATGGAGTGCAAGGCGAACGAGAACACCTGCCTCTTCGACCTGGGCGAACCCTGCCTGGGGCCCATCACCCGGGGCGGATGCGATTCATGGTGCCCGAACAGCCGCTTCGGATGCTGGGGCTGCCGCGGCCCGACCGTGGACGCCAATGTGGACCAGATGCGGGAGATCATGAAGAAGTACGGATTCTCCGAGGAGACGATGCTCGATCGGCTGGAGTGCTTCGGGGGATTCGCTGTACACGCAGCAGAATTAAGAAGGCAGACTGCAAAATAACTACAGAAGGGATTTTTGCCACCAAGGTCACCGAGAGCACAGTGAAAAGCTCGCGATCCTTCTCTCGTCGGTGAACTCTGTGTGCCCTGTGGCAAATACTATTGACTCATATGAAAATTTCCCAGTCCATCGACATACACCATCTCACCCGGGTCGAAGGCCACGGCAACATCAGGATCGCCATCAAGGACGGGAAGGTCGAGGAAGCGGCCTGGGAGGTCGTCGAGACGCCGCGCTTCTTCGAGGCCATGCTGGTCAACAAGAAGTGGGAGAACGCGCCCTGGATCTGCGGCAGGATCTGCGGTATCTGCTCCATCGGGCACACGCTCGCCAGCATCCGGGCGGTTGAGAACGCCTTCGGCATCGTGCCGACGGACCAGACGAAGAAGCTTCGCATCCTGCTCAAGCACATGGAGACGCTCCAGAGCCACATCCTCCATCTCTACTTCCTTGCGGCCCCGGATTTCGTGAACGTGGGCAGCGTGTTCCCGCTCATCAACTCCCACCCCGACGTGGTGAAGCGCGCAGCCAAGATCAAGCTCCTGGCGAACGACCTCTGCGATTGCGTCGGCGGCAGGCGCATGCACCCGACCCGGACAATCGTGGGCGGGTTCACCATGCTGCCGAAGAAGGAAGAGCTCCGCACGTTCAAGTACCGGCTCCAGGACATCGTGGATGATCTCACCCGGACCGCCGAGCTCTTCCACCAGTTCAGCCTGCCGGACTTCAGCCGCGAAACCGAGTTCGTGTCGCTCAAGGGCAAGAGCGATTATCCCTTCATCGGCGGCGACCTCGTCTCGACCGACGGCGTGGTGAAGAAAGAGCACGAGTACCGGCTAATGACGAACGAATATATGGTCTCCACGTCGACCTCCAAATGGAGCAAGCTCTCGCGCGCGTCCCTGGCAGTCGGCGCCCTCGCCCGGCTGAACAACAACTTCGAGTTCCTCCACCCGGCAGCCAAAGAGATCTCGCAAGGCTTCGGGCTCAGACCGGTGAACCACAATCCCTTCATGAACAACATCGCCCAGCTCGTGGAATGCGTGCATGTGGTCATGGAGTCGATCGACCTGATCAACGGGATGATCGATTCGGACTGGAAGGAGCCACGGCAGAAGGTGGTGCCGAAGGAAGGTGTCGGCGTGGGTGCCGTGGAAGTACCGCGCGGGATCCTCTACCACTGCTACGAGTTCGACAGGGAAGGCAGGATCGTTAAGAGCGACTGCGTGATCCCTACGAGCCAGAACCACGCCAACATCCAGCATGACCTGACCGCGCTGGCGGAGCAGTATGCAAAAGAAGGAAAGAAGGACCGGGACATCGAGCTCCTCGCCCAGATGCTCGTCCGGTCCTACGACCCGTGCATCTCCTGCTCGGTGCACTGACCCCGCTGCTCTATTAATGACCATGCAATAAAAAAGGCCCTGCAAATACCGAGCAGGGCCTTTCCCGTTCCGTCCTTGTCCGGGATGGTCTTAATCCCCTTCGAACTCCGTCAACGCGTAGACCTTATAACCCTTCTCCTTGAGCTTCTTCTTCCCGCCCACGTCCGGCAGATCCACGATGAAGGCCATCTCCACGATCGTACCGCCAAGCTTCTCGATGAGGGCCGCGGCAGCAAGCGCCGTGCCGCCTGTGGCAAGCAGGTCGTCGATCAGCAGCACCCGGTCGCCCTTCTTGATGGCGTCCTTGTGGACCTCAATCCTGTCCGTGCCGTACTCGAGCTGGTACTCCTGCGAGACCACCTCGGCCGGCAGCTTGCCCTTCTTTCGGATGGGCACGAATCCCTTGCCGAGCGTGTAGGCCAGCGCGCCGCCGATGATGAACCCGCGCGATTCGATACCCACGATGACGTTGAAGTTGTAGTTCTCATGGATGTACCGCTGCGTGATCGTGTCGATCACCAGCCGGAACCCCACGGGGTCCTTGATGAGCGTGGTGATGTCGCGGAACATGATGCCTTTCTTGGGGTAGTTTGGCACGGTCCTGATCTTTGACTTGATCGTCATCTAAATCCTCCTGAAGCATGATCAAAAGCTTTATCACGAATGACACGAATGGGACTAATGACACGAATAGATCTAAATCAAGGTCCTGCATTCATTCGTGCTATTCGTTTATTCGTGACATTCGTGTTCGGTCGTTTTTTCCTCTGCGTCCTCTGCGGTAAAATCACTTTTTTCTTATTTCTCTTTTACTTCGCCGTACTCCCTGACTCCCATCTCGTAAAGGTCTCCGCCGTGGACATCGTTCACCACAAAGGCGGGGAAGTCCTCCACCTCGAGCCGCATGACCGCCTCGGTGCCGAGCTCAGGGTACGCGATGACCTCGGCCTTCTTGATGGCCTTTGAGATGAGCGCGCCTGCACCGCCGATGGCGGCAAAATAGACGGCCGTATTCTTCCTGATGGAGTCCTTGACCTCGGTTCCGCGCGGTCCTTTTCCGATCATGCCTTTGAGCCCGTGCTCAAGTAAGTACGGCGCATACTTGTCCATGCGGTAGCTCGTGGTCGGGCCCGCCGCACCAATGGGCCGTCCCGGCGGCGCCGGAGTAGGACCGGTATAGTACAGTACTTGTCCCGCAAGATCGAAGGGGAACGGCTGCCCCTTCCTGTGGCCCTCGACCATGGCCTTGTGCGCCATGTCCCTGCCCGTGTAGATAACACCGGTGATCAGTACCCGGTCGCCTGCCTTGAGCTTTGTGATGACCTCGTCGGTCAGGGGAGGAGTTATTTTGATAGGTTCAGTCATGAATCACCATGTATTTACCGCAGAGATCGCGGAGCGCGCAGAGAAAAGATTTGAGCTTGAATTATTAAAAAGACATTGAATCTTCCTCAGCGTTCTCTGCGTCCTCTGTGGTGAAAAGGTTCTGGCCGTGTCGCCTAGAGGCGCCTACTTTTGGTCATCCGTGGTTTCTTTACAGAATGATCGTCTTGTGCCGTGCTGCGTGGCAGTTGATGTTCACCGCCACGGGCAGGCTCGCGATATGGCACGGATGGCTCTCCACGTGCACGGCCATGGCAGTCACCTCGCCGCCCAACCCCTCGGGCCCGATGCCCATCCGGTTCACCGCCTTGAGCAGATCCTCTTCGAGCGCCGCGAGTTCGAGCTTCGGATTGGGGCTGCCGATATGGCGAAGGAGCGACTTTTTCGCCATCACCGCAGCCTTCTCGAACGTGCCGCCGATGCCGACGCCGACAACGATCGGCGGACAGGGATTGGCCCCTGCCTTCCTAACGCATTCCAGAACGAAATCTTTGATGCCCTCGATCCCTTCGGTGGGGCGGAGCATCCTGATGGCGCTCATGTTCTCGCTCCCCGCGCCCTTGGGCATGAAGGAGATCCTGAGCTTGTCGCCCGGCACAACCTCGGTGTAGATGATTGCCGGGGTATTGTCGCCGGTGTTCTTCCGCGTCAGGGGGTCGACCACGGACTTCCGGAGGTAGCCCTCCTTGTAGCCTTTCCGCACCCCTTCATTGATGGCGTCGGTCAGGAACCCATTCTTGATCCGCAGGTCCTGTCCAATCTCGACGAAGAACACGGCGATGCCCGTGTCCTGACAGATGGGGATGCGGTCCTCCCGGGCGATGCGGGCGTTCTCTTTCAGGAGGCCGATGACCGCTTTGGCCGCAGGCGCGGTCTCGGTCTCCTGCGCCCGGTCGAAGGCCGTGCAGACGTCCTCGCTCAGGTCGTAGGCGGCCTCGATGCAGATCTGCGCCACATTGTCCCGGATCTCGTCTACATGAATTTCGCGCATCCCGACCTCACCGCCTCCACGGACCTCATGAACCCGGCCTTCTCCTCTGCATTGAGCTTTACCTCGACGAACTGCTCGATGCCCTTGGCGCCGAGCTTCACCGGAATTCCGGCGAACACGCTCTTCACGCCGTACTCGCCCTCCAGGAGCGCCGAGCAGGGGAGGATCTTCTTCTTGTCCAGAAGGATAGCTTCCACCATCTCGAGCGCCGCCGCGGACGGCGCATAGTACGCACTCCCGGTCTTGAGCAATGATACGATCTCGGCCCCGCCGTTCCGCGTCCGCTCGACCAGTTTGTTGATCCGGTCGGTGCTCAGGAGCTCCGTGATCGGGATGCCCGCCACGGTCGAGAAGCGCGGCAGCGGGACCATGGTGTCCCCGTGCCCGCCGAGCACGAATGCGTGGGTGTTCTCGACCGACACCTTCAGTTCCATGGCGATGAACGTCCGGAATCGGGCCGAGTCGAGCACGCCGCCCATGCCGAAGACGCGCTCGCGGGGAAATCCCGTCGCCTTCATTGCCACGAAGGCCATCACATCCATGGGGTTCGTCACCACGATCATGACCGCCTTGGGTGACCGCTTGCCGGACTCCGTTGCGCAGGCCTTCACGATGTCGCCATTCGCCGCCAGCAGGTCATCCCGGCTCATGCCCGGCTTCCGCGCCAGCCCGGCCGTGATGATGATCACATCCGATCCCGCCGTATCATCGTAGCCGTTCGTCCCGGTCAGCCGCGAGTCATACCCCAGGATGGGGCCGGACTCCGCAAGGTCCAGCGCCTTGCCCTGCGGCACACCCTCCGCCACGTCCACCAGCACCACGTCAGCGAGGTCCGTCTCCGCGATCCGCTGCGCGAGCGTCGCGCCCACATTGCCTGCTCCGATAACCGTTACTTTCTTCCGCACGATACACCTCCCAAAAAAATATCAACGTCCACCACAGGGACACAGAGATTGGAAATAACCATTCAGACACTGAGGATACAGACAAGGCTATGAAAAGGAAGGGCTGGATGTTTCATAGACTTTCTCAGTGTCATCAGTGTCAAATATCCTTTTGATATTCCCCCCCGTCATGGTGCTCTTTTATAATTTCGTGATCTTGATCTTGTCGATCTTCCTCCCGTCGAGCTCCAGGACCTCGAACTTGAGGTCCTTGTACCGGATCTGCTCGCCCGCCCTGGGCATCCTGCCGAAGAGCCCGAAGACAAACCCTCCTATGGTGTTGAAATCCGTCGTCTGGATGCGGGTGTCGAGGAGTTCGTTCACTTCGTCGATCTCCGACTGGCCGGACACCATCACATTTTTCTCGTCAACAACCTCCACGTCCCTGTCCACGGACTCCAGTTCGTCGTGGATGCTGCCAACGATCTCCTCGATGAGGTCCTCCAGCGTCACCAGGCCCGCCGTGCCGCCGAACTCGTCGATGACGATGGCGATCTGGAACTTGTCCCGCTGCATCTCGGCGAGAAGCTCGCTGACCTTCTTGTTCTCGGGGATGAAGTAGGACTGCCGGACGAACGGCTGGATCGGGTCTTCGCGTTTCACGTCGCCCGCGGACATGGCGATCAGGATGTCCTTGATATACAGGATGCCGGTGACCGTGTCCACGGTCTGCTCGATGACCGGGTAGCGCGAAAAACCGAACTCAGAGACCAGCGCGAGCACGTCCTTGATCGCCGCGGCGGCAGGGATGCTGACGATCTCGGTACGCGGCCGCATGGCCTCCGACGCCAGGGTGTCGCCGAACTCAAAGACCTTGTGCAGGAGCTCCTTCTCCTCCTCTTTGAGGGCCCCCTCCTCCTCGCCGAGGTTTATCATCGCCTTGATGTCTTCCTCGGTCACCACCGCGGTGCAGGAAAGCCCCCGGGTCGCGGCGGGACCGGAGAAGAGATCCGCGGCGGCGGCGACCATGCGGGAAACGGGGGAGACCATCTTCATGACGAACAGCATGGGATAGGCAACAATGAGTGCCAGGCTGTCAGGATCGCGCGCGGTGAGCCCCTTGGGCGCGAGCTTGGCGAACAAGACGACCACGATGCTCATCACGACCGCCGTCACCACAATCGCCGCAAGCGTTCCGCCGAACAGGTCAAGCGCGATGACCGTGCTCAAGACCACCGCCAGGACAAGGAAGAAGTTCTCCACCAGCAGGAGGGCGCTATGCAAACGTTCCCGCTCAAGGGCGAGCTTCAGCGCTGCTCCGGCCCGGGCGTTCCCCGCATCGGCAAGCTGATGCAGACGCGCCTTGTTCGCGAACAGCATGGCCGTTTCGGATGCGGCGAAGAAGGCCGCCATCAGGATGCTGGCGAGCACTCCGGCAAAAAGGTACACGTGTTCGGAAAGAAATGTGGTGAACGAATCCATAGTTATAAAGGAGTGCATAGTATTGATACCATCTGTCCCCGCCAGAGAACACAGAGAGCACCGAGAAGGGCCGGCTACAACTGAATTTTCGTAATCTTTTCTCGGTGTCCTCGCAGACCTCTGTGGCAAAATCTTTATGCCCTTGTCCGTAAATACGCTGTATGGCCAGGGGTCAAGAACTGCTCAATGCTTACCGGGACCCTTGCTCCTGTGCCCGGGCCTCACTCTGTCAGATCTTCTCCCCCGTCACGCGGATCACTTCATCGAACGTCGTCTCGCCGTTCAGCATCTTCCGGACCGCTCCCTCGCGGAGGGGCACCATACCGTCCGCAATGGCCGTCCGTTTGATGAACTCGGCATCGGCCTTCTCGGTGACCAGCGGACGGATCTTGTCGTTCACTTCCATGACCTCGAAGATGCCGGTCCTGCCGAGGTAGCCGGTGCCCCGGCACTGGGCGCAGCCCTCGCCGTACTTCACCATGATGGGTTTGCTCAGGTCCGAAGCGAGGCCCACGGCAGCGGCCTCTTCGGGCAGCAGCTGGTACGACCGTTCGCAGTGTTTGCAGATTTTCCGCAGCAGCCTCTGGGCCATGATGCCCACGACCGTGGAAGCGATGAGGTATGCCGGCAGACCCAGGTCCAGGAGACGGGTGATGGAACTGGGCGCATCGTTGGTGTGCAGGGTCGAGAAGACCAGATGGCCGGTCAGGGAAGCCTGAACAGCATTCTCGGCGGTCTCGAGATCGCGGACCTCGCCCACCATGATGACGTCCGGGTCCTGACGCAGGATGGTCCGCAGCGTCGTGCCGAAGGTGACGCCGATCTGCGGCTGGACGCCTACCTGGTTGAAGCGGTCATAGACCATTTCAATGGGATCCTCGACGGTGATCACGTTCACTTCAGGAGTGGAAATGGTCTTGAGGGCCGAATAGAGCGTTGTGGTCTTGCCGCTCCCCGTTGGGCCGGTGACGAGGATGATGCCGTGGGGCCGCGTGATGAAGGAACGGAACAGCTCGTATTCCCGCGGCGAGAATCCCAGTTCTTCCAGGTCCTGCAGGATGATGTCGGGGTCGAAGATCCTGAGGACCACCTTCTCGCCGAAGGCCACGGGCATGGTGGACACGCGGAACTCGACCTCGCGGCCCTTGTATTCGGTCTTGATGCGGCCGTCCTGGGGCCGGCGCTTCTCGGCGATGTCCATGCGGGAAAGCATCTTGACGCGCGAGACGAACGCCGGGTGCACCTGCTTCGGGACCTTATGGATCGTGTGGAGCATGCCGTCGATCCTGAACCGGACCTCGGAATGGTCGCGCTTGGGCTCGATGTGGATGTCGCTGGCCCGCTGGTCGAAGGCATAGCGGAACAGGAACTCCACGGCGTTCACGATGTGCTTGTCCGTGGCCTCGATCTCGCTCACGGCCTTCATCTTCACGAACTGCTCGAGGTTCCCCAGGTCCACCTCCGAGCCCATCTCCTTGGCCGCAGCGCTCACCGAGGACCGGAACCCGTAGAACTCGGTGATGATCTTCAGGATGTCCGTCTTGGGCGACAGCACGCGGGCGACCTTATACCCCATCCGCTCGATGTTCTCCACGACCTCGAGGTTGTAAGGGTCCGAGACGGCGACAATGAGCTTGTCCTCGGCCCGCTCGATCGGCACGGCGCTGTTCTTTCGGGCAAAGGCCCGGGGAAGAATCTGGGTGACGATCTCGGGATTGAGCATCAGAGGATCGATCTTCTTGAACGGCATGCCGGCATGCCGGGCAACGGCCTCGGTGATCATGTCCTCGGTGAGCTTCTTGCCGGGCTCTCCGGGCAGCTCCAGCTCAAGGCTCACGGCGACCTCGATGGCGGACACCTCGTCCTCGAGATGCACCCTGCCCCGGAGATGGTCGCCCCGGGCCTTCAGGATCTTCATCCGCTGGACGTCCTGCTTCAACTTGATCTCTTTTGCCTGCTCGGGCCCGATCTTCCCCGCCCTGAGCAGGATATCGGAAAGCATCTCTGTGGTGAGTCTGTTCATAAATGATGTATGAAGAAAGAGAAGAACCTATTGTTCACCCCCGAGGACACAGAGGAAAGCCGAGCATGCTCCTGATCATGGCCTCTCCCGGTGAACCTGCCTGTGGTCTGCGGCCAAGTTCTCGGCGGCAAATGATGTTGAATCCAAGGCGCCCTTTGCATCCGGTGCGCGGTCAGCCCTTGCTCTCGCCAAAGAAAAGGCCCCCAGACGGGGGCCTTGATAGGATCTCAAGCTGATCGTTCCCGCAGGCTATTACTTCTTCGCGGGCTTCGCAGGTGCCGGAGCTGGCGTCGGTGCCGGAGCTGGCGCCGGTGCGGGAGCCGGTGCGGGCGGCGGCGTTACCACCGGGGCCGGGGCAGGTTTCGGGGGTGCGGGCTTCTTCTCGCAGCCGATAAGAACGAATGCCGCTACGATAAGCAATGAAAGCAGTACTGCGAACAGTTTTCTCAAGGAAGGTCACCTCCTTTCATGGTATGTCGTCAGAATGAACAGGATAAATAGTATCTGAAGGGGCCATGCGGGCACCGGACGGGACCGGTACTAACTACATGATCCGCGTTGCCACCGACCGCGTAACCGTCAGTTCCTTCACCTTCTGCCCCCAGGCATCGGCGATGCTCTGTTGCTGGTCCTCGCTGAGGCGGAGCCGGAACACCCTGAGCTTGTTCAAGGCACGCTTGGTGAGATAGATCTCAGTAAGCTCGAAACCGATCTGCTTCTTGATCTCTGCACTCTGCTGGGGGGTGAGCTTCAGTCTTAAAGCATCATCGGCCATGGTGTGAGCCTCCAATGGAGTAAATTATAGGCACTTCACCACGGGAATTCAAGCTTTTTTTGTGCAATTGCACCTCTCTGCGGCAAGCTGCAGTGAATGCGCTCGCTCCTGGATTGAAGCTCCCTGCAGCCCCGCTGCAGGGAATCTTCGATCCGCAGGATATATATTTATCCTAATCGCTTGCTAACCCGACAGCAAACTGCGGGGATTACGCTCGCTCCTGGATTCAAGCTCCCTATTGCAAGAGGCATGGAGCTTCGATCCTCAAGGAACTATCGTTATTCTATTCGTTCGCTAACCCCGCGATAAGCCGCGGGGGGCGCACTCGCTCTTGGATTCACGGCTCCGGCCTGACCACAATGACCCTTTTGACCCAGGGGAACGCCGCGCTCAGCTCCTTTTGCAAGCCCTCGACCAGGGCTATCCGGGTGACGTGTCAACGCCAGCAGAAGCCCGACGGAGCGATCTTCACGGTACCGCCCTCGATGCCGGCGAAGGTCACTTCGCCCATCTTTGACTGGTACCGCTTGCTCTTCTCCGCAATGACCGCTTTGATCTTCTCGATGTCCTGGTCCATGATACCTCCAGTTCAGAGTTCTGAGTTCGTCGTTCAGAGAAAAAACAGACTGTGCATGCACACCATGAACTTTGAACTGTGCGCTTTGAACTGCCGTTATCCTTCCATCACGATCTTCTTCACGACGGCATCCACGGCGTCGGAGACCTTGACCTTCTCGATGGTACCCGTCCTGCGGTCCTTGAGCTCCGCCAGGCCTTCCTTCAGGTTCTTCTCGCCGATGATGATACGCACGGGGATGCCGACGAGGTCAGCATCCTTGAACTTGACACCCGCGCGCTCGTCACGGTCGTCCATCAACACCTCGATGCCCTTTTCCTCCAAGGCCTGGTACATCTCTTCTGCAACGTCCACAGAGCCCTGGTCCTTCATATTCACCGGCACGATCAATATCTGGTAGGGCGCTATGGCCGGGGGCCAGATAATGCCGTTCTCGTCATGACCCTGCTCGACAGCCGCGGCAGCGATGCGCGCAGGTCCGATGCCGTAGCTTCCCATGATGATGGGCCTCTCGTTGCCCTGCTCGTCAAGATAGTTCGCCTTGAGCGGAGCCGAGTATTTCGTCCCGAGCTTGAAGATGTTCCCGATCTCGATGACCCGCTCGATGTGGATCGGCTTGCCGCATTGAGCGCAGGCGTCGCCCGCCACGGCAGTATGGATGTCTGCGTACTCGGCGTCGCTGAAATGCTTGTCTGCGGCCACTCCCTTCACATGGTACCCTTCCTTGTTCGCACCTGCAATATAGGTCCCCTGCTGAAGAATGCGGTCGGCGATCTTCCTTATTGTATGCCCCATGGGGCCGATGAACCCTGCCGGCACGCCGAGGGCGGCCTTGACCTCGTCCTTCTGCGCCGGCCGGTGGCGGCCGACGAGCTTGGCAAGCTTCTTCTCGTGCAGGGTCTGGTCGCCCCGCACCAGTGCCAGCACCGGTCCGTTATCGGTCATGACGAGTATGGACTTCAGCAGCCGGTCGGGCGTGACCTTCAGGAAACGAGTCACCTCATCGATGGTCCGCCGTTCGGGTGTGGCGATCTCTTCGTAGCCGTCGTTCGACGCCGCGGTCGGCTGCGGCACGGACAGGGCAAGCTCCGTATTCGCCGCATAGCCGCAGCCATCGCAGAGCGCCACGTCGTCCTCGCCCGCGGGGCTGGGCGCCATGTACTCATGCGCCATGGATCCGCCCATCATGCCCGTGTCGCTCTGGACCACGTGGAATTTTATGCCGCAGCGGCTGTAGATCTTCTTGTATGCCTCGAAATGGAGCTGGTAGGACCGGTCCAGCCCCTCCTCGTCCTTGTCAAAGCTGTAGGAGTCCTTCATCGTGAACTCCCTGGTCCGGAGCACACCGCTCTTGGGCCGCGCCTCGTCCCGGAGCTTGGTCTGGAGCTGGTACCAGATCTGGGGCAGCTCCCGGTAGGAGCGGATGTCGTGCGCCGCGAGCCAGGTCATGGTCTCCTCGTGGGTCATGGCAAGGCACATATCGCGGCCGCCCCTATCTTTCAAACGGAACATCTCGTCGCCGATGGCATCCCACCTTCCCGTCTGCTGCCACACCTCCGCCGGGTTCAGCACCGGCATGGTCACTTCCTGGCCGCCGATGGCGTTCATCTCCTCGCGGATGATGCGGTTGATCTTCTCCATCACCCGGATGCCCAGCGGTAGATAGATGTAGAGCCCGGCCGCAAGCTGGCGCACGAAGCCGGCCCGCACCATGAGCTTGTGCGAGACGGCCTCGGCGTCCGCGGGCGCCTCTTTCAGGGTCGGAATGAACAGCTTGGAATAGCGCATGGAACCTCCGAAGAGCGGTAGACGGTATACAGCATACGGTATACGGGAAAGGCTTTGATGCTTGCAGTTTCCTGTCTCCTGTTTGCCGCTACCGTTTACCGTCTGCTTTTTTCTCTTGTTTACCGTCTACCGTCTACTGTCTACTCTTAACGATCTCTTCCACTTCCTTCACCAGCACATCCGCCAGGTCCTTCTCATCGAACTTCCTGACGATCTCGCCGTGCCTGAACAGCATTCCCACGCCTTTGCCGCCGGCTATCCCGATGTCCGCCTCGCGCGCCTCGCCGGGGCCGTTCACCACGCAGCCCATGACCGCCACCGTGAGCGGCTCCTTGATGTGACTGAGCCGCCGCTCTACTTCCTCGGCAAGTCCGATGATGTTGATCTCGGTCCTGCCGCAGGTGGGGCAGGAGATGAGGTTCACGCCGCGCTGCCGGACCTTGAGGGATTTCAATATTTCGTAGGCGACGCGGACCTCCTCGACCGGGTCTGCGGTAAGCGAGACCCGCATGGTATCGCCGATGCCCTCGGCCAGAAGGATACCGAGGCCCACGCTCGACTTGATCGTGCCGGCGTGGATGGTCCCCGCCTCGGAAATGCCGATGTGCACGGGGTAGTCCGACTGCGTCGCGAAGAGCCGGTACGCCTCAACCGTCGTGAGCACGTCCGATGCCTTGAGCGAGACCTTGATCTCCCCGTAATCCAGGTCCTCGAGGATGCGTAGATGGCCGAAGGCGCTCTCGACGATGGCCTCGGGCGTGGGATGGCCGTACTTCTCGAGCAGATGCTTTTCGAGCGAGCCGGCGTTCACGCCGATGCGGATGGGTATCTTCCTTTCCTTGCAGGCCTTCACGACCTCGCTGACCTTGTCCTTGCCGCCGATATTGCCCGGGTTGATCCGTAGCCCGTCCACGCCCTGCTTCACTGCTTCCATCGCGAGGGTATGGCTGAAATGGATGTCCGCGACCAGGGGGACCTTCGTTCCCTTCCTGATATTCCCGAGCGCCTTCGCTGCGTCCTCGTCCGGGACCGCGAGCCGCACGACCTCACAGCCGGCGGCCTCAAGCCGATCGATCTGTGCCAGCGTCGCCGCGACGTCCCGGGTGTTCGTGTTGCACATGGACTGCACCACCACCGGCGCGCCCCAGCCGATCTTCACGGGGCCGAGCGTTATCTGGCGGGTCTTCTTGCGGGGAATGGGATTCATGGGTCTCGCGTTCCGCCCGAGCTTGCATGCTTGCCAGCCTGCAGGCCTGCAAGCGTCGTTATTTGCTGAAGAACAGCCGCATCACGTCGTTGTACGATACGACCGCGATCAGGGTTATCAAGAGCGCCGCGCCGATGCCCTGGCTGACTTCCATGACCTTCTGGCTCAGGGGCCGCTTCCGGACCGCCTCGATGGCGAGGAACAGGAGCATGCCCCCGTCGAGCACCGGGATGGGCAGCAGGTTCAGCATGCCGAGGGAAAGGCTGATGGTCGCCATGAGCGCGATGAAGGCCGAAAGCCCCGCCGCAGCGGCCTGCCCCGACATCTGGGCGATCATGACCGGCCCGCCCAGCGTCTTGATGGAGAGCGAGAATGTGAACAGTTTTTTGAGCGTGATGAAGGTCAGGTCGGCGGTCTCGACGGTCTTGGTGAATCCCATCTGCACCGACTCGAAGAAGCCGTACTTCTTGAAGACCAGCCGGACAGCTGGTTCGACGCCGATAACGAACCGCCCGCCGTCCATGACGGGCTTGATGGTCTTCTGCTCGCGCTTCCCCTCGCGCGACAGGAGGATCAGAAGGTCCTTGCCCTCGCTCTCTTTCACCATGAGCGAGAACTGGTTCCAGTGATAGATCGTTTTGCCGTTGACCTCTAGGATCTTGTCGTTCACCCTGAGGCCGGCCTTTTCCGCGGGAAGTCCGGGCCGGAGCCTGCCGATCTCGGCAGGCATGTCCGGCATGAGCCCCGAGGATCCGATCCGGAGCTCCGAGACCGCCTCGGGCCGGAGCGCGAGGACCTTTTTCTCGCCGTTCCGGTCCAGCGTGACCGCAACGTCCGTATCGGGATTCACCGCAATGAGCGTCAGGGCCTTGGTCCAGTCGCTGATCCGCCTGCCGTTGATCTCCTCGATCACGTCGCCCGCCTGGAACCCGGCCTTCTCTGCGGGAGAGCCCTTTTCCACGAACCCGACCTTCGCCGGGCCTTCGGCGTAGGTGCCGACCATGAACACCAACGGCATCAGCAGGAAGGCGAGCACGATGTTCGTGAGTGAGCCGGCCGCGGCGATCTTTGCGCGCTGCCAGACGGTCTTGGACGGGAACTCGTCCGGCGCGCCCGTGGGCTCCTCATCGGGGTTCTCGCCGGCCATCTTCACGTATCCTCCGAGCGGAAGCGCCGAAATGATGTAGTCCGTGTCGCCCTTCTTGTAGCCGAACAGTTTCGGCCCCATGCCGAGGGAGAACTTCTCCACGCGCACGCCGGCCCGCTTCGCCATGATGAAGTGGCCGAACTCATGCACGAATACGAGGATGCCGATCACGATCAAGAAATATACTAAGGTCATTTCAACTCCTAAGGAAAGAATGTTTACCGCGAAGACGCAAAGAACGCGAAGAACGTCAAAAACAAAAGTTATTTTGCTTTACTGCAAGATCTCCAAGATTTCCTTCGCGTCCTTTGCGCCTTCGCGGTTCCCTGTTATGGTCTTTAATCCGCAATCCGCAATCCGAGATCCGCAATGACCTTTTCCGCCTCCTGCCGCGCCCAGAGGTCCGCCTCAAGCGCCTCGTCCACGGTCTTGAGGGAGACCGGTGTGTGGGCCTCCATGACGAACTTCAGGACCCGGGGGACATCGAGGAACCCGATCTTCTCCTCCAGGAAATATCTGACCGCCACCTCGTTGGCCGCGGACAGGACGGCCGGCATGCTGCCTCCCGCTTTGAGCGCATCATAGGCGTAGCCCAGGCAGGGGAACAGGTCCCGGTCCGGCTCCTGGAAGGTAAGCGTGGCGATGGACGCGAGATCGAGACCCGGCGACACATCGGGAAGCCGCTCTGGATAGGAAAGTGCGTAGGCAATGGGCCCCTTCATGTCGGGCATGCCGAGCTGGGCAACGACGGATCCGTCCCGGTACTCCACGAGCGAATGCACGATGCTCTGAGGGTGGACCAGCACCTTGATCTGCTCCGGCGCCATGCCGAAGAGCCAGTGCGCCTCGATCACCTCGAGCCCCTTGTTCATGAGCGTGGCCGAATCGATGGTGATCTTCCTGCCCATGCTCCAGTTCGGATGCTTGAGCGCCTCGGCCAGCCTCACCTTTGCAAGATCATCTTTCGAATGGTTCCGGAACGGGCCGCCCGACGCCGTAAGAATGAGCCGCTTCACGTCGCCGCGCTGTCCCGAATGCAGGCACTGGAAGATGGCGCTGTGCTCGCTGTCCACCGGGAAGAGCCGTACGTTCCATCTGCGGCACTCCGCCATGACCAGTTCCCCGGCGGTGACGAGCACCTCCTTGTTCGCCAGGGCGATGTCCTTGCCTGCCTGGATCGCCGCAATGGTGGGCACGAGGCCTGCGGTGCCTACGATGGCGGACACGGTGATGTCCGCATCCTCCGCTGTCGCTACCTCGATCATCCCTTCCACGCCCGAGACGATCCTGACCGGCATATCATTGCACTTCTTCCGCAGGGATTCCGCGGCCTTCGCGTCCGCAATGGCCGTGAGGGACGGTTTGAACTTCCGGATCTGCGATTCCAGGAGCTTACTGTTGTTCCCTCCGGCAATGGCCACGACCTTGAACCGGTCCGGGAACTGTTCCGCAACCGCGAGCGTCGAGGTGCCGATGGAGCCGGTGGAACCGAGTATGGCGATCTTTTTCATAATGCAGGTGTCAGGGGCCAGGGGTCAGGGGAAGATACGGAAGATGCAACCGGTTCTCTTCTGTATTCTGTCTCCTGGCCCCTGTCTCCCGGACGTTCCTCATCTCATTCTCAGATAGTAGAACAGCACCGGAGCGGCGAAGAGCATGCTGTCCATGCGGTCCAGGATACCGCCATGCCCGGGGATGAGGGACCCGGAGTCCTTGACCCCGGCGCTCCGCTTTATGAGCGATTCAACAAGGTCTCCCACGGTGCCGACTGCCGCAAGGAAAGCTCCGAGAACGGCCGCTTCGAGGAGGCCGACCGATGGCACGAGCCACACTTTGCAGAGCAGCGCAATGATCATGGACGCAAGCAGCCCGCCCAGAAGCCCCTCAATGCTCTTCTTGGGGCTGATCTTCTCGTAGAGACGGTGCCTGCCGAAGGCCGTCCCTACATAGTACGCTCCCGTGTCCGATGCCCAGATCACCAGGTACAGGAACACCAGCCACCTCTTCCCGGGACCGCCTGCAAGGATCGCGACCTGGAACCCGAACAGCAGTGCAACGTAGAAGATGCCTGCAGCCGTGACCGCAATGTCCTCAAGAGCGCCCTCCACGGCCCGTCGGGAAAAGAGCCGTGTGACCATGACCGCCAGTATGCACAGCGTGGTCCAGAACAAGGTCCCGCCCACGTACGGGTAAAGCGGACGGTAGAAATTGATGACGATCAGGGACCCGAGCACGATGCCGGCCGCGGTCTGCGGCATGATGCCCCGAGCCTTCGCCATGCCGTACAGTTCGTACTGTCCCAAGGCGGCCGCGAAGACCGCCAACCCGGTGAAATACGCGGGCGGCAGCAGCCAGACCACGACTAAAAGGATGGGGACCAGCGCGAGGCTGCTCAGGACACGGGTCGTGCTCATACAGGGTCTCCGTTACTCTCGGGATTTGAGCGCGGACGGCCGGAGCGGGCCGCCGGAACTGCGGTGAAGCTCCCTGCAGCCAGCTGCAGGGAATCTTCGATCCTCAGCGTAGCATGGTTATTCTCATCGCTTGCTAACCCCGCAGCACGCTGCCGGGCTTGCGCTCGCTCCTGGATTTAAGCTCCCGGCTACAAAAGGCTTGGAGCTTCGATCCTCAAGGAACTCCTTTATTCTCATCGCTTGCTAACCCCGCAGCACGCTGCCGGGCTTGCGCTCGCTCCTGGATTCGAGCTGCTCCTCGGTGAGGCCGAAACGGCGCTGCCGCCCCTGGTAATCGAGGAGTGCGGCAAGCAGCTCCTTCTCATTGAAGTCCGGCCAGAGGACATCGGTGAAATAAAGCTCGGCGTAAGCAGCCTGCCACAGCAGGAAGTTGCTGATCCGCTTCTCGCCGCTCGTGCGGACGATCAGGTCCGGATCGGGCAGCCCCGCCGTATCGAGATATGATGAGAACTGTGCCTCGTCGAGTTCCTCGGGGATGCCTGCAGAGGACCGAAGCCGCCGTACGGCTTCGAGGATCTCGCCCCTTCCGCCGTAGGACAGTGCCAGGTTCAGTATCATGCCGGTATTCCGCGTGGTCTCGGAGACGGCCTTCTGGACCCACTTCTGCGCCGTTTTCGGGAGCCGTTCGGTCCTGCCGATGGTGCGGAACCGGATGCCGTTCGTCTTCATTGTCGCGATCTCGGACCGGAGGTAGCCGCCGAGCATGTTCATGAGAAAGCTCACTTCCTGCCGCGGCCTCCCCCAGTTCTCGTCGGAAAAGGCATACAGCGTCAGGACCCCGATGCCGAGCTTCCGGCACTGCTCCACCACGTTCCGGACCGTTTCGGCCCCCCGCTTGTGCCCCATGATCCTCGGCATGCCGCGCCGAACCGCCCAGCGCCCGTTGCCGTCCATGATGATGGCAATGTGCCTGGGCACGCTGTCCGGATCAAGCCGCGCCCGGAGATCTGCTATTGATGACTCTTTCTTTTTCATACTGCCCGTGATCCGCGTCTAGATCGGTGGTCGTCCCTCTTTTTTATTGAATCCAGGAGCGAGCGCGTTCCCCTTAGCTTGCTGCGGGAATAGCGAGCGATTAGGATAAACGTACTACCCTGAGGATCGAAGCTCCATGCAGTATGCATCTGGGAGCTTAAATCCAGGAGCGAGCGCATTCCCCGCAGCGTGCTGCCGGGTTAGCGAGCGATTAGAGATTCCCTGCAGCCGGCTGCAGGGAATCTTCGATCCGAAATCCACATTCCGCAATCCGCAATAATAGCGTTACTTTCCCTCGTATTTCTCCACCCGCAGCGCGTCCTTGCTGAAGATACCGCCGGACACCTTCACCAATCCGTTGACCTGCACGCCGGCCTTGTCGGGCCGGGAGACCTGGATATCAAGGACCGGCCCGGCTAGGTCCTTGAAACTCCAACGAGGTTCAAGCCGGACGCCGGTCCAGGTGAGGATCTCCAGCTCCCCTCCCTTGTACCCGCCGAGGAGGGTCTGCGGGGTGTTCTTCGCAACAACAAGGTCGTCCTTGCCGCTCCCGTACAGGTCGACCGCGATCAGTCTGCCGTTGATATGGACCAGCCGGCTCTTGTCGATCATAGGGCCTGGCAGAATATTCGCTTTGTTAAAATCGGCAGAGTCGCTCGCCACGGCAGCATCGATCCCGGTCAGGGGCTTTGTCAGCACGGTCTCGAACGTATGGTAGCGCTCTTCGCTCTTCCACAGGGCCGTATCCCCGGAATACACGACCAGATGCCGGTCGTCATCAAAGGAGACCAGAAGCGGGCGCCCCTCGCCGAAATCTGCGTAGACAAAGCTGTAGAGGTCGGTCCCCTTCGGAAGTACCACCGGCGCACCGGGACTGTATGCGCTTCCGGACCATGCATATTCGTGGGGCTGCCCGGCAAAGAAGCTCTCGGGGGCATAATCCTGCCCGATCAGCACCAACCCCCTGCCGGGATATCTAACCACCCGCAGGAACCCCGGGATGTCTGCGGTCCGGCGAAAGGACCCGTTCTCGAACTCCACAACATAGGAGGAGACCCTCCCGTCGAGCATACGCGTCACGAAGATCTCAGGCCGTCCGTTCCCGTTGATGTCGGCAACGTCGATCCGGAACTGCTGCATCTCCTGCTCTTTCCTTTCGACGGGCTCCGTCCATACTTCCTTCCATCCGGATTTGTCGGCCCGATAGATAGAGAGCTTTTTCTCATCGGAGAAAACGTACTCGACAGCACCATCCCCGTCGAGGTCGGCAATGGCAAAGTAGCGCGCTGCAACCGGCACGTCCGGCATCTTCCCCGACAGGTCCTTCACGGGCGCGAAGAACGGCCGGACATCGCCCAGCGCTTCGCGTTTCGAGGTGAGGTTCAGGCGCGCCACGATCGTGTCGATGGGCTTTGCGTCGTCGGCAGTGAATATCCTGCCGGTGACGATATACTTCCCTTCCGAGGGGAATATGCCCACGGCCACCACCGCATCGAGGCTGAAGGTGCTGCCCATCTCCTTGATCACGGATGCGTCCAACTGTTTCCGGTCCTTCAGGAACGCCGAGACCTTGTCGTTCCCCAGCACCGTGAACCTGCCCAGCTCGCCCAGGCGCCCCGTAAGTCCAAGGATGATCTCGGGCCGGTCGTTCTGGAGCGGCAGGACGCCGATGCTGATCTTCTTCGGCGTGATCCTCGCCCGGTCACCCGCTTTCGGCTCTTTCACCTGTTTTTTCATCACGGCTTCGGACGTTGTTTCCTTGACGCTCACCACTTCGATCGTCCCGACCTCGTCCTCGGCCCGGCCGATGACGGCCTTGGTCACCGGATGCAGGATCTCGCTGCCGTCCCTCCATACCGTCAGGACCATGCCGGGCACGAGCCCGTTCTTCTCGCCGAGAGCGATGGTGAGCAGGTCGCCGTGCACCGCCGTCACCCCGCCCTGCACCTTCGGGAAGTACGAGGCGATCGCATAGGCCAGCTCATCGATCGAGGTCATATCCACCGGGCCCAGGGGCTTGTCTGCAAAGGCCACCGAAGAAATGAACATGGACACCAGGATCACGATCACATGTACCTTTTTCATTTCATATCCTCTTTTTCTATTGATCATCAAAAGCTCCTGTACCGCGGAGAACGCAGAGCTCGCAGGGCTTGAACCTGAATTGATGGACCATGGATGCTTTTCTCCGCATCTTCTGCGACCTCTGCGGTGAAGAGCACTGGTCTTTATTCGATCCCTATCGTGATCTCCGTCTCCCAGGTCTTGCCCGGGCCGAGGGAGATGCGCCAGAGCGGCATCACCATCGAGCTCTGGTAAACCCGCTCGAACCCCGCCTCGGATTGTGAAACCGTCTCCACCGGCGCGCGCCAGAGAACGGCGGCCTGGGAGAACGCCAGGATTATGGAGAGCTTCAGCCACTCGTCCACCAGGCTCACCTGCCGTACATTGTTCGTCTCGCCAAGGGATGCCAGGTTGCGCTTGTCCAGGATGTGTCCGGGGATATCGTAGTAGCGGTCATGAGCGTTGCCCGCCAGGAGCGAGAAATTGAACTCGCTTCCAAAGGTGGTGTTCAGCTCTTCCTTGTCCAGGTTCGTGATCTCGTACCGCACCGTGACCGCGTGACCGGATGCGCGAAGCGCTATGGTCTTGCAGATGCGCGTGCGGAGCCCTGCGGCGTTCCCCTCGCGCTCGAGGACGAGGGCCGCGCTGTCCCGCTGCTTCCGTACCGTCGCCCCATAGGCACCGAGGACGAAGTCGCCTGCTTCGTAGTACTCGCACCGTATGAAGCTTGCGAGGTCCACGCCGGACTCCAGGAAATGATCGAGGAGCGATCCGCGCGTATACCAGTCGTACTGCAGATGGTGCTGGAGGCCCTCCTCCTTCACCACCACCCGGTCATGGATGGTCTTCGCGCCGCCCGCCGGGGACTCCTTGCCCGCATGGACGATCTTGTCGTGGTAGCCTTCGCGCCTGCGCGTGAGGCTGTTCGTCAGGTTGAAGGAGCGGGGCTTCCAGTCCAGCTCCGTGATCCTGCCGCCGTCGGCCGGGTCCACGAAGATGTTCATCAGTTCGGTGTTCGCCATGAACTCCTCGTTCCCGTCCCGGTCGAAGTCGCCCCGCTCGATGGAAAGCCAGGAGTCCTTCGCTGCTTTTTTCCCCGGAGCTTTGCCCCGCAGCACCGGACCTTGCATCTTCAGTACCCTGTCCGCAAGGTACTCCGCCTGGATGAGATGCTCGTACACTGCAGAACGGAGGTGCGGCAGGTACAGCCCGCCGAACACGCCATGCCAGTAGGAGTCGTTGCACTGGCACTGATAGAGATGGTCGAGCATGCGGGCCGATTCCCGGTCGAGCTTCGCGGCGGATCCCGGCGCATCGAGGACGCGGTGGACCTTTTCACTCACCATCAGCATGCGCTTGTGCATGTGGTTGCTTTCGGGATACTTGGCCAGGAAGTTCCTCCAGATGCCGCCCTTGATGAAGGGCCGGATCTTCCCGCCGTCCGGCAGCCCCTTCAGCATGGTGAGGGCGTCCTCGTATTCCATCATCGTCGCCGTCGGGAGCGCCCATTCCCCCATCTCCATGTACGACGCGGTGGGCAGGTAGGTCCTGCCCCGGGCCGGCTCCATCCGGAGATACTCGGCAAAGGTCGTTGTCTCGAGCCATTCGTTGTTCTGCTCGAGCAGCGCAAAGAACCGCTCGAGCCAGCCTTCTTCATAGACCGTCTTGTGGGTCTCCGGCCAGACGCCGAACTTCTCACCGTCGTCCGCCATGACCGCCAGCCGGTTGCGCTCCGTGGACTTGAGCGTCGCAAGGAACTCGATTGTCTCCTCAGGCCGGTGGAACGGGATCAGGTACCGGAGCTTCTCGCTGCCCGGGAAGATGCGGATCAGACCGCCCAGCTCCTCGGTGAGGTAGTAGCCGTCGAGGTCGGGGTCGCGGAGTCCCGCCATCTTGAAATGGAAGTCGTCCACCACCACATGGTCGATGCCGGCCTCGGCTATGCACCGTGGAAGGTGCGGCTCCCAGACCCGCTCGGCCAGCCACATGCCGCGGCAGTCGTAGCCGATCTTCTTTTTAACATAGTCCGAGAGAGCCCGTACCTGGCCGGCCTTGTCCTCGTCGGGCAGGACTGCCAGGATGGGCTCGTAGAAGCCTCCCGACAGGACCTCCGCCCTGCCCTCGGCAACAAGTTCCCGGAGCGTGTCGATGAACTCCGGGTGCTTCTCCTCAAAGAACCGGTACAGGATGCCCGTATAGTGGAGGGTGATCTTGACCGACCGGTAGCGCTTCAGCACATTGATGAACGGAAGGTAGGCCTTCTGGTACGCTTCCTCGGCGACGGAGTCGAAGTTCCCGACAGGCTGATGGTTATGGATGGCGAAGATGAACTGGACCTTGGGCATTGATGCGGTAAATCCTCTGATTTTCCCTGCGTTTCGGTTCTGGAGATACAGACTGGAATATTAGCCCCTGAAGCGGGAAAAGTCAATCGGAATCAGGGCATTGACGGGCCTTCTCGCGGATACTGAGCGGTAAAATCGAGGACGATGGATGCACGATGCGGTCAACTCGAACGCTGTCTCCGGGCAAGGGATACGACGACCAGAAGCAGCGTCACCGGCACCCAGATCCAGAGCAGTTCGCTCATGAGAACATCCCACCCCCACCGGCTGAAAAAGCCGCGCACACCGATGGGCGCGACCTCGAGCGGACGCCAGGGAAGGAAGTAGCGGACGTTGCTGAAGGGGCTGAAGAACGCGACGCCGCACCCCCCGTCGGTCATGGCGTCGAGAACACCGTGGGAGGCCGTCGACACGAAAAAGCAGGCGATCAGCAGCCACCACTGCTTCGAGAGCCGCCTGACAGCAGGGAACGCGGCGGCCGTGACCAGAGCAGCAACGAGAAGGGCGAACAGGAGGGAATGCGAAAAACCGCGGTGGCCCAGAGCGGTGCTGTAACGCACCCCGAGAAAGAAGCCGACCACGTCAACGTCCGGCAGGACCGTGCAGACGATCAACAGGACCCAGAAACGCATAGGCATCCGCTCCGGGACGACCAGCTTCCCGGCGGCAAGAGCGACGAATCCATGAGTGAATGCAGAGGCCATAGGGGGACCGAACTACAGGATTATGAAGACAGGTGCAGCTCTCGGTGAACACCGGCATTGAGCGGCGGCATGTAGGTGACCGCTGCCGCTGTCCGCTCGAACGCCTAGTTCGGCATTTGCTGGCGCGTCAATTCAGGATTGAACACGCCCCTGAAAACTGCAATAACTTCTGGGGAGACCTCCAACAACCTCATCTTCTTATTCTTCCAGTCCTTATCGCACCACTGACCTGTCTTAACGTAGTTCTCAGAACTGCTTCCGCTGGAGAGTATTTCTTGCCCGATGTAGGCGAACTCCTCCACTCCCTTTTCCGCCAACCGGTACCTTTCCCCATAATGCATATTCTTCCAACTCTCGTCCTGAGGCACATCGCTTAACTTTCGATAATTGTACAACTCATGCCATACAATATATTTCATCCTATTCATCGCGAGTGCATCAAGTCTTCTGTCTTTCGTCGTGTCAGCGTAGACTACGCCACTCGGAGACGGCATGCCATACCGCGGATCTCTATACCATCGCGCAACCGCTTCGTAACACAAACGACTATCAATTCCCTGGTGGACCTGGAGTATGTGCAGGAATTCGTGTATCAACAAATCCGTCTTGAAGCGAAGCATGAATACAGGATCCTCCGGCTTCATTCCCCTTTGTTCATAAATCGCCCTATACTCTGATTGAAGCACGGTATTGTCCCAGTCTGGACTGACCCCAATGTAGCCTTTTGCAGGATAGGCCTTCGCGGTATTTGCCGAGGAATCCAAAATTATCGGCACCGATGTCAGAAAAGATCTCAGTGATGGATCGAACACCTCAAACACGTTCTTCAATACACTGGCGTTGCGTTCCCGCGAGATTGACACGGCCCCTCTCTTGAGAGGCCATCTGGGCAAAAACGAGAAGACGGGAGTCTCAACAATCCGCCGGCTAACCCCATAAGAGCCAGGCCTATCGATAACACGATTCTTGTCGCGTGATCCGCTATCATTCAAGTACCTGTTTGCAAGTGTCCCGCTGCTGAGAAGGAACAACGCAACCAAGACTGCATTTCTCAGCCCGTGGGGTTTACTGGTCCTCATGTCTATCCTTCCGCCAATGACAAATCAATAATAATGCATTTACCTATATACACTTTTTCAGGGACGTGTTTGTGCTCATGCGATACGCTACGAACCAGAGCTTCTTCTCCAGTCATCCGGTTCCTTCATTCCGGATCGCGTTTCAAGAAGCATGTTAGGATCATACCACCCGCTTCACCGTCCTGCCGGCGAGATAAAAGAAGAGCGCGGAGTAGGCCGCGAGGATGAGGATCGATCCGGCTTCGGGCACCCTGCCGGTGGAAAGCGTGCGGAGGACGAGGCTCGCGTGGGTCAAGGGATAGACCAGGACCATACTATGAAAGGGCTCCGGAAGTTTGTCGGGCGAGAAGAAGGTCCCGGAGAGGAAGGACATGGGGATGATGACGAAGCTGTTGAAGTTCGACATGTCCTCGTGCGATTTCGCGACCATGGCGGCGGCGACAGCGGCCGAGGAGAAGCAGAAGGCCGTGAGCGCAAGCACGAGAAAGAAGAAGGGCGACAGGTCCACATGGACCCCGGAGACCAGTCCGACAATAAGCAGGAGCGATGCCGAGAACAACCCGCGCACCGTGCCCGTGAGCGCCCTGCCGAGGGCAATGGACCAGGGACCCACGGGGGAGACCAGCACCTCCTCGATGGTCTTGGTGTAGAGCTTGCTCACGTTCACCGAGGTTGAGACCGGGCCGAAGCTGTTGTTCATGGCCGAGAGTGCCAGGAGACCGGGCAGCACAAAGTCGAGGTAGGTCCCGCCGCCGATGCTCATGCCCCTGCCCAGCCCCCAGCCGAAGGTGACGAGATAGAGGAGCGGGGTGACCATGCTGGCCGCGAGGAATTTCCCGGGCTTCTTGGTTATGAGCAGCATGTCTTTCCAGAAGATAGGATAAAAATTCATAGCATGACCCTATGCAACCACCGATGAACAAAGATAGAGGCAGAACTCAGACTATTAATAACCACGGATGAACACGATAAAATCAAGATCAAATCACCTCACCGCGAAGACGCGAAGGGCGCGAAGAAAGTCTAGATCTTTTGCTGAAGGTATTATAAATCAGTTCTTTGCGCTCTTTGCGTCTTGGCGGTTCAAGGGTCCTGCATAACGCCTTTCAGGAGTCCGCGATCCGAATCCGCAATTGCGTTACGTATCTATCCTCTCCCCCGTCAACTCGATGAACACATCCTCGAGCGTCACGTCGCGGACCGTCACATTGCAGCCCATCCCCTTGCCCGCGTCGAGCGCCTCGTCCCGCGTCCACCGGAATTGCCGCCGCAGGTCGTGGCGTCCATGGCATTCCGCCACGTAGCGTCCCACGAGCGCCTTCAGGTCCGCCGGCGCGCCGAGGGTCACGACCTTGCCCTGCTGCATGATGGCCACGCGGTCGCAGAGCCGGTCGGCCTCCTCGATGTAGTGCGTCGTGAGCAGGATGGTGATGCCGCTCTGCTTCAGGTCTTCGATCAGCTCCCAGATGAGGTGCCTCGCCTGGGGGTCGAGCCCCACCGTGGGTTCGTCCATGAACACGACCTGCGGCCGGTGCATGAGCCCGCGGGCGATCAGCAGCCTCCGCCGCATGCCGCCCGAGAGGTGCTCCACCGGCGTGTCCCGCTTTTCCCAGAGCCCGACGAACTTGAGCAGCTCGTCCGTGCGGCTGGCGCGGTCCAGCCGCTCCATGCGGTGCAGCCGGCCGTGGTACTCGAGGTTCTCGGCGAGCGTCAGGTCGATGTCGAGGTTCAAGAGCTGGGGGATGACGCCGATGGACCGCTTGACGGCGATGGGGTCAGCAAGGATGTCATGCCCCCCGACCAGCGCAGTGCCCGATGACGGCTGAGTGAGCGTCGTCAGCATGCGGATGGTCGTGGTCTTGCCCGCGCCGTTCGGGCCGAGCAGGCCGAAGACCTCGCCCTTGCCGACGGAGAATGAGACGGATCTCACCGCAGCGAGGCTACCGAAGTTCTTGGAGAGGTTGAGAAGTTCGATCATGAGAAACTATCGTCAGGCGACAGGCGTTCGTAAATAAAGAATTACATCCTATGCACAACGGGAAAAACATTTACCACGAAGGCGCGAAGCACGCGAAGGACGTCACAAACAAAAGGGATTTTGCTTTAATATAAAATCTTCAAGATTTTCTTCGCGACCTTTGCGCCTTGGCGGTTCCACGGTTTTGGTTCCGGTTTGTCCGTATAAGGGCGTTAGAAGAGGAGGTTTTTTGTTTCTGTTTCGGCTATTCCGCAATCCGCAATGTCTTCAGTCAGTAACGATCCCCAACGCCTTGATCTTCCGGTGGAGGTTGCTGCGCTCTACATCGATCTCGTCGGCGGTCTTGCTCACATTGCCGTTGTTCTCCTTGAGCTTCCGGATAATGAACTCTTTTTCGAAGGCCGCGCGCGCTTCCTTGAGCGTCGCGTAAGCGCCAAGGCCGCCCGGAGCACCCACGGAAGGCCTGCCCGACTGCGGCCGGCTGACCGGCGCCGGGACATCGGCCGCGGCTATCGCCGGGTCCGGAACCATGATCATCATGCGCTCGATGAAGTTCCTGAGCTCGCGCACATTGCCGTTCCAAGGATAGCGGATGAAAAGCTCGAGAGCGGCAGCGTCGATGGTCTTCGGCTTCTGGCCGTACTCCGTGGCGAACTCCTGCAGGAAGTAGCGGACGAGGATCGGGATGTCGTCCTTCCGGTCCCGGAGCGGCGGCACCTCCAGCGGAATGACATTCAGCCGGTAGAAGAGGTCCTCGCGGAACGTTCCCTTCCGTATCTCTTCCGCAAGTTCCTTGTTCGAAGCGGCGATGACCCGGACATCGGTCTTGAGCGTTCTTGTTCCGCCCACGCGCTGGAACTGCTGCCCCTCGAGCACTCGCAGCACCTTGGCCTGCGTCGCCAGGCTCATGTCCCCGATCTCGTCGAGGAAGATGGTCCCCCGGTCGGCGACCTCGAACTTGCCGCGCTTCATGCCTGTCGCTCCGGTGAAGGCACCCTTCTCGTGGCCGAAGAGCTCGCTCTCGATCAGCTCCTGCGGGATGGCCGCGCAGTTCACCTCGATGAAGGGCCCGGATGCGCGTTTGCTCGCCTTGTGGATGGCCCGCGCAACCAACTCCTTGCCCGAACCGCTCTCACCGTGGATCAGCACCCAACCGTTGGTGGGGCCAGCCAGGGCGATCTGTTGCTTGAGCGATCTAACGACAGCGCTCTCGCCCACGATCTCATAGCGCCGCTCGATGCTCTTCTTGAGCGTCTCGTTCTCCTGCCGGAGGCGGAAATCTTCAAGGCCATGCTTGACAGCGAGCGATACGCGCTCCAGAGACAGCGGCTTCTGGAGAAAATCATAGGCCCCCATCTTTGTCGTCTGCACCGCCGTATCGATGGTTCCGTGGCCCGTGATCATGATGACCTGCATCTCGGGCCTCGTTTCCTTGAACCGGCGGAGCGTCTCGATGCCGTCCATATCCGGCATGGCTATGTCGAGCAACGCCAGCGCGGGCTGTGCCTCGGAGAGAAGGTCGAGCGCCTCCTTGCCCGACGCGGCGGACGCGACTTCGTAGCCCTCGTCGCCCAGGATGTCCGCTAGGGACTTGCGAATGGGCTCTTCGTCGTCGACGATCAGAATGGTTTCACTGGCCATAGGGTTGTTCTGCGCTTTGCGTTAGACAACTCTTCGCTCGATGGTGCGGCTTTCAGCGACCCTTTTGAGTGATGGGCACTCTCTATTTCAACGCCTTTAAGGATTCTATTACAGAGGAATACGCTTCGATATCCTCTTTGCTCGCCTCATTTTTTTTCAGATTCATGGAAACACATATGATGTAAGGATAATTTTTGCCGGGGTTGAGATAGGTAACATACTCATAGAAATTAGCATCAACATAAAATAACTTTGGATATATACTATACGCAGGATGTTTGACAGAAATGTCTTTAAATTGAACTTTTGGATATTGCTTTCGATAGCTTTCCATGTCGTACTTCAGATCTTCGATGGTATTCTCATCTGTTTTATTCGCGACAAGAACCCGAATCACCGCTTTGGCATTCTGAAGATTTTCATTTATTCGATGAAACACAAGATTTCCGCGGTCTGCCGAAGTGCTCGAGTCACCTTTCCACCCCATCGGTTCTTTAACCGATATACTAAAGTTTTCCCCTTGAATAAGAAGGTTGTCGAGCCTGTCGGCTGCATGGGCACCAGTTTCGAGAAGCATGGAAAATAGAATAAACAGTTGACCTATGGTTCTCATCATGCAATCCATAAGACAAACACTAGTTGAATCGATCTGACTAACAGTCGGCCGGCGACGATCTATCTCCGTCTTCGGGAGATCTGCGTTTCTGCGAGATAAGCGCTATTTTTTCAGCTTTCTTTTCAAGATCTCGACGACTTCATCGATATCTTTTTCCATCGTTTCCCTGCCCAGGCTAAATCTGACAGCGCCCCGGCTGAGTTTTGGGTCTACGCCCATGGCGACGAGAACATGGGAAGCATTCACCGTATCGCCATGGCACGCGGCGCCGGGAGAGACCGCGATGTCCTTCCCGAGCGCTTCCATCACCGTCGCCGCGTCATAGCCCTCGAAACTGATGTTCCCGGTATTCGGAAGCTTCTGCTCGGGATGTCCGTTCAGGTGGACCTTGAGGCCGGCATTCTTCAGTCCATCGAGCAATCGCTTGCCCAGCTTCTTCTGGCGCGGCCCTTCCGTCGAGAGGAGCGGCATCGCAAGCTCGCAGGCAGCGCCGAGCCCGACGACGCTCGCGAGATTCTCGGTGCCTGGCCGCATGCCGCGTTCATGGCCTGCTCCGTGCAGCATCGGCGGAAGTTTTGTCCCCTTCCTTATATAGAGTGCACCCACGCCCTTCGGCGCGTAGAACTTATGGCCTGCCACGGTCAGGAAGTCAATGCCAAGCTCATCCACCCTGCACGGGACCTTGCCGCAACTCTGCGCTGCGTCGGTGTGGAGCGGCACATTGCGGGAAGCCGCGATCTTCGCGAGCGCCCTGATGTCCTGGATGGTGCCGACCTCGTTGTTCGAATGCATGATGGTGATGAGCGCTGTGTCCGGTGTGATCGCCTTCTCTAGGTCAGCCGGATCGATCAGGCCGTATTGGTCGACAGGAAGATAGGTGACCGTGTAGCCAAAGCGCTCGACGTGCCGGCAGGGCTCCAGCACAGCCGGGTGTTCGATCTGCGACGTGATGAAATGTTTGCCTTTGCCCGAAGCCTTGGCAAGCCCCTTGATCACCATGTTATTCGACTCAGTGGCGCCGCTTGTAAAGATGATCTCTGATGCTTCGCAGTCCAGAAGCTTCGCAAGTCGCTCCCGCGCCTGCTCGATAGCTGCCCGGGATTCCACGCCGAAGCGGTGAGAGGAAGAAGGATTACCGAACTTCGTCGTAAGGTAGGGCATCATCGCCTCAAGAACTTGAGGCGCGATGGGGGTACTGGCGTTATAGTCGAGGTAGATGCGGTTCATTTTACTTCCGGAGAAAATATTTTACCGCAGAGGACGCGGAGCACGCGGACAAGAAGTAAAGAAGCAGCAACCAAAATTCAAACCTCTGCGCTCTCGCTGAGAAGCGCCTCCTTTTGGCTGCGATCTCAGCAGTGAAATCATTTCGCTTCTGGATTGCCGAACACCCCCATCGACAGGTACCGCTCACCGCCGTCGGGGAACACGGTGACGACCCGCTTGCCCTTGCCGAGCTTCACCGCGACCTGGAGCGCAGCCCAGCACGCGGCTCCGGAGGAAATGCCTACGAGGAGCCCCTCTTCCATGGCCAACCGCTTCGCCGTTCCCTTCGCGTCGTCGGCCGTCACCTGGATGATCTCATCATAGACCTTGGTGTTCAGGACCTTCGGCACAAAGCCTGCGCCGATGCCCTGGATGGGATGGGGGCCGGCCTGTCCGCCCGAGAGGACCGGCGACGCAGCCGGTTCGACAGCATAGATCCTGACGCCCTTGACCTTCTTCCGGAGCACCTCGCCCACGCCCGTGATCGTTCCGCCGGTGCCGACGCCGGCGACAAAGGCGTCAATGCGCTTCCCGCCCATGAAGTCGAGGATCTCACGTGCCGTGGTCTGACGGTGGACCATCGCGTTCGCGGGATTCTCGAACTGCTGCGGCATGAAATATTCTTTACCAGACGCCGCGATCTCGCCGGCCTTTTCCACAGCGCCCCGCATGCCCTTGGCAGCCGGGGTCAGGACCAGTTCGGCGCCATAGGCCTGCAGGAGCTGGCGGCGTTCCATGCTCATGGACTCGGGCATGGTCAGCACAATGGGATAGCCCTTCACCGCCGCAACCATTGCGAGCCCGATGCCGGTGTTGCCGCTCGTGGGCTCCACGATCTTCATGCCCTTCTTCAGCCTTCCCCGCTGCTCCGCCTCCTCGATCATGGAGAGGGCAATGCGGTCCTTTACGCTGCCGCCCGGGTTGAACCCCTCGAGCTTCACCCACACCTCGGCATTGTCCGCTTTCGCAATGCGGGAAAGCTTCATCATCGGCGTGTTGCCGATCATATCCAGAATGCTCTTATCCTTCGCCACGAACATTCCTCCTTCGCGCCCGGCGTCCCGATACTCAGAGCTGCTGGGCAGAGCACACTTCGTTCCGTGCCCCGCACTGGGCGTTGCTCCGGATCGCTTGGACGATGTCATCCACCCCAAGGATGGCGCCGCCCGGCCTGCCGTAGAACGAGACCGGCACCCTGCCGTTCACCGCGAGCCGAACGTCCTCGACCATCTGGCCGAGATTCATCTCCACCACGAGAACATGAGCGACCTTCTCCGCCGCCTTCGCGATGACCTTCTCCGGGAACGGGAAGAGCGTGATGGGCCGGATGAGCCCGACCCTGATCCCCTCGTCCCGCGCGATCGCTAAAGCGCTCTTCGCGATGCGCGCCGAGGTCCCGAACGCCACGACGGCGAGCTCAGCGTCGTCCATTTGCATGGTCTCGGCCATTACCTCACGCTCGGCCATGCGGTCGTATTTCGCCTTGAGATCATAGTTGTGCTGCTCCAGCATGCCTTCCTCGCCCGGCAGCATGAAGAGCGAACGGATGACCTTGGGGGGCTTTCCCTTCTTTGCACCCGTAAGGGCCCAGGGCTTGTCCGGCTGCTTCAGCGCGAACTCCGGCAGCTCCACGGGTTCCATCATCTGGCCGATCACGCCGTCGCTCAGGATCATGACCGGCGTGCGGTATTCATCGGCCTTGTCGAAGGCCTTCACCGTGAGGTCCACGACCTCCTGGAGGTTGGCCGGCGCGTACACGAGGAGCTTGTAGTCGCCGTGGCCGCCGCCCTTCACCGCCTGGAAATAGTCCGCCTGCGATGCCGAGATGCTTCCGAGCCCGGGTCCGCCGCGCTGAACGTTCACGATCACCGCAGGGAGCTCGCATGCAGCCATGTACGAAAGCGCCTCCTGCATGAGGCTGATGCCGGGGCTCGACGATGATGTCATGGCGCGCTCGCCCACGGCGGCCGCGCCGTAGACCATACTGATGGCCGCGAGCTCGCTCTCAGCCTGGATGAACGTGCCGCCGATCTCCGGCATGCGGCGCGACATATACTCCGGGACCTCGTTCTGCGGCGTGATGGGGTAGCCGAAATACCGCTTGCAGCCGGCGCGGATGGCTGCCTCGGCAAGCGCTTCATTACCTGTTATGAGGATCTTGGCCACGTGTTGACACTCTCCTGACGCATGATGGGATACATATCTTCAAAGAAGCAGGGAAGATGGTATTCCTCCTGTCTCCTGTCTCCTGTCCCCTACTTCCACACCTCTATCGCCACGTCCGGGCACATCTCTGCGCACAGTGTGCAGCCGGTGCAGGCCCCCTTGGGGTCATGAAACTCCACCACATAATAGCCGCTCTTATTGAAGCCCTTCCCGGGCTTGATCAGATTGAAGGCGCAGGCCGTGGTGCAGAGCTCGCAGCCCTTGCAATATTCTACATTGATGACGATCTTTCCCATAGTTCAGTCCTTCGTCGATAGCCGGCAGTCGACAGTCATGCATGCCTCCGTCTGGCCTGCTTTTCTATTCCACAATTCGCGATCCGCAATGCTACATGCTTCCCCGCTCGATCATCTCCTCGGCGTGCTTGAGCGTGGTGCCGGTGATGGTCTTTCCGCCGAGCATGCGCGCGATCTCGTCGACGCGCTCCCGGTCTCCCAGCAGCCTCACCTCGGTGCTGGTGCGGTCCTTCTTCACGGCCTTGGCAACGCCGTAGTGGCTCGTCGCCATGCTCGCGATCTGGGCAAGGTGCGTGATGCAGAACACCTGCCTCCGGGTCGCGATCTTCCTGAGCTTCTTCCCGACCTCATCGGCAACAGCGCCGCCGATGCCCGCGTCCACCTCGTCGAAGACCAGGGTCGGGATGGGATCGCCCTCCACCAGGATGGTCTTGAGCGCCAGCATGATGCGCGACAGCTCGCCGCCCGACGCGATCTTCGCCAGCGGCCGGGGCTCTTCGCCGGGGTTCGGCGAGATCAGGAACTCCACGCGGTCCGCGCCCCGGGGCCCCAGTTTGAGCCCGTCCAGCGTGTCCCCGCCGGCCTCCTGCTCGACCTTCACCGCGAACTGCGACCGTTTCATACCGAGATGCCCCAGCTCCACCTCGACCTTCTTCTCGAGCTCCCGCGCGGCGGCTGATCGTTTCTTTGTCAGCTCGTTCGCTTTTTCCGTCAGGCCGAACTTGACCGCCTGGATCTCCGATTTCAGTTTCTCGATCTCCTCGGTGCTCTGTTCCATCCGTGCAAGGCCGATCGCAGCCTGCACGCCGAAGTCATTGATCTCCCGGATGGAGCTTCCGTATTTCTTCTTGAGCTTCTGGATCAGGTCGAGGCGGTCGCCGATCGACTCCAGGCGCTGGGGATCGAACTCCACGCGTTCGGCATAGGACGACATGTCCCGCGCCGCCTCGTCGATCTGCGCGCGCCCCGACTCCAGGAGTTCAAGCACCGGACCGAGCTTCTCGTCGATGGCCGCGATCTCCCGCACACTGGTGATGGCTCGTTTCAGGCCCGAGAGCACAGACCCGTCGCCCGTATACAGCGCCTCGTCCGCGGTCCGGGCAAGGCCTGCCAGCTTCTCGGCATTGGCAAGCACCCGCTGCTCGTTGGCCAGTTCTTCGTCCTCGCCTTCCTTGAGCTGTGCGGCCTCGATCTCGTTCTTCTGGTAGCGAAGCAGGTCCTCGCGCTGGGCGCGGTCGCGCTCGCCGATCTCGAGCTCCGCCAGCCTTTTCCTGACGCCCATCAGTTTCCCGTAGACTTCCGCCACCTCGGCGCGTATCCCGTGCAGGCTGCCAAAGGAATCGAGCATCTCCATCTGCTGGTCGAGGGCAAGGAGGGACTGATGCTCGTGCTGCCCGTGGATGTCGGCAAGATGCCGGCCGACCGCCGCCAGCGTGGCGAGATTCGCCAGGCCCCCGTTGATGTAGATCTTGTTCTTCCCCGACGAGGAGATGACCCGCCGGATGATAAGGTCCTCGCCCTTCTCCATGCCGATCCCCTGCTCCGCGAGGATGCCGGTCACGGCCCGGGCGCCCGATCCGTTCAGATCAAAGGCGGCCTCCACCACAGCCTCCGGGCTCCCCGTGCGGACGAGGTCCGTGCTCGCACGCTCGCCCAGAGCCAGGTTCAGCGCATCCACGACGATGGACTTGCCGGCGCCGGTCTCGCCGGTAAGAACGTTCAGCCCCGGCCCGAACTCCACCCGGAGTTGGTCGATGATGGCGAAGTTCTTGATGTTCAGTTCTTTGAGCATGGATTTATATGGGTCATGGGTCACGTTCATGCGCATTTCTTGACCCTTGCCCCCTGCCCCTTGACCCTATTTATCCTTTACCGCCTCCGCCCTTTTCTGAGCGAACTTCCCCTGCGTGGATTTGCCGCCGCCTGCCTTCCGGTAATACTCTGCCGCCTGTTCCTTTTTTCCCATGCGCTCGCTGGCCCTGCCGGCCCAGTAGTACGCCGTGGAACCCCACGCTTTGGCGTCCGGATACATGGCCGGAATCTTCAGGAACTCGTCCACTGCCTCGGCATCGCGGCCGACGAGGTAGCAGCAGAAGCCGATCCAGTACTGCGTCTGCGGACGGTCCGCTGGCCGCTGGTCCCTGATCGCCTTGCGGTACGCGTCGAGCGCGTTCCGGTAGTCCGCGAGACGGAAGTAGGTGTCGCCGATCTTGTTGTTGATGACGCCGGCGGAAAGGTTCTCCGGCGGGGAAGAGAGCGTTTTTTTATAGAGTACAAGGGCTTCCTGATATTGTTCGGCAGCGAAGAGCCTTTCCGCGGCGCGGTAGTCCCGGGATGACGCCCTCTCATCAGCAGGTGCCGCTGTGCTGAACAAAATGAACGATGCAGCTGCCAGCAGAAGTTCTTTTTTCATTGCCGGCCCTCCCCGGAAAAACTGTGTCAAATTTAACACAATGGCCTATCCTATTCAAGGAGTATCTTGATCAGTTCGCACTGACCGCTCATGACTTGTGGGAGGGCCTGATACCGGGAAGTTCCTGCAGCAAACTGCGGACTACGCCCATTCCTGGATTGAAGCTCCCTGCAGCAAGCTGCAGGGAATCTTCGATCCTCAGGGTAGTAAAATCGCTCGCTAACCCCGCAGCATGCTACGGGGAATGCGCTCGCTCCTGGATTTAAAAGTCTTATTGGATAGAAATGCAGCGGGACAAGGATGCCTCTATCGTGGGGTAATAACTGCGGATTCCGTTCGATCTCTCACAGATGTCTTGAAAGTTATGCGATCAATTTCTGCCGGAGAATTTTAACCAGTTCGTATCGGCCTTTTTGATGTTGCCGGGAATATCCCTGCTCCATTTTTCATACGCTTCCCTGCTGCAATTCAGGTAAAGCTTCCCGTCAACGATCTTCCATACTTCAGGATCGGTAATGGCTTTCCGTGCCTCCGTCATGGCCCAGGCACAATAACCATCATATTGCGGAGCGTATTTCTCCGGACCGGCCGCAAACAGGTCCCTGTTCTCTTTGGTTGAGAAATGCCAGGTCATGCCATGCCACGGGAAGGTAAATGACTCATTGCCTTTGAGCGCCTTGCCGGCCTTGAAATATGCGACGGTATCGTACCCCTTTATGGCAACATCATCCGCCGATGACCTTCCGATAGCTGTACCGCTGAATCCTATCAACAGCAATGATACAAATGAGAAACCCATGAGAATCCCATCGATTGCTTTCTGTGATTTCATATCCGCCTACCTCCATGCTTATTATGACTTAAACTGTATACCCCGCGCAGGTCTAGCGGTCGGGGTGAGCGGCGTGCCCCCGGAGAGGGCAAGTCCGTCTCGACCTGGTTGATGGCGTCGCGTCTGATTTCGCGCGAGACATCAGGTCGGTCCATTATCCCGTCGATGTGCCTCGCGAAGCGCGGCTATCAACGAGTTCACTCGCCGCGAAGCGGTCGGCGAATTATGCCAAATGGCTGAGGCGACATGGTTCACGAAAATGCCTCATAAGTGTCAATTGTAAGGATCTGGAGTACACTGATTCCTACACCATCCCAAGAAAATCGCGGCGAGAATTCCCCAGCCAGAGCAGTAGAGGAAATGGATGGTTGCCGCCCACTCACGCATTGGCCTGTTCGCATGAGCGTGGGCGTGGGGGAGTTTCCAGTATCTGTTTCGATTTCTTGCTTTTGAACTTCTCGCACCGCTTTCCCAAGTTCCCCAAGCCATTCAGACGATGTTGTGATGCCATTTTCTGAACATCCTGTAATGGTTTTGCATCTAGCTTCAGAGCTTCAAGCTTTATAATGGCGGAATTAATGAATTTATATAATTCGTCTGGAGTCTTTTTGATTGGGTTTAGTTCATTTAACACAATATCAGTAAGTGTTAATAACTCCTTAAAATACTTTTTAGCAAAACCATCGAGTTTTTCAACGACCACGGCTAGTTCAATACGACACTGTTTAAGAATACTCTCTCGCTTTGGATCAAGTTTTTTGATGTTTCCAAAGCGGCCATAATAAGTCGTTATACAACCAACCGTGTCCGCCGAGAGCAGAACGAGGTCAATACTTTTTACCTCTACGCCACGACATTCAGTGGGATATGGAGAATCTCAATGTTTTTTGAAGTCAAGTCTTCCGAGTGTCGAATCCAATGTCCATTTTATTTACCAGATAACCAATGATTATCTAGCCGTAGCTAAGTCGTAAAGTATGGATTTCCGTTCCTTACCAGTTTAGCAAAAACAATGCCCGATACTTGTCGATTATCGTATGTGCCTAATCAATGATTGTCTAGTTAGGGGCTAAGTCGGAATCAACGAATTTTCGGTGTTAACGGCTTCAGCAAAACGAATGCCACGCGTGAGTGACATATCTGTCGCCAGGATGATATATTGTGTCATCAGATCCTGCTTACGGCCACCACAGATAAAGGAACTTCGCTCCCGGGTCCGCAAGGTCCCCCAGGTCGATGTTGATCAGGTTCATGGAATAGATATTGGTCCGGTATTCGCCCGGACGGAAATAGGTCACCACCGTGGCCTCCGACAGGCCCGCCTTCTTCTTCGCCAGCTCGATGGCGCCCTCCAGGTACCCGATCCCGTCGATGAGCCCGCCCGCCTGCGCCTCCTGGCTCGTAAAGATCCTTCCGTCCGCCATCTTTTTCACCGCGTCCGGCGTCATCCTCCGCTCCTCGGCGACAAGGCCGGTGAACCGGCCGTAGAGCGAATCGATGAACCCCTGAAAGATCTTCCGCTCGTCGTCCGTGAGGGGCCGGAAGGGAGAGCCGATGCCCTTCTTGTCTGCCGACACGATCTCCGCGGTCTGGAGCCCGATCTTCTGCATCAGGCCCGTGGCGTCGATACGGTACATGATGACGCCGATGCTGCCGGTCACGCTCGTGGGCTGCGCTGTGATGGCATCTGCGGCCAGCGCCGCGTAATAGGCGCCCGAAGCCCCCACATCCATGATATGCGCCACGAGCGTCACGCCCGTCTCCTGTTTGAACGTCTTGAGCTCGTGGTACAGGATGTCGGACGCCGTGACGCCGCCGCCCGGGCTGTTCACGCGGAGCACCACCGCCTTCACCTGTGCGTCCTGACGCGCCCGGTCAAGGGCCTCGCGCACCCGAGCGATCAGGCCGGGCTTCTTCCGGTCAGACAGGGGGGAGCCGGTCTCCCCGCCCATGATGATGCCGCTGATGTCCAGGACCAGGACCTTGTCCCGTCCCTTGCCGGCAATGGCCTTTTCCGTGAGCGGCTGGACCTCGTCCCCGATGTTCACCTTCAGGAACGTGCAGCCGCCGGCTCCCGCGAGCAAGAATAGAATAATTGCAGGGAATATGATCTTTTTCATGGGAACGATGCTCCTTTTCGGGAAAATCTATGAATGCTTCTGGAAGGGATGTTCCTGACTCCTGACTCCTGACTCCTGACTCCTGACTCCTGACCCTCGTCCTTCCCTACTGCCCGTCTTCCCGCACCGCATTGATCCTGATGAACGCCCGGCTGCGGAGCTCATCCACGTACTGGTCGAGCTGCTGGCTTACTTTCTGCTCGGTCAGGCGCGCCGTGATCTGTTTCTGGACCTCCGTGAATCGCTTGTCCCTGAACTCGTCAGGATGCTCTCGGAAGTAGGCCTGGACATCATCCCGGTTCACGCGGGCGAAGAGACCGATCTTCTTCTCCACGAACCGCTCGACCAGCAGGCGCTCGCCCAGAAGCTTCTCGAGCTGCGCCTCGGTCAAACCGATCCGGGCAAGGAACTCCCGGAACGCGGCTTCGGTCCCGAGCCGCTCGCGAAGCCGCACGACCTCAGCCGCGATGTCCTGTTCCGACACCTCAGCGACCTTGAGGCGGTAAGCCTCCTGCAGCAGCAGCCGCCGGTTGATGATGCCCTGCAGGGTCTCCATTTCGAGCCGGCTCCCGCTGGCCTTCCCGCCGACGGCCGCGTTGAACGCGACCGCCTGCTGGAGCTCGGAGAGCGTGATGACATCATTGTTCACCGCCGCGACCACCCGGTCGAGCAGCACGGCGTGACTCGTGGCGGCAATCAGGATGCACAGGCAGGCCATGATTACCGCGGCTCCCACGGTCCATCCAGCTGCATGCCTCCGCATTGCCCTTGTCCCCTTGTCCCCGTGTCCCCGTGTCTCCGTGTCCGTATCTACTCCTTCGTCAGATCCGTCATCTTCACGCCCTTCAGGTACTCGACGGTCTTGTCCTGTTTGATCTCCTGCATCCGTTTGACGATCTCCGAGATCCTCAAGGCATTGCTCAGGATCAGCTCGAGCCGCTTCTTCAGTTCCCCTTCTCTCCCTTCAACCCGGTCCAGGAGCAGCTCCGTGTTTCCGATGACCGTGGTCAGCGGGTTGTTGATCTCGTGCCGCATGGCAATGCCGACCTGGCCGATGGCGGCCAGGCGCTCCGCCTTGACGAGAAGTTCGCGGAGCTCTTTCTGCTCCGTCACGTCCCGCGCGGCGAACTGGAATCCGGCGGCATGGTTCTTCACGACGAGCCTCCGTCCGCTGATCTCGAGATAGGCCTGTCTGCCGTTGGGTCTGTTCACGGCGAACTCGAAGATGCGCTCCCCCAGGGGGACCTCGCCGGCCAGGATGCGCCGGGCGAGCGCCCTGCCTTCCTCGGTCAGAATGTCGAAGATGCTCGCGCCGATGATCTCCCGCTTGGTGCGGCCGAGGAACCGCTCCATCGATTCGTTCACCACCGTAAGCCGGCCCTCCCCGTCCACGGTAAAAAGGATGTCGCGGGATTTCTCGAAGAGGTCCCAGTACTTCTCGCTCGATTCCTTCACCTCGGCATAGAGTCTGATGTTCTCCACTGCCATCCCGAGCTGGGCCCCAATGGTGTCGAACATCCGTACGTCAGACGGCTTGAGGCTGAAGCTCTTCGCCGGATAGAGAAAGATGACGCCAAGGACGATCCCCCGCGATTTGATGGGGATAACGATGTGTGAGCCGCCCGGGTGCGAATCACCCCGTGTGTGGCGCGGGTCGCCGCAGCCCTTGTCGGCATAGATCATCTCGCCGGTCTGGGCGACCATCCCGCAGAGGCATTCGCCCATCCTGATCCGTTCCTCGCGGGCGGCGAACTCCGGAGTAAGGCCCAGGTGCGCGGTGAGCCGCAGGGTCTCGCCGTCGGGATCGCACAGGAAGATGCCGCCGCGAGGTTCTATGTCCGAGTAGCTTTGCAGGACCGTCTTCAAGGACTCCTGGAGTACCTCCCTGAGGGTACCGGTCCTGCCGAGGGTGAGCGCGACCGAGTTCATCGCGGCCACCTGCTGCGTTCGCTCCATCAGCCTCTGCTCGAGGCCGGCGTAGGATGCCTTGAGCTTCTGGGCCATCTCGTTGAACCGCTCCGCCAGCATGGCGATGTCGGTCTCGCCCCGCACCTGCATCTGGTAGTCGAGGTTTCCGCGGCTTATCTCTTCCGCCCCCTGCCACAGCTGGACCAGCGGAATGGAAAGTTTCCGGTAGAGATACAAACCGAAGGCCAGGAGGAACCCCACCATTGCAACGAGGATGATGCCGAAGAGGATATTGATCCTGAGCTTGGTTCCCTGGATGTCCTTTGCCACCGAGTCCAGGCGGAGGGCGTTCTCCTCCTTGTAGCGCTCGATGTCGTGCTGCATCCATGCGGCCAGGTTGTCCAGGTCGTTCAGGAGCGTGTTGGCCTCGGTTCGGGTCCCGGCATGCGCAAGGTCAAGGACGAATATCCTTTCGACCTTGTCCTCGATGGTGTTGAAATCGTTCATGAGCGCCCCAAGGACCTTCACCTCGCGCTTGTCCAGCTCCAGGGCGTTCATCTCCGTCAGCATCTGCTCCGCGGCATCGTGGAATATCCGATAGTTGCGCCGGTAATGCTCATCGCCGGTCCTGACGTACTCGCGGACCATCCGGGTCGCGTCGCCGATCTTCTGCTCGATGTTCCAGACCTTGCGGACCTCGAGCGAGATCGTCCCGACACTCCGAACGGTCTGGGAGAACTCACCGGTGATGTTCTCTACCGAGAGCACGGTGATGGTCATGATGAGGAGCATCCCCAGGCCGACCAGTACAATGAGTCTTCTATGGATATGCATGGTTTTGTCGAAAGGTCCGCCACGCAGGCGCGGGCAAGGTTCGTAATGGCATAATACCATCACGGAACGGTTTCGTCCAGCAGCAGTGCCGCATCCGGCCCTTAACCGTTTGCTGAAAAAGTCCCGAATGGTCCATTGCGAGGAGCGATTTGTGCGACGGAGCGATCTCTCAGTACCCGCTATGGTTAACCGCGAGATCGCCTCACTACGCTCGCAAAGACAAAAAACGCCTTTTTCCGTGATCTGTTAGAAAGCGTGGCCTATGCTGAAATGGAGCTCTCCCGGGCTCTCGCCGGTCCGGCGGTGGATCTTCTGGCCGTAGTCCACCCGGATGGGCCCGACCGGGGTGTTATACCGGAGCCCCATTCCGTAAGACGCCCGGAGGTCATTGAGGTGGATGGCCTGCTGCACCCAGACGTTCCCCGCGTCGGTAAAGAACACCAGCCCGCCGCTTTCGGCGGTGTTCAGACGCATTTCGGCATTCAGCTGGATCATCCCGTCGCCGCCCGTCGGTACCTTGCTCGAGGTGGCCGCCACGTCGGAGGGGGGCCCGATCGAGTCCTGGATATACCCCCGCACCGTGGTGCCGCCGCCCAGGTAGAACCGCTCGTTGATGGGGATCTCCGCCGTGTCCTTATGCGGCCAGGCCATCCCCGCACGCGCCGAGAAAGCAAGAATCTTGCGTTCGGCGACCGGAAAGAACCAGCTTGATTGTACCGTCACTTTCGAAAAGTTGGCTTTGGACCCCAGGAGATCCATGGCTTCCTTGAGATTCGCGCCGTGGACGCTCCCGCGTGTGGGATTGAACGGGTTGTCGCGGAGGTCCCAGATGACGGCTGGATTCAGACTGCTGATGAGCACATGCCCGCTGTCCTCGGGTGTCAGTTCCGCGGCTTGCTGCACATTGTAGTTGGTCACGATCTCGTACTGGTAGGTGAGCGAGGTCTTGAGCGTGTCGAAGGTCTTCTCAACGCCGTAGGAGGTGGTCGTCTTCCGGGTCTCGTAATAGATCTCGCGCGTCTGTTCGTTGATCCGCTTCGCATTGGACCACGCCAGCAGGAACTTGCTTTCCAGGTTCCGATACCCAAGGTACCATGGCTCCTGGAGCGTGAATGCCGCACGCTCCAGGATATCGCTCGCTTCGAAGCGTATCCTCGCGTAGCGCGCCGTGCCCAGGATGTTCCGGTGGGAAACCTCCACGAACCCCCGCAGCCGGTCCAGGGTGCCGTACCCGATCCCGAACTCCACGGCGCCTGCGGGCCGCTCCTCCACCGTGAAGAGCATGTCCTTGACAGACTCCTTTTCGTTGGGGTGGACCGGCTCGAATTTCGCCAGGCTGAAGTAGCCGTAGCGGTAGACCCGCTGCTGGCTCTTCAGCATCGCCTCATAGTTGTAGGGCTCGCCGGTCCGGGGCTCGAGCTCGCGCAGGATCACAGAGTCCCGGGTCGCCACGTTCCCCCGGAGGATGACCTTGCCGATAAAGACCCGCTGGTCCTCGGTGATGCGGTACTTGATGTTCATCACCTCCGGGGTGTTGTCTGCGGCCCCCCCCTTCCCGTCCTTGCCCGCAGGCTCGCCCTCGAAGGCAGATTTCTTCTCCGCCTCGACGCTCGCGTTGAGGTATCCCCGGGAGGAATAGAGGGAAAGGATGCGATACCGGTCCTCTTCCAGGAGCCGTTCATTGAAAGGCGCAGCAGATCGCATCTGGAGCGCCTTTGCCAGCTCTTCATTGCCCAGGCCTGCGTTCCCCTCGAACGAGATGTTCCCGGTCAGGGTCTGCCGGCCCTCGGTGATCTTCAGCGTGATCAGCGCCCTGCCGCCGTCGGCCGTCCGTGTCACCGTTCTCCTGACCTCCGCCGACTGGAACCCGTCAGCGACATACTGATTGGTGATGAGGTCAACGTCATTATCCAGGATATCCTCCCGGTACGGCCGAGACCGAAACCACCCCGATTCCCGCGTGGCCATAATGTCCTTGATCTGCTTCGCGGTAAAGAACGTGTTCCCCTCCACGCGGATCTTGTCCACGGCAACCTTCTGCCCTTCCTGGATCAGGAAGGCAATGTCCAGGCGCCCGGCTGCTTCGGTCTTCTTCACTTCGACCTTCACATCCATGTAGCCCTCGTCCTGGTATACCTTCCTGATCTTGTCCGCACTGCTCTCGATCACCGTGTCCGACACATCGTGCTCGGTCCCGATCAGGAGCAGATCGCGGAAGTATGCCGCGCACTCCTCCCGCAGCACCGTGAACGGCTGGTCGTTGTCCGGTCCGTGGTCGAACAGATCCGGGAAGTTTTCTGCACAGAAGGCATCGGTCCCCGAGAACGACAGGGTGACCTTCGGCCCCTCGTCCCCCGTGATCTCCAGGAACGCCCGCTCGTCCCGGAAGCTCATGCTCACCGGACCCGCCACGGCGGCGGGATACCCTGCATCGGTGTATTTTCGCCGGAGGGCCTCCATGTCGTCCTCGAGCAATACGTTCGTGAGCAGGGGCCTGCCCGGCCGGTTGTGCATGGAACTCAGCAGTTCCTGATCGGTGAACACCTTGGTGCCCTTGAACGTGACCTTCTCGATGACCGTCTGCTTGGGTTCGGTGATGTACAGGAACAGGACCACCCGGTGTGGATCAGCGGCGGGCTCATGGCGGAACGTGACCCGCGTGTTGTAGAAGCCCTCGGCCTGGTAGCGCGCCTGGATCTCTGCGAGAATGTCCGAAAAGTTCTCCTCCCGCAGCTCCTTTCCCTCGACCCCGCGCACCGCGTTGCGGATAACGCGGTCCGGCAGGGAATGGTTCCCCCGGAGCACGATCCTTTCCACAATAATGATAGGGACGAGCGTGTATTCGAGCCGCACCCCGGCCTGATCCGGGAAAGCCTCCACCCGGATGTCGCGGAACTTTCCCGTAAGGTAAAGATAGCCGATCCCTTTCCGGACCATCTGCCGCGAGAGCGGATCGCCCGGCTTTACTTCGATCAGCGTCAGCAGATTGTCATGGTCGGGCAGCGGCCGGCCGAGGTCGTCCTTCAGGATGATCCCGGTGACGGGCAGACCGTCAAGCTCGACGGCAGGGGCGGCCAGGGGCAGGGAACAGGCAATGAAGAGGAGTATGCCTGCCGGAAGCAGTTCAATGCGCTTCATGCCGATTTTTTAGCATAGCGCGGAGGGAATGTAAAGGAAAGAAAGGGAGGCGCTATGCTATAATCCGGTCATGACCATCCCGAAGCGTATGCTCGGCAGGACAGGCCGGGAAGTGACCATCCTAGGCCTCGGCGGCGAGGGGGTGCTCAGATCCTTTGGGCGCGACCGGGAGGCCTATGCGCTCATCAACCGGGCCCTGGACCTGGGCATCTCCTACTGCGAGTCGGCGCGGGCGTACTCGGGAAGCGAATCCTATTACGGAAAAGCGCTCAAGGAGCGGCGGAGGGACATTTTCCTCACGAGCAAGTCCCACGCCCGGGACAGAAAGGGGGCGCTGGCCCATCTGCACGAGACGCTCGCGAACATGCAGACCGACCATCTCGATCTGTGGCAGGTGCACGACGTGCGGGAGGAAGAGGAGCTTGCGAAGATCTTCGGGCCGCGTGGAGCGATCGAGGCCTTCTCCGAGGCGAAACAACGGGGCAAGACGCGGTTCATCGGCGTCACCGGGCACCATCATCCTTCCATAATAAGGACATGCATCGAGCGCTTCGACTTCGATACCGTGCTGATGCCGGTCAATCCCGCTGAACCGGCGTATAAGAGCTTTATTGCTGAGGTCCTTCCTCTTGCCCTGGAGAAGAACATGGGCGTCATCGGCATGAAGGTCTATTTCCGGGGATTCGCTTCGAAGCTCCCCGGGTACACCGGCATGGAGCCCTTCTTCCGCTTCGCCCTCTCCCATCCGGTCACGAACATAGTTGTCGGCTGCGACAATGTCGCACAGCTTGAGGAGAACGTCCGTTTCGCCGAAGCGTTCGAGCCCATGACGGAGGAGGAACAAAAGAAGCTCGTCCGCGACACCGCAGTCTTCGCACGAAAGCTTATGTACTACAAACCGTGACCGTACTTCCCCGCATCAACGCGGCAGGAGATCATACCGTCCTGCGTGTGTCGGCGCTTACCCCACCGAGACGACGATCTTCCCCCTCGTCCTGCCTGCCTCGCTCGCGGCAAGGGCGTCCGTGATCCGGTCCAGCGGATAGGCCTGCTCGATGACGATGCGGACCTTTCCGGCCTTGATCTGCACCATCATCCAGGCGATATCGGACGCGTTCGGCCTGACCCACATGGAACGGGCCTTTTTCCCCGGCAGCAAACTGGTGATGAGCTGAACAACGATAGTGGCGTTCGGCAGGGTATTCACGTAGATGCCGGCAGGCGTCAGGACCCGTTTGCACACCCCAAAAGAGCGCATTGATACGGCGTCGAAAACAAGGTCATACTGCCCGCTGCCTTTGGCGAAATCTTCTTTCACATAGTCGATGACCCTGTCCGCGCCGAGGCCTTTGACGAATTCAATATTCCTTCCGCTCGTTACCGCCGTGACCTCCGCCCCGAAGATCTTCGCGATCTGGACCGCGAAATGGCCGACGCCGCCTGATGCCCCGTTGATCAGCACCTTCTTGCCGGCAGCGATCTTTCCGTGGTCCCGGAGCGACTGGAGCGCGGTCAGGCCCGCGATGGGAAGGCAGGCGGCCTGCTCGAAGGTGATGCCGTCAGCAATGGGATAGACCCGGTCTTCTGCCGTGCATGCGTATTCGGCAAACGCGCCCAGCCGCCTCACGCTCGTGTATATGACCACCCGGTCGCCCTTCCGGAACTCCGCCGCACCCGCCCCGGTCTCGGCGACCTCGCCGGCACACTCGCTCCCCAGCACCTTGGGGAATTTCGATCCGGTGAAGATCCTCGCCTGTCCGTAGCGCACCTTCCAGTCCACCGGGTTCACGCTCGCGGCGCGGACCTTGACCAGGACATCGTGGGCCCCGGGCACCGGCATCGGCGCCTCGCGGACCCTGACCACCTCGTTCGTTCCATACCGATCGATCATGACCGCTCTCACGTAAAAATCTCCTTATGACATCGATGTTCAGATGCGGAATGCCGCGGCTTCCATCTCCCTGCGCTAAAACCGTATCTCGATCCCCGCGACCGCAAAATGGAACAATGAGAACGTATACACGTCTGTGGTATCCGCTCCGCCTTCCAGCACCCGGTATCCGGCGATGATCTTCGTTGACGGGTTGACGTCGTACAGCATTGCAAAAATCACGTCCTCGGCCCTGCCTTGCGGCCCTACCAAGGCGTCCCCGGCGATGCGGAACGACCAGGGCTGCGCGAACCGCCAATCTATGAGGAAGTTGATGAGCGGCACGAAACCCGTGTTGGTCTTCTCCGCCTGCTGGCCTCCCCCCTCGACCGTGATCGCCGCATCCCGGATATTACCGGTCACACCCAGCCAGATATCGAGCTTGTCCTGGCTCACGAGCTTTCGCCGCCACGTGATCCGGTAGGAGTCGAAGCGGAAGGTGGCGTTGAGGTCCGTGCCCACCAGGAAGTCCGTTCCCGCGAAGCGGATGTCCTTGTCAACTCGGCCATGGGAGTCCACGCTGAGCGGTGCGACCACGATGCCGAAATAATCCCGTCCTTTGTGGATGTACCCGGCTTCCAGCCGCCCGGTGAACGAACTGTCCGCCGCAAGGTCGTCGGAGAGGGAGAACTTCGTCCCGCTATCCCCCGGGATACGGACATCATTCTTTTCCGTGAAGACGGCTGCGCCCTGGAGGTTGAGTACATATTCTGCGCACGCGTCACGGGTAGTGACCACGGCACAGAGCATAAATCCGGCGGCGGCGAACAGTACAGCTCTCATGAGAGAGGCACCTTCCTTTCGTATCGCGGTGAAGACTTTAAATACGGGCGTGAATAGGCCCATGGCGATGAACGCCGAGTCGGTCATGAATCCCCTGGCCGCTGCGGCCAGCGCCAGCAGCAACTCGGCATTCCGTTCTTCCGCGAGCACGAGATGCACCGCGACCGCGGCCGGGAACGGTTACGCCGAGCCACGGCATGCCGTTCACGGCGCCGAGCACGGCAGCGAATCATGCCGCCCGGCAGAGGATTCTGTTGAAGAACCTGCGCATGCGCGTCCGGCCGCTCTCTTACGCGGCCGTCATCGGGCCGGCGGCTCTCCGCTCCCGATGAGCGGCAGGACCTTCTCGACCGCGAAATAGACCAGGTGTTTCGGCCCCTTCTGGGCATCGAGGTCGGGCTTCAGATGTCTCCGGGTCATAGCCGCGATGACCTCGGTATTGTCTTCCTCCCGGAGCTTCTTCAGGAAGAGCCGAAGACCCCGGTGCCCAGGCCCGTCCTCGATGAACAGGTAGGCTGCATAAGGGTTCGATCGGAGGTTATTGTGCGTCAAGCGCTCCCGCATGATGAACGCCACCGTCCCGTCGTCCATCACGTGGGGCGTCGAGTAGATCGCCGCGTCCACCTTCCCGCCGGCATCGGCGGTGGACAGTACCCCGGTCCCTGATGAACCATCAAAATATTCTTTGATCGTCATGATTCGTTCTCCCTTTTTTTCGGCATCTGCAGGATGATCGATAGCAACTCCCTGGGCTGATCACCTTCGAATGTTCTCAATGCGATGTCAATGACTGCGAACGCGGTCATGCGCCGGCCGCTCCCGCCTTTTCCAAGGCGTCGCGCAGGTTTTGCATTGAATAGGGCTTCTGGATGAATCCCGCCAGTCCCGGGCCCGACAATCGCTGCAGGGAGTCCTGCTCGTCGTACCCGCTGGAAAGAATGACCTTGAGGCCCGGCTTGATGCGGACCAGTTCGGTGAACGCGGCCATGCCGTCCATGTTCGGCATCGAAAGATCGAGGATGACATGGCTAATGCTGTCGGCGTGCCTCGTGAACACTTCAACGGCATCCCTGCCGTCCACCGCGGTCAGCACCTGCAGGCCCATGGTTTCCACCATCTCCTTGCAGACCATGCGCACGATCTCCTCGTCGTCCACCACCAGGACGGTCCCGCTCATCGCGGGCACCCCCGCCTCCGCGGCGGGCGCGCCTGCCGATGCAACGCTCTCCGTCGGTGCTCCTTCGAACGCGGGGAAAAGGATGCGTATCGAGGTCCCCCTGCCCGGGCCGCTCTCGACGAAGATTGCGCCCCCGTGCCCTCGCACGATGCCCAGGATCGCCGACATCCCGAGCCCGCGGCCCGGGGCCTTGGTCGTGAAGAAGGGATCGAAGAGCCGCTGCTGCGTCTGCTCGTCCATCCCGCACCCCGTGTCGGACACTTCCAGGTAGACGAACCTGCCGGCAGGCGGCACGTCCTCGATCCGGCTCTGCTTCAGGCACTGCGCGTCGCACTCCTGCATCCCGGTCGTGATGATGATCCTGCCGGACGAATCTCCGATCGCTTCTGCGGCGTTGGTGATGAGGTTCATGATCACCTGCTGCACCTGGCCGACATCAGCCTCGATGGAGGGCAGCGAGCGGCCAAGGCGGATGTCCAGCGTCGCAGTCCTGGCCACACTCGCCCGGAACAGGTGCGTGTTCTCCTCCACGAGTTCGCTCAGGTCCATGGGCTTGACGATGAACCTGCCCTTGCCCGAATAGGCCAGCATCTGGCGCGTCAGGTCCGTTGCGCGGCGTGCGGCCTGCGCGGACTGCTCGATGTTCGCGCGGGCGGGTGAGACCGGGGAGACCTTCCGGAGCGCAAGGTCGAGGTTGCCCAGGACCGCCATCAGCAGGTTGTTGAAGTCATGGGCGATGCCCCCGGCCAGGATCCCGAGGCTCTCGAGCTTCTGGGCATAAAGCAGCCGCCGCTCCAGCTCCAGGCGCTCCTGCTCAGACCGCTTGCGGTCGGTGAGATCGATGTCGATGCAGTACAGTTCGGGGGCGCGTCCGGGCATGTTCACCACGGCATAACTCGCGAACACCGTTACGCGCGACCCGTCCTTCCGCAGGAGCGACGCTTCCGACGAAGGGAGCGGCGACCCGCTTTCCGCCATCTGCGTAATGGCGTTCGTAATGGGCCCGCGCGCCTCCGGGGAAGCAATGAGGTCAAGAATATTGCGTCCCTGTGCCTCTTCCGCCGAATAGCCATATAGCCGCTCCGAGGCCTTGTTCCAATAATGGACCACGCCGTCAGGGCCGAAGCCCTGCACCGCCACTGAATCGACCCGCGCAAGCAGCGTCCGGAACCGCTCCTCGCTTTCCCTGAGCGCCTCCTCGGCACGTTTGCGGTCGGTGATGTCCCTGACGATGCTGAAATACTCCTGCCGCCCTTCGTATTCCAGCAGCCGGGAATTGATCTCCACCGGCATCACGGAACCGTCCTTCCTAAGATGGGCGGATTCGAAGACCGCCACTCCGGACCGGGACACCTCGGTGAGCCGTTCAGGGACCCTGACGGCGAACTCCGGCGGATCGAGGCGGCTAACGTGCATGGACAGCATTTCCCGCTTCGTATATCCGAGCCGGGCATGGGCGGTCCGGTTGATATCAAGGATATTGCCATTGAGGTCGAGGATGAAGATGGCATCGGTTGCAGAATCGAACAGGGTACGGTATTTCCGCTCGCTCTCCCCGAGCGCGTCCTCGGCCTGCTTGCGGTCGGTGATATCGACCCACGAGCCGAGGATCTCGACCGGCTCGCCGGCAGCGTTTCGTATCAGCCTCAGTTCATCATGCATCCAGCGCCAGGCCCCGTCCTTGTGCAGGAACCGGTATTCATGTGTGTGCGAGCCCTCTGCAAAAAGGGCGGAAAGCCCGTCAAAGACCCGTTTCTTGTCATCAGGATGGATGTGAGCGGCCCAGAAGCCCGGATCGGCGATGAACGCAGAAGCTTCATATCCCAGCTGATGCACGACATTCTCGCTGACGAAGGTCGCGGCGAAGTCGCCCGACGGCCTGCACGTGTAGATGACCGCGGGTGAGTTGGACATCATGTAGTTCAGGCGCTCCTCGCTTTCCCGCAGCGCCACCTCGATCCGCTTCCGCTCTTTTTCGCTCTCCATGGTGTCGAGTGCGAAGGAGATGTCGACGCCGATCTCCGTCAGCAGCTTCCGCTCGTCCTCGGCGAAGAAGCCCGGTTCCGCGGCGTACAGGTTCAGCGACCCGATGACCTTCTCCTTCTGCCTGAACGGGATGGCCGCTGACGAACGGTACCCCCGTTTCAGCGCCTCTTCCCGCCAGGGCAGCATGCGGGGGTCTGTCGCAATATTGTCGCAGATGGTCAGCGCCCCTCCGCGGAGCGCGGACCCGGTAGGTCCCTTGCCGGTGGTTTCGTCGCTGATGCGTATCGAAAGGACGTTCAGATAGCCCTCTTCCTGACCTGCATGCGCGAAAGACCTTACGATTCCTGCTGCCTCGTCGATAAGCCCGACCCAGGCCATCCTAAACTGTCCGAACTCGACCGCCACCCGGCAGATGGTCCGAAACAGTTCGTCGCGTTCCCGGGTGCGGACGATGGCCTGGTTGATCTGGCTCAGGAAGGCGTAGAGCCGCGCGGCATTTCTGATGTTAGCCTCGGCCTGCTTGCGCTCGGTGATGTCGGTTATGACCGATATAAATCCTTTCAGGCGTCCCGCGTCATCACGCTGATAGTCCCAGTCTATCTGGAGATCGACCAGAGACCCGTCCTTTTTTCTGCTTACAGAGAGATAGGGGGCCGGCTTCGGCTGTTCCTTCACCAGGTAGGCAAGATACTCCCGCAAAGCTCCCTGCTCCCCACCGGGGGGCAGCAGTTGCCAGACGGTCTTGCCAACGAGCTCGCCGTGCTCATATCCCATGATCCGGTGATGCGCTCGATTGCTGTACGTGATCACACCGGAGCAGTCGTTCTCCTGAACGCCGTGGATCATCGTATCGAGAAGCAGCTGGCACCGCATCTCATTCGCCCGCAGATCCTCGGGGCGCCCATCGCCCGCACCCCGGGATTCGAGCTCCGCGATCCGCCTGCGCAGGCGCTCCAGTTCTTTCTGAAGGTCGGTCTTGGTCCTGTCCCTGTCGCTCATAATTGCTGGCTCTCGATATTCCGTGGATCCATCATCCCCCTTCCGCAGAGGGAGGGGGGACGGACAATTTTTCTTGTTTTGAGTATACCAGATAATTTGGAACGGTTATGGTCTCTGATGGTCATCTCTTTTGACCATGGGTGGAACGTTCATCCTGTTCCACTCCGGCTGCTCGGCGGTCGGCAACGATACGGTAACAGGACTGTCCCGACGAACAATAAGCTGCCGCTGCGTGATCGCAAATGCTGATGGGAGATGACTGAATTCCTGCACAACGGTGCATACGCTGACCTACTCAAAATACCCGCGGTCGCCCGCAAAAGATGCTATATTCTCAGTATCCGGCGGACAAGCAGGGAGCGAAGCCTATGTGAAGGAGGGGTCTATGAAGAAGCACATGGTCCTTATTGCAGTGATCTTTGTGACGCTGTCGTTCGGCTTCTATGTTTTGGCAAAATATGTCGTGTTCCCTAATCCGGAGAATTGCAAGGCATGCCACTACATTGCGCCGTTCTATGAAAAATGGAAGACCTCAACGCACAAGAACGTTCCCTGCCTGAAATGCCATGTGTATACAATGGAGAAGGCCGTAGCGTCCCAGTTCCTCTTCCTGGCCGGTTCGTTCAACCCGCGGCCCTTGTCCAACGTACCCGATGCAAACTGCCTGCAGGGCGGATGCCACGACAAGCGTCTCGTGGAGTCCAAAGTGCTCTTCACCAGGTGGAACATCAACTTCGACCACAAGCCACATTTCTTGGACATGAAGAGGGGCATCAAGCTCCACTGCCGAAGCTGCCACTCCGACATCGTCCAGGGCGAGCACGTGAAGGTCTCGAAGAACGTCTGCTACCTCTGCCACTTCAAGGGGGCGAAACCCGGCGAGGCCGTGACCGGCTGTCCGTCGTGCCACACCGCGCTCAAAGAGGCGATCAAAGTGGACGGCAGGACCTTCTCCCACGCGGCAGCGCTCAAGGCCGGCAAGAAGTGCGGCCAGTGCCATGCCCAGATCACCCGGGGCGACGGCATGACGCCGAAGGACAAGTGCTTCTTCTGCCATGTTGACCGGTCCGACAGGATCGGCGAAGTGAAGCTCATCCACGAGAAGCACGTAGGCAAGAGACAGGTGGACTGTCTGTGGTGCCATGACAAGATCGAGCACGGAAAGATCAAGATGAGCAAGACAGCGATGTGATCGCATGGTCTCTCGTGATAACAGCACGGCCTGCGTCTGCATAATTTCTTGTTGGAGGTCCCATGGAAAAGATCGCATTCTCCACCACCCTCGTCGTGTTCCTCTGCGCCTGTGCGACAGCAGGCCCTCCGCAAGCCCCGCTCGAAACGGTCCCGCAGGTCGACCTTGGCCGGTACATGGGGACATGGTTCGAGATCGCCAGCTTTCCGCAGCGGTTCCAGAAAGGATGCACCGACTCGCGCGCCGAATACCGGGTCCGGACCGACGGCGACGTCGAGGTGCTGAACAGCTGCCTCCGGGACGGCAAGGTGGACACAGCCAAGGGCAAGGCCTGGGTGATGGACAAGGCCACGAACGCGAAGCTGAAGGTCTCGTTCTTCTGCCCCTTCCGTGGCGACTACTGGATCATCGAGCTGGGCAGGGACTACGAGTACGCCGTGGTCTCCGCGCCGTCCCGGAAGTACCTCTGGATCCTTTCTCGGACGCCGAAGATGGAGGAGCAGCGCTACCAGGAGATCGTCGGGAGGCTGAAGGACAGGGGATTCGACGTGTCGATGCTCAAGCGCACGGAACAGGGCAACAGGACGGACCGGTAAGGTTGTGGATGCCGCACACACTGCATAGCTCATGGCTCCTGCTGCTGCCCGCGTTCCTGCTGGTCGGATGTCAGGGAACGCGGCCCGTGAACCTCGGGTCCCGTGACGGCAGACTGCTCCCCTGCCCGTCAAGTCCGAATTGCGTCTCCAGCCAGGCGACTGACGAGGAGCACCGCGTCGCGCCCCTCACCTATGCCGGATCTCTCGATGACGCGATCAACAGGCTTACAGCGATCATCCGCTCCCTTCCGAGGACAGCGGTCATCACGGACACCGGAACCTACCTCCACGTGGAATTCACCAGCGCCCTCTTCCGGTTCGTCGATGACGTTGAATTCCTCGCTGACGACAGCGCCAAGGTCATCCACGTTCGCTCTGCATCGCGGCTCGGCACGTCCGACCTGGGGGTAAACCGGAAGCGCGTCGAGCTGATCCGCAGGCGCTGGCAGGAAGCACCTCCCGCGCCATGAGCATCCTCATCGAACTGGCGGAGACCGGCCGCCTGCCGGACCGGCTCATCCGCTTCGGCATCGGCCTGCTGAACCGGCAGCGCCTCCGGGAAGAACACCGCGGCGGCATCGAGGCACTCCGGGAGCACCAGCGAGCGTTCATCACGATGCTGCGGAACAGCCCTATCGCGGTCCTGACCGAGGCTGCGAACGAACAGCACTATGAGGTCCCGCCGGAGTTCTTTCAACTCGTTCTGGGAAAAAACCGCAAGTACAGCTGCTGCTACTATCCATCGGGAGCGGAGAGCCTCGACGTAGCTGAGGCGAAGATGCTTGCGCTCACCGGCGAACGTGCGCAGCTTCGGGACGGCATGGACATCCTGGAGCTCGGCTGCGGCTGGGGCTCCCTCACGCTCTGGATGGCGGAGCACTATCCTGCAGCACGAATAACCGCCGTATCGAACTCCAATCCCCAACGGGAATTTATCACAGCACTCTGCCGAGAGAAGGGCATCGGGAACGTGGAGGTCATCACTGCCGACATGAACCATTTCAACACCGAGGAGCGTTTCGACCGCGTCGTCTCGGTCGAGATGTTCGAGCACATGCGGAACTATGAGCTGCTGCTCCGGAAGATCGCTTCGTGGCTGAAACCCGACGGCAGGCTCTTCGTTCATATCTTCTGCCACAAGGAATACGCTTACCTCTTCGAGGCCGAGGGTGAGGACAACTGGATGGGCAGGCATTTCTTCAGCGGCGGTATCATGCCGTCCGACGACCTGCTGCTCTATTTCCAGGACGACGTCGTCCTCGAAGACCACTGGCGCGTGGACGGTACACACTACGAGCGGACCGCGAACCACTGGCTGCAGAAGATGGATGCACGGAAAGACGCTATTATGCCGGTGCTGGAACGGACCTACGGGAAGAAGGACGCCGCCGTATGGTTCCAGCGGTGGAGGATCTTCTTCATGGCCTGCGCAGAGCTCTGGGGGTTCCGGCAGGGCCAGGAGTGGTGGGTGGCGCATTATCTGTTCCGGAAACGGACATCCTAGGATACGCAATACTGCCGGGCGCCTCCGGAAGGAAGGCGAATGCCGGGTGTGCTATAGCACGGACCACGGCGCATTCCTCCCCCGGCGGGAGCCGGGTGATTGCACGCCGCGGGACTCAATTCGCCTTCCGGAAAAAATACTTTGCCGCCGCCAGCGCCACGATGATGGCCGCGATGCCCACCAGCGTCATGTTCGGCAGTTCCTTGACGTCCAGGATAATGACCTTGCGCGCGATGGCGATCATGGCGACGGTCAGGACCACCTCGAAGTGCACCACGTTCTCCTTGAGGTAGGCCTTGATCGTCTCGAGGAGCTCCACGCCGATCAGCACCAGCAGGAACAGCCCGAAGATGTCCAGCAGCTCGTCGATCTCGAGCAGGAGTACCGGCGGTGTGATGATGTCCTTGATGATGATCCATCCCAGCTCGAAGGTCGCCAGCAGCAAAACGACGGCCATCAGCACGACCAGCGTGACCGTTACCGCCTTTTCGAACTTCTTGAGCATATCAAGCATGTTCCCTCCTTCTGCGCAGCCATTTGTCGAGCTCGACGACAAGGACGACGGTAAGTGAGAGCAGGCATACCCGGGCCCACTCCGCAACGGTGAGCGGCTCGGTCTTGAAGATCCACTGCAGGACCGGCACGTAGATCATCGCGAGCTGCGCCAGGACCGACGCCGCGATGGCGAAGAGCAGCAGCGGGTTGCTCAGCAGGCCGATTCGGAACACCGACAGCGTCTCGGACCGGCTGTTCCAGGTCTGGAAGAACTGGAAGAAGACCATGGTGGTCACGGCGATGGTCCGGGCCTGCTCGAGGTGCTCGCCGATGGCGAGGGCGTGGTGGAAGCTCCAGACGACGCCGGCGGCGATGAGCGCTCCGACCAGCACCGTGCGCTGCACCAGCACGGCCGACATCACCCCCTCCTTCGGGTCCCGCGGCGGCCGGAGCACGACGCCCGGCTCGCCCGGTTCGAAGGTGAGCGCCAGCACCTGGAGCCCGTTCGTCACGAGGTTGATCCAGAGCAGCTGGGACGGCGTGTAGGGCATAGGAAGCCCCAGCGCGATCGTGCCGATGATCGACAGGATCGCGGCGACGCCCGTGGGGATCAGGAAGAAGACGACCTTCTGGATGTTGTCGAACACGATCCGGCCTTCCTCGACGGCCGCGAAGATCGTGGCGAAGTTGTCGTCGGTGATCACCATGTCCGCCGCCTCCTTTGCCACGTCCGTGCCGGTCCTGCCCATGGCGACGCCGATGTGCGCGGCCTTGAGCGCCGGCGCGTCGTTCACGCCGTCGCCGGTCATGGCCACGATCTCGCCGTGCCGGATGAGCTGCCGGGCGATGCGCAGCTTGTGGTGCGGCGCCACGCGGGCGAAGATCGATACGGTCCTGACCTTCTCGAACAGCTCGTCGTCGCCCATCTCCTCGAGTTCCCTGCCCGTGAGCGCGGCGCCGGACCCGTCCCCGATGCCGATCATCCTGCCGATGGCCGCAGCCGTGGTGGCGTGGTCCCCGGTGATCATGACGACGCGGATGCCCGCCTTCCTGCAGCCTTTCACCGCGTCCACGGCCTCGGGCCGCGGGGGATCGATCATACCCTGGAGGCCCGTAAGCGTGAGGTTCCCCTCCACCTGTTCGTGCGTCAGTTCCTCGAGGTCCGGAGGCGCCTCCTTATACGCCATGGCCAGGACGCGCATGCCCTCGGAGGCAAAGCGGTGCGCCGCGTCGAGGACCTCCTTCGCCCGGAACGCGCCGGTCAGGTGGCATGCCGTGCAGAGGTCGATGACGCGCTCCGGCCCTCCTTTGACGAAGATGTACTTCTTTCCGTTGTGGCGGTGCAGCGTTGCCATGTAGCCGCGGTCGGATTCGAAGGGGACCATCGAGACGAGCGGCCAGTCCCGCTTCTCCTCCTCGGGGCGGAGGCCGGCCTTCATGGCTGAAACGATGAGCGCGCCCTCGGTCGGGTCGCCGTCGACGCGGTATGCGCCGTCCTGCTCGTAGACCTCCGATTCGTTGCAGAGCAGGCCGATCCGCAGGTTCAGGAATAGGTCCTTTCGCTCCTGCTCGGTGATGGGAAGCCACCGGTGCAGTACCTCGCCGGCCGGGTCGTACCCGGTCCCGGTCAACTCGAAGACGTGCTCGCCGTCGTGGACCAACTTCACGGTCATCTCGTTTTTCGTGAGCGTGCCGGTCTTGTCGGTGCAGATGACCGTGGTGCTGCCGAGCGTCTCGACGGCCGGCAGCTTCCGGACGATGGCATTCCGGCGCGCCATGTTCCGCACGCCAAGCGCGAGCGCGATGGTGAGCACGGCGGGCAGGCCCTCGGGGATGGTGGCGACGGCCGCGGCCACGGCGGTCATGAACATGTCCTTTACTGACTCGCCGACCAGCAGCCCTATGCCGAAGAGGACGCACGACGCGGCCAGCACCACGTACCCGATCATGGCCGAGAAGCGGTGGAACTTCTCCTGCAGCGGCGCCGGCGCCGTTTCCGCCTCCCGCATCTCGCGGGCGATGCTGCCGAGGACGGAGCGGGCGCCCGTGGCGACCACGACGCCGCGGCCCCGCCCGTTCACGACGACGGTCCCCAGGAAGGCCATGTTCCGCTGGTCGCCGGGAGGCAGATTCGGTTCGGCAATGGCCGCCACGTTCTTCTGCGCGGGCAGAGACTCGCCGGTCAGCATGGACTCGTCGGTCTTGAGCTCCAGCGCCTTCACGAGCCGGATGTCCGCCGGCACCTTGACGCCCGAGGCGAGCAGGACGATGTCGCCGGGCACCAGGTCCGCGCTGTCGATCTCGTGCTCCCTGCCGTCCCGGACCACCCGCGCTTTCGGCACCACCAGCTTCTTCAGCGCCCGGACGCTCTCCTCGGCCCGGTATTCCTGGAAGAAGCCGATCGCCGCGTTCAGGACCACGACCGTCAGGATGACGCCGGAGTCCACGTACTCCTCGAGCAGGGCGGTCACCACGGCGGCGATGAGGAGGATGTAGATCAACGGGCTGGTGAACTGGCCGGCCAGGATCCGCAGCTTGCTGATCCGGTCCTCCTCGCCGAGGCGATTCGGGCCGTACTCGGCCAGCCGTTTCCGGACCTCCGAAGATGACAGCCCCTGCTCCGACGTGGCGAGGGTCTGTAGCACATCGCTGCTGTCTTGCTGATACGCCCGGATGTCAAATCGTTCAGGTGTATTTGTCGGCAAAGCGTCTCCCTTGGTGTACGAGCGGAACATGCCTTATCGGCCGGCAAGCAGTATCATTCCGTCTTCTGTTTTGGCTCTTTGAACTTCGGCTGAGGGATGTAAGTGAGAACTTCGTGCCGCTGTCCCCGGGGATGCGGATGTCGTTCTTTTCCGTAAAGACCGCGGCGCCCTGCAGGTTGATCACATATTCGGCAAAGACCGAAGTCGGCCCGAAGAACAGGACCGGCACCGTGAGAACCAGACCGGCAATCCATGTCTTCATCATGCATTACCCCTTTTCCTTCGGGACAAGTTCCCCCGCCCGTTCTTCAGTGCGGCCCGTTCTGCCGCAGCGATCAGATGGTCTTCAGGCGGACATCCGGAATCAACAGGTCGAAGGTAACGATCATGACCGTTGCCAGGGATGGCCGCCGCGCCTTCAGAACGGCAGTTTCAGCACCAGGCGCTTGAACAGGTCGAGACCCGGGACCCGCCGCGAGATGCCTGAGAGCAGGGGCCGGGTAAGTGAGGACATCAGATGCTTTCTTTCCACGGCCTTCTTCAGCGTAACCACCCACGACCCCGCCTTGAATACGTCCCCCTCGGCATAGATCCCCGTGTCCCGCCCGATGGAGATGAGCTGAGGCTTGTACTTCGGCTCATACCGCATCAAGCCTTTGCCGCGCAGATGATTGGCAATGTTGATGCCCGCCACCGCTCCCTGGTCCTGGGCGTGGTACGCGAGCCGTTGGAGCGGAACGGTGCCGTCAGCGCCCTGGATCGCCACAATGTCCCCGACGGCATAGAGACGCTCGTCTCCCGGCGAATGGAGCCTGTCGTTCACGATGAGCCAGCCTGCCGGGTCTTTCGGCAGGGACAGGTCGGCGATGACTGGCGAGGGCTTGATGCCGCCGGTCCAGATCAGCATGGACTGGGGAAGCTCCGTGCCGGCCGCGAGCACGAGCGAGCCTTCGCGCACCGCCGTGATGCGCTGGCCGGTGATGATCGTGACGCCCTGTTCCCGCAGGTACTTCTCCGCGAAGGCGCGCGCCTCGGGCGGGAACCCGGGAAGGAGCTGCTGCTGCGCCTCGACCAGCGTTATCGCGACCGATCCCCCCTCCGGACCGTACTCGCGCCCGCTGTCCTTGATCAGGTCCAGGAGTTCGCCCGCGACCTCGACCCCTTCAGTGCCGCCTCCTGCCAGGACCAGGTGGACGTCCTTCCGTTCTTCCGCGAGCAGACGGACAAGATGTGCGCGGATCCTTTCCGCGTCCTCCGGCGTGCGGAAGCGAAAGGAGTGCTCCTCCGCGCCGGGCACTCCGAAAAAATGGTTCTCCGCGCCCGCCGCCAGAACAAGGTAGTCATAGTTCAAATCCCCCGACGCAGCCTTCACCCGTCGGTTCTCATGATCGATAGCCATGACCGAATCGCGGACAAAACGGATGCCTGCGGGCGCCAGCATCGTCTCGAGGGGGATCTGGATGCTCCGGCTGGTGATCTTGCCGGAGCTGATCTCGTGGATTGAAGGGACGAAGGAGTGGAAACCGTCACGATCGATGAGGGTGATGGTGACCCCATCGCCTGCGAGGCTCTTGACGGTAAAGGCTGCTTCCAGACCCCCGAATCCGCCTCCCACGATCACGATAGCCGTGTTCATTCCAGGTCTCCTTCCGGCCGAACTATAGGCTCATGTTGTCTGCATGCCATGACGAACGTGATGCTCCATACGCCCCCGGGTCCAGGGGACGGCATGTACCCGGATCCGGCAATGCACGGGATGCTCTTGCCCAGCCCTGTCGGCCACCCCTTGCTGACTATTTTTTCTGCTCCTTGTACCTCACCCCATCCTTCCATGCATTCCCCACCTGCTCTCCAACGGCCCAGAACCGGTTGTCGGGCATGGTCAGGAGGAAGGGACGCACCTTCTTTACGTCCGGCTTGCCGTTCTCGAGATATTTCTCTTCGCTGTAGATGTTCTTGATCTCGCCGATGAACAGGGTGTTCGTGGGCAGGTCCAGGGTCTGGGCAAGCCTGCACTCGATGTTCAGGGGACATGCTGTGATGAGCGGTGCGGACTTGAGCTCGCCGTAAAACACCTCGAAGAGCTTCGACTTGTCCGTCTTGGCAGCCGAGACGATCCCGCAGTAGTCCGTCACGGCGACCATGTCCACAGTGGGGATGTTGACGCTGAACTCGCCGGTCTGCCGGATGGCGGCGTTCGAAGCATGGCCCCTGTTCACGCAGATGCCGAGCATGGCAGGCTGGTAGTTGACCCGCGTGAGCCAGTCCAGGGCCATGAAGTTGACCTTTCCGTTCACGTGCGTTCCCAGCAGCGTCTGGGTCCAGGGCAGGCAGAACGCGTTCTTCTCGATCGTGATCTTGCTCATAGAAGCCTCCTTAGTGACGGGTCTGGCGTACTAAAAAAAATAGGTACTATCGTTACGCTTTCCACTCCGTTATGGTCTGGAACCTTCCGATATGGAGGCAGCGATCGATCTTCACGAGGATCAGGGCCGTGGTCGGGGCGCTGACAAATTCCGCAAGATCGGGATGTTTGCGCGACAGAAGCGACGAATACCTCGTCCTTGCTTGCTTCCGCCGCACTTCCCGCGCCCTGCCAAAGATCGTGAACGCTTCTGCCCCAAGGTAGTCCGCGCGGCTGTTTTCCCGGTTATCGATCACCAGCGATACGCGGCTGTTCTGGATCATGTTCCGGAATTTTGTTGTTCTCTTCGGTGTTGCGAACAGCAGTCCATGCCGATCGGGTGTAAGCGCAAACGCAACGAGGCTTGCATGGGGCCGATCATTCGACGCTGTGGCCAGCACGGCGTGGCGCTGGGTCCGGTCGAAACGCCCGAGTCGCGCCAGAACGGAAACCGTTCCCCTGGTTGTCGTCGCCGGAACGGCGCCTGTGGTACTGGATGTTCTCCTGCTGCTCACCTTTTCACATTCCTTTCGCCTGTTTTTGCAGACGTTCGTTCACGGCAAGCAAGAGCGGGAACGCAATGGCCCAGGCGATACCGATGCCCAGGAGACCGCGGGGATCAGGCAGCCGGGTCATGGCGCCGAGCTTTGCACCGCTGTAATAGGCCAGGGGACCGCCGATCGCTCCGAAGACAAGACCGAGCACGTACCGGCCGCGGAGCCAGCCCATAGAAACATTCATCGTCGTGGCGAGATTGACCCAGAGCATGACCATCCACAAGGAGCTGAAGGGCGCGGGAAATACGTAGGGGATCGGCGAGAATGAGCCGGCGGCGACGAGGACCGAGTCGAACACAAATCCCGTGCCCGCGGCAACCAACGCAAGCAGCAGCTCCGGCCGCCAGTCCGGCGACAGGGCGAGGTGCAGGGCAAGGGCGAGCGGGACCGCGATGACGCCGAGCCACGGCATGCCGTTCGCCGCGCCGAGCACCGCGGCGAACCAGGCCGCCTGGAAAACGATGAAATTAATGACCTTGCGCAAGAGGATACCCCGCTTGCATCCAACCCTCGACGCCTCCGCCGAGGACCGTGACGTTCGTAAATCCTTGTTCCAAATATTCTGCCGCCCGACGGGCGGCACTGGCCTCCTGTTGTCAGGCGCAATAGAAGATGATCTCCTGGTCCTTTGCTAACGAACCGGATCTCATTTTGAATTCCTTGAATGAGATCGCGCCTTCCAGCTGATTTCGTTTGAACTTTTCGTCATCGTCATACGCGCAGACTAAGGAGCACCGCGCCGGAGAGAACTCTCTTCCTCGTCTCTTCCGGAGATACTCTTACTGGCTCGACCATTTCCCCACCCCCGCTGTTGAAAAATTACCATCGTGACCTGCTTCACCTATCGCCCGCAGCAGCAACTTATTTGCGATCCTCATCAGTCCCTTGTACCGGGATCAACACTTCATTACGCCTGAGGAACCAAAGCGTAAAGGGCGAATTATAGCGCGCGAGGACGGGATCGCCAAGGGGTCGCAATTTCTTCCTTTGTATGAATGCTTCCAGCAACGCCTTATGCTCCTCATACCTCTCCTTGCTCCATGTCCCGGAGTATGTTATGGCCGCCATGCGGCGGGCGGGGACCTGTTTGAGAAGGACCTTCGGGTCCACAGGCTGCGGCAGCGTGTCCAGCGTATATTCCGACGGCATCACAAATGCGATCCGCCATTGGCCGCCTGTTTGTTCCTGACTGACCGGTGCCGTCATGGCTATCTTCTCCGGCCCCCCCTCTTGTGATACCGGCGTCGTCATGGCAATGGACTGCTTTTTCTGATTCTCCCCGGAAATATACTTGAACAGCCGGCGAAAGCCTTCGTTCCCCGCTTTGTCATAGTCCCCTTCAACCATGGTCTCGGCAACGATATGCGGCTCGTACTGCCTCAGTTCAAAGCTCCCCTCTCTCATGATCACGGTGTATTTCGCCTCTTCAAGTGCCATGACCTCTCCCGTAGTTACGAAGAACAACGCACAGAAAATTAGATAGAGATTGAATAGAACGTTCCGGCTTTTCATGCCTGTCCTTTCGGGGAACAACACCAGCACTCCTCAGGGAAGTCCTGAAATAATAGCAATCGCCTAACAGGCTGTTGAAAAAGGCTTAAAATGCTGAAAACGCACCCTAAAGGGTGCGGCTACCTTGAGAGAAATCAATACGCTTCGATTTGGTAGCCGCAGGCTTTAGCCTGCGAAATTAGTTTTTCAGCATCCTGATAGAGGGCTATCGCTTAACGTTCTCCATTGTTCACTCCCGCTTCTCCGGCCACCGCTGGGGCACCTTCTGAAGCCGCGCGGTATCGTATCCCTGCACGGCAAGCTCAGCGACCAGTCTGGCGTAGTCTTCCTCGGGAATGGCGGGAGTGCGCGCCATGATCCAGACATAGTCCCGCTTATTCCGGCCGATGACGGTCTGCGTGTAGCTGTCGTTCAGGTGCGTGATGAGGTACTCCGCCTTGATGGGCCAAACAAAGCGCATCCCCCAGACCGCGTTGCTTGCCTTGTCCTGGATGAATCCCCGGGGCGTATACGTCTTGAGCGGACCATCAAAAGCATCCTTGTGGAAGGTGAAGGTCGTGGCGATCGTCCCGTCCTTATCGAGCCGGTAGGACTCGACGGCGTTATGCGCCCCCTTCTCGATGAACGTCGGGATGCTGGCGATCACGTACCAGTCCCCCATGAAGCGCGGGATGTCGACACGGTCGACCGTCTTGAGCGGCGGCAGCTTGGCGCCGCAGCCATACACCAGTACGGACGCGAGGACCATAACGGAACTCAGTGCTGCCGTCGCTCCCGCGCTGTTCATATACCAAGCCTTCATGGATTTCTCCCACAGGTGTTCTCAGTTCGGCGGGTCCTCTGCCTGCCCGCATGCCCGCGGCCCCTGCCCCGCGACATCACAGGGTCACCGGCGCCGCGCCGCTACCGATGAGCGGGAGTACTTTTTCGACGGTAAAGTAAACGAGGTGCTTTGGGCCCTTCTGCGCGTCGAGCTCGGGACTCAAGTGCCGCCGGGTCATGCTCGCGATCAGCCCGGCGTTGTCGTCCTCCCTGGTCTTCTTCAGGAAGATCCGGATCCCCTTGTGGCCGGGCGCGTCCTCCATAAAGAGATAAACGGCATACGGATTCGACCGAAGGTTCTCGTGCGTCAGGCGCTCCCGCATGATGAACGCCACAGTCCCATCGTCCATCACGTGCGGCGTCGAGTAGATCGCCGCGTCCACCTTGCCCGTCGAATCTGCGGTGGACAATACGCCGGTCCCCGATTTGCCATTAAAATATTCTTGTATCGTCATGACGAGATCTCCTTTTCTGCGTTGATTGATGATCTTTTTTCACACAAAGCCGCGAAGGCTCGGAGAAGTTCATTTTAGGATCATTCCTTATTTTCTTTGTGTCCTTCGTGATCTCTGCGTGAGAATGACCTATTACGATCTTATCTTGATCGGAAACCTTTATTCATCCATCGCTCTGTTGAATAGTTGAACGGCGTTCAGACCCTGCGCTTGCATGCTTTCCGTGTCACAAAAGCTTCGGCAGGAGCGAGTCGCTCTGGCAATCGGGCTTGGTGAGGACCATCTGCGCACTGCCGATGTACCGCTCCCGGAACGCTCCCTCGCAGTAGCAGAGGTAGTACTCCCACATCCTGATAAAGGTCTCGGGATAGCCGAGCTTCCGGACCGCATCAATGTTCGCGAAGAACCGGTCCCGCCAGACCTGGAGCGTCCGGGCGTAGTGCGGCGTCAGGTCCTCGAGGTGGAAGAGCCGCAGATCGGTCACTTTTGCCAGGGACCGGGTTATGGCCGTGATGGACGGTATGAACCCGCCGGGGAAGATGTATCGCCGGATGAAATCGACCGACCTGATCTGCGCCTCATAGGCCTGGTCCGCGATGGTGATGGCCTGGAGCGCCATGATGCCTTCGTCCTTCAGCCGGTCCGCGCAGACCTTAAGGTAGGTGTCGAGGAAGTGATGCCCCACTGCCTCGATCATCTCGATGGACACAAGCTTGTCGTATTTCCCCGTGAGGTCCCGGTAGTCCTCGAACAAAAGCTCCACGCGGTCGGCGACCCCTTCCCGCGCGAACAGCTCCTTTGCCCAGTCGTGCTGCTGTTGCGAGATGGTCGTGGTCGTGACCCTGCATCCGTAGCGCTTGACTGCGTGGACCGCGAATCCGCCCCAGCCCGTACCGATCTCGAGGACGTGGTCCTTGCGGCTCAGGGCCAGCTTTCTGCAGATGCGGTCGTATTTCTCCGTCGCCGCCTCCTCGAGCGTCGCGCCGTCAGCCTCGAAAATGTTGCACGAATAGGTCATGGTGGAGTCGAGCCAGAGGCTGTAGAAGTCGTTCCCCAGGTCGTAGTGGGCGGATATGTTCTTCCTGCTGCCCGCCTGGGTATTTTTCCGGAACGCGTGCATCAGCCAGTGCAGGGGCTGCAGGAAGGCCGCCAGCCCCCCCTCAATGTCCGTCAGCACGCGCCGGTTCAGCACGATGATCCTGACGAGCGTGGTCAGGTCGTCGACCGACCAGAACCCCGCCATGTACGCCTCGCCAGCGCCGATGCTACCGCCGAAGGCCATGTCGGTGTAGAACGCGGGATCGTGGACCGTGATCGTGGCGGCAAGGCCGTCCTGCCTGCCGAAGGCCCGGCGATCGTTTCCCTCTATGACGGTGACCGAGCCCCGCTCGATCTTCCTGAGATGGGAGAACACCGCCCTACGGGCGAACCCCGTGAGCTTGCCCGCAAGTCCGACCGGCACGATGCGCGTGCCGGGTGTAGAGCGGGAAGGAATGACCGAACCGTTCATGGATCGACCTCTCTAAAATGTACGTCTGAACGAATTGCACCACGGATGGACAAAGATAAAAGGAAGCATGTGGATCCATGCGATACTATCTATCCGTGTGATCCGTGTCCATCCGTAACCAACTGCGCTTGTGCTTTGTCCTTTGGTCTTACGCGTGGCCGTAGAACGGCACGCCCTTTCTCCAGAGCCGGAACGCCTGCCAGTAGATGCCGGCGATCACCTTGAGCGTCACCAGGGGATACTTGAGCCACATGCGGGCTAGTGAACTGCCCGTGATCTCCCGCCGATTAGCCATCAGTTCGGCCTCAAATATCCTGCCTTCCTTGTCGAAGTCCTCCATGTGCACGTTCACCGTGGTTCCCGGCTCCGTGAAGGTCCACTCGTAGTCCAGGTCCATGGGCATGAACGGAGACACGGTGAAGTCCTTCTTCAGCCGGAACCGCTTCTGCTCCCGCGTGCCGATATTATCACGTTCATCCACGACATAGCAATGGACCTCGCCCCATGGCGTGTTGTGCACCTCCACCACGATGGTCTCGACCCGGCTGCCTGCGGCATCGTAGCAGTAGTAGAAGGTCGCGGGATTGAAGTTGTGGCCCAGGTAACGGAGATGCGTCATCATTCTGACCGGTCCCGCGGGTTGTCTACCGGTCCTCTGCTGAACGAGCGCCCTCACCGCCTCGTCGATGGTCACCGACGGGTCGCCGAAATGGTCCTTTCGCCGAAGGTACGCGAGATTAAATCCCCTTGCTGACCAGAACCACCGGCCGTTGAACACGGTGTCCAGCTCAACCAGGTCCAGGGAGAGGAAGAAGACCGAAGTGCGGAAGCTGTTCTCCTTCGGCCGGTACCGGGCGTGGCGGACCTCGCCTTCATAGATGCAGCTGTTCATGAAATAACCTCGACTGCTCATTCAAAATAATTGAACCGCTAAGGCTCTCAAAGCCAGAAGGAATTCATTTCCCGTAGGGGTAACCCTATGTGGTTACCCTGATCAGGGCGGCCACGCAAGGCCGCCCCTACAACATTCGAACCTTCGCGTCCTTAGCGCCCTCACGGTAAATAACAATCATAGGCTTTTCCCGAAGTACCTGCACGCCGCCAGGGCGCTCTTCACCCCGTCCTCGTGGAACCCATAGTTCCAATAGGCGCCGCAGTAGTGCGTCCGGTTCCTGCCGCTGATCTCGCCGTGGCGCTGCTGCGCCGCCGGTGCCGCCATCGTGTATTGCGGATGGTGGTAGCGGTACGTGCCGATCTTCTTTCGCTCCTCGATGCCGTCCGGCAGGTTGAGGGTGACGCAGAACTCCTCGGGTGACATGATCGACTGGAGGATGTTCATATTGTAGGTGAGCACCGCGCGGCCCATTCCCGTTCTTGGGATCAGATAGTTCCAGCTCGCCCAGAGGTTCCGCCGTTTCGGTAGGACCGCAATGTCGGTGTGCAGGACCGTCAGGTTCTCCTGGTACGGTATCGCGCCGAGCACTTCGCGCTCCGCGGACGACGGGTCCGCGAGCATCGCGAGGGCCTGGTCGCTGTGGCAGGCCAGCACCACGTGGTCGAACCGCTCGGCAGGACCGCTGACCGGAAAGATCTCGACATGGTCTGCGTGGCGCCGAATGGACCTGACCTGCGTCCGCAGACGGATGTGCTCACGGAAGGATGCGGTCAGTTTCTCAACGTAGCGGGCAGATCCGCCGGTGATGACCTTCCACTCGAAGGGATTCTTGACCTCCAGGATGCCGTGGTTCAGAAAGAACCGGGCGAAGGTGCGGAGCGGAAAGTCCTCTACCCTCCCCGGGTCGGCGGACCAGATGGCCGCGGCCATGGGGACAATGAAAAAATCAAGAAACCGTTTTGAGTATCCCCGGGAGCGCAGGTAAGACACCAGGGGACGGTCATCACCGGCAACCTCGATCAGCCGTGTGAACTCACCTTTGAGTCGAAGGATGTCTCGGACCATGGCGTAGAAGGACGGATCGAGCAGGTTCCTGCGCTGGCCGAAGATTGTGTTCAGGCTATGGGCGCTATATTCCCTGCCCTCGGGTTCGGACTTGCAGCTGAAGTTCATCTGCGATGGCTGATAGGCAACGCCGAGCCGGTTGATGAGCTTCACAAAGTTGGGATAGGTGACCTCGTTGAAGACGATGAAGCCCGTGTCCACGGCGTAGCGTCTCCCCTCCCGCTCCACGTCGACGGTGTGCGTGTGGCCGCCGATGTAGCCGTTCGCCTCGAAGACCGTGACCTCGTGGTCCCCGTGCAGGAGGTAGGCAGAGACGAGCCCGGAGATGCCGCCGCCGATGATCGCTATTCGCATGTCAATTCCTCGTAGTTGTTCCCGTGAGTTCATCCCGCATCGTATCGCTGATGGGCTTTGACCCGAGCCAGATGGCGAAGTAGGCTGCGGCGAAATCAGCCCCCTCGATCGTTCCGAGCGGGCTGCCGTTCAGGCTGAGCGTCGTGCCCTTCCCGGGCGCGTAGTCGAGGGCGTACCGGTCCCCCTCCTTCACGTCCTGATAGAGCCGGTTCAACTGCTCGATCCGTTGCCTGATCACCGCCAACACCTCGGCTGGCACGTTCTTCTTGAGGAACGGCTCCGCTGACTCGCCGAATTTCTCTCCTTTGATGGAGATATGGTAACGGAGCTCGATCCGTTTCGGAGCGTCCTTCAGCGCGTCCTTCCCCGCCGCGTCCCCGGGGAGATAAAGCGCCGCGTCGTAGAACGTGACGAGCTTCATCCAGACAAGCCGGCCCGTTCCCCTGAGCGGCAGCGCCTGGCCATGGACCTCAGCCTCAGGTGGAAACTGAGCGCGGGGGTCCGCAGGCGACGGCGCGGGCACGAGAATCGTCCCCGCGAGGACCAAGGCGACGAGCACGTGCCGGAGAACGGGCGCGCCCGATCGAAGGACAAGCATCACTTCAGCCACCGGTCGAGATATGCCGCGGCGAGCGTCCCGACAGCGTTCAGGAAGACGCCCCAACAGATGTCGATAAGCGACACCCGGAGCGGCCAGTCGCGCAGCAGCGAGTAGTTCGTCATGTCGTAGATGGTGTACACCACGAGGCCGAAGAGCCCGCCCCAGAAGAGGCTCGACGGAACAAGGTTATCCTGCGAGACCCGGGGCAGGGCGAACAGCACGATGCCCGCCGGGATTGCGATGTAGACGACCAGCGCCGCCCAGACGATGGGCTGCATGGCGTCGCCCGAGACGCGGAGGAAACCTCCCAGGTCCTTCCTGTACAGGCTCGAAGCGAAGATGCCGAGCCAGATATAGTCGAGGGCGAATAGCAGCGGCGGGAGGAACAGGAATACCTTGAAGGAATGCCACATGAGGACCTCCTCGTATGCAACAACGTAAAGTCTCAACCTTTCACCGCAGAGGCCGGGAGAACTGCTTGATCGACTTTCAATAAGCTTCTTATGATGCTATCGTTAATGTCTTCGGCGGCAGCGGGAAGAACGCACTGGTGCGGCGCTTATACTCATCGAATTCCCTATTTCCCTCATACTTCTTCTCGAGCATCGGGATGCCGGACACACCGAGGATCAGGGCCGTGATTGTCATGGGCCCGATAACGGTCATCCACCCGCCGGGGACAGCAAGGGCAATGAGGTAAATGCCCCACCAGATCGTCACCTCTCCGAAGTAGTTCGGGTGCCGGCTGAACCGCCAGAGCCCGGTCGTGATGATCCGGCCTTTGTTGCCCGGTTCCTTCTTGAACTGCAGAAGCTGCCAGTCGGCGAATGCCTCGAACAGGAAGCCTGCGACCCAGACGAGCATGCCAAAGACATCAAACGCCGTGAGGCTGCCGGCCGGCGTGGTGACGGCCTTCAACACGGGGATGGAGATGATTACCAGCAGCATCCCCTGCAGGAGGTATATTTGGAAGAAGGAGCGGAGAGTGGCATGCTTCCCCCACTCCTCACGCCACATCCGGTATCTTGCGTCCTCAGCCTTGCCCCGGTTCCGCAGGCCGATGTGCAACGCCAGCCTAAGGCCCCAAACAGTCACGAGCGCTAAGACGAGAAGCGCTCGCGGCGTCGCGGCGCCATGATATACGAAAGCGGCAAATGCTGCCACGATGAAACCGCCTCCCCAGGCAATATCTGCCACATCGTTCCGCTTCAGTACAAGCGATACGATGAACCAGATAAGCATGTAGACAAGGACCGCTGAAGTTGCCACGAGCACTGCATCCTGCATAATTATTACTCATCCTTTCGGGGCCAGACGGATCGTGTAACTTGGAACCATTATAGCATGCCGGCAATGAAGTTTCCTGCAGCAAACTGCATGGAGCTTCGATCCTCAAGGTTGAAGTAATTATTCTCCGACCGCGTTCCTTGATAATACCCTGCTGCTATGCTAATCTTAACCATGGTCCCGCCCGCTCTCACCTCATCGGACCGCGTCCTGATCATCGGCGCCACGGGTTTTGTCGGCAAGCGCCTCATCCCGGAGCTGGTGAAGAAGAACATCAGGCTGCGCCTGCTGGTGCGCGAACTTGCGAAGGCCACCCCGCTCATCATCAAGGGGGCGGACATCGAGGTGGTGCAGAGTGACCTCGTGACGAATGCCGGGCTCGCTGAAGCTCTCCGCGGCATTCACACGGCTTACTACCTCGTCCACTCTATGGGCGGGAAGACCCTGTTCAAGAACGAGGAATATGCCGAAAAGGACCGGATCGCGGCAAAGAACTTCATTGCAGCGGCCGGCGCAGAAGGCCTGAAGCGCGTCATCTACCTTGGCGGGCTTGGCGAGACCAAGGACACCCTCTCCGAACACCTCAGGAGCCGCGCTGAGATCGCGAAGATCATATCATCGGGGAAGCCCTCGGCAACGGTCCTGCGCGCAGCCATCATCATTGGCGCCGGCGGCGCGTCCTACGAGATGCTGCGCTACCTGGTAGAGCGCCTGCCGATCATGATCACACCCAAGTGGGTCGAGACGCGCATCCAGCCCATCGCCATCAAAGATGTGCTCGCTTATCTCGTCGGCTGTCTGCTGAAACCGGAGACCGCTGGCCAGGACTTCGACGTCGGCGGGAGCGATATCTTCACCTACGTGGAGATGATGCAGAAGTACGCCGAAGCCCGAGGCCTGGCGAAACGGTTCATCGTCCGCGTACCCGTGCTGACGCCGATGCTCTCAGCCTACTGGGTCGACCTGGTGACGCCCGTGCCCTCGGGCATCGCCCATCCGCTCATCGAGGGGCTTCGGAACGAGGTCGTCTGCAAGGACAACCGCATCGACCAGTATGTGCCTATCACCAAAACGCCCTTCAAGGATGCCGTCCTGACCGCCTTTGCCGAGGAGACGGACGGCCCGGGCGTCACGGGGTTCTAATATGGTCATCGAAGAGTCCGTACTGATCAACGCCGAGCTCAAGAAGATCTGGAAGACCTTCACGGACCTCACCTGTTGGGCCGATTGGAACACCGTGGCGAGCAAGGCAGCTTCGGATTCCGGACGCCTCGAAGAGGGTGAGAAGTTCACCTTCTGCCTCCGCCCCTTCTCCGTCCCGATCATGATCGAGCCGAAGATCGAGGAAGTTATCCCCCGGGAGAAGGTCGTTTGGACGGGCACCAAGTTCGGCATCTTCTCGCGCCACGAGTTCCTGTTCCAGCAGGCCGCGAACGGCGTGCTCGTGACGAGCCGTGAGACCTTCCGGGGCCTGCCGCTCTTGTTCGGCGGATTCAGCTTCCCCGAGAGCACGGTGCGGGAGCTGACCACGGGTATGCTGAATGACCTGAAAAAAGCGGCAGAGACGTCGGTCTAAATCTAGCAAGCCGGAATAACCATCCAACCGCGAAGGCGCGAAGAGCGCGAGGGTGAAATGAACAAACTATGATGAACAAGATCACCCTCGGCATCAGCTCCTGCCTTCTTGGCAACAATGTCCGTTACGACGGCGGCCACAAGCTCGACCATTTCCTTGTAGATACGCTCGGGCAGTATGTGGACTGGGTGCCCGTCTGTCCCGAGGTGGAATGCGGTCTGCCCATCCCGCGAGAGGCCATGCACCTGGTCGGCGATCCAGAGGACCCGCGGCTTGTCACGATCCGGACCGGCGTGGACCATACGGCGAGGATGAAGCGGTGGGCGAAGAAGCGGACCACGGAGCTGGAAAAGGAAGAGCTCTGCGGCTTCGTGTTCAAGAGCCGTTCTCCGAGCTCGGGCATGCGGGGCGTCAAGATCTATACCGATGCAGGTATGCCGAACACCGCCGGATCGGGGATCTTCGCCCATGCGTTCATGAAGCGGTTCCCCCTGCTCCCGGTCGAGGACGAAGGAAGGATGCATGACCCGGGCCTTCGGGAGAACTTCATCGAGCGGGTATTCGTGTACCGGTGGTGGCAGGAGTATATAAGGAACGATGGTTCCCTCGGCGGCCTGGTGGCTTTCCATACGGACCACAAGTACCTGGTCATGGCGCACAGCCAGAAACACTATACGGCCCTCGGGAAGATGGTGGCCGCCGGGAAGAGCGCACGGCGTGACAGGCTTCATGCGGACTATCTGGAAGCGCTGATGGAAGGGCTGCAGCTCCTCGCCACGCCGAAGAAGAACACCAACGTGCTGCAGCACATGGCGGGGTACTTCAAGGATAAGATATCAGCGGAGGAAAAGAAGGAACTGCTGGAAGTGATCGTGAGTTATCACGACGGGCTGGTGCCGCTCATCGTGCCCATCACCCTGCTGAAGCATTACGTACGGAAATACAAGGAGGCGTATCTCAGCCGGCAGGTCTACCTGAATCCTCACCCCCTGGAACTCATGCTCCGGAACCACGTGTAGCAATACCGTCCATTTGTCCGCCTGCACGGCGAGGATCGGTTGCGTTCGGCAATAGATTGGCATTATGCAAAGGGATATATGAACGGACCGAATAGTCGGATCACACAACGAGATAAACCGCCGAGTGATCCCGAGATCGCGAAGTGGATTGGTAAAGAAGCTTACAAATACTGGAAGCATGTAACTTATCTGCTTGAGCTAAACTACCCCAACGTCTTTGTCCCAGAGTGGCTCTTTGGCGGGAAGAAACATGGGTGGTCCCTTCGGTATAAAAAGAGCAAATCGTTTTGCACATTAATCCCTGAGAAGAATCGCTTCGCGCTACTCATTGTTTTCGGTGCCGAAGAGCGGGCAAAGGCAGAAGCTATTCGAGATAGCCTGTCAACATATACCCAAAAGGAATATGACAAGGCAACAACATATCATGACGGGAAATGGGTACTCCTTACTATAAACAGCGACAAGGTTGTAGAAGACGTATGGAAGCTCCTTGCAATTAAACGCAAACCCAAGAATGGCAACGGTGCATAACCTGTCGCTCCACGCCGACCGCTTCGCGGCGTGGGATCTAGTCGTTGGCTCCTGCAAACTACGCTCTACGCCAACCAGCAGTCCAAGCGGATATGACCGCTTAACGTAATATGGAACTGAGAACTCTCGGATTTGATCAGTGGTTTCAAGACAAAAGATCGGAGGCGCAGAGACCCGACTGCAACGTGGCTCGCGTGACTGCGGTCCACAGGGATAGCTACCTCGTAAGAAATGAAAACAGCGAAGTTTTCGCTGAACTGGCAGGTAGTTTCGTTTACTCTGCTGATTCGAGCATAGACCTTCCTTCGGTAGGTGATTGGGCGCTTGTCCAGTACCACAACGCTGATACGTTTGCTATCATTCATGGCCTTCTCTCACGGAAATCATTTTTACGAAGGAAAACGCCCGGTAAGAAAATCGACTACCAGATGATCGCAGTCAACATAGATTCCGCCTTGATCGTGCAAGCCTGTGATTTTGATTTCAATCTGCGCAGGCTGGAGCGCTACCTCGTTATGGTAAACGAAGGGAACATTGAACCGATACTCCTCTTGACAAAAAGCGATTTGGTCAGCGCAGAGAAACTGGAACAAAGAATGTCAGAGGTGCGTCAAGCTAACATCAAATGCAAAGTCCTTCCCCTCAGCAACGTGACCGGCATTGGAGTGGATCAAGTGCGACAATTACTGGATCCGGGCAGGACGTATTGTCTGGTTGGGTCTTCCGGAGTAGGCAAAACAACGCTTTTGAACCATATCATAGGCCGCGATTCATTTGAGACAAACACAGTCCGTGCAAGCGACGGGAAGGGCAAACACACGACGGCGCAGCGCCAGCTAATCGTCCTTGAGCAAGGGGCGATGGTGATCGACACCCCTGGAATGAGGGAATTAGGGAACATCGGCGTCAGCTCAGGGCTCGAGGAAAGCTTCGCTGACATTTGGAACCTTTCAAAAACCTGCCGGTTTGCAAATTGCACCCATACTCAGGAAGTCGGCTGCGCACTCCTGGCCGCCATTGAAAATGGCACATTGCGCGCGGATCGATACCAGAGCTATTTGAAGCTGATGAAAGAATCTGAGTACAATGAGCTATCCTATGTTGAAAAACGCAGAAGGGACAAAAAATTCGGACAGTTCATCAAGTCAGAAATGAAACATCACAAAAAAGGTAACCAGTAGAACACCCAGCGGGTCGAGTCCGACGCGCAAGGGACGCGCGTCTCACCCGCGCGTTATCCATGCCGCTCCTCGTGGGGCGAATTGAGACCGTTTCGCCGTGCATTCCCGGGAAGGAAGGTGAAAATGAGATGCCGTTTGTTTACGATACCATTGATTTTATTTTTTCTTTCTGCACAAATTGCTTTTGGAGAATCGTCGCTTGAGTCGCTTTCTTCGAACCTCAAGACGCCGGAAATTACTTATGACCGGTTTGAAGTGAAGCGTATAGCGCCTGATAAGGCTGAAGTGGAATTTATATTTATCCTCAATAACCCGAACCCGCTCGGTCTTGACAATATATCAGCGGACTACGAACTATTCCTGAAGGGCCAGAGCACCGCGCAGGGCAAGGACGTAAAATTTTCGGCAAAACCGAACTCCAAATCCGAGATACGGCTGCCAGCTGAAATTAATTATATCAAGGCGTTTAAATCCGCAGAAATCCTGGCAGAGGCCGTCATACGCGGACAAAAAACGATCCCGTTTACGTTGAATGCCGTGTTCAAGATCAACGTGAAATTGGCGACATTCAACATCCCCGTAGCAGCGAAGGGGGACCTGCCGCTGCCGGAGCTCAACATCAATTCATTTTGATGAATGGACGAAGAGAGGCAAAGTCGTATCGCGGTTATTCATGGAACTGAACAACGCTTTTCTGGGCCTACGGGGTCGAAGCAAGACAACATCTCTCCCCTACCCCTTCATGCATACGAAAAGGAATATCATATTTCATTGAACCTTCAGGCAAATCATTGGTCATCCTGGAGCCGCTGGGCGATTCGCAGTGAATCTCGGAAGAAGGATCTTTTACGCCTGATGGATAGAGCGCATGTTGCAGTCAAACGTATATTTACCCGACCAGCTGCTTAACCCGCGAAGCAGGCAGCCCATTGTTATAATATTTCTTAGAAGTGATGATTTTCTCTTGGTGTCGTGGTGATTTCGTGGATCACCTTTGTTTCGCTTTTTGTTTGATCCTATCTGACTGAGGAGGCGGGTCTCATGAGAATAATTATTAATATATCATTGTTCGTTGCGCTTCTGGCCCTGACCGGAAGTGCGGTCTTCGCTCTCGACAAGGAGGCCCCCCCGGGAAGGATGGCTGTTCTTATCGAGCCGGCGTTTTCCGTTAACAAGTCCAGGACAGCCGTGCTGATCATGGACTATGAGAATGATATCGTGAACACAATACCTCAGGATGCCCGGGCAGCCTTATTGGAAAGAGCAAGCGTCGTGCTCAAGGAAGCGCGGCAGGCAAAGCTCCCCATAATCTACGTCGTCGTTCGCTTCCGCGAAGGCTACCCTGACGTCAATTTACAGAATAAGCTCTTCCGAGACCTGAAGGAATCGGGCCGCCTTCTTGAAGGCACGCCCGGGGCCGAGATAGACGCGAAGGTCGCGCCGCAGCCGGGCGACATCGTGGTCACCAAGAGACGAGTCGGTGCTTTTTCGACGACTGACTTGGAAGCAGTACTGCGATCTAAAAACATCAACACGCTGGCATTATTCGGAATTTCCACGAGCGGGGTCGTCCTTTCCACGGTCCGCTGGGCCGCCGATATGGATTATTCACTCGTGGTCGTCTCGGATCTCTGCACGGACGGCGATCCGGAAGTGAACCGGGTTTTGATGGACAAGGTCTTCCCGTGGCAGGCGACAGTCGTGACCAGCAAGGAATTCCTGAAGGCCCTCGGTGCCAGGGATGGAAAACAAAATTCGAAGTAAATCCAGGAGCGAGCGCAGTCTCCGCGGCTTAATGCGGGGCCAGCGAGCGATTAGGATAATTCGTTCTACCCTGAGGATCGAAGCTCCATGCAGTAATCTTCAGGGAGCTTAAATCCAGGAGCGAGCGCAGTCTCCGCGGCTTAATGCGGGACCAGCGAGCGATTAGGATAATTCGTTCTACCCTGAGGATCGAAGCTCCATGCAGTAATTTTCAGGGAGCTTAAATCCAGGAGCGAGCGCATTCCCCGCGGCTTGCTGCGGGACCAGCGAGCGATTAGGATAAATGTTCTACCCTGAGGATCGAAGCTCCATGCAGTAATCTTCAGGGAGCTTAAATCCAGGAGCGAGCGCATTCTCCGCGGCTTGCTGCGGATTTAGAGAATGATTAGGATGAGTGTATTATCCTAAGGATCGAAGATTCACTGCAGCTTGCTGCAGCGAGCTTCAATGTTGTAATCCGGACCCTCTACAGTATCTCTTCCAGTATCTCCCCCGCATCCTTCACGAACTTCGGACAAGCCGTTCTGAAGAGGTCCCGTTCCCGCACCGCGGCGATGCCTTCCGGCGTGCTCACGTCGACGCCAAGCAGTTCCCGGCAGAGGATAGACCCGTTTCGGTCCCGGAAGGCGTCCATGAACTCCTGCGCCAGGGCATACGTCCGCTCGCGGGAGTCGTCATCGTCCTTCCGCGTCTTGGCATGGCTCAGCCCGATGACCATGAGCGCCCCGGTCACGGACCCGCAGGTCTCGCCGGTCCTCGCCATGCCCGCGCCAAAGGCCCCGGCGACCTTGAGCGCTGTTTCGCGGTCCAGACCGGACCGCCCGCCGTAAGTCGACAGGATGGCTTGTGCTCAGGAAAAACCGTCCAGGAAAACGGCCAGGGTCGACTCGATATCCTTGGAGTTCATAATATTTTTCGCCTTCCACGGCGTTGGGATAATTTCTCCCCCTTGCGCTATAATGAGAAAGAGGAGGACCGTATGCAATTCATTGCTGAACAGCCTTGGGCAATGTTCATCTTTCTGTGTCTGACCCTGGGCCTCGCGCCCTACAATCCGCCCCACCTCTGGGAAAAACTGGTTATGCTGAAGAACGGCACGCTCAAGCGCCCGGTGGACTGGTTCGACCTCTTCATGCATGCAACGCCGTGGGTTATGCTCTTCCTGAAATGGACGACAACGTGGCCCGCCTTGAAGTAGGACTCTGTCCCCTGTTTCCTTACTCCTTCCCCCTGATCCTATAATACCGCTCCATCTCCTCGAGATACCGCTTCTTGTCTACCGGAGGGACCTCGATGCCCTCTCCTGGCGTGCCCGCCTCGGTGAAGAACCGCTCCGGCAGAAGGTCGTCGGCGTGCGTGAACCCGTTCCGCTCGTTGTACGCCCGCTCCAGGCTGATGATCACCTCGCCGGTCTTCATCAGCCCCTGCCCGGTATAGGAGATGCCGGTCGCGCCGGCAAGCAGCTGGGCGTATTCCTCGATCGACGCGCCGAGGAAGGCGAACTTGCAGACCGAGAGGGAGTCGACGATGGCGTTGGTGTCCTCGGAGACCTTGATGAGCCGCGCCTTGCCGTCGAAGCTGAACCGGTCCGTTGCCACGGGCTTTCGCAGTATCTCCTGGCTGATGGGGTAGGCGCGCAGATGGCAGGCGCCGCGGTTCGAGGTGCCGTAGGCCAGGGCCATGCCGTAGGAGCCCCGCGGATCGTAGGCAGGCATCTCGAGGCCTTTGACGCTCATGGACAGGCCGGGTTTGCCGATGGACGCGCAGTACCGCTTCGAGCCTTCGGCCAGCTTGTCCCCCTCCCCTTCGCGGTAGGCGATCTTCCGCACCATGTCGAGGATGTCGTCGGAAATGAGGAACTCGCCCCGCGCCTCACCGTAGGCAGCGATGGTGGCGGCCGTCGAGATGGTGTCGAGGCCCAAGTTGTTGCACAGGATGTTGGCGCGGATGATGGATTCCGCATCGGGGTTGGCGTTCAAGGCGCCGAAGTGCGACAGCGTCTCGTACTCCGGGATGGGCTTGCCGCAGGTCGTCAATTTCTTGCACTGGATGGGGCAGACTGCGCAGCCTTCCTTCTTGAAGCCGAAAGCCTTCTTGAGGCTCGGCCCGGAGTAGAGATGGGCCTGCGAATACCAGGTCTTCCGGAAGTTCTCCGTCGGCGCCATCCGGCGCTGATCCACGATGTCCACGAGCGCCGATGTGCCGTACTCGGTCAGGCCCAACTCGCCCATGACCACGGGCGAGGCCCGCAGCAGCCGCATCACATCGTCATAGGCCCTTGTGAAGAGCTCCTGGTCCGCAACCGGCGGTTTCTTCGATCCGCCAGAGACGGTGATGGCTTTGAGCATTTTCGCGCCCATCAAGGCGCCCATGCCGCCCCTGCCCACGGAGTTCGCGCCGCCGACCATGATGTTCGCCATCTTGACCAGCCGTTCGCCGGCCGGGCCGATGCTGGCCACCTCGCCGTCGCCTTCGAGGCGCTTGTTCACCTCGATGCACCCCTGCCCCCAGAGCCACGAGGCCTCCTTGATGACGGCCCGGCCGCTGCTGATATCGAGGTAGACCGGGTCCTGCGCCCTGCCAGTGACCATGACGGCGTCGAAGCCCGCCTGCTTGAGCTTGAGCGGGAACGTGCCGCCCACCGAGGAGTCGAAGATGGTGCCCGTAAGCGGCGAACGGGAGACCACGGACATGCGGGACGAGGTAGGCGCAGGAGTGCCGCAGAGCGGGCCCACGGCAAAGATCAGGGGCATCCGCTCGTCAAAGGGGTCGAGGGTGATGAAGTCCTTCATGAGATGGACGCCCAGCCCCCTGCCGCCGAGCCAGGTCCGCAGCGTTTCCTCAGGGATGTCCTCGATCCGCACCCTGCCCGCGGAGAGGTCCACGACGAGCATTTTTCCGTGCCATGCGAACATGCAGGATCATACCTTTTTTCCGAAGTTCCGGTCAAATCAAAAAGAATGTGACCGGCGGACCGAAGAACCGTATAATAGGGACTGAACGACCATGGACACGCAGCTCTTCTTCCTCATCAACCGCGGCATGGCGAACCCGCTGTTCGACGTGCTCATGCCTGCATTGACGCACCAGGGCTACCTGCTCGTCATTCCCCTGGCGCTGTATGCGCTCTACGCAGGTTCGCGCGCGAGGACGCCTGCTGGACGGTCTTACGGCCGTGACGCGGTCTTCGCCGTCCTCATCGCCGTGCTCGCTATTGTTCTCGCCGAAACGCTGAACTATTGGCTCAAGGTGCTCATTGCCAGGCCCCGCCCCTGCCACGCCCTCGAGGGCGTCCGGCTGCTGGTCGACTGCTCCGCATCCTTTTCCCTGCCCTCAAGCCACGCGGTCACGTCCTTCGCTTACGCGGTGCCGCTCAGCCTGCTGACGCGGCCGTTCCTGCCGGCCTTGTGGCGGCTCTTCCCCCTGGTTCTCGCGGTCATGGTAGCCCTCTCTCGGCCCTATCTGGGCGTGCACTATCCCTCGGACATCCTTGCGGGGGCTCTGCTCGGCGGCGGGGTGGGGGGAATGTTGTGCTGGGGCTACAGGAAGATGATCGGACGGGCGTGGATGAAGTAACTCCCCTTGCCTCCTCTTACACACTAAGAGGGATAGTCTTCACCCCTCCCCCTAGATTACGGGGAGGCTGGGTGGGGTTGCTTCCGTACTCTAGGGGATGTTCAGGGAGTGGTCATTCATCCAGGAGGTTGGGTGAGGTTACTCCTTACTTCGTCACCACCACGATGCCTGCCTCGGTGATCAGGCAGCCGCGTTCGCGGTCCGCTTCGTGGTCGTAGCCGATCTCCATGCCTTCGGGGATGACAATGCTCTCGTCGACGATGGCCTTACGGATCCTGGCCTTTCTGCCGATCTGGACGCTGTCGAAGAGGATGGAGTCCTCCACCAGGGCATAGCTGTTCACGCGGCACGACGGCCCCAGGATGGACCGGCGCACGACGCTGCCGCTGGTGACGCAGCCGCCGCAGACCAGGGAATCGAGGTTGTGTCCGCGCCGCTCTTCCTGATCGAAGACGGTCTTGGCCGGCGGGAGGTTTCCCTGGTTGGTCAGGATGGGCCACTGGTAGTTGTACAGGTTCAGCTGGGGCGTGACGCTGATGAGGTCCATGTTCGCCTCGTAGTAGGTATCGATGGCGCCCACATCGCGCCAGTACCCCCGCTCGTGGGGCTCCATGCCCGGCACGGTATTGTCGAAGAAGCTGTAGGCAAAGACCTTGTCCCCTGCCTCGAGCATCATGGGAATGATGTGTTTGCCGAAGTCCAGGTCCTCGTACCGCTTCTTGCCTTTCATCAGCAGGTCCATGAGCTTGCCCTTCGAGAAGATGTAGTTCCCCATGGAAGAGCAGCAGGTCGGCCGCCCCGGGATGGTGACCGGGCACGCGGGCTTCTCCTCGAATGCCTGCACCCGAAAGTTGTCGTCCACGGTCATGATGCCGAACCGGCTCGCCTCCTCCTTTGGCACCTCGAGCACCGCGATGGTCAGGTCCGCCTTGTTCCTCCGATGGTATTCGACCATCTGGGAGATATCCATCTTGTAGATGTGGTCCCCGCCGAAGATGGCGATGAAGTCGGCGTCCGTTGACTCGATGAACCGCAGGTTCTGATGGATGGCGTCGGCCGTGCCCTGGAACCAGCGTTCGTTCATGCTGCTGGTCTCGGGCGAGATGGCGTCGTAGAACTCGCCGAGGCCGGTCCATTTGCTCCATGATTCCTTGATGTGCTTGTTCAGCGAGTAGGCATGGTATTGGGTGAGGATATAGGCCTTCCGGATGCCGGAGTTGAAGAGGTTGCTCAAAGCGAAGTCGATGATCTTGTATTTCCCGCCGAAGGGCACGGCCGGCTTGGGCCGTCGCATGGTGATGGGGCTCAAGCGCTCGCCCTTGCCGCCAGCCAGCACCATTGCCAGGGTGTTCTTCGTGATGTTGCCCGCTGTGTACATGCCCGTTCCCGCCTTCCCCAAAGTCTCTGCTCTTGATAGTAAACTATCATAAAACAGGCACCCTGTCAAAAGAAGGCGGTTTGGACAATTCTTTTGACACTCATAGGCAATCCCTCTATAATCGATACGTATGGCTGAAAAAATAGGTATTATCGGCGCCGGCGCATGGGGCACGGCGCTGGCGCTCCTTCTGGCGGACAGGGGCCATGACGTGACCCTCTGGATGTACGAGAAGGACCTTGCGGAGGAGACCCAGCGCACGCGAGAGAACCGCGTCTACCTCCCGGGATTCACGCTCCCCGCGAACATCTCGGTCAATGCCGCCCTGGATAGAGCGGTCCGGGAACGGCCCTTCATCCTGTCCGTGGTCCCGTCGCACACAGCCCGGGCAATATCGGCCCACATGGCGCCCTTCCTCGACAATAACGCGGTCATCGTGAGCGCATCGAAAGGCATCGAGACCGAGACCCTCATGCCCCTGTCGGACGTGTTCCGGGAAACGCTCCCCCCGAAGTTCCATGGTCGTCTCTGCTTCCTCTCAGGCCCCAGCTTCGCCAAGGAAGTGGCCCAGAAGATGCCCACGGCCGTTGCTCTCGCGTCGTACGACCCCGAGGCGGGCAGGCGGGCGCAGCAGCTCATGAGCGCGCCCTATTTCCGCGTCTATACCAATCCCGACGTCATCGGCGTGGAGCTCGGCGGCTCGGTCAAGAACGTGATCGCCATCGCCGCAGGAGTGCTGGAAGGCCTCGGCTACGGGTACAACACCATGGCGGCGCTCCTGACCCGCGGCCTCGCCGAAATGACCCGCCTCGGCGTTGCCATGGGCGCCAATCCCCTCACCTTCTCTGGCCTCGCAGGCATGGGCGACCTCGTGCTCACCTGCACCGGCGGCCTTTCCCGGAACCGCACCCTGGGCGTCAGACTCGGGAAAGGAGAGCTGTTCGAGGACATCATGAAAGGCCTCCCGACTGTTGCCGAGGGCGTCAAGACCGCCAAGGCCACGCGCGAGCTTGCCCGGAAGCATTCCGTCGAGATGCCCGTGGTCGACGAGGTCTACCGCATCATCTACGAGGGCAAGGACCCGCGGCTCGCCCTGAAGGACCTGATGAGCAGGGCGCTTAAGGGGGAGTAGAGCAGTACAGAGGGTACAGGGTTCAGGGTGTGGTGCTCGGAATGCGGAATTGGGAAAAAACGACCTTGTATAAATGGTTTTCATTCATCCTGCTTGCAATTAGTGTTGCAGTTCTGCCCTGGCACTCCGCCCGTGCCGAGGTGAAGGTCATCGAAGCGGACAGCACCTATATCATGGGCGACAGCGACAGCAAGGTGGACGGCCGGCGCATCGCGACCCAGGAGGCGCAGTGGAAAGCACTGGAACGTGCCGGCACCTATGTGGCGAGCATCACCCAGGTGAAAGAATACCGGCTCACCAAGGACCAGGTCACGGCCTACACGGCCGGTATCGTCGAGACCGAGGTCATTGCCGACGAGACGCGCGGCACCCTTGACCATCCCGCGCTCTACATCAAGGCCCGGTGCCGCGTGGACACGGATGTGCTGGTTCAACAGATCGATCGCTACCGGGAGAGCGAGGAGCTACGGGAACAGCTCGAATCAGCGGCGAAGGAGAAGGAAGCGCTCCGGAAGGAGCGTGACGCCCTGCAGAAGCGGCTTGCCGCGGAGCAGGACAAGGCAAAGGCAGCGGAGACGCGCAAGAAGCTCGACTCGGTGCTCACCACCGAAGAAAGCATGGATGACACGAACCGGGCCTGGGTGCGGCTCTCTCCCCGGATCGATTTCTACGGCGGAGGGGAAAGCCGCCAGGAGATACCGGCAGCAGACATAGACGCGTCGACCGCTGCCCTCCAAAAGGCCATCGCCCGGGACCCGGGCAACGTGCGCGCCCGTATCCTGCTCGCCTCGATCCATCACCAGCAGCACGACAACACCGCCGCTGAGACGGAGCTGCGCGCGGCGCTCCAGCGCGCGCCGAACAATGCCCTGCTGCACCTGCGGCTCGGCATCGTCCTCCGGGAGCAGGGAAAGCTCCAGGAGGCGCTCAGGGAGTTCCGCGTCATCGAACACAAGCGGCCCAACCAGCCTCAGATGCTCTTCCAGACGGGCCTCACCCACAAGGCAGGCGGGAACTGCCGGCTGGCCGTGGGCTACATGAAGCGGCTCCTGATGTACACAAAGAAGAACGACCGGCCGGAGATCGCCAGGCTAAAGCCAAAGGCGAAAGAGGTCATCGAGGTGTGCGGCGACCAGCCGGTGCCGCGGAAAAAGAAATATTATAACTAACGATGGTCTGATCACGGGCGATCTCGTCGCACACGGTTAAGACTTGAGAACAGAATTGCACTTCATTCTCTGTTATGAATGGTCTCGAAATTATTTGTAAATACACCGAACGTCATCCCCGCAGGCCTTTATCGGGGATCCATTGTTTAAGAAGATCGAGACTGGATCCGCTCAAAATACCTGCGGAAATGACGATAGGAAAGTCATATAATGCCAATTATAGTATGAAACCATAAATATTCCCTGTTTCCCGCACGGCGGGATACGTGGTTATAACCATGTTGTTCGCTCGAAAATTCAAATTATGAACCCATCCGATATTACCAAATTGCTTGAACAGGTCCGGTCCGGAAGGATCACCGTGCAGGCGGCCCTTGGCCGATTGAAGCACCTCCCCTTCGAGGACGTGGCCTACGCCCACATCGACCACCACCGGGGCCTGCGCCACGGCATGCCCGAGGTGATCTACTGCGAGGGCAAGACCATCGGGCAGATCACCGGCATCACCAAACGCATGCTGAAGGCGGGCAGCGATATCCTTGCCACCCGGGCATCTGACGCCGTGTTCAAGGCGGTAAAAAAACTGGACCGCCGCGCGGTCTATTATAAGTCATCGCGGGCGATCGTTATTGAACACAATAAGAAGGACCTGACCGCAGGGGTCGTCCTTGTTCTCACCGCAGGGACCTCCGATATTCCCATTGCCGAAGAGGCCGCAGTGACCGCCGGGACACTGGGCAGTACGGTCCAGACCGTGTATGATGTGGGCGTGGCAGGCATCCACCGCATCCTGAGCAAGAAGACCATTCTTGATTCCGCGCGCGTCATCGTCGTGGTCGCGGGCATGGACGGCGCCCTACCGTCTGTCGTGGGCGGGCTGGTTGACAGGCCGATCATCGCTGTGCCGACAAGCATCGGCTACGGCGCAGGGTTCCAGGGACTTGCCCCGCTCCTCACCATGCTGAACTCCTGCTCCTCGGGCATCGCGGTCATGAACATCGACAACGGCTTCGGCGCCGGAGTCCTGGCGCATAGGATAAACCTGCTGGGAGAGAAATAACGGAATTCTAAGGTTGAACGTTCAAGGTTTAAAGAATGGATATTGAACGTTGATCCTTTTACCTTAAATCTTGAACGTTGAATGGTGTTATAATGCTAGCCTACTTCGACTGTTTTTCCGGCATCTCCGGCGATATGACCCTGGGCGCCCTCGTGGACGCAGGGTTTCCCCTTGAGGTTCTGCGCGCGGAGCTCGCGAAGCTTGACCTCACCGGTTATACGCTCTCGAGCGAGAAGGTAAGGCGGTCGGGCATCTCGGCCACAAAGGTCCATGTCGTCCTGGATAAGAAGGAACAGCCTGCCCGCCACCTTGCTGACATCAGCCGCATCATCAATGGCTCGTCCCTCTCCCCTGTAATTCAACAGAAGAGCCTGGCCATCTTCCATCGGCTGGCCGAGGTCGAAGCGAAGGTCCACGGCACTACCCCCGACCGGGTCCACTTCCACGAGGTCGGCGCGGTGGACGCCTTGGTGGACATTGTCGGTTCGGTCATCGGGCTCGAGCACCTCGGTATCACCGAGATCATTGGTTCTCCGGTCAATGTAGGTTCGGGCACGGTCCATATGGCCCATGGGAAACTGCCCGTTCCCGCACCTGCCACTGTTGAACTGCTCAGGAACATCCCGCTCTACTCATCATCCATAGCCTTCGAGCTCACAACCCCGACGGGGGCTGCAATCATCAGCACGCTCGCGGCATCGTTCGGGCTGTTGCCGCAGATGAAGGTCAACAGGATCGCCCATGGCGCAGGGAACAAGGACTTCTCCGGCCAGCCGAACGTGCTTCGTTTGATGATCGGGGAGCTCCTCCCCGTTTACGACGAGGACACGTCAACGCTGATCGAGACGAACATCGATGATATGAATCCTCAGCTCTACGACCACGTGATCGAAAAGCTTCTCGCGCAGGGTGCGCAGGACGCCTATCTCACGCCCATCATCATGAAAAAGGGCAGGCCCGGCATCCTCCTATCCGTCCTGTGCGACCGCAAGAGCAGCGACGCGGTGCTGGACACGCTCTTCCGGGAAACGACCAGCATCGGCGTCCGTATCCGTGAAACGGGCAGGAAGAAGCTCCAGCGCGAGGTCCGGCAGGTGGAGACCTCCTACGGAACAGTCCGCGTCAAGATCAGCAGACGGGGCGATGAGATCATGACCGTCACACCGGAGTATGATGACTGCCGGCGGATCGCCGATGTGAAAAAAGTGCCTGTAAAGGAAGTCATGGAGTCCGCGAAACGTTCGCTCCATCAATAAACATTGCCTATAGCAACCGTAGTAAAACGAACGATTTTCTCTGCGCTCTCTGCGCCCCTGCGAAAGATAGCATTCGGTCTTTGTGTCTTCGTGTCGTTGCGAGATAATGGCATAGAGAATATTCATCTGCGCGCGAGTTTATGAGAACCCTTCGCATTGCCATGGCACAGATCAACCCCACGGTCGGCGACCTCGCCGGCAATCGGGACCGGATCATCGAAACGATCGGCCGCGCCCGGAAGGCCGGGGCCGACATCGTGGCCTTCCCCGAGCTCGCCGTGACCGGCTATCCCCCCGAGGACCTGCTGCTCAAGCCGCAGTTCGTGAATGACAACCTGAGGACGCTCAAGGACATCCAACGGGCGACCAGGGGCATCACCGCTGTTGTCGGGTTTGTCGACAAGAAGGAGCGGCTGTACAACGCAGCGGCAATCCTCCACAATGGGAGCCTGGCATCTGTGTACCACAAGATCCTGCTGCCGAACTACGGTGTCTTCGACGAGTACCGCTATTTCCGTCCCGGGAACCGCTATCCCCTCATCACCTTGTGGGGAATAAAGCTCGGCGTGAACATCTGCGAGGACATCTGGTTCAGCGAAGGACCCACGCGCTCCCTTGCCCTGGCAGGCGCCGAGGTGATTATCAACATCAATGCCTCTCCTTACCACAAAGGAAAGGGCAAAGAACGGCTCAAGATGCTCGCTGAACGGGCGAGAGAGAGCAACGTCATCGTGTCCTACACCAATGCTGTGGGCGGCCAGGATGAGCTGGTCTTCGACGGTCAGAGCATGGTCATCGACGGAAAAGGCAGACTGCTCGTATCGGGACGGCAGTTCGAGGAAGACCTCCTGATCACCGACCTCAAGGTCCCGGACAGGAAGGCCGCGGTCGGCCCAGCGAAGACACAGCATTTCGAATCCATCGACCGCATCGTCCTTTCCGAGCGGCCGGCGCCGAAAAGGAAGGCAGTCTCCGCGCGGCAGTCCAGCCGGCCCCTTCCTGTCTGTGAGGAGGTCTACCAGGCGCTCGTGCTCGGCACGCGTGATTATGTCCAAAAGACCGGGTTCAAGTCCGCGGTGATAGGCCTGTCCGGCGGCGTCGATTCCTCCCTGGTTGCGGCCGTTGCCGTGGAAGCGATCGGCAGCAAGAACGTGGTCGGCGTGTTCATGCCTTCCCAGTTCAGCTCCCGGGAGAGCCGCGAGGATGCCCTGGGGCTCGCGAAGAATCTCGGCATCCATTTCCTCGAGATCTCCATCCAGCAGACCTTCGATTCCTACCTCAATACGCTGCGCTGTGAGTTCGCCCGGACAAAGCAGGACGTGACCGAGGAGAACCTGCAGGCGCGCATCCGCGGAAATCTGCTCATGGCGCTCTCGAACAAGTTCGGCTGGCTCGTGCTGACCACGGGGAACAAGAGCGAGATGTCCGTGGGCTACGCAACGCTCTACGGCGATATGGCAGGCGGGTTCGCTGTGATCAAGGACGTACCCAAGACCCTCGTGTACGACATCTGCCGGTGCGTGAACCGCCTGGAAGGGAGGACGATCATCCCGAAGCGGGTCATGACCAAGGCGCCGACCGCCGAGCTGCGGCCGAACCAGAAGGACAGCGATTCCCTGCCCCTCTATCCCGTGCTGGACCCCATCCTGAAGGCCTATGTAGAGGACAATAAGGACTTCCGCGAGATCCTGAAGATGGGCTTCGACCGAAAGACGGTGGAGAAGGTGATCCGGCTCGTGGATTCCAGCGAGTACAAGCGCAGACAGGCGCCGCCGGGCGTCAAGATCACGCCGCGGGGGCTGGGGAAGGACAGAAGGTTCCCGATCACGAACCGGTACAGAAGCTACTAGCAGGGAATGTTCTCACCGCGAAGGCGCGAGGGACGCAGGGGGAAACAGGTCAACGTCTTGTTTCTGGTGTTAATAACACAAAATGTCCTTGCCTTTGCAGTCCTCGCGCTCTTCGCGCCCTCGCGGTAAAAGGTCTTGAATCCTATGCCACTTGGTGTTCTTTATATCGTCGCCACACCCATCGGCAACCTCGAGGACATCACCCTCCGGGCAATCCGCGTCCTGAAAGAAGCGGACGCCATCGCCGCTGAGGACACGCGCCACACCCAGAAACTGCTCTCCAAGTTCGATATCCACACACCGCTGACGAGCTACCACGACCACAACAAGGAAGAGAAGGCCCCGGTCCTGGTCTCCCGCCTTCTCGAAGGGAAGAGCATCGCGCTTGTTTCCGACGCAGGGACACCTGGCATTTCGGACCCGGGCTACTTCCTTATCAACCTTGCCATAGACCAGAAGGTCCCCGTGGTCCCCATTCCCGGCGCAACCGCTGCCATCGCCGCGCTGTCCGTGTCCGGGCTGCCCACGGACCGGTTCGTGTTCGAGGGATTTTTGCCGAGCAAGCATACTGCCAGGATGAAACGGCTCACCGAGCTCGCCAAGGAAGAGCGCACCCTCATTTTCTACGAAGCCCCCCACCGGATCATGCAGGCGCTCGAGGACATGCAGACGGTCCTGGGCGACCGGAAAGCGGTCCTTACCCGCGAACTGACCAAGGTCCACGAGCAGGTCCTCCGGGGTCGCATCCCTGATGTCAGGAGGCAGCTCGAAGCGGGCAGCATGAAAGGCGAATTCACGATCATCGTTGAGGCAACTGCATCGGGAGCGGACCGGGTGAACATCTCGCCCGAGGAGTATCTCAAGAACCTTATCCTGCACCGGGGGTTGCCCAAGAAGGAGGCGATCGCCGTGGCCGCTCACGACCTCGGCATGCCGAAAAAAGAGATCTACAAGATCGGACTGATGATCAAGGAAGAGGGTTGATATGTCACTAGTCTACTTTTCCACCGCCCGCACCCTCCGCTGGAACTACGAGAATAGCGTGCCGGGCAAGCTCGAAGCGCTGCTCGAGAAGCTCGACCTGAAAAAACGGCTGTCGAAGGATGACTGGGTCGCGGTCAAGACCCACTGGGGCTCGCCGGGCGCGTTCCGCATCATCCCTGCAGTGATGCTTCGGAAGGTCGTGGAGGCGGTCAACAGGACCGGCGCCAAGCCCTTCGTGACCGACACGGTGCGCATCAAGGGGCTCGATTACCTCGAGGTGGCGAACCAGAACGGCCTGAACCACCTCTCCTGCGGCGCGCCGCTGGTGCTGGCCGACGGGTTGTACGGGAAGGACAGCATCCTGACGAAGGCCGGCCCCCTGCTCGGCGATATCGCCGTGGCATCGGTCATCCATGACGCGCCTGCCATGGTGGTCTGTTCACACACCAAGGGCCATATCAACTCGGGCTATGCCGGCGCCATCAAGAACCTGGCCATGGGCTGCGTCAGCGGCAGGCACCGCGACCAGGGGTGGCAGAAGGGCCGGGGCGGCATGCATTGCCACGGCGAGAAGGGGCTCGTCTGGAACGGCGATCTCTGCACCCGCTGCCAGCAGTGCGCAGAGATCTGCCCGCTCGACTCCATTGAGTTCAAGGACAACGAGTTCACCTATGACGGGGAGACCTGCTGGCACTGCGGCAGATGCTCGCGCGTCTGCCAGGAAGGCGCGCTGACGCTGCCACAGGACGACGAGACGTTCATGAAGAGCATGGCCGAGTCAGCCGCGGCAGTGCTTTCCACCTTCAACAAGGGCAAGGTGGTCTACGTCAACTTCCTCTTCCAGGTCCAGCCCGAATGCGACTGCATGCCCGTGGCCGACGTGCCGGTCGTCCAGGATCAGGGCATTATGGTCTCCGACGACCTTGTGGCCATCGAGCAGGCGTCGGTGGACATGCTTCGGCAGGCGACTCCCCTGCCCCAGTCGGCGGCAGAGGACGCGAAGCTGAGGCCGGGAGACGATATCCTGGCGAAGCTCAACCCCCGTCCCCTGCAGCTCCAGATCGATGAGTGCGAGCGTCTGGGTCTGGGAACGAAGCAGTATGAACTGATCACCATAGAACCATAAATCAGTAAACAGCAGTCGGTAAACGGTAGACAGGGAGAGGAACAAATGCGGAAACTTGTTTCCCGCGTGCTGACTAAGGCTTCCTTTGCTTCCCCCGTTTACTGTCTACCGTATACTGTTTACTGAATCTAAGAGGTACACCATGCCCAAACGCACCAAGATCATCGCCACCATCGGCCCGGCGTCCAGTTCTCCAGCTGTTATCGCGAAGCTCATCCATGCGGGCATGGATGCAGCGCGGCTAAATTTCTCCCACGGCGAGCGGAAGGACCACATCACCCGCATCCGGCTCATCCGGCAGGCGTCGATATCGGCGGGCAAGCCCATCGCCATCATCCAGGACCTCCAGGGACCGAAGCTCCGGGTCGGGAACATGCAGAATGACGGCGTGGCGCTGAAACGGGGAGCTATCATGACGCTCACGGCAAAAAAGGTCGTTGGCACGAGCAGCTTGATCTCCATTACCTATCCCCGCCTTGCGAAGGACCTGAGACCAGGCGATACCGTGCTGTTCGACGATGGAAGGCTCGAGCTCAGGGTCATTCGGAGGAGCGGCAGCGGACTTCAGTGCAAGGTCATCCGCGGCGGCACGCTGAAAAGCCACAAAGGGGTGAACCTGCCGGGAGCGAACCTAATCCTCCCTTCTCTCTCCCCGAAGGACCGGCAGGACATCCTGTTCGGCATCGGGCGGGGCGTGGATTATATCGCACTGTCCTTTGTCCGCTCCGCATCGGATATCGAGGCAACGAGGTCATTCATCCGGAAGGCCGGCGCGGATATCCCGATCATCGCAAAGATCGAGAAACCCGAGGCCATTCGAAATCTCAATGAGATCATCCAGGCGGCCGACGGCATCATGGTCGCGCGGGGGGACCTCGGCGTGGAGATGTCGCCCGAGCAGGTGCCGCTGCTCCAGAAACTGATCATCCGCGCCTGCAACGACGCCGAAAAGCCGGTCATCACCGCCACCCAGATGCTGGAAAGCATGATCGAGAACCCCCAGCCCACGCGGGCCGAGGCGTCGGACGTGGCAAACGCCATCCTGGACGGGACAGACTGCGTCATGCTCTCCGGCGAGACGGCGGTCGGGAAGCATCCTGTCCAGGCCATATCGGTCATGGCGCGCATCGCAGTGCAGGCGGAGACCTCCCTCGACCCCATTCCGCCGGACAAGCACATCGGCGGTCTTGACGAGAGCGTTGCCCACGCGGCCTGCCGAGCCGCGGCCGAGCAGCACGTGCGCGCTATCGTCACCTTCACCCAGTCCGGCAGCACCGCGCTCCTCGTATCGAAGCACCGGCCTGCCGCCGACATCATCGCCCCTACGCCCTTCGAGCGGGTGGCGCGAAAGGTCTCGCTCTACTGGGGCGTGATCCCGGTCATCCTGAAGACAAAGAAGACCACCGATGACATGATCAGGAGCGTGGAGGCGATCATGCTCGAGAAGGACCTGGCGCGAAAACGCGACCTGATCGTGATCACCGCGGGGGTCCCCATCGGCGTCGCCGGAAGTACGAACATGATGAAGATCCATCGCGTCGGGGAACTGAAAGGTCTCGAAGCGGACCGTGTTCGCAAGGTTACCGTCAGGCGCTACCGGATCGAAAAAGGGCTGCCCTGAGATCAGGGGAGGCCGAGCGACTGGGCTTGGGGACAAAAAAGCATGAGATAGACAGGATCGAACCGTAAAGGACCGGCTGTGAAGGCTTCCTTTTCATTTGATCGAAGCTTCCCGCAGCAAGCTACGGGGAATCTTCGATCCTCAAGGTAGTTTCGTGCTCAATCCCGTAAATCCTACAAACTGATCCGACGGAAACCTTCCACCCCATCCGGCGAAACCTTCCAAGGTAGATTGCCTAATTAGGTAATCCCACAAATATCTTGTAGCGTGCGTTTTATGATATAGTTTTTGGAAAATAGCTACTTCCTCCTACGTTTAATTGTGCTATATAGGTTCTATTCGGTGCAACACGTAATGTTTCATTCTGTATTTGACACCCCATCTTGGAGAAACTGTTTATGAGCCGTTTGTTTTCCCTTTTGCAGCTTCGCACGTTGACGTTTCGCAACCGTATCTTCGTATCCCCTATGTGTCAATATTCGAGTCTCGACGGTTATCCCAGTGACTGGCATCTGGTCCACCTGGGATCCCGTGCTGTGGGAGGCGCGGGCCTGGTGATGGTCGAAGCAACGGCCGTTAGCCCTGAGGGCCGGATCAGCCCCGACGACAGCGGCATCTGGAGTGACGCCCATGCCGAAGCGTTCGCACCGATCGCGCGTTTCATCCGCGAGCAGGGCGCGGCAGCAGGCATCCAGCTCGCCCATGCCGGGCGCAAGGCCTCCACGGACCGGCCCTGGCAGGGCGGCGGACCGCTGGGACCGGACCAGCGGGGCTGGCAGCCGATCGCGCCGAGCCCGCTGCCTTTTGCCCATGGCCACCCTGTGCCTCGTGAAGCAACAGCAGCAGACCTGGAAGCCGTCCGGAGTCAGTTCGAAGCTGCAGCCCGGCGTGCACGGGCCGCAGGATTCCAGGTCATCGAGGTCCATCTCGCGCATGGATACCTGCTGCATGAGTTCCTCTCGCCACTCTCGAATCTTCGGAAGGATGAGTATGGCGGTGGTCTTGAGAACCGCATGCGTTTTCCCCTGAGCATCACCCGCGCAGTTCGGGACATCTGGCCTCAGGACCTTCCGGTCTTCGTGCGCATATCGGCCACGGACTGGGCGGAAGGAGGCTGGGACCTGGAGCAGTCCGTAGAGCTCTGCCGGCGGCTGAAGGAACAGGGCATCGACCTCATCGACTGCTCATCAGGGGGACTGGTGCCGGATGCGGTCATCCCTGCCGGTCCCGGATTCCAGACACCTTTTGCCGCAGCTATTCGCAAGGAAGCGGGGATCGCAACGGGCACGGTCGGATTCATCACCGACCCGGCACAGGCTGAGCAGATTGTGGCTACCGGTCTTGCTGACGTGGTCTTTCTCGCGCGAGCGATGCTTCGCAATCCTTACTGGCCCCTGGAAGCGGCGAAGGCCCTGAAGGTCGATATTCCCTGGCCGGTCCAATATCTGCGCGCCAAGCAATAGGCCAGCTGTACCACAACGCATGTTTACTCTGTCATGGGCGTAGTTTGGCATTGCTGCTTGCGGATCCCCGTTTCCCAGGCTGTAATGGGTTTGCAGAAGGTGCTTATGGACAGAGGGACTTCCTGTACCTGTGACGCTATCCAAGCAGACAGAGGGTACATATTACAAACTGAATATTTGAACATTCCAGTATTCCAGGTCTGATCCTCGTTAGCCGTTGTAACCTGCCTCGTTACCTATGGATGCTTCCGGAATACCCCTATACGGGTATTTTCGGGGTATTGACAGTGAAGCCTCCATCGTGTTGTAATAATCTCATAGACTGAAGCTGTTCCTGTCGGATACATCTCACTACCGACTTATCTGTATCAGGGATAATAAGCGAGCTGCTATTGCACCGGACACGCTGCTGGAAGCCCTGTCCGTCAGGGAAACGCGCCCATGCACCCGAATTGCCCCTTCGACTTTCCGATAACCTGCTCCTGCGGCAAATCCTACTCCCGCGACGCCTGGACGGCACTGACTCATGATGGTGTTCAGTCCGGGTATCATGAGGGGAAGCGCCTTCAGTTCTTCGAAGATCTGGAAATGCGGCGCTGCGTCTGTGGATCCACCATGTCGGTCCCTATCCGACTGTTGAACCAGCAAAGGGGCGCGAGGTTAGCGATGACCTATCGATGCCGGCACTTCGGAAGCGAGTTGGGTAAGGTCCGCTCCCTCCGGACGGGCATAGAGTACTGCCTTCAGTGCGGCGCGGCTTTGAACGGCGAACAATACGAGCGGTTAGAAGGAGAGAAGACGGCGGACGAGAACGACACCAGGTCTGAAGTTGACGACACCCTCCTAGATACTTAAAGTCCTTATGGAATTTAGTGTAGAATACGGATTGAAATTTGCAGCACGATATACTTCCTGAAGACGAGTGTCGGGCCAGATCACCACACAGTGCAGGCTACAGGCTGAAGGGGGTCAACATTCCAGCTTTCCAGGCCTGATTCTCAACGGACCATTCCGATAGTCATCACGCAATGAGGATGGGACACCTTCTGCTCAAAACCGAATTAAACTACGTCAGAAGGTCATCCGGAATAGGTTGCATCGAAACTCCTCTTATAAGCTATTCCATATCTGCATATTAATTTATTTTGTTTACTATTCCATAAATTGGATATTGGTCTTTCGGTCAAAGTCTCATTAATTCAGCTTGATAAGTCATGTTTTTTTTCAAATTCATTGACCCTGCATTTGGTCTATGCTACGGTATTTCGAACCGATATCTTGTTGGTTTGCTGAACTGACTGAAAAGAGGCGGGTATGTCCATTCCCTCCGTGTCTGAACTTATACCGGTGCTGCAAATTGCGATCGGCCCGGTGATCTTGATCTCTGGGGTAGGTTTGCTACTCCTGAGCATGACCAACCGTTTCGGCCGCGTGATCGACCGTGCCCGCGAGCTGCAGCTCGCACTGCGCGCCGAGGCTCAGGCGGATCATAACCGGACGGAAGCGCAACTGCAGATTTTACACAGACGCGCTTATCTCCTTCGCCGGGCCATCATCCTGGCTTTGCTCAGCGTGTTGTTGGCGGCCTTGCTGATCATCAGCTTGTTTTTTGCCGCGTTATTGCGTTGGGATGCGGGCTGGTTGATTCTCCTCCTGTTTATGGGCTGCCTGGCGGCGCTGATCGGGTCTCTGATTGCATTTATTCATGACATCAATCAATCGCTCCTCGCTCTCAAGTTGGAATTAGGAGACGGGCTGAGTTGGTCTACAAAGTAAGAATAGGGAGGTGCTCTTTCCTGTGCATGTTTCAACCAGTATTCGATGATAGTTGCGTCTGACTGAAATTGCAGCCTTGTAGATGGTGAAAATCTGCCATCCATTACAATGCTAGTCTACTGGTTGAAGCATACACTTCCAGACAGGACCTGAACTTGAGAAGATATAAGTGGAAGATCTGACGGAATCAGTGGTAGGAATGAAAAAGTAACGGTTGCTGTTATGAAAAAAGTCCTGAATCAGGCAGGATTGAAGCTCCCTGCAGCAAGCTGCAGGGAATCTTCGATCCTCAAGGTAGAACTATTTATTCTAATCGTTCGCTAACCCCGCAGCAAGCTACGGGGAATGAGCTCACTCCTGGATTCATTTCAAGATGAGCTTGAAGAAACGGTTCATGATGGTCCCGGCGATGGCGCCGAGCATGGCGCCGAATCCGGCAAGGAATCCCATGACCACCACAAGGACCAAGGTGACGGCGAACCAGTTCTGGCCGCAGGACGGGCCGAACATCTTCGTCACGTCCTTGACCGCCGCGTCCCGCCACGTACCCTGCAGGGAGCTGGACAGCACATAATCCATCGAGATGGCAGCGCCGAGAGTCACGACAGCGCCGAGCGCCGCGCCAATGATGACGGCTTTTTTCAGGCCCTTGTCAGACATTGGCTTTTCTCATGAAAAGCCGGAGTAGACAGTAGGTGGTAGGCAGCATAGGGGGAAATTATCGTGCTAATATCGCGCTCATCAAGCTACTGAGCATCTTGCCGACGGCCTCGATCTCCTGCATGAAATGATCATTTGTGCTTATATACCCGAGGTCCTTCGCCAATGTAAAATAGTATCGCAACTCTTCCGAGGACCCCTGGGCGATGTTGTAGAAATTCGCTTTATCCCTGACTCCCCGCTTCTTGAAGCCTTCCGCTATATTCGCTGCGACCGACACGGCAGCTCTCCGCATCTGCGACACTAAACCGAACTTTTCATCGTTCGGAAACATCTTGGTAATTTTATACGTTTCGAGGACCAACCCGTGCGCCTTCTGCCACACTTCCAGGTCTTCAAATTTCTCGGCCTTTTGCCGCATGTTTGATCCCCTTTTGCTCTTCCCTACCTACCATATACTACCTACTACCTACCCTCTACTGTTCTACTTCAATATCTCACCCGTCTTCCTCGACCACAGCAGGAGGTCCAGGTGGTCCATGTCGATGCCAATATCTTCGGCGAAACGGGCAAGTTTCTTCTCGATGGCCAGGTAGCCTTTCCGGCTGGTCGGCTTGAGCCGTTTGCCGATCACGCCCATCTCCCGGAGGCTGTTCACGATGTGCTTGTCCAGGATCGCGTAGCCCCGGAAGCCGATGTTCCGCAGGAAGTGGCTCGACTCTTTATAACCCAGGCCCTTGATCGCCTTGTTCTTCGCCAGGAAATCCCTGCGCGCGATCGGGTCATCAAAGGACTCCAGCAGGTCCCTGAGCCGCAGGCTGCAGGTCTCCTTCAGGTGCTCGCGGGTACAATGGATGTACGACGGCCGCAGGCGCCAGAACCGCACCCGGTGTTTCCCTGCCCGCTGCTGCAGTTCCTTTTCGCTTCCCGTCAGGAGGATATCGCGGAGCGCAGCGATGGTGAGCATGCCCATGCGGGCGCTGCTGCCCGCGGTCAGGATGCAGAAGCAAAGCTCCTCGAAGATCGCTTCGTCACCCCGGTCGTAGACGGCACGGAACTCGGAGAGCCGTTTTTCGATGGCGCGCTTCTTGGCCCGGTAATCCCTCTTGAGATCAGCGATGTATTCTCTTCCAGGCACTATAGCCGCCCTTGAGATTGTAGAGGCTGGTGAATCCCATGCCCATGAGACGCTTGATGGCCCAGATGCTCCGGTTCCCGTTCTGACAGTAAACAACCAGGTCCTTGTCCTTTCGGAGCTTCTTCGCTTTGTTCCCCACGTCGCTCAGTTCGATATGGATGGCGCCGGGAATATGCCCCTGTTTGTACTCCTTGTCCGTACGGGTATCGAGCATGGTCATGCCCTTCATCTGGTCCAGTTCCCGTGCCGTGATCTGTTTGATCCCGAGACGGCCGAGGTAGCCGAAGAGCCTGACCAGCAGGAACAGCCCGAACAGGCTCAGGAGAACGATCGATGCAGTATCCAAGCGAAAACCTCCTTCACGATAAGTGTGACGTGTGGAACAGGAACGAAAGCGGCAGGACCGGATACTCCGCGCTCCGCATTGGTGCTACGATCTTTTCAATGGCAGCTCCATGATGAACCGGGCGCCGTGGGGCTGATTCTGCTCGGCGTGGATCGAGCCGTTGTGGTCAGCGATGATCCGCTCGACGATGGCGAGACCGAGCCCTCCGCCCTTCTTTTTCCGTGAAAAATAGGGTTCGAAGAGCCGCGACACATCCTCCACCGATATCCCCGGGCCGCTGTCGGCAACCTCGATCCGCACCATGCCGTCGTTGACCGCGGACCGCGCGGTAACCCGGATATCCCCGCCTCCCTCCAGGACCTCGATGGCGTTCTTGAAGAGATTGATGAAGACCCGTTTCATCTGCTCCTGATCAAGGGGAAGGTCGGGAAGGTCCGCCGGGATATCCTTCGTGAACCGCACCTCCTTGTGAGCGGCGGCGTAAAGCTGGATCACGCTGTCGATCACGGGTTCGAGCCGCTGGGGAACGGGATTGGGTCGGGGCATGCGGGCGAACTCGGCGAACTCGTCCAGAAGGCCCTTCAGCCCGTCCACCTGCTGGATGATCGTCTGGCTCGACTCGTCGAATATCCGGTCGAAGTCCGGCGCCTTCTCGAGATATTTTTTCCGGAGCCGCTCGGCGGAAAGCTTGATGGGGGTCAGGGGATTCTTCACCTCATGGGCGATCTTCCGCGCCACATCCTGCCAGGTCTCGGCCTGCTTGGCCCGGAGGAGCTCCGTCAGGTCGTCGAAGGTGATGACGGACCCCAGGAACGCTCCCGAAGCGTCTCCGATCGTCGAAACACGCATCCGAAGGATCAGCGTCCGCCCCCGTACGATGAGCGAAAGCTCCTCCTCGGCGCTCCCGTGCCCCTCTTCCAATTTCCGGAAGAGGTTCCGGATGGGCCCCAGGTCGATGAACCCGAAGGCCTCGTCGTACCGTTTACCGATCACGTCCCCGGCCTGGATGCCCAGAATATGCGACGCCGCCGGATTGATGGTCGTGATCCTTCCGGCGCGGTCCATGGATACGACGCCGGCATCGATATTGGTCAGGATGATCTCCCGGTTGGTGGCCTCCTGCTGGAGCCGCTCACGGGAGTCCTTGAGGTCAGCGGTCATCCGGTTGAACGACGCCACGAGCATCCCGACCTCGTCACCGGACTGGTCCTCGATCCGGTATTCCAGATTGCCCCGAGCCACTTCCTCGGTCCCCTCCGCCAGCTTGCGGATCGGCACCGTGATGCCCGCCGCAACACGGAGGGCGACCCAGATGGCCGCGAGCAGCAGTGTCAGCATGACGGCGAGAAAACCCAACCGGTAGGACATCTTCAGGAGCTGCTTGCTCTTGAAGGAGGAACGATATTCGGCATAGCCCGCCTGGATCTCATCCACTTTATGAGCGAGGCTCGAAGGGATAAAGTAGCTTACTGCCACGGCCCCGGCGATGCGACCGTTCGTGTCCTCCGGATACAGCGGCACCACGGCCCGGATGATCTCCCCTTTCTTGCCCAGGTCGCTTACCATCGTCATTTCCTCGGAAGCAAAGGCGCGGGCGATGACTTCTGCCGGCGTCGCGATGAAGGTCCTGCCGGGGAACTGATCGGTAACGGCACGGGCAATAGACGTCCGTCCTTCGCCGAAGAGCTCGACGGCACCGATCCCGTATTCTGCCGCCTTTTTCCCGAGATATTCTCTGAGCACCGGCACGTCAAAGCGGGATGCCATCCGCTCATCGGCGATCTGCCGGCTGATCTGCCGCCCGAAGGCGAGGGCCTGGCTTTTCAAGCGGTCGTAATAGGACTGGGAGACCGAGACCGAGCCCTGGAGCGCGGACTCGAGCCGGAGGCTGAAAAGCCGCTCGATACCCCGGGTATACATGCCGCTTCCAATGATGAAAAGCAGGATGGTGGGGATGAACGAGAGACTGACGAATGCAGTGACCAGTTTGGTGCGGAATTTTGCGCCGAGGACCTTGCTCCTTCGCTCCACGGAAAGCTTCCAGAGGCTCCGTCCGATCAGGAAGATGACCGCGGCAAGCAGCAGAAAATTCGCGTTGATGAGGATGAGGATGAGAAGGTTGTCCGAGAGCGGCCCCTCGAACCCGCGGTACTTGATCTGGAGAAGGATGGCAGCCGCGGAAAGCAGCAGGAGAACGGTCACAGTGATGATGCCCTTGAGGCCCGTGTTCCCCGCTCGTTCGGTGGTGTTCATGGCAGGTGCAGGATACCAAAAAGGTCTTTCAAAAGCAAGGCTTGCTTTTGAATTTCTCTTGACAAACAAGAGGTTTCTCGGCTATCTTTAACGAAATATATGATATGCAGATATGCCGAGATCGACGGTCGGCAAGGGAGAAGGATGACAGATACCCAGCGCGTCTCAGCGAACTTGCTGGCGCCTACCGTGTTCATGTTTGCCGCGTGCGCTCCGGCGACACGCCCCGCCGGTCGATCCCGTCAAAGAATAGATCTCGATCCTGCAGAAACAATTGCTCGAACTTCAGAAGGACCAGAACGATACCCGGAGAAAAGTGGACGATCAATCTACCATCGTTCAAGCGCTCTCCACCAAGGTCAAGACGCTGGAAGAACAATGCACCGCTCCCCCGCCGGCGCCCCTGATCATCTCAAAACCCGCATCCGCACAGCAGGTCGCGCCGGAGAAGAAACCGGAAAAATAAAAGGCGAAGAAAAAGAAAAAAAGCCCGTAGTAAAAAGCCAGCCGTAAGGAGGCAGGTACCATGACCAGCAGGTCGAACCCGTCAGTCCGAGCAATACGGAGCGCTCTTATCCTTCTTGTCATCGCGATGTTCCCCGCAACAGCGTGGCTCCAGGAGCCGGCAGCGGTCACGCCGGCGCCTCCCCAGCAGCCGGCCGCCGCAGGTACGCAGTCGCCAGCGTCTGAGCAAACGGGACGATACGAGATCCGGCAGGGCGATACGCTCTGGGACATCGCGAATGCCTTCTACCGCGATCCCTTCCTCTGGCCGCTCATCTGGAAATCGAATCCATCCATCAACGACCCCGACCTTATCTATCCCGGCAATGCCCTGGTCATCCCGAGCCTCGCGCCGGTAGAACGGGCAATGAACGCACCGGAGGAAGCGACACCTGTCCAGGAAAAGGCCATAGAGAAGCCGGCGGCTGCCGCTCCGCCGGTAGAGACGGGAATCCCGTCTTTCTTCCGGCAAAAACCGGCCGAGTCTGCAGAACCGGATCGGGGCGGCAAGCTCATTCTGCCCGAAGAGGCCGACAGACCGGTCATTGACAAATATGCCATGCTCAGCGCGGGATTCGTCAGCGAGGAGTCCAGCCAGGACTACCTGCAGGACTCCGTGGTAGACCCTGCCCGCAAGAACGAGGTAGGCAACATCATCGGGGCTGACTATGAAGTTTACATCGTTGTCCGCTCCCGTGAAGCGGTCAACATTGGGGACCGGTTCCTGATCTTCGAGGAGGTCCGCAAGGTAAAACACCCGATCACCCACCGCGACTACGGAAAGCTATACAAGATCAACGGGGTCGCGAAGGTCACGGGGACAAAGGAACGGGGCGTCTATACAGCCCGTATCACGCAATCCTTCGATGCCGCCATGAGAGGGAACATGCTTGCCCCCTACCAGGAGCCGACGCTGATCTACCCGTCCAAGCAGAAAACACAGGCAAAGAACCTCACCGGCTACATCCTCGAGGTGCCGGATCGGAAGTCCATCAGCGGACAATCGGACATTGTCTATCTGGATAAAGGAAAAGAGGACGGCGTTGACCCCGGAGACCGGTTCATCGTGATGAGCCAACCGAACCCGTCTACAGGCGTCAGACACCCGGTCGGCGAGGTACTGGTCATTATCGTGAAAGCGCGTACAGCAACAGCGTTCGTACAAAAAAGCATGGACACCTTGTCGAAGGGCTATCCGGTAATCTTCAAGAACTAGCATTACGGGGCCGGTTGTTCGACCTGACCGGTCCGCGTAGCTCCCCGCCGAACGAACATCGGGTACCAGGCGGCATGATCACGCTGCCTGGTACTCGATCTCCTGGTGCTGGATCCTGTTCTTCCCCGAGTGCTTCACGGAATACATGAACGCGTCCGCGACCCTGATCATGCCGTCCACAGAGTCCGGCGGTGTGCGGAAGGTCACGACGCCGATGCTGAACGTCACCGGCCATCCCTTCCTGCCCATGGCGGCCAGCAGGCTCTGGTGGACCTTCTGTATGACCACGGAGGCCGCGTCATAGCCGGTCTCCGGCAGCAAGAACACGAATTCGTCCCCTCCGAGCCTGGCGATCGAGTCAGTGGCGCGAATATTGTTCCTGATCGTGTCCGCGACCAGCGCGAGAAGTTGATCGCCCGTGCTGTGCCCCCACCGGTCGTTCACCGATTTAAAATCGTCGATATCGAGATAGGCGACCGTGAAGGGATGGAGGTACCTGCCCGCCCGCTTGATTTCGTTGGACGCGATCTCGGCAAAATAGCGGGAGTTTGCCACCCGGGTCAGGTAGTCCGTCCTCGCCATCTCCCGCTCCCGCTCCAATGAGACCTTCAGTGACGAGATCGTAAAGTTCACGACGAGGAAGAAACCGAGTTTGGTCACGAGATTGAGGTAAGGGATCGCGACAGTGACGTCGGCCGGCGCGGTGAGCACGTCGGCCACGAACCAGGCGATGCCGCTCATCAGTGATATAGCGATGCCCGCTTGTTTGCCCGCGAACCAGGTGACGAGAAAAACGGGGAAAAGGTAGAACACCACGAAGGAAAAATCAGGGCCGGTAACATAGTCGATGATCCAGAGGACAAGGACCTGGACGACCCCCGCCGACACGATGCATCGCTTGGACTGACGCTGGAGGAACTCGATCACCTGCATCGTGGCACGCTCCTTCCCCTGAACTACTTCACCTCGACCGAGGCCCTCGGATCGAAGGGATTGGTCCTGACCGCCAGCGAGAACAGATAGGGGTACTCGTTCTTAAGATGCCGCATATAGGACAGCCATTCGATCAGCAGGATCACATAGGCGCGCTTGATGTCACCGGCGATATGGTCGCAGTCGAGCCGCGGCAGCGCCCGGACGTCCTCGCGCGAATCCAGTTCCTCCATGAGGTGGAACACTGCCCACAGGAGCTCGGTGAAGGTCTCGTGTTCGAGGAGGTTCTGGTTCTCGAGAAGACGGAGCAGAAAGCCCCGGCGTGCGGTCACGAAGTGTTTGAGCTCGGCCAGGTCGCCCCGCGTGCAGTCCATGGCGACCCGGTGTGCCTTCAGGTCCTGGACCGCGCTGTCGAACTGTTCATCCGTCCACGCCCCGGTCACGATGAGCTTTGCGCCGAGCGATCCGGCATCGGTATCGTAGACGACAAAGTGTTTCAGCAGCTTCGTGCCCACCTCGCTGAAGAACGCTCCGATGACCATGTTCAGCTTCTTCAGCAACGCCCTACGCTCGCGGATGCGCAGAAACCGGTCGACGATGAAGGTCACGAGCAGGACCTGGATGGGGACAAAGGCAAGGTCCTGGAAGAGGTAGAAGAACGTATCCCGCTCTGCATGGAAGATGGCGATCTGGAGGTAATAGAGCAGCGACGCGGCCGCCATGAGCGTGATTGCCAGGATGACCTGCCATGGGCTCTGCTTCATGCAAACTCCCCCTCATCCATCATCGAAACTCACAGCCCCGCCGGAGAAGGCCATAGCACAAATATATGGATATATTATATACCAGAATCGGATGGAACGAAACAGACCGTGCCCGGGCTAAAAAAATGGAAAAGGCGGTCATTGGACCGCCTTTTCCGTGCTGATGCTCCCGCAGCAGACTGCGGGGACTGCGCTCGCTCCTGAGTCCCGGTGAGACGAGACATTATTTCATGAACAGGAAGAACCCGTTGAAGAAGTACAGCAGGCCGAAGCAGCCCGCGCCCATGCCGATGAACCAGAACAGTTTCTTCTTCATGAGGGCCGCGATCGAGGAGAGCAGGATCGCGATCTGCAGGAACATGGCCGCCAAGCCGAAGGCCCCGGAATGCTGCTGCGAATCATCGCGCCGCGTCTCGAGGTCCTCGGCCTTTTTCTTGATCTCCTCCTTCTCCTTCTCATACCGCTCGATTTTCTCCGTATAGGCCCCTATCCGTTTTTCATAGTCCGCGGCAAGCGTCCGGGACAGGCCTTTGTTTGCCATCAGGTCCAGCTCGAACTTCTCCTTCTGAAGTTCATAGACGTATCCCTTGATGCTCTTCGCCTGGTAATAGGCCCACTGGTCCGATGCCTGGGACTGGGACATCACCGCCCGGGTCGAGAACCCGCCGCCCTTCAGGGTCGAGAGCGTAGCGCACACCGCGAAGATCACGGTTGTCAATGCGAGATAGTTGAGCCACGGTTCCTTCTTTTCTTCCGCCATACGTCCTCCGTTGAATGGATGGATTGTTGTTGAAGCTCCCTGCGGCAAGCTGCAGGGAATCTTCGATCCTCAAGGTAATAATCTTTATTCTAATCGCTCGCTAACCCCGCAGCAAGCTACGGGGAATGCGCTCGCTCCTGGATTCAGCGGCAAATAATACCGAAAATCAAATGGGGAGTCAAGACCTTATCGTGGTATTCCCGAGAACGGTCCGGTATCGGCAAATGCTATACTTAAGGCAGGAGGAAGGACCATGATCATCGGCGTTCCGAAAGAGATCAAGACCGAGGAGTTCCGTGTAGGCCTCACGCCCACGGGAGCGCGTGAACTCGCGCGGGACGGTCATCAGGTGCTCCTGGAGGCCGGGGCCGGCCTCGGGAGCGGTTTTCTAGACGACGAATACCAGCGTGCCGGCGGCCAGACGGCAGCGCGGGAGGCCGTCTTCAACAGGGCCGAACTGATCGTCAAAGTGAAGGAGCCGCTTCCATCGGAGTATGCAATGCTCCGTGAGGATGTCGCACTCTTCACCTATCTCCACCTCGCGCCGAACCCAGAGCTGACAAAGGTCCTGCTCACCAAGAAGATCACCGGCCTGGCATACGAGACCCTGGAGAAGGACCGGCGGCTCCCCCTGCTCGCTCCCATGAGCGAGGTCGCCGGCCGCATGGCGCCGCTCATGGCTGCCTTTTATCTTCAGCGTTTCAAGGGCGGCTCAGGCATCCTGCCGACCGGGGTCTCGGGCGTCCTGCCCGGAAAGATCGTCGTTCTCGGCGCCGGCGTTGTGGGGACCAATGCCGCTCGCGTGGCCATGGGGCTGGGCATGGAGACCGTGGTGATCAACCGGAACCCCGCCGGGCTGCAGCGGATCGACGAGCAGTTCAAGGGCCGCGTGCGGACCCTCCCCCTCTCCGCCCACGCGGTCGAGGAAGAGATCAGGGACGCCGATATCGTCATCGGCGCGATCCTCGTGCCCGGCGGCAGGACTCCCATCCTCGTATCCCGGAACATGCTGAAGACGATGAAGCGCGGCTCCGTGATCGTGGACGTGTCCGTGGACCAGGGCGGATGCGTCGAGACATCGCACCCGACGACGCACGACGACCCCGTGTTCGAGGTGGACGGCATCATCCACTACTGCGTAGCGAACATGCCCGGCGCCTACCCGCGCACGTCCACGCTCGCGCTCACGAACGCCACGCTGCCCTATGTGAAGCTCCTCGCGAACAAGGGGATAGAGAAGGCGATCGGGGAGAACGCGGAGATACGGAGCAGCTTGAACACCTACCGGGGCAAGATCACGAACGAGGCGCTGAAAAAGGCGACGGGACAGCGAGTGCAGGGGGTTAGCGAGCGCTTAGGATAATGATTGTCCTTGAGGACCTAGGATTCCCTGCAGCTTGCTGCAGGGAACTTCAATTTGCACATAGCGCGAATCGTTACTTGCAGTCTGCATGCACATGATCGGCCTGTCAGTTCTGGTGTTATGTAACGGTAAATCCGCAAAGCAAGAACCTACCTCGCTGAAATTCTCACCACGACTGCGTGCTCCCGGCGGTCATCAAGAAGCGATAGATTCTTGCCACTCTGCTCAACGCCGTCGACAATCATGCTCGCCTCGCCTTTGTCGCTCGTTTGCCGGACAATGATATGGTAGATAGTTTCCCGATACCGATAATGCACCGTGAACGAATCCCACTCCGCAGGCAGACAGGGCTCGAAGCGCAGCTTGTCTATATCAAGCCGCAGCCCCAGTAGTGATTCCACGATAAGCCGGTACATCCACCCGGCCGATCCCGTGTACCAGGTCCACCCCCCCCGCCCGATGTGCGGAGAGACCGCATAGACGTCGGCGGCGACAACGTAGGGTTCTCCTTTGTAGATCGCAGTTTCTTCGGGCGATCGTGCATGATTTATCGGGTTGATCATGGCCAGCAGGTCCCACGCGCGGACGCTGTCGCCCAATGCGGCAAAGGCCATCGCAGTCCAGACCGCCGCATGGGTATACTGCCCGCCGTTCTCCCGTACACCGGGAACGTATCCTTTGATATAGCCGGGATTCAAATCCGATTTGTCGAACGGCGGGTCGAGAAGCTGGATCAGGCGATGCTCCCGTCGGACAAGAAGCTTATCCACTGCCTCCATTGCCGTGCGGGAGCGTTCAGCATCGCCGGCGCCGGAGAGAACAGACCAGCTTTGCGCAAGGGAATCGATCCGGCATTCGGGATTGCTCGCCGAACCCAGCGGAGAACCGTCGTCAAAAAAAGCGCGCCGGTACCACTCGCCATCCCAGCCATGCTCCTCTATATTCCCGCGCACAAGATTGGCTTCAGCACGGCACCGTTCGGCGAATGACGGGTCGCCGTGCAGCCGCGCGATCTCCGAAAACCGCACAAGCACTTCATACTGGAAAAAGCCGAGCCAGACGCTTTCACCCTTGCCGTGCTGGCCCACCAGGTTCATACCGTCGTTCCAATCTCCCGAGCCCATGAGCGGCAGGCCGTGTTCGCCGCGGCTGAGGCCCCTCAGAATGGCCCGCACACAGTGATCGTACAGGCTTGCCGTTTCTTCAGACGCGTGGTGAAGATCGTAATACGAGTCCTCGTCCGGGTTTATCGGGCGGCCCTCGATGAAGCGGATGGTCTCATCCAGCACTCCCGTGTCTCCGGTAGTCAGAACGTAGCGACACGTCGCCAGGGGCAGCCAGAGAAAATCGTCCGAACAGTGTGTGCGAACGCCGCGCCCTGTCGGCGGATGCCACCAATGCTGGACATCGCCCTCCCTGAACTGATGGGCTGCGCAGAGGAGGAGGTGCTCGCGCACGAGTCGTGGCTCGGAGAAGATGAGCGCCATCACGTCCTGCAACTGGTCGCGGAAACCGAATGCGCCCCCGGACTGGTAGTATCCGCTTCGCGCCCAAAGCCGGCATGCCAGGGTCTGGTAGAGGAGCCAGCCGTTGACCAGCATGTTGACGGATTGGTCGGGCGTTTCCACCTGCACTGCGCCGAGGGTCCGGTTCCAGTACGCCCACACCTTTTCAAGCGCTCTGCGCGCGGCAACGGATTCCCGGAAGCGGCGCACCAGGTTGCGTGCGTCATCGGAGCTTTTCCCTGCGCCGAGCCTGAAGATAATCTCCCGCTCCTGCCCGTCAGCGAGATCGAAGGGGACCTGGATAGCGGCGCACGGGTCCAGGCCGGCCCCTATCCTGCCGGAAAGCCGCGCACGCGTCATCGCAGCCGGTCTTTGCAGCGTGCCGTTGCGGCCGAGGAACTCGGTCCGGTCGCCGGTCACGGTCCGGGTTGATTCACCCGCATCAAAGAACGCGGTCCGGTCAACGAACTCCGAGTTATACGGGTTCCTCGCAAAGATCGCACCGGTTTTAGGGTCGATTTCGGTGATCACCTGCATAGCCGTTTTCGGCCGCAGATCTCCCAGCACCCATTCCACGTAACCGGTGGCCGAGAGCCGGCGCGAACGGCCGGATCTGTTTTTCACCTTCAATACCGTAAATTTGATAGATGCATCCAATGCAACGTAAACCCATACCTCCGAGCTGATGCCGTCCTCCGCATGTTCAAAGACGCTGTAACCGAACCCGTGGCGGCTGACGTAATGCATCGTCCCGCTGCCCGGCAGCGGTGTGGGGGACCAGAAACGGCCGCTTTCTTCATCGCGGAGGTAAAAAGCTTCTCCGCCGGAATCGCTTATTGGATCGTTGTTCCAGGGAGTGAGACGGAACTCGTGGGCGTTCTCGCTCCAGGTGTAAGCAGCTCCGCTCTCCGAAATAATTGTCCCGAAAAGCGGGTTTGCCATCACATTCACCCATGGCGCCGGAGTCTTCTGCCCGGCCGAGGTCGTAATGATGTACTCGCGGCCGTCAGGCGTGAATCCTCCGAGTCCGTTGAAGAAGATCAGGTCACGGCGGGCCAGTTCGGCAGCCGCGGGTTCTTCGGCGCGATGGGTTCGGGTCGGCGTGAAGCGCGGGACCGGCACTTCCGCCAGTCTGCGACGGTGGATCTGGTCCCACAGCGTCCCCCGGCTGTCGGTGAGGACGGCGCGGGCGACCGTTTGCAGCAGAATGCGGTCCTCTTCCGATATCTGATCCGCGAGCCTCAAAAAGATGCCGCCCGGCCGATCGGTCACGTTGGCTTCGATGCCTGCGACAATCAACCCCATGATTTGTTCTTGGAGCAGTTGCCGGTAACCTGCGTGATCTTCGTTCCAGATCACCAGGTCCACCGCCAGCCCTTTCAAGTGCCAGTACGCGTGGGCCTGCACGAGTTGGCGCACCAGGTCGATGTTTGCCGGATCTGCGATCTGCACCAGCACGATCGGCACATCGCCGGAAATGGAATAGCCCCACAGGCCGGATTGCCCGCGGCGGTTCTTGATGAGAACGCTCGCGTCGGCGCGCAGAGAGGAATTTGCATAGATGACGTTGCCGGCAAGGTGTCCGTAGAGTTGCGCATCGGCCTCCGTGGCATTGAGCTGTTGCAGTACCACCTGTCCGTGTGTCCACGCCAGGTCGAAGGCGCGATCCGCGAGGCGCCGATCCTGGTATTTTCCGACAAGGCTTAAAGCGGCGTCGCGGGTTTCGCAGGCGCCGGAGACGATATCGATCGCCGCCGATTCTTCCGGATCGAGCGTGATCCGATGCCGGATCGCGACGATCGGATCGAGCACGGAGCCCTGGCTGTCCGAGAGCGCCGCGGGTCTTCTCATCGCTTGCGGATCAGCGACCGTGTTTCCGCGGCCGATGAACCGCATCCGGTCCGTCTCGCAGGAAACTTCCCCGGTGTTCGCCCCGCGCACGGCCATCAGGTGAAACATCCAGGGCACCGGCTCATTGCGGGAGCGGGGCCGGCGGGTGCAGAGGATCGCCTGGCGTTGGGGGAGGATCTCCGTCTGGACGAAGAGGTTGCCGAACGCCGGATGCAACGCGTCTGCGGCAGATGGTGCAAGAACGACTTCCGCGTAGCTTGTGACCTCAATTTCTCTGCGTGTTCTGCCGCGGTTGGTGATCGTGATCCTGCGCAGCTCAATATCATCCTCGGGAGAGACAGCGATCTCGGTATGGGTATCGATGTCATGGTCGCGGCGGCGGAACTCCGCTCGCGCGCCCGAGAAGATCGCTTGGTAGGTGTCCGGCCGTTTGAGCGTCGGCTGATAGGCGGACGACCAAAACTTCCCGCTCGCCGCGTCGCGAATGTAGCAGAACGTTCCCCAATTGTCGCAGGTGCTGTCCTCGCGCCAGCGTGTCACCGCGACATCCTTCCAGCGGCTGTAGCCGCCGCCCGCGTTCGTGACCATTACGTGGTATCTGCCGTTCGACAGAAGCTGCACCTCCGGTATCGGTGTGTCGGGGCTGTTGAAAACGCGCACCGGCATTTCTGCCCCGCTGGAAGTCGCGCGAACGCCAGCGAGCTCGGGGGTCTCCAGATAGAAGGCCGTCGCCCTTGGGATCCTCTCCTGGAGAAGGAGCATGGTAGCCTGGAACAAGGGGTCCGACTCGAATCTTTTCTGCATCGGACGGTCCAAAAGCAGGTGGGCCAGCGAGAGGAGGCTCATGCCCTGGTGGTGGGTCATGAAGGACCGGACCACTGCTCTCTCTTGACCGCGTCGTTGACGTGAAGGAGTATAGTCGACTGCTTCATAAAAACCATACCGGGCCTCAACGCCTTCAGCGCTGAGTCGCTGCAGGTTCAGACACGCCTCCTCAGGCGCCACCATCAACGCAAGCGCAGAGGCGTAGGGCGCAATGACCAGGTCATCGGCAAGACCGCGTTTGAGCCCCAGGCCGGGCACGCCAAATGCGCGGTATTGGTAGTTGAGATGAACGTCGACCGTGTTGTAGCCTGATTCCGACATGCCCCACGGTACGCCGCGCTGCCTCCCGTACTCTATCTGTCTCTTCACCGCCGCCGCATAGGTCTGGTCGAGCAACGTGTGTTCGTACGTCGGCATCACCAAAAGCGGCATAAGGTATTCGAACATCGAGCCGCTCCATGAAAGGAGAACCGCCTCGCCACCTGAGGTGGTGAGCAGACGTCCCAGGCTGAACCAGCTCTCTTGCGGCAGTTGTCCCTGCGCAATTCCTACGAAACAGCAGAGCCTCGCTTCCGAAGCCAGCAGATCGTAATAACTTGAGTCCCTCCGGCGCTCACTGACATTGTACCCGATAGCCAGTAAATGGCGTGACCTGTCATACAGGAAATCATATTCTATACGGCTGAGTTCACTTAATTGCTGCGCAAGACGTTCGATGCCCGCAATTCTCGATAGGGCGCGCTGGTTGCCAATTCCCGCCAGTTCGCGCAGCGTCGGGATCTTATCGCTGTCGCCTGCTGTCGACGCATCGAAAAACATCAGGTCATCGAGAGCGGCCCGGCATTGACCGGCAAACGCGCGTGCCCACCACGCAGCGTCATTATCCTGAGCCGCACCGAGGGCATCGAGACTAACGACCACTTCAGCGGCGGATGCAGCCAGTTGGCCAAGACGGAGGCGCGCAGCGGCGAGCGTAGTTGGAAGGAAATTATGTAAGGGATCGAGGTCCTTTCGAAGTTGAGCCAGTCGGACAAGGGTGACTCCTTCTGAAGCCATTGCGTCCGCAACGTCCAGGAGAATCATTACGGTATCGGTGAGGCCGTCAAATAACCTCGGATTCAGGATCTTTTGGTCGGGAAGTGCGAGCAGACCGGGCCGCAATGTCAGCAGGTGAGTAACGAGGTTCCCGCTGTCCACTGACGAAACGTACAGAGGGAGCAGCGGTTTCAGAGACAGCGTATCATACCAGTTGTAGAAGTGGCCCCGGTGCCGTTCCATGGCTTGCATCGTGCGCAGCGCATTCTCCGTGCGCTCTATGAGTTGTCCGGCTGAACTGTAACCGAAATCATATGCGGACAAATTTGCGAGTAGCGCAAGTCCCATGTTGGTCGGCGACGTCCGATGTGCAACGGTAGCACCGCGATACTCCTGATAGTTATCAGGCGGCAGCCAATGATCTTCCGGGCCGACGAAGGTCTCGAAGAACGCCCAGGTCTTTCGGGAAAGCTTCCGGAGAAAGAGGGTCTGGTCGGCCGAAAGCCGGGGCGATGGGAGGGCGAGCGGCCGGCTGATCCACCAGGCGACCGCGGGGGAGGCAAACCAGAGGGCCAGTATGGGCGCGGCCACGGCCAGCGCGACAGGCCTCGAAAGCGCCAGGGAGACCGCCGCTGCAGCGGCGATTACCGGAGCGATCCACATCGACCGGCAAGAGGCGATGAGGTCCGCGCGGCGATTGAGGTCCGTATCGCCCGACGGGCTCCATTCCAGAAGTCGTTTGTGCGTGATCAGCATCCGCCACGCGGTGCGCAAAATAGCATCCAGACTGAAAAAAGCTTCGTAGGGGAGACAGGCGAGCGTAAATACGGCCTGGGCGAAGCGCCTGCGCGCAGAGCGTACCGAGGCGGCGAGGTGCTGCCTCAGCAGCACCTCGTCCGGCTTCCGGAACAGTTCCAGAACCGATGCAACCAACGGTGGAATCAGGAGGATTCCGATCACCGCCAGGGTCCACAACCAGAGCGGCGGCATGACCATCCAGCCCAGCAGCAACATCAGCGTCAACGCTGAAGGCACGAGACTGCGACGAAGATTGTCGAAGATCTTCCATTGGGACAGTACGGAGAGCGGATTCCTCTGGCGGAACGTGCCGGGTCCGGGAACGCGCGACGCCAACCACGACGCAATCTGCCAATCACCGCGAATCCAGCGGTGCTGGCGGCTCACGTCCGCGCTGTAGCGGGAAGGATATTCCTCGTACACCATTACATCGCTCAGCAGTCCGGCCCGGGCGTAACACCCTTCGATAAGATCGTGGCTCAGGATCCGGTTCTCGGGAAAGCGTTCGTTCAGCGCCCGTTCGAACACATCCACGTCATAGATCCCCTTGCCGATGAAGGAGCCTTCGCCGAACACGTCCTGGTAGACGTCGGAGACGGCGCGCGTATACGGATCGATGCCCGGCTCACTCCCGAACAGCCGCGCGTACCTCGACCGGTTCGTGCCCGGCAGACTCACGGCCACGCGGGGCTGAAGAATTCCATATCCCTCGGAGACACGCTGCCTCTCTTTGTCGTACCGCGCACGATTCAACGGGTGCGCCATGGTTCCCACGAACTGCCGCGCCGAGTCGCGCGGGAGCTGCGTATCCGTGTCAAGGGTGATCACGTACTTTACGTTCGACAACGCCGCGGTATTGCCGACGACGAGGGAGAAGGAGTCCCCTGAGACGTCGACGCTGCCGCGGCGCAGAAGGGAATTCAATTCCGCAAGTTTTCCCCGCTTGCGCTCGTGACCCATCCAGAGGCGCTCCCGGGGATTCCATCGGCGCGGGCGGTGAAAAAGGAAAAACGTATCGCTGTTGGCATTCCTGTACTTTTCATTCAGCTCGTCGATCCTCTGGCGGGCAAGCAGTAACAGAGGTTCGTCCTCCGCCAGTGTCTCCTCTGTTGCATCCTGAAAATCAGTCAGCAGGCCGAAGTGCAGGTTATTGTCACGATTTGCCAGGAACCTGACCTCCAGCGCCTCGACCAGATCCTCGATGTCGGGAGCGTTCGTGAGGAACGTTGGGACCACCACGAGGGTGCGCGATTCCTCCGGAATTCCTTCGGAGAAGTCCATGCGCGGCAGCGGATGCGGCGTCACCAGCAATGAGGCCAGCCAGTTCACCACGCCGATTGCCAACTGACTCGCACTCAGCAATGAGAGGATGCCCGTTAACAGAAGGAGCCAGGGTTGCAAACCATCAGCGTTCGCGTTCGCCTTCGCCAGCAAGACGCCGGTGAAAATCACCGTGATCAGCATGATCGTGCCCAGATAGAAGAACAAGGGAAAACGGCTACCCGCCTTTCGAAGGAACTCGGTGACAGATAACCGGACCCCTGCCAGGTGTTCAAGCTGCGCCAGTCCCTTGTCGATCAGGTAAAAGCCGACATGAGCCGCGCGATCGAATCCGTCTTGAGACTCGTCTTCATGGGCCGCGCTCTCGCGCGCGAGCCTGATTGCTTTGATTGCCACCTCTCTTTCAGAAAGCCGGCCGCTCTTCGCTATTTTCTCCACCACGTGACGGTACCGGTCACGAGTAGCAAAATCCATTTTGCTGTATGTTCCGCGGGGATCCTCACGCAGGGTCTGCTCGACAATGCTCATCCTCTCTACGAACTCACGCCAGTCCATCGCCCCCAGAAATCGGAGGCTGCCGATGCTGTTGCTGATGGAAACCTGGTCAGCGGCCTGCTGCTGGCTCTCCGACCGTACCAACTGATCGATCGTCAGGTTGCACTCGGAGAGGTGCTGCTCGATCCAGGTGAGCGGCATTGCCAGGGCAGGGCCCTGTCCCTGAAGCCGGCGTGCAAATTCTGCAACAAACGCGCTATTGAGCGGCGGGTTTGAGCGTGCCATGTCCGCAATGACCAGGATCAGGCTCTTCGGGTCCTTCGCGGCAATCTCGGTAATCCGGTCCGCCCAATAGATGGCGAGATTTCGGTCCATCCTGTCGGCAGCGATCCGGGCCCCGACGCGCCGGAGATTCTCGATCAATGCCAGTCGCAGCATGATGGGGATTGCCCACAATTCTCCCAGCTTCAGGACGGCGACTGTCTGGTAGGCCGCAAGAAAACTGCTGAGACTTTCCGGGTCCACCCGTCCGTCGCCGTGCGAGATCGTCTCCAGAGCGATGTCATACACGCGCGGCAGCCCGGCAGATGGTCCATCCAGCAAGCGGGGCAACTCCCGGCTATAACCCTTCGGCAAGTGTCGTCTTGCCGTGTGGATCTGTTCTTCGATCAGATAGAAGTTATCGAGCAGCCACTCAGCCGCCGGCGCAATGCTGCGGTCCGTCTTGACCGCTTCTACCAAGAGGCTGCGGGTCCCGGTCAGGATGGCTTCATTCTCGGCCAACCGCATCAGAAGCCGGTCAGGAGCGTGGCCCGGAAGGAGCGTGTGCAGACCCGCCAGGGTCTTGCCATGCTGCTCCATCTGGTCGCTGCTGAACAATTCCGATCGCAGCGGCGGCTCGTACACGGCGCACTTTGCCTCCAGGTCTCTTCCCTGCAAGCGCGCTAGCACATCAGGCAGGTTCCCGAAAATGGTCTTGGTGCTCAAATTCAATGAATACGCTCCTGTTTTGCTGCCTGTGCCGGTCTTCCCGGAGAGGAGAGGGCTGGGAAAGATTACGGTACGTCCTTCGTTCATGCCTGCGTTTTGGAACAACAGGCCGCGCCTTCACAATAATTCATTACCCTGCTACGAGACCACTATTCCCCGCTCCTGAGACGTTACCGTGAGCCGGATCGACGGGCCAGCGGCGGGCTCACAATTAGGCACTCTGGAATTTCCGAAATATGCAGCTGGTGCGCACTACAGCAGTCCCCTGCATGTCTCAACCTTGGCGGACAGATTCTCGAGCTGCAGATCAGGGGTTATTCACCGGCTTGCCGGACTTCTTCCAGGCCTCAAGCCCGCCTTCGATGAACCGGACACTGATGTTCTTCTCGCGAAGCGTCTCCTGCACCGACCTGCTCACCGAACCTCCGCGAACGCAATAGATCACGACCTCGCGGTTTCGAAGGTCCTTCCCCCACTCTCCCGCCTTCTCGGGGTCCATCCATATCGCGCCGGGAACGGAAGACGGATCGCTCTGCCGGTCGGAGGGCCGTCGGACATCCACTACCTGCGGCGGGTTCTTGTCCTTCAGGATGCTCTCCAACTCGTCAGGAGTTATGGCGTCGCTCATCGTCATGCCTTTCTGATAGCAGCAGCTGGTTCTCCTTCGACCTGCTCTCCCCCACGCTCGAGACAGTGATCGCGGGCCTTCCGAGCACCGGGCACTTGGCCTCGCAGATGCCGCAGCCGATACAGAGCTCCAGGTCCACGCGCGGCTGCTGGAGGGTCTGGACCCTCCCCTTGCGGTCGCGCACCTCGGCCTTTTCGAACCAGACAGCCTTCTTCGGCGTGGGGCAGACCTCCTCGCACATGATGCAGGGCGTCGCGTGCGCCCAGGGCAGACAGCGGCCTTTATCGATCATCGCAAGCCCGATCTTGATCTTGGCCTTCTCCGGGAGCGAGAGCTTCTTGATCGCGCCCGTGGGACAGACCTGGCCGCAGAGCGTGCAGCGGTATTCGCAGTAGCCGATGCGCGGCACGAGCGTGGGCGACCAGATGCCTTCGAGTCCCGCTTCCATGAGCGTCGGCTGGAGGCCGTTCGTGATGCAGACCTTCATGCACTCCCCGCACTTCACGCACCGGCGGAGGAACTCCTTCTCCTCCAGCGAGCCCGGCGGCCTGAGCAGGTTGGGATTCTTGGCATTGGCCGTGCCGAGCGGCGTTATCCGCAGGAGCGGCACCGCTGCGATGCCGGACAGCGCTGAAACGACCACCCGCCTCCTGCCGAGGTCCATGGCCGGAGTCTGTTTCTTCCCGGAGAACCCGAACAGGACGGCATTGTTCGGGCAGATGTCGTCGCAGTTCCAGCAATAGTAGCATTCCGCGTCCTTCCACTTGCCCTTTTGGTCCGGCACGGCATTCCCCTGGCAGACCGTGGCGCAGGCGCCGCACTCAGTGCAACCCTCGCTCACCGACCGCTTGAGGAGCGAGAATCGCGACATCAGCCCAAGGAGCGCGCCGAGCGGGCAGAGGTACCGGCACCAGAACCGCTTCTCTACCAGGTTCAAGCTGAGGACCGCGAGGAACAGTATGCCGACGAATACGCTCTGGTTGTAGATGGCCTGGTTGAAGGACAGCACGCTCTTCTTCAGAAGGGTGTAGACCGGCTCCGAGACCGCCGCCATGCCGAGAGGGTTGACGGAATAGATCGTATCGAACGTTGACCGTACTGCATAATTGAAGAGCGGATACACGCTCAGCGAGAATGACCGGATGAGCAGCGAGATGGGGTCCATGATGCCGACGGGCTGGAGCGTGAACACTGCCGACGCAATGACGCCGATAAGGATATAATACTTCACCCTGTGCCAGTTCTTGAGGTCCCGGGCCGGGCGCCGCTTGCTGAGCGAGCCGATCATGTTGTGCAGTGTCCCGAGCGGGCAGACCCATCCGCAGAACACCCGGCCAAGGACCATCGAAAGGACGATCACGACGAGGGAGAGCAGGAATGCCTTCGCCACGGCATGGGCGGACAGGAGCGTGGTGACCAGGATGAGGGGGTCGAAATCGAGAAAGAGCCGGACAGGATAGCCCAGTTCATCGTTCCCCTTGGACTCTGTCTGGATGAAGAGGAACAGGAAAAGCAGAAGGAACGATCCTTGTACGATCCAGCGGATATTCCGGGTCGATACTAATTTCATGGTGCAGCCTCCCGATTGTTCTGCGCGCGGACAGCATGGGTACCCGACCGGACCTTATCCCGATGTCCTGGCCATGAAGTCCAGGATGTGCCGCGCGACCTCTTCTCCCTTCTCTTCTGGAAGAAAATGTCCGGCCTTCTGGATGATGATCTCCGGTTCCCGCCTGGCCGACGGGATCAGCGCACGGAAGAACCCGTGGCGGCTGCCATAGAGCGGGTCCTCCTCGGAGAAGAGCACCAGCGCCGGTTTCTCCCATTGCGCGAGCGCCTCCCGTGTTCGGGCCATGGCTTCGGCCCCGGGGGCGTCGGGAGCGGCCGGGTAGCGCAGCACCCATACCGCGGCGCCCGCCTTGGAGGGGGCGTCGGGGAACGGCGCCTCGTACGCTGCGATGATCTCGTCGGAAAGCCTGTTGCCATACGCAAGCCCGGAGCGGATGATATGCCCGACCAGCAGATCGGGCTCGATCTCAACGAACTGCTTGAATACGGAGAACATCGGGTTGAGGGGGCGGTCCCCGGTCGGCAGGTCGGTGTTCATGATCACGAGCCGAGAGAACCGCTCGGGCATGTCCATCGCCGCCCACAACCCGTAGTCCGCTCCCCCATCGAGGCCGACGAGGGTGATCCGGTCAAGCCCGAGGGTATGGATGAACTTCACCAGGGTGTCGTGGTGGAGCTGAAAGGAGTAGTCCTTGGCATCGGTGAACTTGTCCGACCGGCCGAAGCCGATGAAGTCCATGGCGATGACGCGGTACCGCGTTGCCAGCAGCGGGACCACCTTGCGGTACAGGAACGACCAGGCCGGAACGCCGTGGAGGCAAAGGACGATCTCCCCGTTTCCTTCGTCCACATAGTGGACCCGCATGCCGTCGATCTCGACATAGCGGGGGGGAAAGGGAAACCCGGGCAGCTTTGCAAACCGTTCGTCGGGCGTGCGGACAATGGGCAAGTCAGGTATTCCTCTTCCGGCCGCTGATCAGACCTGGAGCTTCGTGATCTTCAGCTTGTTCAGATCCATGACGCCGAACTTGTGTTCCGCAGCGATCCGCACGTAGCCGAGATCGCTGCCCTTCATGCCGAAGAGCGTTGCCCCATAAGCGTCGATGGCCACCTGGTCCACGCCGGCGATGACCGTGTCGAGCTTTTTCACGTCCTTCAGGTCGCCGCCCTGGGGACCGTTGTCGGTCAGGATACGGACAGCATCGAGGATGGTGAGGCATGGTTTGGCCTTCATGGCCAGGTCCACCAGGCTTTCGTCCAGCTTCTGGTGGATCATCCTGCGGGAGCCACCCATCATGCCCATCCAGTTCTTCATGGACAGGGTGAGCTTGGCAAGACCGTGGTGCTTGGCGATGGGGACGTTGATCACCTTGTCGGCCTCGAAGATCTCGGAGTACAGCGGCCAGGTCTTGAGCGCCAGGCCGTTGATGGCCATCTCTTTGAACTTCCGCTCGTCCATGTGGGTCACGTCGGCGTCGACGGCGCGTGCCGCCGGCTCGATGCCGCTTTGGACATAGCACCTGCGGGGGTCGTTCACCGGCCGGTCGAAAACCTTGACCTTCTTCGCTCCTGCTTCGTAGCAGAGCTTCACGACCGCGGCGACCACTTCGGGGTTCGTGTCACCGGCCTGCTCGGGCACACGGTCCCATCCGATGTTGGGTTTCACCACGACAACGTCGCCGCGGCTGACGAACCGCTTGATGCCGCCAAGAGCATCGATTGCAGCCCTCGTGATGGCTTCGGGGGACGCGCCGTGGACAACGGCAAGGTCGGGATGGATCGCCGCACCGGCGATGCTGCTCAGCGGATCGACGGCAATGGGAAGGGTGAGTCCGATGCTGCTGATCGCTGCGGTCTTCAGGAATGTTCTCCGGTCCATGGCATCACCTCGGGGAAAGTGTTTTTGGCGCTCTGAGCGAAGGGGAGCGATCGATTGCTTAACTATATCCGAGCGGATCGGGGCTGTCAAGAACGGCCGGCGGCGTCATGGTGGACCTTCCCGCGCGTGAGCGATGCAAAGATGCCCGCGCCGCACAGGAAGGCGGAGAGGAGGAACGTGGTCTTCGCGCTCTTCAAGAAGAGCAGGTAGTACTCAGGCGTGATCTGCACCCGGCCGATGTACAGCGCAAAGATCACCATGACCAGCCCCATGCTGAGCATCTGGCCGGTCAGCCGCATGGTCCCGAGCATGGCAGACCCCACGCCGTAGTGCCGCCGGTCGATGGAGCTCATGACCGCGTTGGTATTGGGCGACGAGAACAGGGCGAACCCGAACCCGATGATGACCAGGTTCGTGATGATGAACCACAAGGTGGATTGCTCGTCCAGGAGGGCGAAGAGGGCCAGGCCCAGGGCCGTGAACGCCATGCCGATGGACGCCACGATACGCGGTTCTATTTTATCGGACAGCCTGCCCGCGAGCGGCGAAAAGGCCGCCATGACGATCGGCTGGGCGATCAGGACCATGCCTGCCTCGCGCGGCGTGAAGCCCTTGATGTACTGGAGGTAGAGGCTGACGAGAAAGGTCACGGCGAAGGTGGCGCTGTAGTTGATCAGCGCCGCGATATTGGACATCGAGAACGTGACATTCGTCGTCAGGAGCCGCATGTCGAGAAGCGGGCTCGGTACCCTGAGCTCCCAGACAATGAACGCGCCGACCCAGAGCAGCCCGAACAGGACCAGCAGGACGCCCGACCGGCCGGGCAGGACCGTCAGCCCGTACATGACAGCGACGAGGCTGACCGCGTAGATGAGGGCGCCACCGAGGTCGAACCGTTCGCCTTGCGCCTCGGCCCATTCGCCCTTGAGCCGCCGCACGATGAAGTACATGGCCACGAGCCCGGCAGGCACGCTCGCCAGGAAGATGCTCCGCCAGCCGAACTGCTGGGTCAGGAATCCACCGAGGAAGGGACCGAGGGACAGTCCGATGTACACGGCCGAGACATTGATCCCCAGCACCCTGCCCCGCTCCGCCGGCGGGAAGACCGACGTGACGATGGCGATGCCGGTACCGAAGATCATGGCGCTCCCGAATCCCTGCAGCACCCTCAGTGCAAGGAGGGCGGACACGGTGCTGGACAGGACGATGAGGCTCGATGCGATGGTGTAGATGATGATGCCCGCGGAGAATATCCGCTTCCGGCCGTAAATGTCCGCGATCCTTCCGAAGGGCACAAGGAACATGGCCGCAGCCAGGAGGTACGAGGTGGGGACCCAGCTCAGGAGCACGGCGTTCATGCCGAACTCCCTTCCCATGACCGGGAGCGCGACGTTCACGGACGAGACCATGAAGGGGGTGAGGAACGACGCCAGGACGGCGACGAGCAAGGCGGTTCGTTTCGTTTCAGCATCATGCATGGTCATGCGTTCCGTCAGCGGAACTTTCCGATGAGATAGAGGATAAGGCTGATAAGGAGGCTCACGACGATGCTCGTGGCCAGGGGGAAAGAGAACGTAAAATTCTCGCGCTTGATAAGGATATCGCCGGGGAGCTTGCCGAGGAACGGGACCTTCTGGAAAAACAGGAGGATGAGGCCTACCGCGATGAGCACGGCCCCGAGCAGGATAAGGCCTTTTGCCAGTTCATTCATTGGCGAAGAATTCCAGGATCTTTGCCAACGTGGCGTGCATGTCCTTTCTGTTCACGATCATGTCGATCATGCCGTGCTCCTGCAGGAACTCCGCCCGCTGGAACCCGGCGGGAAGCTGCTGCTTGATGGTCTGCTCGATGACGCGGGGGCCGGCAAAGCCGATGAGGCTCTTGGGCTCGGCGATGATGAGATCACCCAGCATGGCGAAGCTTGCGGTCACGCCGCCGAAGGTGGGGTCCGTCAGGATGGAGATGAACGGCAGGCCCGCTGAAGCGAGCCGCGCCGTGGCCGCCGAGGTCTTGGCCATCTGCATGAGCGACAGGATGCCCTCCTGCATGCGGGCGCCGCCCGAGGATGCCACGGAGATGAACGGCGTTCTCTTCTCGATGGCCCGTTCCACGGCCCGGGCGATCTTCTCGCCCACCACGGAGCCCATGCTGCCGCCCATGAAATTGAAGTCCATCACCACGAGCTGGACGGGACGGCCGCCGATCTTGGCCTCGCCGGAGATGATGGCGTCCTTGAGGCCGGTCTTCTTGCGGCTGCTCTTCAGCTTCTCCTTGTAGTCCTTGAAGCCCAGGGCGTCCTTCGGGGAGAGGCCGTCCTCCACCTCCAGGAAGGTGTTCTCGTCGACCAGAAAGGGAAGCCGCTCCGACGCTGTGATGCGGAAGTGGTAGTCGCACTTCGGACAGACCTTGTAGTTCTTCTCGACCTCTTTGCGGTAGATGATTTCCTTGCAGTTGTCGCACTTGACCCACAGGCCTTCCGGGATCTTCACCTTCTTCGCCGGCGTCTCGGAGGTCAGCTTTTCGGGTCGTTCTTTCTTGAACCAGGCCATATCGCTCCTGCAAATATTAAATCCCAATGACCAAATCCTCGGGAGCTTCAGCAGAACCAACAACAGGATTTCGAAATTGGGATCTCGTGAGTATCTTAAAACGTATAGATTTTCCCTTCCTGCAGGACCTTGACGTTCTTTCTCCCGAGGGCGTTCAGCTCTTTGATCACCCGCTTCTTGTGGACAGGCTTGATGTGGTAAATGTAGATGGGAACGCTGTTCCGCACCTTTGCCTTGGTGAGGTCCGCGTGGAGCTGCGCCGGGGTGAAATGACCGCTGAGTCCCGCGACGAAATCCATGCTGTTCGGAAATGACGTGTCCACGATGATCCCTTTCAGGTTCTTCACCTTCTTCGCCTCGGCCCACAGGTCCTCGTTCGGCCCCGTGTCCGCGCTGTAGATGAATGACGACCTCCCGTCGCTCACGAGGAAGCCCACGGCCGGGACCGGGTGGTTCATGGGGATCGCCATGACCTTGAGGCCGTCCAGGTCGATGGTTTTCCCGGCCGGGAAGGGCTTGTAGGCCAGCACGGGGTTCTTCGGCGTCGGGATCTTCGTGAAGTCCGGCCAGATCAGCCCGTTCATCAGATGCTTCTTGATGGCATCGATGACCTTGGGGAGTGCCCGGATGTTGATGGGCCGCTTGACGCGGCCGATGATGTTGTCCGCCAGGAACAGGATGCCCTTGATGTGGTCCAGATGGGCGTGGCTGATGAAGATATCGGTGATCTTGCTCTGCCCTTTGATGCTGAGGGCCGCGCTGATGGTGCCCGCGTCCAGCATCACCCGGTCGTTCACGAGAAAGCCGGGCGGCATATGCCCGATCGTCTCAGACCCCGAGCACCCCAGTACCTTGACCTTCATGCACCCTCCCTGGATACGGTGTTCACGACGCGCTTCCGAAAAGCCGCGTCTTACTCTCCCTGGAGCCCGACCAGGTCATAGATCACTACGGGTTTCTCCTTGCCCTTGACGGTAACGGAGCCGAGCTCGTTCACCTTCACGATATTCTTGACCTTTTCGTAGGTAAATTCCGATATGATAATATGATTATTGTACTTTCTTGTCAAGCCCTCTAAGCGCGCCCCGAGGTTCACATTGTCGCCGATGACGGTGTAGTCCATCTTCTTGCCCTCGGCCCCCATGTTCCCCACCACCATGTCGCCGGTGTTGATGCCGATGCCGATGTCGATGGCGTACTTGCCCTCGGCGGTCCACTTGGCCTGCAGCTCCTTGAGCTTCTTGATCATGACCAGCGAACACCTGCATGCCCGCTCGGCATGGTCCGGCTGGCCGACCGGCGCTCCCCAGAGCGCCATGATCGCGTCGCCTACGAACTTGTCCAGCGTGCCGTCATGCTCGAAGACGATGTTCGTCATGGCCCCCAGGTATTCGTTCAACAGGGAGACCACGTCCTCGGGCTCGTGCTTTTCGGAGAAATTGGTGAACCCCCGGATGTCCGAGAAGAGCACCGTGATCTCCTTGCGGTCACCGCCGAGCTTGGCCTTGTTCGGGTCCCGGATCAGCTCATCGACGATGCGCTTGGACACGTAGCTGGAGAACATCTTCCGGATGTCCCGGGCGCGCCGCTCCTCGGTGAAGAACCGGTAGGCCGTCTGGCTCGTATAGCCGAAGAAGAGCGCAGACGCGGGATAGATCCAGCTGAACCAGATGCCCTTGGCGATGAACAGATAATAGACGAACCCCGAGAAGACTGCAAAGAGGACGATGAACACCGCCGCCCCGGACCGGGCACCGAGCCTTGGAATGAGGATGCCCAGGAGGAGCGTGAAGATGAAGATCAGCGGGATATCGAGGTCCGGCGCACGACGCAGGAAATCACCCTTCAGGATGTTGTCCACCACGCTCGCATGCTTCTCGATCCCCGCCATGTTCGGCGAGTAGGGCGTCACCCGCAGGTCGTAGATGCCGATGGCTGTGGCGCCGATGAGGACGATCTTGTCCTTGAACGTGCCCGCCGGGAGGTTCCGATCAAGGAGATCGGAGATCGAATACATCGGGAACGTCCTGTTCGGTCCCCGGTAGTTGATCAGCATCCTGCCGAACTCGTCGGTGGGGATCGTCGTTTCCCCCAACTGCACCGATCCGGCGAAGTCGAGGGCCATCTTCTCGAGCGGCACGTCGCGGTAGAGCCGTGCGGCCTGCAGGCCGATGGGCGCGTAGTAGTCGTCCTGGTACTCGACGGCAAGCATCTCCCAGCGGAGCGTACCGTCAATGTCCGGGTTCATATTGATATGGGCCAAGGCCTTTGCGTACGCGGAGAACCGCAGGAGCGTCGGCAGGGCCATCTTGGCCTTCGGCGCGCCGAAGGGCACGTCGGTGTTCTTCATGGCCATGTACGCCGAGGGGATAAGAAAATCGATCTTCTGGTCGGTGAAGCCCGACTCCTTGTACCCGCCCTCCGTGAAATCGAAGACCACGGGCAGGACCACCCGGCCGCTCCGCATGATTGCGCGCTGGAAGAGGTCGTCTGAGGCTACCGTCTCGGGCTCCGTGAAGAATACGTCGAACACGATGACCTTCGCGCCCTCCTCGGTCAGCCGGTCGACCACGCGGCCCCAGGTGGAGCGGGGCCAGGGGAACCGTCCGAGGTTCTTGATGCTCTTCTCGTCGATGGTGGCAATCACCGTCTCCGGTCCGGGCTGGACGGGCCCCCGCAGCGCGAACTGGAGGTCCAGGGTCTTCGATTCCAGGATCTCGAAGAACTTGACATTCATCGAGTGCAGCAGGGAAAGCGTGACCGCCACGATCAGGGCGATCGTGATACCGGTCCTCTTGATATTCGGCAAGCGCATGATGATCTCCCTTTACCTGGCCGTAGCCGACTCCTGGCTCCTTATTTCTGTTCTTACACCATCTCCCCGAAGATCTCCCGCATCTCGAGATACCGGAGCAGCCGGTCGACCTGTTCCTGGTTCGCGATCGTCACATGATCGCCGGCGGAGAGCGTCAGGATCCGCGCGCTTGCCAGCTTTTCCAGGATCAGCTTGGCCTGCCCGCTCTCGATGCCTGCCAGCCCCGCGAGCTCGTCGATGGAGAGCGAGAACGAACCGCCCTTTGCGTCCTTCACCTGCTTGGCCAGGATGTTGACCAGGCGGCTGGTGTTGTCCCGGATCATCAGCGCTTCCATCTGGTCGTTCGTCTCCCGGAGCCGGTCCGCCAGCCGCTTGATGAAGCGGATGGCGATCTCCACGTTGCTGCGGATAAGCGTCTCGAAGGTCTTCCGGTCGATGACCAGCATGTCGCAGTCCTCGACCGTCTCGGCCGTTGCGGAACGGGGCTTGTCGTTCAGGATCGCCATCTCCCCGAAGAACTCGCCCTTCTCGAGCGTGGCCAGGGTCTTTTCCACCCCCCGGATCTTCTTGCTGATCTTGACCTTGCCGGACTGGAGGATGAACATCTCCTCGCCCTTGTCGCCTTCGCGGAAGAGGACCGTGCCCGCGGCAAACCGTTTCCCGAACTTCGCAAACATTGGTGACTGCCCTTCAGCCATACCTACCCCCTCGTCATTCGTCGGATTTCTGATCCTGTTTCCTGTCCGGAGCCTGCTCCCGCAATGGGCAGCTTACGCCTCCCGGTTCGGGTTTTTTCCCTGTTGAAGCTCCCTGCGGCAAGCTTCGCGGAATGCGCCCGATCCTGGATCGAAGATCCCTGCAGCAAGCTGCAGGGAATCTTCGATCCCCAGGGTGATTGTTCATTCTAATCGCTCGCTAATCCCGCAGCAAGCAACGGGGAACGCGCTCGCTCCTGGATTCAGCGCGACGGCCCCGAACTCGCAGGCAAGGCGTTCTCTTCACGGCTTTTTTCACGAGAAACAACCTCACTCCGGCAGGACTTACTGCGCAGCGGTAAGCACGCCCTGTTTCAGGGCCTTCACGAACGCCGCCGCCCTGGCCGCGAGGTCGGGCGAGTTGCCGTTCTCCTCGATCACTTTCACCAGGGCGCTCCCCACGATCACGCCATCGGCGCCCGCCATCGCCACCTCGGCAGCCTGGTCCGGCGTCGCAATGCCGAACCCTACGGCGACGGGCTTGTCCGTCTGCGCCTTGATCCGGGCAAGGGAGGATTTGATGGCCGCTTGCTGCAGCCCGAGGTGCGAACCGGTCACACCGGTGAGAGAAACATAGTAGATGAATCCGTGAGAAAGCCTGCTGACGAGCTTGATGCGGTCGTCGGTGCTCGTGGGTGCCAAAAGGAAGATCGTATCCAGACCCGCATCCTTCGCCAGCGGGATGAGCGTGCCCGCCTCCTCGGGAGGCAGGTCAGGAAGGATGATGCCGTCCAGGCCGGCGGCCACCGCGTCCTTCACGAACCGATCTTCTCCGTAGCGGAAGACGAGGTTGTAATAGGTCATGATGATGAGCGGTATTTTGCTCTCTTTCCTGACATCGGCGACCAGACCGAGCACGTCCTTGATGCTGGTGTGGTGCTGCAACGACCGGAGAGCGGCCTTCTGGATCGTTGGGCCGTCGGCCAGCGGATCGGAGAACGGCGCGCCCAGCTCGACGATATCACAGCCCGCCTTTTCCATCGCCAGGATGAGCTGCTTCGTCGTCGCGAGGTCCGGGTCCCCCGCCATGAGGTACGGGATCAGCGCTTTCTCGCTCCTCTTCTTCAGCCGGTTAAAGGTGTTCTTGATACGTGACATACGGACGTGATCCTCTCCTTGAATCTTGAATATTGAATATTGAATTTTAATTCGCTTCTTACAGCTCCACGCCCTTGATCTTCGCCACCTGCATCACGTCCTTGTCGCCGCGGCCCGAGAGGTTGCAGATGATCACATTGTCCTTCCCGAGCGTGGGCGCGAGCTTGAGGCAGTAGGCAACCGCATGGGCGCTCTCGAGCGCCGGAATGATGCCCTCAAGACGCGACAGGAGGTCAAAGGCCTCCATGGCCTCTTCGTCTATGGCGTACGTGTATTCGATGCGGCCGGTGTCGTGGTACATTGCGTGCTCCGGCCCCACAGCCGCGTAGTCGAGTCCAGCGGACACGGAATGGGTCATCTCGATCTGGCCGTCGTCGTCCTGGAGCACGAAGGTCTTGCAGCCCTGCAGCACGCCGAGGGAGCCTCCGGCGAACCGTGCCGCGTGCTTGCCCCGTTCGATGCCGAGGCCTCCCGCCTCGACGCCATACATCTTTACGGCCCTGTCGTCGAGGAACTCATAGAACAGGCCCATGGCGTTCGAGCCGCCGCCCACACAGGCCACGAGCGCATCCGGGACCCTGCCTTCCATCTTCATGATCTGCTTCTTCGCCTCACGGCCGATGACGGACTGGAAATCCCTCACCATCACGGGGAACGGATGAGGCCCGTATACCGTGCCGAGCACATAGTGCGTGCTCCCCACGTTCGTGATCCAGTCGCGCATGGCCTCGTTGATCGCGTCCTTCAGCGTCCTGCTGCCGCTGTCCACGGGCCGCACCGTCGTCCCGAGGAGCTTCATGCGGAACACGTTCAGGGACTGGCGCGCCACATCGTTGGTCCCCATATAGACCTCGCAGTCGAGGCCGAACATGGCCGCGGCCGTGGCGGTCGCCACGCCGTGCTGACCCGCGCCGGTCTCGGCGATGACACGCTTCTTTCCCATGCGCTTGGCAAGCAGCACCTGCGCCAGGGAGTTGTTGATCTTGTGCGCGCCCGTGTGGCAGAGGTCCTCGCGCTTCAGATAGATCTTCGCGCCCCCCAGATGCCTGGTCAGCCGCGCCGCGTAGTAGAGCGGCGTGGGCCTGCCGATGAATTCCTTGAAATAGTAGTCGAGCTCGGCCTGGAATTCCTTGTCCTTCCTTGCCGCAAGATACGCGTTCTCAAGCTCCGCGAGCGCGGGCATCAGCGTCTCAGGCGCGAATTTCCCGCCGTAGACGCCGAAGTGGCCTTTCTTATCGGGCATGTTCATGGACGCGACGCCTTCCGGACCTCGGTGATGAACTTCCTGAGCTTCGCATGGTCCTTGATCCCTTTGTCCCGTTCAACGCCGCCCGCCACATCCACGCCGTAGGGCTGGACGAGCTTCACGGCCTCGGCGACGTTGTCCGGGTTCAGGCCGCCGGCCAGAATGATCCTGCCGAAGGTCTTGGCCACAACGGCGAGGTGCCAGTCGAAGGTCTCGCCCGTGCCGCCCCGGAGCCCCTCCCGGTAGCTGTCCAGGAGGTAAGCGCTCACCCGGTAGTGGGACATGTGCTTCAGGCTCTCCTTGTCCTTCACCTGGAACGCCTTGATGACATGATTGCCGAACCGCTGGCAGAACTCCGGCGTCTCGTCACCGTGGAACTGGACGCCGTGGATGCAGGACGCTTTCAGCATCTCCAGGATCTTTTCCTCCCGCTCGTTCACAAAAATGGCGATCGGCACGATGAAAGGCGGGAGCTGGGCGATGATCTCCGCCGCTTTCTCAGGCTCGATGAAACGGGGGCTCTTCTTGTAGAAGTTGAACCCCAGCGCATCGGCTCCGAGCTCCACGGAAGCCATTGCATCGTCGATGTTGGTGATGCCGCAGATCTTGATCTTTACCATAGTTTTATTTCGCCACAGAGATGCAGAGAACACGGAGAAGATCGGGGCAAATACTACGAAATCGTAATCTTCCCGCTTGCTCTGCCTCTTTTTCTATCTTTCCTCTGTGGCCTCCGTGCCTCCGTGGCAGATTTTAATCCTTGCCTAACAGTTCCTTGACCTTTTTCCCCATATCCTTCTCCCGCATCAGGCTCTCGCCCACGAGGACCGCGTCCACGCCGGCCTTCTCGAGCCTCACCACATCGTCCCTGCTCTGTATGCCGCTTTCGCTCACCACGACGCGATCGTCCGGGATATCCCGTAAGAGATCGAACGTCGTCTGCAGGCTGACCGTAAAGCGCATGAGGTCCCGGTTGTTGATCCCTACGATCCGGGCGCCCGCATGGAGCGTCTTGTCCAGTTCTTTCACCGTATGCGATTCCACCAGGACATCGAGCCCGAGGTTTCCCGCGATCCCCAGGTAATCCTCCAACTGGCGCCTGTCCAGACAGGCAGCGATAAGCAGGATGGCGTCCGCCCCTGCCGCCCGGGCCTCGAAGATCTGGTATTCGTCGACGATGAAGTCCTTCCGCAAGAGCGGGAGCCCGACGGCCCTCCTGATGGCCCCCAGGGATTCAAGGCTGCCCTGGAAATACTTCTTCTCCGTCAGGACCGACAGGCATGTTGCCCCGGCCTCCTGGTACGTCGCGGCGATCCTGACCGGATCGAAGTCCTCTCGGATCACGCCCTTTGAGGGCGACGCCTTCTTCACCTCGGCTATGAGCTTGATGCCGCCTGTCGTCGTCAGCGCTGCCCCGAACCCCCGCAGGGGGCCGGCGTCAGCGGCCCGCTTTTTCTGATCAGCCAGCGAAGCGCCGCGCTTCGTCTCAGCCAGCTCTTCTTTTTTATATGCAACGATCTCATCTAAAATCATTCTGTCTGATTTCCGGAACTGGCACCTGGACCCTTGCCCCTATGGTTTGTTCGTGAACTTCCTGAGCTGCTCCAGCTTCTGCAGCGCCGCGCCTGAATCGATGGCCTCGCCGGCGAGAAGGATGCCGTCGCGGAAATCCTTCGCTTTGCCTGCTGCGGTGAGCCCGGCGGCAGCGTTCAAGAGCACAATATCACGGCGGGGACCCAGCTGTCCTTTCAGGACCTGGAGCGTGATGGCGGCGTTCTCCCTGGCGTCGCCGCCCTTCAGGTCATCCTGCTTGCCCATGGACAGATCGAAGTCCGATGGATGGATGAAATAGTCGGTCACGGTCCCGTCCTTGTACTCGGAGACCTTGGTCCGGTCGGCGACGGTGATCTCGTCCAGACCGTCCATGCCGTGCACCACATAGGCGCGCGTGAGGCCCAGGTTGCCCAATGCCTTTGCAAGCAGCCCGGTGAGGTTGGCGGAGTAAACGCCCATGATCTGGGCCTTCACCCCGGCCGGGTTCGTGAGCGGCCCCAGGAGGTTGAAGATGGTCCTGATGCCGATCTCGCGGCGCGGCCCGATGGCGTACTTCATCGCCTGGTGCATCATGGGTGCGAAGAGGAAGGCAATGCCGACCTCGTTCAGGCATTCTTCGATGCGCTGGGCAGGCATCTCGATGTTGATGCCCAGGGCCTGAAGCACGTCGGCGCTCCCGCTCTTGCTCGACACGGACCGGTTGCCATGCTTGGCCACGGCCACGCCTGCCCCGGCGACCACGAAGGCGACCGTGGTCGAGATATTGAACGTATGCGACATGTCGCCGCCGGTGCCGCAGGTGTCCACCTGGAAGGGCGCGTCGAGCTTGACATGAACCGCCTTCTCGCGCATCACCCGCGCCGAGCCGGTGATCTCCTCTACGGTCTCGCCTTTCATGCGGAGTGCAGTGATGTACGCGGCGATCTGGGCGTCCGTTGCTTCGCCCTGCATGATCTCGCGCATCACGCCCTCGGCCTCTGCTTCGGTGAGGCTCGTGCCGGCCACGACCTTTGCTATGGCTTCCTTGATCATCGTCGCTTTATCCGCTTCCCCGCGTCAACCTGTCAGAGATTTAAGAAGTTCCTCAAGAGATCTTTGCCCGCGCCCGTCAGGATCGACTCGGGATGGAACTGAACACCCTCCACCTTGAACTTTTTATGCCGAACCCCCATGATGATGCCGTCATCGGTCCAGGCCGAGATCTCGAGCACCGGGGGCAGCGTCTCTTTCCTGATGATGAGCGAATGGTACCGCGTGGCCTCAAAAGGGTTCGGGAGGCCCGCAAAGATGGTCCTGCCGTCGTGATGGATCAGTGAGGTCTTGCCGTGCATCAGGTAGGGCGCGCGGATGACGTCGCCGCCGAAGGCCTCGCCCATGGATTGATGGCCCAGGCAGACGCCGAGGATAGGGACCTTGCCCGAGAAGTGCTTGATCACGTCAATGGAGATGCCCGCCTCTTTCGGCGTGCAGGGCCCCGGCGAGATCACGATGCGCTCCGGTTTGAGCGCCTCGATCTCTGCGATGGTGATCTTGTCGTTCCGGTACACCTTCAGGTCCTGCCCCAGTTCGCCCAGGTACTGGACCAGGTTGTAGGTGAAGGAATCGTAGTTATCGAGCATTAACAGCATAATTCAACCTTCCCGGCACATTTTCACCGCAGAGATCGCGGAGAACGCAAAGTTTTGGGTCTTTACTCCTGAATCAGAAATATCAGGCTGATCTTTTCTCAGCGACCTCTGCATGCTCTGCGGTAAAACTTTCTTTATCGTCTTTTTGCTGTTAATCCAGCCCCGCTTCCGCCATCTCCACGGCGCGCATCATGGCCTTTGCCTTGTTGACGGTCTCCAGATATTCCAGCGCAGGCACGCTGTCCGCCACCACGCCGCCGCCCGCCTGGATGTAGGCGACCTTGTCCCTGACGACAAGGGTGCGGATGGTGATGCAGGTGTCCATGTTGCCGGAAAAACCAAAATAGCCGACCGCTCCAGCATAGGGACCGCGCCGGGTCGGCTCCAGTTCGTCGATGATCTCCATGGCCCGGATCTTGGGCGCGCCCGAGACCGTGCCTGCTGGGAAGCAGGCGCGCACCACATCATAGGCATCATTGCCCGGCGAAAGCTTTCCGCGCACGTTCGAGACAATATGCATCACGTGGGAGTACCGCTCGATCACCATGAGCTCCGAGACCTGCACGCTGCCCATCTCGCTCACTCTGCCCACGTCGTTCCGTCCGAGGTCCACGAGCATGATGTGCTCCGCCCGCTCCTTTGGGTCGGCGAGCAGTTCGCGCTCCAGAGCCTTGTCCTCATCCTCGGTGGCGCCGCGCTTGCGCGTGCCCGCGATGGGCCGGAGCTCGATCCTGCCCTCCTCGAGCCGCACCATCACCTCGGGCGAGGCGCCGACGACAGTGGTGTCCCCGCAGCGCAGGAAGTACATGTAGGGAGACGGGTTGATCAGCCGGAGCGCACGGTAGATCTCGAAGGGCTCCGTCCTGATCTGCCGTTCGAACCGCTGGGACGGCACCACCTGGAAGATATCTCCGGCCTTGATATACTCTTTCGCCTTCAGGACCGCCTGTTCGTATTGCGGCTGGGTGAAGTTCGATTTGAGCCGGGCGCCTTGTCCCTGTTTTTTCCTGACTCCTGGCTTCTGGCTCCTGGCCCCTTTTTTCAGCTTCTTCACGATCGCGTCGATCTTGGCGACCGCCTGCTTGTACGCCGCCGTGACCGAGCCTCCGTTCACGTGGGCGTTCGACACCACCTTGATGCGGTGCGTGACAATATCGAAGATCACGAGCGTATCGGTGATCATGAAGAAGACATCGGGCGTGTCCAGTCCCGGCTTTTTCCGCTCCGGCAGGTGCTCGAAGAACCGAACGATATCATAGCCCATGAAACCCACGCCGCCGCCGTAGAAGCGCGGGAGGGCAGGGTCTGGCACCGGCCGGTACTCGGCAAGGACATCGCGGATGGCCTCGAGGGGGTCGCGCTCGAACGTGCGCGTCTCCTTCCTGCCGTGCCGGATGACCTCCACGGTCCGGTCGGAGCTCCTGACCACGACCTCGGGCCTGCTGCCGAGGAACGAGTATCGCGCCCATTTCTCGCCGCCCTCGACCGACTCGAGCAGGAAGGAATACTTCCCATCGTCGATCTTCCGGAACGCCGAGACCGGGGTCTCCATGTCAGCGAGGATCTCGCGATACACGGGGATGAGGTTCCCCTGTTTCGCCTTTTTCTTGAACTCTTCGAGTGATGGATAGACCATAAAAACCCTTGCAAATAAAAGAGTTTTTACTATACCAGATAGGAGAAAGTAGTGTCAATCGGAAATAATACTGCGAAGACCCGACCAGGCGAGCTCAAGGCAGGCGGCGCCCCCCTCTTCTTCTGAAAAAGAAAAGGCAGGCCCAATGGCCTGCCCTAGCAAGAGATCCGCCCAGTACCCTGACCGCGGATGCTGAGTCTATATATCCAGTTCGGCGTACTCCGCCCGCTCCTGGATGAACGCGAACCGCGCTTTGGGGTCTTTGCCCATGAGCCGCTCGAAGGTGTCGCCCGTGGCCTTGTGGTCCAGGACCTGGACCTTCATGAGCGACCGGGTCCTGGGGTTCATGGTGGTCTCCTTGAGCGTCTCCGGGTTCATCTCGCCTAATCCCTTAAAGCGGCCCACCTCGTACTTTCTGTTGTTCATTTTCGCCAGGATCTTGTCCTTCTCCATCTCGTCCATGGCGTAGAACACTTCCTTGCCGGCCTCGATGCGGTAGAGCGGCGGCATGGCGAGGAACACGTGGCCCTTGTTGATCAGCTCAGGCATGTACCGGTAGATGAAGGTCAGGAGCAGCACGCTGATGTGCGCACCGTCAACGTCCGCGTCGGTCATCAGGATCACGCGGTTGTACCGGAGCTTGGCAAGATCGAAGTGGCTGCCCAAGCCGCAACCGAGCGTGGCCAGGAGGTTCTTGATCTCGTTGTTCGACTGGATGCGTTCCAGCGACGCCACCTGCTCCACGTTCAGGATCTTGCCGCGGAGCGACAGCACGGCCTGGGTCTTCCGGTCCCGCGCCATCTTGGCGGAGCCGCCTGCCGATTCGCCTTCCACGATGAAGAGCTCCGAATCCTCCACCTTGCTCGACGAGCAGTCCGCCAGCTTTCCCGGCAGGTTCAGCTTGAGCGTCGAGAGCTTGCGGGTGACGCTGTCCTTGGCCGCCCGCGACGCCATGCGCGCTTCGGCCGCGAGCAGCACGCGCTTCACCACTGCGTCGGCCATGGTCGGGTTCGCGAGGAGGTATGCCTCGCAAGCATTCTTGACCGAGTTCTCGATGGGCGTGGAGATCTCGGGATTGTTCAGCTTCTCCTTGGTCTGGCCCTGGAACTGGGGGTTCTTGACCAGCACGCTCACGATGCCGTAGAGGCCCTCGTACACGTCCTCGGGCGCCAGGACCTTGATGTTCTTGGGAATGAGGTTCTTGCGCTCCGCGTAGGCGCGCACAGCTTTGGTGAGGCCGGACCGCACCGCCAGCTCGTGGGTGCCGCCGTCGGTGGTGTTGATGGAGTTGGCGTAGGAGTGGATCTCCATGTCCGTGGCAAGCGTCCAGTGGACCGCGCACTCGATCTTGAAGTCATCCTCCTTCTCAAGGTAGAAGGGCTCGGCGTTCACCACCGTCGTGCCCGCAACGATCCGCTTGATATAGTCCTGGATCCCGTTGTCGTACTTGAAGGTGACCGGCTTCTCGCCATCGCGCACGTTCTCGATCGTGATCTTGAGGCCCTTGTTCAGGAAGGCCTTGCTCTCGGTGACATCGAGGATGGTCTTGGCGTTGAAGGTGGTCTTGGAGAAGATATCGGTGTCCGGCTTGAAGTAGATCTCCGTGCCATGGGCCTTGGTCGGCTTGCCCTTTTTCAGGTTGCCCTTGGGCTTGCCGCGCGAGAATTCCTGGGTCCACTCGTAGCCGTCGCGCCAGACCCGTGCGAAGAAGACCTCGGCAAGGGCGTTCACGACCGATGCGCCCACGCCGTGGAGACCGCCGGACGACCGGTATGCCGTGTGGTCGAACTTGCCTCCCGCGTGCAGCGTGCAGAGGATGGTCTCGATGGCCGGCCGCTTCGTCTTCGGGTGGATGTCCACCGGAATGCCGCGGCCGTTGTCCGTCACGGTCACGCCACCGTCCTTTTCGATCCGCAAGGTGATGGCGGTACAGTAGCCGTTCAATGCCTCGTCAACGGCGTTGTCCAGCACCTCCCACACGAGGTGATGCAGCCCTCGCGAGTCCGTCGAGCCGATGTACATGGCCGGCCGTTTCCTGACCGGCTCCAGCCCTTCGAGAACCGTGATGTCCTTTGCGGTATACGTAGCTGCCAAATCAGCCCCCCTGACATTTTTCAGCGAACCATCGACTTTCGCGGCAATCTCGGGCAGGAACCGGCTCAGGAAGTGAATCCTTGTGTCTCCGTGTCACCGTGTCTCCCTGTCCCCTTGTCTGTTTTATCGCGGCAGATTATAAATCATGAGGCGGGATAAAGCAATATGTTGTTTATCGGTGGGCAGGGCGTGCTGAGCTAGTTTCAAATTTATCAAAGCTCCCTGCAACAGGCTGCAGGGAGCTTCGATCCTCAGGGTTGTTCCCTTTATTCTCATCGCTCGCTAGCCCCGCGGAAAGCTACGGGGAATGCGCTCGTTCCTGGATTCAAAATAGCGTTGCTGGTAGATTCAAGAATGCGCGCATGATCGATCGGGCCTCTCAGCATCTACGGGCCACTGTTCGTGTCTCCGCACGCCTGGGACTGACCCGTAAAAGTTTACCCGCCTTCGTGGCCCTTGCGCGGATCAAAAGGTCACATTTTGCCGTGCCATGAGGAGTTCCCCAAGGTAGGAGCCCGGTTTGACCTCTGCGTTCTTTATCCACTCCGCTCCCTCAAGACCGTATGGTTTAACGCAGGATGCGCAGATATAGAACCTGCAATCGAAGTCTTCCACGAGGCTTTTCATGAGCTCCGCAACGGGTGAAAATCCCTTCTGCCACGTAACAGACTCGGCAAATCCCTTTCTCGCCAGATGCACGCCTTCGTTCATGAGGAAAAAATCTATTTTGGCATCGAACGCCGCCATGTTGGTGGCAAGCTGCAGCGCGGCTGCTGCGCGTTCAATGGCATCATACGAATGCGTGAGCACGAAGACGAATTCCTTGTTTTCCATCTTGTCTATTCTCCTTTTACTGTTGTTGGTGACGCCTAATGAGCGCAGCCCCCGTCCTTGCTATGGCCGCCGCAGCACCCCTGGACCGTCAACACCGGAAGGCTGTTCGCCTGGAACATCGAGAGATTTTCTCGTATGGTCTCTCCCTTTGCGCGATGCACCGTGATGCCCATCTGGTTCAGCCTCGTGAGCGCGCCCGCTCCGATGCCGCCAACGACGATCGCATCTACTTTTTGATTATCAAGCGCCTTCATCGGGCTGCATGCACCATGGGTATGGTGCTGGTCCCGATTGTTGATCGACGCAACCCCGTTCGTGTCCGTATCGACAACGACAAATACCGGCGCTGAGCCAAAGTGATTGTATACCGCGCTCTCGATTCCATTATCATTCTGGACGGGAAAACAGATCTTCATGTGCAGTTCCTCCTTAGGATGGTTTCTCCGACGTCTATTCAAATACGATGGCCTGGCCTTTGCTCAGTGCTTTCGCAACCTTCTTCCGTGCGGCAGTAAGTATTCTTTGAACGGTCCCTCGCGATACCCTCATCTTTGTGCCGGCCTCCGCCTGCGTAAGGTCATCCAGATCGCAGAGCTTCAAGGCCTCAAGCTCTTCCCGCAAGAGGGGAATGTGCTCGACCTCTGCCATCGGAACGCCTGTGGGTTTAAAGGCTTTGCCTTTGAATGTGCATCTGCAGTTCCGCGGTTTCTTGCATCGTGGCGACATGCCCACCTCCAATATTGTGCATATGCACATAACTATAGTGGGCCCGGTTGTTCTTGTCAAGTGGTATTCATTCACCAGTTGATCTTTTCAGCGGATACCGCCGAAATAGAATAGCGTTCTATTCTGAAACACGTACATGGTCTCTGTGATACAGAGAAGCAGCGTGGAGCGAAGTGGGAGGGGTCCGGCCGTATGTCGTATCTTCTTGTGCCGGCACGACCAAAAGGACGATGTGCTGAGCGCTCTTTAAAGGCCGGGGCATGAAGTCGATTATAAATATTGCGTAATGTATTTTATTGCAAGGAATAGGATGGCAGTGCCCACGAATATCTTAATGAACTTCTGCGGCATATATTTCTGTGTCTTCGCGCCGAGATACATCCCCGCGAATCCGCCGACACCGAAGAGGACCCCCAGCGGCCAGTCAGGCATGGGTGATACGCCGTGCGTCGCCGGCAGCACGCTGAAGAAGAGCGCTCCCGCGACCGAGGTGATGAGCGTTCCCGTCAGCGTCGCTCCGGCAATGGTATAGACCGGCAACTGGAAGAAGGCCACGCAGAAGGGCGCGATAATGGCGCCGCCGCCGATCCCATACGCACCTCCGATAATGCCGACCGCAAAGGCGAGAGCGAACATACCCAGCGTGTTGAACGAGAATCTCTCACCCCAAAACTCGTACTCGACCTTCTGGAGCGACACACTTATCGTTCTCACCACGGCGTCCGCGGGAAGGCCCGCTGCAATCTTCGCATGATGTTCTTTCCTCATCTCAAATGCCCGTGCCTTGAACTTTTCCTCAAGGACCTTTGCTCCTGCTGACCGGTCCTTATTGCCGCCGAACAGGTCTTTGAACAGCCTGATCCCGATATATAATAGGACGCACCCGACGAACAGTTTGAACGTTTTGGGGTCCGGAAGGTACAGCACGCGAAGATAGTATCCGATGAACACACCCGGGAGCGTGCCGGCAATGACAACCCAGGTGAGCGGCCACGCCATGCGGCCTTCTTTGATATAACGGTACACGCCGCTGGGGATCGCGACGATGTTGAACACGTGGTTCGTGCCGCTTACCGATGGCGCAGTGTAGTTAAGGACGCTCATCTGGAAGGGCAGGAGCAGGAAGGCGCCGGAGATGCCACCCATGGAGGTAAAGAACGAGATCACCATTGCAACGAGTGGGGGGAACAGGAGATTGGTCGTCACCCCTGAAATGGAGAAGGTCATATGCATGATGTCCACAGGCACGCCTCGACAGAGAACAGAGAAAAGCCCGACCCATCACAACGGGTCGGGCATGATTATATTCCTGCATACCAGCGAAGTCAACAACTGGCGGACAATTACGATTTCGGCAGACGCAGTACCATCCCATCACCGAAGGTGATATCGTCGATGTGGCCCGATGCCTTGCTCGTTCGCGACACCAGATGGATGTGGATCGCGTTCTTCATGCCCGAGCCTTCTTTGATTGCGGGAGCGTACTCTGCGAGGAACACACCGACATGGTGGTCGGAATAGAATCCGATGATATCGACGGGTTCATTCTTCGTCACGAACGGCGCCTTTGATTTGACGAACAGCTCTTTCGTGATGGGTTTTCCCTCGGTCCGGTCCACGTTGATATGCCACTTGATCTCAACCGGCGTTCCGGTCATCAGGAACGGGAAGGGCTTGGTCACGTCGATCCCCGTCTTCTGAGCCTGCTCCTTCACGAACTTCTGTAGATCCACATAACCCTTTACCGTTGCAGGCAGCGGCACATCGATCCAGTTCGCCTGCTCGGTCCAGACCAGGAAGAACGCCCCGTGTTTAAAGGTCTTATCGAGAGTGTAGTCGTTGCCCCGCACTTGAGTGATATAGGGCTTTGAGTCGAAGATGGTGATCTCGCCATCAAGGCCGTCAATGGGTCCCATGGCATAGAGCCCCTTGCGTCCGGCCAAGTCTTCCAAAGAGACGACGCTGGACGCCTTGCCGCTCACAAAAATATCCTTCTGTGCGCCGACATACTCGACCAGTCCCTCCTTCCTTGCCCCGACGATCGCGGCATATGCAGTGATCATCGATCCGAGCGCAATCGCCACGGCCATGCCTATTACTGCTGTTCTTCGCTTCATAGTAGCCTCCCCGTCGAATAGTATTTTTCTTTCATTGTACTATCAGAACACCGGCGTCGGCACGGTGCCCCAGCCGCTGCCATGACTCAAACTCTTTGATATCGAGCAAACGGGCGTTATGCACATCCACATCAATCATAACGCGGGTGACCGCTAGGGTCACGTCGTGCCCCGCCGCCCGCAGTCCCGCCGCGAGGGCAAGGAACGGCCGCACATCGCCTTCGGATCCCCAGGTCTGTATGCCGATGTTCATGCGTTGCAAGGTCCAGAAAAAAGAGACGGGAGAAAGGACCGTGGGAATTGAAGGGCCGGGCTACAGCGAAATCTCCATTTGCGGCTCGAGGGCAAAGCAGGAGAGCTGCACCTTCTTCTCTTTGGCGATGCTTCTGCAGTCGTCAACGATCTTGTCCTGCTGCGCGTCCGTACGGTCCTGGTTGTGATGGAACAAGCCGAATCGCCTTACCTTTGCCTCCATGGCCAGGCGCAGGGCATCGGTATAGAGGGAATGCCCCCACCCCTTGGTCATCGCATACTGGTCCGGTGTATATTCCGCGTCGTGGACCAGCAGGTCGGCGCCTTCGGAGAACCGGAGGTAATCATCATAGCCGAGGCCGCCATGGTGCTTGTGCGCCAGCTCGTTGTCCGTCAGGAAAACAAAGCTCTTGCCGTCCTCGGCGAACCTGTACCCGATCCCCATGTTCGGATGGCTCAGGGCTATGGGCGTGATGGTAACCGGCCCGATCTGGAACGATTCCTTGCACACGCTGTGGGAGGAGATCTCTGCCTGCAACAGGCCGTAGTCCACGGGGAAATAAGGCGCTGCCATGGTGTTGCCGATCATGGCCTTGACGGATTTCTGCGCGTACGGACAGCCATACATCGAGATCGACGTCCCTTTCATATAGATCGGCTTGAAGAAGGGAAATCCCATGAGGTGATCCCAGTGGGCGTGCGTGAAGAGGATGCTGAGGTCGCGCTCATTGGAGGCGAGGAGCTTGTTTCCGAGACGCCGCATGCCGGTGCCCGCGTCAAGGATGATGATGTCGTTGTTCTTGCTCCGGACCTCAACGCACGTCGTGTCGCCACCGTACTTCACGTAGTCCTTCCCGGACACCGCGATGGACCCCCTGGCCCCCCAGCACGTGATCTTCATTCTTGTATGGCCTCCGTTCTCAAATCAGGGTCGGGCCGGGCCCGCCCCTCGTACCTGAAACATCAGGAACTGTCCCGGCCGTCTCCCCTATTGTTCTCCCCACATGCCGTGGAAGCAGATCTCCTGCATCGGCTTGCGGGGAGGCCCGGCCGTCTGCTCCGCTGCCGGATAGCCGAGGGGGAAAAGCCCCACGACCCTGACGTTCACCGGGATGTTCAGGATGCCCTTCACCTTCACCTCGTCATAGACGCCCACGAACACCGTGCCGAGCCCCTGGGCCCGGGCGGCGAGCATGAGGTTCTCCGACGCGATCCCGGCATCCACGAGGTAGTAGTTCTGGCCCCAGATCGCCCCCGACTGCTGCGGCTCGGCGCAGAGGACGATGACCATTGGCGCCTCGGCAAGGGCCTTCTTGGACGGGTTCGCCTTGTACCCTTTCGGGGAGAAGTAGGACTCGACATAGGACAGGTCACTCAGCGTCTCCTTCACCTTCGCGTCCCTGACCACCACCATGCGCCAGCACTGCATGTTCGCCCACGACGGCGCCAGCCGCACTGCCTCGAGCACCGCTTCCAGCTTCTCGTCCTCCACGGGCTTGTCGGCATACTTCCTGACACTCCTCCGGGTCTTGATCGCTTCGAACAGGTCCATAGGCTCCTCCTTGGGAACGCGCGTTCATTGAACAGCCGTTCTACTGCTGCTGCCCTGCCAACGTCCGGACGAAATCGGGCAGCGTGTTCAGCACTTCGTCCTCCTGCCCCTCGGTGAACTTCGTTGAGACAAGACTCAGTGTCCTGAAGGTCTCCACGTCCACCCGCTTCGCCTGCAATACAAAGGTCTTTCCCAGGAGCCCCAGCCGGCCTGTCACCACCTGGTTCGCCGCAAGCCCCTTGCCCGTTTTGACCGCCTGCTTCTCGTCGATCAGGCCGGTCTGCTGTAGTGCCATCTCTTCCAGCACCTTTTGCAGATCCTCGCGGTTCACCAGCACGAACTGCTTTAGCTTGAACACCTCTTCACGCAGGGCCTCGGCCAGGATCAGCGCAACGGTCCGGTACTGTTCAATCGAATCGAGATCGTACACCACCAGCTTCTTCGCTCCCGGGTCCCGCTTAGGCTCTTCGAACAGGCCGGCTCCCGGGATATCAGGGATCGGCGGGGCCGCCGGTGCTGAAGGCCCGGCCGGCCTTGCGATCACCGGCGCCTGCTGGACCTTCGCAGGGGCTGGCGCTGCCTGCGGGGCATATGCCCTCCCCTTCCGGACTGCGACAGCCATCATGTCATGTTTGGCCTGCGTGAACAGGTCGCGATAGCTCTCCCGCATGAGCTTGGTCGCGAACTCTTGGTCAGAAGCGATGATATTATTGACGCTTATCTGCGACCTGAAAGCTGCGCCGGTCTCGACGTTCACGAGCTCGGTCGTAAATATGAACGTCCACTCGCCGGTCCCCACATTGCTCTTGTTCCGGGCAGTGACCAGCACAAAGTCTGCGTGCAGCGCTTTCCCGATCACGCGGGCATTCGCCCACCCGTTGTTCTTCATGAGATCGTAGGAGAGCACCTGGTCCCCGATAACGGCCTTTACATCGTCGGTGCTCACGACCTCATAGATCCCCTTCTTCTCCAGGAACTTGCCTGTCCGTATGATCTGGTTCTTCGCATGCTGTTCATGGGGTACCGACCACGACCAATGGCTCGGCCCCAGGGTGAACGCTTCGACATAGATCCGGAGCTTTGCCGTCGGCCGCGGCTCCGGAATGTGATTGACATGGACCGTGGCGCAGGAGGCCAGAGCGCCAACGGCCAGCACGATGGCTGCAGCAACGAACGATCTTCGCGTTGTGTGCTTCATGCAGAACTCCTCATCCCTCACATGTCCTCTGCGATCAGCAAGGCCACGATGGAAAGATATAGGTAAAAGGTACACTAGCCGCAGGGAGAAATCAAGGGACGACTTCCACATCGCCGGATTAGCCAGTGGGCTCAGGCATTTCCCGAGGTAATTCGTCCGTGAAAACCCGGGCCCGGGTGGGATTATTTTTGTGATCAGGATCACCGTGAGCACTATTGACACGGCCAAGAAGAACCTATACAATGGCTGCAATATATGCGGTATCTGTGGTGAAAACTCACCTTCCGAGGAGCATGAACGCATGAGATCACTTCGCATCGCCGCATCATTGTCCCTCCTTTTTTCGCTCCCCTTCACCGCTTCAGCCCTCGACCTTTCGGGGCAGTCACGCACCTATCTTCAGTCCGGGCAGGCCGCGGACGGCACGCGGTACCTTCCGCTGTATGAATATCTCAACTTCAAAGCCGGCAATGCGGGATCGGATGCCGTTACATTCCATTTCGGGGGATGGTACCGGTATGATCTGCAGAACGAAGAATTTGGCACAAGATCCACCGGTGACCTCCAATACGCCTATGTGACCCTGAAAAAGAATACAGGCAACTCGGCGCTGAGCTTCGGGAGGCTCTGGGTAAATGAGGGGGTCGCCTCGGCGCAGATCGACGGTGCCTATGCCCGCACGGACCTCAAGGGCGGCTTCACCATCGCGGCATATGGTGGCAACCCCGTCGAGACCGCCGGCGATACGCGTTCAGGGGATTCAGTGTACGGCGGCAGGGTCTCCCAGGGATTGCCCGGCATCTACACCATCGGCATGTCCTACCTGAAGGAAAAGAACGACGGAAAAGACTTCCGCAAGGAAGAGGGCCTCGACCTGTGGATCAGGCCGCTGAGCAAACTGGAGCTCATGGGCACATCGTCCTATAACGGTTCGTCCAAGAACTGGATGCAGCACCAGTATCACGCAGCAATCGGCCCCTTCGCATGGTTCCGCCTGAACCTCGACGCCTCAAAGACCTGGTATAAAGAATACTTCTCGGCGGTCAATAATACGCAGAGCATGCTGATGAGCGCCTTCTCGTTCACGAACATCGATCCGAGCGAGATCGTCACCATGACCGGCGGGAGCATCGCCATAACCATCGGCGGGCCGATCACGGTCATTGCTGATTATCGGAACTACGATTACCAGGTCCTGAACGATTCGGCGACCTATGCGGGAGGCAGCATCGTGTACACGGGCGCCGGCTTCGGCGCCGGGGCCGCCCTGCACCGCATGAACGGGCCGGCAGACGACCTCCGCTACGACGAGCAGCGCGTGTACGTGTTCAAGAAGTTCGCCAAAGCGGATATGACCCTCGATTTCGTCCATGTGTCCTACGAGCAGTCGATCAACGGCATTTCAGATGCCTACACGGGGACCGCTGCTGCAGGTTACACTTTCTCACCCAAGGCTCGCATCGTCGCCGACGTGGAGTACGTCACGAATCCCGACGTCATCCGGGAGGTACGCGGCATGCTGAACTTCGTCTATAACTTCGATGCAAAGCTCGGCGGAGCGGCCAAGACTGCGCCGTCCGCTGGCGCCGCAAAGCCCGGCGGGAAGAAGCCTTAGGTCAACACCATCTATTCAGGAGAGGCCATGAGCGGAACAGCAAAGACCCTGATCCTCGGCAGTATGGCAATGATGATCGCCGGCATTCTGTTCGCCTGCGCGACCACACAGAGCCTCCCGGCGAAGCACCCCATGGAGGTGCAGGGCATGCCGGTCTGCAGCAACTGCCACACCGACTGGCGCACCGCCATGGACCACCGGGAGGACTGGGCCAGCCGGCACCAGTTCCCGGCTGCCCAGCAGAAGCGGACCTGCGAGCTCTGCCACACGCAGGCCTTCTGCGCGGACTGCCATGCGAACAAGGAAGAGCTGAAGCCCAGCGATAAGTACAAGGATGCCCCGCAGAGAACGATGCCGCACCGCGGGGATTACCTGAACCAGCACAAGATCGACGGCAAGCTGGACCCCGCGTCCTGCTTCCCCTGCCACGGCTATAAGAACAATGAGAGGTGCAGAACATGTCATCGATAAGCATGAGAATTGGCGTCACGCTGAGCATCGGGCTGATGCTGCTGGCTGCCGCTTGCACCGATGCACGCAAGGGCGGCACAATATTTGATTCCAAAACAGGGAAGCACCCTGACAACTGGGTCGCGGACCACCCGGCGGCCTTTCTCTCTGACTCGAGTCAGTGCACACAATGCCACGGCTCAGACCTGAAAGGCGGCATTTCCGGGGTAAGCTGTTATTCCGCTTCCTTTAATGGCATGTCATGCCATGCAAACGGACCTTCCGGACATCCGGCAGGCTGGAACGATCCGACACAGCATGGAGCTGCAGCGAAAGCAGCTCCCTCCTCAAGCACGGGATTTGCCCACTGTGAGCTCTGCCATGGAGCCGATTTTTCCGGTGGCTTCGCGACCACTTGTCTGAACACGGCCGGCTGTCATGGCGCTGGAGTGGATTCTCCCCACGCCTTCCCGTGGCAGTCGACGTCGACAAGGAAACACTCGACGACCGATCCGGGTAATGCCGCTGTTTGCGGACTCTGTCACCTGAGCGGCAGGACGCCGCCAACCTATGTCGCCCTGCCGTCCGGCACACCGGTCGGGTGCTTTGACAATACCCTGTGCCACGGCCAGGTCGGCCATGCCGTGGGATGGGCCAACCCTGACCAGCACGGCGCAGCAGCAAAGTCAGCGCCGAGTGCCACGGCCATGCAGGGTTTCAGTACCTGTCAGACCTGCCATGGCGCCAATTTCGCCGGCGCTGCCGCGACCACTTGTCTGAACACGGCCGGCTGTCATGGCGCTGGAGTGAATTCGCCCCACGCCTTCCCGTGGCAGTCGACGTCGACAAGGAAGCACTCGACGACTAATGTGGCCAATGCTTCTGCTTGCGGGCTTTGTCACCTGGCGAACAGGCAACCTCCGTCCTACGTTGTCCTGACGGTGCCGGTGGGCTGTTTTGACAATACGCTCTGCCACGGCCAGGTGGGCCATGCCGCGGGGTGGGCCAACCCTGACACCCACGGTGCTGCAGCAAAGTCAGCGCCGAGTGCCACGGCCATGCAGGGTTTCAGTACCTGTCAGACCTGCCATGGCGCCAATTTCGCCGGCGCTGCCGCGACCACTTGTCTGAACACGGCCGGCTGTCATGGCGCTGGAGTGAATTCGCCCCACGCCTTCCCGTGGCAGTCGACGTCGACAAGGAAGCACTCGACGACTAATATGGCGAATGCCGCCGTCTGCGGGCTCTGTCACTGGAACAATATACAGCCGCCGACCTACAGTACGCCCGTGCCCGGAACGCCGAACTGCTTCGACAACACGCTCTGTCACGGCGCGGTAGCGAGGTGCGTTGATTGCCATGCCTCAGCTCAAACAGGAACGCACGGAACACCACGCGATGCCGTTGTGGGCGAATTCAGTCTGGCTTGGGGCCATAAAAAATCAGGCCGCGGAGCAGTTACCGATGCAGATTGCATCGTCTGCCATCTTGAGGGTAACTATGCGACGCAAGCGCGATCGGCCTTGCATGGTGACGGTAACATTGACCTGCGCGACCCGGACGGCGCCGGCGAGACCCCCATCACGAATATGACTGGCGGAGCCTTTACGTTCACAAAGTTTGCTACCTCATATGCTGCAGGATCAAGAACATCAACCGGAAACACATCTAATAATGTTGATAACGTCTTGACCCAGAAGTTCTGCCTGGCCTGCCATGACAGCAACGGTGCAACCAATCCGACAGTTCGCACTCCGGGGGGTACTGCCTTCATGCCTTTTGGCGGTGTCAATCTGGGCGCAAATTATACGGTGGCTAATGGCGCTGCTGCTCTCGGCGGTGTTGTTGATGTTAAAACACAATTGGCGACATCGAATAGCTCCTGGCATCCTGTGCTAGGACCAAAGAACAGGGACTTCCCAACTGCTGCTAGAATGAATGATCCCTATAAGCCGACAGGAACAAGAGGAACTGCTGGTACGCTCAGCCAAGGTGTGGTTATAAACTGCTTTGACTGTCATAACGTATCAGGAGCATCTCCACTCACCACGCGTACGGTTGCGGCCCATGGTAACGCTCAAACTATCAGGGGTATTGCGACTGTGAGCGGGACACCTTCAGCTGCTAATTCGGTGACGTTATGTCAGGTTTGCCATGCCGGTTATACAGTGTCCCCTCATGGGACAGGCTCTGCATGGCAGACTGGTAATAATAGCGGTATGACAGTGTACGCACAGTACGGCTGCAATATTTGTCATAGCAGTGGTTATACAACCGTTGTTCCTCGACCTATTCGTGCTCAGGATACTCACGGCAGCAACGCACTGGGCACAGTCGGTACACTTCTTACGGCGACGAGCAGATGGTCTACGGATCCGACTCCAGTTGCGTTCATTCGGAATAGACAGGTGTTGCCGCAGCATCAGCCGAAGAGAATTGGCGCAACTACGTACACCAATCCGACCTGTATGGGTGGAAATGTAAGTCCCTGCAGTCAGGGATCACAAAATTATTCAGTTGGCGGAACGTATTAACGTTTGATCGTAGTATCATACATCAAGCCCTGCCCGAAAAGGCGGGGCTTTTTGTTCTTATCACAGTCATGAATGCCCATATGACGGTGATAGTAGTACTACCCGTTTCGGCATGCAGGGTTTGTCCCGTTATTTTTTACGTCAAAACCGCTGATCTTCTCCGCTGCAATGAAATATCATGCTGTTTTGGGTATAGAGATGGTTCACTTTCTATTATAGAGTTGCCGCATGGGTCCTGTGCTTAGTCTCGTCGGATCGAAGGGCCTGGCGCAATTCAATTCAGTGAACTGCTATAGTAATATTAAATACGATGCCATATAATAACGCATCACCTGATCCTCCCCATAAGCTGTTCCCCCTTGTCGTGCGGAAGACATACAATTTCATGGCATCGGCCAGGCTTGCCCTGGTATTGCTGATCACCCTTCTCCTGTGCTGTGTGGCAGGAGTCACGGTCCTTCGTGGAGAACAGGCCTGGTCATTAATATTCAATACGCTCTGGTTCAACGGTCTTCTCGTTCTTCTCGTACTGAATGTGGCGTTCTGCTTTTTCGGCAGGATATGGGGCAGGAAAGTGACGTTGATCTCGCTCGGCATGATCCTGTTCCACGTAAGCTTTGTTGCCATGCTGGGCGGAGTCATCTATAACAGCCTGTTTTACTTCCGAGGCACGATCAGGCTGACCGAAGGGGAGACCCTCCCGAGTGGCGACCCACAGAGCTATGACGCGTTCGACCATGGACGTTTCTTCGCCTTTTCAAAGCTGAAAGGCGAAACCACCCTCATACAAATGCACAGAGATTACAGCGTAGATGGCGCAGATAAACAAGTGGCGTATGAGGTTGCTGTAGGCGAAGGCCGCTCAAGAAAACAGGGGATAATTTATGTTACGCACAAGCTTGACAATAATGGTTTCGACTACTTCCGTGACAAAGAAGGCTATTCTCTCCTGATCATGCTTTATAATAAGTCAGGAAAGGCACTCTATGGTGCACATGTTCCGCTTCAAAGCCTTAAACAGAAGGACGAATCCTATCTCTACACGACCGGCACAAGGGAGGGTCCGGGACCATTCCCCTTTCCGCAGGACCCGTTGAAGCCCCTGTTCGGTATCCAGGTTGCCTATCGTCCGTCGTTGCTCAAGGGAAGGGAGAGGGCTGGAGAAGCGTTTTACCAGGTATGGCCGATTCAAGGAGAGGATCCGGGACCGGGCGGATATGCTGTTGCAGAAGGCAAAGCGGCCATCGGCAATAGGGTGAACGTTGGCAATTATTACCTTGAAGCAAAAGAAGTTCGCTATTGGGTTGGAATGAATGTGCGCTATGAGCCGGGAAAACCGATCGTACTGACCAGTCTTTGGGTCGGTTTGGGCGGCATGATCTTGACGTTCATCGGGCGGATGAGAAGGAGCAGGTTCGAAGAGAAGATCGCGTGAACGTAAAAAATCGTGATCCTCTTGCACAGACACGGAATTACTGAAAAGGACTATGACGGCCGGAGGTAATGCACTGCAGGTATTTCACGGCTTTTCACGAGGAACGATAAGGAGCGCATATGAAGACTGAACACATGTTGTTTTGGATCGCCGTGGGACTTTACGGATTGAGTGCGTGCAGTTATATTTTCGGCATTATCTCGAAGCATGATAAACTCTTTGCTTTCGGCCTGTACAGCACCCTCGCCGGGTTCGTCCCCCATGTCCTTGTCATTGCTCTCCGCTGGATGAGGACCGGCATTAGCCCGTTCATTACGATCTCGGAATCCATCACATTCGGAATCTTCTGCGCGGTGCTGATATTCCTCACGTTCGAGTTCATGAATAAAAAGGTCCGGCCGCTCGGCGTACTCGTCATGCCGGTGGCCTTTGTGCTCATGGGATGGGCGGGAACGCTCGTGAAGGATGCGGCAACCCAGTTGTCCCCCGCGCTGCAGAGCGGATGGATCTGGGCTCATATCATCGGCGCGGCAGCCGGGTTCGGTGCGGTCTTGACCGCGGCAGGTATGGGTCTGATGTACCTGCTCAAAGAACGGAACTCCGGGGGCATCTATGACAAGCTGCCTGAGCTGCAGGTCCTCGATAATCTTGGATACCGGTTTGTCGCAGGCGGGTTCATCCTGTATGGGCTTATGATCGTATCTGGTGCATTCTGGGCGAATCAAGTGAAGGGCACTTACTGGAACTGGGACCCCGTGGAGGTCTGGTCTCTTATATCCTGGCTTATTTACGGTATCTATCTCCATTTGCGGATAACCTTCGGCTGGCGCGGCAAGAAGCTTGCGTGGTATGCGCTGATAGCATTGATGGCAATGATCGTCAGTTATTGGGGTATTCCGTTCACTGTGGAAACGTTCCACAGCGGATTCCGCATCGAACACTGAGGAGAAGGGGCTGGAAGCCATCAACTGCTGAATCCAGGAGCGAGCGCATTCCCCGTTGCTTGCTGCGGGGTTAGCGAGCAATTAGAATAAATAGTACTACCTTGAGGATCGAAGATTCCCTCCAGCGACTCGACTGAACTCGCCGAAGTCTTGCTGCAGGGAGCTTCAATGCTGAAAACCGAGTGTTGACAATGAAACTCTGTATTATCTTCCCTCCATTGCCGTTCGGCTGGACACCGGTGGCGCCTCCGAGCCTTGAGTATCTCGCAGCGCTCACGCGTCGTGCGGACCCAAGCATCGAGATCGAGCTGATCAGCGCCAGTGCCGACCCCGAAGCTATCGAGCGGGTGCAGTGCGATCTGGTGGCCATCAGCATCCTGACGCCGACCGCGGTGCCGGGGTATCGGATCGCCGAGAAGCTGCGGGCACGGGGGGCCAAGGTCGTGTTCGGCAACATGCATGCTTCCGCCATGCCGGAGGAAGCGAAACAGCACGGAGATGCCGTGGTCATCGGCGAGGCGGAATCGGTCTGGCCTCAGGTCATGAAGGACTTTCGGGCCGGCCAACTTAAGCCATTTTACCGGGGTGAGCAGATCGAACTGGATGACCTTCCGACGCCGCTCTACGGATTACTGCAAGGCAAACGCAAGCACCAGTTCCGCGTCGTGAACACTTCGCGGGGATGCCCGTACAATTGCTCGTTCTGTTCGGTCAAACCGTTCTACGGTGGGAAAGTGCGGTTTCGGCCTATTGGTCATGTGGTGCGCGATGTGGCCGCGATACCGGAAAAGATGTATATTAACGGCGACGAAAACATCTGGTGGACAGGCACGGAGCAGCGCGCCATCGATCTGTTCACGGCGCTCAAGGGAAGTAAAAAAACGTGGATGGGCTTCGGCAGCCTCCGCCCGGTGCTGTCGCCCGCCGGGGAGAGGATGCTGAACGCGGCCCGAGAGAGCGGTATGCGGACCGTCTGGGTCGGATGGGACGCTATATCCGATGATAGTTTGAAGGCATACGGGGCCGACGGGAAGATCGGCCTTGACCGGGAGCGGGCAGTGCGCACGATCAGGGACCACGGAATCGACGTATCGCTCTTCTATATGCTCGGCAGCCGTGTGGATTCACTGGATGATTTCAAGCGATCCGTAGAACTTGCCGACCGGCTGGGCGTGAGCATGCACCCGTCCCTGGTCGTGCCTTACCCGGGAACCAAACTTCGCGAGCAGTATGAACCCTATCTCTTTAAGGATATGGGCTGGGAATATTATACCGGCGCTTACGCGTTGTTCGACCATCCGGATCCGGCCATGACCCCGGAGGTGCGGGAAGAGCAATTCTACGAGACTTCGCTTGAGGTGCTGCGCCTGGGGAGGGTATTGCGTCATATGTTCAAGATCCCGAGGGCCGGCTTCCCCGAAGCGCACATTTTGTCGCTCATGAACCAAATCCCGGTACGGCATGGATATAAACTAGCCTATGAAAAATGGAAGGCATCACGAGATATTGTGCGTGGCAAAAGGCGCCTTTTGTAGGGCGTGCAGGAAGAATAAGATTAGATCAAAGTAAAAGAGAGTGGCTTATTGAAGCTCCCTGCAGCAAGCTGCAGGGAATCTTCGATCTTTAAGGAAGTATCGTTATTCTAATCGCTCCTGGATTCATGGTGAGTTTGAATTTTCAAGGGAGACATGGAGTATGAACGCGTTGCCCTCGACCCGATTGACCCCTTCTGATGCGGAAGCTGAGCGTCACCGCTTGACCGAAGACGTCCTCACGTTCATTGAGGCGGGCGTTGATGGTGTGGTTCCAAATTTCAATGAGTATTGTCTCAGGATGTTCACGCTTCATTACACGGTGAATGCCATCTTTCGGGAGTTCTGCGATACAAAGAACGTGAGGCCCGGTGATATCGATCGTTGGCAGGACATCCCCATGGTGTACAACGATGTGTTCAAGACGCACCTCGTAGCGTCCTTTCCGCTGGAAAAGTCAGTGATGGCCTGCCTCACCGGCGGGACCACCAGCCTTACTCAGCGCGGCCGCATTTTCCGGGATGAGGACGGCAAACGCCTTGTGTTCGCGGCGAACCGGATGATGACAGGATCGTACCTTTTCCCGGACTTCAGGGACGGCAAGCGCTGCCGTATCCTCATTCTGGCGCCGAGCCCTGAAATGGCGCCTTCGATGGGTATGGCGATCGGCATGGAGCAGACCCGGCAGCATTTCGGCACACCGGACAGCCAATTTTTGCTCGGGAAGTCGGGGATCGATGTCAACGCCCTGATCAAGGCCCTGCGCGAGTCCGAGGCAAGCGGCCTACCGGTTGCGCTCATCGGCGCGACATCGGCATATGTCTATTTCTTCCAGGCATGCCGCCGGAAGAAGATGTCCTTCCGGCTGCCTCCCGGAAGCCGTATCTGCGATGGAGGCGGCTATCGCGGCCGGTTCGGTGTCGTGACCCGCGATGACTATTATGCCATGGTGCAGGAGATCATCGGGATCCCCGGCTCACATTGCGTCAATGTCCTGGGCGAGGCCGAGACTGCCACCAACCTGTTCGATGATTCCCTGCGGCGTTGCGTAACAGGCCTGCCTCCAAAAAAGCGCACAAGGCCGGTTCCCCCGTGGTCGCGCGTGCTGGCCATGAGCATTGACGATCTCAAACCCTTGCCGGACGGGGAGGTGGGGCTCCTGGCGCACTGGGACCTGGCGAACGTGCCGACGGTCCTTGCGGTCATCACCGATAACCTCGGCTACACGACCGATAGCGGGACCGGTTGCGAGATGGTGGGCCGGGCCAAGATCGAGAACGGCAAGGTCTCGCCCCTGCCTGATGAGGAGCGGTCCGCAGGCGCGATGGGAGATTCCGCTATCTTTCGCATGCTGGAGAGATACGTCAATTTCTCGATCGAGCTCAAAATGCTGACCGCCAAGGACCCGAAGATCGAGCCAAGCGTACGCGAGGAAATCGAGGCCAGGCCGGGTTCGGTCGCCTCCTGCCCGCAGGTGGTGGATGAGATCCTCGTTGCGCAGGCCGATGCCGAGGCTGCCAAGCTTCGGGATGATGCTTTGTCCACTTTTAAAGACCAGGCCGAGCGTCCACTAGGATGGTACAAAACCAAGGCAGAGGAGCAGGCGCTGGCCGATCATCCGGCCGGCCTCAAGTCGGAGCAACAGAGACTGAAGAAGCGGGACAAGGGGAAGATGGGGAAGGATGCCCCTCCATCCCGGTAGGTCCGGGACATTTCCGCCGGGCCACGAGGACATTTTACCCTGCAGGCATCCCTGCGGGCAGCAAGTGCATGTGTAATAATTTAAACAGCATGCCCGGGTTGCTCAGCACAATCTTTACCACCATGCTTGATCTGATGGACTTGCATACCGAAGCCGCGCTGGACTGATAATTGTAGGTAGCCGAAAAGGCGTATTGAATGAAAAAAATATTTACCATAATGATCGGGTTTATTCATGATTTTGCCGCAGGTTGCTGGGTAGCGACTGTGCTTGCCGTATACCGTCTGGAGAAGGTCATTCTCGGGCCTGGATCTCAGGATGCCATTCGTTCGTTGCAAAAGGAGTTCTTTTATATCGGCATTGTATGTGTATTCATCGTTTTTGGAGCTGGTGCGGGGAGAACTTTTACGTATATCCCTGATGTGTATGGAAAAGATGCTGAAGCATCACGAAGGAAGATGTTGATCATGAAACATGCAATACTTTTGGTCGTGTTCGGGCTGGGTACGTTCTGGCAGTACACGATGACGTTTCATCATTAGCGCTCTCTCAACCCTGGGTGGCAATTTAGGGCATATGCCCTCACCACGGTCCGTGACGGAATAAAGTCCCCGTGGTGAGGCGGATCTTGTTCCAGACCCAAGACAGTGCGTTTCTCTGATGTTTCAGTTGATTTACAGCATTAATTTGCATATTATGAGAACCTATGAGCAGGATTAAAAAAATACTTTTGATCACCCCGCCCTACCATTCGGGTGTTGTCGAGTCGGCGGGCGTATGGATGAATGTCGCCTTTGTCTATCTTGCGGGCAGCCTGCGGTCTGCCGGGTATGAGCCGGTCATATACGATGCCATGAGCCACTGGCACACCTACGATGACATCCACAAGCGGATCGAAGCAGAGAAGCCTGATGTGGTAGGTACCACGGCGTTTACCGCCGAGATCGTGGATGCCCTCAAGGTCCTCACGCTGGCCAAAGAGATCGATCCCCGGATCATTACCATCATCGGGAATGTGCACCCGACCTACTGTTATGACGAGATCCTGACCACGGCGGGCAATCCCGTTGACTACATCGTCATGGGTGAAGGCGAGGAAACGGTCGTCGATCTCATCAACTGTCTTTCCAGCAACGGCGATCCGTCCTCGGTGCGGTCCATCGCTTTTGCCCGGAATGGCTCTGTCAGCGTCACACCTCCCCGGCCTTTCATCAAAGACCTGGACAGCCTGCCCATGGCATGGGACCTCGTGGACTGGCCGATCTATACGTACAAGCCCATGGAGAACTCGGTGCTGGCCATTGTCAGCACCTCGCGCGGATGCAGTCAACGATGCAGCTTCTGCTCTCAGCAGCTGTTCTGGCAGAGGAACTGGCGGGGCCGGAGCCCCGAGAACGTCGTTGCGGAGCTCGAACACCTGCGGGACCTATACGGCGTGAACGTGGTCATGTTCGCCGACGAGACGCCGACGCTTGACCGTAAGCGATGGGAAACAATCCTCGACCTGTTGATCGAGCGGGACTTGGGCACCAGGATCCTTATGGAAACCCGCGTTGACGATATTCTCCGTGACGAGGATATCATGGAGAAGTATAAAAAGGCGCATATCGACCATATCTACGTGGGCGTCGAGGCCACGAATCAGGCGATGCTCGACATTTTCAACAAGAACATCAAGGTTGAGGAGTCCAAGCGTGCTATTGATCTGATCAATGCCCAGGATATCGTTTCCGAAACATCCTTTGTGCTCGGCATGCCCGATGATACAGCGGAAGGAATGCGTAAGACCGTGGAACTGGCCAAGTTCTATAATCCCGACCTCGCGTTCTTTCTGGCGATCGCACCCTGGCCTTATTCCGAGATCTACCCCAGCCTCAGGGAGCACGTGGCGGTCTTTGATTACTGCAAGTATAACCTTGTCGAGCCGGTCATCAAACCAAAGAACATGACCCTGGAAGAGGTGGCGAAGGAGCTCGGCATGGCGGCACGGGATTTCTACATGCACAAGATGAACACCCTCGATGCCATGAGCCCGAGGAAGAGAGAGTTCATGATCAAGGTGGTCCACATCATAGCCACAAGTTCCTACCTCGCCAAGACCATGAAGGGTGTCATGCCGAAGGAAATCCATCAGATGCTGGAAAAGATCAAGGCCTGACCTGCACGAATCATTACAGGATTCCTCCTTCGCGCCAATGGTTTAGCGTCGAGCAAGCAAAAACTAATGATGGCCGGTATATCCTCTGCCACGGACGTCAGAACAATGAGAGGTGAAAAACATGTCACAAGTGAGCCTGAAGCACTGGCTGACCGCCCTGATCGTGACCCTGGTGCTGCTCGGGTGCAGCAATCCGAACGACCAATCACACTTCAATTCCGACATGGGAAAACATGTTGACAACTGGCTTCCGGCCGGACATATGACCGCGGCCAATACGGACCTCACCACCTGCGCCGATTGCCACGGCGCTGATTATAGCGGAGGGGTGTCCGGTGTTTCCTGCACCTCATGCCATTTGGGAAGTCCCACTTCCGTACATCCGGCAAACTGGACCCCTGTATACAGCACGCACGGATCCTATGTGTCTTCAAACGGGACAAGTCCCTGTTCTAATCAGTATTGCCATGGAACCTCACTTACCGGCGTCCCAGACAGCGGGCCGTCCTGCACCGCGTGCCATCTGGGAAGCCCCACTTCCGTACATCCGGCAAACTGGACCCCGGTATACAGCACGCACGGATCCTATGTGACTTCAAACGGGACAAGCCCCTGTTCTAATCAGTATTGCCATGGAACCTCACTTACCGGCGTCCCAGACAGCGGACCGTCCTGCACCGCGTGCCATCTGGGAAGCCCCACTGCAGTACATCCGGCAGGCTGGAATCCCATATTAAGCACGCATGGCCCCTATGTGAAGGCCAACACTACGAGCCCCTGCGCAAACCAGTACTGCCACGGGGTAACGCTTACCGGCGTCGCCAACAGCGGCCCATCCTGCACCAGCTGTCATATAGGTGGTATCACTTCCGGACACCCGTCAAGCTGGGTCCCCGTATACAGCACTCACGGGCCTTATGTCAATACGAGCCCGACCGGTACCACGGAATGTGCGAACCAGTCCTGCCACGGCGCGGCACTTACCGGAGTTCCCAACAGCGGTCCGTCCTGTACACTTTGCCATTTGGGCGGCCCCACGACCATACACCCGTCGAATTGGAGCCCCATATACAGCACGCATGGCCCTTATGTCAATACGAGCCCGACCGGGACCACCGCATGCGCAAACCAGTATTGCCATGGAGCATTCCTTACCGGCGTTCCCGACAGTGGGCCGTCCTGCACCAGCTGCCACATGGGAGGAGTTACGAACATACATCCGGCGGGATGGCTGGGAGACGCGTGCTCGAACCATGGGACGTTTGTGCTGACGTCCCCCTCCGGGACATCGGGCTGCGCGAATGCCTATTGCCACGGGACAAACCTCGGGGGCGTGCCGCAAAGCGGCCCCTCCTGCACGAAGTGCCATCCCACGATCCCGACTTCACCAAGCTGCGGAACCTGCCATGGCATACCACCTGCCGGCACCGCGGATCCGAACATTGCAGGGAAACATGCAAAGCACATGGCGCTCTACGGCGTTACGTGCGCAGCCTGCCACACGAGGTCGTGCGATCAGCATATGAACGGGACTGTTGACGTCATTTTCGACGCCGTGTATAACGCGAAAACAGGAACGGGATCTTTCAATGCGACTGCAAAAACATGCTCTGAAATAAGCTGCCACGGCGGGCCGAGGACCCAGACGCTCGCACAAGGTCAACGGATCCCCCCGCAATCTGATCCTGCGCAGACACCGGACTGGTATACAGGAAGTATAACCGTAAGTGATAAAAACCAGTGCAAATCATGCCATATTTACGGAACAACGGAGTACAATAGCTATCTTTCCGGGAAGCATTATAAACATGTCGTCGTAGACGGTCGCGCTTGCGATATTTGTCATGACACCATAAAACTCTCGGACAGATCTATTCACTTTGCAGGCTTGGCTACGCCTGTCATTTCTGCTGGAACTGCGTCAGCGACCACCTGGAGTTGGTTGAATTACAACGGGACAACATGCACCTACGCGGCATGTCACTCGGGCGAGACCAGAACCTGGTGGTAGTAGAAGGCAAGGCCGCAGGCATCGAGCCGATACCAAGCAAACGAGAGAGGGGAACAAGCTCTTTGACGCACATGATCGTGTTCTGACGCTGTGCCGGGCTCACCGCGGGGGTCACCTGAAACCAGCATAAGATCGAAGCAAGCTGAACCCCGCGTCCTGCTTCTCCTGCCACGGCCGTCAGAACAATGAGCTCCGGCTCGACTACAACGGCGTCCTGCTCGAACCAGTACTGCCACGGAGCGAACCTGCAGGGTGTGGCCGACAGCGGTCCTTCCTGCACAAGCGTTCACAGCCTTCCATACGGTCCGGCGACCGTCACCGGTGGAGCTTTCCACCGCATTCCCCCTGCTGGAAATCAGGCCCCGAATAGAGCGGGCAGTCATACCATCCACACGGCATTTACCGGCACCACTCAGGCAAGCTGCGATGCCTGCCACAGCGGCGCAAGCGCTTGTGTTGGAAACCACCCGAACGGTACGGTAAGCGTATCCGTCCTGGCGACCTATAATGCCAAGTGCGCGACCGCCTTGTATACAATGGGGAACATTTTGCCTGTATCAATTGCCATGACACCACAAAACTGGCAACCGTGCACTTCAATGATCTCAACACAACAGCCATGAACCAGGCAGCAGCCGCGCTGGGGAACCAGATCCATAGCTATTCTGGAGGCTCGTGCAATCCTCGGTGTCACGGCAACGAGAACTGGTAACGACGAGCCGATATCGGACTGTCAACGATTAGGCCGCCTCCCGAAAGGAAGCGGCCCTTTTCTTGTTTGATACCGATCAAGTTTTTACGTCATTTGTTTTGTACCCTCTTAACTATCCGCTTTCTCTCAGTGCCGAGAATATAGTTCAAACTCACTGCCGTTGTCGATCAACCAGAGCAAAACAGCATTCTCGATGTCCTTGATCTGTCGATCACATCTGATAGTTCTTGCCCCAGACGCCTTGCTGGTCACCGGTCATGTCACGAGTCAGGTATCAAGCTTATAATGCAATCACTTAGTTAGAAAATATATTATTTTTATATTTAATTTGCGCATCCGGCTGGACAGAATGGCCGCTATCCGATATACTTCTTTTCATACCCTATCTTCCCGCTCCACCAGGACACAATTCATGGAACTGCTGAACGATTTCTTGGTCTGCCTCATTCCCATCATGGTCGCGCTGGACGCGCCGGCGACGCTCCCGCTCTTCGTGGCGATGACCGAAGGTATCAAAAAGCACGAGCGCCGGACCATCATCCGCCAGTCCATCATCACGGCCTTCCTGGTGACCATCGGGTTCGTCTTTCTGGGAAGGGCGGTCTTTCGGGCGCTCGGCATCATGGTCGAGGATTTCATGATCGCCGGCGGCATCGTGCTCCTGATCATTGCCATCCAGGACATCGTCCAGGCGGGTGAGAAGAAGCACGCCGCTTCCCCTACCTTCGGCGTCGTGCCCTTCGGCACGCCCCTCATCGCCGGCCCCGCCACTCTCACCACCACGCTGGTGCTTGTGGGGAGCTACGGGTATACGCCGGTCATCCTTTCGCTGGTCGCCAACATCCTGCTTGCCTGGCTTATTTTCGCCCAGGCCGAGCGCATCATCAAATTCATGGGCATCGGCGGCACGCGCGCTTTTGCCAAAGTCGCGGCGCTCCTCCTCGCTGCCATCGCGGTCAAGCTGATCCGGAGCGGGATGTTCAAGTTGATCGAAGGATAGGAGAGGAACGTGATGGAAGTTCCAGTGAGGGATACTTCGACGGCCAAAGCACGGGACCGCCGTGTTCACATGGCGAACGAGCGGACATTCCTGGCGTGGATACGGACGAGCATCTCCATCATGGCCTTCGGCTTCGTGGTGGAGAAATTCTCCCTGTTCGTAAAGCAGCTGTCGTACTATCTCGGCAAGGAGGCTTCGCCCCCGACTCCGGGATATTCGTCGGTGGTCGGCATCGTCCTCGTCGGCCTGGGTGCTGTCATGGGTGTTCTCGCGTATATACGGTACCGTTCCGTTGAGCGCCAGATCGAGAACGACAAGTATGCCCCATTGCCAATCCTGAGCGTGCTTCTCATGCTGTCGGTCCTCGCGGTCGGCCTGTTCCTCATCCTCTACCTCATCCACACCATGTAGAAAACCTTGACGACCGGCAAGTCATTCTCGCCGCGTACGCTTGCTCCCGGGGAAGCTCCATCAGACATGAAGGGAAAAGGGACATTTACAGGACCACGATGGCAGGTTTTTCCCCGGCAACGACCTCTCCAACGACCACGGCATCTTCCACGCCAGCAAGCTTCAGTTTCCTGACCAGTTCACCGGCCTGCGACGCAGGCAACGAAAGCAGCAGTCCGCCCGAGGTCTGGGGATCGAAGAGCAGTTCCTCGGCATGGCGGTCCAGCTGAAGCTCCTTTTCCCAGAAACCATCGGCGATCTTCCGGTTCGACTTGTTGCTCCCCGTGGTCTCACCCTTCCGATACATTTCCAGCGCATGAGGATGAAAGGGCAGATTGTCATAGGAGAGCTGGATCCGGACCCCGCTCCCCTTGGCCATCTCCAGCGTATGTCCAAGCACGCCGAATCCCGTGATGTCCGTGCAGGAATGGACCTCGAAGGCGAGGGCCGTCTCGATCGCGGCCTTGTTCAGCGCGGCGATCTTCGGCAGGAGCGGCTCCAACTCCCGGAAGGGCAGCTTCTTCGAGCGGCAGGCGTTGAACAATACACCCGTACCCAGCGGCTTGGTCAGGACCAGCGCGTCGCCCGGCTTCGCGTTCGCATTCGTCAGGACCCTGTCGGGATGGACGGTCCCGGTGACGGCGAGCCCGTATTTCGGCTCCAGGTCGTCCACCGAGTGGCCGCCGGCGAGGGCCGCCCCGGCCTCCTGCACCTTCTCGAAGCCCCCGGTCAGCATGTCCTTAAGCAGGCCAATATCGAGTTTCTTCGACGGGAACATGACCAGGTTCAGGGCAACGATAGGCCGTCCGCCCATGGCGTAGACGTCGGACAGCGCGTTGGCGGCCGCGATCCTGCCGAACCAGACCGGATCGTCCACCGGCGGCGTGATGAAGTCCACCGTGCTAATGACGGCAAGGTCCGGCGCGACACGGTAGACGGCCGCGTCGTCGCTCGTCTCGAACCCCACGAGCAGGTTCGGGTCATGAACGGGACAGATCGTTGAGAGCACGTCCGACAGGTCCGCCGGACCGATCTTCGCCGCTCAACCGCAGGTGCGTGACATTCCCGTGAGGGTCTTTTTTCTGAATGGATTCATGGTGGTTTGTATTATACCAGATATTTCCGCAACGGCTACAGCAACTCGTTGAAATCCAGCACTGTCGTGAAATCCGGACTGTGCACGGGCGGCATCCTGGAATTACCCCGTGCCTTGAATACGATATATCCGATACCGTATTCCTGCGCGGTCCTGAGCACGGCGAGGGTGTCATCGACGAACAAGGTCTTTTCCTTGTGGAACCCGAGCTTTTTTTCCACCTGCCGCCAGAACTCAAGTTTCTCCTTCGGGAAACCCATCTCGGCCGACGTGATCGCGCCGTTCAGGTACTTCCCGATCTCCGTCTTCTTGAGCTTCATGGCCAGGACCTTGTCGTGGGCGTTCGTGGCGATATAGACCTGCTTCCTGCGGGAACGCATCACTTGCAGAAAAGCCTCTACATGGGGATGGACTTCGATAAGGTGCCGGATCTGCTCCTTCAGCGCAAGAATGTCGAGGCCCAGCTCACCGGACCAGAAGTCGATGTCCGTCCAGTTCAAGGTCTCTTCATGGGACTTGTACTTCTTGAGGAGGTCCTCCTTTGCCTTCCCGAACGTGATGCCGTGCTTGTCCGCATATTTCTCCGGTACAAGGTGCTCCCAGAAGTAATCGTCGAAATATTTGTCCAAGAGCGTCCCGTCCATATCGAGGAGGATATGGGTGATGGTGTGGTCGTTAAGAGCCTTTTTGATATCGAGAACGGTGGGATGCATGGGGCAATAACAGCCTAGTACTTCGGAGAGCACGCCTGGAGTGTAAGTTCCTGTCTCCTGTCTCCTGTCTCCTATTTCCTTATATATCCTTGGACCATGATGTCCTGCCCGACGAAGCGTGAGGTGATATTCTTCAGCCTGATGGCATGACCGAGCTTTATTGGTGACACTCCTCCAATGGAGCAAAGAGAATCAGACCCCGTCATGAGCGTGGGTGCAATGTACATGACGACCTTGTCCACGATGCCGGACCTGAGAGCAGAAGCATGGATCTCAGCGCCGCCCTCCACCAGCACCGACATGATGTCCATCCTGCCGAGCTTTCTCATGAGGTCGCGAAGGTCAACGCGGCCCTTGTCGCTCTTTACGAGCACTATCTCCGCGCCCGCGCTCTGAAGTTTTTTTATCTTTTCCTTTGGCGCATTCGCGAGCGTGGCCACGATGGTCCGAGCGGCTGACGTCTGAGTAATGACCTTGGCCTTGAGGGAAATCCTCAACGCGCTATCAACGATCACCCGGAGCGGATCGCGGCCTCCGGCGATCCTCGCGGTAAGCGATGGGTTATCCTTGAGCACCGTGTTGATTCCTGCAAGGATCGCGTCATTCCGGTCGCGAAGACGGTGCCCCGATTCCCGCGCCTCTTTGCCGGTGATCCACTTTGATTCGCCCGTCGCCGTCGCTATCTTTCCGTCCAGGGTTTGGGCGATCTTGAGGGTGACGAAGGGGACTTTCTTCGTGACGTGTTTGATAAACTCCTCGTTCAACCGACTCGCTTCCAGCTCAAGAACACCGGTGACGACCTCGACACCCGCCTTCCTGATGGCCCGAACCCCGCCACCGGACACCCTCGGATTCGGATCGATCATGGCGATCACGACCCGCTTCACGCCGCTCTGGATGACGAGCGGGCTGCAGGGCGGCGTCCGCTTGTTCAAGTGCGAACAGGGCTCGAGAGTCACGTAGAGTGTGGCGCCCTTCGCTGCCGCACCTGCTTTCCTAAGCGCGATGGCCTCCGCATGGGGCTCGCCAGCCCGCTCGTGGTAGCCTGTGGCTATAACGCGCTTGTCCTTTACCACCACGGCACCGACCATAGGGTTCGGACTGGTCCTGCCCCTGGCCTTCTCGGCCAGCCGCAGCGCCAGGAGCATGTATTTTTCGTCAATCTGATTTGTCATAAGCATGATATTAACATTAAACCATCTTACGCGAACGGACGATGTGGCATTGCACCCGCACTGCCTTGGAGCCCGTGGTCCCCGCGAGTTGCCAATCGGCACGATGGGCGCCTTCACTATCCACTCTCGCAATAACTATAATGTAATTGCTACTCGGCTGTCAATGCCCGCTCATGCAATCCCGTCCCGTTCAAAAGTATATGCTATGATACTATATAGATAGGGAAGGAGAAACTATGGCTACGCTCACGATGACAAGTCCCGCGTTCAAGACCGGGGAGTTCATCCCATCGAAGTTCACCTGTGACGGAACGGACGTGAACCCCGCTCTGGTTATCAGCAACATTCCCCCTGAGGCCAAGTCCCTGGCGCTCATCATGGATGATCCCGACGCTCCCGGAGGGATGTGGGTGCACTGGGTCGTCTGGAACATCGACCCGCAGACGCGGGACATCGGGGAGAACAGCGTTCCTGGCGGAGCGAAGCAGGGGGTCAACGACTTCCGGAAGACCCCGTATGGCGGCCCCTGCCCGCCTTCCGGCACGCACCGGTACTTCTTCAAGCTCTACGCACTGGATGTGTTGCTCGACCTTGGTTCCGGCACGACCAAGGGAGCTCTGGAGAAGGCGATGAAGGGACATGTCCTGGCACAGGCGGAGCTGATGGGAAAGTACAGGAGGAAGTAAACGCTAACATCCTGCATGTCTGACGATAACCATGATGACGACAAAGAAAAGGGCGGCCACTTGGTCGCCCTTTTCGTACGTTGTAACGTTTTCGAGCAGTCTCGATATCCTATTGACCCTTTTGGAAAGAATGGCGCAGAGATGCCGTACAGGCACGGATCATTCAGCGTGGTGTGCGCCGCTGCCACGCCAGACGACCGCCGAGAATCCCCGCCGGGAGCATGCCGGCGAACCCCGCGATGTCGAACCACGCCGGGTCGCCGCCATCCCGGAAGATCAGCGCGATGACCATGCCGATGACCGCGACCAGCGCGCCGTGCGTGCGTTCATGCTGACGCGCGATCCTGCCCGCGATATAACCGCCGAGCACTGTGAAGCCCATGCCGATGATGAGACCAAGGAGCAGGCCGCTCGTGCTCTTCATCCGGCTCATGACCTCGTCCTCGGAAAGGCCCGCTGACACCAGCGCTGCGGCCAGAAGCGTCATGACGAGCAGGGTCCCGGCGTTGTCCGCGACAGCGCCGACAATGACAGCTTTGAATTTTACGTCGGCTAATCGTATCTTGCCATCCTGCATTTTCACTCCACCGCCGTTCCCTCACCGCTAACACGAAGGGCGGCCCAGGGAGGGCCGCCCTCACAATTCGTTAATGTAACATTACTTCGTCCCTGAACCGCCCACGCCCTTTTCCTTGAGCTTGGCTTGGGCGGCCGCCAGCCTCGCGATGGGCACGCGGAAGGGCGAGCAGCTTACGTAATTGAGGCCGACCCTGAAGCAGAACTCCACGCTCGCCGGGTCTCCGCCGTGCTCGCCGCAGATGCCGACCTTGAGGTCCTTGCGCGTCGAGCGTCCCTTGGTGACGCCCATCTTCACCAGCTGGCCCACTCCCTCTATGTCCAGGGTCTGGAAGGGGTCCTTCTCCATGATGCCGTTCTCGGTGTAATAATTGATGAACTTGCCCGCGTCGTCGCGGCTGAACCCGAAGGTGGTCTGGGTCAGGTCGTTCGTGCCGAAGGAGAAGAACTCTGCAGCCTTGGCGATCTCGTCGGCGACGATGGCGGCGCGCGGCAGCTCGATCATCGTGCCGACCATGTATTCGATCTTCACGCCCTTCTTCTGCATCACTTCGTCGGCCGTGCGCTTGATGAGCTCCTTCTGGTGCTCCAGCTCCTTCTTCATGCCCACGAGCGGCACCATGATCTCCGGCACGACCTTCTTGCCCTTCTTCGCGAGCTCGCAGGCGGCCTCGATGATGGCCCGGACCTGCATGCGCGTGATCTCGGGGTACACGATGCCGAGGCGGCAGCCGCGGTGGCCGAGCATAGGATTGAACTCGTGGAGCTCCTCGACGCGGTGGAGGAGCTTCTCCTTCTTGGCGATGACCGACCGGGATGCCTTCTTGGCCTGCATCACCGCGATCTCGACCATGAGCTCCTCACGCTTCGGCAGGAACTCATGGAGCGGCGGGTCCAGCAGGCGGATGGTGACCGGCAGGCCGGCCATGGCCTCGAAGAGGCCCTTGAAGTCCGACCGCTGCATGGGAAGCAGCTTGTTCAGCGCCTTCTCGCGTGCCTCTGTTGTATTGGCGAGGATCATCTGCTGCACGATGGGCAGCCGGTCCTCGGCGAAGAACATGTGCTCCGTGCGGCAGAGGCCGATGCCCTCGGCGCCGAACTGCCGGGCCATCTTGGCGTCGCGCGGGATGTCCGCGTTGGCCCGGACGCCCATGGTGCGAACTTCGTCGGCCCACTTCATGAGCGTGCCGAAATCGCCGCTCACCTCGGGGTCCTTGGTCTGCACCTTGCCGACGATGACGCGGCCCGTGCCGCCATCGATGGTGATGAAGTCGCCCACCTTCACGGTGTACTTGCCGACAAAGAACTTCTCTGCCTTAAGGTCCACGCGGATGGACTCGCAGCCCGCAACGCAGGGCTTGCCCATACCGCGGGCGACCACGGCCGCGTGGGACGTCATGCCGCCCCGAGCCGTCAGGATGCCCTTGGCCGCGTCCATGCCGTGGATGTCGTCCGGCGTGGTCTCGGGGCGAACCAGGATGACCTTCCCTGTCTTCGCGAGCCGGACCGCCTCGTCGGCCGTGAACACGACCTTGCCGGATGCGGCGCCCGGGGAGGCCGGCAGGCCCCTGGCGATCACCTCGACCTTCGCCTTGGGGTCGATGACAGGATGGAGCAGCTGGTCGAGTGAGGCAGGCTCGACGCGCAGCACCGCTTCCTCCTTCGTGATGAGGCCCTCCTGCACCATGTCCACAGCGATCTTCACCGCGGCATGGGCCGTGCGCTTGCCCGTCCGGGTCTGGAGCATGAAGAGCTTGCCTTCCTGCACGGTGAACTCGAAGTCCTGTATATCCCGGTAGTGGCGCTCGAGCTTGGTCGTGATCTCGCGGAGCTGTTTGTACACCTCGGGCATCTCCTTCTCGAGGTCCGCAATGGGGTGCGGCGTCCGGATGCCGGCCACCACGTCCTCTCCCTGGGCGTTCGTCAGGTACTCGCCGTAGAACACCTTGGCGCCCGTCGATGGGTCGCGGGTGAAGCCTACGCCCGTGGCAGAGGTCTCGCCCATGTTGCCGAAGACCATGGCCTGCACGTTCACGGCAGTCCCGAGGTTGCCCGGGATGTCGTTCAGCTTGCGGTAGGTGATGGCGCGGGGATTGTTCCAGGAGCCGAAGACCGCGTCGCGGGCCATGATGAGCTGCTCCCAGACGTCCTGCGGGAAATCGCGCTTCGCGATCTGCTTCACCCTTGCCTTGAACTTGGCCACGAGCCCCTTCAGGTCCTCGGCGGTCATATCGATGTCGAGCTTGAGCTTCCGTTTCTTCTTCACGTCGTGGATGATGTGCTCGAAGGCGTCCTTTTCGATGCCCATCACCACGTTGCCGAACATCTGGATGAACCGCCGGTAGGCGTCCCAGGCGAACCGCTCGTTGCCGCTCATGCGGATGAGGCCGTTGATCGTTTTGTCGTTCAGGCCCAGGTTCAGCACCGTGTCCATCATGCCGGGCATGGAGAACTTGGAGCCTGACCGCACCGACACGAGCAGCGGACGGTCAAGGTCGCCGAACTTGAACTTGCCGCCCAGCGCGTCCTCTATCTTCTTCATGTAGTCCCGCATCTCGCCGTCGAGCCCCTCAGGCACGCGCTTGCCAAGGTCGTAGAAAAGGTTGCATACCTCGGTCGTGATGGTGAACCCCGGGGGCACCGGGACGCCCGCGTTCGTCATCTCCGCGAGGCCCGCGCCCTTCCCGCCGAGCAGGTCCTTCATGGTCCCGGTCCCGTCGGCCTTTCCATTCCCGAAGAAATAGATGAGTTTTTTTGCAATTGCCATGGTACGCTCCTCCCTGCCTGATTTACATCGTCAGAATTGAAGCTCCCTGCAGCAAGCTGCAGGGAATCTTCGATCCTCAATGAATATTATCGTTGCGGAATGCGCTCGCTCCTGGATTTAAGCTCCCTCCTGCAAGAGGCCTGGAGCTTCGATCCTCAGGGTAGGTTTATCCTAATCGCTCGCTATCCCGCAGCAAGCTGCGGGGGATGCGCTCGCTCCTGGATTCAGAAACCAGAAGTCAGAAGCCAGAGGAAGTTCTCCTGGCTCCCGGCTTCTGGCCCCTACTTTTCCTCCGCGCTCAGCACCAGCCGCGAGAAGTCGGCGATCATCGAGAAGAGCCCGGTGATGCCGGCGAGCAGCGCCAGGCGGTTCTGCTTCACCTCGGCGTCCTTGTCCATCACCATGACCTTGTCGAAGAACGCGTCAACAGGGTTCCGCAGCGACGCTATGTCGGCAAGGGCACCCCGGAAATCGAGCTTCGCCGTCTTTTCCTTCACCCGGTCCTTGATGTCCGTGTAGGCGGTGAACAGGTCCTTCTCGGCCTCTTCCTTGAGCAGGCCTTTCTTCACCGCGCCCGCAAAATCCTTCGGCACGATGTTCCCCGCTCGCTTGAGCGCGGTCACGAGCGGCCGGTAGTCGTCGGAGGTCCGCCAGGCGTCAAGGGCCCGAACCTTTTCCTTCGCGACGAGCGGGTCATCGAAGGTCCCCGCGAGCGCCGCGTCCACCACATCGGAGCGGAGCCCTTCGGTGGTCAGCAGGCCCGCGAGCCGCTGCCGGAGAAAATCCAGGACCTCTGACTCCACCTTCGCCTGGTCAGCCTTCTTCAGACCGTGTCCCTTGCACGCCTCGGCAACGAGCGCCGCGAGCGAGAGGTGCAAACCCCGGTCGAACAGCATGGACAGGATGGCCACGGACTGCCTGCGGAGGCCGTAGGGGTCCTCGGAGCCGCTCGGGACGAGACCCACGGCAAAGCAGCCCGTGATGGTGTCGATCCGGTCGGCGATGCCGACGCACATGCCTTCGAGCGACCCTGGCAGCGCGTCACCGGCGAAGCGCGGGAGGTAGTGCTCGGCGATCGCCGCAGCGACCTGCGGGTCCTCGCCGGACAGGACGGCGTACTTGCTGCCCATGACGCCCTGGAGCTTGGGAAACTCGCCCACGACACCCGACAGCAGGTCGGCCTTGGCCAGATAGGCCGCACGCTCAGCGGTCCTGGCGTCCGCCTGCATAATGGCGGCAAGGTGTCCGGTAAGCTTCTTCACCCGCTCGGTCTTGTCGTAGACCGATCCGAGCTTCTCCTGGTAGGTCACCTTCTTGAGCCCCTCGACGCGGGCCGCGAGCGGCACCTTCAGGTCGTGGTCGAAGAAGTAGGCGGCATCGGACATGCGCGCCGTGAGCACCCGCTCGTTCCCGGCCTGGACCACGGCCATGTCCTCGGCGCGCGTGTTGCTGATGGTGATGAAGTAGGGAAGAAGGTTGCCCTGATCGTCCACGACGCTGAAGTAGCGCTGGTGCTCGCGCATGGCCGTGATCAGGACCTCCTTTGGCACGCGCAGGAAATCCTTGCTGAACGAGCCCATGACCGCCACCGGGTATTCCACAAGGTTTGTCACCTCGTCCACGAGCCCGCTGTCCTCGAGCACCATCCCCTTCTTCGTCTTGGCCAGCTCCTCGACCTGCTTCATGATGCGAGCCTTACGCACCTCGGGGTCGATCACCACGAAGTTCGGCTCGGCCTGGAGCTGGTAGGACTTGAAGTCCTTGACCATGAAGGCTCCGGGGCTCATGAACCGATGGCCCCGTGAGACGTTGCCGCTCTTGATGCCGCCCAGCTCGAACGGCACCACGGCCCCGCCATAGATAGCCAGGACCCAGTGGATGGGCCGGGCGAACCGGATGTCCTTGTCCATCCACCGCATGGACTTGGGGAACGGGATGGACAGGATGAACCCGGGAAGCACCTGGCCGAGCCACGCCGCCGTGTCGCCGCCCTTCTCGTCGATGCGGGCGACGACGTACTCGCCCTTGTCCGTTGCCCTGATACCCAGGGCGTCCACGGTCACGTTGTTCTTCTCAGCGAAGACGAGCGCGGCCTTGGTGGGCTTGCCGTCCGCGTCAAAAGCGATCTTCTTCGGCGGGCCGAGCACTTCCTTGGACATGTCGGCCTGTTGCTCATCCAGTTCCGGGACGTGCAGGACGAGGCGCCGCGGCGTACCGTAGGTCTTGATCTCGCCCGATGAGCCGACGCGGCCCGACGCGAGGAGCTGGCTGAACAGCTCCTTCATCTTCTCCAGCGCGGGGCCGACGAAGCGGGACGGAATCTCTTCGGTGCCTATCTCCAGCAGGAACTCTTTTGCCAAGATTACCTCGATACCATCGACAGCAAATTAACTACAGATGAACACGGGAATACGCTTTGATTCTATCTTTTCAACATCGGAAAGCCCTTCGCCTCCCGGTCAGCCAGGTACGCATGGGCGCAGAGCCGGGCAAGCTTCCGGACACGGCCGATGTAGCCGGTCCGCTCGGTCACGCTGATGGCGCCTGCCGCATCAAGGAGATTGAACGTGTGCGAACACTTGAGACAGTAATCGTAGGCCGGGAACACCACGCCCGCCTTGATCAGCTTCTCGCATTCCTTCTCGTAGGCCTCGAACTGCCGGAAGAGCATCTCCCGATCCGAGAGCTCGAAATTGTACTTCGAGAACTGGACCTCGGTCTCATGGTGGATATCGCCGTATTTCACATCCTTGGTCCATGCGAGGTCGAAGACGTTGTTCACGCCCTGCAGGTACATGGCGAGCCGCTCGATGCCGTAGGTGAGTTCGGCCGAGATGGGCTTCAGGTCGATGCCGCCCACTTGCTGGAAATAGGTGAACTGCGTCACTTCCATGCCGTTCAGCCAGACTTCCCAGCCCAATCCCCATGCCCCGAGGGTCGGCGATTCCCAGTCATCCTCGACGAACCGGATGTCGTGCTTCAGGGGGTTGATGCCGAGCCGGACCAGGCTATCGAGGTAAAGTTCCTGGACATTCTGCGGATGGGGCTTCAGGATCACCTGGAACTGATAGTAGTGCTGCATCCGGTTGGGGTTCTCGCCGTAACGGCCGTCGGTCGGCCGGCGCGAGGGCTGAACGTAGGCCGTGCTCCAGGGCTCGGGCCCGAGCACGCGCAAAAAAGTGGCTGGATGGAAGGTACCTGCACCGACCTCAATATCGTAGGGCTGATGAATGACGCAGCCCTTCGAAGCCCAGTAATCCTGCAAGGTCAGTATAAGCTCTTGAAATGTCAAATTATTTCCTCTGTTCGGAAAACCGAGAAGGAATCGGAATGTACTGAAAAAATAGAGTGCTATTATACAAAAATACCTTATCTTGTCAAGCAAATATGGGGTTATTTGGAGGATTTATAAGCTGCGGAAATGATGATTATCCGGTGGGAGGGAAAGGCTTTCGATCTGACTTCGGTGATCTGCCGTAATCTACCGGCCGTCTCAGACATCAGTCATGGCCGGAAAAGGCATTGGACAATTTTCATCTTTTCAGGACTGACCCTCGACGGTCCTGATCCTGATATCCTCAACAATCGAGTAAGGCCCACATCAGATCCACACCATCACCGGGCTGCAAGAAACGCTTGCCCCTGGATTCACAATTTTTCTTGCCAAGACTTTTTATTTATGGTATCTTTGTAGGCAAGGAAAGAGAAAGTTCCTGGCCTTTCCGCGGTCCTTGCTGCAGTGATCTTTTATAAGATGCAAAAGAATTATGTAACTGCAACGCCGAGATCATGACAATACGAATAATGAAGTGGAGGCGGATTATGAAAAAGCTTATGGCATTGGTCTTCATCATCCTCTTATCATCCGTGTTCTCAGGGTGCGCAGTTACTGGTGGGGCATTAACAACCGCCGCATACGAAGGGAATACCCCTGTCATAAAAGAGCTGCTTGATAAAGGCGGGAATGTGGATGAGAGAGGGGGTTGTGGACTGTGGTCAGTCGGCGGCGATTTTAACGCGACTCCCTTGTTGTGTGCATCTCTTAACGGCCACATGGAGGCCGTCAAGGTCTTGATTGACAGAGGTGCAGCCGTGAACAGCGCGGGCACGACGATAGGCCAGACACCTCTTTCCGCTGCTGCCTGCGGCGGTCACGCCGGCGTGGTGAAACTGCTTATTGAGAAGGGGGCTGATGTGGATGGCGCCATGGCGAAACTTACAAAATTGGGCGAAGGCGCTAACAAGTGTCTCGTTTTTCTTTCGAATTATCTGGAGCAGCAGAAACCCGCACGACTGCCCGCAGCCGCCGCGCGGACTGAGAATGCTGAAGCAGACAACGCCAGGATCCTCCCGCCTCCGCCTCCGGACGGAAAAGAGGAGTTCGAAGCGGCTAAAAGCGCGAACACGTTCGATGCGTACGATCAGTTCCTGAAGGCTTTTCCTTCCTCGGGCAACAGGCGGCCGGTCTTGCAGGCAATGGCGGCGCTCATCGGGATGCAGAACGGGTCGTATGAGGACCACCGAAAGTTCGTCGTTGCGTACGAGGACGGATTAGAATTCGTCCCTGAGAAATACCGCCTCGTCCTGACCGGTCCTGAAGGCTTACGGGTGCACGACATAGCCGAGTTCCGCAAGAAAGGCGTCGGGAACAATATCATTGCAGCAAAGATCCGGTCGGGCAAGGGCAGGTACAAGGACTTTTCCTTTGACGAGATAGACCAGCTCAAGACAATGGGCATTCCCGAGGTGGTGGTCGAGGCGATGATCGAATCGACGTCGCGGGCAACCCGGGATGAGGAGGAGCTGCAGAATAAAAAGAAGATGGCGGACCTCCTGGCCGATATCCAGCAGATGCAGAATAAACTCGTTGACCTGAAGACCGCAAAGGCTTCGGACGCCGTCATGCCGGTCTCCGCGGTCCAGAGCCAGGGGCCGTCGGTAAGCGATGCGGTGACGAATTGCGCTTCCCAGGTCGCGGCCCTGGAAGCGTGCAAGTATCTTCCGAGTCTCGGGGCCATGGTGTGCAGGGCTGCTGCGAAAGCGCAGTTTCCGTGCGAGTAGACCATCGGAAGTTGAAAACCGGGAACTACCGGCCGTCTCAGACGTCAGTCATGGCCGGGAAAGGCACTGGACTGGGGCACATTGGGGACGTTGATGCATTTAGTGCATTACCCGCTTCACGACTGTTGCTCCACCCTCTCGACTGCACGATTTATATCGAATGGTGATGAAGATGGAGACGAAGAAGACGAAGGAACAATTGCTTCGGTACACCGCCCACAAGGAGGCGGCGGGACTCTCTCGGATAAAGCCGGGTGAGTTGGTCGGTACCGCGTTCCCAATTGAAGGCGGTCTCCACGAGTTTAATTATTTTCCGCAACCCCCAAAGGGACAGCTGAAGAACCGATGGTTTCGATATGTCGCATACATGGACTACGCGGATCACCTTTCATTATCGGGTGTTCTCTTCCAGGTCACTAAAGACCTCGAAAACGGCAAGTATGCTTCTTGGGAGCAAAAGACATTTTATGAGAAATACATTACCCGTGGCATGGTGGAGTCGGGCAAGATGAGCCTCCTCGATCTCGATGAGCAAGTCGTTGACGCCCTCCGTATATCTCCCGACTTCTTTCAGAACAAAGAACCCGGCATGAGGATACTGCGGGAGCATCTTGAGAAGAGGATCGTCCAGGTGTTCCACGGCAAGTATGAGGAAAAGAGTGAAGCGGCCCGGGCTATCAGGATGATACTGCACAACCGGGCTGGCAACGACAAGTCAGTCTTTCCAAATCATTTTTACGTAACTGGGTTGATTGCATTTCTCCTTCCTGTTGCGATGCGTGAAAAAATAAAACCGGAAATATACCTGAAGGAAATACTTATCCCCTCACATTTCGGCATCTCACCCAGAAGTCTCAAGGACCGCCTCCTCGAAGAAAGCAAGTAACCCCCCTTCGCAATATCCATGCTCATTATTTGACGGGGACTTTGAAACTGCCCGTCTCGGAAACACTCCCCTTGAGCGTACTGCACAAATTCGGTACGGATAAGCCCAATGCCTTCGCTGAGTTCACCTACATGACTGCACTGCCAATTTTGTGACACAGGCAAAGGATCTAGGTTGTATCATGCAAACCAAAAATTCTCACCTTTGGCTGCATCATTTTTTGGAGAACCCCAGTTATTGAAAAGCCAGGCATTCCTGCCTGGCTTCGGTAGAATTTGTTATCCCATCATGATATTACTTGAAGTACGCATTAATCGTGTGATTCGCTTTGATGTTCGTCAGGGTATAGGTCGTGACTGCCCCTTTGTTCGCACCGTTATCGATCACGCTCCGCACCGATCGCCCTGCGTCCGGGGTGATCTTCAAGGTGACATTCGCTCCCGGATTCACCGTGATCGTGCTGCTCTTTCCACCGATCACCGTAGTCGCCGTGATCGATGACCCCGATATGGTGACGCTTCCTCCCATAACCGCCGAAACATTGATGGTATACACATCGAGATCGAAGCTGACACTGATCGTGTGTGCTGCCTGGACGCTGTAGAAGGTATACGAGGCAAGCTCGCCCTTGAATTCTCCGTCAACAACCAGGTCAGCCACCCGGTAACCTGAAGCAGGGGTGATCGCGTACTTCTGGTTAGTGCCTCCGAGCACAGCCCCCCTGCCAGACGGCGAGATGCTGCCGTTCGCTCCTGCGCTGGCATTGACAATGAACCACACATTTTCAGCAAACGCGGCTGCGATCGTGTGACTGGCCGCCACATTGGTGAAGACATAGGAAGTCACCGCACCTGCTGAAGCACCGTCCACCAGAACGTCAGCTACGTGATATCCAGCATTCGGAGTGATCATGAAGGTCATGCTGCTCCCGGGATTGACCGTGTTCACCCCCGGAGCACTGATGGCGCCGTTCGCTTCTGCCGTTGCCGTGAGTGTGTAGGTGACGGCCTTAAAGTAGGCGGCGATAGAATGGTCCGCCTGGATGTTCGTGAACATGTAGCTGTTCACCGCTCCCGCGTTCGCACCGTCAACGATCACACTTAATATCTGGTACCCGGGTTCAGGAGTGATGGTGAGGGTCTGGCTGCCGCCTGCAACAACAGAGACCATTCCGGAGGGAGAAATACTACCGTTAACGTTGGCTGTAGCTGTGATTGCATAGCCATCTGTGGATTCTGCGACCACATAGGGAGAAAGGCTTGCTATCGAGACGATAAGCAACGCAATGATAATTAGATCTTTTTTCTTTGGCATCGCGCACCTCGTGTTCATCTGGTGGGCAGATTTGCGTATCTCTAACTATATCAAAATAAACTGAGCAAGAAGTTCTGGCCCGAGGCCGGGTACTGTTTGTTCTCCGGGTCATGGCCTGTTCATTTTCCGTTGGGCCTCTAAACCGCGACGAAGATCCTTCGACTTGACTACAAGATAAAAATAGCCGGGCATACCAAAGGCATCATCCTTCGGCAGCTCGGCTATCTCCGCATCCTGAAGACCCGCCGCTTTCCTTCCTCTCCTCATGGAGCGTTTGGCTTTATCGGGAACTGATTATAGTTAATCACATATATGATGCACCGTCAATTTTCAGAGTGAGCAACTTTTCACTTTGCTGCATTTACATAGGTGAAGGTGGAAATGGAAATCCTTGCCTCGGATAAGAAGGATTTATCCCAGGCTTTGGAAGTATGATATGAAAATGCTAGACGGCTATTAGTGCAGCGATCCTAAATGATAATTACTGCTCACGAACTCGGGGAACTTCGCATCCGTTATTCGTATAAAAAATACGAGTACATCGCGTCCAATACGATTAAGGTGGTACATGCCATCTTCTCGTGCAACTCTGCCGGAGAAGGGAATTTTTTCTCCTCCTTTTGCCATCGTTAGCTCCACCTGCTCACCCAGGGGAAGATTCAGCAGTGCGCCGCCAACCCGAATTCCGCCAACGGAAAGGTCGATCGTGTAAGCCTCCCGCGCTTCCGTTTTGGTCTTGATTCCCACAACTATTTCCCGTTTCATTCTTCCATTAATTCTTTTATTTTTTCCATACAGGGTCAAATCGTAATCTCCCCTCCTGTGTAGTATTTTTCTTCAACTATTTCGTCAGCTGCACCTGCAAGCCTGCAATGACAATCGTAAACTGGAGGTGCAGAATACTGGTTGATCTTCCCCCGAAAAAGTGGAGGAGCCTTCCGGCTCCCCCTTGCACCTCGCATGAAAAGACATCAAATAATTCGAACGACCAAATCAAGGAATATCACGACTTTGTCCACCACGCACACACCATACATGGGCATAGCTTCCGGCGTTGTACTCAGTACCGACTCCGGACGTTATGGCATAGCGGAAGTGCACGGTTCTAACCCAAAGACTAGGGGTGTCCGGCCCCGAGAAGTAGGCCGTGAAGGTGGTACTCGAATGGTATGCGTCCCCCATCGATATATTGGTGAACGGATGGCCGATGGGAAGCGCGGGGCTGCAGCAGGTATTTACGTTCGTCGGATCCACCAGACTAGCCAGCTGTTCAAATGTCGGCAAGTGCCATCCCATTCGGTCGCCCACTTTTTTATTAGCGCAAGCAGTAACAGCATCTACCCAATAAAGCTGTTGCGCATTCGGCGCCTGCTCCCACACAAGGCCCGTTTCATGGTCGAGCACGGCCGCCCCCCCCATGACCAGCTCAAACCTGGGACATGCCGTTGTGTCGCACTGGAGCGTCTTACTCCAGGCAGGGGGGATATCATCCAATACATTTATAATTTTCTTGGCAGGCGCGGCAAAAGCCGTTCCAAAAGCTAGTACCAAATACAAAGCGCATAATAAAACAATTGTCCTTTTCATTTCACCCTCCTTTCCTTTTCGGTTTTAAACTTATTTCCATTTCCCCAATGCCTTATTCTTTTGCATAATGCCCTTTACATTTTTCCACCTCCTTTTCGTTTCGGATCCTTCGTCATGCCTTACTTCACACTCACGGTATTCCTTTTTCCACAGGCTACCGGAAAATCGCTCTCATTGTCAGACATAAGAATCTTTGCATCTTCATATTTCATTGTTGCCAAATGTAGCGCAAAAAGAAAAGGCCGGGCATACCAAAGGCTTTATCCTTCGGCAGCTCGGCCGTCTTGTCTTCCAAGACCCGTTGCTTTCCGTCTCCCTCTCGCGAAGGGTTTGGCTTTATCGTGGAATCATTTATTTGTTACGCAGGTGTCGATGAAAAATTTATATCCATTCTGAATGCTTTTCAGAATGTCGTCGCATTTGGGTGAAAATCTATCTCAAGCATAGCAGGGGCTGTTGATGCTGTAAAGAGTACGGTCGGGGTATTTTTGGGGTATTTGCATAAAATATCAAAAAAGAGCAGACAGAAAAAGGGGATTCGGAGTCAACTTGCTCTCGTAAAAAGGAGGTCAGTCCACGATAGACATCCGAAGAAAAAGATTGATTCTGCAGGGCGGAACGGAGCACTAATTACAAGATGAAGCATTGAATATTATTAAGATTCGCATCGACAACAACTTCAGGAAGTGGTGTATGGGGTCAGGCCTGAAAAGATGAAATGTTCTGTAAGGGGCACTTTGGGGACGTTCTCCGCCCTCTCGACTACACGATTTATACTGGTGGTAGTGACGCCGAGATGGCGGGCGATCTCAGCGCCTGAACACCCGATCTCTTCCCTGCACCGAAGCGCGATGAGCGCACGCGTCCGGTAAATAAGAAAAGCCCGTGAGATCAAAGAATTTATCCTTGATTTCAAGGGCTAATATAAAATCACTGAATCAATATTTATCGTCTTAAAAAGCAGATGTACATGGTTGTCTATAAGGACCCATGCGTAGATGGAGCATTTCCCCTCGGTGACGTTTTCACCTAACCGTTCGAGAAATCGGGCTTTGTCCTGGCTGTCAGCGAATATATCGGTCCTATTGATCCCGCCCACCATGATGTGATGCAGTGCGCCGGGAGCATCGAGGCGGGCTTGGCGTGGCATGGGGCGTTTCTATCCCACCGCCTACTGTCTGTCAAGCGTTATGCATTAAATGCATCAATAGCCCATATGTCTCCCATATGTCCTTACTTGTTTCCCTATGTTTCTCCCGAGGCTAGGCGTTACCAGCCTAGAATTACAAGCTCATTTTCCAATCCCTTTCCATCATAATATGATTTAACAATTTGATCACTTGTTTTGATCATTACATGTTCACTTGAACCATAGCTTGCATGAATTCCAACACTCTTGAACTCTCGCAGCGCACCAGCAAGAAGCGAAATAATTTTTGTATTTATGGAATGTTTCGGGAGATAGACTCTGCCATCAGAATCCGTCTTTAAACTTTCATCTCCTGACACCCCTATCGAATATTGATGCCAGACTTGCCACACTTCCGCGTGAGCGATTGGCTTCCCTGCAGCATCAATGAAGGTCAATCGTCGCTCCGGGGATACAACGAGATTGAATGGTATTTCAAGAATAACGAAGACAATTGCTGGAATTGCCAATACGATCATTTTTTTTCGATACCTCTGCAGTTTTTTCATAGGGAATCACCCATCATTGAAGGATTTTAATCATTTTATCTACTGCTTGCTGTATCTGCGACTCATTAATTATTGCTTCCTCAGCAACATGTATCCCTGACAGAAGAAGTGGTATTATCCCATTCCATGGTAGAAAATCACCATGCGATGGGGAAGTCGAATCCATGATTGGGTGTAACGCCATCCCTAGATTTTTATATGCTTCATTGTAATTGCCCTGTGCCATGTCACATTTGTATTTCTGGAGATGATTATTAATAAACGTGTTCATCAATAACTCTGCATCATTCTTTGACTGATCAGTTCTCCCATCTCTCATATGATGAATATATGAGTATTGAGGATCTTGGAACGTATCGGCGTATCTGCTGCCCTCTTCTATCGCATGGCTTATCGTTATACGGTACATAGGGTCTAGTGTCGGAAAGGAGAAAAAAACAAAACGCTCTATAATTTTATTGTGATCCTTGGTAGGCCATAAACCCAATCGATCGGTCCAGTAAAGTGCATTGTTCCCCACATATGAGAAAAGATTAATGCCTCCTTTCATCCCTATGGGGTCGTACTCGATATATCGACCAATGGTGGAATTGTAATCGCGGAAGTAATTATAGTGTAACCCCGTCTCCGCATCGTAGTACTGCCCCGGGAATCTCAGGTTGTTCGTGATAGTTGAGACATTAATCATGGCTTCCCCAAATGGCTTATAGTCAGCAGACCAGACGATTCCTCTTGCTCCGTCCGTCATCCTCTGCGGGGTTCCTAAATGATCGTTGTGGTAATAGTAAACCCTTTCATTATTCGACTGCTTCGTAATCATGGCAAGGGGCTTGCCGCTCAGATAAACGTAATCCACGCTCATTTTTCCGTTGCCGTCGGTTTCTTCGATCAGTTTGCCAGACAGGTCATAATGATAAACCGTATTCTGACTGCTGGCGCTGTTCGTTGCCGCCGGGCCGGTCTTCTTGATGACCCGCTGACCGTTGCCGTTGTACCGATATTCAGCCAACGTCTTGTCACCTTGCACAGCCTTGATCAGGCGCTGGTTCTGATTATACACGAAATCCATCTGACCCCCTTGAATCGTGTTTCCGTTCTTGTCGTATCGGTAGTAATCAATATGGCCGTTGCTGACCGTCTGGAGGCGGTTTGCATCATAGACGTATGTGTGCTGCTCTCCGTTTGTCTGGCTCAGGCGGTTGCCGTTTGCATCATAGGTCCATACGAACGACCCCCATGGACCGAGTGCGGTTGCGAGCCGGTCCAGCGGGTCGTACGTAAAGTTCTTTGACTTCGCGGGATCGAGCAAATCGTTGATGGCTGCAATATTCCCGACGGGATCGTAGGTGTAGTTGGCGCTCACGGTCCCGGGAGACGTGGTTGTCACGAGTCTGTTGCCGCGGTCATAAGTCAGGTTCTGGGAGAGGCCATTGCCATATGTCATGGAGACCTGATTTCCAACTTTGTCGTAGGCAAAATTCGAGGCAACGGTCATCATGCTCCGGTTCAATAGTTGACTGACCAATGCAGGCCGATTCATGCTGGTATAGCCGTAATTTACCCGCCTCCCACTGGGGTAGGTGATCATCGTAACATTCCCAACATTATCATAGGCGTAGCTTGTGCTGTAGACCACGCTGAGGATGGTCTTCGTTTCGTTGACTATGCGGCCCAGCTTATCATACCCATAGGCGGTCGTTCCCGAAGGATCGGTCATAGTGCATATTCTTCCTTTGCCGTTCGTGCAGGCGTCATAGGTGTACGTGATGTTCTGAGACGCATCAGGATATTCTATCCGGATCAGTTTGTTCACGCTGTTGTACGTGTACGCTATGGTGGTCCCGTTTGCGTCGATCTTGCCAGCAAGGGTGCCCGTGACATTGTAGGCATAGGTCGTCGTACCGGTGTCCGGTGAACTGGTTTTGGTGATACGTCCCGCTGCATCATACTCGTAAATCGTGGTGTTCCCCAGGGGATCAGTTACCTTCGTGACCTGGCTTTTGGGGGAGTAGTCGAATTTGACGACGCCGAGCAGGGGATCGAACTGTTCTTTTATACGCCCGAGCGGATCGTAGGTGAAGGACGTTACACGCCCGTTGGCATCGGTCTGCGTGAGGACATTTCCTTTCGGATCATAGGTGTATGACGTTTCATTGCCAAGCGGGTCGATCTCCTTTGTCTTCCTCCCCGACGGATCATACTCGTAGCGGGTCGTATTGCCGTTAGCATCGGTGACGGCTGTAAGCTTGTCCCCGCTACTGCTGCATGACGCGCAGTCCGCGCCGCCGTACGTGTACCTCGTCACGTTCCCTAGGGCATCGATAACCTTGACGACCTGACCCTGGAAATTGTACTCGTAACGAATGGTATTCCCCCTGGCGTCGGTCTGAGATGTCTGGTTGCCGTTTTTATCGTAAGCGAAGGTTGTGACATTTCCTGCCGGGTCAGTGACCTTTAAAAGCTGGTTCTGGCTGTTGTATTCAAAATACATGGGATTGCCGTTGGCGTCCGTCCGGCTGGTGATGTTGCCGTTTATGTCATAAGCTAAGCTCGTGCTGGCGCCGGTCGGATCGGCAATGGAGGAAAGATAGCCATTCTGGTCATAGGCATAGGTTGTCGTCTGGCCGGCCGCGTCCGTGACGGTTGTGACATTGCCCTTGGAATCGTACTGATACGTAATGGCCGCGCCGTTGGAGTCGGTTACGGAGACGAGATTCCCCTTCTCATCATAACCGTTAATGGTGGTGTTCGCCTGTGCGTCAGTGACAGCCGTTACCTGGCCGAAGCTGTTGTACGTGTAGTTCGTGGTCTGATCGAGGGCGTCGGTGACTGAGGTCAGATTCCCGCTTGTGTCATAGGTAAAGGTAGTGGCGCTGCCGTCGGGATCGATCCGGGAGGTCATGTTTCTATCACCGTCATAGGTGAAGCGCGTTTCGCCGCCCTGAGGATCGGTCTTCTGTGTCAGTGTCCCCGCTTGGGTTTCATAGGTGTATTGCCACTCGCCGCCATCTGTTTCGGTAAATATGGTTGTTTTTGTCGTATCCGTTCCCGTGGGATAGCTGATGAGTTTCGTTTTCCCTTCGGCATCGAGGGACAATGCTACCCGGTGATTGTCGTCGTAGGCGTAGGTCGTGGTGTTGCCGTTCGGATCGGTCTTGCTGTACATGAAGGAATCGGCGTAGTAAGTGTAGGTCCATGTGCGGGTTTCGAGCTGCGAGCTGGAAGTGGAAACCGTGGTGAGGTCATTCCCGGTATACGAAAAGCTGTGCGTGTTGCCCGCAGGATCATGGATGGCACTGATCCGGTTGTCGGCATTGTACATCAATGCGGCGACCCTGCCTGCGGGATCGGTTACAGCGGTTAGATTTCCGTTCGTGTATGCGAATGTGATTGCATTTCCGTTCCGGTCGACAATGGACGCGATCTTCCCATCTTGGCTGAAAATGTATTTTATACCGTCCTTATGGGTTATGACAAAGGCGTTGTCTGCGGTCTTCGTAAGAACGGAGTAGTCTCCTGGCTGAGAAATGTAGCTGGTACCGCTCTTCGTGTAGACCTTTCTTCCTCCATCGACTTCCCGAAGGACTGCATAACCGTCACTGCTTTCGCCGATTTCGACATCATAGTTATGGGTCCAACCTGCGCCGAGGGGACCGCGGTATGAATCAAGGCTGTTATAATAAAGGGTCACGCTCAGTGCAAGTTCTGCGCCCTTCGTTGAAAAAAGCTGCTGACTGTGCGAGAGATTGCCCGAGCCTGCGTTGGCTGTTGAGCTGAAGGCGATTTCGAGCTTGCAGTCCTTGTTCATCGTAATTTTGATGTTCCAACCGGCGGTGTCTTTGCACGACATGTCATCGGAATGCCAGACAGATAGGGATGCGATAACGGTTGTGGATTGTCCCGGGGTCAGATCCGGAAACTTTCCCTGGCTATCTTTGCCGTCCCATGTCGCTGATGGGGACTTGCCAGTGCCGGCGACTTTCTTCCCATTCGGCAGCACAATCTCCCAACTGATGGGCTTGCCCGAAGAATCCAAGACCGATGCGGAAAGATCCACACTCCCTCCCGAAGAGGGATCAATGGTTGCTTGCCCGGTATTTTTCGTCACCTTAATGTCGCATTTATCCAGAAGGAATTGGGTAAGAAATTCCGTGCTGTAGCAAGAATATTCGGAAGAAGATTGCGGACAAGGAGATTTTGTTATATACGAACAATCAACACTCCAGTCTAGAGAGTATACGTTTGTTCTCGTAGTTCCATCACAATACGTCGTAACTCTGCTACTCGAGGACCTTCTCCAAACAGTCGTGCTTGATGTAATCCCAATGCTCCTTCCTGTGTTGTCGCATGCATAGGCCCAGGACATTGGGTAACCCATGCATCCGGCGCCCTGAAAGGGGCCAACACCGGTGTCTGCGGCCTCAATATTCTTAATCCAATCCTGCTGAAAACATTTCCGCGATATGTTGTATCCGACCCTCCCGTCGGAAGTATTAAACTTATCTTTCAGGACCGTGCAGTTCGGCTTCTGAGCGGCGGCAACGTACTTGTCCACCTCTTGCTCGGTGGTACAATAGCCGATGGCGGTATAATCAAGGAAAATAATTAATGAGAAAAAAAATATGATGACGTAGCGAAATTTGATCCTCACAGAGCGCATATTCCAGTCTCCTTGAGTGCGGACATTGATTTAAGTTGTGAGCTCGTTAATGTTTATTTTAGAGAAAATTAATGGGAATATTCGTATGGATCGAAATAAAAAGCAAGACGAAATTCAGGGGATTTTCAGGGTATTGATAAAAGTTGCAATGAGTTGCGATATTTGACATCAGGCAGGACTTGCTAGAGAAAATCAAAAGGCCTGTATGGGGTCAGGCCTGAAAAGATGAACTGTTCTGTAAAACTATAAACAAGGACTAGACCTGCCACATCATGGCATCGAAGTCCTCGGTGGGGACCTTCACCTGGATGAAACCGCGATAGGGCCACTTCTCGATCTCCGAGCCCTTACGCTCCACGGTGACGAAGCAGTGGATCTCATCGTTCGGCTTGACGCCCAGGAGCTCGAAGGGGATCGCAAGCTCGATGATCTCATTGGCCGCCACGTTGTTGATGGCAGCGATCTCCTTCCGGTCGCTGTTCTCGCCCAGAAAGAGATGCGCCGTGACCCTCCGCTCCCGGGGAACGACGCGGATCTCGGCATGCAATCCTTTGGGAACAAGGAAGTTCACGAAGAAGGAGAGTTCCCCCGCTTTGTCGTCCTGGAGGTTCTGGCTCGGGTCAAGCCGCAGGAAAAGGTTCCTGAGATCGAATCCGTAATAGATGTGGGAGATGACGCTGGCGCCGCGGTGCATTGCGCCACCGCCATGGGCCACGTCGTAGACCCCCGCGGAGAGCCATTCGAAGTAGTTGGTGACCTGGCCGTCGATGGTCGGCGAGATGAGCGAAGTGAGCTCCACGGTCGGGCGGGCCTCGCGGTCCCCGCGCAGGATGGGCACGCGGAGCTCGTCGGGCACGTCCAGGTCGATGATGCGGTACACGTTCATAAGGTGGGTACGGAACAGGAGGTCGAACTCCTCATCGTTCTCAGAGAAGTGGTCGTCGCCGTACCACCAGCACCAGTCGCTCCCTTCGGCGATGTAGATCTCCTCCCAGGCCTTCATGAGCTTCTGCGGATCGCCGTTCCGCTCCGCGTAGGACACCAGGGCCTCCCGCGTCTGTCCCAAGAGGTCCCAGGCGCGATTGTCCTCCTCATGGCCGATCCAGATGCGGAAGTTCGAGTAGATCCAGGAGCCGGCATGGAGCTTCTCAATGCGGTCCTGCGCGGGATGCTGTTTGAGATACTCGCTCACGGTAACGCACCGGAGCCCCTCTTCCTTGCTTAAACGCTCATAGAGATAGAGGAAGAAGTCCCTGCCGTCGTTCGGGTAGTACTCCCAGGCGTTCTCGCCGTCCAGGATGATCGACACCAGGTGCGGCTTGTTGCCCATGCTCTTCCGGATCCGGTGCAGCCGGTCGACAAGGTCGTTCACGGAATTCTTCGAATCCCACTTGGAATAGACGAATCCCGCGAGGTCGGAGAGCGTGTGGTCGCGGAACACGATGGACACGGTCTTGTCGCCCTTGCCGGCCAGGTAGGGCTTGTACAGCACCTCGGGGTTCTTCATGATCCCGCTGAAATCGCGGTCGATCGCGACGCCCAGTGAGCGCGCCAGCACGCCTTCGTCGGTGCCGATCCACCGGATGCCCGATCCGGCCAGGAGCGGGAGGATCTCCTCGGCCACTGCGCCCTCCGACGGCCACATGCCGGCCGGGCGGGACCCGAAGAACGTCTCGTGGTAGGCAAGGGCGCGTTCCACCTGCACCCTGGCATCTTCGGGATGGACGAACCGGTTCGCGGGCAGCTTGATGTCGGGCGTGGCGACCTTCGCCAGGTCCGTGTCGCAGAGCAGCGGCAGAATAGGATGGTAGAACGGCGTGGTCGTGAGCTCGATCCGTCCCGCAGCGGCAAGCTTCCGGTACTCGGGGATGATGAGGGACATGACCTCGCGCTGTTTCGCGATAAGGAGCCGCTTCTCCTCCTCGGTGAAGCCGGACCCTTTTTCGATCATCCCCTTCACCAGCGGGTCGTTCTGCTTGAAGACCGGGTCGAACCAGGTCAGGTTGAACCATACCTGCAGGTCGAGAAAGTCATGGGTCGTGAAATAGCGGACGGCGTTCTCAAGGTCACGGGGAGAGACGCTCTTTCCCCGCCGATCGAGCAGCATCCAGTAGGCGGGATACGGGCGGATCATCGTGTCCCAGTTCGCCATGAACGAGTTCTTCAGCAGAAAGATCTTCTCGTCGTGGTCAAGCTCCCCTGCAGGCTTCAGGGTGATGTCGAGGAACTTGTCGGACGCGTCGTTCTCGACGTAGTCCTGGATCTGCTTGATGAGCGAGGGGACGAGGTTGAAGGTCTGGTGGATCGCGGGAAAATCGGTGAGGAGCGCGGGCATATCATAGTAGTCCTTGATCCCGTGCATCCGCACCCAGGGCAGGATCGTGCTGCCCGACAGGTCGTCCTTGTAGTACGGCTGGTGCATGTGCCAGACGAAGGCTATGGAGAGAGGATGATCGGACATGTCGCAGCGGCACGACGGGCATGCCGAACCATCTTAAAAGAGCGGCAGGATAATGTCAAACGAAATTTCCGCCGATGCGGAGGGTGCTGCGGTCCGTGCGGTCATTGCCGGGGGTCGCCGTAGTAATAGACCACTTCGCCGGGCCGGGCGAGGCCGATCTTGTCGCGGGCCATGCGTTCGAGAAAAGCAGCATCCGTCTTGAGAGCAGTGACCTCTTTTGAAAGCCGCGCGTTGTCCTTTTTTAGATGCTCGATCCCGTCCCGGAGTTCGCGGGCGTGCGCGCTCATGCGGTAATACTTCACCACCCCCATCTCGCCCACAACGAATTTCCAGAGGGCGATGATGCTGACAAGCAAAGCCCCGGCGATGAGCAGTCTTTTTGTCCAGACCGCCCTGGCAGAGGAGTGGATCTTGAGATAGTTCCGCTTGGCCATGGACTGATTATGACAGCGATCGCACAGTGATGCAAGAGGGTGCCGTGTATGCCCTCCTCGGAAAAACAAAAACCACGAAGGCGAGCTTCGTGGCATTTGTTCATTCTGGATCGGGTAACACCGCCTGGTGCAGCACGGTTATTTCTTCTTCGTGGTCTTCTTGGCCTTCTTGGCCGGAGCTTTCTTCTTGGCTGGCATGTGAGGATCACCTTCCTTTCTGTTAGTGGCTGGATTGTCAGCTATCGGTAACCGTTCCCGAAAACCGGGCACGGATCGCCTGGTTAATGTCGCCGGGGGACCTGGTCCCCCGGCGCTCCCCATTAATGGTGGGGTAGAGGAGAAAAGCTACTTCTTCTTCGCTTTCTTCTTTGCCTTCTTCTTGGCAGCTTTCTTCTTCGCCGGCATTGAGTGTCCACCCCCTTTCGGATACCGCGATCAATTAAGCGGCTTTATCTGGATACAAGCTGCGGTACATCGTTGAGCAGCGACATCTGCGAGTATTTATCCCTGAGCCGGGAGGCCACCAGGCTAAAGAACTCCTCTGCGTCCCTGATCGCCTGCCCCGCCTCGTACCGGGAGACCATGCTGCCGGTCTCGACCGCGAAGTTCTGGTATTTCCTCCTCATCCGGTCGAACTTGTTGATGAGGCTCTTATGCTTCTCGCCGAGGATGACCCCCGACGCGGTGACCACCGTCTTGTGCGTGTCCCTGCTCCGCGAACCCTTGGGGCGGTAGCCCTCGGACAGGATGAGCGCCCGTCCGGACCGCGCCATTGCCTGGTATGCTGCGGCAAAGGACCATTCTTCGTCCTTGTCCTGGAGAAGCCGCGCCGTGGCAAGATCGCGCTCGGCCCGCATCATGAGCCCCAAGACCTCCTGGGTCTCGGCTGCACGCTCTTCCAGTCCCATCTCTTGCAGCGCTTCATATGTCATCTTCCTTACCCAGCAGGAATATCTTCTTGCCTTTCACGATCTCCCGGATAAAGGGGTCTTTTGCATCCTTCCGTTTCCGGTACTCTTGCTCGTCGAATGCCAGGTAGTCGATCTCGCGCTTCATCTTCTCTTCAAGACCCATCACCACGTCGTTCAGTTCGGTGATGTTCACCTGGCCGACCACCATGAGGTTGATGTTGCTGTCCTCTTTTTCCGAGCCCTTGGCGTAGGAACCGTAGATGAACGCCGCCTGGACCCCTTTCAGCCTCGAGAGCGCTGCCTTGATGGAACCCTGGATACCGGTGGTCTTGAAGATGAGGCCCTTCATTTCGGAGAAGATCGGCGAGTTCTTGTCTGCAAAGTAGTATTTCTGCACGCCCCGCTTTTCCACTCCCAGAAGCCCTATCTTCACCAGGGTGTCCAACTCTCGCTTGATCCCCGCCGCGTCCTTGCTGATGTGGCGGGCTATCTCCCTGAGGTAGAACTTTTCATCCGGATTGTTAAAGAACAAACTTAAAAGCTCTGCTCTTGTCGAAGAGAAGAGTTTTGTTAGCAATTTCCCTCACCTCTGTGGACGAATATACAACAAGAGTGTACGATTTGTCAACAAAAAAAATTAAAAAATTAACTATCATGGGGTTAGACTATTTATCAACACACAAATCAGCGCAAAATATTTTGGTGCAATATGTTTTGGTATGAATGCCATTTTCACCACTATTAATAGTATCGCATGTTTTGCATTCTTCAGTCGAAATTTCTCAGCTGACAGGCACGTCACGCATGCCATGCAGCACGGACCGGACCGAAGTATACGAAATTCCCGCCAAACAGTCCCTTGTTCGACAGCTTCGTCATGGTTCATCGTACGGCGCATCGCGCACGCACAGTAAAAAAAATCCGCGATGCAGCGTGATCGATCTCATCATCGCGCAACGCATGCACGTACTTCTGTCAACAGCAGGCACTGCGGTCCCTCCGGCGTGTTGATGATTTCACTTTCCCGAACAACACACTTATGGTATAGTAACCAAGAGATTTGTGTTGACGAAATGTCTTCATCAGGAACGGAGCACCATGGACTTTAGTGAACTCGACCTGCCGCACGAGGTCAGACAAGGGATCGAACATTCAGGCTTCAAAACATGCACACCGGTACAAGAGGCTGTCCTGCCCCGCGCGATCCGCGGCGAGGACGTCGCCGCACAGGCACAGACCGGGACAGGCAAGACGGCTGCCTTCCTTATCTCACTCTTCACCCGCATGGTCCGTAATCCTGTCGTGGACCTCGGGAACTCCCCGCAGGCCCTGATCATCGCTCCCACCCGCGAGCTCGCAGACCAGATATTCCACGAGGCGGAGCGGCTTGGCAAGTTCACGGGCTTTCGCTCGCTCGCGGTCTACGGCGGCATCGATTACGACAAGCAGCGCCAGGCGCTTGCGAACGGGGTCGATGTTCTCATCGGCACGCCGGGCAGGCTCATCGACTACTTCAAGCAGCATGTGTACAGTCTCAAGAAGACGCGCTACCTCATCATCGACGAGGCCGACCGCATGTTCGACATGGGATTCATCGACGACCTGCGCTATCTCCTCAAGAAGCTGCCCGACTACACCAGGCGCCAATCCATGCTCTTTTCCGCCACTCTCTCCTACCGGGTCATGGAACTTGCCTACGAACACATGAACCTGCCCGAGAAGATCTCCATTACGCCCGAGCAGGTCACCGTTGAGAAGGTAGAGCAGGTGCTCTACCACGTAGGCAAGCACGAGAAGGTGCCGCTGCTTCTTGGCCTCCTCGCCCGGGAGGCTCCGGCCCGAGCCCTCATCTTCGTGAACACCCGCCGCGCCGCAGACATGGTCGTGGAGCGCCTGAACCGCAACAACTGGAAGGCCCAGGCCATCACCGGCGACATCGAGCAGAAGAAGCGCCTCAGGATCCTCGGCGACTTCAAGGAAGGAAGGCTCGCGATCCTGGTTGCGACCGATGTGGCCAGCCGGGGGATCGACGTGAAGGACGTGACCCATGTGTTCAACTACGACCTGCCCCAGGACGCCGAGGACTATGTCCACCGCATCGGCCGCACCGGCCGGGCCGGCGCGACCGGGAAGGCCCTGAGCCTTGCCTGCGAGGAATATGTCTTCTCCCTCGAAAGCATCGAGCAGTTCATAGGCCAGAAGATCCCCGTTGACTGGGCCGACGAGGGCCTGTTCGTGAAGGAGATCCGGCGCACGCACGAGGAGCGGCAGAAGAGCGAGCGGGAGCGGGCGCTGCGCCCCCCGCAGCCCGGCAGGCACCGCACCTCCGACCGGCCCCGCCCCCGCCGCTGACCCTCCGTTTTCTCCTTACTGTGATATAATAAAAACAGGGAATTAAGGACCATTTATATCCTCGATGGAAGGGACGGCCGTCTCGGAGCCGTCAATATACTGCATACTGCAGGCAGCATCAAGGAGGCCCGCCATGAAGTCCACCGTAAATGCGCCTGTGCATCCCTGGTCGCAGTTCTATGAGGAAGGGGTGCCGGAGCATTTGACCTACCCAGACCTGACACTGGGAGGGGTCCTTGCGGAAACCGCCCGGAAGTTCCCCGGCCATCCCGCAGTGGTGTTCTACGGGAAGAAGATAACTTATGGGTCGCTCGACCTGCTTGCGAACCGGTTCGCGCACGCCCTCGCGGGCCTGGGCGTGAACAAAGGCGATCGCGTGGCGCTCATGCTCCCCAACATCCCGCAGATGGTCATCGCCTACTATGGGACGCTCCGCGCCGGCGCCGTCGGCGTGGCCACGAACCCGCTGTACCACTCCCACGAGCTGGAGGTACAGCTGAGGGACAGCGGGGCATCGGTCCTGGTCGCCGTGGACATGTTCTATCCGGTGATCTCCCCGGTACTTGCGAAGACGGGCCTCCGGCACCTCATCCTGTGCGGCATCAAGGATTATCTTCCCTTCCCCTTGAACCTGCTCTATCCGATCAAGGCGCGGCTGGAGAATCAGTGGGTATCCGTGAAACGCGTACCGCCCATCTCTGATTTTCTGGAGATCATGGACCGCGCGCCGGAGACAAGGCCTGACGTCGATGTCTCTCCCGGAGATACCGCCATCCTGCAGTACACCGGTGGGACCACGGGCGTCCCCAAAGGGGCCGTCCTCACGCACCGGAACCTCGTGGTCAACGCCTTCCAGTGCCGGACCTGGCTCACGGTCCGGAACGAGGGCGAGGAGCGCATCCTGGCGGTCATTCCCTTCTTCCATGTATACGGGATGACCACCGCCATGAACCTCGGTATCCTGATCGGCGCCGAGCTCATCCTGCTGCCGAAGTTCCATACGAAAGAAGTGCTCAATGCGATCCAGAAGCACCGGCCCACCATCTTCCCCGGCATCCAGGCCATGTACCTGGCCATCGGGAACTACGTGAAGACCCACCAGTACGACCTGACCTCCATCAAGGCCGCGATCAGCGGAGCGGGTCCTCTGATGAAGGAGGTGCAGGACCGCTTCGAACACCTGACCAAGTCCCGCATCGTAGAGGGTTACGGCCTGTCCGAGGCATCGCCCGTGACCCATGCCAATCCCATCTTCGGCAGGCGCAAGAGCGGCACCATCGGCCTTCCCTGGCCCGACACCGAGGCCAGGATCGTGGACCTTGAGACCGGGACACGGGAACTTCCGGTCGGCGAGACCGGCGAGCTCGTGGTCCGGGGCCCGCAGGTCATGAAAGGCTACTGGAACAAGCCGGAGGAGACCGCCCAGGCGCTCCGGGGCGGCTGGCTCCACACGGGAGACATCGCGAAGCGCGACGAGGAAGGGTATTTCATGATCGTGGACCGCATCAAGGACATGATCAAGACCGTGGGCGAAAACGTGTACCCCCGGGAGATCGAAGAGGTGCTCTTCTCGCACCCCAAGGTGAAGGACGCCGTGGTCGTCGGCCTTCCGCACGAGGAGTACATGGGAGAGAAGATCAAGGCCTTCATCGTCCTGAAGGAGGGACAGACCGCAACAGCCGAGGAGATCATCGAGTTCTGCAAGGCCGAGCTGTCCAAGTTCAAGGTCCCGAAGGAGATCGAGTTCCGCGACCAGCTCCCCAAGACCCTGGTGGGCAAGGTGCTCCGGCGGGTCCTGCGCGACGAGGAGCGGAACAAGCTCGGGATCAAGGAGCAGATATAGAACTGTCCACCGCTGAGATCGCTGAGACCGCAGAGAAACAGCCTTGAATGAAAACTTCCTAAGTCATTTCTCTGCGAGCTCTGCGTCCTCTGCGGTAAAATGCCGTTGCGTCGTGTCTTATCCGTGTTCATTCGTGGTTAAGAGGTAATGTTATGAAAGACATCGTCATCATAGACGGCATACGTACACCCTACGCAAAGGTTGGAACGGCTCTCAAGGATGTTCCCGCTGACGCGCTGGGCGCCTTTGTGATCAAGGAGATCGTGGCCCGGACCGGCATCGACCCGGAGCGCGTGGACGAGGTCATCGTAGGAAACGCCGGCATGCCGGCTGAGGCCGCGAACATCGGCCGGGTCATCGCTCTCCGCGCCGGCATCCCCCGGCGCGTACCCGCCTACAGCGTGCAGCGGAACTGCGCATCGGGCATGCAGGCAGCCGCCAGCGCCTACGCCCAGATCACTGCAGGCCTCTCGGACATCATTGTCGTCGCGGGCGTCGAATCCATGTCCAATTTCGGGTTCTACACCACGAAGCGACTGAAGGAGATCTTCACCCGGATCGGGCGTTCGAAGACGCTCTGGGGCAAGGCCTCGGCAGCCCTGTCCATCCGCCCCAAGGACCTCGTGCCGGTCGTGGGCCTCACGCTGGGCCTCACGGACCCTGTCTCGGGGCTGAACATGGGCCAGACCGCAGAGAACCTGGCGCGAGACTTCGGGATCACGCGGCGGGAACAGGACGAGTTCGCGCTCTGGAGCCATCAGAAGTGGACGGCGGCGAACGAGGCGGGGAAGTTCAGGAACGAGATCGCAGCATTCTACGCGCCGCCGAAGTTCGAGGCCGTGGAAGAGGACGTCGGCCCGCGCAAACATCAGACCCTGGAGGACCTGGCGCGTCTCAAGCCCTATTTCGACAGGAAGTACGGGACGGTCACGCCGGGGAACTCGTCCCCCATCACCGACGGCGGCGCGGCAGCGCTCATCATGGGCGCCGACCGGGCAAAGGAGCTGGGGTACAAGCCCCTGGGGCGGATCAAGGCCTTCGCCTTTGCGGGAAACGACCCTTCAAGGATGGGCCTCGGACCGGTTTTTTCCACGCACAAAGCGCTGAAGCTTGCGGGCATGAAGATCCATGACATCGAGCTCATCGAACTGAATGAGGCCTTCGCCGCCCAGGTGATCGCCTGCGAGAAAGCTGCGGTATCGAAGGAGTTCTTCCGGAAGCATCTGTCCGGAGAGGAGCCCATCGGTGAGTTTCGGCGGGACATCATGAACGTGAATGGCGGCGCTATTGCTCTGGGACACCCTGTCGGCTCGTCGGGTCTCCGCATCGTGATCACGCTGCTCAAGGAGATGGAGCGGCGGGGGCTTGCCACCGGACTCGCCACCATGTGCATCGGCGGCGGCCAGGGCGGCGCGATGATCGTGGAAAGATTGTAAAGCGATTAATTTTCACCACTGAGATCGCGGAGAACGCCGAGTGAGTTCTTTATTAATATGAGAAGCAACGAAATCGGCTCGCCGCAAAGTCCGATCGGTTGAAGGGAAGTATTTCTCAATCTGTTCTCCTCAGCGACCTCTGCGCACTCTGCGGTAAGAGTTATTCCTATTCATGCGTTGTTTATTCTGAGAGAGGTATTTTTATGTCAGCATTCAGCTACGAAATAGACAAAGCTGGCATCGCCGTCCTGACCTTCGACCTCCCTGGCGAGAAGGTGAACAAGCTCACCACGCCGGCGATGGACGAACTGGACCGGCTCCTGGACGAGCTCGCGGCGGACCAACAGGTCAAGGCGCTCGTCGTAAGGAGCGGTAAGCCGGCTATTTTCATCGCCGGCGCCGACATCGCCGAGATCCGCGCCATCACCGACGCAACGCGGGGGGAGGAACTGAGCCGCAGGGGCCAATCGGTCATGAACAAGCTCGAGGCGCTTCCCTTCCCGACCGTGGCCGCCATCCACGGCGCCTGCATGGGCGGTGGACTGGAACTGGCCCTTGCCTGCTCACACCGTGTGGTGAGCAATGACGCGAAGACCGCCCTCGGCCTGCCGGAGGTCAAGATCGGCATCATCCCCGGCTTCGGCGGTACGCAGCGCCTGCCGCGGCTGGTGGGGCTCACGAACGCGCTGGAAATGATCCTGACGGGGAAAAGCGTCCATGCGAAAAAAGCGAAGAAGATCGGACTCGCCGACGAGGTGACGTACCCCGAGATGCTCCTGGACGTTGCCGTGAGCGTCGCAAAGCAGGCGATCGGCAGACCGAGGCCTTCGGGCATCCGGGCGAAACGACCGCTGTTCATCAAGATCCTGGAAAGTTCTCCCCTGACACGGGCCCTCATCTACCGGACGGCGAGGCGCAGCGTAGCTGCGGAGACACGAGGCAACTATCCCGCCCCGCCCGCGGCCCTCGACGCGGTGCGGCACGGTCTCGCGCACGGGCGTTCGGCCGGTTACGAGAACGAGGCAAGGGTGATCGGAGGCCTCATCACCTCCGGGGTCTCGAAGAACCTGATCAACGTCTTTTTCCTGAACGAGGCGCTGAAGAAGGGCGAGCAGCCCTCGGCGCTCGCAATAACCCGGACCGGAGTCATCGGGGCCGGGGTCATGGGCGGCGGCATCGCCCAGCTCTTCGCCGAGAAGGGCCTTGTCATACGAATGAAGGACATCACGCCGAAGGCGGTGGCGGCGGGGTTCAGAACTGCGGACGAGATCTTCAGAAAGCGGTCAAGAAAAGGGATCTTTGATATGCTCCAGGCGCGGGACGGCATGGACCGGATCACGGGGACAACGGACATGAGCGGCTTCACCGGCGTGGACCTTGCTGTCGAGGCAGTCGTGGAGAACATGGAGGTCAAGAAGAACGTGCTGCGCGAGTTTGAACAGGCGGCAAACGAAAGGGCGCTCTTCGCGTCGAACACCTCGTCGCTCTCCATCACCGAGCTGGCAACGGTCTCTGCGCGCCCCGGCCAGGTGGTGGGCATGCACTTTTTCAATCCTGTGGAGAAAATGCCGCTCGTGGAGGTGGTCCGGGGAAAACGAACATCGCCCGAGACCGTCGCCGCCGTCGCTGCCTTGTCCCGGAGGCTTGGCAAGCTCCCGGTGGTCGTGAACGACGGCCCGGGGTTCCTGGTGAACCGCATCCTCATGCCCTATCTGGGCGAGGCGCTCCGCATGCTGGAAGAAGGGAGCAGGATCGAGGAGATCGACCATGCGCTCCTGAACTTCGGCATGCCCATGGGCGCCTTCATCCTGCTGGACGAGATCGGCATCGACATCGCGCACAAGGTCTCCGGAATCCTTCGCGAGGGACTGGGCGAACGCATAACGGCATCCCCCCTCCTTGAGAAGCTCTATCAGAACAATTTCTACGGCAAGAAGAACGGGAGGGGATTTTATCTCTACCTGCACGGAAAACGAGGCGGAGCCAGCCCCCTCGTATACAGCTTTCTGCCGAAGCGGGCGAAGAACGAGGGATGGATCCCGGAACAGGAGATCGTCGAACGAGCGGTGTTCCTGATGATCAAGGAGGCTGTCCTCTGCCTCGAGGCCGGGATCATCGACCGGCCGGACCTGCTGGACGCAGCGCTGGTCTTCGGCATCGGGTTCCCGCCGTTCCGCGGCGGCCTGCTCAGGTACGCGGAAAGCCTCGGGGCAAAGTATATCGTCGAGCGGCTCGACGCCTACGCGGCGCAATACGGGGACCGCTTCGCTCCTCCCCAGTCCCTCTTTGAGATGTCGCGGGACGATTTCATCGGACAGATCGTCGGCTGACGGACCTGCCTTCCTCGGAGACGGGCCGCTGTACCCATCCTCCATACGGCATGTGACACGGATACAATAGGATAGGAGTCGGATAACAGCGAATTATCCCTCGTCCGGCAGTTTAGCCGGCAGGTGAATCCGGGAGCGAGCGCATTCCCCGCGGAGTTCTGCGTGGTTGGCGAGCGATCAGAATGACGAAACTATTTTGATGATCGAAGATTCCCAGCAGCTTGCTGCAGGGGGCTTCAATGCTTAGTTTTGGATAGTATCCGCTTTTCTCTTTTATCATGATGTTGATCCGCGTCTGACCTGTCTCAATACTTGTTGTCGGATCCTGATCTCCTGCCTCGTCCCGCTGCAACACATCCCGCTGCAACAACTTGCATCTGAAGGATTTCCCCGCTATAATGGCAATCATATCGAGTGTGTATCGCTATCTCTGCTCTCATGCGGGACCGCAGTACCCGCACATCAGGACACCGCTGACACCCATGGACCGGAAACTCTCAAAATTCATCGGCTGCCTCATCGGCACGGCCGTCGGCGATTCGCTCGGCGCGCGGCGCGCAGGCTCTTCGGAGTACGTGGAGGTCGCCGACCTGTCCCCCCGCTATACCGACGATACTGCCATGACCATCGCCGTCGCCGAATCGCTCGTCGAATACAAAGATTTCCACTACTGGCACATGGCGGAGCGGATCCTCAAGAAATACGAACAGGAACCATGGCGGCGTTACGGGCACACGCTCTCCCGGGTCTTCCGCCTCATGCGGAACGGTAAACTGGGATTCGGCATGATCGATCGGGACATCTACCCGGAGGGGTCCTTCGGGAACGGCGCTCCGACGCGCATCGCGCCCGTGGGGCTCATGTACTTTGATGACCCCCGCATGCTCCGCGATATCGCCTATAACTGCGCGGGCATCACGCACAGCCATGAGCTGGGTCTCGAAGGTGCCGCCCTCCAGGCCTGTTCCGTTGCCCTTGCCGTGCTCGCTGACCCGCAGGATATCAAAATCACCGAGTACCTCGGCACGCTCCGGATGTTCGCCAAGCCAGGCCCGTACCAGGAGAGGCTGAAGACCGTCGTCACGCTGCTGGCAGAGGACCCGGCGAAGGAGGATGTCGTTGCGAACCTCGGGACCGGCGGGTCGTCTCTGGAATCGGTGCCGACGGCCATCTACGCATTCCTGTCAACACGCGATTTCAGGAACGCCGTCATCTATGCCGTGAGCCTCGGCGGCGATGCGGACACCATCGGGGCCATGACCGGCGCCATAGCCGGCGCCTGCTACGGCATCGAGGGGATCCCCTCACAGTGGCGGGAAACGGTCGAGAATCGGGAATACATCGAACAGTTGGCGAAAAAGCTCTGGGAAGTCAAGCGGGGGAAAAGCAGGGATTCCGTGGATGATTCGGTAGGAAAAGCGGCCTTGGAAGGTCAATAACGGCCCGCACCTCGCATCCAAGCGGAACAGCCCCCGCATCAGCATTGCGCGGATTCACTCGATCGAAATGGCGTAATAGGGGCAGATCAACAGGATGCCCTGGTCCGGTGCCTCGTCGAACTTTTCAGCATTGATGACCCAGGCCTTTTCTTCGCGCATCTCGAAGAACTGGGGAAATGCCTCGGCGCAGCCGCCGCACCCTTCACAAAGCCCATAATCGATGTTCGGTACCATCGGCCGTTTTCCCCCTCCCGGACCGGATCTCACCTCTTCGCAGTATGGTAACACAAACTTACTTCTTCGAGATCCTGACCCTCCACTCCTCGGGCCCCTGGGCAAGATAGTCCCATCCGAACTGCCCCTCGCGCTCGTGGAGGAACGAATAGTACAGCGGCTTGGGGTCGTGGTCGTTGACCAGTACGAATGCGCCCCCCTTTTCCATCTCATCAAAGGTCTTGAAGATGAGCGGGTGCCGCTCCCGCGGGGCAATGATCGTCACGTTCAGCTCTTTCATGATATCCCTCCTTCTCTTGTCCGCAGCTTCACTCTGCAGTTCCATGATAGGCATTGCCGTCGGAATGCGCTATGACCCAGGTCATAGGTTGGACCCGGCGGTTTCCTGCGTATTTTTCTTCACGCTGCCGATATGCTATAATCCAATCCGGAACGAGGGAGAATCACATGCTGGAAAAAGGGACCCTTTGGCAACAGATGCTCAGGACCACGGAGCATGCACTCAAGAGCGGCGCCCTCCGCTCCTTCCCCACGAACCAGGTATTCATCGAGGACGGCGGCGTCCGGTTCTTCGTCCGCGTTCTCCAAACCCTCGAAGAGAAGGCGGCCGCTCGCGTTCAGCAGGACAAGGATGCCGGAGCGGGCCGGAACGCGAATCCCTTTTCCCCTCCCGAGAAGGAGCTCACCGTCGCGGACGTCACGGACACGCACATCGCGGTCCTGAACAAGTACAACGTGGTGGACCACCACCTGCTCATCGTCACCCGCCACTTCGAGGACCAGGAAACACTGCTCACGCTCAGGGACTTCGAGGCGCTCTGGCTCTGCATGGCGGAATATGACGGGCTCGGTTTCTACAACGGCGGGCGCGAAGCCGGTGCGAGCCAGCCGCACAAGCACCTCCAGATCGTTCCCCTCCCGCTGACCCCCGAGCGCCCACGGATACCCATCGAACCCCTGCTATACGCATCGGGACCGATGTCCGTCCCGGGCCCCCTCCCCGTGCTTCCGTTCCGCCACTCCTTCGTCCGGCTGCGGTACGATATGCTGGAAAAGCCCCGCGAGGCGGCTCTTGAATCGTTCGATCTGTACGCCGCCATGCTCGGCAGCGTCGGCATGGGCACCCCCGGCGCAGCCATCCTTCCGCGCCAGTCAATGCCGTACTGCCTGCTGGTCACGCGCCAGTGGATGCTCCTCGTGCCCCGCTCCCGGGAGCATTTTGAGGATATCTCACTGAACGCCCTTGCCTTCGCCGGGTCCTTCTACGTGGCGAACGAGCTGCAGCTGCAGCGGCTAAGGTCCTTCGGCCCCTTCAATGCGCTCAAGGCGGTGACGCTCCCGAGCGATCGGTGATGTCCGCCCCTGCCCGAAAAGAGTTGAAGCTCCCTGCAGCAAGACTTCGGCGAGACTTCGGCGTGAGCTCAGTCGAACACTCAGTCGAGTCGCTGCAGGGAATCTTCGATCCTCAAGGCAGTACTCTTCATACTAATCGCTCGCTACCCCGCAGCAAGCTGCGGGGCATTCGCTCGCTCCTGGATTTAAGCTCCCTGCTGCAAGAGGCATGGAGCTTCGATCCTCAGGGTAGTGTTTATTCTAATCGCTCGCTAAGCGCTCGCTCCTGGATTCACTTCCCCGTGACGGCAAAGCGGCACATGCCATGCCCCGCGTCGGCCTTCCCCTGTCGGAGCTTCGCTATTTCCCGGTCCGGTCCTTCAGGTACGCCGCCATTGACTTGTCGGTCTTTTTGATGTGATTGACCAGCCAGTCGCAGGACGCGCGCATCGTCATCAGCACCACGCTGATGCCCGCCCCGTGCTCGGCGAATTCGCGTTTCAGACCCCCGACCACTTTCTTGAAATGCTCGTGCTCCTGCTCGTGCGCGGCCAGGCCGGGATAGTGATAATACGTCATATCCCGCTCTTCGGCAGCAAAATGGAAGGCAACGTACTCGCTTAGATAGTCGAGGAACCTGCCGATGTCGTCCCTGCCCTTCTGATGACTGCAGGCATCGAGCAGGGTGTTCACATGCAGGATCAGTTCCCTATGCTGGGCGTCGATGTCGTCGACGCCGGTGCTCAGGTCTTCGGTCCACTGAAAGCTCATGCCATCCTCCTCACCTCACGGTCCCTCTCATAACTCGTTCATCATACATTGCAAGTCCGGGCCGGAGCATCGGGGACATCACCTCGGGGCCTTGATCAACCGCTTCAGCCTGGCAAAGTCGCGGAAGAGCAGTTCCTTCCCCTTGGTGAAGCGGACGGCATAGGCGGGATGAACGGTGATGAAAAAGGTCCTGTCGTCCTTTCGAACAATCGTTCCGTGCTTCTTCGTTATCTCCACCTTGGTGTCGAGGAGGGCCGCGCAGGCGGTATTCCCCAGCAGCACAATGATGTCCGGCTCGATGATGGCAAGCTGTGCGAAGAGATGCTCCCTGCCGTGGCGGATCATCTCCTTCGACGGCGTGCCTTGGTCCGGAAGATAGTGTACCGGGCTGGTGATGAAGACCTCTTCCTCTGCGAGCCCGATCTCCCGGATCGTCTGGCGCAGCAGCTTTCCCGAACGCCCCACGAATGGCCTTCCGGTCTTCGCCTCCTCGCGCCCAGGCGCCTCGCCGATGAACATGACCCTGGCGTCAGCGTCCCCTTCCCCCGGCACGGCCTCCCCGGAGCAGCCTTGTTTGCACGATCGGCAACGTGTGATCTCCCCGGCAATCCTCTTGAGCGCCCGCTCTTTCGTCATCTTCACCCCGTCCTGTCCGCGTGCCGGAAGCTCCGGTACAGCAGCAGATCATACAGGATCTTGATCCCGCCGGCCGCAACGAACGGCGCGGCCATGAGCCCCGGTGTCGCGAGGAGGATCCCGCCGAGCGCGGGCGAGAGCGACGCGCCGACGGACCGGGCGATGGTCGTGACGCCCGATGCAGCTGCACGCTCGTCCGGGGCAACCACGGCCATGGTGTAGGACTGCCGGGTGGGGACGTCCATCTGCGAGATGCTGAAGCGGAGCATCAGCACGAAGATCGCCCAGCCCAGCCCCGGCATGAAGGGCACGAGGCAGAGCAGGATGTTCGAGGGAATGTGAGAGAAGACCATCGTATTGATCAGGCCGAACCGGGCGGCGAACTTAGCGGCCAGCAGCGCCGACGCGCCTGCCAGTATGTTGGCGCCGAAGAAGATCGCACCGAGCATCTGCTCGTCGGCGCCGAACGTGATATGGAACCAGTAGGCCACCATGCTCTGGATCACAAGCCCGCCGGCGAAGGCGTCGAGGCCGAACAGGGCGCTCAGTTTCAGCACGACGCTCTTCGACCGATGAAGCCCCAGTACGCGCCGCTCCGATGGCGCCGCCACGCCGGCCTCGGTATCGGTGGAAAGCCGGGTGAAGAGAAGCATGAGCAGCAGGCCGCTCCCGGCGTAGCCGAGCAGCACGGCGCGGTAGGAATGGAGTGCCGTGAACCCGGCATGCTGGAGGCCGTGGGCAAGCATGCCGCCTGCAAGCGCGCCGACCGCGCCGGCGAGCGAGCCTGCCAGGTTGTACCAGGCGAAGACCCGCGTCCGCGCTTCCGACGGGACCAGCTGCGACAGCGACGCCTGCTCAATGGACAGGAACGGCCCCACCTCGTTTCCGCTCGGGCTGATGACGCCGACGATCGCCGCAGCGATCAGGAGCGCGGGATTTCCGGTGAAGGCGAACACGGAGCCGGCCGCAACCATAAGCATGGATCCGAGCAGCAGCATCCGCCGCCTGCCTGCTCGGTCCGCCGTGGTCGTGATCCAGAGCGTGATCCCCGCGTCACCGGCCAGGGTGAGCGTGAACAGGAGGCCGATCGTCTCCCGCGACATGCCCGTCTCTTCCAGGTACAGGGCGAGGATGACGGACAACCCGCCATAGGCGAAGAGCCTCACGGTCCGGGCTGCGAAGAGCAGAATGACGTCATTCCTGATATTTGCCATGGGGCCTGTTCTGCCTGACCATTTCCTGACAATAGGCGTAGAGAGCGTCGTACACGATCCACTCGGCCGCGTTGACCGCATGGTCGTCCGCAAACCCAAGATGCCGGAACCCTTCTGCGATGGCGGCCAGGCCGGGGCCTTCGGGCTGATGGTAGAGGCTGTTGTCGGTGTCCGCGCCGTTCACGATCCGCGCAAGCAGCGCGAGCGCAGGGTCGGCGCCAAGGCCGAACTTCATGATGATCGCCTCGAATGAGCACCGCTGACCATCATGGCCCAGCTCGACGCCGGGCACGTCATAAGGAATGGCGCCGGTCCGCCGGGCCTCGCTCTCGACCTGGTCAACGGGAACGAACAGGAGCTCCGCGTCCCGGTCCACGAACTTCCTGATGAGCCAGGGGCAGGCGACCCGGTCGACCTTCACCTTTTCGCGCGTGATCCATTTCATGGCAGGCTCCTTCCGGGGATATCCAGTGTACGACCTTCTCATAGAATCGTTCCAAAGTCAATGACCGGGTCACGTGAACACGACGATGACGACAAACCCCGCGAACATGAGCAGGGCGCCGACCAGGCGCTCGCGGATGTTCCGTTCACCGAAGAGCAGGAACCCGTACCCGCTCCCGATGATGAGGCTCAGGCGCTTGATGGCGATCATGTAGGCAACGTTGGCCATGCTCACGGCAAAAAAATGGGTGACCGACTGAAGCGCATCGAAGGCACCGGGCAGAAGCGCGGCCCGCGCCGTATCCTTAAGCTGGAGGAGGAACTGCCGTCCTCCCTGCCGGAACGCGATGACCGGCAGGAGACAGACAGCGAGCGCGAAATAGTACGTAGCCCCGAAGAAAGCCGGCGATGAGTGCGTGATGGCAAGCTTCCCCAGCGCCGAGGTGGCGCTGTAGATCATGGCGACGATCAGCATGTACAGCGATCCTCGCTCCCGCAGCACCGCCTTCAGCGGCCCCAGGGGGCCCTCCCGCAGAGCGGACAGGTTCAGGCTGTAGCCGCCCAGGGCGACGAGCGCGATGCCCGCGGCGCCGGACGCCGACACGGCCTCGCCCATGATGAGCCGGGAGAAGAGCATGAGGAACACGGGCGTGAACGACAGGAACGGCAGGGAGAGGCTGAGCGGCGACACCCGGAGCGCCTTGTAATAAAGCAGTATTGCGGCGATCTCCAGGGGAAGGGCGGTGCCGAAGGCCGCATAGAACGCCCCGTCGAGGGCCGGGATGGGGGAGAACAGCATGGCCGCGCCGAGCACCGGCAGCGAATAGACGATGCGGAGCCAGGCGATGGCATGTTCGTTCCCCGGCGTGATGATCCGCTTCGTCAGGGCGTCGCTGGTCGCGAGGGAGAACGCAGAGGTGAGCGATAGGACGATCCAGAGGTGGGGCATAGAGTGACTACTGGTTCAACGTTCAAGGTGAAAGGCCAAGGTCTAAGATTCAAGGTTGAAGGTGCGACATGCACGAATCATGATACATCCCGGGGGAAACGAAGCCTATGCCCGTTCCATTGGAATGACAGGCATGGCCATCCTTTTATTTTGCCTTTGGCTCCCGCTTCTGTTGCATCTGTGCCCTGCAGTCAGGCGTCAGTTCCTGCTCGTGCTGTTTCAGACAGTTGATGATCCTGCCGCTGCCGACCTTGACGCCCCCGCAAAGCTTGAGTACGTCGTCCTCGCAGGCTGCGCGGAACTCCTGCCCTTTCTTTTTCACTTCTACTGCATGCTGTTTGCAGGCCGGTGACAGGTCATTCTCATGTTGTTTCAGACAGCGAACGATCCGGCCGCCGCCGGGCTGGACGTCCTTGCAGTACTTCGCGACATCGTCAGCACAGGGCCCCTGCCCCTGCGCTTGAGCCGCGTCACTTACTCCGGCCCACGTTACCATGACAAGGCCAGCAAACATCAACATACATCCTCTTGCAAATACTTTTGAAATACTGGCAGTTTTTTCCACGTCTACTCCTCCTTTGCATAATCCTCATGATAGATAGTGCACACCGGGGTACACATTCTGCTCCCGCAGCCCCGAATCGCATGACCCTGCGACACGGCGAACCGCCCTTGGTTGAACCAGGAACGAGCGCATTCCCCGAAGCTTGGTGCGGGGTCTTGCCTCCAGCGTTTACGAGTGGAACCGCGAGTGCAGGGGGTTCGCGGGCGATGAGAGTACATTATTACTACCTTGAGGATCGCAGATACCCTGCAGCTTGCTGCAGGGACCTTTAAGGTACGGCGACCGCCTTATTCGCCAAGAACGGTCGTTCGTTCCGGTCCATGGTCCATACCGCTGAAAACGATCCTCCCCACATAGTCCTTGAGCTCGGCCGAAGCTTTGAGCGCCGACTGGACCACCGCCGGATCATAGATCGTTCCCGATTCCCTGATGATCTCCTCCAGCGCAGCTTCGAAGCTGAGCGCCTCCCGGTACGGCCTTTTAACGGTCAAGGCGTCGAGCACGTCGGCAATGGCGAAGACCCGCGCCCCGTGCGGGATCTCGTCTCCCTTGAGCCCGCGGGGATATCCCGATCCATCGTAATGCTCGTGGTGCGTCCTGATGATCTCGGCAGCCCGCGCAAAGTAACCGATGTGGCCGATGATGCGATAGCCGATCTCGGGATGTTGGTGCATGGCGTCCTGCTCCTCCGGCGCGAGCGGGCCGGTCTTGTGCAGGACCGCGTCGGGTACGCCGATCTTGCCGATGTCGTGGAGCAGCGCTCCGCAGTAGAGGTCCACGAGGTCCCTGCCCCGGACGTCGCAGGCCTTCCCGATGATCATCGAGAACTCCGTCACCCGCAGCGAGTGGTTCCCCACCTCGTGTTCGTGTGCATCGATGGCGTTCACGAATGCCTCAAGGGTCACCAGGTAGGCGGTATCGATGGAGTGTACGACGCCTTCGAGGTAGGTGTTGTTGAAGTAGCAGTGCTCGCACCGGAAGGTGCCGTCCGGCCGCATCACGTACCGGCTTTCCTCGATCGTCGTGCCGCAGTTCGGGCAGGTATGGATATGGGTGGAGGGAATAGACATCGTTAAAGATTCAATATTCAAGATTCAAGAGCGTAACTTTTCATCCTTGTGGCATTTTGAATGTCAAATCTTGAATTCCGCTTCTCAGGATCTCCATGCCGTTTTATTGAATATCGAATCTTGAATTTTGAATCCCGAACCGCCCCTCCGGGGCGGGTTCAGGGCTTTCAGGTGACGCAGGCAATGGTTCCGGGCACGAACTTCGATCCGGCGAAGAGGTCCTTCGACGGTTTCCGGTAGTATGGGCATTGCTCCTCGCGGCATCCGTGTGGGTGTTTCTCGCTGTGGTTGCAGACGACCGACGAATTCTTCACCGGCAGGACGATACCGAACTTCTCGGAGAACATCGGGACCGCGACCGTAAGCGCCGCGCGCACATAGGCCTTGCAGCAGCTTGGTCCCGTCAGGTCCGTGATGGCCTGAGAGACCCGCGTGACCGCTTCCATCACGATCTTTTGCTCCCGGTCCGATCCGCAGCATGCGCCGAGGAAGATCGAGACGACCGCGCCGATGGCCGGCGCGACGCCGCACACGCCGGTGAGGCCGCAATAACCGCCGTGCGCCTGCTTCCCGGTCCGGGAAAAAGCCTCCCGGACCTCCGCCTCCCCGATCTTCGATCCGTAGGGCGAGTTCCTGAGCGCAGCCATGAGCGCGCCAGCCGCGATAGAGGCATGGTCGCATGAGAGCATGGGCAGCTGAGGAAGGGCCATCATCAACTCGGCGATCTCCACGGGGTCCGGGGATGTCGAGCTCAAGGCAAGACCCTCGATGAGGGCGCGCGCTTCCTTGCCGTGGCAGAGATCGCAGACAGAGTGGCCCTTCGGACACTTGATGTGCGCATGAAAGGATGCCCCGCAGTACGTGCAGGAGACGTCCACGGCAGTCTGCAGGTAATCAAGTTTTTCGCCGCAGACCATGCAGTTCTCGGTGTTCCTTGTGGTGGACATGGATAAATTATATCCTAACCCGGACAAGCCGGAACAAAAATCTCAAAAGGTTTGAGATTATTTCTATCCACTTGGGTAAAACTTGATTTCACCGTAACTAACGATCCTCGGTTTATGCGCTGCAATCCCTCATCAAGGTCGGCCTTGTCCATGCGGACCGGCAGTCTCGGTGGTTTGTCTTCGCTGCCTTCCATCGCGCCGATCATTGCCTTGTTGAGGTGAGCAAGTCCAATAAGGCGGTCTCTTGCTAGGGGCGGTGCAGTGACCATACGGAGGATGGGCAGGATTCCGGGGCTTTCCTTCAGAACATTAGGCGTGATCTGGGATAGGTTGTAGGTTTTTTCGAAGGTGTCGATAACTTCTTTTGTGCGGATGATGCGCTGCTTGCGGTAAGTGCCGGGGGCGAAGCGAAGGAACCAGTCGTTATAGAAATCGATCGACTGGGCTACGTCGGCTTTCCATAAATGCGGTTTGTCCGAATTGATCGGCATCGTGCATCCTCGTTCGCCTTCAAGTTGCCTTCATTATGAGGAAGAGAATACTATAATGAAAAGTAAATGGCAAGAATAAGAAACGAGGAAGGGGGCTAATGCTGAAAACTGTCGCGGCATCGCCTTTCCCAGGAGATACGCGTGCGCCGACAGGCCCGCGCCGTAGGCAACCATGACGCACCAGTCGCCGGAAGCCACGCCGTTCTTCTGGACCTCGTCCAGCACGAACCAGACAGTGGGCGACGACATGTTTCCGTATTCTAAAAGGACCTTGCGCGTCGGTGCCAGCCGCTCCTCGGCGATGCCGATCTCGTCCCGGACAGCATTGATGATCTTCTCCCCGCCCGTGTGCAGCGCCCAGTGCTTCACGTCGCCTGCGCTCAGGCCCTGGGACGAAAGCACCTCCCCCACGACCTCTGCCGCGGCCTTCTTCACGAGCTCCGGCAGCTTGAGCGAAAGCTGGTTGTGGAGCTGGCCCTTCTTATGGACATACCGGATGGTCTCTCGCTGTTCCGGCACGTACCTCCCTGCCGACGCGACCATCTCCCATCCTTCTCGGCTGTCCCGGACCACGGCCGCGGCAGCCCCGTCGCCGAAGAGGGCGTTCGAAAGGATCAGGTCCAGGTCATTGTCCATCTGGAGCGTTGCGCTGCAGATCTCGACGGATACGCTGAGCACTGCGCCGCCCATGGTCTTCGCAAGTGATTCCGCAGCCTGGAGGTTCGGGATCGCCCCGCCGCAGCCGCTCCCGACCATATCGAAGGCGCGGACGCTCCGCGACAGGCCAAGGCGCTCGATCAGGTAGGTCGAGATGCCCGGACAGATGTATCCCGTGCAGGTGTTCACCACGATGCCCGACACATCCTTCACGCCGATGCCGGCCTTCTCCAGCGCCGACCCGATCGCTTGCGCGGACAGTTCGATGGACTGCTCGGTGAACCGTTCGATACGGCGGTCCGGGTCCTCGTCCACGAGGCACGACGGATCATCAATGGCAAAATGGCGCTTTTGGATGCTCGGGTGGGAGAAGATGGTACGGATGAGCCCCATGCTCCGGCTGTTCAGCCTGTTGCCAAAGTGCTTCTTCATGAACTCTTCGGCAAAGCCTTGATCGCAGTGATACTTCGGGACCGCGGTCGCGAAGGATACAATGGAGGTATTGTTGTTCTTTTCTTTGAGCATTGGATGTTGGGCTTCCCCTGACTCCTGACCCTGCCTCACACATCCATCCCCGCTAGCCGAAGGATCCTGCGGATGAACCGAGTATGGCGCCATAACGGCGGCCGCACGCCCAATCGGTAGGCAATGCGATGGACCGATGGCAGGATGGAAAGCCCGATGGAGTCAGTATTGATGAAGTTCATGTGGCTGCCCATGGACCGCCTGACCTCGTTCATCATCCAGCCGGCATCGACGTCGGGCGATACATAGAACACCGGGGAGAGCATGTTCTCCGGTGAAGCGGTAAGGACTCCTTCCCGCCGGGCGATGGATTCCAGCTCCGTGCCCGGATAGACGCGAATGCCGATGTTGAAGAATACCACATCCTGGGGCCGGGTGCGGCTCTCGGCAAAGCGAAGAGTCTCCCGGACCGTTTCCTGCGTTTCGCCCGGCCCGCCAAGCAGAAAGATCCAGGCGCAGGGGAGGTCGTGCCTCCGCACCACGTCAGCGGCATGGTGCACTTCCCTGGTGGTGAAGCCCTTGCGCAGGCCCGCGAGCACGACATCGGACGCGCTCTCCACCGTCAGCCCCATGCCCACGAACCCTGCACGTTCCATGTCAGCGACCAGTTCGTCGTCGAATGCCCGCGGGTTCAGCTCCAGGCTCTGGAGCCGCGCGCCATGCTTCGCACCTGCCAGTGCGCCGCACACCGCCCGGGCGTGGTCATAGGGAGCATTGAACACGCTGTCCACCAGCTCGATGTCCCTGAGCCCCGATGCTGCGAGCCGTGCCACGGCATCGGCCACGGCCGCGGGCTCGGCCAGCCGGTGACCATTCCCCTCGATCTTTCGGTAGGTGCAGTAGACGCACTGGAATGCGCATCCCAGCTTGGTCTGGAGCGGCGCTGTGGCAAGCTGGGAACGGTACGCGGCGACGTTCACCCAGCGGCCGTAGTCGGGCGCGCCGCATTCCGCCCTTCCGCCCCCGTCGGGACAGGGCGTGCTGTTAAAACCCTCATGGTCGAGATAGGCGATGCCGGGCACATCGCCGAACGGCTCCCCTTCGGAGATGCGCTCCAGGAGCAGGGGAAAGACCTTCTCTCCGTCGCCGAGCACGGCGCAGGAGACCTCCGAGAACCGCAGGATCGCCTCAGGCATGACCGCCAGGGCAGCGCCGCCCAGGACAACCGGTGCGTTGCTCTGCTCACGCACCGCATGTACAATAGTGCGGAGGTCCTCGAGAAAGAACACCGTGTCCCGCATGTCGTTATTGTCGATGTTCCGCACCGACAAGCCCACGACATCGGGCCGGGACGACCGGGCCACGCTCCGCACCGCGGCGAGCGGTTCCCGCTCGAACATGAGGTCCAGGAGCGTGACGCGATGGCCTGCGCGCTCGCAGGCCTCGGCCACCATGCAGGCGCCGATGGGCATCACCGGCATGGGCAGGGCATTCCGGTTCGTGCTGATCAGGAGGATGTTCATGATGGCTTTTTTATTTTGGGTCTTCTCATTCGCAAGTGGGTCGAGTATGCACGGCGATGATTATTTTTCTGCACCCCGGCTCACAGGTCCGCGCAGGCATGCACTGCCGGTTCTGATACCGGGCTTTTTCAGGCATAGCAGCTCTTCCCCTCGCCCGGCACGGCCGGCCTCGGCCGTGTCTGCCTGTCTTCGTGGTGGCACTGGCTGTTGTTGCTTCCGCATGCGTGTGCGCGGACCTGTTAAAGCTCCCAGCTGCTAAATGCTTGGAGCTTCGATCCTCAGGGTAGTGTTTATTCTAATCGCTCGCTAAGCGCTCGCTCCTGGATTCACTGGGATGCAGGGGCCTTGGGAGAGGCAGAAGCTTGAGGCTTTACCCAAACTCGGCACGTCTCTGAAGCGGACCTATGCGTTTCTTGGGCACCCATCTTGGCCTAAGGCCGCGTCCCGCAGGGCGATGCGCACTGCCTGCACCCAGCGCTTACGAGTGCGCATGCGCGAGTGCAGGGTGTTTGAGGCCGAAGGCCGAGTTTGCGCGATCGAGCGGACGTGGCCTTAGATGGGTCAAGAAAGGCATTGTCGCCCCCTGCAACACACTGCAGGGGTCTCCGATCCTCAAGGAAGTTGCTATTCTAACCGCTCGCTATGCGCTCGCTCCTGGATTAAGGACGCGAAAGGGATGTGCAAAAACATCCCCAGCAAACAGGTGCAATAGCCAGACACGTGCTGCTCTAACTGACAAAGAACCGTCTTTTTGCCCACTCAATAAGGAGAAGATACTTTTTTTATAATACCGCAGCCGCAACGGTATGACAATATATTACGACATAGTACGACGCCGCCTGGTGTGCAGATGTCCACCCCAAATCCCTTGACTTTCCTCGGATTCTCCCCTATTATTCAAGCAGTTTTCCCCTGGGAACACCTCGATGATCACGACCCTTCAGGACATCCTCAAGGAATACAAATCCGACATGGAGCGCATGGAGTCGCGGATCCATGAGAGCCTGGGCACCGATGTGCCGCTCATCCGCCAGGTCAGCAAATACATCCTGGGGGCCGGCGGCAAGCGTTTCCGGCCGCTCCTGCACCTCTTGTCAGCCCGGCTTTGCGGGTACCGGGAACACAGCGGCGAGTACGTTCTGGGCAGCGTCGTGGAATACATCCACACGGCCTCGCTCCTGCATGACGACGTGATCGATGAGGCCAAGGTCCGGCGGGGCCGCTCTTCAGCGAACACGATCTGGGGCAACCAGGCAAGCATCCTCGTCGGCGATTACCTCTACTCCAAGGCCCTGTTCCACGGCGTTCGTCTTCACAACCAGCGGGTCATGGACGTCCTCTCCGAAACGACCACCACCATGTCCGAGGGCGAGGTGCTGCAGCTCATGCAGATCCAGAACGCGGACATGGCCGAGGCGGACTACTTCCGGCTCGTGGAGTGCAAGACCGGCGTGCTCATCTCCGCGGCCTGTCGACTCGGCGCCATCATCAGCAAGGCCCCCCTTTCCCAGGAGGACGCCCTCACGGCCTACGGCAAGAAGCTGGGCCTCGCCTTCCAGATCACCGACGACACGCTGGACTACGCGGCTGACCAGAAGCAGCTCGGCAAGGAGCTCGGCAAGGACCTTGACGAAGGCAAGGTCACCCTGCCCCTGATCTATCTCATGCGCAAGGCGGAGCCGGCCGAACAGGAAGCCCTGAGGAGCATTCTGCAGGCCGACGCCGTTACCGAGAACGACCTTACTTACACCCTGGGCCTCATGGCGAAGCACGGTGCCGTCGATGAGGCGCTCAAGGTCGCCCAGACACTGTCCGATGAGGCCAAGGCGGCCCTCAACCTCTTCCCTGATTCGCCCCCGCGTCAGGCGCTCATGGCGCTGGCGGACTACGTGGTGCAGCGGGAGATGTGATGCATCCGATCGTCAAGCTTGCAAAGGAAACCATCGAGCTCTATGTTCGCGAGCGAAAGGTCCTGAACATGCGCGACGAGGACCTCACGCAGGAAATGAAGGATAGAGCCGGCGTCTTCGTGTCCCTCAAGGTGCGGGGCGGTCTCCGGGGATGCATCGGCACGTTCGAGCCCTGCGAACGAGACATCGCGAACGAGGTCATCCGAAACGCCATCAGCTCGGCCACGTGCGACCCCCGGTTCAGCCCGGTCAGGCCCGCAGAGCTTGAGCGCCTGGAATATTCCGTTGATGTGCTCACCGCTCCCGAACAGGTGAACAGCCTCTCGGACCTGGACGCCAAGCGCTACGGCGTCATCGTCAAGGCGGGCGGCAGGCGGGGCCTCCTTCTGCCGGACATCGAGGGCGTGGACACCGTGGAGGAACAGGTCGGCATCGCCATGCAGAAGGCCGGCATCCCTCCGGGCACAACCGTCACCCTGTTCCGGTTCGAAGTGAAGCGGTATCACTAACACAACGATCTAAACTCTTTAACACGAATTACACGAATGGTACAAATGACACGAATGACGCCCTATTCAAGTCAGTATTCGTGCTATTCGTTCTTATTCGTAACATTCGTGATAAAGCGTTTGACCTGCATGTAACTTACCCATCTTTCGAAGAAGGAGTGATAATAAAATGGAAAGCAGACCGGAACGCGGCAGCATCGACGAGGCACAGAAGTCAAAGCTGATCTTCATCTCCCTGGCGGCAGTGGTCACGATCCTTCTCATCATCAGTTTCGTGTACGGCAACAAAGCACGGACCCAGCGCGACGCGGCGCTCAAGGAAGTGGAGGCCCTGAAGCTGGACAATACGAAGCTCTCCCAGTGGCTCGAAGAGCGGACCCAGGAGTCGGAAAGGTACAAGAAGGCCCTGGAGGAATGCAAGGCCAAGCCCAAGGCGAAACCTGCTGACAAAAAGAAGCCTGCAGCCAAGAGCACCAAGAAAAAGACGACCAAATCCAAGACGGCCCAGTAGCCATGAGCCTGCAGCGGCCCCGGCTGTTCGACCATGAGCGGGGACCGCTCACTATTCCAGCAGAAGTGCGGTAGCCATCATGTCAGCCATGCAGCGCGTCGCATCGTACGAGCACAAGAACGATTACTACTACATCATCCTGCGCCAGGCGCCGGAACTGGGAGCGCAGGCCTATGTTCTCTGCTGCGGCATCAACATGCCGCGTTTCGATCCTATCTGCTGGGGGAAAGCGGGGATCTGCTCGAACCCGGCGTTCAAGGGCCTCCAGCAGCTGCGGGCCGACGTCTCCTCGTTCGTCCTTAAGCTGGGTCTCAGTTCGAAAAATGCGGAGCAGTTCCCGTGCGGCTCTATCACGCCGCCGGTGGGCAACGGATGGTATCGTGAGACCCCCCTCCTGATCGAGCAAGCGTCACCGAAGGATATCAAAAAGATCCTGGAGTTCAGCGTTCTGGACCTCGTCAAGACGGTCCTGACGGTCTGCGCCCCCGATGCCAGGGTCCCGGCCAAGCTTCCGACCTCGCCTGCAATGCAGAAGTTCCTGGATAAGCTCAATGTGAAGAACTACCGGGAGGCCGCCCCGCCGCCGATCGCAAAGCCCCAGGGCAGCCGGTAGCGCCCGGAGATCCTCCTGAGGCGCAGCACCCCGAAAACCGTTCCCTTCCTCACTGAAAGGCGGTCAACAGATCGTGGCCATCACGCGTGTCGCCTCCTACGAGTACAAGAACGACTACCTGTACATCATCATCCGTCAGGCGCCGGAGCACGGGCCGAAGGCGTACGCGCTGTGCTGCGGGATCGACATCAGGAAGTTCGATCCCCTTTGCCGCGGGACAAGCGGCATCTGTTCGAACCCCGCGTTCAAGGGTCTCCAGCTCCTGCGGGCGGACATCTCGGCCATCGCGCTGAAGAAAGGCGCGACCTCCCGGCCGCTCCACTATGGTGAATGCATGCTCCTTTCCCCGCGGGGAGAAGGCTGGTACCGCGAGAGCATGCTCCTGGACGGTGTGACGCCGAAGATCGCCCGGGAGGTCCTCGAGTTCGGCGTCAAGGACCTGCTGACCAAGGTACTGACCGTTTGTGCGCCGGGCACCGCGGTTCCAAAGAAACTGCCGACCCCGCCGGCGCTCCAGAAATTCATCGAGTCGCTGGAAAAGAGCTGACGCGGGGACACGGGGACAGGGAGAAGGGACAAGGCGTACCAGCAAGAAAGATTTCTCGCCGCGTCTCCGCGTCACCCCTTCAGAACTATGAGCTCCCTCGCCATCATCAAAGACGACCGGTACCTGGAGCACATTGCCGGTGAGGGCCACCCGGAGAGCCCGAACCGGCTCCGCGTGATCCACGACCTTATCGCGAAGGAGTTCAGCGGCCTGCCCCTCATCGAACCGCGTCTCGCCACTGAGGACGAGCTATGCGTCGGTCCACGATCCCTTCTACATCCAGACCGTGGCGAACACCGAAGGCAGGGCCTTCTCCCGCCTCGACGCTGATACCGGCCTCTCGGCCCGGTCATACGAGATCGCCCGCCTTGCCGCCGGCGGCCTGCTTGAGGCTGTTGACAGGATCCTCAATCCGAAATCCGCAACCCGCAATCCGCAATCGGTATTTGCCTTCGTCCGCCCTCCTGGCCACCACGCCGAGCCCAACCGCGGCATGGGCTTCTGCCTGTTCAACAACATCGCTATAGCGGCTGAATATGCCATCGAGAAGCATGGCCTGAAGCGCATCCTGATCGTGGACTGGGACCTCCACCACGGGAACGGCACCCAGAAGGCCTTTTATGACCGCAAGGATGTCCTGTTCTTTTCCTCCCACCAGTATCCTCACTACCCCGGGACCGGGAGCTTCGACGAGGTCGGCAGCGGCAAGGGCGAAGGCTTCACGGTGAACGCACCCTTCCCGTCTGGCTTCGGCGATGCGGAATACCTCGCCGTGTATGAACGCATCCTGAGGCCCATTGCCCTAGAGTACAAGCCGGAACTGGTGCTCGTCTCGGCCGGGTTCGACCCCTATGTCAAAGACCCGCTCGGCGGCATGGAAGTGACCGGCGACGGGTTCGGGAACATTGCCTTCACTGGTCCGCGCCATCGCCAACGCCACCTGCAACGGCAAGGTCCTGCTCACCCTCGAAGGCGGGTACAATCCCGACGGCCTGCGCGAAGGCGTGCGCTCGGTCCTTCAGGCGCTAACCGGACCGGCCCGGGCCGTGCCCGTCATGGACTCGCCCGCTGCCGAGCGCGTCATCCAGAGCATCATCGCCCGCCAGAAGAAATACTGGAAGAGCCTGAAATAATATATCGCCGTACGAACACCACCGGCGATAGGGCTGATCATCTGGCAGAATACGACCCATGAAGAAACCGCAGACATCGCGCCTCGAACGACCGCGCCACGCCATGCCGGCCTTCGTGCGAGCTGCTCTGGTCAGGAACAAGCTCATGAGCGCCTATCGGGAGCGACCTCCGTACCAGCAGAACGATTACGTCGGCTGGATCATCCGGGCAAAGCTCGAACCGACCCGTCAACGGCGGCTTGCCCAGATGCTCGATGAACTTGCCCGTGGTGACCGGTATATGAAGATGGCATATCGTCCGAAACGGGCAGGTAAGTCGTAGGCAGGATCGAGCAGCGCGGAAACCCGATCGTGTGTACTAAGTAAACAGTGATGTTGGCCGAAAAGTCCTCATGTATGAAAATGGTATGTTGGCCGACGGGTCGAACCTTGATTAATAAGCACTTTCCACCGCTACCTTGAACATAGTGCTTTGAACAGGTTCAGATTTCCGGAGAAACCGGGAAAACTACTCAATCTACTTGTTAAGCCCTTGAAGATGCTGAGGATATGATATGAAATGGAATTACGACTTGCACATTATTCGCAATTACTGTCGGCCAGATCTTGATTGGATGCGCACCGGCAGTTGAAAGGATGCCTGGATTTACTCATACTGCAGCATTAATGATCGGAGCTCCAAAAGATGATGTTATATCCCAGGCTGAACATATATGCGGCACACCTAAAAAGGTTGTATACGGACTAAAAGGGACACCAGATGAGTTCGAAGCTCGTAGATACGCATTTACCGTAGAGAAAGATGTTGTGTTGTATTTTTATAATAATGTGTTCGTCCAGGCGAGGCTTGTGGAACCACAAGCGAATCAATTCCCGAATATCAGACGAGATTATAAAGAGGTCAAGCGAGGAGCCCCGGGCTCTGCTGAAGTTGGTTATCTTCTGAAGCGAGACGAAAAAGTTGCATCAATCGAGTCACTAATGGACAGTGAAAAGAAATAAAAGAACGTACTTCCCCGCATGGACAACGTGGCAACAAAGGTCCGACGAATCAAGTCATGATGCTCAATATATCATGAACCTAACCTACGGGTCGGACGCGCTGACGCGCTTCGCGGCGATGTAACAACTCGATGTTATGAAACGGCTATCTCGCAATAAACCAAGAGAGAAGGAGGCGAACGATTTAGATAAAATGATCCTCTGTTTTATGCAATGGTCTATCCGGCGGATAAACGATGGATGATATTCTGGACTATCGGACAAATGTAGGTCTTGTTGGCAATTCTTTGGTTGACGGTACCTCAAGACTATCCTAGTGCCAAAATAAATACACACGACTGATAAAAAAGCCAGCGAGACTGCCCGTAACTAGAGATGATGATTAATCGCATAATACAAATGAGCATCCCGAAGCTCGTTATCTCTTACATAGTAGCGTTGTTCATTTTTATCGTCGTTGGATATTTGGCTTTTTTCTTTCCTATCGGGCCACTCTATTCGTTTCTCAATTTGGAATTTTCAAATCTTGGCCCTATTGCCACTTGTTCATGGGGCGTCGTGTTTGATCTCTTTGTGGTAACCCCGCTTTTTATTGGCTTGCTCATTTATAAAGTAGTTTCGAAACGAAACAGCAAAGATTAAACCAACAACGCCGACGAGTGAGTCGCGAAAACCTCGCTCCTCATGCGGGCGTTATGCTGTGGAGGAGCAGTCATGCTGAGAACGAACCGGGGCGGCTGGAAGACCTGCAGCCGCGGCCACAAGTACCGCGGTGCCGGTCCCTGCCCGAAATGCTGGCCCGGCGGCGCCAAGAAGACCAGCAAGAAACCCGGGCGACGGACTTTGTAGTTTGCCGAAAATCTCAGATGGCATTGCGAGGAGCTTTTTTCTACGACGAAGCAATCACCGGTCTGTTGATGTCGCAAACACCGAGATTGCGGAGTTTATCCCGAGTTAAAGGGAGTTATTGCCTCGCCTTCGGCTCGCAATGACGAACGAGGGACCCGCTCGCAAAGAGAGCAACAAATATTTCACATACCTGCACCGGTAACCGTCCAGTCCCGCGTCCTTCATTGACTTCGCCTTCTTTTCTCTGTATTATCAATACGTATGCCGATCTTCACCTACAAGGCCGTACGCGAGGACGGGACGTCTGTTGCCGATGAGTTCACGGCCGCAACCGTGGCTGAAGTGCGCCAGGCCTTGGAGACCAGGGGCTATCTGGTCCTTGACGTCCAGAAGAAGCAGGCGGTTTTCGGGGGCGGCGGCGCGAGCCCGAAGGACTTCCTGCTCTTCAACCAGGAGTTCATGACGCTCATCAAGGCGGGCCTGCCCATCCTGCAGGCCCTGGATATCCTGCACAAGCGCATGGAGAAGCCGGGGTACCGCTCGGCCCTCGCGGGCATCATCGAGGCGGTCAAGGGCGGCTCCGCCCTTTCCGACGCCATGGCCGCCCACCCTGCCTTTTTCCCGCCCCTCTTCACGGCAACGGTCCGGGCAGGCGAGCAGAGCGGCGCACTCGTGGACGTCCTGATGCGGTACATCGCGTACCAGAAACGGACGATCGCCCTGAAACGGAAGGTCCGCTCTGCCCTCATCTATCCGGTCTTCCTTGTCCTCATGCTCGTCGCCGTGCTCGCGGTCTTCTTCCTCTATATCATCCCCAATTTCACCCAGATGTACAGCGACCAGGCGAAGCTCCCCATGCTGACCACGGCGCTTGTGTCGTTCACCGCTTTCATCGTCTCCTCCGCGCCCCTCCTCGGCGCAGGGCTCGTTGCCGCTGTCGTCGGGCTGTCGTTCTGGAAGAGGACCGCTTCCGGCCGGCAGGTCCTCGACGCGCTCACGCTCAGGGTGCCGCTGGTGCGGACGATCCTCACCCAATACTACATGGCCCAGCTCACCCGCACCCTGGCAACGGTGCTGCGGGGCGGTATCCCGCTGGTGCAGGCAATGGAGACCACGGCCGGCGTGATCAGCAACCGCGTCATCGCGAAGCATCTCACGGAGAGCCGTGAGCTCCTGACCGAGGGCGTGAGCCTCGCCGACGCCTTCGCCCGGACAAAGCTGGCGCCGGACATGACCGTCCGGATGATCGAGGTGGGAGAGTCGTCGGGAGACCTCCCGCAGATGCTCGAGGACGTGGCGGATTTCTACGAGCAGGAAGTGGAGAACAAGCTTACCGACCTCACGACCATGATCGAGCCGGTGCTCATGCTCATCATGGGCATCGTGATCGCGTTCATCGTCGTGGCGCTGTACCTGCCGATCTTTGAAATGGGGGCGAAACTGAAATGACGTCATTCCGCAGAAAACGGCTGGGAGAGATCCTCGTTGCAAAGGGCGTCATCACCGCGGCCCGCATCAACGAGGCGCTCGCCCGGGGAGACAACCGCCAGAAGCGCATCGGCGAGATCCTGCTGGCCGAAGGCCTCATCACCGAGGAGCTGCTCGCCCAGTCCCTTGCAGAGCAGCGGGACCTCCGCTACGTCGACCTCGCGGAACACCGGATCAACCCCGCGTTCTTCGAGCTCGTGCCCATGGACATCATGCAGCGCTACCAGTTCATCCCCCTGGAGGACAGCGGCGAGGTGCTGGTCGTCGCCCTGGCCGACCCCAACAACATCCCGGTCATCGACGAACTGGAGCTCCTTCTGCAGCGCGCGATCGAGGTCTGCGTGAGCACAACCTCGGGCATCCAGGAGACCCTGCAGCGCAGCGGTTCCTCGGAGCGAAAGCTCCAGACAGTCTCCGAGGATTTCAAGTTCTCCATCGTGAAGGAGCAGGAGGACGGCGCTGAGGAAGTGCTCTCCCTCGAATCCATCGAGAAGGACGAGAGCCCCATCATCAAGCTCATCCACACCACGATCTTCGACGCCATCCAGCGCCGCGCCAGTGACATCCACATCGAGGCCACGGACAGGAACGTGATGATCAAGTACCGCATCGACGGCGTGCTCTACCCGGCCACGGAACCCATCGACATCAAGTTCCACAGCGCCATGGTCTCGCGCATCAAGGTCATGAGCGACCTGGACATCGCCGAGCGCCGCGTGCCCCAGGACGGGCGGTTCAAGATCCGCACCAGCGCCAAGACCATCGACTTCCGCGTCTCCATCATGCCCTCGACGTTCGGCGAGGACATCGTGATCCGCATCCTCGACAAAGAGTCCATCACCGCCGGCGTCAACAGCCTCCGGCTCGAGAGCCTCGGCTTCGACGAGACGGACCTCAAGCGCTTCCGCAAGAGCATCCGGGAGCCCTATGGCATGGTGCTCGTCACGGGCCCCACGGGCAGCGGCAAGACCACGACGCTCTATGCCGCGATCAGCGAGATCAACACGGGAGAGGACAAGATGATCACCATTGAGGACCCGGTGGAGTACCAGCTGCGCGGCGTGGTCCAGATCCCGGTGAACGAGAAGAAGGGCCTCACCTTCGCCCGCGGCCTCCGGTCCATCCTTCGCCACGACCCGGACAAGATCATGGTCGGCGAGATCCGCGACGCCGAGACGGCCCAGATCGCGGTCCAGTCCGCCCTTACGGGACACCTGGTCTTCACCACGGTCCACGCCAACAACGCCTTCGACGTGCTCGGCCGCTTCCTGAACATGGGCATCGAGCCCTACAACTTCGTCTCGTCCCTCAACTGCATCCTGGCCCAGCGCCTCGTGCGCATGCTCTGCCCCAAGTGCCGGAAGCAGGTGCGCTTGACCCGCAAGGAGCTCGAAGAGTCCGCCCTGGACGCGGACCGGTACCAGAACCATGCTTTCTCCGACGCCGCGGGGTGCAAGGAGTGCAACTTCACGGGTTTCCGGGGCAGGAAGGCAATTACCGAGTTTCTCGACCTGTCGGACCGCATCCGCGAGATGATCCTCGAAAAACGCCCCTCGTCGGAGATCAGGAAGACCGCGATCGCAGAGGGCATGACCACCCTCCGTCAGTCGGCCGTCACCAAGGTCTTGAAAGGTGATACAACGCTCAAGGAGATCAACCGGGTCACGTTCATAGAATAGCAAAAATCAGGAGACAGCAGGTAGGCGGAAACTTCTTCAGACACTCGTCAGGAAAAACCAGCAGCACGTATTTCACCCCTTCATGACCCCTCATCGGCAAGGACGGGACGCTCACCTTCGAATCGATCGCCGAACGCGAGGCGAAGAAGGTCCTCTCCCTGTTCCCGCCGGCGGAGCCCGGCGGAACGAAAACCTCGACCGAGGTATTCATGGAGTGCGGAGGAGCGTTCGTGAGCCAGGGGAAGGTGGAATGAGGTGGATCAAAACATCTTGCGGAATGCGGATTGCGGATTGATGCGGGGAAAAATCCGGAATCCGAAATCCGAAATTCGGAATGCATCTGGTTTTACCTACGTCGCCCTCCTGGTCGCCATCGTCATCCTCGGCATCAGCATGGGAGCCGCGGGAAAGTACTGGTCGTTCGTCATGCAGCGGGAAAAGGAGGAGGAGCTGCTGTTCCGGGGAGAGCAGTACCGGCTGGCAATCGAGCGGTATTACCGTGCCCTGCCCGGCAGAAGCGCATATCCACCGAGCATTGAGGAGCTTTTGAAGGACAGCAGGACCCCCACGGGCAAGCGGCACCTCCGGCAGGCCTACAAGGACCCCATCACCGGCGAGGACTTCGAAGTGGTGCGCGACCAAACGAAGTTGAACCGCATCACCGGTGTGTACAGCAAGAGCGATAAAGAGCCGCTCAAGAAGACGGGATTCCCGGAACAGTATCCGGATTTCGAGAACAAGAAGGCCTATAACGAATGGAAGTTCGTTTATACCTTACCGACGGCAACAACGCTGGCAACGGGACAGACTGGCACCAGGCCCCGCGGTACCGGCCCTTAGCTTCGACATCGCCGAAACAGCATGACCAGGGAAGATGACCTCGAAATACTCTTCGACGAGCAGGCCATTGAACGAACGGTCCTCGAGCTTGCCGCGCAGATATCGCGCGACTATGCCGGGAAGGACCTGCTGCTGGTCTGCATCCTGAAAGGCGCGGCGATCTTCTTCACCGACCTGGCGCGCCGGCTGACCATCCCGGTAATGCTCGAATTCGCCCAGGTCTCGAGCTATGGAAGCGGCAGCGTATCCTCCCGGGTCGTGACGGTGACGAAGGACATCGGTTCCGACATCAGCGGAAAGCACGTCCTGCTCGTGGACGGCATTATCGACACCGGCACCACCATGGATTTCCTGCTGAAGCGGTACCGGGAGAGGGGCCTTGCCAGCCTCAAGGTCGCGGTCCTGTTGGACAAACACGCGCACAGGACCGTCGATGTCCCGATCGACTACCGGGGTTTCGAGATACCGGACAGGTTCGTCGTGGGCTACGGAATGGACAGCGGGGAGAAGTACCGGAATCTGCCGTATATCGCGGCGGTCAGGCAGGAATAGATCATTACAAACTGTCATTGCGAGCGACCGACGGGAGCGTGGCAATCTCGCAGATAAATACGAGATTGCTTCGCCGCCGCGCTCCTCGCAACGATGTATGATCAGGTTCTTGTACACTCCGCATTCTGCAATCCGCACTCCGCAATTGTCTTCTGAAGTCGTATAATGTCCCATGACGACCTATCATGGGACCCATGCTCCGCCGGTGCCGGGCAAGACCTTTTCCCTCTTCGGGACCGCTGACGCCGCCGAAGGCTACTATCGTGCTGTGGGAGAACTTGCCGATGCCTGCCTTGTGCGCCAGCCGGACACCACGGCCCTCATCGCCGAGGTTCGCAGGCTCGGGAAGCGACCGCGCCTGGCGAGGAGACTGTCCTCGGGCGACGGTCCTTCGTTTGCCCATTTCCTCGTTCAGACCGCCAGCACACGCCTGTCTCCCTATACGCAGGCGGTCCATCAGCACCTCCGCGAGCTCTCCCTCCTGAAGCGCCTCGACGGCGTCCTCTCCTTCACTGAAGAGCAGTATCACCTCGCTATGCTCGAGATCGAGCTGATGAACCGGGCGTTCGGCCCCGCGTTCCTGAGGGCTGGCCGGAAGCTTGCTTTCCTCCCCCACTGTTTGCGCGACCTCGAAGCGGCGTGCCGCGCATCTGACTCGGGCATCGACTATGCATGCAAGGGATGCTCGGTCCGCTGTAACGTAAACGCGGTCAGCACGCTCCTGCGGCAGCGCGGCGTCGAGTCCTATATCTGGATGCAGGCGAATCTCAAATCGTTGTTCAGGGAGCTGAAGAAGGACGAAGGCGGGCTCGGCGTGATGGGGATCGCCTGCGTTCCCGAACTGGTCCGGGGCATGCGGATGTGCACGAAGCTGGAGATCCCCGTTGTGGGGGTCCCTCTGAACGCCAACCGCTGCGCCCGGTGGATGGGGGAGTTCCTTCCCACGTCGGTGGAGCTCGATGCGGTTCTCGCCCTCCTGGACCCGCGGCGTGAACAGGAAGAACGAGCCTAGCGCTGCGTCGGCGAGTAGGTGGAAACGAGACGCTGCGGCAGATGGAATATCCAGACGAGCGGCAGGACCGCCGTCTTCTGCGGTCCTGCCTCCGCCTCTTCCGTCCCAACCGCGAGGACCGTCTCGTTATCGGCCCACGCAGCATCATCGATGCGGACCGAGGGACCGTAGAACAACAGGCGGCGCCGCTCCTTCTTGAGCGTATCAACGAGGGTCAATTCCGAGTCAGGCTCCGCCTCTTCGCTGTATCCACCGTATTCGATGTACTTCGTTCCATCCGGGGAGATGAGCGGCCGAAGGGCCTCATCATCAAGCGGCAGGTGAGGCTCGTCCTCCTGGATATCGAGCAGCAAGTCGATGGACTCCAGTCCGTCCCGCTGGAGTTCCGCGGGATCGAAGCGGTCATCGTCTGACCTCCATGCCTGAACCCAATGCGGAAAGACCGCCGCGATCTTCGTCCTCAGGATCGCCCGGTCCTTCTCGACGATCTCCCTTTCGACGGCAGCATCGATCGTGATGGCCTCGTCACCCCGGTGGCGATTCTTGAGCTGAAGCACTAGCAGCAGCACGGCAACGACCGCGGCCAGGACAATAGCCGCGTGTATGCTCCTCCGGCCTTTGTTTCTCATCTTTCCGCTCACTGCACGTGTTTGATGCTGCTGATCATGGTGATCGCGTCCTTTTCGACCTTCCCCGTCCCGTCGTTCGAAAGCACTGTGAAGGTGATGATCAAGCTCCCGGATGCGACGGCCCCTTGGGTCATAAACTTGAACTCGCCGGGCTTCGGCGCCCTATCCGTGACCGAGAAATAGTATCCCCGCACCCCTGCCCGCTTCAGCTCGCGAACCGGGATCGACGATTCCACTGCCTGGCCGCGGATGCCCTCCAGGGACTGTTCCACGCTCGACCGGATATCTCGGTCCGAGGGAACGGGGATGTCCTTGTTCGCAGGCCAGATCGGCGTTATCATGATCCTGAACGCGTTGCCCAGCTCAGGAGAGAACACAATGGTCGGGGGGAGCCGGTCGGGCGGTTGGCGCACCTGGTCGGTCCAGATGGGCGGCACCGTCATGGTGACAGTTCCATGGTCGGGCAGGGGGAATCGCCGATCCGAGCTCTTCGTAGCGGTCGTTCCCTGCTCCCTCTTCGTGAAGGAAATGCCCTTGAGAAAACTGCGAAGCAGGACCGCGTCCTCGCTCCGGGCGTCGGACTTCGACAGGTGGATGTCGACCCAGATGCCGTCGCGCACTGCATGGGCGGAATAGTTCAGCTGGTTTACCGTTGCGCCCTGGTAGCTCGGAACGACATATTTTATCACCGCGAAACCGTTCTCATCGAACCGCTCGACCTCCCGGGGATCCTGGATGGCGGGGTTTGGCCGTTTCCATGCCATCTCGCGACAGTCCTGGGCGGCCCTGCATTCTCCGGCCGGCTCCAGGTAGAGCGAGAAGATCAGTCCCGTTCCCGCGTTCTGATACAAGTAGTAGACGCCACTCCCGTCTTCGTTCCGCTCTTCGCTTTTCAATTCCATGCCTCGGGCAGGCACTTTCAGCTCCCACGAGGACCTCGGCGCGGAGAGGAAGATGGTGTCAGCCTCTTTGCGCATTTCCGCGTTCGCGACGCCTGCCATGCACAGGACCAGCGCCAGCAGCATCCGCATCATATCGGGCCTCCTTTGTTCAATGCGTTTTTCCCGTTATGCCTCTCCTTCCCCTGCCGTGAGAATATCCTCGGCACCATCCTCGGCACCTTCGTCATGTACTCCCAGTATTGCTCTCCGAATATCTTCAGGAACCGCCGCTCTTCGATGAACATGCCGAAGAGGAAATAGAGGTCTGCCAGGACAGTGATGGTAAGGCCATTCACGGTGATATGCGGACTGAAGGTGAAGATGATGAGGCCCGCGACATACAGGGGATGACGGACGATGCCGTAAACCCCGGTCGTGACCAGTTCCTTCTCGGTCAAACCCTCGCTGTTGCCGGCAATCTCCCCTTTCGTCACATACCGCCACACCTGCCGGAAACCCATGAACTCCCATTTGTCCAGATACTGGAACGCCTGCGCGCCGAACACAAAGCCCGCGATCTGTATCCCGTGCATGACCAGGCGAAACCACAGAGGCCCCTGCCAGAGGGCACGGTCGGAGACCTGGGTGATAAGATAGATCGCAACGCATGCGGTGATGCCGCTCACGCTCGTATAGAGGAAGCGGTACCAAACGCGCATGAACGTCTCGCCGAACACGCGCCGGCACAGCTCCTTGAACCAGGTGGCGACCGTGATGCTGTGGACGAGGGCGAAGGCGAGGAAGATGATTACTATGGAAGCCATGATGATCTAAAAGCAAAACAGTGTATTTTACCGCAGAGAACGCTGAGTTGAATCACAAAGCTTGAGAAGATGCAAAGACGGGAAATTATTCTATGGAAACTTTGTAAGACTACATTCCTCTTTCCGCAAGGACGTGAAATCTCTGCTGCCTCTGCGCCCTCTGCGGTGAAAAGTCGTGACGTTATTTGCTTCCCAGCATCCCCACTGCCGCTTCCTGGATAGCGTCCATGCGGTCGTACCCGGCGATCAGGACATCGGCATCCTTGAACTGGCCGAGGATGTAGGGGCTATCGAAGGATATGACGGCGGAGCGCTTTCCCGCTGCCTTTGCACGGCGGAGGACCTCGAAGGCAGCGTCACGCAGTGCCGGTGAGATGCCAGAACGGCCCTTCGATGCCGCTATGCGCGAGAATATCACGATGACAACGGCACCGGCGCCGCTGAGATCGGGATGGGATGAGAGATCGGCGAAGGAAACGCCGGGTGTCAGCGTGGTGCTCGTTACGGTTCCGAACCGCTTTATCAGTTCCTGCGTGAACGGGCCGCCCATGCCCTGGTTGTCATCGTCCAGGACAAAGCATACAACGCCTTTCCCGGTGTCGAGAGGGAGTATTTTCCTGTCGCCGGTGACCACGGTGAGCGCCTTCCGGCCGAGCTCTTGCGCGAGCGCGCGGTGCGCTTCGTAATCGACCTTCGTGGCGCGACCCCCCTTTATTTCCCCTCTTTGCAAGGGGGGATGAAGGGGGGTGTCGAACAGCCCGAGCTCTTTCTTCGCGGCCATGATGCGGTCGACGGACTCCCGGATGCGCTGTTCGGTGAGACGTCCCGTCTCCACGGCCTTGACCACGGCGTCGATGGTGGTCCTGGCATCGATCGGATGGAGCAGGATGTCCATGCCCGCCTCGACTGCCCGGATGGCGATCTCGTCCTGGGGATACTCCCTGGCGAGCGCCCCCATGTCCAGAGCGTCGGAGATGATGATCCCTCCGAACTCCATCCCCTCGCGCAGCAGCGCGGTCACGACCTTCTTGGAGAAGGTCACGGGCTTCACCGGGTCCAGTGCGGGCACCAGCAGATGGGCGATCATGACCATCCCGACACCGTCCTTGACCGCCTCGCGGAACGGCGGCAGCTCGACCCGGTTCAATCGAGATCTGTCCGCCCGGATGACCGGAAGGACCGAGTGGGAATCCTGGTCCGTGTCGCCATGGCCGGGGAAATGCTTGGCACATGCCAGGAGATCATGTTTCCCGTCGGGTCGGCGTTGCTGCAGCCCCCGGATGTACTGCCTGCCGAACCACTCCACCGTCTCCGGGTCTTCGCCGAAGGATCGTGTACAGATAATGGGGTTGTCGGGATTGTTGTTCACGTCCATGACGGGCGAGAATACCACGTGGATGCCGGCCGCGCGGGTCTCTGTCCGCACCGCATCAAGCATAGCGTGGAGAAGTGCAGTGTCCTTGCTCGATCCGCGCTTGATCGCCGAGGCCACGGCGCGCTGGCTCGGGAAGCGCGTTCCTCCATCCAGTTGCTGCCCCAGCCCCCGTTCCACGTCAGAGGAGATCAGGAGCGGCAGTTCGGCGCGCGACTGGAGCTCCGCGAGATGGCGCGGCGCGCTCTCGATGTCGCCGCCGAAGAGGATGAAGCCGCCGATGCCCTCTTCCGCGAGCTTTGCCATGTCTCCCCGGTATGACGAGTCGGAAAGGAGCGTTCCCTCGATTCGGGGCATCACCATCTGGGCGACTGCATGGCGTAACGACCTGATTTTCATGGCGCCATTCTCGCTTTTTTCCCAGGTCAATGCAAGTTCTTTCTCCCTTCCTTGACAAGAGGATGTCACAAGTATATGCTGACAAAGTAGCAAATACTTGCAGCCCTTGCACAGGCGGACCGATGCTTCCAACGATCAACAATGTGAACAGGATCAAGACCCTTCTCCTGGCCGGCGCCACGACCGTCTCGGTCATGATGGGGGTTGCGGGGATCATCCTGATCGCGCACTGGTCCGGGATGCCCGCGCCGCTCAAAGCCATGGCCATCGCGATCCTGGCGCTCACCCCTTTCCCCGCCGCGAGCACTGTCGTGCTCATTCGGACGCTCGACCGCTACGCGAAAGAGGCCGAGAGCTACGCCACCCGCGATTCCCTCACCGGCCTGTACAACCAGAACACCTTCTGGGACCTGCTGCAGTACGAGACCCAGCGTTCCCAGCGCCAGGAGTACAAGTTCTCCCTCCTTCTCATCGACGTCGATAACTTCAAGATGATCAACGACAAGTTCGGCCACGAGGTCGGTGACCTGTTCCTGAAGGACTTCTCGATGCTCCTCAGGTCCGCGGTCCGGAAAGGCGACATCCCCGCCCGCTACGCAGGCGACAATTTCACCGCCATCCTTCCGGTGTGCGATGAGGAGCAGGCATACGTCGTCGCCAACCGGCTCATGGACGGCCTCCGGAACCATTCCCTCACCCTGCCCGACGGGACGCAGGTCCAGGAGACCATCTCCATCGGCGTCGCCGTCTTCCCCAACCACGCCAAGGACGCCCAGGACCTGTTCCTCCTGGCGGACAGCATGCTGGAACAGGCCAAGACCGCGGGCAAGGACAACATCTCCTTCCCGAGCGACGGCGACAATGTGGAACTGATCAAGAACATGGGCGATACGCACCTCATGATCCTCGACGCCCTCCGGAACCGGAAGAACAGGATCGTGCCCTACTTCCAGCCCATCATGAACGTCAAGGACAAGTCCATCACCGCCTATGAGGTGCTGACGAGGATCGTCATCGGCGACCGGGTGGTACCGGCTGCGGACTTCATCGAGGCCGCCGAGAACATGGGGGCCATCGGCAAGATCGATTACCAGCTCATCGAACAGGCGTTCATCATCGTGAAGGAGCAGAAGTTTACCGGCACCCTGTTCCTGAACCTCTCGCCCAAGGCCATGGTCATCAACGACTTCATGCCCACCATCCGCGCCCTGTTCCGGGATTACGCCATCAATCCCGGGGACATGGTCTTCGAGATCACCGAGAGGGACACGGTCAAGAACATCCGGCTGTTCGAGCAGTTCGTCCATACGCTGAAGGACGAGGGGTTCCGGTTCGCCATCGATGACTTCGGCGCCGGTTATTCATCGTTCCAGTACCTCAAGACCTTCCCCATCGACTACCTCAAGGTGGACGGCGAGTTCATCCGCAGCATGGGCGGGAACGGATCGATCGAGAAAGAGATCGTTTCAAGCATCGCCGCCCTCGCCGACCGGATCAAGGTCAAGACCATCGCCGAATACGTGGAGAGCAAGGCAATCCTCAACGAGGTCGAGTCCGCAGGCATCCATTACGCCCAGGGCTACTACATCCAGCGGCCATCCCCGCACCTGGCATAGGTCCCTCCCTCACGAGCCCGGGCCCCTCCTCACCGGGCTGCCCCTTTACCTGCACCCCGCCTGATGCTATACTGTTCCTGTTCGTAGCACCGACCTTATGACGAAGGAATTCACCATGGACACCATCACCTACGTGAACGGCTCGTACCGGACCGGCGCTGGACCACGTTCGCTCTTGGGCAGGTTCCTGCCCGAGGTCAGGCTCTACTCCCGCTTGCTCTCCCTCGTCTGGCGGGGCAGCGCGAAGGCGAAGCGCGGGCACTACGCCACCGCAGACTGGGTCGCCAGCAGCCTGGAAACGCTCCGTGCGCTCGAGGAGATCGGCGTAATCATCGAGATCAACGGCGTCGACAACTTCAGGAGCCTGGACGGACCATGTGTCTTCATCGGAAACCATATGAGCACCCTGGAGACCATGGTCCTGCCTGCGATCATCTCGCAGTTCATAGACTCCACCTTCGTGGTAAAGCAAAGCCTCGTGGACTACCCGGTCTTCAAGCACATCATGCGGTCCCGGGAACCCATCACCGTTGGCCGCACGAATCCCCGCGACGACCTCAAGGCCGTGTTCGAGGGCGGCGAAGCGCGGCTGAAGGCGGGCCGCTCCGTCGTCATTTTCCCCCAGACCACGCGCACCGAGGTCTTTCACCCTGCGGAGTTCAACACCATCGGCATCAAGCTCGCCAAGCGCGCCAACGTCCCGGTGGTGCCCATCGCGCTCAAGACCGACGCATGGGGGAACGGAAGATACCTGAAGGACTACGGGAAGGTCGACCCTTCAAAAAAGGTGTTCTTCGAGTTCGGCAAACCGCTGACCATTTCCGGCCGGGGCGACGAGGAGCACCAGCAGATCATCGACTTCATCAGCAGGAAACTGAAGGAATGGGGCGGAAAGGTGGAGGGACAGAACTGAACATGCCAGTCTATACTGTTGGCATTATCACAGAGCTGTCAGACAGAGAGGCACTGCCGCTGGACTGACATCTTTATACCCATCGCGCGAACCATTATCGACTCCTGACCAACCCTTTCCTTGCTGAGGTGTTTAGAAAGCGTTGAGAATGACGAACGACCCTAAGGATCGAGTCTTTCGTTCACAGATATTTCATCACACGAGGAGAAACCAGTGGCTGCCTTATTCACCTGCTTCAACAGAAAAGGTCTCGAGTCGATCCTGCCGCACCGGGGCGCAGCCCTCAGGAAGATCGACGGGGTCTTCCATTGCTCCGCTGATCCGGACACGCTCTTGGGATTAAAAGAGATCAGCGATGAGGACCCGGATCTCGAAGGACATTTCCCCGGTGCGCCCACCTATCCTGGCTATGCGCAGGATGAGTTTGTCTGTCTTGTTGCGGCAGCACTCATCCCGATCGCGTGCAAGGACCTGGATCATGACCCTTATGTTGTCCAGAAGGTCGTGCGGTACAAAAAGAACGCCGTACCCGGCGACACGCTGTTCGCCGAAGTGACGCTCAAAGGGAGAAAGGCGAAGTTCTTCATTTTTTCCGCCAGGATCAACAACCAGCGCAACGAACTTATTGCCGAGTATGAGAAGATCATCGGCGCAGTGTGATCGGACGGGTTCTCATGTACAGTGCAAGCTTCTTCCTGTAACATTGATTGTTTCCCTTTTTCATATCATCAACAGTTCAAGCTGAAGTTCGCATGCACCAACAGCAGCCTGCTGCTTTTTCTTTATCTCCGAGACTAATTCTAATATACTTTTGTTCTCGTTGGCCGGGGATCGCGTTGTTTTGTCCCGTTAGAGATAGTGTAGTTCAGATCGCCTAAAAGTCCATATCACGCTGTGCCAGAGCAAAGGCACAAGAAAAATTAAAAATAATAAATTCATCTTTTGACCATCTGAAGGTTCATTACAATGAGAGAGAGCAAATATATGGTCACGGGGGAATGGTCATGATTAAGGTCTTTCTAAAAAACAATAAAATAATAAAGTTTGAATTAGGTGATGAGAAAAAAGAAATTCAACTTGTTTCCCGCTTTCACAGCGGTCTTGACGGCAATGCCGTACTAAAGTTAAAAACAAGTAATAACAAAGAGGAATACACTCGCGTGAGGGTATCGGATATACTGAACATGCAGTGCCTGAAAGATGAATCGAATACAATGACACAAGATTCTAAATTCAAAACGCGAGAAGAATATGAAAAGTGGAAAGAGCAGAAGATAAGAGAGATCAAACTTAAATCCTCCGAGGATGATTTCGGCATACCATTCTATCCCGGCGCCAAGTCCGATGCCGATACGCGCGAAGTCTGCGCAGCGCCTGAGATAGGCATTATTAAAGAGCGGGAAGATAAGTCCGGGCTAACGAAGTCGAAACATTGCTACCGGACAAATGATTCGTTTGCGACGGTCGTCAAATTCTACAAGAAGCAAAAGGGGCTTAAAGGAGGCATCGTTGTTGACGATGAGCATCATAAATCCGCCTCATTCTGCCTCAGCAAGACGGGAGAATGTAATGAGGTGTCAGTCGGGACATCGGTAGCCATATCATCGCCGTGGCTCCTGCCGAATAAAATGAAAATGAATAACGACCTTTTGATTGTCATCACGAATAGAGTGAAAAAATAACAACCGCATTGTCAGGCATGATCGAGCGTCGCGGTTGCATATCTTCCTGGGCAGATGAACGAGAATGCGTAAATGAACGTGAGCGGTAGACGACCGAGCAACCCTTTTTCTGCCGGGGGCGGAGCGTAATCTTTTCAGTTTGTCCTTGCGCCAACGATCCGGCGATTGAACCAGACGTTGTGTATGCAGTCTAGCAGGTGAAGTGTACTTTCAGCTCTCAATCCGGCCTCCACTTGTAGTCGGTCACCAGCATGGCAATTAAAAAACGGGATGCCTTTTCGGCATCCCGTTCTCGTTTTCCCACGCATCTTCTTCAGGACTACTTCTTCAATTGCTTCATCAGCCACGCCATGTTCTGGCCCAGCTGCTTCATCGTCCGCATTCCCTCTTCATCGTTCTTGACCTCGCCGGGCAGCCTGCCGTGCGCCAGGTTCCAGTAGCTCGAACCCGGGATGATCATCTGGCCGATGAGGAAGAACGCATTCAATGAGCTGAACACGTGGTACGCTCCGGCGCGACGCACGGCAACGACCCCCGCGCCCACCTTGCGCTGGAACATATCCCCGTTCGCCCGGGAAACCATGCCGCACCGCTCGATGAGCGCCTTCATGCCCGCGGAAACATCGGCGAAGTAGGTCGGCGACCCCAGCAGGATGCCGTCCGCCTCTATCATCTTCTGGATGCACTCATTGATGATGTCTTTCTCCACGGCGCAGCGCTTGTTCTTGTTCTCAAAGCATTTCATACAGGCGATGCACCCCTGGATCGGTTTGCCCGAGAGCTGATACAGCTCTGTTTCGATCCCGGCGGCCTTCAACTCATCCATCACGGTATTCAGCAGAATGGCTGTATTCCCGTCCTTCTTCGCGCTTCCGTTGAACGCTATGACCTTCATAGACCCTCCTTCGTGTACGGTCTCGAGTTCCCGACTGCGAGCCGCGTCCTCATTTGTTCGTCACGCCTCTCCCCGGCTGGACCGCCGCCGGGGCCTTCTCCCCGATGGACAGCAGCTCGACGTCAAAGATCAGGACCGCGTTGGGTCCGATGGGACCGCCTGGCGTGCCCCGCTCAGCGTAGGCAAGCTCCGACGGGATGAAGAACGTGAACTTGCTCCCTTCTTTCATGAGCTGGATGCCTTCGGTCCAGCCCTTGATCACCTGGTTCAGCGAAAAGGAGACCGGTTCGCCGCGCTTGTACGAACTGTCGAATTCATTGCCGTCAACGAGCGTTCCGCGGTAGTTCACCGTTACTTTGTCCGTGGCCTTGGGGGACCTGCCCGTTCCAACAGTGATGACCTTGTACTGGAGCCCGCTGTCGGTCGTCTTGACGCCGTCCTTCTTCCTGTTCTCCGCGAGGAAGGCGTCACCGTCCTTCTTGTTCTTCTCGGCAAGGGCCTTCACGCGCTCCATGTTCTTCGCCGCTATGTCGCTCTGGAGCGCCGTCCTGATCTCCTGGAGCTCGGCGTCGGTGAGAAGAATGTTTCCGCCGGCCAGGGCGTCCTTGATGCCTTTCGCGAGGACCGCGGGATCGACATCGATCGACTGTTTGTCGAACTCCGCCCTCATCTTTCTGCCCATGTCCACGCCGATCAGATAGCTGACCTTGTCCTTTTGCGTCTTCAATTCGTCCTTCTTCTCTGCCGGCACTGCCGGTGTCACCAGCAGAGCAAGGCACACTGTGGTCATCAGTATGTGCTTCATTGTTTGCTCCTTCCAATCTGTTATTATATTATCCGCCGGTAGATTAACAGTGTGCAATCGCTTTGTCAACCCTTCGCGCGTTCCGTGTCAGGCGCGTCCCGAGCAAGCACTGATATCCGCGGAGGAAGGGAATGCGCCATGGCCTTCCTGACCGGGGCGCTGCGCGGCCGACAAAGACGCCCCCGCTTGACTTTCAACCTGCATGTGGTATCCTCTGAAGAGGCCGATTTCACAGGAGTTTTATGATGCCTAGCCCTGTCATTGACGATCAGACGTTCTGGCCGCTGGCGGTCTACTTTATGGCCATCGTGGTGATCATCGCCGGACTGATCGGGCTTTCCTTCGTGCTTGGACAGCGCCACCGCGAACGGGCGACCGGCGAGCCTTACGAGTCGGGCATCGTCTCCACGGGCAGTGCGCAGGTCCGCTTCGACATCAAGTTCTATCTCGTTGCCGTGATCTTCCTCGTCTTCGACCTGGAGGCCGCGTTCCTCTATGCCTGGGCCGTGGCCGTCAGGGAGACCGGATGGGCCGGATACGCCGAGGTCCTGGTCTTCGTCGGCGTCCTAGCTGCCGCGCTAGCCTATCTCTGGCGTCTCGGCTTGCTGGACTGGGGGATAAAACAACGCGATGACAAGGGGACACGGAGACAGAGAGCAGTAAATAAAGAAGAAAAGATCTTTGAAACGGATTTTCACTGATAGGTACCTATTATAGCTGCGGATAGGTTCAAAAGATGATCAACACTGCCTTATCCGTCTTTATCGGAAACCTTGATCCGCCGTGATCCGTGTCAAAGGTTCTCTTGTTCCCCGGTCACGACGGTATCATTGCTTTTTCCGTATCCTCCGTGTCGAATACTCTTCGTTCTCGTATTAAAGGCGGTTTCATGAACTGGTCCCTCACCAAAGCCTCCGCTCCAACCCTAGACGATGCCGTCCGTCAGAGCCTCCTTCTGACCCGGCTCCAGGACATGCTTGCCTGGGGCAGGAAGAACTCGGTCTGGCCCTTCAACTTCGGGCTTTCCTGCTGCTACGTCGAAATGGCGACCAGCCTCACGAGCAAATACGATCTTGCCCGCTTCGGCGCCGAGGTGATTCGCGGCACGCCACGCGAAGCGGACCTCATGGTCGTCGCCGGGACGGTCTTCATCAAGATGGCCCCGGTCATCAAGCGGCTGTATGAGCAGATGATGGAACCGCGCTGGGTCATTTCCATGGGATCGTGCGCCAATTCCGGCGGCATGTACGACATCTACAGCGTCGTCCAGGGCGTGGACAAGTTCCTCCCGGTCGATGTGTACATCCCGGGCTGCCCTCCCCGTCCTGAAGCGTTCATGGAGGGCCTCCTGCTGCTCCAGAAGAAGATCGGGGCTGAACGCCGGCCGGTGAGCTGGGTCGCTGGACCGCAGGGCGTGGCGCGGCCCTCTCTGCCGTGCATGCGCGACCAAAAGCGGCAGGAGCGCATCGCCGCGACGGACCTTCCGTCACCTGATGAAGTGTGATCTTCTGACACTGAGGACACTGAAAGAACCGATAAGAGGACCTTTGACACGGATCAAGGCAAACAAGAGCCGGATAAAAGCGGATAGGGCAAGAATCAATACTACGGACACTGAGGACACTGTAAAGACCAGTCTGAAAAGACGTTTGCTAACTTTCTGAATGATGCGATCTGGATCTATCCGCCTTTATCCAGATCGTTATCCGGTCCTTCCGTGTCAGAGGTTCTCTTCATATTTTCTCAGCGTCCTCAGTGTCAAATATCATATCTTATTTATGGCGCATGCCTCCATCATTGCTGATCTGAAAGCCTCCTTCGGCGAGGCCATCCTCGCGGTCCAGCCAACAAAGGACAGCATCCCCACGGTATGGGTGGCCCGTGACAGCGTCCGTGACGTCCTGCGGCACCTCAAAAACTCCGTTGAACGCCCCTACCGGATGCTCTACGACCTCACGGCCATTGACGAACGGGTCCGCGAGAACCGGCCGGACCAGCCCGGCTCCGACTTCACCATCGTCTACCATCTCCTGTCGTTCGACCGGAACGACGACATCCGGGTCAAGGTGCCGCTTGCCGAGGCATCGCTTTCGCTGCCATCGATTACGGATATCTGGCCTTCCGCGAACTGGTACGAGCGCGAGGTCTGGGACATGTTCGGAGTGAAGTTCGACGGCCACCCGCATCTCAGCCGCATCCTGATGCCGCCCACCTGGAGCGGCCACCCCCTGCGCAAGGACCATCCCGCCCGCGCCACGGAGATGGGCCCTTTCCGCATGCATGAGGAGCGGATGGACACCGAGCAGCAGTCGCTCCGGTTCCGGCCTGAGGACTGGGGCATGGAACGGCACAGTGACGACACTGACCTCATGTTCCTGAACCTCGGACCCCAGCACCCCGGCACCCATGGCCTGCTGCGCATCATCCTCCAGCTCGACGGCGAGGAGATCAGGGACGCCGTGCTCGACATCGGCTATCACCACCGGGGCGCCGAGAAGATGGCCGAGCGCCAGACCTGGCATACCTACATCCCCTACACCGACCGCGTCGACTACTTCGGCGGCGTGATGAACAACCTCGCCTATGTCCTTGCCGTGGAGAAGCTCGCCGGCATCGAGGTGCCGGACCGGGTCAAGGTCATCCGCGTGATGATGGCCGAGCTGTTCCGCATCCAGAGCCATCTGGTCTGGTACGGGACCTTCGCCCAGGACGTGGGCTCCTTCTCGCCTGTGTTCTACATGTTCACCGACCGGGAGCGCGTCTTTGACATCGTAGAGGCGGTCTGCGGCGGACGGATGCACCCGGCATGGTTCCGCATCGGCGGCGTGGCACAGGACCTCCCGCGTGGATGGGAGCGGCTGATGAAGGACTTTTTGAAATACCTCCCGCCGCGGCTTGCCGAGTACGACAGGATCGTGATGCGGAACAGCATCTTCAAGGGCCGGACCAAGGGAGTGGGCGCCTATATGCTTGAGGACGCCATTGAATGGGGCGTGACCGGCCCCGGGCTGCGCGCCTGCGGCATGGATTGGGACTTCCGGAAGAAGCGGCCCTATTCGGGCTATGAGAACTTCGAGTTCGACATCCCGATTGCGAAGAACGGCGACTGCTATGACCGCGGCGTGGTCCGCATCGAAGAGATACGCCAGAGCCTCCGCATCGTCGAACAGTGCGTGAAGAACATGCCCGAAGGCCCGTACAAGTCGGACCACCCCCTGGCGGTGCCACCAGCCAAGGAACGGACCATGAAGGACATCGAGACGCTCATCACCCACTTCCTCGGCGTGAGCTGGGGCCCGGTAGTCCCGGCCGGCGAGGTGTTCATGGGCATCGAAGCGACGAAGGGGAGCAACGGATACTATCTCGTCAGCGACGGGGACATCCATTCCTATCGCACCCGCATCCGCACCCCTTCGTTCCCGCACCTCCAGATGGTGCCGAAGGTCGCGAAGGGTTTGATGATCGCTGACCTGCTGGCGATCCTGGGGAGCATTGACTTTATTCTGGCTGATCTGGACCGGTGATAAAAGCTTTGGACACGGATTTGCACGGATCTAAGACCTGATACAAAGGGTTTGACCTTATGCTTACGCACGAAGAAAAAAATGAAATAGACGCTGAGCTGGAGCGCTGCGAACTCCCGGAATCCGCGAGCGTCGAAGCGCTCAAGATCGTGCAGAAGAACCGCGGCTGGATATCCGACGAAAGCATCCATGACGTCGCGGGCATGCTTGGCATGACACCGGCCGAGCTTGACGCGGTCGCGACGTTCTATAATTTCATCTTTCGGCGGCCCGTGGGCAGGCATATCGTTCAAATTTGCGACAGCATGGTCTGCTGGACCATGGGATATAACCCCCTATACGAACTGCTCCTTCAGAAGCTCGGCATCGGGCCCGGCGGCACGACGCCGGACAACCGCTTCACCTTGCTGCCGGTCGCCTGCCTCGGCGCCTGTGACCGCGCGCCGGCCATGCTGGTGAACGATGACCTGTACGGCCCCATGACGCCGGAGATGCTGGACGGGATCCTGGAAAAGTATATTTAAACGATTTCTTTGACACGGATAAAATCGGATTGAACTACAGATAAGAGCGGATAGATCTTTAGCCAGCAGCATTCATGTAATCCGCCGTTATCAGGCTTTTCATCCGCCTCTTCCGTGTCAAAGGTTATCGTTCGTTAAGGCTCTATCATGGAACGCCCTTTAACTCAGAACATACGCCCCGGTCAGGAGCCCCTCTCGCTCGCGGAATACGAGAAGGCCGGCGGCTACCGGTCCGGCCGCAAGGCGCTCGCCATGGCTCCCAAGGACATCATCACGATGGTCAAGGCCTCGGACCTTCGCGGCCGCGGCGGCGCAGGCTTTCCCACGGGCATGAAGTGGGGCCTGGCGCTTCCGGTCGGCAATGTTCCGCAGCCCCGCTACTTTATCGTGAACGCCGACGAGATGGAACCCGGGACCTTCAAGGACCGATTTCTGCTGGAGGGTGATCCGCACCAGATGATCGAAGGGATCATCACGAGCTCTTACGCCGTTCAGGCGGAAAAGGCCTATATCTTCCTCCGCCGGGAATATACGCTCGCTGAGAAGCGTCTGAACAAGGCCATCGCCGAGGCGTACGAAAAGAACTACCTCGGAGCCAACATCCTGGGCTCCGGGTATAACCTCGAGCTCCGCATCCACACCAGCGCGGGCCGCTACATCTGCGGCGAGGAAACGGCCCTGATCAACGCGCTCGAGGGAAAACGCGCCACGCCCCGAGCAAAGCCGCCCTTTCCCCTGGCCTGCGGCCTCTGGGGCAGGCCCACCGTCGTCAACAATGTGGAAACGGTCGCGAACATTCCGCACATCGTGAACAACGGGCCCGGGTGGTTCAAGGCGCTCAGCAGGACCGCCGACGGCGGGACCAAGATCTACGGCGTGTCCGGCAGGGTGAAACGGCCGGGCGCCTGGGAGCTTCCCATGGGCACCACCATCCGTGAGCTGCTTGAGGACCACGCGGGCGGCATGCAGGACGGCTATGCCCTGCGGGGCCTGGTCCCGGGCGGTGCCTCGACAGATTTTCTCACCGCGGACCACCTGGACGTTCAGATGGATTTTGATTCTATCGTGAAGGCCGGAAGCCGCATGGGCACCGGCACCATGACCGTTCTCGATGACCGGACCTGCCCGGTCGGGTTCGTTCACAACCTGGAAGCCTTCTTTGCCCGAGAGTCCTGCGGCTGGTGCACGCCATGCCGCGAAGGGCTACCGTGGATCGTTAAGCTCCTCGATGCCATCGAGACCGGACAGGGTGAACAGTCAGACATCGAGGTCCTGGAGCAGCAGTGCAGGCTCCTGGGCCCGGGCAATACCTTCTGCGCCCTGGCCCCCGGCGCCGTGGAGCCGCTCCAGAGCGCGTTGAAGTACTTCCGGGAGGATTTCGAACGGCACATACGGGAGAAGAAGTGCCCGTGGAGATAACCTTAGACACAGAAGAGGCGGATATCACTATGATAACTGCGGATAAGAATTATCTACACGCTGAACTGACGGATAAAATCATCGCATGTGCATACGATGTCTATAATCAGCTCGGCTTTGGCTTTTCCGAGAAAGTGTACGAAAATGCGATGATGATCAAGATAGCCCAAAAGAGTCTGACAGCAGTTCAACAAGTCCCGGTTAATGTCTTCTTTGAAAAGCAGCTTGTTGGAGAATATTTTCCTGACCTTCTTGTCGAGGACAAGGTCATCGTTGAGTTGAAAGCCATATCCACTCTGTCAAAAGCCCATGAAGCACAATTGGTGAATTATCTCAAGGCTACCGGTATCAAAGTCGGCCTCTTGGTCAATTTCGGAGAGAAACTCAAGATCGTTCGCCGTGTCTATTAATCAAGAAAAGAAGTATCCGCCGTTATCAGGATTTTAATCAGTGTAAATCTGTGTCAAAGGTCATCTTTGTTTTTCTTATCCCTATGATCACGATCTTCATCGACAACCAGCCCCGCCAGGTCAGGCCTGACCAGAACCTTCTCCAGGCGTGCCTCTCGCTGGGGTTCGACCTTCCCTACTTCTGCTGGCACCCCGCCCTGCATGCCGTTGGCGCCTGCCGCCAGTGCGCGGTCAAGCAGTTCAAGGACGAACACGACCGGCGCGGGAAGATCATCATGTCCTGCATGACCCCGGTAACCGAGGGTATGCGCATCTCCGTGGACGACCCGGATGCCAGGGCGTTCCGGAAGGGAGTGATCGAGTGGCTCATGCTGAACCACCCGCACGACTGCCCGGTATGCGACGAAGGCGGCGAATGTCACCTCCAGGACATGACGGTCATGACAGGCCATGCGTACCGCCGCACGCGATTCAGGAAACGCACGCACCGGAACCAGTACCTGGGCCCATTCATCAACCACGAGATGAACCGGTGCATCCAGTGCTATCGGTGCGTTCGGTTCTACCGGGAGTACGCGGGGGGGCGGGACCTGAATGTATTCGGCGCCCACGACCACGTGTATTTCGGCAGGCAAGAAGACGGCGTGCTCGAAAGCGGGTTCAGCGGCAACCTGGTCGAGGTCTGCCCCACGGGCGTGTTCACCGACAAGACCCTGAAGCAGCACTTCACCCGCAAATGGGACCTCCAGACCGCGCCGTCCATCTGTGTTCACTGCGGTCTGGGATGCAACACCATCGCCGGCGAGCGCGACCGTTCCCTGCGCAGGATCGCGAACCGCTTCCATTACGAGGTGAACGGCTATTTCCTGTGCGACCGTGGCCGGTTTGGATACGAGTTCGTGAACAGCGATAAACGCATCAGGAAACCTCTTGCCATATTACCCCTCTCCCTGTCGGGGAGAGGTCAGGGTGAGGGGGACCTCCAGCCTGTTGAAAAAGGATCCGCTCTCGAGCGCATCGCCGAAATCCTATCCACCAGCAAGGGCATCATCGGCATAGGCTCGCCCCGCGCATCGCTGGAATCCAACTTTGCTCTGCGCACGCTTGTCGGACCGGAGAACTTCTACTCCGGCATGTCAGATAAGGACCATGCGCTCGTCTCCCGGATCATTGATGTCCTCGGGAGAGGCCCTGCCCGGCCGTCTTCCCTGCACGATGTCCGGAACGCCGATGCGGTGCTGGTCCTGGGAGAGGATGTGACGAACACGGCCCCCCTCCTTGCCCTCTCGCTCCGCCAGTCCGTGCGCCAGAAAGAGCTTGATGCAGCAGCGAAGCTCAGGATCCCCAAATGGCAGGATGCAGGCGTACGGAACGCCGGGCAGGGCGCGAAGAGCCCGCTGTATATCGCCACGGTCACCGATACGAAACTGGACGACATCTCGACAAGGTCTTATAAGGCCGCCCCCGACGATATCGCGCGGCTGGGCTTTGCCATTGCCCATGAACTGGACCCCGCTGAGCCTGAGGTCGCTGACCTGGACCCTGAGGCCACAGCGCTTGCCGGACAGATCGCCCGGGCTCTCAAGGACGCCAAGCGGCCGCTCATCGTCTCCGGCACAAGTCTGCTAGAACGATGCCATTGTAATGTCCGCGGCCAACGTGGCAGTGGCCCTCTCCAGGAGCAGCAGTGCCGCATCGCTCTGCTATACGGTCCCTGAATGCAACAGCATGGGTACCGGCATCATGGGAGGCAGGAATCTTGGCGAAGCCTTCACCGTCATGCAGGACGGCCTTGCCGATACGGTCATCATTCTTGAGAACGATCTCTACCGCAGGGGCGACGGGGCGACCATCGACGCGTTCCTTGGCAAGGCAAAGCACATTATTGTTCTCGACCATCTTGTCAACGCAACAACAGCACGCTCGGACATCGTACTTCCCGCAGGCACTTTCGCTGAATCGCACGGGACGCTGGTGAACAATGAAGGCCGGGCGCAGCGGTCCTATCAGGTATACGTCCCTCAGGGCGATATTCAGGCAAGCGGGAAATGGATCAATGATATAATGGAGGCGGCCGGGAGAACGGCGGTAGGAGGTTCGCCCTCCTATGACGCGCTCATGAAGCATATGGCATCGGCTTTGCCGGTCCTTGCTCCTGCCGCGGACATCGCGCCCCCGGCGGAATTCAGGATCAGGGGATCAAAGGTCCCCCGACAGCCGCACCGGTACAGCGGGCGCACTGCCATGCTTGCGAATTTGAACGTGCATGAACAAAAACCACCGGAGGACCCGGATTCTCCCCTGGCCTTCTCGATGGAAGGCTACGAGGGCCGGCCGCCTTTGCCGCTCATCTCACGGTATTGGTCGCCAGGATGGAACTCGGTCCAGGCGTTGAACGGGCCGGCATTCGCTGAGGCGGTACGGCCCGAAGGCGAAGAAGCGGGCAGGCTGTTCCCGGGACCGGGGAGCTCCGGGCCAGGGACTTATTTCAACGGCGTTCCCGGGCCCTTTACAACAGGACCGGGCACATGGCTCCTGTTCCCGCTGCATCACCTCTTCGGCTCCGAGGAACTGAGCGCACAGGCTGCAGGCATCGCAGCACTTGCAGCAGGACCTTATCTTGCCCTGGGACCGCGCGATGCGGAACTGCTCAATGCATCTTCCGGTGACCTTGTCGAGCTGTTATCCGGCGGCACACGGCTCCAATGCCGCGTGGCCATCCTGCCCGACCTGCGGCCGGGCATGGCGGGCTACCCGGCCGGTGTCCTCCCCCTCGGGGGCATGAACGGTCCGGCGTTCGGAAGCATCGTCAAACGGTCATAGGAACAAGAGCCTTAAATACTTTGCCACCGAGGTCTCCGAGTTCACCGGGAAGAATTCAGGACCACCAAGGATACCGGCCTTTCTCTAGTGTCCTCTGTGTTTCTCGGCGGCAAAGGATGGAAACAATACGGTACGCTCCGTAACAATTATGCGCGATACCATCCTTCACCTCATCATCCTTTTCAGCGTCCTCATCTCGGTCCTGACCGTCGGTGGTCTGCTGATCTGGCTCGAACGACGGCTCCTCGCTCTTTGGCAGTACCGCTACGGGCCGAACCGGGTCGGGCCGTTCGGCCTCCTGCAGGTGGCCGCCGATATGATCAAGGTGCTCGCAAAGGAGGATTGGATACCGCCGTTCGCCGACAAGGCGGTGTTCGTCCTGGCGCCTGCCATCATCATGGTCGCCGTGGTCATGTCCTTTGCCGTCATCCCCTTCGCCCCCGGCATCGAGGTCGTGGACCTGAACATCGGCATCCTGTTCTTTCTTGCCATGTCATCGCTCAGCGTGTACAGCGTCGCCCTGGCCGGCTGGGCCTCGAACAGCAAGTACTCGCTGCTGGGCGGCCTGCGGGCGGCGGCACAGATGCTGAGTTACGAGGTGTTCATGGGCCTTTCGCTCATGGGCGTGGTCATGATAGCGGGTTCCTTCGACCTGGTCGCCATCGTCGAGGCCCAGCGCCGCCAATGGTTCATCGTACCTCAATTCTTTGGCTTCGCGGTCTTCTTCATTGCCGGCATCGCTGAGACCCGCCGCCTTCCCTTCGACCTTCCCGAGGCCGAGAGCGAACTTGTCGCAGGGTATCATGCAGAGTACTCAGGCCTGAAGTTCGGCCTGTTCTTCGCCGGCGAATACCTGGGCATCACGCTCATGTCCGCCATGACCGTCGTGCTGTTCTTCGGCGGATGGCATGGGCCGCTCCTGCCGCCGATCGTCTGGTTCCTGCTCAAGACCTTCGTCTTCATCTGTTTCTTCATATTGATCCGGGCGTCGCTTCCCCGCCCCCGGTACGACCAGCTCATGGCCTTTGGATGGAAAGTGATGCTGCCGCTGTCGCTGGCGAACCTTGTTGCGACCGGAGCCTGGATACTCATGAAAGGCTAAGAGATACTATTTTGACACTGAGGACACTGTTGTTCTATGAAAAAACTATGATGTAATACAGAACTTCATACGTCTTTTCAGTGTCCTCCGTGTCATAAAAACTCATGTTCAGTCTTCTCAGATCCATATGGACGGTCCTGAGGACCACCTTCCGGAAGCGGGCGACGCTCCAGTATCCCGAGGACCGGCCTGCTATCCCGCCCCGCTGGCGCGGCAGGATCATCCTTTCCCGGGACCCCGAAGGGAAGGAGCGCTGCGTGGCCTGCAACCTCTGCGCCGTTGCCTGTCCGGTGAGCTGCATCTCGCTCCAGGCCGCGGAGGACGAACAGGGAAGGCGTTACCCGTCCTTTTTCCGCATCAATTTCTCGCGCTGCATCTTCTGCGGATACTGCGAGGAGGCATGCCCGACCTATGCCATCCAGCTGACGACGGACTTCGAGATGGGCGAGTATGTCCGGCAGAACCTGGTGTATGAAAAAGAGGACCTGCTGATCAGCGGCCCGGGGAAATATCCCGGGTATGACTTCTATAAGGTCGCCGGCCTGGCCATCGGGGGTAAGGACAAGGGAGAAGGATTGAACGAGGAACCACCGGTGGACGTGAAAAGCCTGCTGCCGTAGAATCCGCCACAGAGGCTCAGAGGCGCAGAGAAAAGCGCTGAGAAATTAAGAAGGGAAGCAAGATAGTTCGCCTCTCTTCCCACGTTCTCGCCTTCCTCTTTTCAGACTTTCCTCTGTTCCTCTGCGGTAAACTATTTTGGCTCTCTCTGTGTCTCTGCGCCAGTGGCGAAGGATATTTTATGAATGTTCTGTTTTATATATCAGCCTTCGTGGCGGTCATCGCGACCGTCATGGTCATCACCCGGACGAACGCGGTGCATGCGCTGCTGTATCTCATCGTATCGCTCCTGTCCGTGGCGCTCCTCTTTTTTACCCTCGGCGCACCTTTTGCAGCGGCGCTCGAGATCATCATCTATGCAGGCGCCATCATGGTCCTGTTCATCTTTGTGATCATGATGTTGAACCTGGGCAGCGCAACGGCGCGGCAGGAAGCGCAGTGGTTGAGGCCCGGCATCTGGCGGGGACCTTCGATCCTCTGCGGCATCCTGGCGCTCGAGCTCGCTTACTTCTTCCTGCATGACGGCGCCCAGGTCCTGAGCGGCGCGCCGATTCCTCCGAAGCAGGTCGGCATTGCGCTCTTCGGCCCCTACGCGCTCGGCGTGGAACTGGCATCCATGCTCCTGCTGGCAGGACTCGTGGGTGCGTATCATCTCGGACGACGGGAACAGAACAATTAGACACTGAGGACACTGACCATAAGAGGAAATGGCCTTTTCATGGGTTCTTCATAGCTTCTCTCAGAGTCTTCAGTGTCCAAGAAAGGATGTTTGCCTATGATCGCAACAATCCCCCTGGAACACGGCCTGATCCTTGCGGCCATCCTGTTCTCGCTCGGCCTCGCCGGCGTTCTGGTCCGCAGGAACATCGTCTTCATGCTCATGTCCCTGGAGATCATGCTGAATGCCGCGGGCCTGGCATTCATCGTCGCGGGCGCCCACTGGGGCCAGGCGGACGGCCAGGTGATGTTCATCTTCATCCTGACCCTTGCAGCCGCCGAGGTCGCCGTGGGGCTGGCCCTCGTCCTCAACTTCTATCACCGTTTCAGGTCGCTTGATGCCCGCGAGGCATCGGCCATGAAAGGATGACCGGGATGCCTGTGACGCGCTTTGATCTCCTGACCATTCTCCCGCATGTCATCCTTGCCGCGGGCACGGTCATCGTCTTGATCTCCGCCGCGGTATTTCGCCGCCAGGCGGCCGTTCTTTTCCTCGCGGGCCTCACCCTGATCTGCTCATTGCTCTCCCTCGGCGCCGTCATGCCCCGTCTGCCGGCTCCCTGTACGGACCTGCTTTTTCTTGACGGCGTTGCCGCGTTCTCGACCGGTCTGGTCCTGTTCGCCGCGTTGTGCGTCATCATCCTTGCTCACCCCTACTTCAAGAGGCAGGCGTTGCCCGCAGGTGAGTTCACCATACTCCTGATGCTGGCGACCCTGGGAGGCCTCGTGCTCATCGCCAGCTCACACTTTGCCTCCCTCGTTCTCGGGGTCGAGCTCATCGGCATCCCCCTGGTCGCCATGGCAGCTTATAACCGCCATCGTCCGCGCGGGATCGAAGCGGGCTTCAAATATCTGGTCCTCTCCGGCGTCTCCTCGGCATTCCTGCTTTTTGGTATTGCGCTCCTGTATGCCGGATCCGGAAGCCTGCTGTTCGGCCCTGCCATCACCTCCTTCCGGCTTCTGAGTGCACAGACGCCGGTCCATCATCTCGGCGTGGCACTCCTTATCGCGGGGCTGGGCTTCAAGCTCGCCCTGGTCCCCTTTCATGTGTGGGCCCCGGACGTCTATGAAGGCGCTCCGGCACCCGTGACGATATTTGCTTCCACGGTGTCGAAGGCGGCGGTCATCACCGTGCTCCTGCGGCTCTTTCCGCCCTCCCTTATCGAGAACGACCGTTTTCTGTTCATCCTGTTCTCCGCTATTTCCATCGCATCGATGACCCTCGGAAATCTTCTTGCCCTCCGGCAGCAGAGCGTCAAACGCATGCTCGCCTATTCGACCATAGCCCATAACGGCTACCTGCTTGTGGCGTTCTTGTCGGGCGGCCTCCTGGCGCAGACGGCGGTCCTCATCTACCTCTTCTTCACCGTCGTAACGAACCTCGCCTCATTCGGGGTCGTGACGCTCCTGTCGGGAGCTGATGCTGATGCCGATGACCTGGACGGCTACACGGGACTCGCCTGGCGCAGACCCGGGATCGCCCTGGTCCTGTCCGCGGCGATCCTCTCGCTGCTCGGCATTCCGCTCTTCGCGGGATTCATCGCCAAGTTTTCCCTCGTGGCCGCAGGCATGGCATCGAAGCATCTCGTACTGGTCCTGGCGCTCGTGATCAACACCGGTGTCAGCGCCTACTATTATCTGCGCGTCATTATGACCATGTACAGCGGTCCCGATGATGCGCCGGACGGAGTGCAATGGCCCGTTGATCGCCGCCTGCCGGTATTCGGCGTCGTCGTCGTGGCCTTGCAGGCGGTACTGCTCGTCGGCGTCGGTACAGCTCCGCAGTTCCTGCTCCGGCTCATCGAGAGGATCCTATCGTGATCTGGTCAGCCCGGGATACCCGGCAAATCTTTGACACGGATAAAAACAGATGCAGATCTGTGATAACGACGGATCTGCTATCAATGCCCAAATGGTGCGTCGCTGCAGGATCCGATATTCTTGTCTGACCGAATGACGATAAGGGAGGTTCCCATGAACAATGACCTGGAAGGTCTGGCAAAGCTTATCCGCTACTACAGTCTTGTTTCCACGACCGAGGCCGGCTCCGGCCACCCCACGTCGTCCCTGTCGGCAGCCGACCTGATGGCGGGCCTTCTGTTCGGGGGCACGTTCCGGTTCGATCTGGACGATCCCCGCCACCCGAACAATGACCGGCTCATCTTCTCGAAAGGCCACGCTTCTCCCCTGTTCTATGCCATCTGGGCAGCCGCGGGAAAAGTGACGGAAAAGGAACTGCTCACCCTCCGGAAGTTCAACAGTCCCTTGGAGGGACATCCGACCCCGGCGTTCCGCTATACCGAGGCGGCAACCGGGTCGCTGGGCCAGGGGTTGTCCATCGGGCTGGGCATGGCGATGAATGCGAAATATCTCGACAAGCTCCCCTACCGGACCTATGTGCTGCTCGGCGACAGCGAGATGGCCGAAGGCTCGGTCTGGGAGGCCATGGAGATCGCGGCATACTACAAGCTCGGCAATCTTGTCGGCATCCTGGACGTGAACAGGCTGGGCCAGCGCGGTGAGACCATGTACGGCCATGACCTCTCAATATATAAGAGGAAGGTCGCTGCCTTCGGATGGGAACCTATCGTCATCGACGGCCATCACCTTCCGCAGATCGTGACGGCCTTTGAGCAGGCTTCCCAGATGAGCGACAGGCCATACATGATCATCGCCAGGACGCTCAAGGGAAAGGGCGTGTCATTCATCGAGGACAAGAACGGCTGGCACGGCAAGGCGCTCAAGAAGGACGAGCTTGCCCGGGCTCTCCGGGAGCTGGGTCCGGTGGACAGGGGGCTCCGGGGAAGGATAGAGCCACCGCAGGGGGCGAAGCCTGCGAGGGTGAGATCTGTTATGGCCGCGTCCGTCTCGTACACAACCGAAAAACCGGTCGCAACACGGCATGCCTACGGCGCGGCCCTCACTCGGCTTGCTTCGCAATATCCGGACCTGGTGGTGCTGGACGGCGAAGTGAGCAACTCGACCTACGCCGAGATATTCAAGAAGGCATATCCCGAGCGGTTCTTCGAGATGTTCATCGCCGAGCAGAACATGGTCGGCACGGCGCTCGGCCTCTCGATCCGGAGCAAGGTGCCCTTTGTCTCGACCTTCGCGGCGTTCATGACCCGCGCCGCGGACCAGGTCCGCATGAGCCAATATTCGAACGCGAACGTCAAGTTCTGCGGTTCCCACGCCGGCGTTTCCATCGGCGAGGACGGGTCGTCCCAGATGGGACTCGAGGACCTCTCCCTGTTCCGTGCCATCCTCGGCAGCGTAGTGTTCTACCCGTCCGACGCCGTGTCCACGGAGAAGCTCGTCGAAGAGATGGCAAAGCACCAGGGCATCTGCTATCTGCGCACGACACGCATGGACACGCCCATCCTCTACCGGAACGACGAGGCCTTCTGGATCGGGGGGAGCAAAATCCTACGTTCGAGCAAAAAGGACAAGGCTACCGTGGTGGCCGCGGGCATCACCCTCCATGAGGCTCTCAAGGCATATGACGCTCTCAGGAAGGAAGGCATCCTTATCCGCGTCATCGATCTCTACAGCGTGAAGCCCGTCGATGTGGCGACCCTCCGCCAGGCGGCCGACGATACGGGATTCATCATCACCGTGGAGGACCACTATGCCGAGGGTGGCATCGCCGACGCGGTCCGGACCGCGTTGTCAAAAGACCCGGTCCCGGTCCACGGCCTCGCTGTCCGCGCCATGCCGAAGAGCGGCAAACCGGAGGAATTGCTGGAGTATGAAGGGATATCCGCGAAAGCGATCGTGGAGGCGGTAAAGCAAAGAATGAGCTGAACAGCCTGGCCAGCCGTTCTGACAGGATCTCAGGATCAAGTCAATACCCTGCTAACAGCAGATCACAAGTTGGAAAACCGCCGTTTCAATGAATGATTATGTGTTATGGTTGGCCATAGTGAAGCTCTTCCTGTTTATGTGACACGAGGGAAACCAATCGAGGAAAATATGAGACAGCTTATTTTCATTACCGCAGTGGCCTTTGCATTAGCATCCTTTGGCTGTGGCGGTGGCGATGGGTCTTCGCAGCCGCAGCATGCACCCGGTATTTCCAATTTACAATATTCCCCGAACACGGCAATTCAAGGCCAGGGCGGTGGGTCAATAACAGCTACAGGAACAATCGACTTCAACGATATAGATGGCAACATATTAACACTTACCATCACCTATTATGATTCACTTGGGCATCAAATAGCCACCAATACAAGCCCTATAACAGGCGCATCCGGCATCACGGCAGGCACTATCGGAATTGCTGCTGTCGTAGATACGGCTGTAAAAGGGAATTACACGTTCGAGATTTATATCAGCGATAGCACAGGGCTGCAGTCCAATGTGTTAACAGGTACCTTTAGTGTAACATAGCTATTTATTTAAACAGCCGATGACGTCGAATGGTATAGAATGGCTCTTGAAAAGTCAGCACCCTATTGGCCTTCTGATGAGTATTTTTGGTGAAGCCTATAGAGAGGCAGGAGCAGAAGAGGGTGAATGTCGATTTTCCCGCATGGATGATTCAAGTATTGGATAAGGAGGCAAAACGCCTGGGTGTCCACCGCCAGTCGATCATCGAGGTCGGGTAGCGGAGCGCCCTGAGAAGACTTCTTGATCACTAATCCAGCGGTATGGGATTCACATGAGAAGGGATAGTACGTCTCAATGTTATTCGATAAATAGGGTGCATTGCAATTTTATATATGTGTGACAAAGGGGGGCATATGAAAAAGAAAGAACACCGGTCGGGAAATGATCACCGATTAGGCGCAGACCGGCGAAAATACAATGATCCAAACTATAAGGGTTCGGAACGCAGAAGTGGAAAAGAGAGAAGATCTCAGGGAGACCGCAGATCTTCTGTGGATTGTCAATCTATTTTGGCTGATTTTCTAAGGATCGATTAACCTTTTCCTTTTCACTCGGCTCTTTGTCGTTCGCTGTTTATTCTATGAATCTAATTTCGGCGGTTACTACTGCGCCAGGGTGACCTTGTTCCTGCCGGTGTTCTTGGAAGCATACAGCGCCGCATCGACGCGTCTGATGAGGCCGTCCATGCCCTCGGGGGGCGCTGCGAGGCTGGCAACACCGATGCTGATGGAGATGGCCACCCGCATGTCGCCTTCGATCCGGACCTCGGTCCGTTCCGCGGCCAGCCGGATCTTCTCGGCCATGCTCATGGCTCCCGCGGCCAAGGTCTGGGGGACGATCACCAGGAACTCGTCTCCTCCGTACCGGCCGGCAATGTCCACGTTCCGGAGCGAACTGCGCAGGGCCGCGGCAAGGAGCTGGAGAGCCATGTCCCCGATGAGGTGACCGTGGGTGTCGTTGATCTCTTTCAGGTTGTCCAGGTCGCAGAGAATGACGGCAAGCTCCGCCTCATATCGGCGCGCCCGGTCGATCTCGTACTCCATCTGCTCGGTCAGCGCCCGCCGGTTCAGCAGCCCCGTCAGTCCGTCGATCTTCGAAAGGTATTCCAGCTTCTCGATGAGCCGGCGCCGGTCCTCGTCAGCCTTCTTCCGGTCGGTCACGTCACGCGTGTATTCGATCACGTAGGACACCGTGCCCGATGCATCGAAAATAGGATGCGTATAGAGCTCAAGCCAGCCGGTCTCACCGCTCTTCAGCGTAACGCTCTTTTCCTTGGCGCAGCGATCGCCTGACTGCAGGGTCCTCTGGATGACGCAGTCCTCGCAGACGCTTTCCCGGCCCTTGAGAGCCCGGTAGCAGGTCTCCTCGAGCAGGGAGTCCACCGCCTTGCCCTTGAGCTCCCCGTACGCCTCATTGGCGCGCACGATGCGGAATTCCCGATCGTAGATGCAGAAAGGGTCGCGGATACTGTCGAAGATCGTGCTCAGGAACCGCTCGGACCGCGTGAGCGCCTCCTCCCGTCCCTTTCGCTCAGTAATGTCACGCATGACGCAGACGCAGCTGCCGTCGGACAGCCGGGTGATGGACGCTTCCTGGTCGAACAGTGTCCGGTCCTTGCGGTGGGCGCCCATTTCGCCGTGCCAGCTGCCTTCCCGTTCCAAGGCAGGGAAGATGACCCCTTCGATCCATCTCAGCTGCTGTTCGTCGTAGATCGCGGCGAAGGTCTTGCCGATCAGTTCCCAGGGGCCCGGGTACCCGGTGATCCGGGCGTAGGCACCATTCAGGTAGAGGTACTCATGTTTCTCGTTGAAAAGCGCAATCCCGTCCATGGAGGCCTCGATGGCGGCGAGATTCCGCTTCAGCTCGCCCTGGGCCTCACGCTGCTTCGACAGGACCCTGATCAGGACCGCAGCGAACACCGAGTAGACCAGGATGAAGAACCAGCGGACAAAGATCTTCTGCAGAGGGACATCGAAGAAGGCGACGTCGAGGAAGCCGCCCCGTCCGAACAGATAAGCGTCCATCACCGCGTCGATCAGCCACACAGCGATGGCAACGAGGGGGATGACCGCGAAGAGCCTTCTCTCGATGGTCATGGCTTTCCCCCGCCCCTCGGTCCGGCGGGGGCCCTCCTGCAGGTTCGTCCCCGGTACTTCGCCGTCCTTCTCATCGTGATCACGATCTCCATGGTTTCCGCGGCCGCCCCAGAACTAGACGTTCGTCTTGATGCTGTCCTCCTGGATGCCCAGGACCTGCTCAACGATGTCCGCCAGCAGCAGGTCGTGAGCATGCTTCAAGGTGAACACCCGGCACTGCACCACCCGCGCCGGTATGTATTCGAAGAAGTCCTTGAGGGGCTCTTTCTCCACTTTCCGCGTCGTCGGATTGAACACGTAGATCTGGCGTTCTCCCATCATAAGGGGATTTATGGGGCGGGGATCCTGGCTCGCCATGTCCACGCAGAACTGCAGGTCCTTGATCTTCTCGGGGAGCCGCTTGCGAATGCGCTTGACCAGCTCCTGCGCGTCGATGAGCGTTTTCCCCTTTTCGAAGTACCGCATGGAGAGCGTGACGTCGTAGGCCATCTTCCATTTCACTTCGCGCGCCAGGATCGTCGCCCATTCGCGTCCCAGGACCGCCGTGGATGTGTCCTCTTCCTGTGCCCACTTCCGGACCGACTCGAGGAGCGACCAGTCGGTAAGCTCGAGATAGGCATGGAGGTTCTCGGCGGGGTTGTAGGGGAACAGGGCCGCCATGGTTTCCTTAAAGAGCTCCTTGAGGTGCTGGTCGATGGCGCGCGTCGTGCGGTGATAGTAGACATTGGTGTACATGTACAGCCGGGCGTTCAGGAACATGTTGAGCGCCGTGAGCCCGGACTTGTGGAGCGTAAGCCCTTTGTCCGTGAAGAACGTGTAGTACATAAGCCGGTCGATATCCACCGGCCCCACTGCCACACCGCACAGGTAGGCATCGCGCAGAACGTAGTCGAGGTTATCCACCGTGTAGATGCCAGAGAGGAGGGGCTGGAGAAAGACCAGCCAGCGCGGCTGTTTGGACGCTGCCGTGGTGCCCTTCCCGATGAGGAACGCGATCTGGTCCGGGTCCAGCCGCTCCCGCTTGGCGAACTCGCCTGATGGGCTCCTGCGGATCTCATGAATGATGTCGCCCAGTTCGGTCCTGATGATAAGCTGGCCAAGCTTCTCGTGGGTGAGCTCGAACTGCTCAAGATAGTTGTCGTCGAAGAAATGGCCGAAGGGCCCATGGCCGATATCGTGCAGGAGGGCGGCAACGCGGAGGACCTCTTCAATGAAGTTCGCAGTCGGACAGTCGGGGACGGCGGCCTTGAGGGAGGGATACAGATGTCGGGCGAATCGGCCCGCCAGATGCATTGCGCCGAGGGAGTGCTGGAACCTGCTATGCTCCGCCGACGGATAGACCCACCGGGCGCTCTGGAGCTGGTAGATCTGGCGAAGCCGCTGCATCCATGCGGTGTCAATGAGGTCCTTCTCCGTCTTCTCGGAGACCGACGGTTTCGGCGTGGTGAACGAGATGTAGCCATGCACGGGATCGCCCAGAAGGGCGGTCCCGTCGTAGAATTCCTCTCCCCGTGTCAGCTCCCTCATAGGCCTCCATTGTACCGGGAAAGACCGGCGCGATTTAACAAATATTTTTTCTTAAACAGGTATTATCTGCTAATTGTGCAGGCCGAAGAATTCTCTGATGTTGTGAAGCAGTTTCCCCGATTCGTCCCGCTTGCGCCGCTCGAGAGTGATGGCATCGAGTTTCTCCCGCTGCGCGGCCAGCTCGGCCTGGCGCTCCGCGAGGATGCGGCTCAGGGACTCGGCGATGGACGGGTTGTGGACCAGAGTGTCCCGGAAGCTCTCACGGTCGATGACCACGAACTCGGCATCCTCCTTCACCCGGATGGTCGCAGTCCGGGCCGCCCCGGTCAGAAGGCTCATCTCGCCGAAGAGGTTCCCCGTTGCCAGCGTGGCGACCACGACACCTTCGCCCCCAGCCTTCTCCACGATGACGTCCACGGACCCCTTCTTGATGATATAGAAGGAATCGCCCGCCTCCCCCTGACGCACAGGGCACTCGCCGGCAGCGTAGGTCTTGACGCCCACAGCCTCGACCAGCCGGCGCCGTTCCGGGACCGACAGCGGTGCCAGGATGTCCACCTTCTCCATGAGCGCCAGGACCTCGGCAACCTCTCGCTCGCGTTCGGCGCGAAGGCTTTCCGCCGTGACCTCCCTGAGGTGGACCGTGCGGACCGGATAGGGGATCTCGATGCCGTCCCGCTTGAATCGGTACCACAGGAGGTTCATGATCTCGGCCGCGATATCCGCGTGCCGGTGGTACTCATGGATGGCGTAGCGCACGTCGTAATTCACCGCGAAATCACCGTACCCCGTCAACCGCACCGCCGGGTGCGAGCTCATGTCCACGCCGGGCACGGTCGCCAGGACGTCCAGGACCGCCTTGCGCACGGTGTTGGGGGGGATGTCATAACCGACGCCGACCGAGAGCTTTTGGATACTGATCGGGTCGGGCAGGCTGTAATTGACCACGGATTCCGAGAGCACCTTGCTGTTCGGTATGAACACCTCGTTGTTCTCCAGCGTGATGATCCGCGTCGCGCGGAGCGTGATGTCCAGCACATGCCCCTCATGCCCGCCGGCGGCGATCCAATCGCCCTGCTTGAGCGGCTTCTCCAGATGGATCGTGAGGCCCGCCAGCATGTTGGCCAGGGTGCTCTGGAACGCCAGACCGATGGTGGCGGTCAGAACCGTGGTCGTGGCGATCAGGGACGTGACATTGATGTCCATGATCTCCTTCAGCAGGATCAGGATCGCGACGACTGTGACGACGGCCGTAATGATGTTCTTGAACGCCGCCGGGAAGCTCCCCTTCTTCCAGCGTACGACGAACAGGTCGCCGTACATGTACAGGACCAGGCGCAGAAGAGAGAAGACGGCGACGATCCACGAGAGGAAGCTCAGCTGGCGGGAAATGCGGGGATAGGCTTCCGCGGCGCCGAGGTGCAGGAACACCTGGATTACGACGAACAGGAGCACGAGCTTAAGGCCCGAGGCGATGGGCTTCAGGAGCGTGGACTTCTTCGCCAGGTAGTTCGTCGCGATGCTGCCCGCCACGAACAGGGCTATGCTGACGGTCGTCGCCCAGAAGAGCGAACCGGTCAGGACCTTGAGAAGTTCCATGGAAGCACCCCCGGTGAACGGCGGAACTCAGGAATCAGGAGTCAGAAGATAGGAAATAGGATACAGGAGAAAAGACCGGTCATCAAGGGATTTATTCGGGCTCCGGGCAACTGGCCCCTGGCGACCGCTCGTTCAGTCTTTTCGCGATCTCCGCCTTGAGCTCAACGATCCCCTGGCCGGTCTTGACCGACGTGAGGAGCGGCGGTCCGGCAAGCCCCAGCTTTTTCGCGACCGACTGCCTCGCCTGCGCGGCCTCGCTCCGCTTCACCTTGTCGGCCTTGGTCAGCACGTAGAGTGCCGGGACGCCGTAATGCGCAAGCCACTCGACGAGCCGTTCATCGCGCGCGTCGGGCTCCCGCCGGATGTCGAGCAGGACCACGACGACCCGGATCTGCGGAGAGTCCTTGATATACCCCTCGATCATCGGCGCCCACGCGTCCACCACGCTCCGGGGCGCCTTGGCATAGCCGTATCCCGGGAGGTCGACGCAGTAGAACTCATTATTGACGAGGAAGAAGTTGATCAGCTGGGTCTTGCCCGGCGTCGCGCTCGTCTTGACGAGGCTCTTCCGGTTCAGGAAGGCATTGATGAGGGAGGATTTGCCGACGTTCGAGCGCCCGGAAAAGGCGATCTGGGGCCTGCTGTCATCGGGGAACTGCTTCAGCCCGGCGGCGCTTGTCACGAATTCGGCGGAAAGGATCTTCATGATATGCCAGTAATTGAGTAATGAGTGATGAGTGGTCAGGATAAGCAGAAAAAAAGAGATTAAGGACAAACCTCAATCTCTCAATTACTACTCACGGATTACTGGTCGTTAAGCGATCTTCTCGTAAATGAGAAGCGGTTCGGCGCCGTCGCTGATCACTTCATCGCTGATGATGCACTCGCGGATGCCTGCCTGGGACGGGATATCGTACATCACGTTCAGCATCACGTCCTCGAGGATGGCCCGGAGGCCGCGGGCCCCGGTCTTGCGGGTGATGGCCTTCTTGGCGATGGCGATGAGCGCGCCTTCGGTGAAGCGCAGCTTGCAGCCTTCAAGGGAGAGCAGTTTCTGATACTGCTTGATGAGCGCGTTCTTGGGCCGGGTCAGGATGTCGATCAACGCGTGCTCGTCCAGTTCCACGAGAGTCGCAACCACCGGCATGCGGCCCACGAACTCGGGGATGAGCCCGTACTTAAGCAGGTCCTCGGGCTGGAGGCTCGCGAGGATCTCGCTGAACTTCCGCTCGCTCTTGCTCTGGATGTCGGCGCCGAAGCCCATGGTCTTCTTGCCGACGCGCTGCTCGATGATGTTGTCAAGGCCCACGAAGGCGCCGCCGCAGATGAACAGGATGTTCGTGGTGTCCACCTGGATGAACTCCTGGTGGGGGTGCTTCCGACCGCCCTGCGGCGGGACCGCCGCCACGGTGCCCTCGATGAGCTTCAGGAGCGCCTGCTGGACCCCCTCGCCCGAAACGTCCCGGGTGATCGACGGGTTCTCGGACTTGCGGCTGATCTTGTCGATCTCGTCGATGTACACGATGCCGCGCTGGGCGCGCTCGACGTCGTAGTTGGCGTTCTGCAGGAGCTTCAGGATGATGTTCTCCACGTCCTCGCCCACGTAGCCCGCCTCGGTCAGCGTCGTCGCATCGGCGATCGTGAACGGCACATCGAGGATCCGCGCCAGGGTCTGGGCGAGCAGGGTCTTGCCGGTGCCCGTGGGGCCGATGAGCAGGATGTTGCTCTTCTGGAGCTCCACTTCGTCGCCGATCTCATGCTGGACGCCGATCCGCTTGTAATGGTTGTGCACGGCCACGGAAAGGATCTTCTTGGCGCGGTCCTGGCCGATGACATACTCGTCGAGGATCCGCTTGATCTCGGCCGGCTTCGGGAGCCGCGGTGTCTTGGCCTCCTTGGCCTCCTCCCACTCCTCGGCGATGATCTCGTTGCAGAGATCGACGCACTCGTTGCAGATGAAGACCGACGGGCCGGCGATGAGCTTTTTCACCTCGTCCTGGCCCTTGCCGCAGAACGAGCACTTGAGCGGCGTTGTATGGTCCTTCTGTTCCTTTTTCTCGGTCATGGCGCTACTTCTCCCTCGCGGCGCGCGGCAGTTTTTTGGTGATGACCTCGTCCACGAGGCCGTAGTTCTTCGCGTCCTCGCCGGACATGAAGAAATCGCGGTCCGTATCGGCCTGGATCTTCTCGATGGGCTGGCCGGTGGCGGTCGCCAGGATCCGGTTCAGCGTCTCCTTCATCTTCAGGATCTCGCGTGCGTGGATCTCGATGTCCGTGGCCTGGCCCTGGAACCCGCCCATGGGCTGGTGGATCATGATGCGGGCGTGGGGCAGCGAGAACCGCTTGCCCTTCGTGCCCGCCGACAGGAGCAGTGCGCCCATGCTCGCGGCCTGCCCGATGCAGATGGTCGAGACCGGGCACTTGATGTAGTTCATCGTATCATAGATGGCGAGCCCGGAGGTGACGACGCCGCCCGGCGAGTTCACATAGAGATAGATGTCCTTGTCCGGGTCGTCGGCCTCGAGGAACAGGAGCTGGGCGATCACCGTGTTGGCGACGATGTCGTCGATGGCCGTGCCGAGGAAGATGATGCGGTCCTTCAGGAGCCGCGAGTAGATATCGTAGGCACGCTCGCCGCGGCTCGTCTGTTCGATCACCATGGGTATGAGGGACATTATGCTCTCCTGTCGTATGTTCTTTGTTCCTGAGGTATTCTATACCTTCTTCGCTTTGGAAAGCAAGAGGGACAGGGTCTTTTCATGGATAAGGCTGATCTTCAGGTTGTCCATGCCGCCCTCCTGGGACTCGTAGTACTTCCTGACCTCTTCCAGTTTCTTGCCTGCTCCCTGGGCCGCGGCGGCGAGGGCCGCATTCACCTCGTTGTCGGTCACTTCGACCTCTTCCCGGTCTGCAATCTCATCAAGCAGCAGGAATCCCTTCACGCGCTTCACCGCCAGGTCGCGGTTCGTCAGCCGGAACTGCGCAACATCGAAGGTCTTCAGGTCCATACCCTGCCGCGCAGCACGCATCGCCTGGCTGCGAGCCATGTCCATCAGCTCCTTTTCCACCATCCCCTCGGGAACATCGAAGGCGTGGGCATCCACGAGCTTGTTCATGATCTCTTCGCGCTGCCCCGCTGCCTGCTCGTTCTTCTTCCGGATCTCCAGGTCCTCCCTGATCCTGGCCTTCAGGTCGTCCACGGTCTTGTGATCACCGATATCCTTGGCAAACTCATCGTTCAGGTCAGGAAGGACCTTTTTCTTCACTTCTTTCAGCGTGACGGTGAATGCTGCGTCCTTCCCGGCGAGTTCCTTGTTGTTGTAATCCGCGGGGAAGTCGACCCTGATCTCCCTCGTGTCGCCCTTGTTCATGCCGATAAGCTGCTCTTCGAAGCCCGGGATCAGACTCCCGGTTCCAAGCATGAGCGTGTAATCCTTTGCATTGGTTCCTGCGATGGACTTGCCTTCACGAAAACCCTCAAAATCGATGATTGCCGTATGGGTAGTGTCCAATGCCTGACCCTCCACCACCTCGAGGCGGGCGTACATCTCACGAAGGCGATCGATGGTCTTGATCACCTCATCGTCCGTGACCTCGACCGGCGCTTCCTTCACTTCAATTCCCTCATACATGCCGAGGTCGAATTTCGGCCGCACTTCCACCAGGGCCGTGAAATTCAACGGCGCATCCTTCTCCAGCGGTGAGATATTCGTGATGTTCGGCATATCGACGGCGATGAGGCTGTTCTCGTTGAGCGCACGGAGATAGGAATCCGAGATGAGGCGGTTCATTACCTCCGACTGGATTTCCGTTTGGTAGTGTTTCTCCACGACGTTCTTCGGCGCCTTGCCGGGCCGGAACCCGGGGATCTTGGCCTTCTTCGCCACATCGGCCACGGCCCTCTTCATCTCCATAGCGATGGCATCGGGCATTACCTGGATGTGCAGTTTCTTTTTGACGGTGCTGATGTCTTCGACAGTGACTTTCATGGTCTTCACTCCTGTTCGTTTTTTTTAAGATAACAGAGAACCAGGGACTGAAGAACGTCGTTCCTCACGGACCCGCGGTATCTCTGAATCACTGTTCCCTGAAAGAAAATGGTGCGAGAGGGGGGACTTGAACCCCCACGGTTGCCCACCAGATCCTAAGTCTGGCGCGTCTGCCAGTTCCGCCACTCTCGCAGCGTTATTGAGGAATATACGGCACAAAGAACCATCGTTCCGCCCTGCCACGTGAGCCGCGAAAAGGCCCTTGGATCCAGGAGCGTGCGCATTCCCCGAAGCCTGCCGGGAGATTCAACAGCACCGGCACGAACAAAGAGAGCAGTGTGCTGCTAGCAGCATTTCGAATATGGCTGCTTGCTGCTCACTGCTCTCGGTGCGGTCATGGTGAGCCGTGAAGGAGTCGAACCTTCGACCCGCTGATTAAGAGTCAGCTGCTCTACCAACTGAGCTAACGGCCCGTTAAAAAAACGGAATACCCTGCGACAAGGAACGTATTATACTTATCTTTTTTCGCTGATGCAACAACAAAATTGCTCTTGTTCTCGTGCGTTGGACCCTGAACGTTGAACCTGCTTCATCAATGAATGGTGCACCCGGCAGGGCTCGAACCATGCTCTATCGCCCGTAAAGGGCTTCCCAGAGGGGGCCTGCCCCCTCTGGAATCTCCCCCGAGCCGCAGGGGAGTCTCTCCCCTGCACCCCTCATGTCGCAGGAAAGAACGCACGATGCTCTACTGCCGGACCTTATCTTTCGTATTGAGAATTGGTGCGCCCGGCAGGGCTCGAACCTGCGACATCCGGATTCGAAGTCCGACGCTCTATCCAGCTGAGCTACGGGCGCATATTCTGCGAATTCAAAATTCCCAATTCAATATTCAACATGGTGAATCTTGAGTTTTGAATGTTGAATTTTCTTGATCTGGTGCGCCCGGCGCGATTCGAACGCGCGGCCTTTGGCTTCGGAGGCCAACGCTCTATCCAGCTGAGCTACGGGCGCAAATAAATTGCGGAGTGCGGAATGCCGAATGCGGAATCAAGGATCATGGATGATCCTCACTCCGCATTCCCCACTCCGAACTCCGCACTACAAAAAATTGGGGTGAGCGACGGGGCTTGAACCCGCGACCACTAGGGCCACAACCTAGTGCTCTACCAACTGAGCTACGCCCACCATGAAAAGACAATTCAAAATTCAAAATGGAAAATTCAAAATTTTGAATCTTGACTGTTTTATATTTGGCGCGCCTGAAGGGATTGAAGGTCCCCTTGGTGCGATGAAGCGGGAATCTTCCACGCGTCAGGATTATCCCTTTACACTGTGCCCGCTTGGTCCGCTCCTGACGAGCGGATGCGCCGGCACAGCGCGTTCGAACCCTCATCCATCGACCGTGAGTCCCTTTAGCGATCGATGTCCATCGAGATATTGGCGCGCCTGAAGGGATTCGAACCCGTTGACCCGTCGCCCGCGAGGGGCTCCCCAGCGGGGGCCCGCCCCCTCTGGCGTCTCCCCCGAGGCTCAGGGGAATCCTTCCCCTGAAACCCCTTGGGTCAGGTTCTGCTCTCTCTTCCTGCTGCCCCAATCGATATTGTACGAATAAATGGCGCGCCTGAAGGGATTCGAACCCCTGACCCACAGCTTAGAAGGCTGTTGCTCTATCCACCTGAGCTACAGGCGCGGATCAGCTCGCAGCTCCCGGCTCATAGCTCCCTGCCCTGCGAGCCATCAGCTATCAGCCCTGAGCTGCTTAATGGTCGGGGCGAGAGGATTTGAACCTCCGACTTTCTGCTCCCAAAGCAGACGCGCTACCGGGCTGCGCCACGCCCCGCGTAACACCGCGGACATCGTACCCCTTACGGCAGAACATATAATACTCATCAACCCCGGCCTTGTCAAGCGCAAAGGGCTAGAATACATGCCCTTTTTGACCTTACTACCCGCGACCCTGCGTCCTTTTCCCTTGAAACCTCAGTGGTTTTATACTATTATTTTCACCATGGAAGAGCGTATAGGCTCCGTGCTCAGGTTTTTTGAAAAGAACTCCATCGCGGCCTTGAAGCTGGATTTCGGCGACCTCGCGATCGGAGACACGGTCCACATCAAGGGCCCGAGCACCGACATCACCCAGATGGTCGATTACATGGAGTTCGACCACAAACCCGTGGAAAAGGCCAGCCGCGGCCAGTTCACCGGCATCAAGCTCTCCCAGCCCGCCAAGCCCTTCGACCTCGTCTACAAGATAAAAGGGTGATTCCGCGATGTTCTTCTATAGCATAAAGCGCGCGCTCCTCATGGTCCCCATCCTGCTGGGCATCACGCTGCTCTCGTTCTCGGTCATGCACATGGCCCCGGGCGGTCCGGCCGAGGCGCAGATGGAGTTCTCGGCAAAGGCGTCGGCCGAGGCGCGGGAACGCCTCCGGAAGCTCTACGGAGCGGACCAGCCGGTGTACAAGCAGTACCTCACGTGGCTCAAGAAGTTCGTGACCCTGGACTTCGGCGAGGCCTTCGCCGACGGCCGCAAGGTGAAGGACAAGATCCTCGAACGGCTCCCGATCACCCTCACCATCAACCTCCTGTCGCTGTTCGTAGTACTCCTCATTGCCATCCCCATCGGCATCATGTCCGCCACGCACCAATACTCGATCCTTGACCGGGCCACGACCATGTTCGTGTTCGTGGGATACTCCATGCCGCACTTCTGGATGGCCCTGCTGCTCATCTATCTTTTCGGCGTTCAATGGGGCATCCTGCCCATCTCCGGAAAGGAGAGCCTGGACACGACCGGTTTTACGAAGCTCCAGTGGCTCATGGACCGCGCTGAACACCTGGTCCTGCCGGTCTTTGTGTCCGCCATCGGAGGCCTCGCGGGATTCTCACGGTACATGCGGAACAACATGCTCGAGGTAATGCGGCAGGACTACATCAGGACCGCGCGGGCCAAGGGCCTCCCCGAGAGCACCGTGATCTACAAGCACGCTCTGCGGAACGCACTGATGCCGGTCATCACCATCCTCGGACTCTCTGTTCCCGGCATCATTGGCGGTGCCGTCATCATGGAGACCGTCTTCGGCATCGACGGCATGGGCCGGCTCATGTACCAGGCCGTCTTCTCGCGCGACTACAACGTCGCCATGGGTATCCTGGTGCCCGCGGCAGTGCTGACCATGCTCGGAAACTTCCTGGCCGACATCGGCTACGCGCTGGCGGACCCGAGGGTAAGGCTTCGTTAATGCGAATTGCGGATTTCGGATTGCGGATTGGAAAGACCGGGACAAGGACATAAGGAATGTCAAATTCCACCACGCTCACTGCACGACAGACCTACCAGCAGGTAAAACGCAACTGGCTCGCCTTTGGCGGCGGGCTGCTCGTTCTCAGCGTGTTCGCGGTCGCCATCTTTGCCCCTTGGATCGCGCCTTACGACCCATCGAAGATCGACATCAAGAACATCCTCGTCGCCCCAAGCAGCCAGCACTTTTTCGGCACCGATGACCTGGGCAGGGACGTGCTGTCGCGAATGATCTACGGCGCCCGTGTCTCGCTCGAGGTGGGCTTCGTGGCCATCGGCATCGCGACCCTCATCGGCATCCTGCTCGGCGCGGTATCGGGGTACTACGGAGGCACCATCGACAGCGCCATCATGCGCGCCGTGGATATCATGCTCAGCATCCCCACGATCTTCCTCATCCTCGCCGTCATCGCCATCCTGGAGCCCAGCATCATCAACATCATGATCGTCATCGGGCTCACGAGCTGGATGGAGCCGGCCAGGCTCGTGCGCGCCGAGTTCATCACCATCAAGGAGCGCGAGTTCGTGACCGCGGCGCACGCCCTTGGCGCGTCCGACTTCCGCATCATCTTCAGGCATATTCTGCCGAATGGCCTCTCCCCCATCCTTGTTTCCGCCACCATGGGCATCGGCGGCGCGGTCCTCGTCGAGTCCGGCCTGAGTTTCCTCGGCCTCGGCGTCCAGCCGCCCACGCCGAGTTGGGGCAGCCTCCTATCGTCCGGCAAGGACAATATCGAGATCGCCTGGTGGCTCTCCGCTTTCCCCGGCCTCGCCATCCTCGTCACGGTCCTGGGCTACAACCTCCTCGGCGAAGGCATCCGGGACGCGCTCGACCCAAGGCAGCGGGAGTAACGGATACTTCCTGCACAGGTGATATTTATGAGGCCATCAAAAAATGCATATTACATTCTGTTGTCAGCAATACGCCAGGTGACCACTATTTTAATCCTCTCCTCGAAAATTGATTCGAGCCGCAGTTATAAATCCCATTGCCTTAAAGACAAGGTTCTCTGCTACCGCCCACACATTCCCGCCTATGCAACAATGTGAACAGTTGCAAATCATGGAAATTGACAGCTCCTTGTGCTAATGCTTTAATATAATTAAACTTTGATAAAGCCAAACCCGTCGTGAGGCGGGGACGGAAAGCAACGGGTCTTGGATGAGCGAGATGGCCGGGCTGCCGAAGGATGCATCCTTAGGTATGTCCGGCTTTTTATTTTGAACAATATCCTATTGAGGTGATCTCAATGGCAACCCAATCTTACGATGGGCGGCCTTCAGGATCTCCACAGGTTGCTCCTTTCGCTCTCCCTGCTCTTCGTCTGCTTGTTGATCATTTGCCCTGCGGCGTCATCGGCTGGGGATTTTGCGGCAACGTACAGGGCCTACAGAGGACCGGTACAGTTTGGCAGTGAATACCTGCAGAAGGGAGACTATCAGCGGGCGATCAGCTATTTAACCAAGGCCATCGAGATGTCGCCCTTCGAGGCGATGCAGTACTTCAACCGGGACCTTGCATTTTACAAGTCCGGAAGATGAAGGGGACAGAGGAGGACGTTGACAAGACGCTCATCCTCGACCCGAGGATGGTCGATTTACAAGCTGTATTCTTGAACATTGCATCATTTAGGTGTTCACCCCGAATGCCCTTATGCTTCTCTAGGCCAACAGGACGAGGTCAAATATTATTGACCATCCAATCTCTATATGGCAATACTTTTATCTGTTCCAATTGGTCACAAGGATTTTTATAGCCGTAAGACGGCCGGTTATGTGAATTTATTACTGGGAACAGCCAAACAATGAAGATAGCAAACTGCCTTTTTATTCTGTTTATTATGTTACTTTCCTTAACGGTTTTCAGCTGTGGAGGTGAGGTAGTCTTAAATATTCCACTTCCTTCCTTACACTCCATAGAAATTACTCCTGTCAATCCTACCATTCAGAATGGCTACAATTATCACTTCACAGCGACAGGTAGTTACTCTGACAACAGCTCGCAGGACATAACAACGTCTGTGGCATGGAGCTCCTCAAATACCAGCGTAGCTACCATCAGTAATGTGGCTGGTAGTAACGGACTTGCGGCGACCGTAGGGAGCGGTTCAGCCACAATTACAGCGACATCGGGCAGTATCTCTGGTTCAACGACAGTTACCGTAACGCCTGCCGTATTGATTTCCATTGCAGTTACACCGACAAGTCCGAACATTACGACAGGTTATAAACAACAGTTTACAGCGACAGGAACTTTTTCTGACAACAGCTCGCAAGTCATAACAACATCGGTGACGTGGAGCACCTCCAACACCAGCGTAGCCACGATCAGTAATACGGCGGGCAGTAACGGACTTGCTGCGGCCGTAGGGAGCGGTTCAGCTACAATTACAGCGACATCGGGCAGTATCTCTGGTTCAACGACAGTTACCGTAACGCCTGCCATATTGATTTCCATTGCAGTTACACCGACAAGTCCGAACATTACGACAGGCTATAAACAACAGTTCACGGCGACAGGAACTTTTTCTGACAACAGCTTGCAGGACATAACAGCGTTTGTGGCATGGAGTTCCTCAAATACCAGCGCAGCTACCATCAGTAATGTGGCGGGTAGTAACGGACTTGCGGCGGCCGTAGGGGGCGGTGCAGCCACAATTACGGCGACATCAGGCAGTATCTCTGGTTCAACGACACTTACGGTGACGGTGATAGCCACTGTTGATATGTGGCAGACATTCGATTTCCCAACACTGAATACAACAAATCTTGCAGCAAATGCCCATACAACGCTCGGCTCGTGGAATATCGACAATGATGGTGATGCGTCTACCTCCAATTCTGGTGAGAAGACAGCTCCGGCGGTCTTCAATGGAGTTAGCGACTCAGCCGGATCGGAAGGTCTGGCTTATGAAAATAATGGGACAGCCTACAGACATGGGACCGTTCAGTATGTATTTGATACTTACAAGACCAGCTTCACCACCGGATTCTGGCTGTATGTGCCATCAGGTATGACGGAGTTGTATGGCGAACATGATGTCTTGTGCATTAATACAGTTAATTCCGGCACAGACACCTATCTGAAGCTTGGTGATCCTACCGGTAAAGAGATGCGGTTGCGGTCGTTTATCTTTTATACGAGTAATAATACGGGTTATTATTCGACTGAATATGTCACCCTGCCGCAGAACGCATGGTATTGGATCGCGGTTGATTATCGCAATAACGATACGGTTGTCGTTGATGTTTATGATTCCAGCCTTGCCTTTGTCGGTTCGGTAAACCACGCTTCAGACGGTGCAACTCCGAATGATGAAATCATTGGTATGTGGATTGGTTCCCTTATAGGTGCATCTGAGTCCGGGATGTCAGGGACTATTTATTGGGATGATTGGGTGATCAACTGGACCAACCCCAAACACCCCATAGGCTTGGTCGGGGATACTCCGTGAATGCTGGAAAAATTGACCTGCCCCTGATTATTGTTCCCATTGGAGAGTCGGATTTTTGGGTTGGATCTCCTCTGGGGCCGGGAGGCGGCATCCCAGAGAGCTGTGTGGTCAAACGTGATCATACTCTCATCTCCACAGTTCAATCAAGACCCTCGTCTCTGCTAATGACGTAAAATTCCCTTAGTTCGGTAGTTCATCCCTGATCTGCCCGAGAATCTGCTCGGGAGAGAATTCTTTCCTGACACTCGTGATTGTTCTCCTTTCGATTTTATGCTAGCATTTATGAAAGCATAGGTCCGAATCTCAGAGTGGTACAGGTTTTGGGGACAGATCAAGGTTACCTATTATTGACCATCAAAACGCTATATCGCATTTCTTCTATCTGTTTGAATTGGACTCGCGGTTTTGTCAGCCGTTAGAGGGCGGGTTTTATGAATATTCTTACTAAGAACAGCCAAACAATGAAAAGCAAACTGGCTGTTTATTGTGCAGCTCTTCTTGACGGTTTTCAGTTGTAAAGGCAAGGTAGGCTCAACTATTCCGCCTCCTTACTTTATGCTTCATTGAAATTACTCCTGTCAACCCTACCATTCATAAAGGCTACAATCATCAATTCAATGCGACAGGAACTTTCTCCGACAACAGCACGCAAGTCATAACAGCATCTGTGACGTGGAGCTCCTCCAACATCGGCGCAGCTACGATGAGTAATGCGGCGGATAGTTAATGGACTTGCGGCGGCCGTAGGGAGCGGTTCAGCCACGATTACGGCGACATCAGGCGGTGTTTCCGGTTCAACGACCTGTACAGTAACGGATTAGGTATAGTCCATAATCTTCGTCAACAGTTCTCGCCACCCCGGTAATCATGGACGCGTACTTTGGCGCCACAGATACTCCAGATTCAGCAAGAATTTAAGAGGAAAATAGACCGTACGTTGGCCGGGAAACATACAGAAGGCCCGCGAAATGCAGGAACGCCTGCGCTCCAGGGTCCGCATCACCGCCTACCGTGGCACGCCGCGCTTCATCGCCGGCGTGGATGCGGCGTTCACGGAGGACCACGTCGCAGCCGCGGCCTGCCTGTACTCCTTTCCTGACCTTACCTGCCTGGAACGGACCGCGGATATCCAGGAACTTCGATTCCCCTACGTCCCGGGTTACCTCGCTTTCCGTGAGGGACCTGCCATCATCGCTGCGGTCCGGAAGCTTGCGCGGATGCCGGATATCATCCTGGTCGATGGCCAGGGTATCGCCCATCCACGGGGATTCGGCATCGCATGCCACATCGGTGTGCAGCTGGACGTTCCAACGATCGGATGCGCCAAGACAAGATTGGTGGGAGACTACCGCGAACCGGGAGTGCGAAAAGGATCGTGGTCGGACCTGAATTATGAAGGAGATGTCATCGGTGCGGTGCTGAGAACAAAGGATGGTGTGCGTCCCCTGTTCGTATCGCCGGGTCATTGCATCGACAGGGAAGGATCGGTCAGGTTCGTGCTGTCATGCGTCGGGAGCTATCGAATACCCGAACCGATCCGGTGCGCGCACGTATACTCCCGTAGTATGAAAAAGTGATCCGCCCCGCCTGCCGTTGCCTGCCTCAATTCACCGGCCTTTTTTCACAAGAGGAAGATAGGGCTCAGACCGACTGTACCAGTAATGCAGCCTGTGCACCCGGCCGCACTCCCTGCTGCACATCTTTCTGCCTTCAGCTATAATAGAGCCATGCCGACGGTCCTTATCGACTATATTCCCTTCTACTATACATCTATCGTCCAGACAGCGATCCCTCCCGTTGTCTCCGGCAAGTTCGTCCAGATCAGGAACGGGAATATGATCTACCTCGTCCTCTCGCCCAAGGAATTCACGAAGTACCACGCCAACATCATCGAGCGGTTCTGCATGGACAAAGGAATAGAGGGAAGTTATGATGCGAAGCAAGAAAAATTCTTCATCCAGGACCAGACATGGGTCATTGTCGGCGGGGGGAAGTTCGAACGGGACGGGATCAAAAAGGCCATCAAACTGTTCGACAACTCGATGGCCTACGGGAAGTTCAAGGCTGAAGGTCTGAAGGAAGTGCTCGCCGCCCTTCCGGAGTTCTCCGGCTACACGATCACGATCGAGTGATGCGTCCGGAGCATGTCTACGCTGCCGGCTTCTTGATATAGTAATATACGGCGAAGATCAGCACCAGGATCCCGACGAAAACGCCGTAGCAGATCCAGGACAAGTTCCTCCACTTGAGCCCTTTGAGCGTCAGGTACTGGTCACCGTAGAACTGGATATTAAAGGGGTTGTACATCAGCCGCTGGTCAAAGACCTTCACGTTCGGTTTGCGATTGGCGATCATCAGGAACTGGAAGAACAGCCCCAGGAACCACAGGATCGCCAACAGCGGCCATAGCACCTGCAAACTGGTCGTCAGCAATGAAACCGCGCTCTTGTCCATTGTCCCGCTACCGCCTTTTGAAATGCAAGATCCATCGGGCAATAAAGCTCATACCGGGCGTCTTGCTCTCCCCCTGGCCGCCGCCTACTGCGGACTGCCTACGGTCTGCTGCGGAACCTTCGCTTTCTGCTTCACTTTCTTCCTGTTCGCCTTGTACCTGCCGATGGCCTTTCCATGCTCGTTATAGTCCTTCGAAAAATAATGGCTGCCGTCGCCCTGGGCAACAAAGAAAAGATAATCGACATTTTCCGGATAGAGCGTGGCCAGGATGGCTCCCCGGCCGGGGTTCGCGATGGGGCCGGGCGGCAGGCCCTTGTGGAGATAGGTGTTGTAGGGCGTTTTCCGCTTCAGGTCCTGCGCACTGACATTTGTGATCCACGCCTTCAGGCCGTATACCGCGGTCGGGTCGGCCTGGAGCCTCATGCCTTTCTTCAGCCGGTTGTGGTACACGGCGGCGATAAGCTTCCGCTCGGAGTCCACTTTTGCCTCTTTCTCCACGATCGACGCCAGCGTGATGATCTGGTGCTCGGTGAAGCCGAGTTCGCGGGCGCGCTTCCGCATGTCATCGGTGAACACGTCCTTGTACCGCAGGACCATGCGCTTGGCGATGTCCAGCACCGTGATGCCCTTCGGCAGGTAGTAGGTGTCCGGGAACAGGTAGCCCTCGAGCCCATCCGCGTTGACGCCGAGGGAGCGGGCGAGCTTCTTGTCCGTAGCAATGTTAATGAAATCGTCGGGGTCAGACGAGATGAGCGGCGTACCCGTGAGGGTCCAGCCGATCTGGTAGAGGTTATAGCCTTCCGGGATCACGACCTCGTATTCGATGATCTTTCCCTTGCGCAGGGCCTCAAGCACCTCCCACATGCTCATGTGGCTGCCGAGGCCGTAGTACCCCGTCCGGACCTTGCGCGTGATGCCCTGGAGTCGGCCGATGATCTCAAAGTACCCACGGTAACGGATGATGCCTTCCTTCTGAAGCGTCGCGGCGATGGCCTTGAAGCTCATGCCCTCGGTCACCTGGACCTCTTTCCACGCCTTCTCCAGGGTCGGCGGCACGAACAGGGCAACGTAGAAATGGATCGCCGTCGTCAGCACGGCCGTGGCAACGATGAACGTTACCCAGAGATGCTTCTTGATCCATTGCTGCAGGGTATTCCAGTGTTTGGTCATAGAGAAGGGCCAACCTGTCACGGCATCATCAAGGGATGCAGCACACGGGCCGGCAATACTATAAACCGTCCGGGGATTTTCGTCAACCGGTTAGACGATATCAGGACAAGCCTTGATAACGCTGGTAAAACGTGAAGCACACAGGTCGCGAGGGTTTCATGCACGGAAGCGCATCAAGCGGAGCTCTTTTCCGCATACATCAGCTTCCTCAGTGTTCCCGCGATGAAATATTATTTGTGCGTTGAGAGTATGGGTTGCATCCAACGTTAGAGCTGACCCGAGCGGAGGATGCCGATGATGATCCAGATGCCGAACAGGCCGGCGATGACATAGCCGATGAGGCCGAAGACGGGAAGCCCGAAGAGCTTCTGGCCCTGGCCGGAGTGGATGATGATGGACGATGCCACGATGATGGCGGCGGTGATGAGGCTGAAGGCGATCCGGTTGCTGGACCTGTCGAGGTCCCGGACAGCGTGCCGGAGTCCTTCGTGCTGGAGCTTCACCTGGATGTCGCCCCGCATGACCTTGCCGATGACGCTCCGCAGCTGGCGTGGAAGATTGTTCGCCATGTCGGACAGAGCGGTAAGGTTCTTCTGCGCCGTGCGCAGCAGCTGCCGAGGATGGTGCTTCCGCTTGACCAGGTCCTCCACGTAAGGCTGCGCCGCAGCGAAGTAATCGAACCCCGGGTCGAGCTGCTTCAGGATGCCCTCCAGGGTGAGCAGGGCCTTGTCCATGAGATAGAGGTTCTGCGGGACTTTGAGCTTGTGCCGGTGCAGGAGGTGGGTGACCCGTTCCACATACGTCCCGAAGTCGATCTGCCGGATCGTCATGCCATAATAGGGCTCCAGCAGCTCGGCGAGGTCCTCCTTCAGGTCCCGTTTGAACTGATCGATGTCGACCGATTCCTCGGACACGAACCCCAGGTTCACGTACTGCCGCGTCAGGGCATCGTAGTCATGTCCGGCGAGGGCCACCAGGACGCTGGCGAAATGCTCCCGGTTCTCCTCGGTCACACGGCCCATGATGCCGAAGTCCACGAGGCCGAGCCTGCCGTCGGCGAGGACGAAGATATTGCCGGGGTGTGGATCCGCGTGGAACAGCCCATCCTGCAGGACCATCTTGAAGAAAGCACCGGCGCCCTTGAGTGCGATGTCCTTCCGATCGAAGCCCATCCGCTCTATTCCCGCGTAATCGTCGATGCGCACGCCGTCGATCCGTTCGAGCACCAGCACGCGCTTGCTTGACAGCTCGGCATGGACCTCGGGGATGTACAGGACCGTGCTTTCGGTGAAATTGCTCCTGAGCTGGGCGGCGCTGGACCCCTCGATGAAGAAATCGAGTTCCTTGTTGATGGTGCGGTTGAACTCCTCCACGATGCCGGGAACGTTGAAGGGCTGGAGCTCGTGGACATGCGTGTCGATCAGCTGGGCGATGCCCCGCAGGATGCTGATGTCCCGGGTGATGTTCTCCTCGATGTTGGGCCGCTGGACCTTGACCATCACCTCGCGGCCGTCAGGCAGGACGGCTTGGTGCACCTGGGCGATGGACGCGGCGGCAATGGGTTTGGGTTCGAACGAGGCGAACAGCGATCCGAGCGGGGCGCCGAGGTCCTTTTCAATGATATCTCTGGCCTCGGCGAAGGGGAATGGAGCGACGGAATCGGTCAGCCCGGCAAGCTCCTTGGCGTACTCCAGGGGAAGGAGGTCAGGCCGGCATGCCAGGACCTGTCCCAGCTTGATGAAGGTGGGGCCCAGTTCCTCGAACATGCTCCGCAGGCGGCCAGGAGCGCTCAGCCGATGGCAGGGCAACGGCTGTTTCCGGAACGAGACCACGCGCCTGCCGAATGACAGGACGCGCTGCAGACCGGTCTGCTCGACGAGGTGGCCGAACCCGTGGCGCGACGCCACGAGCAGGATCTGCCGCACGCGGGGAATGTCCCGGTAGTGTCGTCTCCAAAACCCCAGGAAGGACATGGCATCTCTCCCTGAGAGATTACTCCTCGGAGGCCCCGCCTTCGAGCTTCTTGAGCCGGCTGTTCAAGGCCTGGACCTTCTTCTCGAGCTTCTCCATGTCCTCGCGTGTCGGGATGTTGAGCTTTTCGAGGATGTTCGCAACGGTCTCCTTGACGCGCTTGTCGAATTCCTTGGTGCTCTCCTCGGCCTTGGTTGTCCACTCCTTCACCAGCGTCGAGGCCTCACCTTTCGAAAGCTCACCGGCCTTCACCAGTTCGTCGACGAACTCCTTTGCCTTCTCCTGCGCTCCCAGCCCGACCAGCATTGCCTTCTTAATGACCTCTCCGATCAACATGGTTTCCCTCCTTCATGAACGATATCAACGAGATAGTATTGTAGCATCATATGCTCCAATTGGCTGGCTCTATTATAGCATAGAAAGGAATTGAAGGTCCCTGCAGCAAGCTGCGGGAATCTTCGATCGTCAAGGAAGTTATCGTTATTCTCATCGCTCGCTAACCCCCGTAGCAAGCAACGGGGAATGCGCTCGCTCCTGGATTCAGGTAGGGAAAGGAAAGCGGCGGATGGGATGATGCTATAAAATAAGCGGACACTCCCGCATCGGGGAATGGCCGCTTTTGTGCGAAAGGATCGTCCGTCTTACGCAGACCGTTCGACCGCTGCGTACAGCTCCTGGAGCGCCGCGTCGAGCTTTGACGGGTCCTTGCCGCCGGCCTGGGCCAGGTCGGGCTTGCCGCCGCCCGTGCCGCCGAGCACCGCGGCCATCTCCTTGATGAGGTTGCCCGCGTGGAAGCGCGGCACCAGGTCCTTCGAGACCATCACGACGATGCTCACCTTATCGTCCTTGGCCAGTCCCAGGGCAATGATGCCGCTCTTGATGTTGTTCCGCAGCTTGTCCCCGAAATCCCGAAGGTCCTTCGGGTCCATGTTCTCCACACGCCGGGCCAGCACCCGCACGCCCTTGATCACCTTTACATCGCTGACAATGGCGCCCGCCTCGGATGCCTGCATCTTGTGCTTCAGACGATCGAGTTCCTTCTCAGCGTCCTTGAGCTGGCTGATAAGCCGCTCGACACGTCCGACCACGTCCGGGTCCGAGGCCTTGAGCAGCTGGCCGATCTCGCGGAGGCTCTGCTCTTCCTTCCGGACCGTCTGATAGGCGCGCCGGCCGGCCAGGATCTCGAGCCGCCTCACACCTGCGGCGATGCCCGTTTCGGATACGATCTTGAACAGGCCGATGTCGCCGGAAGCCTGCGCATGGGTGCCGCCGCACAGCTCCTTGCTCACGTCCTTCACGGATACGACGCGCACCTTGTCGCCGTACTTCTCGTCAAAGAGCGCCATGGCGCCCGTGGCAATGGCCTGGTCGATGTCCATCTCGACGGTCTCGACGGGATGGTTCTCGATGATCCGCTCGTTCACCAGCTCCTCGATGCGCTCCTTCTCGCGCTCCGAAAGGGACGTATAGTGCGTAAAATCGAACCGGCACCGGTCCGGCGCCACGAGCGAGCCGGCCTGCTTCACGTGCTCTCCCAGCACCGACCGGAGCGTGGCGTGCAGGATGTGGGTCGCCGTGTGGTGGCGCACCGTGTCCATCCGCTCCGAACTGTCCACTTTGGCCAGCACCGCGTCGCCGACCTTGAAGCCGCCCTTTCTCACTTTTCCCTTGTGGACGAATATTCCTTCGACGGGCTTCACCGTGTCTTCAACATGGAACTTCGATGCCTCGCCCAGGAGCTCGCCCCGATCGCCCACCTGCCCGCCCGACTCCGCGTAGAAAGGCGTCTGATCGAGGATGACTTCCGCCTCGTCGCCCTCCTTCACTTCGGTTACCTTCTTGTCGCCCTTGATGAGCGCGACGATCTCTCCCGTCCCTTCGAGCATCCTGTATCCGGTGAAGATGGTCCGCTTGCTGCCCGCAGCGATTTCCTTGTAAACCGGCTTGACTTTCTCTTCGCCCGAGCCTGCCCAGGCGGCCCGCGCCTTGTCGCGCTGCTCCTGCATGGCCTTCCGGTAGCCTTCCTCATCCAACTCCAGGTTCATATCGCGGGCCATGTCTGACACAAGGTCCAGCGGGAACCCGAAAGTGTCGTAAAGTTTGAACAGCACGTCTCCCGGGATCATGACCTTGTTCGCGGACTTGAGTTTCTCCACGGTCTCGTTCAGGAGCGCGAGGCCCGATTCGAGCGTCGTGGCGAAGCGCTCCTCTTCGAGCAACACTACCTTTGCCACATGCTCCCGGCTGTCCATGAGGTCCGGATAGGCGCCCTTCATCTCGTCCACAACCGCGCCGGTGAGCTTGTACAGGAAGGGTTTGTTGATGCCGATGAGCCTGCCGTAGCGACTCGCCCGCCGCAGGATGCGCCGGAGCACGTACCCCCTGCCCTCGTTCGAGGGCAGCACGCCATCGGAGATCAGGAAGGTCATGGCACGGAGGTGGTCTGCGCAGACCTGGTAGGAGATGTCCGTCTGGCCGTCCTTGTGGTACGGCACGCCTGCCAGGGCCGCGATCTCCTTGATGATAGACTGGAACAGGTCCGTCTCGAAGTTGCTCCTGACCTTCTGACAGACCGCGGAGAGGCGCTCGAGGCCCATGCCTGTGTCGATGGAAGGCTTGGGGAGCGGCGTAAGTTTGCCCGTCTCGTCGCGGTTGTACTGCATGAACACCAGGTTCCAGATCTCGAGGTAGCGGTCGCAGTCGCAGCCCACGGAGCAACTGGGCTTGCCGCAGGACATCTCGGGCCCCTGGTCGATGATGATCTCCGAGCAGGGTCCGCAGGGACCGGTGTCGCCCATGGACCAGAAGTTGTCCTTCTCACCCAGGCGCACGATGCGATCGGCCGGGATGCCGACCGCGGTGCGCCACAGCTCGAAAGCCTCGTCGTCGTCCTTGTAGACCGTGGCCCAGAGCTTGTCCGCTGGGAGCTTGACCTCCTTCGTCAGGAACTCCCAGGCGAACTCGATGGCCTCCTTCTTGAAGTAGTCGCCGAAGGAGAAGTTCCCGAGCATCTCGAAGAACGTGTGGTGCCGGGCCGTATGGCCCACGTTCTCCAAGTCATTGTGCTTGCCGCCGGCGCGCACGCATTTCTGGGAGGTCACCGCGCGCTTGTAGTCCCGCTGGTCCTCGCCGAGGAACACGCCCTTGAACTGTACCATGCCCGCGTTCGTGAACAGGAGCGTGGGATCGTTCTTCGGCACGAGCGATGAGCTCGGGACGACCTTGTGGCCGCGCTTGGCAAAATAGTCGAGGAACAGCTTGCGTAGTTCGCTGGCTTTCAAAACACACCTCGTGATAACAGGAAAATGAGAACGGTTACAATACATTGGAAAATAGCAGAAAAAAAGGAAGAATTCAACAGATTAGTGCGGGATCTGGAGCGCCTTGCTTGCGAGCCCGGGTACGCCGAGCATCTCCGCCGCCTCTACCAGATGCCGCACGCGTCACGCCCGAGCTCGACCTCCGGCCCCTTCGTGATGCCAAGGACAATGTTGTGCGATGCAGAGCCGTCGCTCCATTTTGGCCGCATTTGAGTCACGAGCCACGCATCACGCAGTATATGCTTAATCACTGCCAGGATCTCACAGGACCGTGCGAAGGATCGTCCGGATGATCTCGGAGGAGAATCCCTTGCGTTCCAGGAAGCCGGCCAGCCGTCTGCGGCGGACCCCCGGCTCGAACCGGGTCAGGGTCCTGAGCTTCTTGTCCGCTTCCTTGCGGGCAACCTCTGTCTCGGATCCGTCCTCGAACAGGGCGCCGAGGGTCTCCTTGATGGTGTCGCGGCTGACGCCCTTGCTCCGGAGTTCCTGCTCGAGCCGGCGCCTGCCGAATCCCCTGCTCCGGACCCGGCTTGCGGCCCATTGACGGGCGAACTGCTCATCGTTCAGATAACCGAGCTTGATCAGGTGATCGATGACGGAGGAGACAATGTCGGGGGGAAATTCCCGATCTTGCAGTTTCCGCTCGACCTCGACACGGCTGCGGGGCCTGATAGTGAGATAGCGGTAGGCGGTGTTCTTGGCCTGTTTGAGCCCCTTGTCTTCAGGAACAGAGCGGGGCGCAGCGTGCTGCGCCCCTGTTGATGGTTCCCCAGCCCCCTCATTGCCCACCATGCATGCCTCACACCAGTCGGTACTACTTGTCCCCAAAACGGTCTATCTTGAAGTCGCTGTCGCCTGATGTTCCTTTGTACTCCTGTGCCTCCCTCGGTTTCTGGGTAGTACCCGTCGTACCGCCAGGCTTCGGTGCTGTACCGCCGATGGTCCCCCGGATCCCCGTGCCGCCCCGTTTTTTTTCGTCCTCTTCCAGGGAGATATCGCTGGTTGACTGGATGCCTTTGACCTTGAGCGCGAAATCATCGGGGTTGCTGGCCGACAGGAGCGCCTCCTCATAGGTGATGAGGCCCTTCTTGTAAAGCCCGAGGAGGGACTGGTCGAAGGTCTGCATGCCGTAGTGGACCATGCCGGTGGAGATGATCTGGGGGATGTTGCGGGTCTTCGTATCGTCGATGATGGATTCGCGGACCGAGAGGGTCCCGAGCATCACCTCAACGGCCGGTACGCGGCCCTTGCCGTCAGCGCGGGAAACAAGGCGTTGGGAGATGATCCCCTTGATCACGGCGGCAAGCTGCATCCTTACCTGCTTCTGCTGGTACGGCGGGAACACGCTGATGATCCGGTTGATGGTCTCCGTGGTGTCTACGGTGTGAAGGGTGGAAAGCACGAGATGGCCGGTCTCCGCGGCGGTCAGGGCGATCGAGATGGTCTCGAAATCGCGCATTTCACCGACGAGGATGACGTCCGGATCCTGGCGAAGAGCGCTCCGGAGGGCGTCGCCGAAACTGAAGGTGTCAGAGCCGATCTCGCGCTGGTTCACGATGCTCTTCTTGTCCCGGTGCAGGAACTCGATGGGGTCCTCGATGGTGACGATATTGGTCGTCCGGGCAGTGTTGATGTAGTCGATCATGGCGGCCAGGGTCGTGGACTTGCCGCTCCCGGTGGTCCCGGTCACCAGGATGAGCCCGCGCTGCTCCTGGGCGATCTTCATCAGCACCTGCGGGAGCACGAGGTCATCGAAGTTCAGGATCTTTGCCGGGACCATGCGGAAGACCATGCCGACACTGCCGCGCTGCTTGAAGATGTTCACGCGGAACCGGCCGAGGCCCGGCACAGCATAAGCCATGTCCAGCTCGTTCTTCTCGTTGAACCGCGCCTTCTGTGAAGGGTTCATGATGCTGGACGCTATCGCTATTGCGTCGTCTTGGGTCAGCCGCTTCTCGTTCTCGAGGGGGGCCAGGTGGCCGTCGATCCTGAGCACCGGCGGCACGCCGACCTTCAGGTGAAGGTCCGACGCCTTTCTTTCGAACGTCATCTTAAGCAGATCGCTCAGTGCCATTGAAGCCTCCTCGTTCCTTCTGCCGACTAGGACCAGGCCTGTTCGGCGGATGATCAAGGATAATTATACCTGAATTTACTGAATAGTACGAGAGGAAGATACGGGACCCGGCTGCCAGAGCAGGTCGCCGCCCCTGCAGGAAAAAGCGAAGCCTGGCTTTTTGCCGCCCTGAAGAAGGATGATCGCCCACGTTCCCCCGTCGAAATTCGTATACGAACCACGTTGCGTTCCTGGTGCCCGCGAAAGACCCGTTGCCATCGTGGCACCGCTTGTCACTCACTTGGCCCGCGAGGCTTTCGCCGGCTTCTCTTTTTCGGGAGCAGCCTCTTTTTCCTTCGTTTCCTTTTCCGGGGCCGCGGCCGCAGCGGTCTCCGGGGGCTTCAGTCCGTAGGATTCCCGGACCTTCGCCTCGATCTCGGCGGCCATATCCGGGTGCTCCTGGAAGTACAGCTTTACGTTCTCCCGGCCCTGGCCGATGCGCGTGCCGCTGTACGAGAACCAGGCGCCGCTCTTCTCGATGATGTTCTTCTCCACGCCGATGTCGATGATCTCGCCGAGCTTGGAGATGCCCTCGTTGAACATGACATCGAACTCCGCGGAGCGGAAGGGCGGCGCGATCTTGTTCTTCACCACCTTCACGCGGACGCGGCCGCCCGTCACTTCCTCGCCTTCCTTGATGGCCGAGACCTTCCGGATGTCGAGCCGGACCGAGGCGTAGAACTTGAGCGCGTTGCCGCCCGTCGTTGTCTCGGGGTTGCCGAACATGACGCCGATCTTCATGCGGATCTGGTTGATGAAGACAAGCGTGGTGTTTGACTTGCTGATGGCGCCGGTGAGCTTCCGGAGCGCCTGGCTCATGAGCCGCGCCTGGAGGCCCATGTGGGCATCGCCCATCTCGCCCTCGATCTCCGCGCGGGGCGTCAGCGCCGCCACTGAGTCCACGACGATGACGTCGATGGCGCCGCTCCGCACCAGCGTCTCGGTGATCTCGAGCGCCTGCTCGCCCGTATCAGGCTGGGAGATGAGCAGTTCGTCGGTCTTGACGCCCAGCTTCCGGGCATAGGCCACGTCGAGGGCATGCTCGGCGTCGATGAAGGCTGCCTGGCCCCCGGTCTTCTGGGCCTGGGCGATGATGTTGAGCGCCAGGGTGGTCTTGCCCGACGACTCGGGGCCGTAGACCTCGACGATCCTGCCGCGCGGCACGCCACCTATCCCTAAGGCCACGTCGAGCCCCAGAGAGCCCGTCGAGATCGCGGCAACGTTCGCCGGCACCTCGTCCTTGTCCAGCCGCATGATGGAGCCCTTGCCGAACTGCTTCTCGATCTGGCCCACCGCCAGTTCCAATGCCTTCAATTTGTCCTTGTCAGCCATGTTCGTTCTCCTTTCCGGGTTCGTCCCCGGTAATATATCGTATGGAGTGTGTCCAAATGGTTCTTATGCTTTCGAGCTCATGACGAGAGACGAAAAGGATCCCTTTTAACGTGTTCTCTGCTGCGGCTCGTCACTTGTCCCTTGTCGCTTGTCACTGCAGTTCCACTCTTCCCACTTCCGTATACACCGCTCCCTCGCGCTTCAGTTCGCTCTTCATGAGACTCACGTGACCGGCCTCTAATCCGCCGAGCTTCACGTCCTTCATCCCCTCGATCTTCTGCTGCCAGTTGTCCCGGGGCTTCGGGAACTTGATGCGCGCCAGCGTGAGATGGGGGCTGAATTTCCGCGCTTCACGCTCGAAACCGATTTTTTCCATCGCGTCCTCGATAAAGGCCTGAAGCCCGGCAAGTCTTTCGATATCGCCGCCAACACCGATCCAGAGCACCCGCGGATTTTTCACATTCGGAAACATCCCTGTGCCTTCCACCGTGAGGCTGAGCTTTCCGGTCCCTTTGACCGCTCCGTCGAGCGCCTGCATGATCTCCTGCACGTTCGCGTCAGGCACCTCGCCCAGGAATTGGAGCGTCAGGTGGATGCCTTCGGGCCGCGTCCAGCCCGCGCTTGCGCCGGCCTTGCGGAGCTGCTCCTGGATCCTGGCGATCCCCTGCTTGATCTCATCGGGGAGCTCTATGGCAATGAATAATCTCATATCATGCAGTAGTCGGGAGCCAGGAGTCAGAAGCCAGGAAGAAATAGTTACCTCCTGACTCCTGAATTCTGGCTCCTGTCTCCTAGGCTATCAGGTATCTCCTCACCATATCCATCGCCATCTGGGCGGTCCGCTGACGGACCTGGCTGCGCGTGCCCAGGAAGCGGTGTTCGTCCGCCTTGACACCATCGGGCGACGCAAGGGCGATGTACACGAGGCCCACGGGCTTCTCCGGTGTTCCGCCCGAAGGGCCGGCAATGCCCGTGACCGATAGGCCCAGGTCTGTCTTTGACCGTTCGCATATCCCCTGCGCCATGACCTTTGCCACTTCGCGGCTCACCGCGCCGTGGCGCTCGATCAGCTCTGCAGGGACGCCGAGAAGTTCGGTCTTGGCGGCATTGCTGTAGACCACCACGCCCCGCTCGAAATACGCCGAGCTGCCCGCGATGTTCGTGAACCTTCCGCTGATCAGCCCGCCGGTGCAGGACTCAGCGACGGCAAGCGTCCTTTTCCTCTGGGTGAGCAATGCGCCCACGACCTCTTCCATTTCCTGTCCGTCCACACCGTAGACCGCATCGCCCAGCTTCTTCCGGATATCGGCTTCGGTCCGCTCTATGGTCGAGCGGGACCGGGCCCCGCTCCCCTCATGGGCAACGATGCGGATGTCCACGCCCGTCTCCCGGGCGGTGAGCCCCACGGCAGGGCGCTTCTGCTTTAAGATGTCCTGGATCAGTTCATTGACCTTTGACTCGGACAGACCGCAGGTGTGCAGCACCTTCCTGCGGATGACCGCCTTGCCGCCAAAATGTTCCTCGATGGCCGGGCGCAGACTTTCGCGGAACATGGCCTGCATCTCCGCGGGAACGCCGGGCAGGACAGCGACGAATTTTTCATCCTCGACGAGCATGAAGCCGGGCGCCACGCCGACGGGATTTCTGAGCAGCCGCGCTCCCGCAGGAATGAGCGCCTGGCGGTCGTTGGCACCTGGGTACTCCTTCCCTTTGGCCTTGAACACGGCCTTCACCGCCTTCAGCGCGTCATCGCTCAGCACCAGCCGCTTCTTCAGTACCCGGGCCAAGGCCTTGCGCGTAATGTCATCCTCAGTAGGGCCGATCCCGCCGGTGACGAGGATGACGTCCACACGCTCCCGGGCAGTGCGGACAGCGTCTTCCATGTCCTTCTCGTCGTCCCCGACAATGGTCTTGAAGGAGGTCTCGATGCCGATCTCGAGCAGCTCTTCGGCAAGGAACACGGAATTGGTGTCCACGACCCCGCCGGAGAGCAGTTCGGAACCCGTTGCTATGATCTCAGCACGCATGGTTGAATACCCCCAAAGAGAACAACACAGGGACACGACTAAACAAGGCTGAACCGCTTTTTTCGCTGTTATTCCGCTCCGCACTCCGCTTTCCGCACTCCGCACGCATGTGGACCTCCCGCCCGATCAAGATCGTATCTCTATCCTTTGGCCAGGAAAATTGAAGCGACCTGCAGAACAACATTCGTATACACCCCCGCTCCGATATCATCGAGCATCACCCCGAGACCGCCGGGCAGATGCTCGAGACGCCGAAGCGGGAAGGGTTTGACGATGTCGAAGGCACGGAAGAGGAAGAACGCGGCAGCGATGTACTGCCATGTTCCGGGGACCAGCAGCATGGCGACCAGGTACCCCGCGATCTCGTCAATGACGATGGTGGAATTGTCCTTGGTGCCGAACATCCGGTCCACGCGTCCCGCAGCCCAGGTACCGATAACAATGACCGCAGCACACACCGCGCCATACCACAGCACGCCCAGGTCCCGCACCAGCAGATAGAGCAGTATCCCGACAAGGGTCCCTGCCGTACCCGGCGCGATCGGCGCCCGGCCGCTGTAGGCGCCCTGGGCTAAGAAGAGGGCTATTTTGTCGAAGGCCTTGTTCATAGGAAGACAGTAAATACTATTTTCACCACGGATTCACAGAAATCACGGATGACCTCATAAAGTGTTCTTTTCTTCTCCATGTCTCAGCACCTCCGTGGTAGAAAGTAAGTTGTTCGTTTTTTCTTTCGATGTTCGCTGCGTATGCAGATCCAGATTCTACAGGGCTTCATAGGCCCACATCGCGCCCTCGCCCCCGACCCTGCGCACGAGCCGTTTCTTGTACAGGTTCAACAGCCGGGTCCCGCCCGTGTTCGCCTCGATCTTCTTCGCTTCCGTAAGCTCCCGGGCCGTGGCCTTCTTCCGCTCGGCGACGAATTCCAGCGTGTCTTTAAGGTAGTTGTTCAGACTTCCGAGGACCGCCTTGGTCCCCTCCCTAGTGCCGGCGACGATCGCCAAGTCTTTCCGCTCCAGCGCCACCTCGATGTTCTCGCGCTGGTTCTCGTTCATACCGATGAGCACGAGGTACTTGTCGCCATACTCGCCTGCCAGAAGCCGGGACAGGAGCTTGGCGACGATCTCGTCGGAGCAGGAATAATCGATCACGCCTACCTTCGAGAAATCGAGCCCGATCACGGAACCATCGGGCGCTTGCTCAATATCCCGTTCGATGCGCTCCCGCACGGCCTGGCCGGTCGGCCTGGTCACGAGGTTGTTCGAGCCGTTCTTCAGCTCGTCTTTAAGAATGGTAAAGAGGTCGAATATCAACATGGCAATATAGTTCAATTGAATCAATTGAACTATAACAAAGTATACATCGCCTGTCAATGTTTTTTTGCATTAATTTATTCTATTTATTATTAATTACTTATGAGCTTAATACTTCAGGAAGGATAATATTGATCTGGCTGCCGGGGAAATTGACGAGGTTCATTTCCCGTTCCCTGCCACGCGCCCACTTCGGAATGAGCGACAGTCTTGCCGTGCCCGAACGGATGGAAAGCCTGCCCTGCCACTGCTCGACGAACCGCTTGGCCGCTGCAAGTCCGTGCCCCCTCCCCTCCTCCTCGTGGCGCGAAGCGCCATGGAGCAGGGCCTTTTCGATGGCCTCGAGGTCGCTCGTGAGCTTGAACCTGCCGGAAAGTGACCTGCGGAACCCGATGCCCGCGTCCATGACCGCGATCTTGACGATGTTCCTGCCCAGGCTCGGGTACCGGTACTTCTGGACGCCTACGAATCCCTTGTTCTCACTGTGCTCCACGATGTTCTGGCATATCTCCGAGAGGGCCACGATGAACCCGTTGATGGCCTTGCCGTCGTAGCGAAGGTGCTTTGCCAGGATGGCCTGCGACCGCTCCTCAACCCTGCTGACGATGTAGTGGATGTCGTTCGCCCGTTCGATGGGGGTGATCTCGAGCAGCACATCGGATTCACCGGCACTTCCGGTCGCCGGCGACTGCATCGGGTCGAGGGAGAAATACCTCTTGGCATGGGAGAAGAAATCCATTCGCTCAAGGTAGCGCAGGACCTCGGACGAACGGGGAAGCAGGACGGTCTTCTTGATGTCCTCGAGCATGCACAGCTCGCCGATCTCGAGGAGCCCCACCATGCCGTAGGGGTCAATGAAGGTGACACCGCGAAGGTCGATCTGGTCGGACCGGATGAAGGCGTGGAGGGTCTTTTCGAAGCTCTCTTCGGTGAGCTGGTTCATGGGCAGGGATGAAGAGAAAAAATAAGATCAACGACAAGGAACGAAAGTCTTTTCTCTCGCAAAGACGCCAAGGCCTCAAAGATTTAAGCGAATATAAACGAGAGAGAAAGATCTTTCTGTTTTCTGTTCTTTGCGAGCTTTGCGGCTTTGCGAGAAACTTTAGCTTCGGGATTTCTTGTCTTCGCCCGGTTCGGGTCCGATCTGCACGCCGCCGTCCCCGCCCTGGGGCACGCAGCACTTGATGGCGTCGAAGGCGAGCAAAATGCGCTTCTCCTTCTCCAGCCGTCTGGCGTCGAGGGTTTGCGGCATCTTCCCGGACAGGATTTCTCGTAACTGTTCCTTCGTGGGAATGGCGCCAAAACCCTCGCCGATGACCTTGCCGCCCGCCACCTCCAGGACCACCGCCGTCACCGGATCGGCGACCACCGCGACCGGTACCGGCGGCGAGGCGATGACCCGCGCAGCGGCAACGGCCTGACGCTCCCGGGAATCGAGCGAGCCGGCCGCGCACTTAATGATCATGCCCATCCTGCCTTCCACGGACACGATGAAATCGGCTGATGACCAGAAGGCCTCCTGTCCCAGCATCACCTCGAAGGCCAACCCCTTCCGCACTTCCTCCGGGAGGTAGCCCTTCTTCTCCCGAAGCAGGTACGCGATCATCTTCCGTGCATCGTTCGCCAGGTCCTCGCCGTCCTGCAGTTCTTCCTGCAGGATCTCCCTGATCTTGGCCTCACGGGCGCTTTGGCCTTGTTCGTCGCCGCTTCCGGTCATTGGCGGTTACCGTTTCTTCTTTCCCTTTTTTGACGCGGCTTTTTTCGCCGCTGTTCTCTTCGGCTTCGCGGCCGTCTTCTTGACAGCGGCTTTCTTCGCAGGCTTCATCTTCGCCGCCTTCTTCACTGCGGGCTTCGGTGCTTCCTTTTTCACCATGACCGGCGAGTGTTTCCGCTTCACGACCGCCGTCGACGAAGAGGCCGATGTTGCCACAGGCAGCATGAGGGGCGGCAGGTCCTCTTTCGGCCGCGCAGGCGCAGGCGGCAGGATACCCAGGATGTTCTTTTCCCGCACCAGCACCCGTTCCTCTCCGTGTATGTCGATCTTCTGTCCCGCATACCGGTCATACATGACCCGCTCGCCGGGCTTCACGGACGTGGGGACGAACTTCCGCTCCTTTTTCTCCTTCTTTTTTTCCTGCCTTTTCTCTTCCTCGTAAGCGCCGGGCCCGATGGCCTCGACGGTCCCCTCGGCCGGCTTCTCCTTTGCCGCATCGGGGATGAAGATCCCCCCGGCGGTGCGCGTCAAGGCTTCGGACGGGACGATCACTGCCCAATCGTTCAACGGCCTGATCTTCATGCTCTGCTCCTCCCTCATCAAAGGCTGTCTGCGTCGTCTTTCGACATGGATGCATTATACAATAAAAAAAGCACCCCTGTCAAAATCCAGGGCGCTTCGCACGAGTGCGAGGCTTAGAGAGAATTTGCATTCCGTCTTTCGAGGCTGAAATGCCGTCCCGTTCTCCGGACCTGCGGTCATGCACCGAAGATTTTCGCAAAGACGTCAGCGAACTCCTCAATGGAGGTCGGCGTGGTGTTCTCCTTTGTTCGGGGAATGTTCACCGCGAACAGCCCGTCGTTCAGGGCCTTGCTCATCTCAATGTAGAGCCTGCTCATGTCCGGCGTCAGGCCCATGGACACCATGCCCTTTTCCGCGTCATCGTAGGGGAAGGCCACGTACTTGAGGTCGGGCTTGCCCAGTTTCTTCCCGATGACCGCAGCCGCTTCGTCCAGCGACAGGTCGCGCTGCCCCAGAAGGTCCCGGACGGACTTGCCGGAAAAATCCCTCTTCATGAGCCTTTCGGACGCGTAGACGCCGATATCCTTCGCGGCGATCATGGCGAACTTCACGTTACCCCGCACTGCCGACCCCATGATATTCATCTTTTTGATGAGATCGATGTTCATGAGCAGGTTCTCCATAAAGTAGGTCGGCCGCAGGTGCAGGACATTCACGCCATCGAGACTGTTCAGCCGTTCCTCCTGGTCATGAAGCCCCACGATGGGACCGGTCCTGTCCGGCAGGTGCGCACCCTGGCTGCTCAGATGCACCACGTACTTGACGCCGCTGCCCTTGATCGCCGCGACGATGATCTCTCCGATCTGCTTCTGATAGGCCCGGAAGTCAGCGACCCTGAAGTTCGGCGGGATGAGGACATATACCGCGTCAGCGCCTTTGAACGTCTTGGTCAAGAATGCCCTGTCCCCCAGGTCCCCGACCGCGGCCTCGGCACCCTTTGCAGTAAAGCCCTTGAGTTTCGCTGCATCCCTTCCGATGACACGGACCTTCTGTCCTTTCGCAGTGAGCGCTTCCGCTACAGCGCTCCCGGTCTTGCCGGTTGCTCCCGTTATGACGATCATGGCTTGCCTCCTTTCCGACCGCCCGGCCCTTAATTAGGACCATCGCTATCCTTTTTGATTATAACGCTGATCCCGCGGGCGGTCAATGGCAGGGGCCAAAAAAAAGGCCCCGTCCGCGGACGGGGCCTCAGTTTTTCTTCGTTGCAGAGGGGATACCCCTTCGGAATGGTTCGACTATTTGCAGTTCTTGCAGGTCGAGATGCCCAGGAGCGCATAGGCCGGGCACCAGCCCATCAGGCCCGTTGCCAGCGGGATGATGCCGAGGTACGCCCAGGGGGACTGGGGCCCCACAAAAGCAAAGGAAAGGATGGCTATGCCTGCAATGACCCTGACGACCCTCTCAATGGAACCGACGTTCTTCTTCATATAGTGTATCCTCCTCGCGGATAGGTTGGCGGCACGTCATCGTGCCGCTCTACTAGAAGTGAGTATACTGCAGGAAGGGTAGGAAGTCTGTGACTTTGTCACCGAGGGATTCGTCAGGAAAACGGCTCTACGGCAAGACTTACGGAAGAGCATGCCGCGATATCTTCCGTGTGTCGACGCCCCTGAAACGCCCCGCCCGGAGGCATGCAATGAAATTGTCGTAGGTGACCGGGCCGTCGAACTCGGTGTAGCAGGACCCCACTTCACGGGGCAGGTGGGCATCGGACCCGCCGGTATAGGGCAGGTTCAGCCTGCCCGCTGTCTCGATGGCCTTCGCATTCATGGCGTGCATGTTGGCGCCGTTGTAACCCTCCACACCGCAGATGCCCGGGATCCGGGTAATCAGTTCCCCCAGGCTGTTCGACCCGCGGTACGGATGGGAGGGAACTACCACACCGCCTACGTCCGCCACGGTGCGGACGACTTCGGCGAAGGCAGCGTATTTGATGGCCAGCTTGTCCGTGTCTGCGCCAAAGACGAGGCAGTGGCCTTCGGCGGCGGAGAACTCGACGCCGCGAAAGAGCATGATCGCGCTCCCGTACTTCTCCCGCAGCCTCTCGACAAGCTCCGAGGCGCCGTACGAGTAATGTTCCGTAAAGGCGATGCCGTCGAGGCCGAGCTCGATGGCGCGTTCGACGGTCTCCTCGGGGTCCGCATCATTGTCCCCGCTGTTCCTCGAGTGCACGTGTAGGTCGATCCTGCTCATCATGGTCATAGTGAAGCTCCGTGCGGCATGCTGCCGGGAATCTTCGATCCTCAAGGCGGTTTCGTCATCCTCATCGCTCGCTCATCGATTCAAACGCAGAAACATGGTCAGGCAGAGACGGTCCGCACACCGGTCTCCTCTGCCGCGACAAGGACCGCTTCCACAGATATGCCTTCCATGGTCCTGGCAGCGACCACCCGGACAGTCTCGCCGCAAGGCCTCCAGAGCGCGGGGTCCGTGGGGCCAAAGAGCGCGACAACCGGCACACCTACCGCAGCCGCAAGATGCGAGATGCCAGAATCATTCCCTGCGAAGAGTCCGCACTGTGCGAGGATCCCCGCGACGGTAGTGAGGTCAGAATCTGCGACATGTGCCATGCCCGTCCGTGCCCGCACGAACCCTTCGATCCGTTCCCTGATGAGCAGCTCTTCCGCGAACCCGGTGAGAAACAGGATGAACGCGCCGGATGTTTCCGCCACCCGTTCAGCGAGCTCGAAATACCGCTCCAGGGGCCAGCACTTGCGCTTTCCACCGCTCCCGGGATGCAGGACGATCAGACGCTTCTGCCCGTCATGGCCTGCCCGCGTGAGGACCTCCCTCGCCTGCCGTCGGAGATCAGGAGGAACGGACAGCCGGACCGGGCCATCATGACACAGCGCGTCCTGCAACTGCATCAGACGGAACTCGGCCACATGCGTCCGGTCATCCGCGGGAGGGACCGTGATGATGACCCGCGTGTCCGGGACGGTCCGCGCGATGTTCTTCGCAAGATCAGAGCCCTCCCGGAGCGTGAACACGAACACCCGACCGTAGCAGCCCAACAGCTCCCGGGCGGCATTGTCCAGTCGGCCGGCATACCATGGCGAGAATAGGTTGCTGTCCGAGGAGTACGCGCTATGGACGACACCTGATGCTTTGAGCAGCCTGCCCACGTCGTCACGGCAAACGACCTCGAGCGATGCGGGATGCTTCCCGATCGCCGTGATGCACGGCAGCGACAGGAGCACGTCGCCCAGTGCCCCGTCATGGAAGATAAGCGTTCTCACGACCGATCTACCCCGGTGAAATGCAATAGATCTGCCCGTCAACGGTCATTTCGCAGGCGATTTATGTCCCGTTGGTCGTTCGTATTGAAATGATCTCACAGCTTTCATCGCGGGCAAACCAACGGTCGCCGGCCGCGTCCGTCGCAGCAGTCATCCTGCCGCCAAGGGCGCCAGCCTGTTCAGAAACCGAATATCTGTGACAAGATACACCAGCAATAAGGATTTTCAAAGCGGGTTTTCCGGCAGTGTCATGTCCCGGGAGTCAACCCGCTGCTTTTTCTCCAGAGGCGGCTATAATAGAGCCTCATAGTAGCTGATCCGTACATATGGCATGGGAGAGCTGTCCCATGGACTTTTGCGATCTTGACTGCAAGTTCGCCGTATTCCCGGAATCCGAGGCCGTTGACGGGTCCCGAAGCTGCAGGACCTTCATCGCGCTCTACTGTCGGAAGAAAAAGAGCCTGGTCCACAAGAACCTGCAATGCAGCGAGAAGCAGGATGGCCGGGAAAGACCGAAGCAGTGCCGATGAGGGAAATGACCTGCCGGTCAACGTCTGCTCATGCCCGGAGGCTCGCACCGGACCGGGCGCAGAGGCGAACGTCGGTCCCGGTCTTCCACCCTATACCTGTACTTCCGGGGTATGATGGCTCTTGACGCCGCATGCCGATGAACGTGTTGATTCTTGCTGCTTTCCGTGGTATAAATCCATTCAACGACTTGAGAGGTATTCGTTGAAAATAGAGTCCTTCACATTCGGCAGTATAACTATTGAGGGGAAAAACTATACGAGCGACGTGGTCGTGTACCCGGACCGCGTTGAGACATCGTGGGTCCGCGAAGAGGAGCACCGCCCCCAGATCCGGGAATTTGCCGATATTGTCAAGTTCGAACCCGAGATCCTGATCATCGGGACCGGCTATGCGGGAGTTCTTTCCATTCCCGACCAGATCCGCAATTACCTCACCTCCAAGGGCATCGAGGTCCGCGTGGAAAAGACAAAACAGGCGATCAAGATGTTCAATGATCTGCATGAGAAGGAAAAAGTTGTTGCCGCACTGCATATTACCTGCTGAGCCCAACCGGTCGTTCCCCCGAAGCGGCGCACATCGCCGTCCAGTCTGGGCTATCTGAATTCTTCTTGACAGGTCAGCTGTAGCGCTGCCGCGACACCCTCACGAAGGCCGGCATCAAGACCGCCTGACAACCACCCTGCTCTGCGCTCTCCCGAGCCCCTCACCCGACCGTTCCGCCCCTCATCCGGCATCAACAGAACCACGCTATTCACTATCGTTGAGGTTGTTCTCTTCGAGGACGGCGAGCAGGTGCAGTGTGGGGAGCAGGAACCATACCGCCACAGTCACTGTGCAGGAGAGCATTGTAGGCCGGCACGATAATCGTCCTGGCCGGTCCTTTCGATCCACCGCACCATGGCGACCGGGGACAGGAGTGGCAGGGCAGTTTGCAAGAACACAGTTTCCTCTTTCATCAGGGGTCCTGAAGTGCGGAGACAAAACCCCGACGGACTCATGTTGATGGCGATGCCCCGGAACAACTCGCTGCCGGACGAAGATGCGGTATAGGATATCTCCAGGCTGCAGCATTCCCGAACCTCTTTCCGCTTGATCCCCAGCGGGAGAGAGAGGTCCATCCGCGATTCGCATTCATCGACCCAGCGGGCCAGCTCGTCGAACAGGACCGGCTTCTCGAAGAACGCTATCCCCAGATCCCTGATGTCCTGCATCTTCCTGTCGTCCCTGTACCCCGTAAGCAGCGCCTTGTTCTTCGAGGTCAGTTTGCATTCGTTCCGGGCCTGTGCTTGTAACAGTTCGATCCCGGTCATCGTTGGCATCCCGTAGTCCGCCAGGATAACATCCCCGCAAGGAGCCTTGTTCGTACATCCCGCTGTATCGCCATAGACCGGGCAGATGACCGGCTCCCTGAATGCCAGCACCTCATACCCCCGTGTCTCGAAAAAGTCCTTGAGCACAAGCAGGACCACCGGTTCATCATCGAAGATTATGGCCCGACGTTTTCTCATCCAGCACCTCCTGCACCAATTCCTCGATGACGACCTTTGTTGTAGATTAACGACCCCGCCGGTCGGAAAAGATCCCTGCCGAAGCTGCCTGTATCTTTGGCAGCCTTCTTTTTTTAAGTATAAAGGATTATACGATATGCGTCAAGATGCGCTAATCTGAGGCCAAAAAGTAGCAGCAAGATTTCTCCTGATGCAACAAGGACTTGTTCTTTTCGCAAAGCTATTTCAGCCACCTCTCCTTCATCCCCGTAGAGGGGACATACGATGGTCGGGTCGCTGAAACACAGAACCTCATATCCCCGCATGAGGAAGAAGTCCTTCAGCAGGTTCAGAATGAATATGCACCGGAAGCTCTCCCCCGGGTCCGCCCATGCGGTCACTCTCGCTCGTGCTGAACAGGTCGATCAGGACACTGAGCCGATCAGAACACGGAACGGTATTGACACAGTGATGCATCAATGCTAGTGTTCACCATGTTCTGCACCACGGCCCGCGTCATTCTTTTCCCGATCTGCGCCTTCCTTCTCCTCTCCCCGACCTCATCGTTTGCCGCACCTTCCACAACCGTTCAGAAGATCAAGGCACGCGGAGTGCTGCTTTGGGGTTCCGACGCCGAAGGTGGAGCTCCCTACGTATTCCCCGACCCCAAGGACCCATCGAAGCTCATTGGTTTCGAGCTCGACATTGCCGAGGCCGTCGCGAACAGGCTCGGGGTCAAAGCGCAGCTGGTCCAGACCGCCTGGGACAGCCTCATCCCGGCGCTCGAGCGGGGCGATTACGACATGGCCATGAACGGCCTCGAGATCATCCCCGAGCGCGAAAAACGGGTACTCTTCTCCCGTCCCTACTATTACTACACCCTCCAGCTCATGGTCCGGAAGGACGAGAGGATGATCAACGGCATCAAGGACCTCCGGGGCAGAACGGTCGGGACCCTCGCCGGCGCGGTGGCGCACGAGATGCTCAAAAAGATCGATGGCGTGGATATCCGGTCATACTCGGCGGCCTGGCCCTATGAGGACCTTGCCCTGGGCAGGCTCGACGCCGTATTCCTCGACACGCCCATCACCGTGTACTACGGAAAGCCCGACCAGCGGCTCAAGTACGCCGGCCCGCCTGAAGGTGGAGGCTTTTACGGGATCGCCCTCCGGAAGGACGAAGATGACCTGAAGAACGTCATCGATTCGGTCATCGGGGACCTGCTCCGGAGCGGAGAGCTCAAGCGCATGTATGAGGCCTGGGGCCTTTGGGACGAGGCGCAGGAGAAGCTGCTCGAACAGTCGTCATCGCCCGACGCCGGGCAGCGGTTCCGCATTGCGAGCAACGATGCTCCGCTGTTCGCGTTCTTTCCCCTCCTCCTCAAAGGCGCGGTCATGACCATTCTGCTGTCCGTGGTTTCCATGGCCCTCGCGCTTGCGCTCGGTCTGCTCCTCGCCTTTGCACGGCTCTACGGCCCCAGGCCCTTCAGACCGGTCTCGACGGCCTATGTTGAGATCTACCGGGGCACTCCGCTCCTGATCCAGCTCTTCATCCTCTACTATGGCCTGCCGAACATCGGCATCACGCTTTCCCCCTTTGCCGCCGCCATCATCGGCCTTGGCATGAACTACGCCGCCTATGAGGCGGAGGTTTATCGGGGAGGCATCGAGGCCGTTCCCCGCGGTCAGATGGAGGCGGCCTTGTCCCTCGGTATGCACCGTTCACTGGCCTTCCGGCGGATCATCTTTCCCCAGGCGTTCAGGATCAGCCTGCCGTCGGTCACGAACGACTTCATCTCTCTCCTGAAGGATTCATCCATCGTATCGGTCATTGCCATGGTGGAGCTCACCAAGACCTACGGCATCCTCGCCGCGACAACGCTCCGGTACTTCGAGCTGGGGCTCGTCGCGGCCATCCTGTATTTCTGCATGAGCTATCCGCTGTCGATACTGGCAAAAAGACTGGAAAAGCGGTTACAAGGAGTTGGGTAGGCATGGATGAACATGGATGAGGTGAAGCCCGTGGCTCATACAGATATGATCAGCGTCAGGAATCTCCATAAGTCCTTCGGCGACAACCGCCTGTTCAAGGGCATCGACCTTGACGTGGCACAGGGCGAGGTCGTCGTGCTCATCGGGCCGTCGGGCAGCGGCAAGAGCACGCTCCTCAGGTGCATCAACGGCCTGGAGGTCTTCGAAGAGGGCGAGATCGACTTGGACGGGATCGCCCTGCACTCCCTCAACCAAGAGCGGCCGTCGCGCGATGACCTCGAGGCCATCCGTCAGGTGCGGCTCAAGGTCGGTATGGTCTTCCAGCAGTTCAATCTTTTCCCCCATATGACGGTGCTTGAGAATATCATCGAGGCTCCGGTCCATGTGCTCGGCACCGAACGGGGAAAGGCAGAGGAAGAGGCCCTTGCGTTCCTGCGGAGGATCAACCTGGAGAAAAAGGCGCACAGCAGGCCGGGCACCCTGTCAGGCGGTGAGCAGCAGCGCGCGGCCATTGCACGCGCACTGGCCATGAAGCCCCGGGCCATGCTCTTTGATGAGCCCACAGCGTCGCTCGACCCGGAGACCGTCGGCGAGGTATTGTCAGTGATCAGGGATCTGGTCCAACAGGAAGGCATGACCACACTCATCTCGACGCACGAGATGGGTTTTGCCCGGGAGGTCGCCGACCGGATCGTGGTCTTCGACAACGGCGACATCATCGAGACTGCCCCCCCGGAGCAGCTGTTCTCATCCCCGCAGAACGACCGCACGCGGACCTTCCTGGCACGGATCCTCCATAAAACATGACCATGAACGTCTCCTAACCCCGGTGTCCTTCCCGGTGGTCTGCGCTAGCCTTCGAGGAACACCGTCTGAAAGAAAAGCATGGCGGTTATCCAGACTGGGCCGAACTGCCGAATCAGGGCAGGATCATTTTGGCGATCATGGGCTGGATATGAAAGAGCAGGAACGCGCTCAGGAATATGGTGAAGGCAGACAGGAGCATGAGGAGCGGTGATTATAGTACATCGGCAGGAAAATCTAAAAAGAGGAGGGCAAAACTGTTGCGCGAAAAATAAAAAGCGCCCGGCAAGAACGCCGGGCGCTGGCATCTGACTGGAAAGAAACTAGTTGGCCGATGCCATGAGACGCTCCTTGTCCTCGAACAGGACATGGCACTTGTTCATGGCGAGCTTGCGGACCACACCCTTGCCGAACTTGTCATGGAGCAGGATGTCCCCCACCCGGTATCGTCCGGCCATGTTGTAGTTCAGTTCCTTGCCCTTCGACTGGGAGATGCAAGTCTGCCACAGGACCGCCACGGTGTCCTGAGAACCCGCCTTCTTCCGCGGCGTCCGGGCCTTCTTCACGACCGAGGGATCGCGGAACTTATGGGTGCCATTGCAGGTCTTGCATTTGACCTTCGCGATGGCCTCGCCCTCTATGGCCACGATCACGTGGTCAAGGTTCAGCTTGCACTTTGTGCAGTAGGATACCACATTCTCTCCGGCTAAATATTTCTCCAGCATGATTCCTCCTTCTGGTTCAGCTTCTCGTATTATAAGGGATGTTCCTGATTATGCCACTGTGCTCCTGCTCATGATAGAACGGTCTGGTTCATCGGAAGAAGTCATATTATACACCTTATAGATAAGAAAAGCGCTAACTCTTTCTTAATAATGCGCAACTTCCTACATTTAGGAAAAAAGCCGTCTTGAATACGTGACGCTTTTTGTACCTCAACCTCTTGACAAGCAGATTAATGTTTATTAAAACAATGAGTTATTAAAACCATTTTGTTTGTTTCTGGCCACCCTGAGTTGGACCCCGGTTTCAGAACACCATTGCCGGACTCAGCTCGGGCTACATGTCCGTGTAGTATCGACTTCCATGCATGATCGTTATTGTTGACCCGACATGCGGCGTATCAGCACGAGTTCTTCCCCTCTCTGTCGACTACCCACTTTGGTACGGCTTTGCCTTCGGATCTTAGCTTCTCCTCCCACTTCGCCAGGACCCCCGGCGATATTTTTGTCCCTCAGAGGGGAGATTTCTTATAGAAACCGAAGTAATAGGAAACCGCACCCCATCCATAAAGGATGATGAGTGCTGCAACAATGATCAAGATAGTGTTCATGGTGTCCGTCGCTCCTCCCTGGCCGTTAAACCGACCCTCCTGCCTTTACCCTGTCCTGCTTATGCCAGCCTCCTCCAGGTCAGTTTCTATTGGTCCTTCTCCTTGCCCCAGATCTTCTCCAGATACTGGTCACGTCCCGAATTGAAGCGGTAGAACTTGTAGCGCACCGCACTCTTTTTGTAGTAGTCCTGGTGATATTCCTCTGCCGGGTAGAACTTCCCCACCGGCACGATCTCGGTCACAATGGGCTTTCCGAACCGCCCGGATGCATCATATTTCTTCTTCGATTCCTCGGCCAGCCGCTTCTGCTCTTCGTTGTGATAGAAGATAACCGTCCGGTATTGGCTTCCCGTGTCCACGAACTGCCGGTCGCGCGTCGTCGGGTCGATATTGTGCCAGAACACGTCCAGGAGTTCGGCGTAGGTTATCTGAGTGGGGTCATAATGCACTTCCACAGCCTCGGCATGCCCGGTCCTGCCTGAAGAGACTTCTTCATACGTCGGGTTCTCGGTCCTGCCGCCGGTGTACCCCGATATGACGGCATCAACCCCTTTGAGCTTCTCGAAGGGTGGCTCCATGCACCAGAAGCAGCCGCCCGCGAAAGTTGCCTTCTCCAGATTCTTCGGAGTGACGGCTGACCCCTTCCCGGCTTCGCCCGCCTGCGCCATATTCACCCCTCCCAGGACCAGCATTGCGATCAACGTGATAATAAACTTTTTCATGAAGTTATTATAACTCTTTGCCCGTTGGTTTTGTAGAGAGAAAGGACTGCGGCCTCCTGAACATCGGGCGTCGGCGCTTGACAGGACGCCTGTGTCACTGATATTATTTTTTATATTGGGCCATGCACTTTCGATCGCTGGTACCTATTGTGATCCTCGGGAGCACATACCCTATAGGAAAAGGAGGTGTACCATGGACGCACAGGAACTCAAGAAGTTCCTGGCAGGGATCGGCATCGCCGGGCTTCTGGCGGGCACCAGCTTGATGGCTGGCGGCTGCGCCTCTACCGGCTGAGGCGGCAAGAAGGGTGACGCCCAGCAGGCTCCGGCAAAGAGCAGCTGAAGTGGCGCTAAAAGCGACGCTTCGCAGATCCCTGCCAAGAGCAGCTGAAGCGGCACCAAGTAATAGTGCGGTCGCACTATCCCACGGAACATGGCTACACCGGCGCACAACGATGCGCAACGGACCGGACAACGGCCCGGAAAAGAATATCACCATGCCGCCCAGCCAGGGACGCAGTTCCTGTCCGGGCTATCTTTTTTCAAACCGCAGCCGGCAATATTGCCTCATCAATGGCCGCTCCCATCAATACCATATACCGCCTCCGCCATCCCGGCATCCACCACATCTCCTTGACAGCGGACAGGTACACTGTTAGTATTGCCGATAGTAATTTTCCTTTTCTATCGAATTTACCAATGGAATAGAATGCAGACTTGAACCAGGAAAGGAGGTGAATGACCAATGGACCCAAAGGATCTCAAAAAGTACTTAGCAGGGCTCGGCATTGCCGGGCTCCTGACCGGCACCAGCCTCATTGCTGCGGAAAGCCCGAAAGCGGAGGGTACGCTCAAGTCCGCCCCCACCGGTAGCGCGCTGAAGTCGGAACCGACGAAGACGGCGCCGGCAAAAAGTAGTTGAAGCGGCACTAAGAAGGAAACGCCGAAGAGCAGCTGAAGCGGTTCCAAATAATCGTGCGGTCGCACGAGAAAAAGACGAAGTACCGGACCACCTGCGCGGGGCCATGGCCCCAACTATCAGCATCCTTTTTTATCCCGGGTATGGACTTTGCTCCATGCACGGGATATAATTTTTTCGGGCTCATCCTGCCATGACCATCGACAAGAAAAATGCATTCTATCTGGTTTCCCGGTCCGTTGTTGGCACGGACCTCTGGGACAGGAACGTCAAATCGGCAGATGCGGTCCCGGCCCCCGATGCCCTGTTCAGCATACTGCACGCTGCAGGCGTCGCCCTCCCTGGGTACCTGCACGACCTCCTGCGAATCGAGCATGAGCTCTGGCTCGTCGGGGGCAGGGCCTCATCCATTCCCTCATCCGTCGATGCGTTGGCCGTGAATCCCACGGTGGCGGTGCACGAGGTCCATTGGCGCGGACTGTGCGGCCTGTTCGAGCCTGTCCCGGGGCCGGCGGTCGAACCGGTCGAAGGCCCGGAGCGCATCCTGCTCTGGTTCGACCAGCGGGAAAAGAAGGCCCGTATCAAGCCGGCCTCGAACGACGATCTCCTTGCGCTCAAGATGGCCGCTGAAAGCATCTCTACCGAATCAGTGGCTGCCACGGGCAAGGTGACTGTAAGCGCCATGGACGCGTTGATCGATCGTGCTGTCCGGCAGGGCCTGCTCCTTGCACCACCCTCCCTGCTCCGGCGCGATCCGTCGGTCTTCAGGGCCGTTAGATCTAGCGACGAGGAGTTCCTATCCTCCGACTCTTTCACGCTCCAGTGGCACATCACGCAGGTCTGCGACCTGCACTGCAAGCACTGCTACGATCGGAGCGACCGCTCGCCCCTCACCCTCGAACAGGCGGTGCGTGTCCTCGACGACCTGCGCGCCTTTTGCAGGGACCGGAGGGTCCGGGGCGCGGTCTCCTTCACCGGCGGCAATCCTCTGCTCCATCCGCAGTTCAACGAGATCTACCGCGCAGCCGCGGACCGCGGGTTCGTCACCGCGATCCTGGGCAATCCCGCTCCCCGCGGCCGCATCGAGGAGATCATGGCGATTCAGCAGCCCGTTTTTTTCCAAGTGAGCCTCGAGGGCCTGCGCGAGCATAACGACAATATCCGCGGCGCAGGCCATTTCGACCGCATCATGGCGTTCCTGGACGTTCTGCGCGAACTGGGCATCTACTCCATGGTGATGCTCACGCTGACGCGCGACAACATGGACGAGGTCATCCCGCTGGCCGAGCTGCTCCGGGGAAAGGCCGACGTGTTCCACTTCAACCGCCTCGCGCTCTTCGGTGAAGGCGCGAACCTCAAGCTCCCTGACCGGACGCGCTACCGGAAGTTCCTTGAGGACTACCTCGCGGCAGCAGAGACGAACCCGGTCATGGGCATCAAGGACAACCTCATCAACATCCTGCGGCGCGAGAAGGGCGTCGACCTCTTCGGCGGATGCGCGGGCTACGGATGCGGCGCAGCGTTCAACTTCGTCTCCCTTCTGGCCGACGGCGAGGTCCATGCCTGCCGGAAGCTCCCCTCTCCCATCGGCAATCTCCACTGTCAAAGCCTTGCTACGATCTACGACTGCGAGGAGGCGCGCCGATACCGGCTAGGCCCGTCGGACTGCCGCGACTGCGAGGTCCGGCCTGCCTGCGGCGGATGCCTCGCCAGCACTCTGAGCAGTGGGTTGAACATCTTCGAGGACAAGGACCCCTTCTGCTTTATCTCAGAAGCCAGTAGCCAGTAGCCAGAATCCAGCATTCAGACGAGATCCGCTGTAAGTGTTCTCCTGACTCCTATCTTGTCTTTCCCCCATGTTCTATGGTATTGTTCTCCACACGCTCTGCAGTTCATTCCCCATGGAACCGCTCATCTTTCAAAAGACCATAACGCTCCCGTTGCCCTCTGACGACGACCGGCGGGCCCACGACCAGCGGCTCCGGGACACCCTCGGCCTGGGGCCGCTCCACATTCCCCTGTCGCTCCTCCGCTCAACGGCTGCGATCATCAATAGGAAGCGCGAGCTGTCATGCATCATCGGCAGGGCAGGCGATACATACCGGCTCATCGACATCGACCGGCGGCGCTCCTACTCCGTCGCCCTGGACCTCGGCACCACGAACCTCGTTGCCGTGCTCTATGACAATATCGGGCAGAAGGACATCGTGACCCGATCTCTCGAAAACCCCCAGGTCGAGTACGGGAGCGACATCCTTACCCGCATGCATCATGCCATGACCGGCAACGGCGAGGATATCTACCGGGTCCTCAGGAACGGCATCAACACGCTTATCGCATCGCTCTGCCGCGAGGCCGGCGTCAATGGCCGGGACCTCCACGGCCTGGCCGCGGCGGGGAACACAGTAATGACCCACTTCCTGCTGGGGCTCGATATCAGCACCATCCCTGTAGCCCCCTGGGTCCCGGTGGTCCGGACGCCGGGATTCTTCAGCGCCGCGGAGCTCGGCCTCGACCTCAACCCGGAGGCCCTGGCGTACGTGTTCCCGAACGCCGGCAGCTATGTGGGCGGAGACATCACCGCCGGCATCATCGCGACGGGGATGCATACCTCTGACAGGCCGTCCATCCTGGTGGACGTGGGCACGAACGCCGAGGTCGTGATCGGGAACCGGGAGTGGATGATCGTGGGGGCGGGTGCCGCAGGGCCGGCGCTTGAAGAGGGAATCTCAGCCATCGGGAAGCGGGCGAAAAAGGGCATCGTTTACGACATTGAGATCAGCGGCGACTGCGTCTCCTGCAAGACCTTCGACCAGGGAAGGCCCGAAGGCATCTGCGGCTCCGGCATGGTCAGCCTGCTGTACGAACTGTACACTGCCGGCATCATCGACCAGACCGGCGCGCTCACCGGCAAACGACACATCATCGAGATCGACGGCGAGAAGGCCTTTTCCGTCAACTGCGACTGCGCGGAGGCGCTCTTCATCACTCAGGGCGAGATCCAGAACTTCATGCGGTCCAAGGCCGCTATGTTCACACTGCTGCTCGTCCTGACCCGCTCCGTGGGCGTCGCGTTCAGAGACATCAAGAGAGTCTTCGTGTCCGGAGCGCTCGGCACGGGCATCGACGTGAAGAAGGCCGCGGGCATCGGTATGGTGCCGGGCTGGCAGGCCGGGATCGTGAAGCCCATGGGCAACACATCTCTCGAAGGCTGCCGCATGCTGCTCCGGGATGCGGGAATCGCCGGTACCGCGGACCTGCTCGTGGACAAGATCACGTACAAACACATGCATGACGACCCCGAGTTCATGAAGGAGTTCATGGGAGCCGTCTTCATCCCCCATACGAATCCGGAACTGCTGAAGGTCTGAACGGCGTGAGTTCGCGGCCCGCGAGCATAATGGACCTCGCCAGCGGTCGTGATCGCTGTTTTTTCATTCGTGCCATCGGATGCCACCATGCGGTCCGAGATAACGGTGTTCCGGGAGGGGTCATATACAGGCGGGACAAAAAACGAGCGCGCTCCCTGCCGATGAGCGCGCTTCACGATGTGCTTGTCATGCGGTCTTCCGGTGTTTTTCCATCTCCTGGATATACGCCATTTTGCCTGCCTCGAATGCGTTCTTGACCGCCGCGGTGCTGTCGACATAGAGCTCCTTGCCCTTTTCGACGGTCGTGGCGATCTTCCCGCGCGTGTCCAAAGCAATATCCTTGATATCCTTCCTCAGTTCCTTTCCCGCCTTCGGGGCCAGCAGGAGCGCTACTCCCGCCCCGACAAGGCCTCCTATCACGAAGGGGACCAGGATGGACCGTACGTTTGTGACCTCAACTTCCTCTTTCATGATCATCACTCCTTCCTTCACGCATTTTTTTCACCAGGGTAACCACCCCGGTTGTTATGCCGGCTCTCAATCCGGCTATGTTCGCCCCGGCGGCAGATCCGAGGCCCTCCTTCATATAATCATAAACGCCCCGTATGCTTCTTTCCACGCTTGCTACGGATTTGGAGATCTGTTTCACGTCCCCGGTCACAGCGCCCACGTCATTGGTGATCTTCTTCAGGCTTTCAAGCGTCTCTTTCAGCTCCCCTAAGGCGGCGTTCAGGCTCCCCTCGGTGTTCCTGAAGAACGACGCCATGCTTTCGCTCGTCCGTCTCATGCTCAGGATATAATTCACATTGAATATGGTATACACAATAAATGTGGCAACGCCGATTCCCAGGATGATCTCGAGCATATACCGCCTCCTTGTACTTCTAGTATAGCACACATGCATTTCTGCTGATCCGAGCATGCAGATCGGCATCACAGAGCAGAGGATTATTGCCGGTAAAGTCGTGCGTAAGGGAAAGAGCAATACTTTGTGCAACCACGATCTCATTATGTTGTTTTTTCCAAATGGCTGTGTTATTGTTCAGAACACATTCAGCCATTCATTGATCCATACCTCAGGACCTGCCATCAATGAAAAAAAACCAGCAGAAGTCATCAGTTGGCCTTTCCCGCCGATTGTACTTCCCCGACGATGAGAAACGCATCCCCTGGCTCTCCCGCCTCCTCGACGCTTATGCTGTTGCGGATACCGGCGTCGCCATCGCTATCCGGGATGCGGAGAAACAAGGGAAGAGAAAGCTGGCCTGCGGCAAAGGGTGCGGCAATTGCTGCGTGCACCAGACGGACATCCCCGTGTACCCCCATGAGCTGGTCGGCATCTACTGGTATGTATCTGAAAAAATGACGCCGCCCCAGCGGGATACGCTGAAAAACCTGCTCTCCGTTCATGCCATTGGCCCCCCCTGCCCTTTTCTGGTCGAGGGGTCCTGTTCCATCCATCCCCTCCGGCCCATCGGGTGCAGGCAGTTCAATGTGTTCACGACCCCCTGCGCGCCGGGCGAGGACCCCTATTATACCCGGCGGCATGACGTCCTCGTGCCCCTATCAGAATATACGGACCGAGCTTTCGCAGCAGTGCTGGCGTTCTATCATCTGGACAAGGATAAGGACGTCGCAAAGGCCATAAAACTCGTCCGCGGCCAGATCATGAACCTGCTGGAATATGACTGGAAAAAGCTGGTGAAAGGAATGGAGGGGATTGATCCGGGAAAGGATTGATCCTCTCCCATGACTACTGATCATTCGATCAAAATGCCTCTGAAAATATTGCGTAATCAGCGTCTCTTTATTGTAAGGGCGTTAGTTTTTCCCAGACGCTGGACTTCTTTAACTTCTCAAGCGCTTGCCGAAATAAATCGTAGTGTTTCTTTCCTGTTGCTTTTTTATTCCTCCTGAATTATTTTACCGAACCCGTGGCTGTCCGATCATCATGCGCAGACCACAGACGCCTCGCGTTCGGCCATGACCATGTATCCGCATCGCCGCAGGAGATCGCAGATAATATTGAGCACCATGAAGTCATCATCCACGAGAAGGATCGTTTTGGCCATCATTGCCATCCTTGCTCACCGCAGGTCAACGCGCTGCTGCGCCGCCGGCAACCTCGGGTTGACCGGCATGGGTAAAAGCAAGCTCGTCCGATGAGAAGACGCGGTCAATATCAAGAAGGATGACGAATCGGTCGTTCTGCTTGCCGATGCCCTTGATGAAGTCGGTCCTGAGCTTGGTCCCGATACGTGGCGCAGGGGCGATATTTCCCCGCTCAAGGTCCAGCACCTCCTGCACCGAATCTGCCAGGGCGCCCAGCACCGTAGTGTCGCCGTCCACGGCCACTTCCGAGATGATAATACAGGTGTTCACGGTCGTCTCCGATCCGGCCATGCCGAACTTGACCCGCAGGTCCACGACCGGGATCACGCTGCCGCGCAGGTTGATCACCCCGCGCATGAAATCCGGCATCCGGGGGACCTTCGTCACCGTCGTAAAGTCCAGCACTTCCCTCACTTTTGCGATATCCAGGGCGAACATCTCTTCGCCAAGCTTGAAAGTCAAATACTGCGTTGTTATTGATTCAGCAGCTATTGCCATGACAGCCTCCTGTCACGATCAGCAGTCAGCAGCCAGTATCCAGGCGCTCGGAGAATTGCAGTCCTCCTGACTTCTGGCTTCTGTATTCTGACTCCCGTCTGTTAGAATTTTTCGAACTCCGCGTCCCGGGCGTCGCCCTCGCTCACGTTGTTCATCCCATTCCCACCGGGCGCAAGGACCAGCGATACGCCCCTCCGTTCGGCAGCGGCAGTTGCTGCGGTTCTCTTCATCTTCTGTTTCCGGTTCGCGTGTATCCTGGACCCAGGCGCATGATGCGCGATCTGGGGCGCATCCTTTTCCGGGATCGCCGTACGCAGATCACCGTCGACCTTGAAGAAGGCAATGGTCTCCATGAGCTGGCTTGCCTGGGAGGAGAGCTCCTCTGCCGTCGATGACATCTCTTCGGCAGCTCCGGCATTCTGCTGCACCACCTGGTTCAATTGCTGAATCGAGCTGTTGATCTGGTCCGCGCCGCCGGACTGCTCCTTTGAGGCTGCCGTGATCTCCTGGACCAGTTCCGAGGTCTTTTGGATGTCCGGCACAAGCTTGGCCAGCATGGCCCCGGCCTGCTCGGCAACGCCAACACTGGTACCCGACAACTGGCTGATCTCAGCAGCGGCTATCTGGCTCCGTTCGGCAAGCTTTCTGACCTCTGCCGCCACGACCGCGAACCCCTTCCCATGCTCTCCGGCCCGGGCAGCCTCGATCGCCGCATTCAGGGCAAGCAGGTTGGTCTGCCGGGCGATCTCCTCGATAATGGAGATCTTTTCGGCGATGTCCTTCATAGCATTGACCGCTTCGGTCACTGCCTTGCCGCTTTCCAGGGCATCGTTGGCACTCTTGCGCGCTATTTTTTCGGTCTGCATCGCGTTGTCCGCATTCTGCCGGATCGTGGCGTTCATCTCTTCCACCGACGACGATGCTTCCTCCGCATTTGCCGCCTGCTCCGTCGTGCCCTGCGACAACTGCTCCGCCCCCGATGACATCTGTTGGCTGCCGGACGCAACGTTGTCGGCAGACGATTTAACATCAGCCACCACTTCCTTCAATTTCTCCGCCATTTTTCGCATGTCGGCATATACACTCTCCGCTGCCCCGGTCGAACTGAAGCGCAGAGTCAGATCGCCGCCTGCGATACTTTTCGCGATCGACGCGATAGCATGAGGTTCTGCACCCAGGACCTTCGTTACGCTCCGGGCAATAATGACGCTCACGGCAAATGACAGCGCAACCGCGCCAAGCAGGACCACGGCCATGATCGCGATGACCCTGCTGAAGGTCTTCATGGCGCCCGCGTACGTTTCCGCGCTCACTTTCTCTTCCATTTCCATAAGCTCGTGCATGACCTTATCGACCTGCTCGAAATCCGCGTCCGCCTTTGCCATGAACATGGTAGCAAAGTTCAGATCTGAATCAGCCAGGTCGATCGCCGAGATGATCGCCTTTTGATAATCGATCATTTCCTTCATCATTGATTCATATATCTTCTTTTCCTCGGCCGTTGCCGATTTCGAATCAACGCCCGACTGTACCGTTTCGACGGCACGTTTCAGGGTCTCGAGCTGCTTCTTGCCCAGTGCGTTGATCTTGGCACGATCATACCGGGCCGTCTCCCAACTCAGGATCCGGTAGGTGCTCATGTGAACATCGGTCAGGTCATTCGCGAGCTTCGCGCTTACCTTATAGCTCTTGAACCGATTGTTGAAAATGTCGTTCAAGGCGCTTTTCTGGGTGTTCAAGCCCAGATAGGACGCAATGCCGAACATGACCAGAAGGACAATAACGAGCACCGGCGCCACCAGTATTTTCGCCATCATGCTCAGATTATTGATGCGGGTCTTGATATCCATGGAGCATCCTCCTCGTGTTTCACATGCCTTGATCGAACGGCGGCAGGCCTTTCGCAATAGCTCTGCCGCCGTCGTCTTCACCTATTTATAGATGCCGCTTCCAAAGATGAGATCACCATGCCGCTCGATATACGCCCGTTTCGGTTCGATCTTCTTGGTGAGCGGATCAGTGAACTTGTAATCCTGCCATCCGCTGCCTTTGGTCTTTGCGATCTCGACCCGTTCCTTGACGAATTCCTTGCCATCGGCATCCTTCATTTCAATCAGTTCCTTGCCGATCATCTTGAGGTTCTGTCCGTGGGCAACGCACTTGCCATTCATGTCATAGACGAACACGTACAGGTCCCGGTCGGTGAACTGCCCCTTCGGGTTGTTGATCTCGGCGAACGTGGCCTCATTCCCCTTGGCCTTTGCCATCGCTATCGCCTTCTTCACCATTGCCTCCGCCTCGGCTGCTGTCCCGTGTTTACCCGCTGTGAAGCCCTTGCCTGCGAAACCGAGCAACACCATCACAACCATCCCGAACATAACCAGCTTTTTCATGATAATACTCCTCCCTATAATGGAATTACTTCACGAATACGTTCTATTTTCCTGCTCTTGTTCGTACACTCCGGTCTCGTCAATTTCCCTTGAGGTACTCGTCAACTCAATTCCTTTTCTCTAAATCCATTATATTGCTTAGGCTTACGAAGCCTCATATTTATGACAACCACATTACCACTCGAATCCCTCTTTGTCAACCATTTTTTTTATATTTTACCAAATTAAATAGTTTCCAAATCAAGCATATTCTTTCCGGCAATCCTGGCATGAATCAGTTCCTGGCCGGCTTTGCGCTTTATGTTCAGGTTATCAATGGAAGAACATGTTTCCCCGTGAACCTGCGGGAATAGGACTGGAACAAATTAGGGAAGGTGATGGAAAGGATTGAAGGGTAGGAATAATAACGTGTTCATCGCCGCCGTAATTATAAAGAAGCACCGCCGTTGTATCCTTGCAGGGAGCAGAGCGACGGGGCTATCACTCCTTTTGCAGCGACTGTGCGTGCTCCCCTACGGTGGCTCGCAACGACAGAGGGACCACCTCTGATTCGTTCACGATGCAAGAGAAGGCGATGTGTTACTTCGTCGCAGCTCGATGATATTCACTGACAAGATACTGTTACCGCTCCTTCACCTCAAGCTCGGTCTTCATCTCTCTCCCGTTCCGCAGGAACCTGACCGGGAGCCTGTCCCCCGGCTGCTTCGTCTTCAACACATCGGAAAGGTCCTTCAGCACCGAGATGGGAGCTGTTCCCGCCTGGATGATGATGTCCCCCTGCTTCATCCCTGCCGCCTCGGCCGGACCGCCCGGCTGGGTCCCGCTGAGCCGTACCCCCTGTTCGTTGTAGGTGAAATCCGGGATGGCACCGATGGTCACTTTCCTCTCAATGCGCGGCCCGGGGACAGCACCCGGCGCCGCCATGATGGTCCGCGTGAGCGGAGCAGAGAGGTTCGCCAGGGTGAAGGCAACGGTCCGGGTCACCATCGCGATCTTCGCGAGCCCCTTGCCGTCGATCCTGTCCGCAGTGTCAGTGGGCCGGTGATAGTCAAGATGGGGACCCGTGAAAAGCTGCACCGCCGGGACGCCTGCCTCGTGGAAGCTCTTCTGGTCGCTCGAATCCAGGTCCTGCGCCGATTCTGCGATCTCGAGCTTCAGGGGCTTGGCGGCCTCCTGGAAGAGCGTTCCCCACTCCTTCGCAGACGCTGCGCCAAGGATGATCAGCTTGCCTTTTCCGAGCCGCCCGACCGTATCAAGGTTGATCATACCCGTGGCCCTGGACACGGGGTATCGCTTCTCGTTCTGGACGAAATACCGGGACCCTTTCCTGCCGGTTTCCTCGGCGGTGAAGGCGACGAACACGATGGGCCGCTCCATGTTTGCTACCAGCGTAAGCCGTGACGCCATTTCGAGCAGCACCGCGACGCCGCTGGCGTTGTCGTCTGCTCCGGGGTGCACCTTTCCATCGTTCTCCTTTGATGCGCTTTTCCTTTCGAGATGGTCGTAGTGCGCGCCGATGACCACGCTTTCACGCGCAAGCTCCGGGTTCCTGCCCGGAAGGACGCCTACCACGTTCCGCATCCTCATCTTCGTGTCTGGGTCTACCCATTCCTGGTACCAGCTGCCGCCCGATTCCCCGCCCGGCAGAAGGCCGACCGACTCGAACTTTGTCGCGATGAACGTGGCGACCTGGTCCAGCTCGGGACTACCGATGCCGCGCCCGCGAAATTTCTCGTCCGCAAGGTACATCACCGTCGCCATCATGCCCTCGGGCTCGATCGCTACCTGTGCACCGGCCGGACCCACACACATGGCCAGCATGATCATGATCAACAAGGCGTTCCTGGATCGCTTCATGTCACGCGTTCTCCTTCGCGATTGACCTCGCATTCTTCGTTCTTGTTGCCACTGATTCCCCCCGACTCCGCACTCACGCACGCCGGCGCCGCTCATGAACGGGTCCGGGAGACATTGCGGGATGGGGCCCTCACTCACCTCAGGAGAGCGTTCAGCGTCGCTTGCAGGTCCGTAAGATCGTAGGGTTTCTTCAGGAATGCGGCAAAGCCGTGGTCGCGGTAGTTCGCCACGACGCTGTCATTCGAGTAGCCGCTCGACACGATCGCCTTCACACCGGGATCGATCTCCAGCAGTTTCCGCATGGTCTCTTCGCCGCCCATGCCGCCGCGGATGGTGAGGTCAAGGATCACGACATCGAACGGCCGTCCCGCCGCCTTCGCCTGCTGGTATTTCTCGACGGCCTCGCCGCCGTGCACCGCAAGCTCCGCTTCGTGATCCAGGCCGGTCAGCAGTTCGTACGCGACCTTCCTGACCAGTTCCTCGTCGTCCATCACCAGGACCCGGCCCTTCCGCACGGTCCGGGGATCCGCCGGGCTCGCCGCTCCTTCCGCCTCCTGTCCTGCCGCGGGAAAATAGGCCGTGAACGTCGTTCCTTTGCCAAGCACGGATGATACATTGATATCGCCATCATGGTTCTTGATGATGGAATAGGTCGTGGCGAGCCCCAGCCCGCTCCCCTTTTCCTTCGTCGTGAAATAGGGGTCGAAGATCTTCGGCAGGTGCTCCGGGGGGATGCCTATGCCCTGGTCCCTGACCGTGATCTCCACAAGATCGCCCGAGGAGGCTTCCGGCACTCCGGCGAGGGACGGCGCCAGGACGTTCCGTGCCGCGATCTCGATCCTCCCGCCCAGCGGCATGGCCTGTTCCGCGTTCAATACGATGTTCTGGACCACCTGGCCGAGCTGGCCTTCATCCGCCTCGACAGGACGAAGGTCGTCGTCGATGGATAGCGCATAGTCGACACGGGACCCGCTGAGAGCGAACTTCACTGCATTCTCGATCAACGGCTTGAGATCGATCACCTTCTTCAACGGCTTCCCGCCCTTCGAGAAGGTCAGGAGCTGGGAGGTGAGGCTCACGGACTGGTGGAGCGCCTTTTCGGCCTGTTCGAGCATGGACAGTGACTTCTCCTTCTGGTCATGGGTCAGCTTCGCCATGGAGATGTAGCCGAACACGCCCTGCAGGAGGTTGTTAAAGTCGTGGGCGATGCCGCCGGCAAGCGTCCCTATGGATTGGAGCTTCTCGGACTTGAGACGTTCCTGATCCAGCCGCTTCCGTTCGCTGATATCACGGACGATCGCCTGCAGGCACACCTTGCCGCCCAGTTCGAGCCGGCTCAGCGTGATCTCCACATCGAAGGCGCTGCCGTCAGCGCGCAGCGGCTGCCATTCGAACACCTGGGGAACGCCGTTCAGCGCGGCCCGGACCTTCTCGCCGGCCACTTCGGCCGAAAGCCGGCCATTGGGCTGCCGCTCGGGTGCAAAATCGCCCGGCGAGCGGCCGATGATCTCCTCCTTCCGAAGCCCATACATCTCGGCGCCCCGCTGGTTGCAGTCCCTGAAGCCGGTACTGTCCTGAATGAAGATCCCGTCATTCGCGGCCTCGAAGAGTGTCCGGTACTTGCTCTCCTTTTCCCGCAGTTCCTCCTCCACCCGTTTCCGCTCCGTGACGTCTCGCACCACGCATATGTGGCCCGCGTATTCCCCCTTCTCATTCCACCGGGCCGTGGCAGTGATCTCGGTGGCGATCCTGGTCCCGTCCTTGCACAATCCGGGGGATTCGCCGCTCCAAATGCCGCTCTCCCTGCTGTGCAGCGTTCGCGCGAGCTCTGGCTCTATCAATGGGACGAACTCGCGTGGAGTGAGATCGCGCCAGGTCTTCCCCATGAGTTCGCTCTGGACATATCCATAAGTCTTCGCATGGGCATCGTTGAGATAGATGAATCGGTCCTGTTCATCCGTCACGGCGATGCCTTCCGTAACAATAGAGACCGCTCTGGCAAGACGGTCGTTCTCTTCTTCCGCGCGCTTCCGATCGGTGATGTCCTGGGCGGTCCCGCTCAAGATGACCAGTTCGCCCGCATCATCGGGAATGAGCTCGGCCTGGGCAAGGATGGTCCGCGTAGTTCCGTCCCTGAGGACGAATCGGTACTCGATGCTGAACGGTTTCTTTTCCCTGAGCGTCGTATCGATCGCATTCTTCAGGATGAGCTGGTCCTCGGGATGTAGCATCTCGAAGAACATCTTGAAGTCCGCCGGGTCCTTGCGAGGATCGAGGCCGAGAAGGCGGAACAGTTCATCGGACCAGACCACACGACTCGTCTTCATATTATGTTGCCAGCTCCCGACATGTGCGATGCGCTGGGATTCGGCGAGCTGCCGTTCCCGCTCGCGCAGCGCCTCATCGGCCTGTTTCCGTTCCGAAACGTCGCGGACGACCGCGATCATATATTCCGCCGCGCCCAGTTCGACATAGTCGACGCTTATTTCCACCGGGAACGCGGTCCCGTCTTTTTTCTTATGCATGCCTTCCAGCAGGAGAGAACCCCGGCGTCTTACGTCCGCCACGTGCTCCTGCCAGGCGCGAGCGTCGGAAAAAATGCCTTCAATGTCCCGGACCCCCATCTTCAACAGCTCATCGCGGCTATAGCCCAGACTTGAGCATGCCCGGTCGTTCATATCAACGAACCGGCCGGTCTGCGGATCGTTGACGAATATCGCCTCGCTGGACCTGTTGATGAGGTTCTTGAACAGCTCCAGGTCGCTTTCGGCCTTTTTTCGCTCGCTGATGTCCTGGGCGATCGAGAGTAGACGCTGCGTTCCGCCCACCGTGATTATCTCGCCGTTGTACAAGCAGACCACTTCCCCGCCGTCCCTGCGCCGCAGGGAAAGTTCCATCCCGGATACGCGTCCTCGTTCTCGAAGGATCTGTTGCATCCGGGCCCGCTGTTCCTCAGATATCCAGCCGATCTCGATGGCGGTCCTGCCCACCACCTCTTCCCGCGTGAAGCCAGATATTTCGAGGAACCTATCGTTCACGTCGAGGAACCGGCCGGTCTCAATATCGCTCAGGGTGATCAGGAGCGGAGCCTTCCTGTAGATCTTCGAGAATTTTTCCTCGCTCTCCCGCAGCCGTTCCGCGGCCTTCTTGAGCTCCGTTACGTCCCTACCGGTGGACTGGTATTCGACGGCCTCTCCCCGCTCCCCGAAGATCGCATGATGAGTCCACTGATGCCATGTCACCCGTCCGTCCGGGAGGACAACTCTGGCCTCGGCGACCATGACGGGATTATCGCGGTCGAGCGCTTCAATCTTCTGGATGAACTCCTCCCGGTCATCGGGATGCATGAAAGGATAGTACGACTTTCCCAGAAGGTCTTCCCGCCTCATGCCGATATACCGGCAGAGGGTATCGTTGACGAACGTGAGAATGCCGCCCGGCAAATAGCGAACAACGAACTCCGTCTGGCTGTCCACGATCGCCCGATAGCGGCTCTCGCTTGCCTGAAGAGCTTCCTCGACCCGCTTTCGCTCGGTTATATCCTGGATCACCGCCAGTGAGCGGACAACATTACCGGCAGCATCCCGCTCGCCCATTGCCGAGAGCAACACATCCACTACCTCGCCGTTCTTCTTGACGAACTGGTACGATATATCCTTTATGACGCCGTCGCGAAAGAACGCAGGCTGAACGACCTCTTGTGCGTATTTTCGCGATGCATCCGTAAAAAAATCGGTCACCTTTCTGCCGATCACCTCATCTCGCTCATACCCGAGCGTCTTGAGCCAATAATTATTCACCTCGACAACGATCCCATTCCAGTCTATGGAATGGAGCAGGACCGGCGTTTCGTCGTAGAGGCGCCGGTACTTCGCCTCGCTCTGCTGAAGGGCCAATTCAGACTGCTTCCGTGCAGTAACGTCCTCGAACACGGCAACCATCGTATTCGGTGCGGTCTGGAATGCATGCACCTCGAACGCACCGATGATGTCATTGTCCTTATACTCGATGCTTTCCGTTTGCCAGGCCTTTCCCGTCGCAGCCACCTCACGATACCGCTGCGGCACCTCCGTCTCTTTCAGCGCTGGGAACGCCTCTTCGATCGTCTTGCCGACGAAGATGCTGTTGTCCACACCCAGGATCTGATCGGCCGCGGGATTGGCACCGGTGAACACGAGACGGCCGTCAGCCTCCAGCCGGTACAGGTGCATGCCGATCGGGAGTGATTCGACGATGCTTCGTGTCCTGCTGTCCGAATCGCGCAATGCCTCCTCTGTCCGCTTGCACGCGTTTCGAGCACCGGCGGACTTTGCGCTTTTCTTTGGCGAGGTCTTGCCCTTTCCCTTCATGTTCGCTCCTGTCACCCCGTCACCAAGTCCCCTGTCGGTCGTTACTCCACCCAGTCAGCGATGTAGATATCCGTCTGCCGCGGCTTGTCGGGGTTCCGGTTCGAGGCCCAGACCAGCTTCCTTCCGTCAGGCGAGAACATGGGGAAGGAATCGAAGGTCGTGTTGTAGGTGATGCGCTCCAGGCCAGTGCCGTCGATGTTGATGAGGTAGAGCTCGAAGTTGTGGCCGTACTGCCTGATGTCTTCCCGCCAGTCATCCTTGTTGCTCGCGAAGATGATGCGCCTGCCGTCGGGGTGCCATGACGGCGCGAAGTTGGTCGCGCCGTTCCGGAGAAGCAGCCGCTTGTTCGAGCCGTCGCTGTCCATCACCCAGAGGTCCAGGGGAAAAGCGAGGATATAGTTCTTCTCCATGCAGTCCTTCCACTGGGCCTTTTCCGCCGAACTCTCAGGGTACCATGCCCGCCAGACGATCTTGGTCCCGTCAGGAGAGAACCACGGCCCGCCGTTGTAGCCCATCCGCTCCGTGAGCCGCCGCACGTTCGATCCGTCGCTGTTCATGACATAGACGTCGAAGTTCCCGTCACGCTGGGAGCCGAAAACGATCCGCTTCCCGTCGGACGAGACCACCGGTTCGGCGTCGTATGCGGGATTGGTGGTGAGCCGGACGAGGTCCGTGCCGTCGGGGTCCGCCGAGTAGATATCGTAGGGATAGAGCGGCCAAACGTACCGCGCGCCGGGCGGCGACTGCGGCTTGGGAGGACAGGCTCCGGGAAGATGGCTCGTGGAGGCAAAAACGATGCGCTTCCCGTCGGGAAAGAAGAACGAACAGGTGTGCGCACCGTGGTCCGGGCTGACCATGCGCAGGTCCGTCCCGTCGAAGTTCATGGTCCAGATCTTGTCGCATGCGTACCCGCCCCGGCTGGTCTGGAAGATGAGCTTCTTCCCGTCGGCGGAGAAATAGGCCTCGCCGTTGTCCCCGTCGAAGGTAAGCTGGGTGACGTTCCGCAGGTGGCGGCCGTCGGAACCTCCGCCGGCCTGCGTCGCCGAGGGCCTCTGATGGCTGCAGCCAAATACGAGGAATGCCGTGCACGCGAGGACGAGGATGCCCAGTCTTCTGATCATAGTCCTCTCCTGTCCTGTCCGTGGAATGATTACATTATAGACAGCCGCCGCGACGAAGTAAAGGTTTGAGATGCCCTGCCGGAGCGCGCCGCGCCGGCAGTATACTATATAATAAATATAGGATGCACGCCGAAGCCGGGCCTCCGGCTGAGGACCGGGAAAGGAGATCATATGCTACGAACAATGATAACGGCTATCGTGCTCACCATGATGGCCGCCGGCGGAATCCCGGCTGCCGGCCCGGCGAAGGACCCGAGCGAACAGCAGGTCCGGGAGCGGTATCAGGAGCTTGCTGACAAGGACATGATCATCGAGACCATCAACCATCTGTTCATCGGCACGGACCAGCGCGACTGGAGCGAGGTCAAGAACGTATTCGCGCCAGAGGTGCGCTTCGACACGACGTCACTCGCCGGCGGCAGTCCGCAGGTGCTGACGCCCCGGCAGATCGTGGACGGATAGGACAAAGGCCTGAAGCCCCTCAAGGCCATCCATCACCAGGCAGGGAACTACATCGTGACCGTGGCCGGGAACCGTGCCGACGCTTTCTGCTACGGCATCGCCACCCATTACCTCCCGACGAGGAGTGGCAGGAACGTCCGGACTTTCGTCGGCAGCTACGACTTCCATCTCGTCAAGAACGACGGCGTGTGGTGGATCGACGGGTTCAAGTTCAATCTGAAGTACATCGACGGGAACAAGGACCTGGAGAAGGACCAGTAGGAGACCGACAAAGAAGAACCGACGCGGGGACACGGGGACCTTCATCTTAGTATCCTAAGAACGGCATTTGACACTGATCAAATTTGAATATTGAATAGCCGTTACCATGAACAAAACCAGCGCGGGAATACTGCTCTATAAGAAGGTACGTGGTGTGCTCCAGGTCTTCCTGGTCCACCCGGGCGGTCCTTTCTTTGCCCGGAAGGACGAGGGCGTCTGGTCCATCCCCAAGGGACTGCCCGACCCGGGCGAGGAGCCGCTCACCGCTGCACTGCGGGAGTTCAGGGAGGAGACCGGCTGCTCGCACCGCGGCGAACTCCATCCCCTCTCGCCGGTACACCAGAAGGGCGGCAAGACGGTTGTTGCCTGGGCCGGAGAAGGCAACTGCGACGCGGACAGGATCACGAGCAACACCTTCGAGCTCGAATGGCCGCCCCGTTCGGGATGGATGCAGCGGTTCCCGGAAGCGGACCGGGCGGACTGGTTCACGATCGCGGAGGCAAAACGGAAGATCATCCCGGCGCAAGCGGCGCTGCTCGAGGAGCTGCAGCATCTCTTGGGCATACTGTGACGATCCGACGTTCCTGTCCCGCCGACATGCGGGAAACACCTCGCGGACCATTCCTCTGCCCAGTTCCCGCGCCCTTCGCCGGCGTGTTCAGCTATACTTGAACAAGACCATGGTTACCCCTGCACAGGACAAAGGACCGGGAAAGGCAGCCATGCCGGACATCGTCTTCCAGGTGCGCGGCCTGACCAAGGTCTACGAGATGGGCGACGTGAAGGTGGAGGCGCTCCGAGGCGTGGACTGGGACCTTGCCGAGCGCGAGCTCATCGTGCTGCTCGGCCCGTCGGGCAGCGGCAAGTCCACGCTCCTGAACATCATGGGCGGCCTCGACTCGGCGACGGGCGGCCGCGTCACCTACCGGGGAAAGGAGCTCACCCTCGCCACGGAGCAGGAGCTGACGGAGTACCGGCGCTACCAGGTGGGCTTCGTGTTCCAGTTCTACAACCTCATCCCGAGCCTCACTGCCCGCGAGAATGTGTCGGTAGTGACCGAGATCGCAAAGGACCCAATGCGGCCTGAGGACGCCCTTGCCCTCGTGGGTCTCCGCGAGCGGCTCGACCACTTCCCTTCGCAGCTCTCGGGCGGCGAGCAGCAGCGCGTGGCGATCGCGCGGGCCATTTCGAAAAACCCGGCGGTGCTGCTCTGCGACGAACCCACGGGAGCCCTGGACTCGCAGACCGGCGTGGTGGTGCTCGAGGCGCTGGAGCGGGTGAACCGCGAGCTCGGCACCCCCACGGTCATCATCACCCATAACGCCGATATCGCCGGCATGGCGGACCGGGTGGTGCACCTCAGGAATGGCCTGATCGCGAACATCGAGACAAACGCGGCGCGGAAGCCGCCGCGGGAACTGCATTGGTGAAGCAGGAGTCAGAAGACAGGAGCCAGAATCCAGGAAAAGAGCACAACACCTAATCCTTGCCATTTTTCCGACTCCTGTATTCTGGCTCCTGGTTCCTTGGATTTCATGATGAAGTCTCTCGACAAAAAGCTCCTCCGCGACCTCTGGCATATGAAAGGCCAGGCCTTCGCCATCATCCTCGTCATCGTGAGCGGCGTGTCCACCTTCGTCATGTTCCTCTCGGTCATGGACTCGCTGAACCTGACGCGCGACCGCTTCTACGACGAGCACCGCTTCGCCGACATCTTCGCGCAGCTGAAGCGCGCGCCGGAGGCCTTGAAGCAGCGCATCCGCGAGATTCCCGGCGTAAGCGTCGTCGAGACCCGCGTGGCCGCGGACGTGAAGCTCGACGTCCCGGGGTTCAACGAGCCGGTGAGCGCGCACCTGGTCTCGCTACCCGACGACGGCAAAGCGCTCCTCAATACGCTCTATCTCCGTCAGGGCCGCCTGCCCGAGCCGTGGCGGGACAACGAGGCAGTGGTGAGCGAGGCCTTTGCCCAGGCGCACCGCTTCCGGCCCGGCAGCAGCTTCGGCGCGGTGATCAACGGCAGGTGGAAGACCCTCACCGTCACCGGCATAGCGCTCTCGCCGGAGTTCATCCTCCAGGTCAGGCCCGGCGCCATCAGCCCGGACTTCAAGCGCTACGGCATCCTCTGGATGGGACGGAAGGCCCTCGGCACCGCCTATGATATGGAGGGAGCGTTCAACGACGTTGTCCTGACCCGTTCTCCGGGAAGCCAGGCCGAAGACGTGATCTCGCGGCTCGACGCGGTGCTCGACCGCTATGGGGGATTCGGCGCCGTGGCGCGCAAGGACCAGATGTCCCACCGGTTCCTGTCCGAGGAGTTCCGCCAGCTCGAACAGAGCGCCAGCCTCTATCCCATGATCTTCATCAGCGTGGCCGCGTTCCTCCTGAACGTGGTGATCACCCGCACCGTCAGCACCCAGCGCGATCAGATCGCGGCGCTCAAGGCCTTCGGCTATACCACGAGCGACGTGGCGGTCCACTTTGTGAAGCTCGTGCTCCTGATCGTTGCCATCGGGACGATCGGCGGGACGCTCCTCGGCATCAAGCTCGGCAAGGGCCTCGGGAATATCTACATGGAGTTTTACCGCTTCCCCTACTTCCTCTACGTTCTGCGGCCTTCCGTCGTTGCCCTGGCAGCGGGCATCACTGCTGCTGCGGCCGTCGTCGGGACGGTCCATTCGGTCTGGAAGGCCGTCCGCATCTCGCCTGCACAGGCCATGCGGCCCGAGGAGCCGGCCCGGTACCGGAAGACCTTCGCCGAACGCGTCATCCCGGCGCGCATCCTCTCCCAGCCGACCCGCATGATCCTGCGGAACCTCGAACGCCGCCCCGTGAAGGCCCTCCTTTCGGTCACCGGCATCGCCATGGCCTGTGCTATCATGATCGCAGGAGGCTTCTTCCAGGACACGGTGAACTACATGGTGGACATCCAGTTCCGCTTGTGCCACCGCGAGGACATGACCGTCACTTTCGTCGAACCCACGTCCAGGAAATCGCTCCACGAGCTCAGAGGCCTTACCGGCGTCGAATACGCCGAGCCCTTCCGCGTCGTGCCGGTGCTCTTCCGCTCGGGACACCACACCTACCGGACCCAGATCCGGGGCGTGGCGGAGACCAGTCTTCTCTACCGGCTGCTCGACGAGAAGCTCCGGCCCGTGGCCCTGCCCGCGTCGGGCGTGGTGCTGACCGATTACCTCGGCGGCATCCTCGGCGTGGTTCCCGGAAGCATGGTCACCGTCGAGACGCTCGAAGGGAGCAGACCTGTGCGCCAGGTCCGCGTGGCAGGGCTCATCAAGGAGTACATCGGCCTCATGGGCTACATGGACCTGTCGGCCTTGAACCGGATGATGCGGGAGGGGAACGCCATATCCGGCGCGGCGCTGGTCATCGATGAGAAGGAACAGCCCGCCGTCTACCGCACCCTGGTCGAGATGCCGCGCGTTGCCGGCGCGGTAGTGCGGAAGGACGAGATCCGGAACTTCTACGAGACCCAGGCGGAGGCCATGCTCTTCTTCACCTTCGTGGCAACGGTCCTGGCCGGCGTCATCGCCTTCGGCGTGGTGTACAACAGCGCGCGGATCAGCCTGGCGGAGCGCGGACGGGAGCTCGCAAGCCTGCGCGTCCTCGGCTACACGCGCGGAGAGATATCCTACATTCTCCTCGGCGAGCTGGGCCTCCTGACCCTCCTGGCGATCCCCCTGGGGTTCCTGTTGGGACGGTGGCTCTGCGCTTACGTGTCACACGCGCTGTCGTCGGACCTGTTCCGCATCCCGCTCGTGACCGAGCGTGCGACCTATGCACTGGCAGCGGCCGTGGTCCTGGTATCGGCTGCGGTCTCGGGCCTCATCGTCCGCCACCGGCTGGACCATCTGGACCTCGTGGAGGTGCTGAAGACGAGGGAATGAAACGAGTGCGGAATGAAAGGCGTTGTAACCACAGAGGCACAGAGGACACAGAGGTAACCAACATGTTCTTTTTCTCTGCCCGAACGACAAAGTCCAGAAAAGGCGGCTGTAACCACACAGGAACGGTCTGCACAGAGTAACCGATATGACTGTCTTTCCCTGCGCCTCTGTGTGTCCGTGGTAGAATTGGTTTACTTGCATCTCACGTCTACGTCCAATGGAGATACTCATGAAGGCACAAACACGCAGAAGAGTATTCGTCATCTCCGTCGGCGCGGTCGTCGTCGCAGCCCTTGCCTACGGTTTCCTGCCCAAGCCCGTTGCCGTTGACGTGGCAAAGGCCTCACGGGGCCCGCTCAGGGTGACCGTGGAGGAGGAAGGCAGAACACGGGTCAGGGACCGCTTTGTCCTGTCCGCCCCGGTAGCAGGCTATCTCAGGCGCATCGAATTGCAGGCGGGCGACATGGTGAAGAAAGGCGCGCAGGTTGCCCTGCTCGAACCGCTCCGGTCCACGGTCCTCGATCCCCGGAGCAAGGCAGGGGCTGAAGCAGCCGTCGCGGCCGCCAGGGCGACCCTTGAAGCGGCAAAGGAAAAGGCGCGAGCGGCAGTTGCCGACGCGGACTATGCCCGCGATCACGAGGCAAGGATGAGGCAGCTCTCCACCTCGGGCTACATCGCGCAGAGCGACCTCGACCAGGCGGTCACGGCGTCGCGCAAAGCCGAAGCGATGCGGCTCTCGGCGGACGCCGCCGTGCTTGCTGCAAAGGCCGACCTGGAACAGGCGGAGAGCGTGCTCGGCTATTCCGCTGCCGAGCGCTCCGGCCCGTCGGGCAAGACCGTGGTCGTGTGCGCTCCGGCTAGCGGCAGGGTGCTGAAGCTCCACCGCGAGAGCGAAGGCGTGGTTGCCGCCGCGGAGCCGCTCATCGACATCGGCAACCCCGGAAGCCTGGAAGTGAAGGTCGAGGTCCTGTCCGCCGATGCCGTGAAGCTCCATCCGGGCTCCGCTGTGCTCTTCGAACGCTGGGGCGGCGACAAGCCGCTCCAGGGAAGAGTGCGCGTCGTGGAGCCCTCGGGCTTCACGAAGATATCGAGCCTCGGCGTGGAAGAGCAGCGCGTGAACGTGATCGTGGACCTTACGTCCCCTCCCGAGCTCTGGAAGCAGCTTGGCGACGGCTACCGCCTCGACACCACCTTCATCCTCTGGGAGAGCAAGGACGTGCTGCAGGTGCCTGAAAGCGCCCTCTTCCGAAAAGGCGATGGCTGGGCGCTCTTCATCGTCGCTGACCGTCGCGCAAAGCTCACCCCCGTCGAGGTGGGCAGGAGGAACGGCATCGCCGCCGAGATCGTGAAAGGCCTGTCCGAAGGCGTGGTCGTGGTCACGAACCCGGACGACAACATTAGGGACGGCGGCAGGGTCACGGTGAGGAACGCAAAATAGCTGAAGTGCGATGCAAAAGGGCATCCTTCCCTATCCTCCCCGTCTCCGTGGCAGACTTGATGACAAAGCTGCCCTGTTCGGTTACTATGGCAAGGTGAAGCTCTTCGATAATATTCTCCCCGCGACATTCCTCTCCCGGCCCAACCGCTTCGTTGTCCAGTGCCTTGTCAACGGCCGGAAGGTCCGCGCCTATCTCCCGAACCCCGGCAGGCTCTGGGAGCTGTTCTTCCCCGGCGTGAAGCTCTTTCTCCAGAGACTGCCCCGTTCACCACAGCGGAAGCTGGATCACCTCATCATTGCCGTGGAGCGCGACGGCTGTCCCGTCATGCTCCATACGCATGCCAACAACCTGGTCGCCCGTAACCTGATCGAGGAGGGCCGTATCCCCGGCCTCGAAGGCGCGGAGATCATCAAGGCAGAACACCAGGTGGGCAAAAGCCGGTTCGACTTTCTCCTGCAGAAGGACGGACGCGAGATGGTGCTCGAAGTGAAATCCTGCACGCTCTTCAACCGGACACTCGCCATGTTCCCTGACGCCGTCTCTGCGCGCGCCACGAAGCATCTGATCGAGCTGGAAGAGCTCTCCCGAACGGGCTGCGGCGCAGCCGTGCTCTTCATCGTTCATTCGCCGGCTGCCACATGGTTCATGCCCGAGCACCATACGGACCTCGAGTTCTGTCGCGCACTCCTGCAGGTCAAGGACCGGGTCATGGTCAAGGCGGTTTCCGTGGAATGGAAGCAGGACCTGTCGCTGGGTACTGTGACACGGGAGCTGACGATACCCTGGGACTTGGTGGAGCGGGAATCCCATGACCGGGGGAGCTACATCGTGGTGCTGCAGCTGCCGCGGGACCGGAGGATTACGGTAGGCGGACTGGGAGAATTGAAGTTCCGGAGGGGATACTATCTCTACGTGGGCTCAGCCATGAAGAACCTGACGCAGCGGCTGGCCCGGCACCAGCGGCTCATCAAGAACCATCACTGGCACATCGATTACCTGCGGGAGCATGCGGAATACATCGCCGGCATTCCCATCAGGACGAGTGCTGATATTGAATGCGAGATCGCGGGGGCGCTGTCAGGCATCGCGGAATGGCACGTTCCGGGGTTCGGCAGTTCAGATTGCGGCTGCCAGGCCCACCTGGTCGGCTTGGCGGAAGACCCCTTCTTGAAGAGGCCCTTCAGCGACCTGCTGCTGCGCTTCCGCATGGGGCTTCTGGAAGAGGAGCTTTCCAACCGCGCGCTCACGCGACGATGATCTCGTAGCCCTGCTCACAGTAACGCTCCATTCTTGAGTGGCCCGATAATACTTCCAGCAGCGGCGTTAATTTTAAAGCTACCTTATCGTACTCGTTCGATATGGGCATCGTATTCAATCGTATAACAACAAGTTGAGCCGCTGAAGGCGGCTCGAACGCTTTGGTTAGTATCGCATCTAAATAAGCTCTGAAAATGAGGAGGCTACCATCTGTAAGTCGCCTGTTTCATGTGACCAAAGGTAAATGGCATCGTCTAATTTTTTGTCGTGATTAGCTAAACGTTTAAAGACCAATAAATCACCGGATCCGTTCGAAGCAATAGCAACACAGTCATCCGGGAAATTAGGCCATTTTCTTGCCGATTGTGTTTCACGAACGATGTCATTAGAAGTGCGGCTCAGTCTTTTCTTATCACTTTCATCAAAGAAGGGAAATAACTGCCAATTGTCTTCGTCGGTTTCAATTTCGAAAATCACATCATTTTTGCCATGTATCCCGCACATTATCTTCAGATCGATGATGGGAATTCCATTTCAATCTTGCTTCAGTCTTTTTCGATATACATATCTTCTTCAGGGAGGATACTCGCGTTATTTGAAAAACTCTGCTGTGATTTTTTCTCTTTATTGATTGTAAAACTTTGTCCACATTCGCAAATAAACTTATCATTTTCCAAGGCCCACTCGCGCGTCATCGGTTATGAGTCCTCATTTGGACATGTCATTATCGGTACGGATTACCGTATCACAGCTAACGCAACATGGTCAAGGTGAATTAGGCTAACTTGCCGTATCTATTACGTATCACCAATCGACTAATATTTATTTTTCGGAATATCCACGAAGAGAAATTAATATTACAAATATGGAATAGTCTTTTTGACGTCGTAATCCTTATGTAGGGTCTTCCAGCGGTAATTCTGGCCTGTAATGAACAATACTATTCAATTGAATCTATTGGTCCGGCTGCAGATTTCAGTCAACTATGCACAATTCACCAATGACGCCGCGTACGGCTCTTTGTGTGTCAGCATGGCAACGGCATGACTTGAGCTTTCCCAGGTTGCAGAGTTGGTTCTGCCACAAGGGGTGGATCCCTTCACTGGAATGGCACAGGCATCCCGCACTTCCGACGGGGAATAACGAATAGTCCCGCCGGTCCCTCTCCGCACCTCTGTGCCTCCGTGGCTACGGTTTCTTCCCCGTGACGAAATTATGGTACGGCAGCACCGGGTGGTCCGTGATGTCCCGGTATCCCGCCCGCCGGAGGTCCGCAACGATCTCCTGCTCCGTCACCCTGATCTCCTGCGGCGGCCCCACTGGCGTCTCCCCCTTCTTCCAGTCCGCTACCATCACTGTGCCGCCAGGTCTCAAGAGCCGGAAGCATTCTTTCATGATCGCGTCCCGGTCCTCAAGTTCATGGTGCAGGTTGATCATGTACACGAGGTCGGCGATGCCGTCGGGAAGCGGCACCCTGCGTTCTTCCATCTTCACGGGGATGATCCGCATTCGCAGGTCTTCGGGCAGATGCTCCCGAAGCCAGTGCAGCATCTCGTCCTGGAGGTCGCAGGCATGGACCGTGATGTGAGGGCTCTTGCGTGCGAAGGGGATCGCAAAGAACCCCGTGCCTGCCCCGATATCGACGAGGACCCGGGGTTCCTTCAGGTCCAGTTCCTTCCAGATGATATCGGGGTTCTCCCGGTCGAACCGTTCGGGGCTGTTCAGGACATCCAGGCTCCGGGGGTCGAACTTCCGTGCCTCTTTCATATCACAGATCCTCCTTCCTGCGCATATTGTATCAGATTTCCCAATACGACAGGAAAGCCGGTGCCGTCTGGTTTGTCCCTGGCCATTCTGATATAATTGCACTGCGAACACGTAGCATCGCCTTCCTTACGCTTCATCTATCATCGACCGTGGCATCACAGGGGAACATCCCATGAAGACCTACCAGTATGACGTCGTCATCGTCGGCGCAGGGCCCGCTGGGGTGACCGCGGCCGGCGCTTTGGCCGGGAGCGGCATCTCCGTTGCGCTGCTCGAGACAGCGGTGTACGCCGGCGCTGAGAACTGGTCCGGCTGCGTGTACTTCGCCGACAGCCTCGCCTCGGAGGAGTGCTTCGGCCATGCAGCCGTGGAGGCCGCGCCCTTCGAGCGACGCGTGGTCCGCCGCGGGACCCTGGCGCACAACGGCATCGACGAGGTGGGCGTGGCACTGTCCGATCCGCGTGCCTTCGAGAACTGCTACACGGTCCTCCGCCCGGTCTATGATCCCTACTTCGCCGACCTCGCCCGCTTAAAAGGCGCCGCGCTCATAACGCGGACCACGGTCCTGTCCCTCATCAGGAAGAACGGACAGGTCATCGGCGTCCAGACCGGCCGCGGATCGCTCCATGCCGGGGTCGTGTTCATCGCCGAGGGCGACGCGTCCCATCTTGTGCGCTCCGAACGCCTCGAGCGGGTCCCCGATCCCCATTACCTCCAGGGCGTCAAGGCCGTTCTCTCGCTCCCTGCGCGGGACATTGACGAACGGTTCCGCCTGGGCCGGAGCGAGGGCGCGGCGTACGAGGTCCTGGTACGGAACCCGGCCATAGCCGGCAGGACCGCGGGGCTGAACATCGGCGCATTCCTCTACACGAACCGCGACAGCCTCTCGCTCGGCTACGTGGTCCCGCTGGAAAATCTGAAAAAGCACTACCGCGGCGACCATGACCGGATCTTCGAAAGGCTTCGTACTATGCCGGCAATCGCTGACCTGTGCCGGGACGGGTCGCTGTCCGCCTACGGCACCAGGATCATCCGGAGCGGCGGATGGCGCGAGCGGCCGAAGCTCGTCGAGGACGGGCTCGCCGTGGGCGGCGCGTCCGCGGGGCTCGGCATCGATCTCCCTTTCCCTAACTTCACCGGCCCTGCCTCGGCAACTGGCCTGTACTTTGCCCGCGCCGTGAAGTCGCTCCTGCGAGAGGGCAAACCCTTGAACGCGAAGCACCTGAGCGAGTCGTACGTCGCCCCCCTCAGGGACAGCGTGTACGGCACGAACGCTCGTCACCTTGCGCAATGGCCGGCCTATTTCGGCAGGTCGCGCGTGCTCTTCGGCAGGACCCCCGATATCCTCTGCGGCACTGCCCGGTTCCTCGCAGCCGGCAGCCTTGTGGACACCAGCCGGTACCTCCGCGGACATCTGTTCTCTCCGCGGGCCCTGAAGGAGCTGGTCTCCGACACCTTCTCATCGATCGCCAGCCTCAGGCTCGGGAAGCATCTCCTCGCACAGCTCATTCATCCCGCGACGATCGGCAGTTGGCTCCGGAACGCGCTGAAGGGGAAGAGCCGTGGGGACGCGCGGCTTGACATCATCATGAACGTGAGCGGCAGGAGGCTCGATCCCGCATCGCTCCCCTGGCCCGTGGGGAGCCTGGTATCGAGGCTGTCGCCTGCTTTGGCCCAGGCGATCTCTGCGGTCTATGCCAACAATGCAGAGCCGGTAGAAGCAAAGCTTGCCGATGCAGTGCGCATCCTGGTCCGGTCCATCAGCGTGATCGACCTTGTCGTTCTTCCGCTTTACGGGCTTACTCTTGCCGCCATTGCCGCAGGCACTGCTGTCTGGGACGCCTTCCGCTATTATATATTGAAGACGCCGGTGGAGAAGATGCTTGCCGAACCGGTCATGGCCTACCAGGAAGCTTTGCGAAAGGCGCGGGACCTCGATGCGGTGAGACCGGTCGCAGGCCTCGAAACGAAACTTGCCACGAACACCTACCATGTGGGGAGCGTCTCCCACATCAGGACGCTTTGGCCGATCCCCGTTGCCTCGCACCCTGACATGGCCCGCTCCGCCCTGTGGTGGGTCTGCCCTGCCCGCGTCTATGCCTACGACGCCCCTCTTGCCGGCCGCGGGAACGTGACGATCAACTGGGAGAACTGCATCAAGTGCGAGTCCTGCTGGCGCGCCGAGCCGGCCGGGGTGCTCTGGGGGAGGTTTACGGACCACCGCCTCATCTACCGGCCCGAAAGCGGGGCGATCGACGGACTTCTCGGATCGCTGAAGCGGAACGCGGCAAAGGAACCTGCGATCGAACAGCCGCAGGTGATCGACCGAAAACGATGGTACCTGAACGAGGACATCACTGCCGCTATCGCGTCGGTCCTGAACGCCATTGCCGCGTTTTGCGCCGGCGTCGCGGACCTTCCCGCATCGGTCAGCGCCGGAAGGATGTCCTGGCCCCGGCAGCTCGGCGAACGGCTGATCGAGAAGATGACATTGCTGGAGACGGCTCTCGGTGTGGATGAACGGCCGGACCTGGCCCAAGAGATCAGGGACGAGAAGGCCGACATCGGCACAAGGCTTGCTGAAGGCAGGATGTTCCATGCGCTCTACGCTGTCTCGCGGCTTGAGCAGGAGCTCCGTTCCTGGACAGCGATAACGCCGAGCAAGAAGGCTGAGACCAGCGATCCGATCATTTTCGCCCAAGAGGTCGCGGCGATCTTCCCTGACCGCGTGGTGAAGCAATGGGAGGACGGGCCCATGCCGGATGAGTGGGCAACGAAGCTCAGGCAGTTCATCGCGGAGCATCTTCATCCCGCCCGCCCCGCCATCAGGGCGCTGGCATCGGTCAGCCCTGCCCTCGGCCTGATCGCGGCCCAACAGATGGCCGCAACAAAGGCCCTTCAGCAGGCAGGACGGGACGGAATTCCCGGCGCCTGTCTTGTGAGCGGCGAACACATGGTCCTCAGGGAGAGCAGCGGAGGCGTCACGATCATTGGCTCGATCGAGCTCGTGCCTGCAGCCGCGTCAACGGCCCTTCTGCTGGTCGCCGGGGGCACGGCGTATATCCTGCCCTTCACAGCAGCCGGGGTCAAGATCACGCCAGCGCCGGCCATTGGATTCCGGGCAGCAGGCCTCTCACGGATCGAGCTCAATTGCACGCTGAGCAAGCAGGACCGCTTCCCGATCCGGGACACCGAGGAGCTTGACGCCGCCTCCTATCTCGCCATTGCTCTCGGCGCAGGCGACTACCTCTCGCGCCGCGCCAGGGAGCATGCCGCAGGCAGGGTCCAGTTCCCCGGCCAGATGCTCGACACCCAGGGCCGCGACGGCATCGCCAAGCTCGGCGCGGTCAAGGCGCTCGTCAGCCGCATTGAGGCGTGGACGCTGCTGCTCGAAACACTGTACCGCGTTGCCCGGCGTTCGCACGGTGCAACATCTCCCGAGTTCGATGCTTTATGCGCGGCAACGGCTGCCATGGCCTTCGGTCCTGAGCCCGGATGCATGGCCTACGACGCAGGCCAGGTCTTCGGAGGCTTCGCCTTCTCCGAGGACGACCTCCTCGCGCGCTTCTACCGCGACAGCGCACTTTTCCGGTTCCTTGCACCAGGATATGGTGCGTCGTCCGCCCTTCATGCCGGCCTGGCAGGAGCTGATCTCACGAAGACTCTTTCGGCCGAGCTCGGCAGCTTTTCCAAGATCAGCGGAGCGCCTCTTGCGTCTCTCGTGAAACAGTGGAACGCGGTGCAGTCCGGCTATGACAGCATGCCGGCGGGGGCTGATGCTCACGCGTCCGGTGATGCAGCCGCGCTGCTGCTCGACATACGCGGTCTGCTTGTCGTTGTCGAAGCGGGTCTTAACGCTGGCAGGAGCATGGAGCAGGAGGCTGCTTCAGTCGAGGTCCTGCTCGGACTTGCCGAAAAGGCTGTCAGGAAAGCCGCGCTGTCAGCAGGCAGCGGACGCGTATCGCCTGCCGCGGTCTCCCCCCCTGCCCCGGACATCGCTGCCGTCGATCTGGGCCAGGACTACGAACACTTCTGCAACCGGCCGGGCAGGCCTCACCGTTCAGGGACCTTTCTCGTTTCGATCTTCGACCGCTCGCCGCGCTATGTGCCGGAGATGCAGCTCCATGACCCGAAGCTCCGGCAGCAATGGCGCGGCCTCGTGGACTGGTTCAAGGCGAATGCAGGCGGCAGGAGCTTCGAAGGAATGCACTTCGAACGGTACGTGGAGCAGATCCATAACCTGCCGGACGAGGTCATCGCTGCAGTGAAGCAGAACAGGTGGCTCGCCACCTACGTTCCCAAGGCCGAGGACGGCCTGGGCTGGCGCAAGGCCGGGTACTATGTCCTGAACTCAGCCTCGGGCAGCTTCGGCGACGCCGCTGTCTGCCTGCTGATCATGGCCAGCACGAGCATCGGCACCACGCCGGTGCTGCTGGGGCTGGAGGATGAGCTCCCCCGTGTGCGGGAAGAGCTCACCCCGCTCGTCCATGACCCGAAGCGGCTTGGCGAGATCGGTTCGCGCATCAGGCGCCTAGTGTCGTCGTTCAGGAACCCGAACCCCCGATGGGTGCGGAAGGAGTACAGCGCGATCATGAGGCTTGTCGACGACCGCATCCGCCGCACGCGCGTCGTCAAGTATCTCTCGGCCGGTTTCCTGCGCTCCTTCTACGGAGCTGGCATCGCAGGTCAACGCGGCGACTTCGGCGGGTTCATGACGAACCTTGTCCATGCCGCAGAGCTCTTCGAGCGCATCATGCCTGATGTCCGCGACGGCCTCGACGAACTTCCTCGGCGGGAGCGGGCACACAAGCTCTTTCTGCGGAACCTCGGCCACGGCGGCGTCAGCGCCTTTGCCCTGACCGAGCCGACCGCAGGCTCTGACTCCGGCGGCGTCAAGACCATGGCCGTGCTCAGGATCGCCATGCTCTCGCCCCTGCCCGATGGACGGTACGCGTTCTCGCCGACTGGAGAGCTCGACAAGTGCAAACGCTATCTCATCGACGCAGACCGCATCGCCTTCACCGACAACGGCATGGCCTATCGCACGCCCGACGACAAACTTGTCCCGGTCCGATACGACCGCTACGACTACGGCACGGACGAAGGCGTTCGCGCCTACGAATACCAGGGGACGGTCTGCGAGTTCCATGACATCGGCCAGGTCCGGACCACGGGCACCGGACCCCACTACGCGTACTACAGCCTCACGGGCTCCAAGATGTGGATCACCAACGGCAGCCTGGCAACGCAGTTCTGCCTCTTTGCTCAGACGCCCGAAGGCGTCACAGGCTTCATGGTGGACCGCCATGCTGAAGGCCTGAAGGTGGGCGCCGACGAGCGCAAGATGGGCCAGCGCGGCTCTCCGACCAACGAGATCTCGCTGGACAATGTGCGCGTGCCGCGCGAGGCGATCATCGGCTACGAAGGCCACGGACAGGTGAACGCCCTCGAGACCCTGAACGTGGGCCGCTGCGGCCTCGCGGTCGTTGCCGGCGCCCTGGCGCGGAAGCTCATGGCAGAGGCATCGCAGGCCCTGCCGCAATCGGAGGTCCGGGACAGGCTTCTTGGCGAGGCCGCTGCCATCCAGTTCGGAAGCGAGTCCCTGGCCTATTACTTGATCGGGCTCTTCGACCGCCCCCATGAATCGGTCCGCATGGAGTCGGCCATCGCCAAGTACGTCTGTTCTGAGGACGTTCACGAGATCATCTCGCTCATCGAACGGGCCTACGGACCCGTGGGGCAGACCGAGCAGTATCTGCTCGAAAAGGCCCGGCGCGACGCCCGCATCCTGAACATCTACGAAGGGACCAACGAGGTCCAGCGCTTCCTCATCCTGAAGGACCTGATCAGCCAGGCAGCGGACTGGCCCGAGCTGCCGGACCGCATCCTTGAACGGCCGCAGGACACCGCTGCCATGACGCTCAGCGCATGGAAGAACCTGCTGCGAAAGCACGTTCTGGCCGCCCGGGAACAGCTTGGCGATGCCGCGTGGTCCGATGCCATGCTGCAGCCCGCGCTCTTCCCCCTTGCCGAGATGGCCGGAGAGGTCCTGCGGCTCGAATGCGTCTTCTACCGCTGTGAATGGCTTGCGGAACGCAGGGACCTCCTCGGGCCGGCCTATGTCGATCCCCTGCTGCAGGCCGGTCAGCGCGCTGCTGAACGCGCGCTGGCGAAATTGGGACATCTCGACCAGGCTTTCGCTCCTGCATGGCAGCAGCTCTCCCGGGACCTCGATGCTCCTGAAGTGCGGGCAGCAGACGCTGTCCTGGACCGTGCTGCGAAGAAAGACCGGGCCGAACAGGAAACGGTCGGCGCGGTCAGTGCACCGCTCCGCATCCTCTCCATCATCCGGCCGGTCCCCGTTCTCTCGCCCCTTCCGCGGCTCGACAACGGGGCAATCAGCGAGCTTGTCTGGGAGATCGACCCTCTTGATCGGTCGGGGCTGGACCAGGCGCTGGCGCTCAAGGCCGCAAGCGGCACGAACGTGACCGTCCATGTGCTCATGCCGGCTGGAGCTGAACGGGAGCAGCTGCTCAGGTCCGCGGCCCCGACAGCGGACCGGCTTGTCCGGCTTGACCGGGACCCCGCGGAGTTCACTGCCTTTGTTGGTGCCGTGAAGGATCTGGAGCTCGACGGGAACTATGACCTCATTGTCCTTGGCGCAGAATCTCTTAACGGCGACCATGGCCTTGCACCGTTCCTCGCGGGAGGCCTGAAGCGGCACTACCTGCCTGTCCCCCGCATGAGGGCGAAGTCCGACCCATCGGGCATTGACGGCGTTTCTACCCCGTCGATCATTGGCATCTCCACCGGATCAATGCCGCTGGGGCAAAGCATCAGCGACCTCGTGGCCGGACTTTCCCGGAACATCTCGGTGATGAGCTCTTCGGGCGTGCCTTCCCCCCTGCCTCGTTTCGCCCGGCCTGCGCGCAAAACAGCCGGGACCAGGACCATCACTTCGGTCAAGGACGCTGCGACATTTCTCAAAGAGTATGCTGCCCTAGCGAGTGCTGCAAGGACAGAAACCTACGCAGGAACCATCGGAAAAGGGCAGTTGGCACCTGGACCTGTTGTATGGTCGATCCTTGATCCCCTTGATAGGAAAGGAGGCCTGGCCGCGCTCAGGGCCGGCCGCATCGCAGCCGACCTCCTCGGCAAGACCTCCTGTTGCCTGGTGTCCGCGCCCCGTGAGAGCTGGCCTTCCCTGCTCGGCCTCGCCCAAGCGAACGGCGCTGAGAGAGCTTTCTGTATTGACACCAGGGATGGGGCTCTCTCCCGCTTCGGCATGCAACAGGTCCTCAAGCTCATCATGACCCGATCAGGCGAACCTATGATCATCGCGGGGGCAAGCTGGAACGATGCAATCGCGACTACAGCAGGCGGGCAGGAGGCAGGCAGCAGGATCCGCATCGTGACCAACATCAGCCATGTTGATCGGAACGCCGACGGATCACTCAACATCGACGTGCCCGTTTACGCCGGCAGGCTGGTGAGGCAGGAACGGGTACGGGACGGGAGCGCGTTACTGACCATGAGCAGCGATGCAGACCTACCCGCACAGGCACCCCGGGACAAGTTCACGGTCGTGGAGATCGACAGCGAGGCAGGGCCGGACTGGACCACACCGCTCCCGCCGCCTGCCCCGCCGACCCTGTCGAGCGCAGAGGTGATCATCGACCTGGGCTACGGCGTCAAGGATGGGTCAGGGATCGCGCTGGCGAATGATTTGAAAAAGATGCTGGAAGGGATGGGGCTTGCCCCGATGTTCGGAGCAACGCGGAAAGTGACGCAGGACCTGAAGCTGCTCCCGCTGGATGCGCAGATCGGCCAGACCGGCGTGCGCGTCAACCCGAAGCTCATCATCTGCCTCGGGATCTCCGGCGCACCGCAGCACATAGACTATCTCGGGACGCGCGCCGAGGTTCTCTGCTTCAATAAGGACCCCGAGGCGCCGCTCATGAAGCTGAACCAGACACGCCCTGCGCCGAGAGTTCACCCCATAGTGGGAGACCTGTTCGTGACGGTGAAAGAGTTGATCGAAAAACTGCATTGACACACGATAAGCGGCTGTATAGACTTTTTCCTGAAGCATGCAACTACCCTGGTCGAAGCGATCTGTGGTTATCAACCTGATTATCGCATTCACTCGTGATTTTATGTGCCGCATGAGATTGTCAGAAAATGCAGCGCGCATTAGCGGATGCGTAGTGGGAAAGGAGCAGACATGAAACACTTCTTCTCGATCATTGTCCTCGTGACAACTATGCTCGCTGCGAACGGGTGCATCTATACTAACGTTACGATGCCCTTGAGCACGGAATTGAACAAGAACGATTTGGGACATAAGCAGGGAGAGTCATCCATGTACTCGATCCTGTGGCTCTTTGCGTGGGGAGACGCGGGACAAGCGCGCGCTGCCCGGAGCGGCGATGTGACGGTAATCACGCACATGGACAGGGAAATGCAGGTGATCCTGTTCGGTCTCTATAGCCGGGTCACGACGATCGTATACGGTGACTGACGGAGGAAGACATGCTTATCAGGCTTATCGTACTGCTATCAGTGATGATACTGTTCCTGACCGGCTGCTCACTGCTCCGGGCTCCCGGCACACCGGCTAACTCGCCAACCTTTACTCTTCGGGGAGGCCTTTATTCCCATACCGTGCAACCGCTTACCGTGAACCGGGAAATTACTGACATAAAGAACAGCGTGATGGAAGGAAAGGGCCGGATCACCCAGGTCAACTATCCTCTCACGAGCGTCCTGAGTGTCCGCGTGGGCAATAATGGGCTGGGCCAGGTGGCCAAAGAGCACGGAATGACAAACATTTATTATGCCGACCTGGAGCAATGGAGCGCTCTATTTGGGCTGTGGTCCATGGAGGTCGTCCATATCTACGGTCGGTAACGATCTAGACACCAGCTCCGAGCGTAAAGACTTTCGCTCCACAAAGTCTGGTATAGGTTTTTCGCATTCGAGGTAAATTTTCCATTCTCATTTTCACTTTACATAAATGCAATAAAGTGAACAATTGCAAATTTTGGAAATTGACAACGTCTATAGCCTGTGATTGAATATACCTGATTCTCGATAAAGCCTAACCCTTCGCGAGAGGGGGACGGAAAGCGACGGGTCTTAAAAGACCAAGACGGCCGAGCTGCCGAAGGTTGACGCCTTTGGTGTGCTCGGCCTATTTATTTTGTTAAGTTTAAAGGAGACTAGACAGGGAGGCATATTTTAACTTACAAGGAGGTGATGTGAAGTAAGGTGCCCACATACTGTCCAGGCAAGGGAGAGCCGGAAGGCTCCCCCTGCTCATGAAGCCGGACAGCACGTTCGAGAGAAATTCTCTTTAATCTTTTCAGCAGCTGAAAGTCCAGGAATCAAGGAGGATCACTATGAGAGGCAAAACAGTACGACATATGAGATTCTCAAAAATTGGATTACTTGCTGTTACCGTGTTGTTTTTATCCGCGGCAGTCTTCTCTGCCTCTTCGGCGAGCGCCTTTACTATATCGGCATCCGTAACCAACTCGGGCGGCAGCATCTCTCCCACTGGCACAGTCACGGTAGCCCCCGGTGGAGTCCAGGGTTACACCATCACCATGGACCCGGGCTACACCGTAACGGATGTTCTTGTTGACGGCGTATCAAAGGGAGCGCAAACGAGCTATCTCTTCACCGATGTGCGGATGGACCATACGATCAGCGCCTCCTTCGGGCCGGCGAGCATTACAGTCACCCTTACCCAGACCGTCATTGATACAGCGAGGAACCCCGTTGTCGGCGCACAGGTGATAGTCGTGGGAAGTCCGTCGTACCAGGCTGTTACCGATGCGACCGGGACCTTTGTCCTCTCAGTCCCCCAGAGCGTCACCTTCGCGTACTCGATCAGTAAGACCGGATTCCGGACCTGGTACTCGCAGGACATTAACCCGCCGTCCTCAATCGTACTTGGCAACCGTATTATCTATACTGATGCGGATGTATCGGGATGGGGCGTCAATCCGGGATATGTCGCCCTTCGTGGACAAGCGCTCGATGCCGGAACTACTCAAAATATCAAAAACCCGATAGTGTACGCGGCGAGCACGCTGAATCCGGGCAGCTCTTACCCTGTCACGTACACCCCGCCTTGCAGCAGCGGTACCGGAACATGCTTGTACACGGTCATCAATGTTGCGCCCAATGATGCGGTGCTTCTCACTGTTTCAGCCCCCGGCTACATCTCTAAGCAGGTCCAGCTTAACCCGCTGCCAGCCGACGCCGTGGGACAGGCATTTGCTTATCTTGAGCCAAGCAATTCTTACGATCTGAGCTTGACCATGAGCGGCAGCGGATCTGGAGGATCAGGAACGGTAACGTTCACTCCCGGCTACAACTGTTCCGGCACGTGCAGGCAGGAATTTAGCATTGGTATGATGGTCACGCTCAATGCGGTAGCTGCTTCCGACAGCACGTTCAGCGGATGGACAGGGTGCGATTCCGCGATCGGTGCCGCCTGTACTGTGTCCATAACCAGCGCCCGCGCGGTCACGGTGAATTTTTCCAGACTAACCCTGGGGACCGGAACAATCTACGGAACAATCACCGATTCATTCGGTGCAGGCGTTGCCAATGCGTTTGTACGCGTGATGCGCGAATACGAGAGCCCGTCATGTTCCTGGCCTTCGTGCATATATGGAGTTACAAGCAGCTCTGGCAATTATCTGTTCAGCAATATCGTCCCCGGAACGTATATCGAGCAGTTCTACAATCAGCCGGTGCCACTCGGTACAAGTGGTGGCTCTGTTATTACATCGAATCAGTGGTATAACCAAAAACACAGCATGGCAAGCGCCGATCTGATAGCCGTAAATGAAGGTTCAACGATTGGGCTTGACGCAGTATATCCGCCGTTTGGACAGGTGTCCGGCGGGGTTATTGACACGAACGGTACGGGGATGGCGAATGTAGCTGTAAGAGTTGCTGATCTTGATGAGCAAGGAGTAGATGCCGGGTGGACCGATGCCGCGGGCAACTATACGGTCCAGCATGTCCCGAGTGGCACGTACAAGCTCCGTTTCATAGCAAGCAGCGTGATAGGGTCACTGCCTGCTCAGAATCTGGTGACCCAGGTTGCCTACGCGACGGTGACCGCTCCTGACACCACAGCAGGAATAAACGCCACCATGATCCCCGGAAGGATCATTTCCGGAAGAATCAGCAACAGGGACGGGCTTCCTGTCGTTGCTTACGCGATTGTGCTTGGCCCGAACGGAATCAGCATTGCATCGGCCCCAACAAACACGACGGGAGCCTATACAGCAATGGGTATCCCACCAGGGAGCTACAAAGTGCTATTTAGGCCTTCTCCCCCCGTCATCACGGGCGGCACGATTGACGTGACGCAGCTCTATGCAAGGCGTTTCTACGGCGGGAGCGCAGACCTGGACAACGCATCCGTCGTCACAGTACCGGCCGATGCCGATGTGTCGAACATCGACGGTATCCTCGAAGCGACCGGGCCGGCCATTGTTCCCTCAGATCGGGCCGTCATCAATCTTGTCGCGTTCATGAAAGACTTCGGGGTTGTGGTCGTGGACATGTCATCGATCAGATCGTTCATGCTGTCCAACAGCGGCACTGCCGATCTCACTCTCGGCGCGCTTTCCAAAACCGGCGATGATTTCTCAATTCTCAATGATCGCTGCTCCGGCGTTACGCTCGCCCCGACGAAAATCTGCACATTCCAGGTTGCCTTCATGCCCGTATCCGAGGGCACGAAAACAGGGAGTGTCGCGATTCCGTCCAATGATCCTGACGTCCCCATGCTCACGATTAGCCTCGCGGGCAGCGGCGGTGCGGAATCGGGCAATTCAGGAACGACCGCGGTCCCGTACGGGGACAACGTCACGGCGGCGCCAACGGCCGATGTAAACCTCAGTTTCACGAGCGTCACGTCCGCGGAAGGCACGGTGACGGCAACGGCAATAACGACGCTTGCGTCACCTTTGCCTTCGAATTTCAGGATGCTGAACGGCGCGTCCTATGATATCACCACGACGGCGTCCTTCTCGGGCCCGGTCACCGTCTGCATCGTCTACGATCCGGCTACGATGTCCAATCCGGCCAACGAGCAGAACCTGAAGCTCTTCCATTACAACGGTTCCGCATGGCAAGACATCACCACATCGGTCAATACGATCTCGCATGCCATTTGCGGTGTGACTTCAAGCCTTTCTCCCTTTGTGGTCGCAGAACCCAATAATATCTTTTATGGGTTCTTCAGTCCGGTCGACAATCCCCAGGTCGTGAATAGTGCAAAGGCCGGCCAGGCCATCCCCGTCAAATGGCGGATCACTGACGCAAACGGAGCGCCGATCTCTGATCCGGCCAGTTTCAGGGACTTAGCATCGTACCTGATCAACTGTAACAGCCTTTCAGGAGACGCAGCAACCGCCATTGAAGAGTATGCAGCGGGCTCTTCCGGGTTGCAGTACTTAGGTGATGGTTACTGGCAGTTCAACTGGAAGACATCCAAGACCTATGCTGGTCAGTGTAGAACGATGGTTCTCACCTTGGGAGACGGAAACATCCATGAAGCTGCCTTTAAGTTTAAATAGGTGAAAGAGTCAAATGCAGTTTTATTCAGAGAGGGCCGGCTTGGTAATCGGCCCTCTCTCTTTCATAAGCGGCATGCCATGATTAATGTAGCCGTAGGAGAGCTGGACATTTTGGAATGTGATTGTTCCTGCTATGGCTCATCGTTGTGCAATTTACAACCGACTTAAGGTGAAGCTTTTTCCCCATCCCCTATCTTTGAGACAATGAAAACAGCAAGAGCCGGAAGAAACATCCTTCCGGCTCTCTGCATTTACTATATGAATTCTCTATCCGTTCTATCGCCGGACCGCCGATCGATCACATCCGCTCGTGCAGGTAGTCGGCCATTTTCCGGTCGATCGTCCGAATGTGTTCCTCGAGCCACTTCTCTAGACGGCGCGTGACCTCGACTGCCAGGAAGGACGTGGCCTCTCCCTGGGCATCGAGGTCCGAGGTCTTTTTTTTGAATTCGGCGATGATCTTCGCAAACGCGTCATGCTCCGCCTTATGGACCAGGATGCCGGGATAGTTATGGCGCCGCATGTATTTCTCTTCGGCGCCGAAATGGTCTTCCATGAAGGAGTCGAGGAACCGGAGCGTCTTCATGAGCTTTTCCCTTCCGCCGGCACCGTCGACCAGGGCCCTGCGGAGGCCGACCATGTGCAGGAAGAACGCCTGGTGCTGATCATCAAGCTCGCTGATGCCGAGATTCAGGTCGTTCAGTATTTCCTGGTTACGATCGCGGTCTTCCATTGTTCGTGTCATCGATGAGTCCGGCATCGTTATCCAGCGGATGGTCCCCGACTGCGCAAAAAAGAGGCCCCGTCAGAGAACGGGGCCCCGAACAGTTCCGCTGATCCTTGTCCCTTACGGGTTCACGACGGACCACATGTCCTTCACTCCCTGTCCGTTCGTATCGCCGGGCGCCTTGTCGCCGATGAAGAAGTACAGCGGCATCCCCTTGTAGGTCGTCTGCTTCTTGCCGTCCGCGCGGGTGATGGTGCCGAAGTTCTTTGCATCCAGCCCGTCCTTGGCCGCCACCGACTCTACGAAGTAAAGGGGCCAGTTCGCCAAACAACCCCCATCACAGGCGCTCTTGCCCGGCGTGTCCTTCTTGAAATTATAGAGCGTCATGCCCTTGATGTCGGTGAGATAGCTCCCAACCCCGTCCTTCTTCGCTACCTTGACCGCGTGATGGTCAGCCAAGGCGATGCCTCCAGCCAGGAACGACGCGACGACCACTGCCAAAACTGCAAATTTCCTGAAGCTCTTCATGTTCGATCCCTCCTTGATTGTTCACGACAACTGCTCGTGTCCCTTAAAAGGTAGCAGACGGACGCACAGGTGTCAAGGAATGGGCCTCATAAGAACGGGGAATAAGAAGGCGGGTAATGAAGAGGAGTTTTTTCAACCTGTTTGAAGCTCTCTGCGGCAAGTTGCGGGATAAGCAGCGTGAACGCGTCCCGGAGACTGACGCCTGTGTATGGAGGATGGCGTTCCGAACCTGATCAATGCTGCTCGTTCCACCATGCAGGGACGCCTGCTTCCCGCCGGAACGTTCCGGCCGCATATGCCCGGAACGGGATGTTCGCGCTTACGCCCTGTTGGAGGGCCGCCGGGCGATCTTTTCCCATGTTTCCTCGTCCAGCTCGTCCAGGTACTCCTTGATCGGGAACTCCTTGCCGCACCACGTGCAGCGCATGGTCACGACCTTTCAGCCGATCTTGAGCACCACGTCCTTGCCGCATGCCTTGCACTTCATGAATACCTTCAATCAACTTAAGAAGTTTACCGCAGAGATCGCGGAGACCGCTGAGGGGTCAGGGGACACCAGCCGTTTCAAGTTCCTGAAAGCGAACTGCAGTTGCTCGTTGTTTTTCTCTGCGCCCTCTGCGTCCTCTGCGGTGAAAATATCACTCCACGATGTCCAGCTTGATCGATAGCTCCTTGAGCTGGGCCGGAGTGACGCGGGACGGCGCCTCGGTCATGAGGCAGATCGCCTTCTGGGTCTTGGGGAAGGCGATCACGTCGCGGATGGATTGGCTTCCCGTCAGAATGGCGGTGAGGCGGTCCAGACCGAAAGCCAGGCCGCCGTGGGGCGGCGCGCCGAACTCCAGCGCTTCGAGCAGGAAGCCGAACTTCTTCCGCGCGTCCTCCTCGGAGATGTTCAGCAGGCCGAACATCTTCGATTGCACGTCCGAGCGGTGGATGCGGATGCTGCCGCCGCCGATCTCGGACCCGTTCAGCACGATGTCGTAGGCCTTGGCCCGCACCTTCAGCGGCTCTGTTGCCAGGAGCGGGAGGTCCTCGTCGAAGGGCGCCGTGAACGGATGGTGCATGGCGTCATGCCGCTTCTCGTCGGCGTTCCACTCCACCAGCGGGAAGTCCGTGACCCAGAGGAAGTTGAGCTTCTTCTCGTCAATAAGGTTCAGCCGCTTGCCCATGAGCAGGCGGAGGTAGCCCAGCGTCTCGGCTGTGATCTTTGGGCTGTCGGCGATGAACATCATGAGGTCGCCCGGCTTGGCGGCCAAGCGGGCGGCCATCTGGCCTACCTGTCCTTCCTTGAAGAACTTGGCGATGGGCGACTCGAAGCCGCTGTCCGTCACCTTGATCCAGGCCAATCCCTTCGCGCCGAAGACCTTGGCCTCGTTCGTCAGGTCGTCGACCTCCTTGCGCGAGAGCTTTGCCATGCCCGGCGCTGCGAACCCCTTCACCTGACCGCCCAGTTCAATGGCCTGGATAAAGACCTTAAAGTCAGACGCCTTCGCGATGTCCGAGACATCCTTGAGCTCCAGGCCGAACCGCGTGTCGGGCTTGTCGGAGCCGTAGCGGTCCATGGCGTCCTTGTAGGTGAGCCGGGGGAACGGCAAGGTGATGTCGCTGCCCTTCACTTCCTTCACCACGGCGGCCAGGAGCTGCTCCATGAGCGAAATGATCTCCTCCTGGTCGATGAAGGACATCTCGAGGTCGATCTGGGTGAACTCGGGCTGGCGGTCGGCGCGAAGGTCCTCGTCGCGGAAGCACTTCACGATCTGGTAGTAGCGTTCGAACCCGGCCACCATCAGGATCTGCTTGAACAACTGGGGCGACTGGGGCAGCGCGAAGAACATTCCGGGGTTCACCCGGCTCGGGACGAGGTAGTCCCGGGCGCCCTCGGGCGTGCTCTTGGTCAGGAACGGCGTTTCGATGTCGACGAAGCCATGGCTGTCGAGGAACCGGCGCACGGTCTTCGTGATGGCGTGGCGCGTGACCAGCACCTTCTGGATACCGGGTCTTCGGAGGTCGAGATACCGATACTTGAGCCGGAGGTTCTCGGCAACGTCCGTCCCCTCCTCGATCATGAAGGGAGGGGTTTTCGAGACGTTCAGGACCGTGAGCTCCGTGACCATGACCTCGATCTCACCCGTGGGGAGCTTGGCATTCGCGGTGTTCTCGGGCCGGGGAGAGACCTTGCCGGTCACGGCGAGAACGTACTCGCTCCTGATGTCGCCGGCCAGGGTGTGCGCCTCGGCGGATATTTCCGGGTTGAAGACCACCTGGGTGATGCCTTCACGGTCGCGAAGGTCCGCAAAAATGAGCCCGCCATGATCGCGCCGGGTATGGACCCAGCCCATGAGCGTCACCTGCCTGCCCACGTCCTTTTTGGTCAGTTCCCCGCAGGAATGCGATTTTTTACTGTATTTCACTGAGAGGCTCCCCGTATGTGCGTAGTCAAAACAGGAAGGAGATAATATCACCCTGTCCCTTGGAAAGTCAAGGGTAATCTGCCCGTTTTTCAATATGTTAGAGAAAAAATAGGCACCACAGAGGCACAGAGACACAGAGAACGGCACAGGACATGCGGTCGAACCCATTGCGATATATCAGAAATTTCTGGTCAGAGAGTTCACTCCCGGGATAGCGTGGTTCCCTCTGTGGCCTTTGTGTCTCTATAACAATATTGTTTATCATTCAACTCAGGTTACTAAAATCCTCTTGACTTTTCTCCCCATATGGTTAAAATGCAGGTCTTCGGGAAACCGAACTTATTCATGATACTGGTTGGAGGGAAAGGAACATGGCAGAATTAAGCAAAACAGCGAAAGCGGCCACCAAGAAGGCCGTCGTGAGCAACAACCCCCAGTGCTGCGGCAAGCCGATGCAGGCCGCCAAGATGATGACCACCACCGGCAAGGTACGCGGTATGATGTGGCTCTGCGACAAGTGCTGGAAAGAATCGAAGATCGTGTAACAGGCCCTATCCGCATCACGACCGAGGCGATGAACTTAACTGTTCATCGCCTTTTTTTGTATTATTTATTTTCCTGTGCAAGCCTTTCCCAGCCCTCGAGCTGCCCAAAAGGAGAATCGTTTTTTTTCTGCGGTCCGGTTGAAGCTCCCAATTGAAACTGCTTTGGAGCTTCGATCCTCAAGGCATTAAGCTATTCTAATCGCTCGCTATTCCCACAAGGAACAGCCGGGAATGCGCTCGCTCCTGGATTCGCACTGCGCTGCAGGCATGCAGTTTGTCCGTGGTATCCTTCGTCCGCTCTGTCCTATCCTCAGCACTTCCGCTGGCGCACGTGCTGGAAACGACACGGTGATCTGCCATGCTTCCGTGACGCATGCCTGTGCACCGTAGTGCTCACGGACCGCAGGGGCTTTTGGAACTGCGTGAACCAACGTCATTCGCCTCTGCTCTTGCCTTACCCATACCCCGGGCCACCCAATGAAACGGATGTTGGTCCCCTGCTCCGTTTCCTATCTTCTCATGAGGAATTTTCATTTGCAATTTCCCCCCTGGGTATGCTACTTTTATGTCCGGTCCCCGAGACATTCCGCAAATTCACGCCGAAGGAGATTTGGTACGTCACCATGGCCCTCTTCCCTAAAAAGATCGATTTCTTTGAGATCTTCGACCGAGCCCTCGACAACCTCTCCAAGACCACCAACGTCCTCGTTGACATGCTCAATAACTTTGAGACCTTCGAGAAGAAGGCAAAGGCCATCTATGAGTTCGAGCAGGACGGAGACATGCTCACCCATGACATCATGAAGGAGCTGAACCTGACCTTCCTCACCCCCATCGACCGCGAGGACATCCATGCACTCGCCGCGCGGATCGACGACGTTCTCGACCTGATCTGGGCCGCCGTGGACAGGATGGTCGTGTACAAGATCGAGAAGCCGACGCGGGAGGTCATCTCCATCGCCGAGGACCTGCAGATGACGGCGGACATCCTGAAGAAGGCCCTGCGCGAGCTTCGGGCGAAGCAATACGACCTCGTGCAGGAGCACTGCATCGAGATCAACCGGCTCGAGAACCGCATCGACCGGAAGTACCGCGACGCCCTCGGCAGCCTCCTGAACGGCAACAGCGACCCCATCACCATCATCAAGTGGAAGGACATCTACCAGCTCTTCGAGGATGCCTCGGACCGCGCCGAGGACATCGCCAACGTGCTCGAAGGGATCGTCCTGAAAAATGCCTGATATCCTGATCATCATCATCTTCCTTGCGGTGCTCTTCGACATCGCCAACGGCTGGCACGACTGCGCCAACGCCATCGCCACGGTCGTCTCGACCAAGGTCCTGTCCCCGGGCGCGGCCGTCGCCATCGCGGCCTTCATGAACATCCTCGGGGCCTTCCTGACCACCGCCGTGGCCAAGACCATCGGCACGGGGATCGTGGACCCGGCGGGCATCACCGACCAGGTCATCATCGCTGCCCTCCTCTCCGCCATTATCTGGAACTTGATTACCATCCTGATGGGTCTGCCGGTCAGCTCTTCCCACGCACTCGTCGGTGGCCTCATCGGTGCTGCAATGGCCCATGGCGGCATCAGCATTCTGAACGGCAACGGCATCACGAAGATATTCCTGTCGCTCCTCATCTCCCCCCTCCTCGGCTTCGTCATCGGCTACGGCTTCATGAAGGCCATCCTCTACTTCTTCGGCCACCTGGCGCCGGGAACCATCAGCAAGTACTTCGGCCGCCTCCAGATCGTGTCGTCGTCCTTCATGGCCTTCGGCCACGGGTCCAACGATGCGCAGAAGGCCATGGGCATCATCACCATGGCGCTCTTCGCCGCAGGCAAGATCAAGACGCTCGATGTGCCGACCTGGGTCGTTCTGACCTGCGCGCTCGCGATGGGCTTCGGAACCATCTTCGGCGGATGGAAGATCATCAAGACCCTGGGGCACAAGATGCTGAAGCTCGAACCCATTCACGGCTTCGCCGCGGAAACGTCCTCTGCTGCGATCATCCTCGTCTCCAGCCACTGGGGCCTTCCCGTAAGCACGACCCATGTGGTCTCGACCGCCATCCTCGGCGTGGGCGCCACTAAGCGCCTCTCAGCAGTCCGCTGGGGCATCGCCGGCAAGATCGTCATGGCCTGGGTCCTGACGCTTCCCTTCTGTATCGCAGCCGCCTGGGGCATCCTCAGGATGATCGAGAAGTGACCCATCGGTAACATGCCCTCCCCTGAACAGATCAAGCGCTTCGTCCAGAATACCCTCGGCTGCAGCTGTCCGGAAGTGGTCTTCCAGTCCATCGACATCCAAAGGAATGTGCGGTTGAACAGCTTCATCGTCCTGGACAGTGCGATCATCATCGGGAATCGTCTGCTCGTACATATCGCTGAAGCGGGCACAGCGGGATGTATCGCGGAGCATTTGCCTATCTTGGTGAATGCAGGGAAAAAAGAGCGGGACGAAAAAGGCTTGAACCGGTTCAGGCTGGTGCTGGTGGCAGATGAGCCAGACGAAGTACGGCAGGCTGCGGGAAGGCAGTTCGAGGAATTACGAGGCAACGACGAGAAGGTCCACGTGCATGTGATTAGCAGAAAAGACTTTCCCTTGACACATCGATCTTGAGGAATGTCTAAATCAAGACTTTTTTACCGCGAAGGCGCGAAGAGCGCGAGGACGGCAAAGGCAAAGACGTTTTTTGTTATTAAAACCAGAATCAAGACGTTGACTTGTTTCCCTTCGCGTCCTTCGCGCCTTAGCGGTTCAATGGTTCTGCTCGCTGTGACACGCGCCCCCGCAGGTGCACGCGAAGCTCCCCGCCCTTGCCTTCTCGAAGGCCTCTTTTCCCTCGCGATAACACAGCGCCGCGATCACGAACGTCCCCAATGAATCAAAGCCTCCGATTCCGGTAAACGTATACCCCACGCTCGCAACGAGCAGGACGATGGACAGCTGGAGACATGCCCTCGTGCATGCAGCATCGGACAGGATGGCCTGCGAATTAAGCTCCCTCCCAACCTTCACCTTGTAATGGATCAGCAGCCACATGGTGCAGATGGAGACGAGCGATATCACGATGCCCCAGAAGGTCGTCTCGGGTTTGTGGCCCTGATAGAGGTTGATGGCAGCGGTGATCGAGAGCCCGACAGTCAGGACAGTGAATCCGCCGCCGGTTATCCTGAGCGCCGTCTTCTCGAAACGGTCGGCGTTCTCCCCCTCATTCCGCCTGATCCGACCGATCATGTGCCAGATGCCGATGCCTGACGCGACTTCGACGAAGGAATCCAGCCCAAACCCGAAAAGCGCGAAGCTCTCATCCTCCAGGCCGAAGAAGACCGACACCAGCCCTTCGCCAATGTTGTAGAAGATGGTGATCAGCGCCAGAGCAGCCGCCCGGGCATAGAGCTTGTTCCTGTTCGGAGCGAAACTGAGGGGGATCGTATTCATGGGATTTTCTTCACTCTGTTCGCGATGGAGAGGAACGCGGTCCCGCCCCGGTTATATTTTCCCTGCACTCAGCCCTCCCTTCCCCATCTTCTTCTCCAGTTCCCGCGTCCGGAGCACGGCGCGTTTGATCTTGCCGCTGATGGTCTTGGGCAGTTCGTCCATGAACTCGATCTCGCGGGGGTACTTATACGGCGCGGTCCGCTCCTTCACGAAATCCTGGATCTCGCTGATGAGCCTGTCCGACGCGACGAAGCCCGGCGCCAGCACGATGAAGGCCTTGACGATCTCGCCGCGGACGATGTCCGGGCTCGCGACCACGGCATTCTCGGCTACCGCCGGGTGTTCCTGAATCACGCTCTCCACCTCGAACGGACCGATGCGGTACCCCGAGGCCTTAATGATATCATCGCCGCGGCCGATGAAGGTATAATAGCCGTCTTCATCACGGTATGCCTTGTCGCCGGTGTTGTACCAGCCGTGCTGGAACACGGCGGCGTTCTCCTCGGGATTCTCCAGGTACTCCTCGAAGATCCCGACCGGCCTCTCCTGGTCCGCTTTGACGCAGATGAAGCCCACCTCGCCGGTATGGACCGACTGGTGGTCCTCGTCCAGAATGTCGATGTCCAGGCCCGGCACCGGTCTTCCCATGGAGCCGGGTTTCACCGCCATGAACGGATAGTTCCCCACAATGACCGTGGTCTCGGTCTGGCCGTACCCCTCATGGATGATCTTCCCCGCTGCTTCCTGCCATACTTTGATCACTTCGGGGTTCAGCGGTTCTCCCGCCGAGGTGAAGTGCCTGACCTGCGAATAATCGTACTTGGTGAGGTCTTCCAGGATCAGCATGCGGTAGACCGTCGGCGGTCCGCAGAATACGGTCACGCCCCGCTTCGTCAGGAGGTCAAGCGTCAGCTTAGCGTTGAACCTGCCCTCGGCGTTGTGGATGAACAGCCCGGCCCCGATGGTCCACTGCCCATAGAGGCCCCAGGCGGACTTGGCCCAGCCCGTGTCCGAGACGACCCAGATGAGGTCCTTCTCCTTCAGGTCGTGCCACAGTCCTGCGGTGCGCAGATGGCCCAGGGGGTAGGAGCAGACATGCAGCACCATCTTGGGGTATTTGGTGGTGCCGGACGTGAAGTAGATGAGGAAGGGATCGCTTGACCTGGTCCGCTCCACAGCGGTAGGGGGCAGATCAGGAGAGGCCTTTTCCATCAACCTCGCGAAGTCGGCCCAGCCCGGGGCAGCGCCATCAGAAAGGAACTTGTTCCGCAGGAAGGGAGCATCGATCTTTTTCACCGCTTCGTCCACCTTGGCATGGTTCGCGTTGTTCGTGATGACCGCGTTCGCCCGGCCCTTCGTGATGCGGTACTCAATGTCGCCCACGGTGAGGATGACGGGCGCCGGCATGATCACGACTCCCAGCTTGTGGCAGGCCACGAGGATGAAGAACCACTCGGGGACGCGGCCGAGCATGATGAACACCCGGTCGCCTTTCTTCACCCCTGCGCCGCGCAGCGCGTTCGCCGCCTGGTTGGAAAGCAGCTTGATGTCCCGGAAGGTATACTCCTTCGATTGCACGCCGCCCGCATCGGTCCAGACCAGTGCGCGCTTGTTCTCCTCCTCCGCATGCCGGTCGATCACATCGAACCCGAAGTTGAAATGCTCCGGCACCGTGATCGAGAATTTCCGCAGTGCTTCCTCATAGTTTTTCGCACTGAAGTCAAAGGCCATAGACTCTCCTGTCATGATGTGAGATGTGGCTCCCGGTCCCCGGGTCCGGTCTTGTTCTATCCGCGGACATCCGCGTCCCCTTGAAGGTGTCTTTCTTTTATCTTCTGTTCTCTCTCCGCACTCGACTCACGCGACTCACTCGAACAGCTTGTTCGTCTCCCGCAGGCGCAGCGCGGTCTCCCGCAGCATGGAGAGGATGAACTCCGGCGACTCGTTCATCAGGTTGGTGATGTTCTGCCGAGTGATCACGACCAGCTCCGCGTCCTCCACGGCAACGGCTGCGGCGATCCTTGGTGTCGCAAGCAGGAAGGAGACCACGCCGAAGTATTGGCCTGCGCCGATCCTGAAAAGCTCACGCTCTCCCTTGCGTATGGCGACGGCCCCTTTCAGCACGGAGAACATCTCATCGCCCGCGTCGCCCTCGGTGAAGATCGTTTCCCCTGGAGCATACCGCGTGATGAAACGGTCTGCGACCGCTGCCGGGAGGTCCTTCTTCCCCGCCATCAAGTGCTTGAGGAAGACCGTCTCGCGCCGCTCCAGGACGGTGGCGATCTCCGCCCCGAGCAGGAAAACGACGAAGGAATAATAGATCCAGATGATGACCACGAAAAGCGACTTGAAGGACCCGAAGGCAAGACCGTAGCCGGGGTTATAGGCCAGGAACATGTAGAACAGCGGCCCCATGAGATACCAGAGCGCCCCGCTTGCGAGCGCCCCAACCGCAAGGTTCGTCGGTCGGAATTTCCGCGAGAATGCCAGGTACAGCAGGAAGAAGGCGAGCGCAATGAACACATACTGCATGACGCCGCTGAGGTAGGCCGGCAGGTTCGGGATGTAGAGCCATTTTTCTGCGAACGTAAATACAACGCCGGCCGCCGCGATGGCCGTGATCCCCAGCAGGAAGACGACGGTGAGGGCCAGGTCGATGAGCTTTTCGAGCAGGTACGGCCTGCCGGCATGGCTTCGGAAGATCGCAGCGAGTGCGCTCCGCATGTCGGACACCAGGGGAGTCACGGCGAAGAGAAAGACCAGGATGTTCAGCGCGCCGAAGGTCCGGATGTGCTGGGTGATGTACTGGACCTCCTTCACGATCTCCTGGCTGTAGCTCGGAATGACCTGTGTGGCCATTTCCTGGACCCTGCGGAACGCTTCCTGCGACGACCCGATGGCAAGGCTAAGCAGCGCGGTGAGAAGGAAGAGCGCAGGGATGATCGCGAGCATGGCCGAGAAGGCAAGCGACGAGGCCGCCGCGAAGTCGTTGTTCCTCCGGAAGGAGAAAAGGATCTCGACGACCATCATCCAGGTCTTCTTTGCAATGTCGGCAAGGAACATGCTTTCGCCTCTGACGCTGATGGTGCAACCGATCGTCCTTATGCGAGAAAAAGCATGCGGACAGGTCAGAAGGGGATTCCCATCGTGATAAGAGCGGATACGATCCACAGCAAAACATTCGCCCGCCGGATGCATCCAGGAGCGAGCGCACTCCCTGTAGCTTGCGTCAGGGAGCTTCAACTTCCTGCAGAGGAAAGATCCGCAGTTATCCGCCTCTTCTGCGTTCCCATCAGCGGTTCAGGTCGTGTTCAGGATTATCGATATCACGCAGGAAACGAGCAAGCAGCGGTTGCAGCAGGTGACCGGGGGCCGCGGACAACGCCGGGATCAGTGCGTGATATCTTTCGTCAGCTGCTCATTGATGAACGTCCGGATGAGACGCCGGTCCTGGTCGGAGATCTCGACGAACTTGACGCCCATGCCCGGCTCCTTATAGGGGCCTTCGTTCTTTGCATAGCTGTAGACGACCACGGTCTTTGCCCGGACCTCGATGCCGTTAAGAAGGATCCGGACCGGTGTGAGCGCGTTCTGCGGCTGCGGGTACCGCGTCCGCACGTAAAGGCCTCCCTCGGAGATGGCAGACGCGAACTCGGTCCGCGCTGATCCGCCCATCGTCGTACCGTCCCCTACGACCACCTTCACCGAGGTGTTCAGCCGGATGTGCGACCGCGGCGTCGTCTCGATGAGTGACTGGAGCTTCTGGTACAGGTCATCGGGCTCCACGTCCTTCGGGAACCAGGCAGCGCACCCCAGGCGCGTGCAGGCATCCTTCGTTGCCGCGTCGTCCGTTGAGGCGAGCATGACCACCGGGATGTCCCGGTACCGCGGATCCTCCTTGATCGCTTTCAACAGGGCAACACCGTCCATGCCGGGAAGGGCGACATCGGTCAGCACGACCGTCGGCCGCGAGTCCTCGAGCGCCTTCAAGGCCTCTTCGGCGCTCCGCTTGCTCACAACCTTGTAGTCGAGCCGCTTCAGCAGCATACCCCAGTAGAACAGCGAGGCCGCTCTGTTGTCGACGATGAGGAGGTTCCTGACATCTCGAGCCACGTTGCTGGAAATCCTTTCTTGATCGCAGGCGGAGAATGAAGGCCATGAATTGAAGCTCCCTGCAGCAAGCTGCAGGGAATCTTCGATCCTCAGGGTAATATGTTTATTCTAATCGCTCGCTAACCCCGCAGCAATCTGCGGGGAATGCGCTCGTTCCTGGATTCAGATGAGAATAGCATTAATCTGGATGTTAATCAAGACTGTCGGCGAAAACGACCGGGTTGTTTTGGTTGGATGAAGCGCCGATGCGAAGCGGTGGTTGAAACAACTCTCGCTTGATCGATGCAGGATACAGACGCATGGCGGGATGACTGCAAGCTCGGGCCGTCGTGGGTCAGGCCTGAACCGACAAATACGGGAATGCGGAAAGGAAAACGAAAAAGAGCTGCCGAAGATCGGCAGCTCTTTGAAATTGATTGGCGTCCCCAGGGGGATTGAAGCTCCCTGCTGAGAGCTGCAGGGAATCTTCGATCCTCAGGGAAGATTGTTTATCCTAATCGCTCGCTAACCCCCCTAGCAAGCTAACGGGGAATGCGCTCGCTCCTGGATTCGATCGTACATGCCGGAGCAACCGGCATACCTAATATTTTTTTCTACCTTGAACGACGAAGCGCGAAGCCTCTTCATCTGAGCGTTTACACCCGCGTTATCGCCGTGAAAGTTGAAACTGAACGATTTTACTAAATGTGCCTCTTACCTGAGTTTTTCTATTTATTAGCGATAATCAACGATTTATCTACTTCTATCCAGTCCAGTATTTTCCAGTTATTCTAGACGGTAAGCTAGCTTCAGTCACGTTTTTGTTACGTTATAACATTGTTTAGTACATCGTACTGTGCGATTACATGAAGAGGTGATTCTCCTTGTATGAATCAGCCTGAATGGTTGGTCTAAAAAATAGATAACTCATGAAGGAGCAAAACCAACGCTTAATCAGCATCATCAGCCTCTGATACCACAAAGAAACAGGATGATGAGGAATAAAAAAGGGTCTGGTTTCCCAGACCCGAATAATTCTTTATATTTATGTGATATATCTTATTCCCTGATTTTGTTAAATTACATCTGCGCAGGCTGCTGCGATACCTGGGGCTGAGGTTGCAATGCTGGTTGAATTAGCTTCTGGGATGGCTTCACACATTCTGGGGTCAGGACATAGTCGTTTTGTGCGACTCTGCTTGTAGCTCCATTTACACCAAAATCGATAACAAGTATCGAAATAATGCCCCAATCAATCAATATACCAAGAAGAGTCGTTGCATCAAATTCGGTTTCTATCGCTGTTGTTTTTTCATTGCAACCTGCTTTTTCTGCTCGCAATATTGTAGAATCAAGTTTATTTTTCGAAATAGTTACAACTGCATTGGTCCCTTTACCAATTTCACGATTGTTAGCGTAAAAAGTAGTTTCTGGCTCATTACTTCTAACATAGACGGTATCTTTAGTACCATGAAACATTGATGCACACCCAGACACAAAAATGGCACAGATTATGATTATCGAGATGATTTTCATCGTTTCATTGCTCCTTTCTTCATGATACGAAGTTATAATGCTAGTAGTTTGTCAGAGTTAACTAAGGCCTTCACTGAATGGACCTGACTTGATCTCCGCAATATATTTCATGCGTTGATATTAGTCCCTTCCAGGCAGCAGGTATGCAGAAAGTGATTCCATTGTGGATAATTGTATACTGAACTATATATTTTGTCAATACTTTATTTGTTTGTTTTCTAGGTGTATTCCGAACCTTGAAATGAGGCTTCTATCACGTCCTATCTCTCCTGCCTTATATTGTTGAAGTATTAAAATACATGCAGTAGCAATCTGGGCAGGTAAGCAAAGAGGTAGTTTTAACTGGCATTTCCGTATGACCCTGCGGTATAGTCATCTGTCACCGGAGAACTTGAGGGATGCGGTAAACGTTCTGGACGCCAGGGAACTACGTTCTGCTACGTTTTTAAAGAAGAAAGGAGCTAGCCGTTGGCTAACTCCTGAATTTGAATGGCGTCCCCAGGGGGATTCGAACCCCCGTTATCGCCGTGAAAGGGTGAATAAATCACTTTTGTAAGGGTTTGACATTAGGCCTGCTCCCCCACTCTCTTGCATTTTCAGGCAGATACGATCTTACATCTATTACATTGATTCTACTGATTACATCAGTTTGGACACAAAATGGACACAATGAAACTATTGGAAATTAACTTTGCACAGAAAGTAAATGAAAAGGCCTGACCTCGGATGAGATAAGGCCCTTTCTTTAATTATCGCTTTCAATGTAACTGACACACGAACTGCACAATTTCGGTACGGATAAGCCCAATGCCTCCGCTGAGTACACCTACTATTTTGCAATGCCAAAGATTTGACGATGACAAAGGATTCTGGTTGTATTAAAAAGCCAAATTAATGGATAGTAACTGAAAAGTTTCCATTATCACCGAAGCAAATGCCGGCTAGGGTCACAGAGTAGGTCCCGGTTAGTGAAGTCCCAGATACAGTTCCACTAAAATTGCCTATGCCTGTGGCACTCCAACTGACCCTATTACCTGAAACGGTGCCGCCGGTGATAGTACCATTTGAAAAACAAGGAGAGTTGCCTATTGATATGTTGCCAGAGAAAGTGGTGCCAGACTGTGAAACAGTCGCAGCAACGCTGCCAGATTGAGCAACTATGCTACTTGACCATGAGCCGCTCCATGTACCACCTATATTCGCCGGTGGTGACGAGGAACCTCCTCCGCCGCCTCCGCAACCTGCTACGATGGCCATCACAAACAGCAATAAACCCAAAATACTTAACCAACTTCTCTTTAACATAAACTTCTCCTTTCACTGTAAGATTAGCACCCCTGGCAGTTTTTTTGGCGATAAGCATGACATAAGTTGTAAGTGTTTCGAATTAATAAGATGCTATATGATCGCACCGCCGGTGATGCTGTGGGCGCAAAAGGATGGGGGTATTTTATGGGGTACCTAGCAAAACCGAACGAATTAATACATCGTTATAACAAAATATTATCTATATTGTTCGATTCTCATGCTCTCCCGCAAATAACAGTAAGACCTTACCTCGGATGAGATAAGGTCATTTCTGCCCGTTCATGGTTACTTTAAAATCTAATCGAATGACAACTCTCCAATTGGCACAATGCTAGGGGTAGATCATAAAGTCGCTGTCTAAACTCGGATCATCCAACTACTGAATTTTTCGTACAGTATGATTGTGGCCATCTGTCAAATACAGACTGTGCCCATCCGTCGTAATAGACCAAGGATAATTAAACAGTGCTGTAGGTCCCGTGCCATCGCTTGATCCCACGATCCCTACAGAACCAGCCAGGGTGGTAACCGCTCCGGTGGAAATCACGATCTTGCGAACTGTCTGATTTAACATGTCCGAGACATATAGGTTCGTGCCGTCCGTAGTAATATTCCAAGGACCATTAAACCTTGCAGCGGATCCTATGCCATCAGTTGAGCCTGCTACGCCAGCGGAACCTGCCAGGGTGGTAACCTCGGCTGTGGAAATCACTACCTTGCGGATGGTATTGTTCTCATTTTCCGACACGTAGATGTTCGTTCCATCTGTGGTTACACTACCACCACTAAAACTTGCGGCGGTCCCTATGCCATCAGCATAGCCATGACTTGATGAACCTGCCAGAGTAGTAACCTCACCTGTAGAGATTGCGATCTTGCGAAGATTGGCACACATATCCATTACATAGACGCTTGTTCCATCCGTGGTTAGTGATCCAGGATTATAGAACCTTGCTGCGGATCCTATGCCATTGGAGCAGCCCGGTCCTATTGCTGAACCTGCCAACGTAGTAACCTCGCCTGTGGAAATCACTACCTTGCGGATTGACTGATTGAGCGTATCCGCTACATAGAGATTCGTTCCATCCGTGGTAAGACCCCAAGGTTCACCGAACCTTGCGGAAGATCCGATACCGTCTGTTGAGCCTTCTATTCCGGCTAAACCTGCCAGGGTTGTAACCTCACCGGTGGAGATAACAATCTTGCGGATGGTACTGCTGCCCGTATCCGCAACGTAGAGGTTTATTCCATCTGCGGTTAATCCGTAGGGATAGTTGAACCTTGCGGCAGATCCTGTGCCGTCTGCTGAGCCTCCTAGACCAGCCGACCCAGCAAATGTGGTGACAACATTTGAAAGACTAAGTTGAACTCCTTGTACCGAGCCACCCATGAGCTTTATTGGAAGCGGCTTGAAGTAAGCGTTGATGGTGTAGTTCGCCGTAACGTTCATGAACGTATAGCTCGTTATCACACCCTTTGCTGATCCGTTTACGATTACATTCGACACCTGATAGCCCGCATTCGGAGTAATCGTGAAGGTCTGGCTCCCGTTCTTATTTACCTTGATCGTGCCCGCCGGTGATATTCTCCCATTGACGTCCGCTGCAGCAGTGATGGTATATACGTCAAGCACGAAGGTGACCGTTATCGTATGTACCGCCTGGACGCTATAGAAGGTGTATGAGGTCCGCACACCCACCGATGCTCCGTCAACAGTCACATCAGAGATCCGACACCCTGCTGCCGGTGTGAAGGTGAACTTCTGGTTGGCTCCAGCGAGGACTGGTACGCTGCCCGACGGTGAGATTGCGCCGTTCCCGCTGGCACTTGCAGTGATGGTGTATCCGTTATTCGCCGCGAAGGTGGCCGAGATAGTATGGTTTGCCCGTATGTCCGTGAACGTATAGCTCGTCACCGCACCTTGGGATGCGCCGTCAACTGTCACGTCGGCTACGTGGTACCCGGCAGTGGGTGTGATGCTGTAGATCTGGCTGGCGGCAACATTAAACGTGCTGGTGCCCGGCGGGCTGATCTTGCCTCCGCTTCCTGCTGTGGCCGCAACGGTGTATGTGATAGGCTTAAAATAGGTATTGATAGTGTGGTCTGCCATCACGTTGTTGAAGGTATAGCTCGTCATGGTACCCCTGTTCGCACCGTCAACGATAACGCTCTGCACCTGGTATCCAGTATCCGGAGTGATCGTAAAGTTGGCACTATCTCTGCTGTTCACCATCAGTGTCCCCGACGGCGTTATGCTGCCGTGAGCATCGGCAGTTGCAGTGATGGAGTAAACATCAAGCACAAAGGATGCGCTGATTATATGGGTGGCTTGGACGCTATAGAAGGTGTACGAGGTCAGTGCTCCCTTGGATACGCCGTCAACAACCACATTAGCCACCCGGTATCCAGCAGCCGGGGTGATGGTGAACTTCTGGTTGGTGCCGCCCAGCACAGATCCGTTGCCCGATGGCGAGATAGTGCCGTTCGGCCCGGTGCTGGCATTGATGATAATCCATGCATTCTCCGCAAATATGGCCGAGATAGTGCGATTCGCCGTTACATTCGTAAAGGTGTATGAACTCAACGCTCCCTGCGACACTCCATCAACTAGCAGATCGGCAACATGATACCCGGCAGTGGGCGTGATCGTAAAAGTCATACTGCTCCCGGGATTCACCGTATTCACTCCCGGGGTGCTGATGGCGCCATTCGCGTCTGCTGTTGCCGTGATGGTATAGGTGATCGGCTTAAAATAAGCATCGATTGTATGGTCCGTTTTCACGTTCTGGAAGGTGTAGCTGGTAATGCCGCCCTTCTGGACACCATCGACGAGCACGCTGTACACCATGTATCCTGCATTCGGGGTGATCGTGAATGACGCGTTGCTGCCTGCATTGGCATTCAGAATCCCTGACGGATTGATGCTGCCATGGCTACCTGCTGTGGCCGTGATGAGGTAGCCCGAGTAAGCAGGATAATAAATTTCAGCACTATTGGTATTGTATCCGTTGGCTACGTAAAAAAATCCTCCGCATATAAAAACTGTATGGTTTGGCAGCAAGGTAGCGGTATGTATACTGCGTGTAAAACTCATTTGAGCTGAAGTAAAACTTTTCGAACTTGGATCGTATATGTCAGCTGTTTCACCAGCAATATTGTTTACCATATAATCCGTCCCTGCTCCACCAGCGAGCAATACTTTACCATCGGGCAATCTCGTACTCGTATGAGTTCCTCTCGCTGATGTTAATTTATTCGAAATAGGCTCAAAGTTATTATTGCTCGGATTAAATATCTCCGCGATATCTGTATTAATGTTGTCGATTCCATTTTGATCTTTAGACCAACCTCCAGTAATTAATACAGTACCATCATTGAGCAATGTCGCTCTGTGAAAATATCTAGGGACTGTCATTGTTGAACTTAACAAGGTGATAGTTCCTTGCTCTGGATCATATATCTCTGCGCTTTTGAGAATATTACTATTGCGACTACCAGTTGTTGCTAAAGCTGTTCCACCCGTTATTAAAACTCTTCCATCTGAAAGCAATGTCGCATCAGGATAAGTTCTCGCTATATTCATTGAATTGGGAGCTGAACTAATCGTGTCTGTGACAGGATCATAGATATCTACTGATGTCGATGGAACAAAATAGTCACTGCCCCCCACTAACAACACCTTCCCATTTTTCAGTTGAACTATAGCTTCACGATAAGGTATTGTGGCCATAACACTACCTGAGACTGAGAACAAACCCGTATTTGGATCATATAGTTCAGACGTAGTGCTTCCGCCAACGATTAATATCTTCCCGTTTGACAATAATATCGCCCTATGACCGCTTCTTGCAATATTCATACTTCCTAACGCAGGGGAAAACGTCTGAGATACAGGATCATAAATTTCAGCAGCATTTACTGGTGTTCCATCGGCAACACCTAACCAGTGCCGGCCTCCTGTAATCAATACTTTCCCATCAGGAAGTAAGACTGTTGCATGCTGATCTCTTTCTGTCGTCATGAAATTTTGGGTTGGCTCAAATCCAATTTCGCCTGGATTAAGACGCTTTGAAAAATATGCCACAACCTGCGTGTCACTAGACATTGTTAGAGTGCATTGCTTGGCAGTTAAAGATTCACAGCCGAGCCAACCAGCAAATAATGAATCCTGAGTGGGATTTGCATTGAGTGTAATTACTGTGCCATCCGGGAACGACTGACTGCAATCTCCAATACACTCGTTTCCAGAGATGTCAGTCGAATAATTAATTGTGCCGGATCCTGATCCTTTTGAAACGATATGAAGCACATAATTTGACGCTGTTATTTTCCAAATATTACTGCCATCGGCAATATACATGTTCCCATTGCTATCAAATGCAATGCCTGTTGGCCCGATAACAGGCGGAGTTGATTTACCAATAAATCCCGAAGCAAAAAGCGTCTTATTGCCTGATTTGTCGATTTTATACACAGCTCCTGCGTTGCAGTCGCTTATGAAAATATCCCCATTAGGGCCAACCGCTGTGAATGTCCCACCAAAAGGAGATACCGAATTATTAAGATATGTTATATTCCCAGACTGGTCTGAAGAATAGAGCCTTCCTGTACCATGGTCGACAAAATATAGATTCCCCAAAACGTCGATTGATGCGTGATAGGGGCCATAAGGTGAGCTTAATCCTGAAATAAAAAGGGAGCTATTACCTAGGGAGTCTATCTTTGATATAGTGCCATTACCACTGTTTGAAACAAAGAGGGTGTTACCGTACGATGTTATGCCGCTAGGGTAAGAATATCCTGTCGAATAAATAGGAGTACTTCCATTTGGCAGGACCTCAACAACATTGTTGGTATCGGAAGTGACAAATAGTCTCCCCTCTTGGTTAAATGTAAGATCTACGGGATAGGAAATCCCTGTAGCAACCACTACCTCATAAGAATGAGTACCAGGTTGCGAAGGTGCTGTTATTTTTAAAACCCTCCAATTCTGATAATCTGTAAAGTACAAATCACCTGAACTATTAAATGTAAGGCCATCGACAGCCCCAATATCTGTGGCAAGAAGTTCGATTCGGTAATTCGTCGAATCAGTCAAGGTAGGGGCAGCATAAGCATAGTTTGAATACGCAAAAAAACATAAGAAGGAGATTAATAATGTTCTTTTTACCATTGTCCTTTACCTCCTGAAATAAGACCTTCCGTCAAGTCTCTTGTGATAAGGTCAAAGCTGTGAAAGAATCGCACTATTTGGAACTTCCTATCGTCACGACATGAACAATTGGTTACACGCATGTTGCCCATCATAATGGCTGCCATCCATCACGGCATGTAGCGCGCAAGGGCAAAATCAAAGTTGCTGCCGTTGTCGGACTGTCCTACTGCCACGATCTTACCATCACTCTGGATTGCCACTCCATAAACCACATCATTACTGATACCAATTGCTGTAGTCACCTTGCCAGAAGAACCAAAGGAAGTATCGAGGCTTCCGTCGGTATTATATCGTATAAGGGCAATAGAATTTTGGCTGCCGTTCATAGCATAGCCTGCTGCCACGATCTTACTGTCTTTCTGAATCGCTACTGCAAAAGCTAAGTCATCACTACTCCCGATTGTCGTAGTCACCTTGCCAGAAGAACCAAAGGAAGTGTCGAGGCTCCCGTTGCTATTGTACCGGACAAGAGCAAAATTATTTCTTGCACCGTTATTTGCACTCCCTGCTGCTACGATCTTACCGTCAGCCTGGATTGCCACTGCATTAGCATAATCATAACTTGTCCCGATTGCTGTAATCACATTTCCGGAAGAACCAAAGGAAGTATCAAGGCTTCCGTCGGTGTTATATCTGATAAGAGCATAAGAATTTTTGACGCCGTCATTAGCAAAACCCGCTGTCACGATCTTGCCATCAGTCTGGATTGCCATTGCATACGCACCAGAACCTAAACCACCCCCGATCGACGTGGTCACCTTGCCGGTCGAACCAAAGGAGGTATCGAGGCTTCCGTCTGTGTTATATCGGGCAAGAGCAAAAGAATTTTGGCTGCCAATTATATCTGCATACCCCGCTGCCACGATCTTGCCGTCAGTCTGGATTGCCACTGAATAAGCGTGGTCATCAAAGATCCCAAATGCCGTAGTCACCTTACCGGAAGAACCAAAGGAAGTATCGAGGCTTCCGTCGGTGTTATATCGGGTAAGGGCAAAAGAATTTTGGTTACCGCTCTTAGCGACCCCTGCAGCCACTATCTTGCCGTCAGTCTGAATCGCCACTGCATTAGCGAAGTCATCACCGTCCCCGATCGACGTGGTCACCTTGCCGGAAGAACCAAAGGAAGTGTCGAGGCTTCCATCGCTATTGTACCTGACAAGAGCGAACTCATAGTTGCCGCTGCCGTTGTAAGTTCCTACTGTCACGATCTTGCGGTCGGTCTGAATCGCCACAGCAGCAGCAAGTTCATAGTTGGTCCCGATTGCCGTAGTCACCTTGCCAGCGGTGCCGAATGTGGTATCAAGTGTGCCATGAGGGTTAAATGGTGTCACCATGAAGAACACATCGATTTTATGGTTCCCCGTGACGTTCGTGAAGGTGTAGGTGGTCACGGAGCCGTTGTTTGCACCATCGACAATCACGCTACGCACCTGGAATCCCGCACTCGGGGTAATCATGAAGGTCTGACTGACACCTTTATTCACTGTTACTGTACCGGACGGCGTGATGCTCCCATTGACATCCGCTGTCGCAGTGATGGTATAGACATCGAGCGTGAAGGACGCGCTGATCGTGTGATCCGACGTGACGCTGTTGAACGTGTACGAGGTCCTGGCGCCCACCGATACTCCGTCTACGAGCACATCAGCCACGCGGTAGCCTGCATTCGGTGTGAAGGTGAACTTCTTGTACGCTCCGCTCAGTACTGACACCGAGCCGGTTGGCGATATAGTGCCATTCGGCCCCGCGCTGGCTGTGATGGTGTTCGAGGAGTTTGTTGTAAAAGTTGCCGCTATCGTGTGGTTCGCCGTTACGTTCGTGAAAGTGTACGTAGCCACTGCGCCTTGTGAAACCCCATCGACCTGGACGTCGACTGTAGTGTATCCCACGGTCGGGGTGATCATATAGGTCTGGTTGATCCCATAGTTCACGATACGAATGCCCGCCGGGCTGATGCCGCCACCGGTCGTAGCGCTTGCCATTATGGTAAAGGTCATCACCTTGAAGTAGGCGTTGATGGTGTGGTTCGCTGAGACGTTTGTAAAGGAATAACTGGTTATGGCACCCTTCTGAACGCCATCCACGATCACGCCAGAAATCTGATACCCTGGATTCGGCGCAATTGTGAAGGCTCCGTTGCCTCCAGGGTTCAACGTTACCGTACCCGACGGCGTGATGCTGCCGTTCACATCTGCTGCGGCTGTGATGGTATAGACATTCAGCGTGAAGGACGCACCAATCGTATGGGCTGTCTGGACACTGTTGAATGTGTATGAGGTTAGCGCACCCACAGATATCCCGTCAACCTTCACATCAGCCACACGGTACCCTGTTGCCGGCGTAATGGTGAATTTCTGGTTGGTGCCGGCCAGCACAGATCCCATGCCCGACGGCGAGATAGTACCGTTCAGCCCTGCGCTGGCATTGATCAGGAACCAGGCATTCTCCGCAAATATGGCCGAGATAGTACGATTCGCGGTCACATTCGTAAAGGTGTATGAACTCAACGCTCCCTGTGACATTCCATCAACTAGCAGATCGGCAACATGATACCCGGCAGTAGGCGTGATCGTGAATTTTTTGCTGCTGCCAGGATTCACTGTGTTCACGCCCGGAGAGCTGATGGCGCCGTTCGCTCCTGCCGTTGCCGTGATCGTATAGGTAATCGGCTTGAAAAAGGTGCTGATTGTGTGGTTCCCCGCTACGTTCGTAAAACTATAACTGTTTACCGCCCCTTTGTTCGCACCATCAACGATTACACTCAGCACTTGGTACCCCGGATTTGGGGTGATGGTGAATGACGCAGTGCCACCTGCATTGACATTCAAGTTCCCCGACGGCGAGATGCTGCCACCTGTACTGGAGCTGGCCGTGATGGAATAAACACCTGTGGTCTCAGAAATATTTTCAACTGTGACGTAGCTGGAGACGCTAGGAATACCATTGACAAACACTGTAAGCAAGGAAGGACCCGCCGGAAAATTTTCAACAGGCATTGTCGTAATTGATGTTACAGTAGAACCATTTGCAACCGGCGCGGTCTGGAGCCAGAGCGTCTGTCCACTGTCAATGCTTCTGAGCTGAGCCAGGGGGAAATTGGTGGCAGAATTATTCGTCGCTCCGCTGGAGCCTTCGGAGTTTCCATAGCCAGTAAAACCGCTGCCGGTGATCGAGAGTGACTTGCCTATTATTATGGCTGAAGAGATAGGATCAACAACGGGGCGCCATGCATCGGAAAAACCAAGGGTAGCGTCGTACACTTCAGCGGTATTCGAGAAATTCCCCCCCATGATCAGCACTTTACCATTCAGGAGTAAGGTTGCGGTGTGAGCACCCCTTGCTGAAGTCATATTCTCTGTCGTGGCTGTGAAGACTCCTGTTGCTGGGTCGTACACTTCGGCGGTATTAACGGGATAGTCGCCCCCCGCGATCAACACCTTACCATTCGAAAGTAATGTTGCACTATGTTGAAATCTTGCTGAAGTCATGTTCCCTGTGCTTGCGAAGATTCCGGTGGTAGGGTCATACAGTTCCGCAGTTCCGCCTCTTGCCCCACCTGCAACCAATACATTGCCATTCGGGAGCAGCGTTGCGGATGAATAAGATCTCTCAGATGTCATATTCCCCGTGTCAGTGAAGGTTCCAGTTTCAGGGTCGTACACTTCAGCGGTATTTAAGTTAATTTGGCCATAGGAACCATACATCCCGCCGGCAATCAATACCTTGCCGTTCGGGAGCAGAGTTGCGGTGTGAGCACCCCTTGCTGAATGCATCTTCCCCGTGGCTGTGAAGATTCCGGTTGTGGGGTCATACACTTCCGCGGTAGCCAACCAATCGCTGGCCATCCCCCCCGCTAATAACACATTGCCATTCGGGAGAAGTGTTGCAGTGTGAGTACCCCTTCCTCCAGTCATGTTCCCTGCAGTGGCTGTGAAGGTTCCTGTTACGGGATCATACACATCGGCTCTATTCACGCCGCCTACTAAATCTTGGCCTCCCCCCGCGACCAGCACCTTGCCATTTGGGAGGAGCGTTGCGGTGAACGTTCCCCTCCTATATGAAGCCATATTCCCCGTAACTGTGAAGGTTCCGGTTAAAGGGTCGTTCAATTCGGCGGTAAGCCTCCCAGCCCCATCTACTACTAATACCTTGCCATTTGGGAGCAGCGTTGCGGTGCGAGGTTCTATTACTGAAGTCATATTCCCTGCCGTGGATGTGAAAGTTCCGAAGGCATAGTCGTATACTTCGGCAGTATCCAAGTAAACGCTGTTGCCGTGCCCACCAGCGACCAGTACCTTGCCATTCGGGAGCAGAGTTGCGCTTTGACAACCTCTTGCTGATATCATATTCCCCGCAGTGACTGTGAAGGTTCCAGTTACGGAATCGTATACTTCGGCGGTATTCAACCAGATGCTGCCATTGTGCCCCCCTGTTATCAGTACCTTGCCATTGGGAAGCAGGGTTGATGAATGCTGATTCCGTACTGAAGTCATATTCCCCGCCGTGGCTGTGAAGATTCCGTTTGTGGGGTCGTACACTTCGGCGGTGCTTACTGAATAGTTGCCCCATCCTCCCGCGATCAATACCTTGCCATTCGGGAGGAGGGTCGCTGTGTGATAAGACCGCGCTGAAGTCATATTCCCCGCAGTGGCTGTGAAGGTTCCAGTTTCAGGGTCGTACACTTCGGCAGTCTTTAAATCGGTGTTGCTGTATCCCCCTGCAATCAATACCTTGTCATTCGGGAGAAGGGTTGCAGTGTGATTCCCCCTCGCTGAGGTCATGATTCCCATCGTGGCAGTGAAAATTCCTGTTGCGGGGTCGTATACTTCCGCAGTATTCAAGAAGCTGTTGCCACCCCACCCCCCCGTGATTAGCACTTTGCCATTCGGGAGCAGCGTTGCTGTGTGATTATTCCTTACTGAAGTCATAATCCCTGTTGTAGTTGTGAAGATTCCTGTTTGTGGGTCGTACACTTCGGCGGTATTCAACCAAATGTCCCCGTTTCGCCCCCCCACGATCAGCACCTTGCCATTCGGGAGTAAGGTTGCGGTGTGATAATGCCTCGCTGACATCATATTCCCTGCAGTGGCTGTGAAGGTTCCGGTTGCGGGATCGTATACTTCGGCGGTATTAAAGGTTATAGAGTTATTGTATCCCCCCACGATCAGCACCTTGCCATTCGGGAGTAAGGTTGCGGTGTGAAGAAACCTTGCTGAAGTCATTGGATTCGTGGCCGAGAATGGACCCGCCCACGCGGATATTGCGCATAAAACTATTACGAGCATTCCTGCTATCGATATTAATTTTTTCACTGCAACACCTCCCAAAATTATATTTCCTTATTGCTCGTATATACCACGCGCAACACCTAAACTTCTAATATCACGCAATATCAGCATTGAAAGTACTTGTTGGTAAGAATCAATGAAAGAAACGAACCACTTGGTACAACACATGATCATGAACGCTCTGATTTGAAATACTGGTTATTAAAATGAATTGGCCATACCGCAGAGCTATAGATAATGGCTGATAGAATGAGTCCTATTAAAATAATAAATAGATTAAAAGTGTTGATACTTGAAACGCAAAAACACCCGTTCGGTTTTCTCAGAAAAAGAAAATATCAGAGAAAAAACAGAATAAAGAATGTGGCAAGTTAAATAAGAGGCAAGCAGTAGGAAGTAAGTATTACAAGGCTAACAGGCTGCTGATATTCTGTCAAGGTCAATACAAATAATTAAAAACAATTTCTTAACAATATTTAATTGCTTTTCCGCTTTTAACAGCACGATGGACCCGCTTAGATTGCTCTTTAGATTCGCTGTCAAGTAATTGTCAAGTAGACAGCCATAAACAGGCATCATCAGTGACTAAATAAGGCCCTTCCCTTACCTGTCATCCTAACGATGACAACCAGTTATCACGAAACACCACAGCAATTAAAACAATACCGTCTGGTTGTTAGGGAGATTACGAATTACTGAATGAAATATTGAATATTGCGATGAATGGAAGCTTCAACGAGTACAGGAAGAATCAGACACTGCATATTTCAAACGATATTCTTCGACGCTTTCAGATCCTAGGCACTGTGATGAACACCTACATGATTGCATAGGACGGTTTATCAAAAGAGGTGCAGTCTACTGGTTGAAAATTAAACGTGAACGCGGTACTGAGGAGTGCGTATTTTAGGATATAGCGCCCCGTAAGTAACCGAGGGAATGCGCAGGGTCCTAGCATGCGCTATCATAGGAATTAGAGTCTGCATGTTTATCGCTTGCCTCTGCGTCCACCGCCTTCTCGTTTAAGAAGGAATTCAGACGACCGCATCGCATCAAGTATTTTGTCTTCGTAGATATATGAAAAGCCGCCAACTAATACACTATCCTGTTGATTAATCACCTCTGGATTTGGCAAGACTAAGCCAAAGCGTCTCATATGCCACAGGTCGTATGACCATGAGACATGATGATAAATGAAATCACTCAATGTCATTTTGTCTTTATTATTGCTTTTGTCCGCGATCAGAAATTTATCATCCACATCCCTAGAGGGAACTGCTTTCCCAGCTTTCTTCGCATCTTTCTTTGCGAGGATGGGTGCTCTATGGGGTCAGACTTAAAGATTGACTTATGCAGGTCTATCCCGAAGAAGTTCGGGCATTTGGTTGGACTTCATCTCTGTTCTTTGGATTAGCGTACTATAAAATCATCCATTTGACAAGGATACTGCCGGGGCATTTTCGGGGGATGCACGTGATGGATCACTAAGAGGGAGAAAAAAAAGAGCCGCGGCAGTTGCCGTGGCTCTTTGGATTGGCGTCCCCAGGGGGATTCGAACCCCCGTTATCGCCGTGAAAGTTGGGCCTTAACAATTTTACTAAATGGGCCTCTTACCTGCGTTTTTCTGTTTATTAGCAATAATCAAAGAGTTATTGGCTTCTGCCCATTCAAGTATTTTCTTGTTATTCTACCCCGTATGTTAGTTTCGGTTACGTTTTGGTTACGTTTTCAATTACTAGCTATACCCGTTTGCACACACATTTTCTCATCAGATGTCAGTGTAGAGAGGCAAATATCAGACAATTTAGTTACAGTACGTTGTATTGCCTATTTTCTGGCAGTTGGTTCCATCAGAACCGTACGTTGTATTGCCAATTTTTTGAACGGTGCTACCATTGGAATTGTAAAGTGTGTTCCCAATTTGCTGAGATGTCGATCCATCTCCATGATAAGTTGTGTTCCCAATCCGTTGGGAAGTGTTCCCATCATTCCCGTATGTCGTATTGCCAATTTTTTGATAAGTTGAACCATCCGAGCCGTAGGTTGTGTTTCCAATATTTTGATATGTGGTTCCGGACTTGCCGTGCAAATAATCCTGAGCTTGAGCCGCACCAATTGATAAAAGGACTGCAATTACTGCAAATACGATTTTCTTCATGGCCTACCCCCTTTGCACTTACCGAATGATTAATTCTACCATAAATCGGTATCGGTTGTGTTGATGCGCTACCGAATACCAGCATGTCCCTGGATTGGCTGGCGTCTTCGAGGGGATTCGAAACCCTGCTATCGCCGTGAAAGTTAGAACTTAACGATTTTACTAACCGGGTCTCTTACCTGCTTTTTTTCGCTTTAATAGTGCTAATCAATGCGTTACACACTTCTATTCTGTCCAGTATTATTCTGCCATTCATCTGCTGTAAGTTAATTTCGGTTACGTTTTGGTGACGTTTCAGATGCAGCATTAAGTTGATTTATTCTATTCAAAAGCTGTTCGTGCACAAGATAGCTAATTAAAGTGAAGAACCATCGTACGTATATTATTTCTTATTCAAAGATAGTTATCAAGATAATATGTTTTTACACTATCTCCTAATTTCGTGAAAGAATAATTATACTGATTTTGATCAATATAGGTACCTTTTGTGATAAGACCGAGTTTTGAAAAATATCTAACTCCAGGCTCATTATCGTATATTGCATCTATATTTGATATTTTTTCGATTATATTATCGAATGCATTTAAGAGCTTTTCTTCTTCTATCTTGGAAATAATCGCGCTTTCTTTGTCATATTTATTAATATCACTTTTACTCGGTGGCGGAGTAACAGTAGTAGTAGCAATATCATTCACATTTTTAGCATTTTGCATCTGGCTTAATTTTATCTCGAGACTATCTCTTTCGGCTTGTACATTTAGCCTAGCCCCTCGTTCAGCTTCAAGTTTTTCTACCAATTTATTCTTTTCCTCATTAAGTTTTAAATAATCCTCTTTTAAGACTATGGAACTTTGATCTGTAATTTTGTATACAAATGGCGTTAATACTTTTTCATATAAGTTTATAATTAGCCTAGACAAATTAAGCAGGAAATAGGAAATGATAAGCACTATAAACGCGAAAACAATACACCAGCCTAAATTCGGCAAAAACTTGCCTGAATATAAATAGCTCGCGATAAATGCAATTCGATCCTCATTAGGTGTTTCCTTAAGGAAATTAAATATAGTATATAGAAATCTCCAATTATGGAATGACCAAACAATAATTAAGGAGCCAAAGAATGGATTAGTAGATTTGCTCAATATATTATCCTTAAATGATTCATAATATTCTTTTATCATTTAGAAGCCCCCGCAATTTTATACTCACTGGCATTAACGCTATTATCAGGACCATACTCCTCACCTTTGCAATTAGCCTATTTACTGCTAAGCCACGTAGGCGCCTCGGGTCTATAATCTTTCCCATTAAGACGTATATCGTAGGCCAACGTTGTCCCTTCATTCTTAATGTCAATCTTTGTCTCTTTCAAGAAGCAATACTCACTGTACTTCTCACTTATTTTTTCATAGCCCGGCTGGTTAAGATATGTTGAATCAGCCGGAGCACCGCTCATACGGCACGCGTATACCACTGGCGAACCAACAACAGTTAAACCGCCGGCTATTTGGACAAGATGAGCTTGGCCATAATCAATCCCAATACCTAGGCCAACGTCTGTTAAAACTGACTTAAATGAACTTCGAAATTCTTTGTACCTTAATTGAAATTGTTTGTGGCAGAGATTGGCCGCTTTTATCGCATAATAACCCGAATCGGCGCCTGAAAAAAAATCTGGGAAAAAGGCTAGAATGCCATCGCCTGTAAATTTATCGAAGACACCAAAGCAATCTTTTACAACATCTTCAAGATCATTACATAATGTTGTCATAAAGCGAGCAAATTGTTCAGGACTTCTAGCTTTCGACATCAGCTCTGTAGACCTACGAATATCAACTGACATAACGAATGTGTCACATTCGCTTTCCTCTAAGAACTTTTTCTGAAAGTCCTCGTTCTCTAGCAATAATTTTTGAGCTGCTTCATTGACTCGTGAGAGCAAGAATCCGAGTTTTTCCTTCTTAGACAGTTCGGCAATTTTCCCGTTAAGTTGCAAAATATCACTGTCTTTTTGAGCATGCTCACTTTTGGCTTGCTGAAATTTTTTCGCAGTTTCCTCTACATCTTTACGAAGTGTCTCGATAGTCTCATATAGCTTTTTCGTCTTTACAGTAATTTCTTCGTCTGGCCATTGTATTGCTGACCAACTTTTATTGCTACTATTGATATAATTGTAAAGCGAGCTTAAAGACGGAGAATAACTACTGCTTGACGTATTATAATAAATCCATTTCGAAATATTAGAATGAATATTTCCGCTTGGTTGATTCTCTTCTTTTTTATTCTCTGCTTTATTATTAGGATCATTTGATTTATCTGTCATATTCTCCCCTCGTTAGCAATAAAAACGTATTTTGAATATCTATAGATACTAGTATTTATATTACCCATTGGGTTATGCCTTGCCAGCCGCTCAAGGCACTTACCACCATTCTCTAGCAGCGTCATGAGCATTACAGGCTGATATACATGCGCCATCCGCATGTTCTTTTCAATAAACTTTTTGAGCTCTCTATATTTCATAATCAGTCGATCTATGAGCTGTAGATTCTCGTCCAACTGGGCTATGCACGTAATAATTTGTCGTGATGCTAACAGAGTTTTTCGCTGCTCATAAAATTTCGCAATCATGCTCTGCTTTAGGTCTTGATTACTCCAAGGGTGCCCTATGGGGTCAGACTTAAAGATTGAGTTATGCAAGTCTATCCCGAAGAAGTTCGGGCATTATGATTTGGTCGGACTTCATCTCTGTTCTTTGGATTAGCGTACTATAAAATCATCCATTTGACAAGGATACTGCCGGGGCATTTTCGGGGTATGGACGTGATGGATCACTAAGAGGGACAAAAAAAGAGCCGCGGCAAATGCCGTGGCTCTTTGGATTGGATGGGCGTCCCCAGGGGGATTAGATCGTATATGCCGGAGCAACCGGCATACCTAACACTCTTTTCACCTTGAACGACGAAGCGCGAAGCCTCTTCATCTGAGCGCTTACACCTTCGTTTGCGCCGTGAACCGGCGATGGCCCGCGACGGGACAGGGACGCAATAAAGAAAAGGAGCTGCAATAGCAGCTCCTTTGGTTTGATTGGCGTCCCCAGGGGGATTCGAACCCCCGTTATCGCCGTGAAAGGGCGGTGTCCTGGGCCGGGCTAGACGATGGGGACGTGCTTACAGATTATTGAAAATTGCAGATTGAAAATTTCAACATGCAAATTGCTCAGATGGACTGCCGGAACCTTATTTTCAATTTCCAATTTGCACTTTACAATTTCCAATACCGAAGGTAACTGGTGAGCCGGCTGGGATTCGAACCCAGGACACCCGCCTTAAAAGGGCGGTGCTCTACCAACTGAGCTACCGGCCCGCTGCACCGCTGCGAGAGGCGTATATTAGCAAAGAAGCGGTGACGTTGTCAATAAATATGACAGCGAATCAATGTTCCTGGTTCCATGTTCGAACCGGCAGAACAACTGCCACTCGCCTCGACGATATGCTGTTTTGACCTTAGACCTTGAACGTTGAACCTTGCATGGAGCTACTTCTTCGCACTCTTCTGGAACGGCTTCTCCAGGATGATGGTCTCGTCCCGTCGCGCGCCCGTAGAAATAATCGAAGGCTGAACCCTGCAGAGCTTGCAGACCTTCTCAACGTAGGTGCGGGCTCTCTTCGGCAGCTGCTCGTACTTCTTGATGCCGATGGTGGTCTGCTTCCATCCCGGCATCGAAATGTACTGGGGCGTGCACTGCTCGAGCACCGCGAGCTCGGACGGCATCTCCTCGTACAGCTTGCCCTTATGCTTGTACCCCACGCAGATCTTGATCTCGTCCAGCGAATCCAGCACGTCCAGCTTCGTGAGCGCGATGCTCGTGAACCCGTTGACCCGGACCGAGTGCCGGACGATGAGCGTGTCCATCCAGCCGCAGCGCCGCGGCCTGCCGGTGGTGGCGCCGTACTCCCTGCCCCGCTCGCGAAGCAGTTCGCCCATGGCGTTCTCCTGCTCGGTCGGGAACGGGCCGCTGCCCACACGGGTGGTGTAGGCCTTCACGATGCCCACGATCTCGCTGATGGTGTTCGGCCCGATGCCGAGCCCCGTGCAGGCGCCGCCCGCGGTGGGGCTCGACGAGGTGACGAAGGGATAGGTGCCGTGGTCCACGTCGAGGTGCGTTCCCTGGGCGCCTTCGGCCAGGACCTTCTTCTTCTTCGCGATGGCCTCATTGAGATAGAGGGTCGTGTCGCTGATGTGCTTCATGAGCCTGCGGGAGTACCTCATATACTCCTCGAACACCGTGTCCTGGTTCACCAGAGGTGCGTTATAGAAGCGCTCGAGCAGGAAGTTCGCTTCGCCCACGTTGGCGTTGAGCTTCTCCCGGAAGGCCTCCGGGTCCAGCAGGTCCGCCATGCGGATCCCCTTGCGGCTGATCTTGTCTGCGTAGGCTGGACCGATGCCCCTGCCGGTCGTCCCGATCTTCTTGTTCCCCTTGAGCCGCTCGCTGGCCACATCGATGGCCTTGTGGTAGGGCATGATGAGGTGCGCGTTCCGGCTGATGAGCAGGTTCTGCTCGAACCGGATCCCCCGCTTCAGCAGCCCGTCCATCTCCTCGATGAGCGCCGCGGGGTCCACGACCACGCCGTTCCCGATGATGCATTTCTTGCCCTTGTGCAGGATGCCCGATGGGATCAGGTGCAGGATGAACTCGTCCATCCCCACCACCACCGTGTGGCCCGCGTTGTGCCCGCCCTGGTACCGCGCCACCACATCGGCCCGCTCGGTCAGCAGGTCGATGATCTTCCCCTTGCCTTCGTCGCCCCACTGGGCGCCCACCACGACTAAGACCGGCATAGTGCTCCTTTACAGCGTTAAGGGGCGGATCAGGGCCGCCCCTCTGCTTGCTTATTCTTTTCTTTTGACTGTTGCCTTGTTCCTGGCGCCTTACGCCTCACGACTTACGGTCACTATATCCGGACCTGCTTTACCGACAGTACGTTCGGGAGCTTCCGGACCGCATCCAGCACCTTGTCGGGGATTGAGCTGTCCACGCTCACCACGGACATGGCCCGACCGCCCTGGGTCTCGCGGCCGAACTGCATGCGCGAGATGTTGATGCCGTTCTGGCCCATGAGCGTGCCGATGCCGCCGATGACGCCGGGCTTGTCGTTGTTCATGAGCACCAGCATGTCGCCCTCGGGCACCGTCTCCATGGGGAAGTTGTCCACCTGGATGATGCGCGGTTCCTTCTTGCTGTTCAGCGTACCGGACACGGACAGGTCCCTGGCGCCGGCTTTGACCCGGATGGTCAGGAGGCTGGTGTACTCGTGTGTGTCAGCGGATCTCGAGACCTTCACCTCGATGCCCCGGTCCTTGGCGATGAGCGGCGCGTTCACGTAGTTCACGTTCTCCTGCAGCGTGGGCGTGAGCAGGCCCTTGATCGCGGCCAGCGTGATGGGCTCGAGCTTGAGGTTCGAGACCTCGCCGCTGTACTCCACCGTAACCTGGGTGAGCCCGCCATCGATGATCTGGCCCGTGAAGAGGCCCATGCGCTCGGCGAGATGGATATAGGGCGAGAGCGTCGGAAGCTGGTCCGCGGGCACCGACGGCACGTTCACGGCGTTCCGCACCGTCCCTGCGACGAGGTAATCCACGATCTGCTCGGCCACGGCCGTGGCCACGTTCTCCTGCGCCTCCTTCGTCGAGGCGCCAAGGTGCGGCGTGGCGATAAAGTTGTCGAGCGTCAGGAGCGGGTGGTTCTCCGGCGGTTCCTTCTCGAACACGTCGAAGGCAGCTGCCCCCACCTTGCCGCTCTTCAGGGCCTCGTAGAGGTCCTGCTCGTTCACGATGCCGCCGCGGGCACAGTTGATGATACGCACGCCGTCCTTCATCTTCGCGATGGTGTCCTTGTTGATGAGGTTCGCCGTCTCCTTGGTCTTGGGCGTGTGGAGCGTGATGAAATCCGACATCTTGTAGATGGTCTCCAGGTCCGCCAGCTCGATGCCGAGCTGCTTCGCCTTCTCGGTCGAGATGAAGGGGTCGTAGGCCAGTACCTTCATGCCCAGTGCCGCGCAGCGGTTCGCGACCACGCCGCCGATGGCGCCGAGGCCGACGATGCCGAGCGTCTTGTCGAAGAGCTCCACGCCCTCGAACTTCTTCTTTTCCCACTTGCCCGCCTTCATCGAGGCGTAGGCCTGCGGGATCATGCGGGCGCAGGCGAAGATCATTCCGATGGTGTGCTCCGCCGTGGTGACGGTGTTGCCGCCGGGCGTGTTCATGACCACCACGCCCTTCTTGGTCGCCGCCGGCGTATCCACGTTGTCCAGGCCGCTGCCGGCCCGGCCGATGACCTTGAGCTTCGTGGCCTTCTCGAGCAGGCCGGCAGTGACCTTGGTGGCTGAGCGGATGATGAGCGCGTCATAGTCGCCGATCATCTTCTCGATCTCCTCAGGCGTCGTCTTGCTCCGGAACTCGACCTCGAGCCCGGCCTTCTTCAGGATCTCCACCCCGCGGGCGGAGAGGTTGTCGCTGATCAGAACTTTCATGAATCCTCCGTGAAAAGCTTTGCCACAGAGACACAGAGGCACAGAGAACATCCTTGATCTTTTCTTGAAAGACCGAGGCTTTCCTTCTTCTCCGTGTCTTCGTGCCTCCGTGGCGGAAGTATGCTGTTATTTCATCAGGATCTCTTGCGCAGCGGCGACGCCCGTGCCGAGCTTCACCGGGTGGCCCAGGCCTTTGAGCACCATCTCGATGCCGGCAATTGCCGTGATGACGTCGAAGGTGTCCGCGTAGCCGAGATGGGCTATGCGGAAGATCTTGCCCTTGAGCTTGTCCTGGCCGCCTGCGCCGGTGATGCCGTACTTCACGCGCAGGTCCTTGTAGATGGCCTGGCCGTCCACGCCCGCTGGCGCCTCGATGGCCGTGAGCGAGAGGCTCGGGTTCTCCTTGGGATAGAGCGGAAGGTTCAGGGCGACCGCACCCGCGCGGGTCGCCCGGGCGAGCCGGTCGTGGCGCTTGAACACGTTCTCGAGGCCCTCGTCCTGGAGCATCTTGACCGCGGCGTTCAGGCCGATGATAAGCGACACGGGAGATGTCCAGGTCGTCTGGTTCTTGGACAGGTTCTCGCGCTCTTTCTTGAAGTTGAAGTAGAACTTCGGCGTCTTCGCGGCATCGGCCATCTTCCATGCCTTATCGGAGACGGACACGAAGGCCAGGCCCGGCGGAAGCATGATACCCTTCTGGGAGCCGCCAATCATCACGTCGATGCCCCACTCGTCGGTCCGGATGTCATGGGCCACGAGGGCGCTGATGGCGTCGACGACGAAGAGCGCATCGATCTTCTTGACGATGCCGGCAAGTGTCTTGATGTCATGGTTCACGCCGGTCGAGGTCTCGGTGAACTGGATGAAGACCGCCTTGGTCTTGGGGTTCTTTTTGAGGGCCTCCTCCACCTGCTCCGGCTTCACTGCGTGGCCCCACTCCACCACGATCTCGGTCACCTTCATGCCGTAGGCCTGGCAGATCTTGGTCCAGCGCTCGCCGAACTTTCCGCCGTTCACGGTGATCACTTCGTCGCCGGGATTCAAGAAATTGTTCACCGAGCCGACCATGCCGCCGGTGCCGGTGGAGCACAGGATGAGCACGTCGTTCTTGGTCTGGTAAAGCCACTGCAGGCCCTTCTTGGCCGATTCGAGCACCGGAAGGAAATCCGGGGCGCGGTGATGGATCATCGGCATGGCCATAGCCAGGAGCGCTTCGGGCGGAACTGGCGTGGGACCAGGGGCCAAAAGATATTTTTTCTGCATGGGTGTATCCTCCATTGAAGAGTTGGTCTTGTCGAACCGGCTGAATTAAAAAGTGGTTGAAACGTAAGGGTTATTATTGATAACGAAGAAGATTATAGTCCCTTGTCGGGACCTATGCCCGGGGAAGGCATGTCGCTGGGATATGTAGGATGTCTGAGCTGTTGCACGGTTGATAGGGCCTCTCTTTGTCCGTTCCGGTCGTTCAGGGCATAGGACTCTAACACAGGGGGCGGAAAATTGTCAAGCAAATAATATGGGAATTTCACAGGAATTGCCGCATGTTACCTGCGGGGCATGGCACTTGTGTTACGCCGGTCTTTGCCTTACAATGTGCAAAGCAGGCAACCGTAATGGAAAAGACCCCGAAAAAGAACATAACGATCAACCGATCGATCCTCTGGGTCGTGATCGCCGGGGCCTTTGCCCTGGGGATCTTTTTGGGCAGGGGCACCTGGCTGTTCTATGCAGGACAGAACGAACGTATTGTCCAGCGTTCGTCTCCCGGTGAGGACTTCGCCTTTATCCGACCTATCATCACCAAGACGAACCCCGACCTGCGCAAGATCCGCGAACTGAAGCCGTTCCGCTACAAGGTGGACGCGCTGATCCAGGAAAAGCTCGACAGCGACGAGGCAACGGCGGTCTCGGTCTACTTCCGCGACCTGGACAACGGCAACTGGTTCGGCATCAGGGAGAACGAGAAGTTCTCGCCCGAAAGCCAGCTCAAGATCCCGCTCCTGATCGCCTATTTCAAGTGGTCCGAGACCAATCCCCTCGTCCTCAGAAAGAAGATCTTCTATCGCGGCGTCGGCGGGCCCTTCGAGCCGCGCTACCTGAGATCGCCGAAGCCGCTTGAGCCGGGAAAAGAATATACGGTGAACGAGCTTCTCTTCCGGATGACCGCCTACGGCGACAACAGCGCCTACGCCCTGCTTCTGGCGAACATGCCGCCTGCTAATCTGCTCCGGACCTCCCGGGACCTCTATATGAACTACGATCCCGAAAAGAAAGAGGATTCGCTGACGCTCAGTGCCTACGCCTCCTATTTCCGCGTCCTCTTCAATGCATCGTACCTGAACGAGGAAATGTCCGAAAAAGCGCTCCGCTATCTCGCCCGGTCGGTGTTCCGCGACGGCATGGCCGCGGGCATCCCGCCCGAGGTCAGCCTCGCGAGCAAGGCAGGAGAGCGGATCATCCCAGCACCGGATGCTGACGGCGCGCCCTCCGAGGTGCTGCAGCTCCACGAATTCGGCATCATCTATCACCCCGAGAGGCCGTTCCTTCTCGGCATCACCGCGCTGGGGAGCGACTTCCGGAGCCTCGCCCGGGTCATCCGGGACATCACCGGTCTCGTGTACGCTGAAGTGGACCAGCAGTCCGATTCGAACAAGCCCTGATCCGTGCCCCAGCCGATCCTCGGGCCGGGCGTGAACATAGCCGCCAAACATCAAAGGCCGGCAGAGTTTTCTCTGCCGGCCTCCTCGTTTCCCCGCCTGTTGTCCGCCGGGACGTCCCCGGGCATGCGGGCCTTCTACTTCTGGCCCGCTGTATCCGCCGTCACCGTGAGCATCACGGTCACCGGTATCGCAGGCGTCACCCGGTCGTTGGAACGGATCGTCACATGCTTCGTCATGTGCCCCGACCTGCCTGCCGTGTCCACGGAGACCTTCAACTGTGCCGTTGCCCCTGGTTCCAGCCGGTCCGAACTGACCAGCCCCGCCGTGCACCCTCAGGTAGGTTGTATCTGCGTGATCTCCAGGAGCTCATCGCCGGTGTTCTTGATCTCGAAAATATGCTCGGCTTGAGTTCCCTGGCTCACCATGCCGAAATCGAACCTGGCGTCCTTCACCGAGATCCTCGGTCCCTGGCGTTCGCCAGCGGAGACGCTCCCGGCGAGCACTACCGCTGCCAGGACGAGCACCGAAATACCGACCTTGTTCATGTGCATACGCTTCCTCTCCCTGTTCTCCCCGGACAGCTCTGACGCTGACGCCGACAGCTCCCCTCCAGGTCCCGCTCCGAACTTCCTACAGCCCCAACTTCTTCTGCTCGATGAACTTCGCGATTTCGCCGCGGGTTATGATCTCCTTCTCGATGAGGATGGAAACGAGGGCATCGAGAACTGTCTTCTGGGTGGCCATGGCCTGCTGGAGCGATTGGGAGTCCTGCTGCTGGGTCTGCTGGTTCCATTCCGTCGTGGCAATGTTCGGGACCTCGCGCACGATCTCCACATTCATCGCTGTTTCGCGGAATTGGTCCGAGGACTTCCGCGTGACCTCCTCGCCGTCATAGTATTTCCGGATGGCGTCCTTGATCTCCACTGCCATGGCCAGGACCGGCTTGATGGTCAGGCCGGTGATGAACCGGACATTGTCCATGGTCTCGATGTCCAAAGGGTCCGACATGGCAAGGGTCAGCGCATTGGCCTCCTTCTTGACCGGGACGACGCCGAATTTCTTGGCCATGTCCGCCTTGATAAGCTTGATGACATCGGGGGATATCTCCGGCTCGAAAAGGTTCACATGGGGGACCCCCATGGTCTCGGAGATGATCCGTGCGATGTCCTCTTCCCGGGTGAACCCCAGCTCAGCGATGATGGAGCCGAGCTTTCCGCCCCAGTGATGCTGGTGCGACAACGCAGCCGCGAGCTGGTTTTCGTCGATCAGGCCGGCCTCCTTGAGGAGGATTCCCAGTTTTTTTCGTTCTGCCATAAGGTCCCTCCATAAGATCCTGTATAACAACAGCTGTCCTGCCTGTCCAGGATGAGTTGATTATATTCCACTCATCAGGACATTGTCAAACACATAGAGGATTAGGAGCATCAAGCGGTAAATCCAGGAGCGAGCGCATTCCCCGCAGCTTGCTGCGGGGTTAGCAAGCGATTAGGATAATCGTTTAACCCTGAGGATCGAAGCTCCATGCAGTAATCTTCTGGGAGCTTAAATCCAGGAGCGAGCGCATTCCCCGCAGCCTGCTGCGGGGTCTTGCCCCTCGCGTTTACGAGTGGAACCGCGAGTGCAGGGGGTCAGCGAGCGATCAGGATAACCATCCTCCCCTGAGGATCGAAGGTCCCCTGTAGCTTGCTGCAGGGAGCTTCAAAGGCGAGCTTCAATACGGACGACTGTGGAAATTTTCGCGGTCCTTTTCCGCCGGGGCCCCCACGCGGGACCGTGCGCCATCATTCGATGCGCGACCGTTCCCGCTCGCGCACCAGGAGGTGCCGGTGGTCCACGTCGCCCAGGGCCGCGAGCAGGCTCGCCTTGATCCCGGGGTGCTCCTCTTCCAGGCCGGCAAGGAGCTTCTTGATCCTCACCCGCTTCTGGTCCGGATCGCCGCAGGCGGGGCAGGCGCAGCAGGTGACGGGAAAGCCCGCCTCCCCGGCGTAGGCGATGATGTCCTCCTCGGGCACGTAGACGAGGGGCCGGATGACCACATTGCGGCCGTCGTCGGCGCGCAGCAGCGGGGCCATGGCCTTGATCCTGCCGTTGTAGAACTGGTTCAGCAGCAGTGTCTCAATGAAATCGTCGCGGTGATGGCCGAGGGCGATCTTGGTGCATCCCAGCTCCATCGCCTGGGTGTACAGCACGCCGCGTTTGATCCGGGAGCACAGAGAGCAGGGAATATCATCAGGCCCGAGCTTGTCCAGCATAAGGTCGTGGATCGGGGCGGCTACGATCCGGTGTTCGAACCCCTGATCTCGGAGATAGGACTCTATCCCCTCCGTTGAGAAGCCCGGGAACCCGGGATGCACCGTGACCGCGACCAGTGTAAAGCCCACCGGCGCCCTCCGCCGGAGGGACTCCAGCACGGTCAGCAGGGTCCAGCTGTCCTTCCCGCCCGACAGCGCCACGAGGATGCGGTCCCCCTCCCCGATCAGGCTAAAATCACCGATCGCCTGCCCCGTCAACCGCCTGATCTGATGTTCCCGGACGTCCCTGTTCCGCATGGCGTTTTCGATGACCGACCCTCCCGAAGTGAAATACCCATGAACAGCGAAAAAGCGTTTAGACCGGTCAGAAGCGGATCAACATCATGATTAGCAAAGCATGTCCTGCAGGTTAAATCGAGAAAAAAGCGCATTCGCCGCAGCTTGCTGCGGGGGTCCGCATCTGCCGGACAATGAAGAATCCGCCGTTTTCCGAACCTATCCGATTTGATCAGTGTCAAATGCCGTTTTTGGATCAGCGACCCCGACGAAAAAAGCCCCCGGACCTCTCGGTCAGGGGGCCTGCTTGGCGATCCGGTACGTTACCGTTTCTTTTTCTTCACAGCCTTCTTCTTCGCCGTCTTCTTCCTGGCGGTTTTCTTCTTCACGGCCTTTTTCTTCGCCGGTTTCTTCTTCGCCTTTTTCGCCGCCTTCTTAGCAGGCTTCTTGGCCTTCTTCTTCGCTGCTTTTTTCTTCGCCGGTTTCTTCTTCGCGGACGCGGCGGCCGGCACCATTGCCGGGGCACCTACCTCGGCGGACTGAACACCGCAGCAGTAGATCGGCTCTTCGTAGACATCGCCGGCCCTGGTCACATCGATCCGTCTGCCGCATACCTTGCACTCGTACTGCTTGACCCGTTCGGTATCCATCCCGTATCCTCCTTTATCAAGTGGCCCGCCCGGAACGTCGCCTGGCGGAGAAGAACTTTCATTAATAATTTAGAATCAGAACCGGAAAATGTCAAGTATTTTCACAGAAAAACAGGGCGGCAACGCCCGCTACGACCATATCCTCGGCTGCTTTTTCAGGGCCTGGACCCGGGCGGTCCTGCGCATATCGGCCTGCCGGAGCGTCCAGATCTGCTCCATGCCCTCGATCGCCGCTGCCAGCGCCTCGTCGGAGGCCTTGCCATCCCACTCCCTGGTCTCCGCCAGGCGGTACAGCTCCAGGATAACCTCGTCGAGCGTCATGGAACCTCCTTATGCCGTCAAGATAGCGTGGTGACGGGACACAGGTCCCGTCCTCCTACGCAAAAAAAGGCCGGGAGAAACAACTCCCGGCCGTTCAGATCATGGTATACGCTCGTTATCACGAAGCTGAAGGGAACTCTGCATGGTCACGGGGCCTCCGGTCATACGACTTCCTGGTGCTGGCGTTCCCTTGGCTTCATCTCCGAACCGGGATTCTACCCGCACTTCGAGAATCCGCACCCCCGGCAGACCGCGCAGCCCTCGCCGAACTCGAGAAGCCCGCCGCAGTCCGGGCATTCGGGACAAAGGCCCAGGTGATTCGTGTTCTCTCCTGCCGTGCAGTCGGAGGAGACGTAGGGCACCGTCGGCACCTCCTCCGCGGTTGCCACAGGCAGATCCTTCTGCTTCCGGGGCCCCATATTGTCCTTGTTGTACCGCTCCAAGGCCAGGCCGATGGCGTCGGGGCAGGACAGTATCTGCCTGCCCATCTCGCCCCATCCTGGCGACGGGCAGCGGATGCCCTTCACCTGACGAATGATGGAGTCGATGGACACGCCGGACCGGAGCGCCAGCGACACCATGCGGGAGACGGCCTCGGACTGGCTGGAGGCGCAGCCGCCGGACTTGCCCATGGTCGAGAAGACCTCGCAGATGCCCTCCTCGTCCTCGTTGATGGTGATATAGAGGTTGCCGCATCCCGTGGGGATCTTCTGGGTGACGCCGTGGGTCATGGTCGGCCGCTTCCGCGGCTTCTTCTCCTCGGCCGGGACACCCAGGACAGCGGCCGCCAGCTGGGCGGCCTTGCGCGCCTTCTCCGTGGCGCCGGTGGAGAGCACCTGTTCGTCACGAGAGCCGTCGCGGTAGATGGTCACCCCCTTGCACCCGAGCTGGTAGGCCAGCATGTACACCTTCTCAACGTCCTTCGCTGTGGCGCTGTGCGGGAAGTTCACGGTCTTGGAGACGGCGTTGTCCGTATACTGCTGGAACGCGGCCTGCATGCGGACGTGCCATTCGGGGCTGATGTCGTGGGCCGTGACGAAGACGCGCTGGATGTCCTCGGGCACTGATGCGATACCGGTGCACCCGCCGTGCTCGGCGATCTCCTTCATGAGGCTGTCGGAGAAGAAACCGCGCTCCCGGGCGACCTTTTCGAAGATTGGATTTACCTCGACCAGCTCAGCGCCGTCCAGGACCCGCCGTACGAAGGTGAGGCCGAAGAGGGGCTCGACGCCGCTGGAGCAGCCCGCGATGATGGAGAGGGTCCCCGTGGGGGCGATGGTCGAGACCGTCGCGTTCCGGACCGGGCGCCGGCCGGGCCGGTCGTAGATGCTCCCCTTGAAGTTCGGGAAGGTGCTGCGCTCTGCAGCAAGCTCCTCGCTCATCTTGCGTCCTTCCTCGGTGAGGAACTGCATCACGGAACCGCCGACCCGGACCGCCTCCTCGGAGTTGTAGGGGATGCCGAGTTGGAGGAGCATGTCGGAGAAGCCCATGACGCCCAGGCCGATCTTGCGGTTGGCCCGGGTGTTCTCGGCGATCTTCTCGATGGGATACTTGTTCACGTCGATGACGTTGTCGAGGAAATGCACGCCCTCGCGCACCGTGTGGCGGAGCTTGTCGTAGTCCACGGCAGGCCTGCCGTCCTTCACCGTCACCATCGTGGCCAGGTTGACGGAGCCCAGGTTGCAGGACTCGTAGGGGAGGAGCGGCTGCTCGCCGCAGGGGTTCGTGGACTCCATCCTGCCGATATGGGGCGTCGGGTTGTACTGGTTGATGCGGTCGAGGAACACGATGCCCGGGTCGCCGTTCCTCCACGCCATGTTCACGATGGTGTCGAAGACCTTCCGGGCCTTGAGCTTGCGGACCACGGTCTTGTTCCGCGGTGAGACCAGGTCGTACTCCGTGTCCTTGTCCACGGCCTGCATGAAGGGGTCGGTGAAGGCCACGGAGATGTTGAAATTGTTCAGGCGGTCATTCTGCTGCTTGCAGGTGACGAAGTCCAGGATGTCGGGATGGTCCACCGAGAGGATGCCCATGTTGGCGCCGCGGCGCGTGCCGCCCTGCTTCACCGTCTCCGTCGCCGCGTCGAACACGGTCATGAAGGAGATGGGGCCCGAAGAGACGCCCTTGGTGGACTTCACCACGTCGTTCCTCGGCCGGATGCGGGAAAAGGAGAACCCGGTGCCGCCGCCGGACTTGTGGATGAGGGCCGCGTGCTTCACGGACTCGAAGATCTCGTCCATGGAATCGCCCACGGGCAGCACAAAGCACGCCGACAGCTGGCCCAGCTCGCGGCCGGCGTTCATGAGCGTCGGACTGTTCGGCAGGAACTCGAGCGAGGTCATCATGCGGTAGAACTCCTGCGCCGTCCTATCGATCACGTCAGGCGTCTTGCCATAGTTGGCATCGGCCTGCGCGATGGTCCGGGCAACGCGCTGGAACATGTCCACGGCGGTCTCGACGACGGTGCCGTCCTCGTTCCGCTTGAGGTAGCGCTTTTCCAGCACCTTCAGGCTGTTCTCGGACAGCCGAAGACCTGCACCGGTTGCCGTCCCGGCGGACACCGCACTTTTCATAAATAAAGCCCCCTTGGATGAAATTCAAAATAAATGCGGGACGGTCATGGTGACCGCCCCGGTTCGATTACTAAACGACAGGATAGAACACGATCTGAACGATTCTCGCATGAAGCGCTGGCTTGCTGGCATCGGTCATATGCTGCATCTCACCTGGCTTGAAATAGAAGAAGGAAAGGCTTTCTGGAACTTGCAGATGAACCGTGCAATATTCGGAAATAACGAAGGAAAGTATACCACAACATATTGTGGAGTCAAGGCCAATCTGACACCACATTTAGTCTGTTTTCATGCGGGTTTGATGGCGCTGGATGCACTTGGAGGGCATGAAACAAGGCCGAAAATATGCGTAAAAAAATGCTGCTGATAAACCCCGCGACTGACGCGGTCGCGGTGGATTTGGAGCGATCCGGTCCTTTTTCCTCATGGAAACTCCCTGCAGTTTAGCTGCAGGGAATGCGCTCGCCCCTGAAAAAGACGGTTGATTGCGTCAATACCTTTTACATATGCAGATCGGAGAAGGTGATCAGGTTCGTGATAGCACTCCAGAGAACGCCGGATGCCTGGATGGACAGCGGAAGCGCAGCGGGCAGGATCAGGAAGATCCCGTACCGCTGAAGCAATGTCGCCGGTGTGTCAACAGGGCCGCGGAGCCTGGCGAGGAGAGCCCGGTTCACGAGCGCGGCGAAGGGAAGGTAGATCAGCACCGTGAGCCAGAAACTGGTCCTGACGAAAGCGAAGACCAGGATGCCGAGCAACAGCTCCAGCCACGTGATCCCGAAAAACCTGAGCCACGGCGTTCTCGGGACCTTCCATACGTATTTCGCGAGGAAGTGCTTTGCGAATGCGGTGATGCCCAGGCCCACGAGGAACATGATGCCCAGGAACATGGCCGTAACGAAGCAGCCCACCTGGGCCGCCCATGCCTGTGCCGGCAGAAGTATGGCCGGGACGACAAGCGAAGCGGCAACAACGCGGTCGCAGGCCCTATCCGTCAGCATCATGCAGTCTTTCATCATGCCTCCCCTTGCAGCCGTCGGAGACAGCTCCGCGGCCCAGCGCTGTCCGGCGCCCTGACGATACATGGCCTTGTTCGGGAAATAATAAACGGAGGCTGCTACCGTGTCAAACGGAGAGTAGAACTTGCGAGAACGCAAAGCTGTAATTTTACCAGGGAATGTACCTTTTCTACTCAATCACCCACACAGCGCAGTTCTTGGCTTCACGGATGAGCTTGGTCGAGGTGCTGCCGAAAAGGAACTCTTCGGCTTTGGATTTATGGTGGCGGCCGACCACCACGGTACAGCAGGTCAGGTCGCATCGCGTATCGAGGATAGCTTCGGCGAAAGATTTTTCCTCGCCCACACAAGACCGGATGTGCACCTTCTCCGGAGGGAATCCTGCGTGGATCAGGACCTGGCGGTAGTTCTCGAGCATGCGGTTCGCCGCCTCAAGCTTCTCCCTGGTCCAGGTGATCTGCTCCTCCTCGGAATCGAAGAAGTCCTCCTCAGGCTCCGGGATGATCGAAAGCAGCGTCAAGGCGAAACCCGGGAACCCGCCGACGATGTCCGCCACGTACAGCACGGCCCGCTTCGAGCTCTCCGATTCGTCCACGGCGATAAGAAAATGTTTGTCCTTTGGCTGGCTGCTGTTTTTCGTATCCATGGCTTCGCTCCTTTTTAGTCCCCTTGTCCCCCGTCTCCTTGTCTCCGTGTCTGAAGTTACCCTTCCCCGTGCTCGATCTCGATCGTGTTCGCATTTTTATTCCGCAATCCGCATTCCGCATTCCACAATTTGTCCTACCTCCGCTCTAACGCCTCCCACGCCTCGCCGAGGTCCGTGAGCAGCTCTTCCGTCGTCTCGTAATACACTTGTGCGCCGGCGGAGAAATGCATGAGCACCCGGTTCAATCTCTCCGGGATGTAGGGATAGATCTTCTTGAGATTGGCGACGCGGTTGTGGAACACAATGTTCACGTCATCGTCGGTCAGCCGGTCAAGCATGTCCGGCGCGTCCCGGAGCAGACGGTTTGTGGTCACATCGCCCCTGCCGGTGATGAAGACGAGGATGTTCCCCAGGCCGAAGAGGTCGTAGGCGAACCTGCTCTCGCCGTGGCGATAGTTGAAGTCGTAGTCGATCCACCGGTACTTGCCCGTGGTCTCGTCCTTGATCAGATGGTCGCGCCGGATGTCTCCGTGCTTCTCGCCGCTCTGGTGCAGGAAGCGGATCGCCTCCACGATACGGACATACTCATCGAGGAGGATGGGGAAATGATCGTAAAAGAAATCCTCGTGGTCCTGTCCAAGCGCGGGCACGATCTGGGAGAGCGTCCTTCCGTGGATGTAGTCGAGGATACGGAGGGGATGTCCGGCTGAGTCCTGTTCGGTCGTCCCCTGCATGAAATCGTCCCTGCCGCGGACCAGTTCCAGGATGCGCGCTTCCTTCTGCGGGCTCCGCACACATTCAAACACCAGGTCCCCGATCTTCGCTTCGAAGTGCTCCCTGAAGACCCATTTCAGGACCTTCAGTTCGCCGGTCTGGAGATTGACCGACCTCTTGACCCAGAACTTGGGCTCATCCTCGAGGCCGAACCGGCCCTCGCGTTCGTTGTTCCGGACGAAATACGGCACGCCGCCCAGCACGATGATGTCGTCATAGTCGACGCGGAAAAAATCCGCAGTGTCCTTGATGCACAACCGCTTGGGCACCCGGTCGCGGGGGACCCATTTCCGGACCATGCGCAAAAGCTCTTTTTCGGAGTATCCGTTGTTCCCCCGGGCCATGAACGCCGCTCCTTCCAGTCTCATTATACCAGAGTGAAGCATTGTGGATTGCGAATTGCGAATTGCGGATCGCGGAATGAGCATCAAAAGCACAGAACCGTCCCTGTTGCCCTCTCCCCCGGTCTCCGGTGCACAGGTGGTCGTTTCCATGAAAAATCCGCATTCCGCAACCCGCAATTGTCATGTTTTCTCTTGACTTTTCAGGGAAATGACGTTAATTTTCGATATCCTATTGCCTGCAGCACCCCGGTTCTGCCTCGGGGGAAGGAATCCATGTCCTATCACGTCAAACTCGAGATCTTCGAAGGTCCCATGGACCTTCTCCTCCACCTCATCAAGAAGCACGAACTGGACATCTACGACATTCCCATCGCCCCCATCACCCAGCAGTACCTCGAATACCTGGAGCTCATGCAGAGCCTCGACATGGAGATCGCCGGCGATTTCCTCGTCATGGCCTCGACGCTGACGCACATCAAGTCCAAGATGCTCCTGCCGCCGCCCGAGAACCCCGAGGATGACGACCTGGGCGCGGACCCGCGCGCCGAGCTCATCCGGCGCCTGCTGGAATACAAGCGCTTCAAGGACGCGGCGGCCTCGCTCGAACAGCGCGAGGACGCATGGTCCAAGGTCTACACCCGCGAGACCGAGGTCACGCCCGAGCTCCCGCCCGACGACCAGCCGCTGCTGTTCGACTTCCACCTCTTCGACCTGCTGGCCGCGCTCAAGGACGTCCTGAACCGGGCCCCGGACGCCGGCATCGAGATCACCGCCGAGGCCGTCTCCATCACCGACAAGATCGCCACCATCCTCGCCCGGCTCGAATCGGTGGACAGCATGCTCTTCGCGGACCTCTTCGACGGCAGCACCTCGAAGGCGCACATCATCGCCACCTTCATGGCGCTCCTGGAGCTCATGAAGAACCGGATCGTGCGGGCGGTCCAGGTGGAGCAGTTCGGGGCCATCCGGCTCATGAAGGCCGTGTCGGACGAGGTGCCCGCGCCCACGTCCGGAGACCTGTTCGCGTAGATAAGGAAACTTCTATCCTTGTCGATGGTCAAAGCATCACAGCGTTAAAATCTATTTATCACACGAAGCCGCAAAGATCACGAAGAGATTCTATCCTCATACCTCGTGTCTTCGTGCCTTCGTGAGAGAATGCAGTTGGTTAGATTTTCGGAATAATTTTCGAGCGAACACGTACGTCACGCTATGGATATTAAAGCCCTGGCCCGTGAAAAGAAGTTCGGCGAGATGGAGACCGCGGTCTACGCTGACCGGTCCCTTGTCGGACAGCTCGTTGAACTCCTCGGCGAGAAGGACGGCGACGTGCGCACCGGCGTGCTGAACGTCCTGTCGCGCGTGGGATTTGACTATCCCCAGGACACGCGGCCCTTCATCGACAAGCTCATCGCCCTCATGGATGAGGCCGACCCATTCGTGAAGATCGACGCGGCGAACGCCGTCGGCAACCTCGCCTACCGCTACGAGGATGCGTCGTCGCGTGCCGTGCCGAAGCTCAGGCTTCTGCTGGACCACGAGGTGAGCCTCGTGCGGCAGGAGGCCGCCTACGCCCTGGGGAACATCGGTTTCTCCTTCATCGGCCTGGTAAAGGACCTCGCGCCCAGGCTGGTCGCCATGCTCGAATCGGGCGACGACGACGAGCGCGAGGCTGCGGCCCATGCCCTGGGGAAGCTCGGCATCATCGAGCCGCAGATGATCCGGGGCATCCTTCCCAAGCTCGTGGAGGTGCTGGAGTTCTCGAAGGAAGCGTCCTGCGGCGGCGTGCTCTTTGCCCTGGGCGCCATCGGCCTCCATTACCCGAACGAGGTGGCGGACCTGGTGCCGCGCCTCATCACGTACCTGGACAGCGGCCACCCCAATGCCGTGAAGAACGCCATCGCCGCCCTGGGGAATATCGGGAGCTCGACGCCGGACGCGGTGCGGGACGCCATCCCGAAGATACGGAAGCACCTGGAAAGCTCGGACCTGGACGTGAGAATGAACGCCAAGGTGGCGCTGGGCAGGCTCGGCGACCCGGCGGGGATGTAGAAGCCGACACGATGACAGGGAGACACGGGGACGCGGGGAAACGTCAACAGCTCCATCACGAATGACTTCCTGTACTTCGTAGTTTATTCGTGCCATTTGTATCATTCGTGATATTCGTGATAACGATCTTCCTCGGTTTTCATCAGTGGTCATTTATTCTTTAGCATGGTGAGGTCTTGATTTGGATGATAATCAGCTGAAAACAGCCATCGAGGCGCTCCTGTTCATTGGCGGGGGCCCCCTTTCCGTGGAACGTCTCAAGGGCATCTTCGAGGAAGCGACGAAGGAGCAGATCGAGGAACAGCTCCAGGCGCTGAAGGCGGACTACGAGGCGCGCGATGCCGGCGTCATGGTGGCCGAAGTGGCGAACGGATACCAGCTCGCCACGCGCCCCGAACAGGCGGTCTGGGTGAGGAAGTTCAAGACCGTCAAGGTCACCACGCGGCTCTCGCGGCCGGCCCTCGAGACCCTGGCCATCATCGCCTACAAGCAGCCCGTCACCCGTCCGGAGATCGAGGCCATCCGCGGCGTGAACATCGGCGGCATCGTGCGCAATCTCATGGAGCGCCGGCTCGTGAAGATCGTCGGGAAAAAGGACGTCCCCGGAAAACCCATCCTCTACGGGACCTCCGTCGAGTTCCTGCAATACTTCGGGCTGAAGGACCTCTCTTCCCTGCCCACGCTCAGGGAGTTCCAGGAGCTCGATGCGGGCGAGGACGCCATGGTGGAAGCCCTCCCCGAACGGGACAGCGGCGGCGAACCGCTGCGGGACGAGGCGGCGAAGGAGCTTGAAGCAGCAGCGCCCGCTGAAGGCGGCGCGCCGGAACAAACGGTCACATCAGAGGCATCGAGGCAAGGATGATAGAAAGGATGATAGAGCTCCAGGAAGCCCTGTGGAAAAAGGAAATCTGGGCTATCGGCGGCGGCAAGGGCGGGATCGGCAAGAGCCTGATCACCGGCAACATCGGCATCACCCTCGCCCGCATGAAGAAGAAGGTCCTGCTCGTGGACGCGGATCTGGGCGGCGCCAACCTCCATACCACCCTCGGCATCGGCGTGCCGGAGATGACACTGTCGGACTTCCTGAACCGGCGCGTGGAGAACATCAGCGACGTCATCATCAAGACCGCCATCCCCAACCTGAACCTCATCAGCGGCGCCCAGGACTTCCTGGACGCGGCCAATCCCAACTTCGCACAGAAGACGCGGTTCCTCCGGCACCTCGAGACCCTGGACGCGGACTACATCCTGCTGGACCTCGGCGCCGGCACCTCGTTCAACATCCTGGACTTCTTCCTCTTCTCCGACCACGGCATTCTCGTCGTCCTGCCCGAACCGACGGCCATCGAGAACGCCTACCGCTTCATCAAGAGCGCTTTCTATCGCCGGTTCAAGAAGGTCGTGGCCAACCAGAACATCAAGGATCTCATCGACGCGGCCATGGACCAGAAGAACACCATGGGCATCCGCACACCCTACGACCTCATCGAGCGCGTCAAGGGGATGGAGCGGGAGGTCGGCGAGATCCTGGAGATGGAGGTCCTCAAGTTCCGGCCCAAGCTGGTCGTGAACCAGGTGCGGACCAAGAACGACGTCCAGATCGGGTTCTCCATGAAGAGCGCGTGCCAGAAATATTTCGGGATCAACCTGGAATATCTGGGCTACGTTGAGTATGACGACTGCGTCTGGCAATCCATCCGCAGCAAGCGGCCTCTCGTCATCGAATACCCCTACTCGCGGCCGTCGCGGTGCATCGAACGGATCGTGCATAACCTGCTCCGGAAGGAGCAGTTGACGCTCAGCATGCTGTATTGATGCAGCTGACAGGCTTGCCAGCCGGCAGGCTGTCCGGCATGCTGGTTTCATTGGCCTGATGGCTTGTTGGCTTGTCAGCGTGTTCGCTTGTCAGCTGGACCGTGAGGAGTATGCATGCTCAAGAAGATCGAGGACATGAACTACTACGAGCTCCTGGAAGTAAGCTACCGGGCGACGGCCCAGGAGATCCACAAGGCCTATGAGCGCGTCCGGAAGATCTACGACCCGAACTCCATCGCCCTCTACTCGCTTTTCTCGCCCGAGGAGACCGAGAAGATCCGGCAGCGGGTCGAGGACGCCTACCGCACCCTGAGCTACGACGAGAACCGGCGGGTCTACGACCGGACACTGCACGACATTCCGCTCACACCCGAACCGCCGCAGCCCGAGCTGCGCTATCAGCCGCGGCCGCCGGTCTCGCAACCGCGGCCGCCGGTCTCGCCGACCATCGTGCCGAGGGTGGAGGAAAGGCCGCCGGCCCCTCAAGAACCCCCGGCAGCGTCCCCCCAGCCGGCACCGACGCCGGCGCCACCGGCGGTGCCGGAAATCCCCCAGCCCGCCCCCACGGACGTCACCGAGTTCACCGGGGCCGTCCTCAAGATGCTCCGCGAACTGCGCGGCCTGAGCTCCCGGAACGTGGCGGACGCAACAAAGCTGAGTGCGCGGTATATCGAGGCCATCGAGGATGAGAGCTATAAGAAGCTCCCCGCACGCCCCTATCTTCGCGGATTCCTGTTCTCCTACGCTCGGGCCCTCGGCTACGAGCCCCACCGAATCGTGAATGACTATATGAAACGGTATGACGCGGCGATGAACCCGCCAAAGAAGTAGCTAAGCTCCAGGAGCCAGAAACCGGAATACAGGGGCCAGAAGAAAAACGAAAAGGCAGCCATGGGGCTGCCTTTCTTTGTTTTACGTCGCGTTCTTATCGGTTTTTGACTTTATCCCCCTGTCTCCCTGTCCCCTTGTCGGCCTTTTCCCCGCGTCTCCCCCTCACCGCGTCCCCGCGTCCGCACTTCCCAGCTCCCGCTTCTTCCAGAGCAGATAGATCGCCGGATAGATCGTCAGCTCCAGGATCTCCGAAGTGATGACGCCGCCGACCATGGGAGCCGCGATGCGCTTCATCACATCTGCGCCTGCTCCGTGGCTGAACAAGATCGGCACGAGGCCGGCGAGGATGACGGCCACGGTCATGAGCTTGGGCCGGACCCGCTTCACCGCGCCTTCCATGATCGAATCCTTGAGGTCCTGGACCGTGTTCAGCCGGCCTTCCTGCTTCCACTTGTCGTGGGCCAGGTCAAGATAGAGCAGCATCACCACGCCCGTCTCGGCATCGAGACCCGCAAGGGCGATGAGCCCCACCCAGACAGCGATGCTCATATTGTACCCCAGCATCCAGAGGAACCAGAAGGAACCAACGAGTGAGAACGGTACTGCCAGCAGTACAATGATGGTTTTGACCGTGGACCGCGTGTTGAGATAGAGCAGCACGAAGATGATGAGCAGCGTCAGCGGAATAACGAGCTTAAGCCGTTCATGGGTTTTCACGAGATATTCGTACTCGCCGCTCCACTGGAGACGGTACCCGGCAGGCAGCTTCACCGACGAGGCCACCTTCTTCTGCAGTTCCTCGACGTAACCGCCCACGTCACGTCCGGTGAAGTCGATGTACACGTAATTGGCGAGCAGGCCTTCCTCGCTCTTGATCTGCGTCGGGCCCTGGACGATGTCGATGTCCGCGAGCGACCCCAACGGAACATACGAGATGCCGCCTCCGGCGGATGATGACGCGCCCATGCCGCCTGATGACACAGATGCAGCACGCTCCACGGGCACCAGGATGCGTTTGATCCGGTCGATGTCGCTGCGGTACTCGCGCGGATACCGGACGTTTACGGAGTAGCGCTCCCGTCCCTCGACGGTCGTGGTGAGCGTCATACCACCCAGAGCGCTGGCCACCACGGTCTGGACGTCATCCATCGAGAGGCCGTAGCGGGCGATCTCGCCGCGCTTCGGCCGGATGTCCAGGAAGTAGCCGGTCAGAAGCCGCTCGGCATAGGCGCTGCGCGTGCCGCGCACGGTCTTGACCACGGCCTCCACCTCACGGGAGACCGTGTCGAGCACCTCCAGCTTCGGTCCCAGCACCTTGACGCCCACGGGGGTGCGGATGCCCGTGGCGAGCATGTCGATCCTGGCCTTGATCGGCATGGTGAAGGAGTTTGACACGCCCGGGATCTGGACCGCGTCGTTCAGCTCGTTCTTGATCTTGTCGAGGTCCATGCCCTTCCGCCACTGGGACTCGGGCTTGAGGCTTACGATGGTCTCGAACATCTCGACCGGCGCCGGGTCCGTCGGTGTCTCGGCGCGGCCCGCCTTGCCGAAGACCTGGGAAACCTCGGGCACGGTCTTGAGCAGTTTGTCCTGGATCTGGAGCAGCCGCGATGCCTCGGAGATGGCCAGGGCCGGCACGGTCACGGGCATGTAAAAGAGCGTGCCCTCGTCCAAAGGCGGCATGAACTCAGATCCCAGCTTGATGCCGGGAACAAGGTTCACGTCGAACAGGGGCGGCACAAAGATGAGCCCCGTTATGACGACGATCACGATCGCCGCGATGATGACCCCCCGGCTGAAACGGAGCGAGAAGGCCACCCGGGGTATGTAGACCTTGTTCACCGCGCGGATGATAGGATTCTCGTCCTCTGACTTCACTTTGCCGTGCAGGAACAGCGTCATCAGGACCGGCGTGAGCGTGACCGCCAGGAATGAGGCGAAGAGCATGGCAAAGGTCTTGGTGTAGGCAAGGGGCTTGAACATCCTGCCTGCCTGGGCCTGGAGCGTGAAGACCGGCAGGAAACCCACGGTGATGACGAGGAGAGAGAAATAGAGCGACGGCCCGACCTCCTGCGCAGCGTGGATGATCACATCCACCCGTGAACCGGGCCTGCCCGCGTGCTCCCACTCCTCGAGCTTCTTGTGGGCGTTCTCGACCATGATGATCGAGGCGTCGACCATGGCGCCGATGGCGATGGCGATGCCGCCCAGGCTCATGATGTTCGACGTCACCCCCAGGTAGTACATGCAGATGAAGGAGATGAGGATGGCGATCGGGAGCGTCAGAATGACGACCAGGGCGCTCGGCAGATGGAAGAGGAAGATGATGCATACCGCGCTCACGGCAATGGCGAGTTTGACGATCTCCTCGGTCAGCGTACGGATCGACCGTCGGATCAGGTCGCTCCGGTCGTAGGTCGTCACCATCTTAACGCCTGCGGGCAGGGACGGCGCGACGTCGCGGGCGATCTTTGCCTTCACCCGGTCGATCACGTCCAGCACGTTCTCGCCGAAGCGGACCACCACGATGCCCGAGGCCACTTCACCCCTGCCGTCCAGGTCCGTGAGGCCGCGCCGGATCTCGGGGCCAACCTCCACGTTGGCCACATCGCGAAGGAACACGGGAGTTCCGCCCGGTGCGAGGCCCACGGCGATCTCCTGCAGGTCCTTGACGCCTGTGATGTAGCCCCTACCGCGCACCATGTACTCCGTGCCGGCCAGCTCCAGGACCCGGCCCTCCACGTCGATATTGCTCTTCCTGACGGCGTCCATCACCTTCATGAGCGAGATGCCGTAGGACGCGAGCCGGTTCGGCTCCACCGTGATCTGGTACTGCCGCACAAAGCCGCCCACGCTGGCCACCTGCGACACGCCGGGCACGCTCTCGAGCGCGAGCTTGATGTTCCAGTCCTGGAGCGACCGGAGTTGGGAGAGATCGCGCTGGCCGGTCTCGTCCACCAGGGCGTAGGAGAACCCCCACCCGAGGCTCGTGGCGTCGGGACCGAGCACCGGGTTCACGTCAAGGGGGATCTTGCTCCTGACCGACTGGAGATACTCCAGCACCCGGCTCCGCGCCCAGTAGATGTCCGTGCCCTCTTCGAAGATGACGTAAATGAAGGAACTGCCGAGGAACGAGAAGCCCCGCACCGCCTGCACCTTGGGCGCGGCGAGCAGCGTCGAGGAGATGGGATAGGTCACCTGATCCTCGACCAGGTTCGGGCTCCTGCCCGGCCAGTCGGTGTAGACGATCACCTGAGTGTCCGACAGGTCCGGGATTGCGTCCAGCGGGATGTGCTGGAGCGACCAGATGCCCCAGAGCGACAGGAAGGCGATAACGAGGAACACGAAGAACCGGTTCCTGCCGCTGTATGCGATGATCTTGGAAATCATAGATGACCTTTTCGCCACAGAGACACAGAGGCACAGAGAAGAGCGTAAAGAAAACCTTTGACACTGATTTACACTGATAACTGCTATGATAACGGCAGATTAATCCGTATTTATTTACAAAAACCGTTCTTATCCGTGTCAAGGCCTTGTCGGCTTGTTTCCTCTGTGTCTCAGTGCCTCTGTGGCAGACGTTGTTCTATCTGACGCCTTTCAGTTGTGCTTCCGAATCGATGAGGAACGTCGCTGCACGGGCGACCTTTTCGCCGTTCTTGAGGCCCGACAGGACCTCGCGGTAGCCGTCGGCGCGAAGGCCGAGCTTCACTTCCCGCGGTTCGAAGTTCCCGTCGCCCTTGTCCACGTATACGATCGAGCGGGTGCCCGTGTCGAGCACCGCGTCGTCGGGCACGGCGAGCCGCTTGCCCATGCCGGCCTTGATCTCCACGTTCGTGAACATCTGCGGTTTGAGCCTGCCGCCGGGATTCGGGACCGTCAGGCGCACCTTCACGGTCCGGGCTTCGCCGGACAGCGTGGGATAGACGAACTCGATCTTCGCCGAGAGTTCCTTCCCCGGCAGGGAGCTTAAGGAGATCCGCGCGGTCTCGCCCGTCGTGATCAGCGGCAGATCCTGCTCATACAGGTCCGCGGTGATCCAGACCGTTGACAGGTCGGCAATGTCAAAGAGCTTCTCGCCGGGCATCACCCGCATACCCTGGACCGCGTTCTTCTGGACCACTATGCCGTCCGCGGGGCTCACGAGCTTCACGGTGCGGACCGTTCTGCCGGTCTCCTCTATGGACTTGATCTGCTCATCGGTGATGTCCCATAGCCGCAACCGCTGGCGCGCCGCATCGATAATCGCATCGGCATCGCGGTTCAGCATGCCTGCCACCTCCCCTTCCTTCGCCGTGCCCGAGGACTTGGCCCAGCGGAGGGTGTTCAGGAACTCCTGCTGCGTGGCAAGCAATTCCGGGCTGTAGATCTCGGCCAGGGGCTGGCCTTTTTTGACGTGCATACCCGTGTAGTCGGCATAAAGCTTCTCGATCCACCCTTCGTACTTCATGTTGACCGTCGCGAACTTCCGTTCGTCGTATTCCACACGGCCGACGGTCCTGATCACCTTGCCGATCTGGCGCGGGGCGACGGCGATGGTCTTTACGCCGATGAGCTGCTGCTTGTCCTGGGGGATCTCCACCGACGGCGCTTCGGCGGGGGCTGCCGCTGCCTGCTGCTGACTCGCTGTCGGGGCGCTGTGGCCCTCGTGCTGGGCATGGGCCGCCGACACGGGAAGGATCAACGAAGCCGCCGCGATGATCCACGCAATGGCCGTCCCTCCCCGAAGGCTATTTCTTGTCCTGCTGTTCATTCTTGTCTCCCTGAGCAGCGGCCTGGTCTCCGATACCCGTCAGTGCCTCGAGCCGGGCGATCGCTTTCTCCCGCGCCACGAACTGCGTCCAGTACGACGTCTCATAGTCGAGCAGCGCCTTCAGCCTGCTTACCACCGTGATCTCCTCGACCTTCCCGGTTCGGTAGCCTGACAGCGACAAGTCGAAATCCTGTCTCGTCTTGGGGATCAGGCCGGTGCGGTACAAGTTCATGAGCGTTTCCGACGACTGGACCATCGAATAGTTGTCCCGGACTCCCGATACGAGCATTGCCTTGATCCCGGCCAGATCATGGATCGCGGCCATTGACATGGCGCGGGCCGAAGCCAACTCCTGGCTCTGCCGCGACTTGTAGTACAGGGGGATGTTGAAGGTTGCGGTGAGGCTCCACATATCCTCATAGGGACCGCCCCGCGTGGCAACCCAGCCCGTCAGGGTCACGTCGGGGTAATATTCCTTTTCGGCCATGTGGACCCCCGCCTGGGAGGCCGAGAGCATCTTCTCCCGCGACCGGAGCTCGGGCGAGTTCTCGAGTGCCTGCTGGACCAGGTCGTCCGCCGACGCGAACAAGGGCGTGGCGGGCAGCTCCGCAGGTCTGCCGAGCGGGGCCCCGCCTTCCCGTCCCACAGTGGCGATCAGCATGGCCTCAAGGGACTGGCGCTTCTGCTTCAGCATAGCTTCCCGTTCGAGGAGCATATACTTCTCGGTCTGGGCCATCAGCACTTCCTGCTGCTGCCCCATGCCCGTGGCGTACCGCGCCAGCGCAGCCTCCTCGATCCTGCCGAACAGCGAGGCCCGCTCCCGGACCAGGTCAAGTTCCTGGTACGTCTGGAAAAGGTCGAAATAGAGCTCCTTCACCCGCGCCACCGTCCCGAGCCGCGCGGCCCGATGCATGGCCGCCGCCGTATCGGCGTCCCGCGCAGCCATCTCTTCCTTGAGCGCGCGTTTGCCCGGGAAGGGGAACATCTGGGAGACCGAGTACATCCACTGAGAGCCCTGCATCTGGCCGAGGGTGTATTGGTTCCATCCCTCGTTCTGGTAGCCGATCATGACCATGGGGTCCGGAAGGCTCCCCGCCTGCTTGATCTTTGAGGTCGCACCCCTCCATTTCGCTTCAGAGACCCAGACCTCATGGTTGTTCTTGAGCGCTTCCTGGATCAGGGGCTGCAGTTCGAGCGGCGCCACGGTCTCTGCTGCCAGGACCCTCGTCGAAAACAGGAACAGCGAGGCCGCAGCGACGGCCAGATGTATGATCCTTATGGTAATGCTCTTGATCCGCATTCCGCAATCCGAAATCCGCAATGAGGTTACTTCGCGTCGACGGTGAACTTCACGCTGCCGGTCTTGCCGCCGGCGCTGATCTTGACAGTGACGTTCCAGGGGCCGGCCATGGACAGGTTCATGGTCGCCGCGTACGTGTCACCTTTCAGCATTGCGTCGGCCTTGTAGTTCATGGGCGGCATGCCCGGCATGGCGGGCATCGAGTAGTCGACCACTACCTTCGCGTCCTTGACCGCCTTCCCTGCCGCATCCTTCACCGACACGGTCACGCCGTTGTCGCCGGTCACGGGCGGGTTCTTGTCGATCGTAACGATCACATCGAAGTCCCCCGCTTTTTTCTTTACTTCATAGTCCTTTGCCAGCGCCACGCCGGTGCTTAACAGCAATGCGAATCCTATCATCAGCAGCTTTTTCATGTTCCTTGCCTCCCTCGAAAAGAATATTGTTCAGGTCTTGGCCGGTTCCCCTGCTTAGACCTCATCAATAGTATAGCAATAGTTTCGCCAAAGAAATGATATCGATTTGCCTCAATGAATCAATAGGTTTGGAATATTTTGCTGTCGATGGGAGAGGGGGATTGGCGCGTCTCATGAAAACCCTGTAGCATTTGCTACATGGCATAAGGGACAATAAGTTCAGATCACTACCGGCCACGAACTATCCGGACCGCCACTACCTGCAGGTTGCCGGCAGCGGGACCAGGACTGCGGGAACAACGATTTTGGGCAATGCCGATTGTCCGGGTGCCATGAGCGAAGGTCGCTACTTCCCGATCTTCCTCAGCTTCTCCCTGGCAAGCGCGGCCTCCTTGCTGGAGGGGTAATCCTTGACGACCCTGTTAAGGTGCTCCTTGGCCTTGGCGGTGTTCTTCTCATTCAGGTAGGAGTAGCCAATCTTGAGCCGGGCGCCGGGCGCCTTCTCGCTTTTCGGATGGTCCTTCAGGACCTTGTCGAACGCCTCGATCGCCTTCCCGTACTCCTTCTTGCTGTAGTAACATTCGCCGATCCAGTACTGGGCGCTGTCCGCCTGGCTTGCGTCGGGGAATTGCTTCAGATAGTTCTCGAACCCGGCGATGGAGAGGTCGAAGCTGCCCTTGTCATAGTCGGTTTTCGCCTGCTGGTACGCCTCGCTGGGGCTCGGGGTCCGGACCCCCGGCTTCTTCTCGGCCGGCGCAGTGCCCGCGGGGGCCGACCTCAGCTTGCTCTCAAGCTGGTCCACCCGCGCGGTGAGCTCCGAAAGCTGGTAGGCCTTGTCGTCCAGCTTCTGCGACATCTCCTTCATGCGGAAGTTGTTCTCCTCGAGCTTCCCCTGCATGATCTGGAGGTCTGTCACCAGCTGGTCGAACCGCGCACCCTGATCGGCAATGGACCTCTGGAGGTCGGAGGTGCTCTTGACGTCCGCCGCAAGCTGGTCCTGCCGCTTCTCGATGCCCGACAGGTCGGGCACGCGGCCCTTCACGTCCTTGATCTCCGAGTGCGTCTCCGTGCGAAGGTCGTTCATCTCGTTGCGGAGCTTCACGAGCTCCGCCTGCGGCGCGCAGCCGGCGGCGAGGACAAGGGTGACAATGGTCAGCAAGGCTTTATTGCTCATGATCCCGCAGGTCTCCTGGAGCAGTACGATAAAAAAAAAGCGCGGGTACCGGGAATGCCCTCCCCTCCCCGCGCCTTGCATGATCACTCGGCGGCGACGAATTCATCCCGCCGGTTCTTCTGCCAGCAATCCTCTGTGCTCTGGGTGCAGACAGGCTTCTCCTTGCCGTAGCTGATGAGCGATATGCGTTTTGCCGAGATGCCCATGTCCGTGAGGTATTTCTTGGCAGCAGCCGCACGGCGCTGACCCAGGGCCTGGTTGTATTCGATGGTGCCGCGCTCGTCGCAGTTGCCCTCGATGCGGACCTTCACCTTGGGATTCGCCTTGAGGTAGTCCGCGTTGGCCTTCATCACGGCCTTCGCGTCGTCGCGCACAAAGGACTTGTCGAAATCAAAATAGATGGGCTGGAGCCCCGCCGCGGCCTTGGCGGCCGCTTCCCGGGCCTTCGCTTCCTCTGCGGCCCTTGCGGCGGCAGCAGCGGCCTCAGCAGCGCGCTTCTCTTCAGCGGCCTTCTCAGCGGCTATATCCGCGGCCGACTTCGCCGGGGCCTGCTCCGCTTTCTGCTCTTCAGGCGCAGAGCCCACCTCTGCCTTCTTGGGACAGCCATATACTACAGCGAGACCCAGCATCAGGACCAGCGACAACAACACCATCATCGTTCTCTTCATGATATCCTCCTTGTAAAATTAGTTATGAGATCCGAAGTGCATGTCGGGGCAAGAGAAGATGTATCTGCGGCGACTGAACAAGAATAGCATACCGTTCACGTATTTGTCAATTAACAGGTTTTATGGTGCTTGACGAGAAAAGTTGGGACAAGGAGCCCTCCGGCGGCCCCTCGGTTCCTTCCGCATACCGCTGCAGGCCGGCCTCATTCGTGACCGGTTCATAGCAGGTCTCGTTGACGCACGGGATGATCCTTCCCTGGTCCCTGCCGTACACCAACGATGTGTACGGACCCGTGAGGCGCATTGCCGCGCGGGCGAGCCCGCTGTCGGGCCGGGCCTCCACCGTCAGTTTGAGCGTCGAGAACCAGGCGTCGAGGGCGCAGAAATAGGTCCCGGCATGGATGCTCATCTCGCGCACCACTGCGGCAAATATGCGGAGCGACCCTTCGGCAGCAGCGCGGTAGGGTTCCCTGCCGGTGAGGTGGAACAATTTCAACAGCAGCATGATGGCGACAGCGTTCGCTGATGGATGCGGGATGTCCTCGATGCGCTTGAGCCGCGTGCCGAGCACATCGGCCTCGGTGTCGAAAAAGCCGCCCGCGCTGTCCCCGAAGTGCGCGACGCACCGGTCCATGAGCGTGACCGCGAGGTCCAGACGGGCACGGTCGCCGGTCGCTTCGTAGGCGGCGACCAGCGCCTCGACAAGATAGACATGATCATCCAGAACAGCCGGAACGCCTTCACAATGCAGGAGCACACTGTCCTTGGACCGATCCCGGATGATGCGGTCGAGGCTGGCAAGCGCGAAGTCCTTGAGGCCGGGATCACCCAGCACGCGATACGCCTTGAGATAGGACGTGATGAACATCCCGTTCAGCGACGTGTAGAGCGTCCTGTCCACGAACGGCGTCTCGCGCCTGTTCCGCTCCCGCAGAAGCTTCTCCCTGCCCTGCGCGAGCAAGGCATTCACCCGCTCGACCGGCATCTTAAGCTCGGCAGCGATCGCCGGCGGCTCCTTCGCCGCGCACAGGACCTTCTTTTCGTGATCGTGGTGCAGGGAGCCGCGCCCGTGGAAATAGCGCAGGGACAGGACCTGATACTCGTCGATCGTAAGGACGCGCGTCAGGTCCCCGTCGGTCCAGGTGAAGTAGCCCCCTTCGTCATCAGGCGTCACATCGGCGTCCTGGCTCGCGTAGAACCCGCCCGCTGGATCGGACAGGACCTCGCGAACGAACCGGATGATCCCTTCGGCGGCTTCCCGATACCGTTCTTCGCCGAAGAGGGCGTAGGCATCGGTATAGTTCCGGAGGAGCCAGGCATTGTCGTCGGCCATCTTCTCGAAGTGCGGCACGAACCATGCCTCGTCCACGGAATAGCGGTGGAACCCGCCGCCGAGATGGTCGTGGAATCCGCCCCGCAGCATCGCGTCCAGCGTCGTCTTCACGGCGTTCTCCGCAACGCGGTCCTTCCGCATCGCTGCCTGGTGGAGCAGGAACTCGAGCGCACCGGGCATGGGGAACTTAGGCGCCGTCCCGAAACCGCCGTTCTGCGCATCAAAGTGCCCGAGCATGGCGCTTTTCGCCTGCTCCAGCGCTTCCTGCGAGAGGTCGCCTGCCTCGAGCACCTCGGCCTTCAGGGCGTCCATGATGCGGACACCGTATTCGGCCGCCTCGCCCTTGCGCGTCCGGTAGAACTCGTGGACAGACCGGAGCACCTTGATGAACCCCGGCCTGCCGTAGCGGTCGTCGGGCGGAAAATAGGTGCCGCCGAAGAAGGGCCTGCGGTCCGGCGTCAGGAACACCGACAGGGGCCAGCCGCCCCCGCTGCCCATGAGCGCCACAGCCTGCTGGTATCGGCGGTCGATGTCAGGCCGCTCGTCGCGGTCGAGCTTCACACTGATGAACAGTTCGTTCAGAAGCGCCGCCACCTCGTCGTTCTCGAAGGACTCCTTCGCCATCACATGGCACCAGTGGCACCAGACGCCGCCCGACGAGAGGAATACGGCCTTGCCTTCCTGCTCGGCGCGCAGGAAGGGCTCGTCGGACCAGGGGTACCAGTCGATCTTCTGGTGCGCGGCGTGTTGAAGGTAGGGAGATCGTTCATTGGATAGTCTGTTCATGACAGTAATCACCACGGAGACACGAAGCAAACAAGAAAGACCTTTGACACTGATGGACACTGATAACGGCTATGATAACAGCGGATAAATCCGGGATGACCCTCTCCGCGTCCCCGTGTCTCCCCGTCGCCTTAGAATGTCGCCGGGTCCTCGGGCGGCAGCAATGCTTCGTCGAAAGGCATGACGCCGAGCTGGGTCATGACCGACTCGATGCCCGCGAGGACCTCCGCGGGATCGAATCCCGGCAGCTCGTGCTCAAGCGCATATTCGGTCAGGCGGTCGAAAGCATCAAAATCGAACTTCCCGTCAAGCGCTCCTGAACGAACCAAGATCCGGTAGGCAATCCTGTCATTGTTCAGGTCCTCTCCTGGAAATATCGTGAGCTTCTTTTTCTGTTCCGGTGAGGCGATAAACCACTGCATCGCGGCGCTCAGAGCGTCATAGAGCGTCGCGATCCCCGCGGAGACCTTGCCCTGCCGCAGTCGCCGTCTGCCGCCGCGTACGTGGAGCCGCGCCCGCTGGAGCGGGCCCTCAAGCGGACCTAGTGCCGCCTCGTTCATCAATCCTGCATGGGGCATGGAAGAGCCTCCGACGTATTCTGTTGCCGACAACGTCATTCGCCTGAGCAAGAGGAACATCACCACGTCCAAGGATATTATAGCACCGGGAGGAGAGAGAACTGAAGGGGGAAATGGTGCATCGGCCTTCATTTCGACAACATATTGAAGCGGCGAACGAACGGATCGGACAGACTTTCAGTGCCCCGCTTCCCCGGTTCCACCGGGACGGCTTCGATCAGGGGGACCAGGCGGCTGAAGTATAGTTCGCATCGTTGGGCGTAATTCGATCGAGCTCGGTCCCGTCGGCATTCATGATGAAGATTCCCGTCTTCCCCTTCCGGGTAGAGCTGAACACGATCTGCCTGCCTGTAGGAGACCACATGGGGTTCTCGTCGTTCCCCGGCCCGTCGGTCAGGATGCGGAAGTCGGACCCGTCGGGGTTGATCGTGGCGATCTTGAAGATGCCCTTTACCTGAGAAACGAACACGATCCGATCGCCGCGCGGCGACCAGTGGGGCGATGCGTTGTACGTGCCTTCGTAGGTGATCCGGCGCGCGTCGGAACCATCAACGCTCATGATGTAGAGCTGCGGGGACCCGCCCCGGCCCGAGGTGAACACGATCTCCTGGCCATTGGGCGACCACGAGGGGGAGACGTTGTCAGAGATGCCGAAGGTAAGCCGTTCGACATCGTTGCCCTCCTTCGACATCGTGTAGATCTCTGCCCCGCCGTCCCGGGACATGGCCATGGCGAGCCGCTTGCCGTTCGGCGACCAAGCGGGCGAAATATTGAGCCCCTCGGAACTTGATATCTTCCAGCGCCGGCCGGTCTCCATGTCCAGACCGAAGAGGTCGGGGTTCTTGTCGCGGTAGGACACGTAGGCAAGGATCCGTCCATCAGGACTCCACGCCGGGGACATGCATATCGACCGGTCTGCAGTGAGCTTTTTCATGTTCTGGCCGTCATAGTCCATGACATAGAGCTCTTTCTTGCCGGTCTTGTCGGATACGAAGGCGATGCGCGATCGGGCGACGCCCTTCTCGCCCGTGTACTGGGACACGATCTCGTCTGCGAAAGTGTGCGCCATGCGGCGGACCGTTTCCTCATTACCGTAATATTCCTTGCTCGCCATGCGCCTGCCGGTTACGGCGTCGTAGAGCCTGCCGGAAAGCGTCAGATCGCTCCCTTTCCGAGACATGCGCGCCCACGCTGCTCCGGTCAGGCCTAAGGTGCCGCCCCGCTTGACGATCTCGGCGGTCGGGTCGTCCTTCCCCGCGTAGTTCAGGTCGATCTTCTTCGGATCCAGCACGTCGAAGATCTGGGAGCGGCGCAGGTCCGACTGCAGCACCTCCAGGAGCAGGTTCCGAAGGGCAGGCGCGCCGGCGTCGTCATAAATGTCGATCACCGCAAGGGGGATCTTCTTTGCTTCCCCCTTGATCACGCCAAGGTAGTACTGCGCCGCGGCGGGCGCCGCGATGAGCAGCAAGGCCGCGATCATGAATAGTGGTCGCATTCGTCTCATAGGTCCTGTATCGCCGGCGATCGTTTCTCGCCTATTCCTCCGGCAGAAGATCGACGCTAAACACGACGGAAGACTTACTGAAATCCTCTGGCAAGGCCGGAAACGGGCTCGAAATCTGGATGGCCCGAATCGCCGCTTGGTCGTAGCCAAAGATGCCGCTCGGTTCCTCAAGTTTCACATACTCTACAATACCGGACCGGAGGATCGTGAACACTACCTTCGTCTTTGTGCCCTTGGGAACGATGGGATGCTTCCAGTTGCCGGTGATCTTCCTGCTGACATTATACGCATACCATGCGAAGACACTCCCCGTGGAAAATTCAGAAGGTGTCTGAATCGTCACGGACTCCTGTTTCTTTCCCGTCGCCGCGGAAGGCTGTGCAGGCTCCGCCTCCTCCACCTCCTTCTTCGCACGCTTCGTATCAAGCTCCGGCATGGCGTCCTTCCTGACCGCGGCGGGCCGTGAAGGAGCCGGTCTGGCCGCGGCCTTGCCCGGGGCTTTCGCCATCGGCATCGCCTGCGGCTTGACGACCGGCGCGGGGGCTTGAGCGGCCTGCTCGGACATCGTGGGGGGAAGGTTCGCGGCGTTCGGGGGAAGGTCCACCAATTTTACCCGGTAGGAGGGAGGGACCACAAAGCGCGGCGGCCCCTGAGCGACCAGGAACAGCACGGCAGAGAAAAAGATGACGTGGCTGATGAATGAGAAGAGGACGGCCCTGGTAAGCTCTCCACCGGACTGGCCGATCCTCTTGCCGGTGAGCAGCTTCATTTGCCGCTCTCGCCTCCCGCCGCCTCGGTGACCATGCCCAAGCGGTCGATGCCGGCCCGCTTCACCACGTCCATGACCTGCACCACGGCGCCATAGGGCGCGTTCCGGTCGGCCCGGAGATAGACGTTGATCTGGGGCTTGCTCTTCCTGATGGCGGAAAGGATGCCCCCGAGCTTTGCGACGTTGACGCGCTCCTTCTCGACGAACACTTCCTGGGCCCGGGTCACGGTGATCACGACACGGTCCTCGGACTTGATGGTATTGGCCTCGGACTTGGGCAGGTTCACGTCCAGCCCGCGGCTCATCATGGGAGAGATGATCATGTAGAAGAACAGCACCACCAGCAGCACGTCGATCAGCGGCACCAGGTTCAGCTCGCGGATGATATGGCTGGTCCTCCGTTGCGTTCGCATGGCTATTTCCTCAGGTACGTGCGGCTCACGAAGCTCATGAACTCGATGGAGAAGGAGTCCATGCGCGTCGCCATGTCCTTGACCTTTTCCGCGAAGTAATTGTAGGCGATCACGGCCGGGATGGCCACAAAAAGGCCGCCCGACGTGTTGATGAGCGCCTCGGCGAGGCCCGGCGCCAGGGCCCCGATGTCGCCCGAACCCTTGAGGCCGATGCCGTAGAAGGCGTCCATGATGCCCCAGACCGTGCCGAAGAGGCCGAGCAGCGGCCCGACGGTGCCTGTCGTCCCGAGGAACGCCAGGTAGCGCTCCATGTACACGACCTCGTCCTGCGCCGTGATCTGGAGCGAACGCCCGATCTCTTCCGTGACCAGGGGCCGGTCCGCCTCGGTCACCGTGCCGCCGGGAAGGGACTTCACGATGCTCTCCGCTTCCTTGTGGCCGTCAAGGAACAGCGTCGCGACCGGGCTGAACTTCATCTGCTTGGCGCTTGCCAGCAGTTCGTCGATGTTCTTCGTCTTCCGAAAGACCTGCAGGAACGCCAGGGACTCCTTCTCCGCCTTCCGCAGGTACTGGAACTTGAGCAGGATCATGGCCCAGGACACGACGGAAAAGCAGAGCAGGATCATCATGATGACCTTGCCCATCCATCCCGACTCCATGAACAGCCCGACGATCCCCGGCGCCAGACCGGGCGTCGCCGCCAATGCTAGTGCGTACATTATGAGACCTCCGATGATGAATTGAAAACGGTAAATTGGAAATTGGAAATTTCAAATTTACAGCTCCGCAATTTTACAATTTTCAATCTGCAATTTTCAATTTGCAATTCGACGTTAAAAGATGCCAATGACATTTCCCATTTCGCCGACATCGTACCCGCCCATGCTCTCGATCTGCTTCCGGAACTCCCGGTCCTCCCGGACGATCTGGAGGAGCGCCTGGAGCATCGGGGTGGCATAGTGCTCTTCCGGGATGGCGAGGTCGTAGCGTTCCTGCGCCACCGGGACGAAGTCGAGGCCCAGCGCCTGGGCCGCTGACAGCACCGCGAGCCCGGTGTCCGCGGCGCCCGAGACCACTGCCGCAGCTACGGCCATGTGCGTAAATTCCTCGTGATGATACCCTTTTACCCTGTTCGGGTCAATCCTTAATCGTTTGAGAGAGAGGTCCGTCAGCAGCCGCGTGCCGGCCCCGGCCTGGCGGTTCACGAAGACCACGTCCTCCCGCGCCAGGTCCTCGAACCCCTTGATGCCCTTGGGGTTGCCCTTCGGCACGATGAAGCCCTGCGTCCGGTAGACGAGGTTCACGAGCACGGTCTTCTGTTCCGGCAGGTGCTTTTTGATGTAGCTGACGTTGTATTCGCCCGTCTCCTCGTCGAGCAGGTGCGTCCCGGCGAGGTGCGCCTCGCCGCGCTTCAGCGCGAGCAGGCCGCCCAGGCTGCCCACGTGGGCTGACGACAAGGACAGCCCGGGATGCTTCTTCTTGAGGAAATTGCCGAGCACATCGAGCGCGTTGTCATGGGAGCCGATGCAGACGATGGTGTTCGCGATCTCGTGGCGTGGCCTGAGCAGTTCGACGGTCACAGTGTGGCCTGCGGCAATGCCCTCGCTTGCTGCGGGGACGCGGATGATGCCGTCGGCCCGCACCAGCGACATGAGCGCGCCGGCTCCGCGGGTCACGGGCGTGGCAATGAGATTGCCCGACACGCTCCCGAGCTTCACGCGGATGAACTCCTCCTGGCCGAGGCTTGATGCGACCTGGCGTGAAAGCTTTGCGATGAGCGTCTCGGCTTCCGGCATGGTCCTGCCCTGGAGCGCGTACAGGATGGGCTTGACGAAAAGGTTGAAGGTGAGCGCGGCAGAGACCGGATACCCCGGGATGCCGATGACCGGTTTGCCCTGCACGATGCCGAGGATGACCGGCTTGCCCGGCTTGATGTTCACGCCGTGGACGTACACCTTCCCGAGGCCGGCGATCACCTGGGCAGTGAAGTCCTCCCGGCCGGCAGACGAACCGGCGTTGATCACCACGAGGTCGGATTCCAGGAGGGCATGTTGGATTATCTGCCGAAGCAGGACTGCCTCGTCCTTGACGATCGACCGTCTGGCGGGCCTGGCCCCGTACTCGATGGCCATAGCAGAGAGCATCGTGGAATTGAAATCGATGATGTCTCCTTTGATGAGCGCGCTACCCGGCTCCACGAGCTCAGTGCCTGTGGGTATGATGGCGATCCTCGGTTGTTTTCTCACCATGATCATGGTGTGGCCGCTCGCGAGCATGGCCGCCATGTCGACTGGCCGGACAACGTGGTTCTCCGAGATGATGAGCTCCGTGGCAACGATGTCCTCGCCCACGAGCCGCACGTGCTGCCACGGCGTTGCAGGCTTCAGGATCTCGATCTCGCCCTCCGAGACCTTCTCCACGTCCTCGATCATGATCACCGCATCGAACCCGTCGGGCATGGGATCGCCGGTATCGACAGCGATCGCCTGCCTTGGGGTCTTGAGCCGCTTGGGCCGGGTCTCAGCAGCACCGAAGGTATCGATGAACTTCACCGCAAAGCCGTCCATTGCCGCGGAGTGATAGAAGGGCGACGAGATCTTCGCGATCACTGCCTCGGAAGTGACACGGCCGAGCGCATCGCTCACGAGGATCCGTTCGCCGGGCAAGGGCCCGTTGATGTTCGCTGACCCGAGGGCTTCATTATAGATATGAAGCGCCTCGACGAGAGGGGTGTTGGACAGGTATTTCTTTTGTTTGTATGCCATGATATTTACGGGCGCACTCTACCCCTCTTGAAGCTTGTCTACGATCCAATGCGATAGCAAGACCGCAGGCACGCCAAAAAGAGGAACCGTCAATAATGCTATGGGAGAAGTTGACGCACCCGGCAAAAGCGTTCCTATGGGTAGCACGAATCCAACAATGCTGGGGGGCCATATCAGCACATTATCATAATGCTTCCTCTCAGCAGTACGAACAATCATCACCCTGTTCCTTTTCCCAGCTTCCCTTTCGCGCCACTCCTACGTGCCGCCTGACTTTAGAACAGCAGACCTGCTCATCCCGACCTTCGGACCATCGCACACCACAAAACCTGCAGATTTCCCGTAGCCAAGTATCTCCTCGAACCGCCTCGGAGACACATGCATGCGCGGTTCGACACAGAGCATCGAGCCGGTCGGCTTCAACGCCTTCGCCACCTGGCCGAAGAACCGGGGGATGTCCTTTACTTCATGCACCATCCAGAAGGCCAGCATGAAGTCCACCTTGGGATCGGTTATCTTGATGTCATCCGGTTCACCCAGTATAGTGGTGATGCGGTCCTGTACGCCCGCTCTGACAGCGCGTTTCTCCAGGTACTTTAGCATCTGTTCCTGAAGGTCCACGGAGAGCACCCGGCCTGCAGGCCCGATCATCCTTGCCATGGCAACGGAGAAGTAGCCCATGCCGCAACCGATGTCCGCCACGGTCATACCTTCCCTGACAAGGCTCCCGAGAATGCGCTCCGGGTCCTGGAACCATTTCCGAAGCGGGTTGTCGAAGGTCCATGCCAGCCACCAGGGGCAGACATGCCCATCAAGGGAAAGAAGCTTTTCGATCAATTTGGACACTTTTCAAGGTTCCTTCTACCGCGTGAGCCGAAGACGCTTACAGGAGGGATATTCCGCAATCTGCGATTAGAACAGCCTCACTTCCACTTCCTCGCCCGCCTCGATGCCGATGGTGTTCACCGGCACCACCACGGTGCCCACGGCCTTCACCAGCGTGCTGATGAGGCCTGACGCCCCGAACACGGGACGCGCCCAGAGGCCGTCCTCCCGCTTCTCGAGCGTGACGCGCACGTGGTCCTCGCGGCCCGGCGAGGACGCGATGCTCCGGCTGAGCTTTGCCTTCACCATGCGGTACGGCGAGACGCCTGCAAGCGCCGGGTCGGGGGCCGCGCCGGTGAACCGAGTCAGGACCGGCCGCACGAATTGTTCGAAACAGATGGCTACCGCTGCCTGGTGGCCGGGAAGGCCGAAGACCGGGACCGCTGCTCCCGATGCCTTGCCTCTGACCAGCCCGATGATGAGCGGTTTGCCCGGCTTGAGGGAGACGCCGTGCACCAGCACCCCCGGGGGCCCGAGGTCATTGATGACCCGGGCGGTGAAGTCCGCGGTCCCGACGGAGCTGCCGCCGGTGAACAGGACGATGTGGCAGTCAGCCGCTGCTTCTTCGAGCGCAGCGCGCAGGGCTTGGTAATCATCGGGCAGGATGCCTTTCTTCACGGCAATGCCGCCCGCCAGCGTGATGTAGCCTTCGAGCTGATACGAATTGCTGTCCCGGATCTGTCCGGGCTCCGGCACCGTGTCGGCAGGGACGATCTCGTTGCCGGTGGAGACGATGGCGACACGGGGCTTCGCGAAAACGGGCACGCGGGTGATGCCCATGCCGGCGAGGGCCGCCATGTCCTGCGGCCTGATGACGTGGCCGCTGCCGAACACGGCCTCGCCCTTCTTCATGTCCTCGCCGGTCTTGCTGACGTTCTCTTCCGGCGCGACCGCTTTCACGACCTCGATGGTCGCCCCGTCAACGCGCTGGGTCTGCTCGAACATGACCACCGCGTCCGCGCCCTTCGGAAGCGCGCCGCCGGTGGCGATCTTCATGCACTCGCCCTTGGCGATGGCCTGGCCCGGCATGATGCCCATGGGAATGTCGCCGGTGACAGAGAGCAACGCGGGACGCGACTCGGCAGCGCCGAAGGTGTCGCTGCTCCGGACCGCGTAGCCGTCCATGGTCGAGCGGTCGAATCCCGGCTGGTCGGAAGGGGAGAGGATATCGCGCGCGAGAACGCGGCCGAGGACGGCGCTGAGGGAGATATCGTCGGACGGAAGCGACGGAATGACGAGATGCCCGTCCAGGACCTTGAGCGCTTCTTCGCGGGAGACGACCCCGCTCCGGCCGAGCATGTCTTTCATGGTCATCGTTCGATCCACCAGAAGCATATGTACCGCGAAGACGCGAAGGTCGCGAAGAAAACCCTCAACCATGGATCGGGACTGACGGGCCGTCCTTCGCGCTCTCGCTTAGAAGCGCCTACATTTGGTTGCGCCTTAGCGGTTCAAGCCTTTATCTGTTGACGTTCTATTTCCCCGCCGCCTTCGACTTGATCCGGCGGATCACCGCGGCCGAGCGCATACCGGCCACGGCCCCCTCGCCGGCCGCGGTCACGATCTGCATGCCGCCGCAGGTGCAGTCCCCGGCGGCGAACACGCCGTCGAGGTTCATCCTCTGGTTGCGGTCCGTCAGCAGACAGCCCCGGTCGTCCGCCTGGCCGCCGGAATTGACGATGAGGTCGTTGATGGGCGTGGAACCAAGGGCGATGAACACACCATCCAGCGGAAGAACATGATCCGCTTCATCCCGGGATATTTTGAGGCCGGTGACGAGCTCGTCACCGACGATCTCTTTGATCTGGGTGACCGGCAGCATCTCGATGTTCGGCTTCGCCTTAAGCCTCGCGTGGACCGAGTCTACGATCTCAATCTGTTTATGGGGAATCAAGGTCACCTTCTCGGCCAGCTCGGCAAGGTGCAGGGCCTCGTCGGCGGCCTCGTTGTCCGCACCGATCACGGCGACCTTCCGGCCCTTGAAGAAATTCCCGTCGCACGTCGCGCAGTAGGACACACCCTTGCCCAGGAACTCGCGGGCACCGGGCACCTTCAGCTTCTTGCGCGCCACGCCGACGGCGATGATCACCACGGGGGCCTCATAGACCTCGTCCCGGGTCTTCACGCGCTTCGTCTCGCCCTTCAGGTCCATCTCCACCACTTCGACGGGGAAGATGAGCTCGGCGCCGAACTTTTCAGCCTGCTTCTGCATGATCGCGGTCAGGTCGAACCCGCTGATCTCCTCGTAGCCGGGATAGTTCTCGATCTCGGCGATCTTGGCCGTGTAGCCCCCCGGGAATTCTTTTTCCAGGATCACGCACTTCTGGCCTGCCCTGCCCAGGTACAGCGCGGCCGTCAGGCCCGCGGGGCCGGAGCCGATGATGATCGCGTCGTAGGATTTCGCCATGATGGATCCTCCTGAATGGTGATTGCTCATTGTATCCAAGTGCCGGAATCAAGTCAACTGCAGGCAGGAAAAAGAAGGGCACGCACCCGGTCGGGGGCATGCCCTGCTGTTCGTTGCCTGAAGGAATGGACTACTTCTGGACCTTCGCATCCTCGATGATCGCCTTGTAGCTGTAGCCGGCGCCGAAGTCCTTGTCCTTGGCGAAGGTGCCGGTGACCGTGACAATGTCGCCCACGGCTGCCGTGTCCTGCGTGGTCGCCACCAGGTCGTGGGTCCCCTTCTGCTGGTCGCCCGAACCATCCTGGATATGCACCCAGTTCTTGCCCATGATCCCCTGCGAGAACTTCACGACCTTGCCTTTTACGGCCACCTGCTTCTTGTTCAGGTCGGTGCTTTTCGCGTAGGCCTCGCTGATCGTGTAAGCGTTGTCGCCGGCGGGCTTCTCGACCTTGATGTTCTTGTCGGGGGCAGCGACACTCGCCTTGCTGCCGGCATGGGTCGGGTCGCCGCCCGGCATGCCCGGCGCGGCCTGGCCGCCTGCGGCTACGGGGCCGCCGGAGAACACGATGCTGTCAAAGGTCCTGTTCAGGGTCTTGCTGGTGAAGTTCGGCATGACCGAGCCTGGCTGAAAGGACATCTTCGAGCCGACGGTCACCTTCTTCATTTCCGGCACCGCCACCCAGGTCTTCTTGCCGTTCTTCTCGACGCAAACATAGGTGTAGCCGCCGGCGTTCATGGTCTCCACGACCTTGCCGGAGATGTTGCCCGAGCTCTCTTCCTGCATGGGTTTGATCGACGGTTTTTTCACCGCCGGTTCGGACGCCGTCTTCTCGTTCGCCGCGAACGCGGCACCCGTACTGATCATCATGATCAGCGCGATCATCATTATTCCCGTTCTCTTCATGGAATGCACTCCTTCGTTCCTCGTGATACCGGGCCCTTCCCGGTTCGCAGATCCCGCACACTTTACCCCTTTTCCCCGGAATAGGCAAGCGGAGTCTTCCTACAGTTTGTACCCGATCTTCCGCAGGAACTCCCGGCGCTGGGCCCGGTCCGGCCCGGTCTCGACGCCTTTCGGCGGGAAGCCGTCAATGACGCCGAGGACGCCCTTGCCCTGGGCGCTCGTTGCCACGACCGCTTCGAGGGGGTTCGCCGTGGCGCAGAAGACACGGCAGACCTCCGGGCAGTTCTTGATCTGGTTCAGCACGTTCACCGGGAAGGCGTTCCTGAGCAGGATGCAGAACACGTGGCCTGCGCCGATGGACTGGAGCGTCTCCGCACAGGACCGGACGAGGCCATCGTCGTTCCCCTCGGTGCGGATGAGGCAGGGGCCCGAGGCCTCGGTGAACGCGATGCCGAACTTCGCACCCGGCACCGCACCCGCGATGATCTCGTAGAGGTCCTCGGCGGTCTTGATGAAATGGGTCTGGCCCAGGATGATGTTGCAGCCTTCGGGGATAGGGACCTTCACGGTCGTAATATCCATGCGGGCCTCCTTCAAGGGACGGGACGATGAGGATCGTATATCAGACGCGGCACACACAACAATGAGGATCAGGGGGATCGCAGAGAAGGAACGTCTACAGGGGGCTTTTTTCGAGGACCGCGGCTTCGACGCCGTTCTCGAAGAGGTCCAGGGTCCTGGCAATGGACTCGAAGTGGAGCTTGTTCAGGTGGTCCCGGTCCAGTGCGCGCTTCCGCTTCTTGTTCAGGAACGAAAGGAACACCACGCTTTTGTAGATGCGCTTGTTCGTCTTGTAGGAAAAGAGGAACCGGTCGAGGGAGCTTTCCATGAACAGGTCGTTCCGCTTCTGGACCGCCTTGCTGAAGGTCACGGACTGGACCCAGTAGGACTTTTTGATCATGCTGTCTGCCTTCAGCTCAGCCCACGTGTGCTCCATGTTGCGCATATCCTCGGTCAGTATCTCATGGGCTACCGTGTCGGCGGCCAGGTGGCTGAGGTAACCGTAGGCAAAGGCCTTCTCGGCGTCCTGCTCCGCCTGGTTCAGGAGGCGGATAGCCACCTCCCAGCTGTGGGAGCTTTTATCATCAGGCAGGTACTTCTTTCCGATGATGCTGTCGGCCATGAGGTTCCCGTACAGGAAGTCCTGGCGGTATTTCTTGATGAGGGCGAAGATCCCGGCGGGGATGAGCGGACCGTAGGCAAAGATCTCGTTGCCCAGGTACATATGGGTCAGCGGACCCCAGGCGAACGCGAAGGAAGGGACCAGTGAAAGACCGATAATGAGAAGAACAATGAATGCCATGAAAACCAGCGTATCCTACATAATGAGAGAAGAATGAGACCGCCCGGCCGCACTGGCCGGACAACGGATATATGATAACTCCCTGAACTTTTTCCGTCAACAGAAAAATGCGGTCTTGCGCTGTTTTTTTTACAACCGTATGAGGTCCTCGTGCTGCTCCTCGTGGGGATTGATATGGATCATCACGTCGCCCACGTGGGGAAAGCCCTCGAAGATGCGCCGCTTGACCTCCGTGGCGATGGTGTGGGAGCGCCGGACCGTCATCTCGGGGTCCATGTCCAGCTTCAGGTCCACGATGAGGTACTGGCCGGACCTTCGGCAGCGGATCTCGTGGACATGCTCGACGCCCTCGACCCCCTCGGCAAGCTTCGCAATGTCGCCGATGCACTCATCGGCCGGGAAGCCGTCCATCAGTTCATGGGCGGCGGTCATGAACGTCTCGTACCCTATGTGGAAGATGAAGAAAGAGGTGAGGCCCGCGGCGATCGGGTCCATGATCGCCAGGCCGAAGAACGCGCCGGTCACGCCGATCAGGGTGCTGACGGAGGTGATGGCGTCCTTCCGGTGGTCCTTGGCAGCGGCAAGGATGGCGGGGCTGCCGAGCCGCTTCCCAACGGTTATGGAATACCGGTACAGGGCCTCTTTGATGATGATCGTCAGGAATGCCGCGGCCACGGCCACGGCGCCCGGGACCTCATAGGCACCGTCGATGATGGTGTGCACGGCCCGGAAAAGGATCCATCCGCCGGTCCCGAAGATGACGAGGGCCACAATGATCGCCGCGAGGCTCTCGGCCTTGCCGTGGCCATAGGGGTGCGCCTCGTCATAGGGCTGGCTGCCGATGCGCAGGGCGATCATGCTCGCAAGGATCGCGATGAAGTCCGCGGCGCTCTCCATGCCGTCGGCAAAGACCGCCTCGGACCTGCCGAAATGGCCGGCAAGGAGCTTCATGGTCATGAGCCCCGCGTTCACCCAGAAACCGACCTGGATGACCCGGGTTGCGCTGCCGAACCGTTCGTTCCTGTCCACTTTCCCTCCGGAAACTGACATCAGATGAGATTCCACCACGGAGGCACAGAGGTTACGGACTTGACCCTGGATACCTGCCCCTTTGGTTCTTGGGTCTTCTTCCTCGTGAGTGGGTATATTATTTCATTTTTTGCATATCCCCTTCGCGTCCTGAATGAAATTCCTGACCCGTCTAAGGCCACGTCCGCTCGCCCGCGCAAACTCGGCCTTCGGCCTCAGACATGCGCGTTCGCCCTGCGGAACGCTGCCTTAGGCCAAGACGGGGGCCCAGGAATTTCATAGGGCCGCGCCGGGGACATGCGGGGCTTGGGTAAAGACCAATGCCTCTGACTTTCCAGGGGCCCCTGCATCCCGTGAATCCAGGAGCGAGCTCAGCCCCGCAGTTTGGGCTCAGCAAGCGACTAGAATAAAGACTACCCTGAGGATCGAAGCTCCATGCAGTTTGCTTTTGGGAGCTTCAACAGGTCTGTGCACAAGCATGCGAAAGCGGTCCCGGCCAATGCTACCACCAAGCCAGGCAGACACGGCCGAGCCCGTTTTTTCAGGCGAGGGGAAGTGCTGCGGTGCTCGAGTAAACCTGTAAAAAGTACCAGCAATGCATGCCTGCACAGACCTGCGAATCCAGGAGCGAGCGCATCCCGCGGGTTTTCGCGGGATTAGCGAGCGCTTAGGATAAACCTACCTTGAGGATCGTATCTCCATGCATCTTGCTGCTTGGAGATACAACCGGGATGCAGAAAAAAGAAAACCAACAGGAACTTCCTCGTACGGACACGAATTCGTTCGAGATCCTTATGATCGTACCCACTTGTTCTGGAAATGACCCTGTTTCTTATTCCTCGAACTTCTTCCCCCGCAGCCGCTTCTTCTCGGCGACCTTTTTCTTGGTCTCGAGGATCCTTTCCTTCAGCCGGGCCGGCCGCGGACGCTTCCTCCGGCGCTCCTTCTCCTGCGCCTGCTTCCGCGCCTGCTTCACTCTGAGGGCGGCCTGCGCTATCTTCCCGGCGAGGAGTCCGAGTGCGGCGATGCGGTTCATGGCCTGGGAACGCTCCTGCTGGCATTTGACCTCAATGCCGGTCGGGAGATGCTTGAGATAGACGCACGTCGAGGTCTTGTTGACGTTCTGCCCGCCCTTGCCGGCGGATCGGATGAACTTCTCGACAAGGTCCTCCCTGCGGAGCCCCAGCTCGCGGAGGCGGCCCGTGAAAGCGTCCGCCGGACCGGCCTTGTGTAGGGAGCGCTGCATGGGTGGATTGTACTCAATTACCCCGCTGTTGACAAGCGGAGAAAAAATGCTCACCTGTCCGCACGAATGGATCGGTCCTCGCCGGCAGCTTGAAACAGGAATTTTCCAGGTTCCTGAAAGAGCATGGCAAATGGTACCCTCATTCCCCGAGGCCCTCCCCCTGCTGCGCCTGTCCCGCGAAACCCCTTTTTCCCCTGTACGGCGGCCCGCCCTGATAAGGCTGGAAAAACCCGCCGAAATGTGCTAAATTTTGTCTACCCTTTACCATCCGAACCCATCAGGAAGGCCCCATGGCACAACTCGACAAGCTCATCGACAAGCTCCAGCTGAACCAGGAGATCCTCCTCGAGTCCGGCAAGAACCCGATGCTCAAGACCGATGCCGGCGCGAAGCCGATGCTGAACCAGCAGCTTTCTGCCCAGCAGCTCATTCCGCTCGTGCAGGAGATCGCCCCCATGGGCATCCGGGCCGCCATCGCCCAGCGGAAGCCTTCCCGGTTCGAATACACCTTCGGCGGAAAGACCGTGGTGGTACTGTACACATCTGAAGGCGACAACATCACGGCGAAGATCGCCATTCCCGGATATGATGAGGACGCCGCGGCGCCTGGCGCTGCAGGCGCACCGAGACCTGCGGCATCGGGCGCTGAACCGGAGATCAACGGCCTGCTGCGCAAGATGTTCCAGATGGGGGCGTCGGACCTTCACATCACCTCGAACCATAGACCCCTGATCCGTCTCCACGGCGACATGCAGGAGCTCTCCGACCAGCCCCCCATCACGCCGGAGCGCATGAGCGCCCTCATCGGGGGCATCATGCTGCCGCACAACGCCAGCCAGTTCGAGGACATCCACGACACCGACTTCGCCTATGAGATCGCGGGCCTCGCGCGGTTCCGCGTGAACGTCTTCCTGGACCGATTCGGCATGGGCGCGGTCTTCCGGACGATCCCCATGGACATCGTGACCGCCGAAAAGCTGGGGCTCTCGAAAGAGGTGCTTGACCTCTGCTTCCTGTCCAAGGGGCTGGTCCTGGTCACGGGACCCACAGGCTCCGGCAAGTCCACCACCCTCTGCGCGCTCGTGGACTACATCAACCGGCACCGGAAGGACCACATCATCACCATCGAGGACCCCATCGAGTTCGTCCATCAGCGGAAGCAATGCCTCATCAACCAGCGCGAGGTCCACGTGCACACCAGGTCCTTCGCCAACGCGCTCCGCGCTGCGCTGCGCGAGGACCCGGACATCGTGCTCGTGGGCGAGATGCGGGACCTCGAGACGATCGCCATCGCCATCGAGACGGCCGAGACCGGCCACCTCGTCTTCGGCACCCTCCACACCACCACCGCCGCTTCGACCGTGGACCGCATCATCGACCAGTTCCCGGCGGACCGGCAGTCCCAGATCCGGACCATGCTGGCAAGCTCGCTGAAGGGCGTGATCTCCCAGACGCTCTGCAAGAAGATCGGCGGGGGCCGGGTGGCCGCCATGGAGGTCCTGTTCGTGAACAGCGCCGTGTCCAACCTCATCCGGGAGGGAAAGATCTACCAGATCCCCTCGGTCATGCAGACGGCAAAGGGACAGGGCATGACGCTGTTGAACGAGGCCCTCTTCAAGTACGTCGTCGACAAGACGGTCGCGCCCGAGGAGGCCTACATCAAGTCCATCGACAAGCAGGGCTTCGTCACCATGCTGAAGTCGAAGGGCATCACGATCAACCTGGCCGGACTGGGCGATTAAGGAGGATATCGTGGCCGATCAACGAGAGCTCGTCGTTCCCAAGGAAAAGCAGCTGGTCACCGTGTACCTCCTCGGCGGGGACACGATCGAGGGAAACATCTTCCTGGAGTACAATCCGGACGCGCGGACGCTCCACCAGAAGATGATGGCCTTCCTGGAGAACAAGAACGCCTTCTTCCCCCTGTCCAGCGGCCATACGCCGGAGTTCATCAGCATGAGCGCGGTCCGGATGGTCGAGGTCCACAACCCGGAGGACGAAACGGCCTTCAACATCATGCACGTCGAGCTCGTCACCGTGATCTTCCGCGACGGGGCCCAGGTGAGCGGCGACCTCCTGGCCGACGTGCCGGACCAGCGCAGACGGCTCTCGGACTGTCTGAACCTCACCGGCAGGTTCCTGTGCACGCGGGCCTACGGCAAGGTCTGCTACATCAGCAAACAAGCCATCCTGAAGGTGATCACCGCGGCGAAATGACGTCAAATTGTTAACGTTACCATCATTGTCAACAAATACGATTTGACCCCAATCCGGTAAGCGGCGGCAGCAACTTCGTGTTCCCGGTGAACAACCGGTTCCTTGTGGAGATCCGCGGATCAGGCGTTTGCGACCTGCCCCTGCCCTAGGGACTGATCGATAGCATGGACCTGACCGCGCTGCCGAAATGACAGGGCGGAAAATCTGACAGACGACCCCAGGAGGCGACCATGAAGCGTACAGGCTGGATCTTCGCAGTGTTCCTCGTGCTGACCGCGAGCCCGGCTTCAGCTGATGAAAAGTTCGGGGTGCCGGTCTATCCCGGCGCGAAATATGATGAAGCGACCTCGAAGGCCCTCAAGGAATCCATGGGATTCAACGGGGCCTGCTACCGCACGAATGATCCCCTTGCGAAGGTCGCCGAGTTCTACCGGAAGCAGGGGCTTGAGAGCGTGGGAGAAGTGACCAGGGAAGGCGCGCTCTTCAAGAAAGGCAAGATCAATGTGACCCTGCAGTCCCCATGGATGAGCATGAAGACCGGCGCCATGATGAAGGACACGCTCATTTCGATCGTGCAGAACGGGTTCTGAGCCGAGCGGGAATGGCAGGAAGCATGGGATGATCACTGCACCGGCGCTGCCGGGCCGGTGCAGGTCGCGCGAGACAAGAGGAGCTCCTGGAACACCATGCCTAGCGAAAAGGACGAAGCCGAAGGGGACGCAGCGCGCTCTCGGGCAGGCGGCGACGCTTCTCCAAATCAAGAAGTCAAGCCTGACCTCGAACAGCCCCCCCCTTCTCCTGCACTATGCGTCTTTCAGCATGCCTCGTGCGTCCTTTTCGGTAACCGTCATGCTGTGCGCTTTTTTCGCGTGTTGAATCGCTATTTCCACGATCTCCTTCTCATTGTGACTCCGAATCAGGAAACCGCATTTTGGATCGCATTCAAGTTGTTTTAATTTCTCCGTCATGGTCGCCACCTCCCTTCCTGAGACATTCTCTTTCGATTCCAACCGTAAAGTCCACTTGCTACGGAACTCGCATATTTCCGTGAGCATCTGTTACCGACATCCCGTGCCGCTGCACCAGAGAGCAGCCAATGAGCCCCCCGACTCATTGGTTATCGTGGTCATGAGGACTTTTTTGCATACTCAACCATGCCTTGAAAATCCACAACGACGGCAGGCTCATTCCCCACCACCCATGCATCGTGTCCAGTCGGCAGGAGGGATACGTCGCCTGCCTTGCACTCAAGCTTCGTCCCATCATCCATCAAGACCATGATGGTGCCCGCTACATGATACTGGAAGTGCGGGGCCTCACAGCTTTTTGTTTTCACCAGCGGTTGCAACGACGTTGACCACTTCCAACCCGGCTCAAATGTCGCCTTCCCGATCGTTGCTCCTCCGATCGTTATTAATTCCACCTTCCCGTAGGGAAATGTTCTCACCTCGTCTGGCTGGCTAAACCTCTTTAATTCGGCTCTTGCAGTGTCTAGCAACATACGAATCACCCCTTTCCTGAAAATTTGAAACAACAGCGAACAGACTTATTGCATGGTTTCTAACTAATGCAACTAACCTTAGTTCAAATATAGCACTGTTTCAGTATCTTTGTGCTTCTGGATAAAAGAATATTTTTAGCAGAGAGAAATGGGGCGTGGATTCGCCGAGGTTTCCCGTGGGCGTCTCGTCTCAAGGAGCAGGTGCAAGCGTTGCTCATGAGGGGACGCAGCTGTACAGCTTGACGGTATAACTCGCAAGGGACTTCAGGAGTATCTGGATGAACCTTTTCCGGTCGCCGTCGTCCTTGAAAATTTCGCGTCGTTCATTGCCACGGCACGTGGCATAATACTCCGCGGCGTCGTACTGGATGCGGAGGGGTCTGGCCATGGCAAACCATGGCAGAATAAGAGAAGGATGTCAATTTTGAAGATTCGACCCCCGGAGCTCCCCCGTACCGTTTCTCGCCACAAGACAGCTTTTTTCGTTTGATGGTGCTCTTTAAGTGGGTGACCCTAAAGTGCTACTGCCCTACCTCTCAGGAGCATTGCGTGGCTCGTCAGACCTCCTCCCGTCCCTAGATTCGCGGCCTTCTCCAGGTTCAATGGGTTTCACCTTCTTCTCGGGCTTCGCCTTCTTCTGCTCGCCGGCCGGTGCAGGGCCGCCCTGAGGCCTTTTTTTCTCTGTGGGCTGAACCTGCGGCTGACGTTGTTGCTGTTGCGGTTGTCGAACCTGAGGTGGTCTTTGCTGTTGACCTTGTGGTTGCTGAACCTGCGGCTGACGTTGTTGCTGTTGTGGTTGTCGAACCTGGGGTTGTCTTTGCTGTTGACCTTGTGGTTGCTGAACCTGCGGCTGTTTTTGCTGCCGCTGTCTCTCTTGCTGATGTCGCTGGACCTCAGGATTCTGCTGATATTGCCTTTGCCTTTGCTGTCTTAGTTCCTGCCTTTGCTGCTGCGGCCGGGGTTGATAGTTCTGTACGCCCCAGGTTCTCTGCCTTTCCCAATAGCGATCATGATTCCAGCTCTTCCAGTTCTGCTGAAGTTGCTGGTGAGGGATCGGTTCATAGTTCCACCGGTGTCCGTACCAGTTATGGTCTCTGTAGTATCCTCTCCAACCCGGGTCTACATCATAATAAAAACGTGGTACGTTGTTATAATAAGCCCAACCCCGGTCATAATAATATGAGCGATACCAACCGCCTCCCCATGGTCGCCACCACCAGCCGTTCCAGAAAAAAATGTCCACACCTATATCGGGAACAACGTACACATAGTTTGTATCAGGCAGCACGATCACCTGCGGAGGCGCCTCAAATACGACGGGCGGCGGCAGATTAATTCCAATATGTACATCCACCCCTGCCATTGCGGGAACAGGTGCGACAATTGCCATTGCCAAAAGGATCGTTCCTAAAACGAGCTTTTTCATTTTGTTGGCTCCTTTGCTCCTAGTCACGGTGACCGCCGCGGTCACCTTGATCGTGGTGATCATGCCCTCCGCGTTCTCCTCCGCGATCTCCTCCTTCTACCGGGACAAAAACGGGGCAGCAGCCGCTGCAGGCGAGCAGCAGGAGCGTGACGATGATGTTCCGCATGATCTTCTTCATGTGATGTGCCCCTTCCTTCCCTGTGTATCCCGTTCCGATCTCACAACCGTCATGATGAGAGTTGCCAGAGTTCGATACTGATCTATCCATCTCTCATTCTTTTATTATATATAGTAGCACCGGACTGGTCGTGAGGCAAGATAACGGGAGAGTATAAACAGGCTGTTGAAAAAGTCTTTCGGCTGTCTTGGGGAGCGAAACGAAACAATCTCGTATTGAAGCTCCCTGCAGCAAGCTACGGGGAATGCGCTCGCTCCTGGATTTAAGCTCCCTACGGAAAAGAGGCATGGAGCTTCGATCCTCAGGGTAGTGTTTATTCTAATCGCTCGCTAAGCGCTTGCTCCTGGATTTAAGCTCCCTACGGAAAGAGGCATTGAGCTTCGATCCTCAGGGTAGTGTTTATTCTAATCGCTCGCTAAGCGCTTGCTCCTGGATTTAAGCTCCCTACGGAAAGAGGCATTGAGCTCCGATCCTCAGGGTAGTGTTTATTCTAATCGCTCGCTAAGCGCTCGCTCCTGGATTCAATCAAATCAATGAGTTGAGATTGCCGCCCCTGCTTAAATCATGCGGGGGCAGGCTTGCGAAAATCGCTTCTCTCAATGACGGAATTGGTGTTTTTCAACAGCCGGTAAAGACCTTGCCCCAAGATGCCTCTCTTTCCGCTTATTTTGCCGATATCCTTCCGTTCTCTCCTGTTTCCCGGAAAGAGTGCTATACTTTAATAAAGAAGATTTCACGAATGCGATCACAATGCATGGTGCGCTGCCGAAGATTGGCATTGTGCCATGCAGCATCTGCGCCGTGGTTTCCCGCGCATCGATCGTAAGCGTATGGCGGACGAACAGGGCGGGGTCGAAAGCAGGCGTGAAGGCAGGGGTCTCAACCCTTTTGAGAACAGTAACAAGTAACAGAAGAAAGGAGTGATGATCATGAAAGAAGAAATCACAAATAGGAAAGGATCGATCCTTACGCCGGTCCTGGCAGGCGGCGCTCTAGGGGCGGGGTTGGCGCTGTTGCTGGCGCCGAAATCAGGAACCGAGATCAGGGAAGACCTGAAGCGGGTCGCTACCCGGGTCTCACAGGCCATTGATATAGGCAAGGGCCTCTATGGTGAAAGCAGAGAGTTTGTAGGTAAAGCCGTGGAAGCCGGCAAGAAGGCGTACGTGGAGGAAAAGCCCTTAGAGTTCATTATCAACGAGAAGCGCTCGTTCATGGTCCCGGTCCTGGCGGGCGGCATCATCGGGGCGGGCATTGCGCTGCTGCTGGCACCGAAATCAGGAACCGAGATCAGGAAAGACCTGAAGCGGTTCGCCTCGAGTACAGGGGAGCGGGTTGCTTCCGCCATTGACAAGAGCAAGGAACTCTACGGGGCAGGCAAAAGCGCGGTTACCGCGGCCGTGGAATCAGGCGAAGTAATGTACCTCGAAGGGAAAGAGAAGTTCAAGCATGCGGTGTAGCAGCATGCGTTTCCGGGTGAGCGATCGCGCAGGGTAAAGTTGCGCTCCCGCCCCCAGGGATGTGTGTTCAATTAGTTTGTCAGGTAGCGAGGCACCGGGCATGGGTTCCGGTGCCTCTTTTTGTCCCTCCCGGCCGGGTGGCTGCTCATGAGGACGCAGCTGTACAGCTTGACGGTATAACTGGCAAGGGAAGGATGTCACTTTTGAAGATTTGATCCCAGGAGGTCTCTCGAAGCAGCTATACCGCCACCTTCACAACGATCTTCCTCACCAGGCACGGACTTCCCGCCGCGATCCGGGGGGCGTGGCCGTCCTCGGGCCAGAGCACGGCGAGCTGCCCGGCTTTGAGACGCACGGGCGACCACGTCCCTGGCTGCATCAGCCCATAACAGAGGTCCTGACCTGCATCGTAGTCGAACGAGGCCGTCATCCCGGACACGGGCGCCCATCCGATGATCTCTTCGCCGGAGAGGACGTATTGCACGTCGAGGTACTTCCGGTGGCATTCGAACTTCGGTGCATCGACGTGGGCGGTCCGATACCGCTGGAGAATGGCAAAGACGCGCGTACCGTCGATGGTCATTGTTCCATCGGGAAGGTCCGGGAGGTCCTTCCGGCGCAGGAAAGCGATCGCCTGCCGGAGCTCAGGCGTCAGCGTCATCTGGTGTTCGATCGTATCGAGGTCGGCGACGATCATACGTTCCCTCCGAGGCAAGCATAGCTCGGCTTCTTAGGACAGAGCAGCTAACATTTCATCTTTTCAGGCCTGCACCCCTACAGTCTTATCATTCTAGTTCTTTGTCACCTTTCTTGCATGCCCAAGAAAGGTGTATGGGACGACTAAAGTTTTTGCCTTACCCAAGCGCCGGGTAGCCCGGCTGCGAAGTCTGTGCGTATGCATGGAACGATCACGAGGCGCAGGACTGCCGAAAAGCTTTAGCAGACACGGCCGAGCCCCCCGTTTCGGGCGAGGGGAAGTGCTGCGGCTGTCACATGGTTCCGATTGACCGAACAAGCTCCACATGCTTAGCACAGCAAGCCACCGGGCTGCCCAAAAAATTCAAGGAAGTTGCAATTCTAATCGCTCGCTAAGCGCTTACTCCTGGATTTAAGCTCCCTACGGAAAGAGGCAGTGGAGCTTCGATCCTCAGGGTAATGTTTATTCTAATCGCTCGCTTAGCGCTTGCTCCTGGATTTAAGCTCCCTACTGCAAGAGGCATGGAGCTTCGATCCTCAGGGTAAGTGTTTATTCTAATCGCTCGCTAATCGCTTGCTCCTGGATTCACAGGCCCGCGCAGGCATGATCATTCTCATTCTTTGTCACCTTTCTTGCGTGCCCAAGAAAGGTGACCCAAGAAGGGCACCCGACGAAAATTCTTCACGGCAGGCTCGGTCGTCCTCGGTACATTTCGGAAACTTGCCCTTCGGGCTTCGAACATCCGAAATGTTTAACCCTCGTCCTCTGTCGCCTGCCTAAATTTTCGTATGGGACTGCCAAAGTCTTTGCCATACCCAAGCGCCGGGTAGTCCGGCTGCGAAGTCTGTGCGTATGCATGGGACGATCACGAGGCGCGGGACTGCCGAAATTCTTAGAACGCGAAAGGAAGGAGAAGATCCTATCAAAATAGAAGACCTGACCTCGCGGTTCCGTGTCTCCCTGCCTCCTGGTCTCCTTGTCCCCGCCTGTCCCCGAGCGATTCAGTCGGGGATGTCACCGCGTCTCCGTGTCAGCTGTTTCCTGCTCAAACCTACTTCGCCATTTCCCGGAGTGTTTCTTCCAGCTCTTTCTGGTATTTCCCGTAACCGGCCCAATCTTCTTTCCGGAGCGCTTCTCTCGCTTTGCGCAGCTGTTCGAGCGCCTGCGAGCTCAGCTCCCGTGAGGGCCGCTTGCCCGTTACCCCGCCGGTCTCCATCATGCGCATGCTCGGCAGCTGGCCGCTGAACAGGCGCTGGATCGCGGCATCGAGGGTCTCTTCCATCACCACGTTGTTCCCGTAGGCAACGATGACCCTCCGCAGCTCGGGCAGGCCGCCCTTCTCCGTGGCCACCAGGAAGAGCGGCTGCACGTAGATGAGCGAGTCCTCGATGGGGATGACGAGGAGGCTCCCCCGGATCACATCGGAGCCGTGCTGGCCCCAGAGCGTGAGCTGCTGCGAGATATAGGAGTCCTGGTCGATCCGGGCGTCGATCTGGCGCGGCCCGAAGACGAGCCTATCGCGCGGAAAGGTGTAGACCGTGACCTTGCCGTAGTTCTTGCCGTCGCTTCGCGCGGCCATCCAGGCGGCCAGGTTGTCCCGCTTCGACGGGGTGAACGGGAGGAGCAGGATGTACTCTTCCTCGTCGAACCCCGGCAGCCTGGTGATGAGGTAATAGGGGTCCATGGTCTTCCCGCGGTACGACGGGATCTCCCAGAGGTCCTCCTTGTTGTAGAACACCGAGGGGTCCGTCATATGGAAGGTGGTGAACATCCGCGCCTGGACCTTGAGCAGCGCCCGGGGATACCGGATGTGCCGGCCGACGTCTGCGGGCATATCGCTCATTGGTTTGAACAGTGTCGGGAAGATGCTGGCGTAGGTCTTTGCCAGGATGTCCTTCTGGTCCACAAGGTAGAACGAGACCGAACCGTCATAGGCGTCCACGACCACTTTGACGGAATTACGGATATAGTTGGTCCCTCCCGCAAGCGGCTTCGAATAAGGGAGATGAGCGCTCTGCGTGTAGGCGTCGATGATCCAGAACAATCTGCCGTCGTCAGCGATGACCATGTACGGATCAGGATCGTACGACAGGAACGGTGCTACCGCTGCCACGCGATCGACGATCTTCCGGTTATAGAGTATCCGGCTTTCATTGATCACGTCGCTCGACAGGAAGATATTGGCGTTTCCAAAGTAGGCGGCATAGAGGAACCGCATGAGGAAGGACGAGAGCCGGACGCCGCCTTTCCCTGCATACACAGTGTAGACGTTCCCTTCTGTCGTGGGATAGCTGAACTCCTTTGTCCTGGTGTTCACGATGACGTAGTCGTTCGGGCTTTCGCCGTAGTAGATCTCGGGCCGGGACACCTTCGGCCCTGCCGTGGACACCGGCGGGATGTCCTTGATATAGAATTCCGGAAGCCCTTCCTTGGTGATGCCGCTCACGGGCCCCATGGCCAGGCCGAAGCCATGGGTGAAGACGAGCCGTTCGTTGATCCATGACTTCTCCGGCAGATCAGCGTAGGACAGCTCCCGGGGGGACAGCATGACCTGGCGGTACTTGTCGTTCACGGTATAGCGGTCATTGTCCACGCCGCTGAAGTGATAGTAGGTCCGGATCTGCTGCAGCTGGCTGTACGTCTTTAAGAGGGGTTCCTCGTCCCAGAGCCGGATGTTCTGGATGGTGGCCAGGTTCTTCCGGATATCGCTGAAGGTCAGCTGCTTGTTCGCGGCAAAGGGCTGTAATCCCATGTTCTCCAGGCCAAAGCCGTACCGGGTGAACTTGATATGGTCCGCGATGTAGGGCCGTTCGAGCACGATCTCGTTCGGCGAGACCTTGAAGCTCTGCAGCATGGCTGGATAGATCTGCAGCCCCAGCACGGAAAGGCCGATGAGAGCACCCAGAGCAACGAGCGGCAGAACGAGGGAGCCACGAGCGGCAAAGACCGGCACCGCGATCGCAGCAGCGAGGGAGAGCAGCGACCATGACCGAAAGCATGAAGAGACGGGCGTTCACGTCAGTGTACGAGGCGCCGTACAGGACGCCGTGTTCAACGAAGAGCAGCCCGTAGCGGTCGAGAGCAAAGCTCACGGAGAGGCTTAAGAGAAAGAGCGATACCAGGATGCCGAGATGGCGCTTCACGACAGGATCAAGGTCGAAGTGCCTGGCCATGATCACCACGCCGCCCCGGACAAGATAGACCGCAGCTGTCAGGATCGCCGAGATCACGATCAGGGTGCGCAGCATCGTGTTCATCGAGTCGATGAACGGGTAGGTGAACAGATAGAACGAGATGTCCTTGCCGAAGAGCGGGTCCGCGAGGCCAGCAGGCGTGCTGTTCAGGAAGAGGAGCAGCCGCTCCCAATAGCGCATGCCGATCGGGAGGCTGAACAGGAATGCAGCGAGCGACACCAGGAGCGATATCCTGCCCATCAGCCGGCTGAGATCCACGCGCGCCAACTGCGGCACGCTTTCCAGAAGGATGTTCATGCCGCTGAACGGGAATTTTCGCTTTCCGGCGATCAGGAGGTTGATATAGATCAGGAAAAATACGATCCCGCCGAACGCGAGCCCGGTCAAGAGCTTTGCGGTGTAGGTCTTGGTAAAGACCGCTTCGAAACCGATCTCGCGGAAGAACTGCAGGTCCACGACAAAGGAGATGAACTCCCTTGAGCCGGCGAGGAGAAGGAACGCCGCAACAACAGCAAATGCGAGGAACCAGTTCTTCGTAATTTTTCTATTCATCGCGTCCTTCCTTTCGCTACTTTCATATCATTTCATCAAAGCGACCGGGCAAAAAAGCAAAATGACAACACAGGAGACCTGGCCATATGATTCCTGAGAGGTTCATTGCGGCCGGTAATAGGTCATCGCCTCCGGCAGGAGCTTCTTGATATTCTCGATGCGCCGCGCATCCGCGGGATGATCGCTCAGGAACTCGGGCGGCGCCTTGCCGTGCTGCGACGCGACCATCCGCTCCCAGAACCCCACGGCCCCGTGCGGGTCGTATCCGGCCATGGCCATGAAGATGAGCCCCAGGTGATCGGCCTCGGACTCCTGGACCCTGCTGTACGGGAGCAGCACGCCCACCTGCGCGCCCAGTCCGTAGGCGGTAAGGAACAGGTCATTCGTCTGCTTCGGTTTCTGCGACAGCGCGGCATCGAGGGTAAGACCGCCCATCTCCACCAGAAGGGCCTGGCTCATGCGCTCGCCCCCGTGGTTGGCCACGGCGTGCGCGATCTCATGGCCGAGGACCACGCCAAGCCCGTTCTCGTCCTTCGTGAGCGGCAGGATCCCCGAATAGACCACCACCTTGCCGCCGGGCATGCACCAGGCGTTGATCTGCTTGTCCTCGACCAGGTGATATTCCCACTTGTACCCTGAGAGCCGCGACGAAAGGCCGTGATCGGAAAAATACCGCTCCACGGCATGTTCGATCCGCGTCCCGACGCGCGTGACCATCTCCGCATGCTCGCCCTGTTCGACCACCGTGTGTTTTGAGAGAAAATCGCTGTACTGATCGAAGCTCATCGGGAGGATCTGGCTTGCGGGGACGAAGGAGAGCTGTTCCCTGCCCGTGATGGGCACGGTCTGGCAGGAGAACGTAAAGAACGACAGAAGGATGAGCGGGAGAATGGAATGTTTCATCAGCCGGCCT
>CAWIYV010000013.1:0-122559 GCA_963840455.1 Nitrospirota bacterium | reverse complement strand
GGTCTACACGTTGAACCGGAACAGCATGATGTCCCCGTCCTTCACGACGTATTCCTTGCCCTCCGACCGGAGCAATCCCGCAGCCTTCACCGCCTGCTCGGTCTTGTGCTTCATCAGGTCATCGTAGTGGAACACCTCGGCGCGGATGAACCCCTTCTCGAAGTCCGTGTGGATCTTGCCTGCGGCCTGCGGCGCCTTCGTGCCCTTGGTGATGGTCCAGGCGCGGACCTCCTTCTCGCCTGCCGTGAAATAGGTGATGAGCCCCAGGAGGTCGTAGCCTGCGCGGATCATCCGGTCGAGGCCGGATTCCTTGAGCCCCATGCCCGCGAGGTATTCCGTCCGCTCTTCCTTCGGGAGCTGGGCGATCTCGCCCTCCACCTGGCCCGAGATGACCACGACGCCCGCGCCTTCCTCGGCGGCGATCTTCCTGACCGCGTCCACGTACGGGTTCGGCTTGTCCACCATGTCCTCGGCCACGTTCGCCACATACAGGACCGGCTTCGACGAAAGCAGGGCATAGCCCTTGAGCCACAGCGCTTCTTCCTCGGAATGGACGCCCCGGCGGACCGGCTCTCCCTTCGCCAGCATCTCCTTCAGCCGCTTCATGAAGTCCACTTCATCGGCGGTCTTCTTGTCGCCGGTCTTGACCAGCTTCTCGGCCTTGTACAGCCGCTTCTCGATGGCATCGAGGTCCGCGAGCATGAGCTCGGCCTCGATGACCTCGATGTCCGATTTCGGGTCCACGGTGCCGGCAACGTGCACGACGTTGGGGTCGTCGAAGCACCGCACCACGTGGGCGATGGCGTCCACCTCGCGGATGTTGGCCAGGAACTTGTTGCCCAGACCCTCGCCCTGGGCGGCGCCCTTCACGAGCCCCGCGATGTCCACGAATTCCATGATCGTGGGCGTCACCTTCTTGGGCTGGTAGATACCGGCGAGCACGTCGAGCCGCTCGTCGGGCATGTCCACCACGCCCACGTTCGGGTCGATGGTGGTGAAGGGATAGTTGGACGCCTGCGCCCCGGCCGAGGTCAGCGCGTTGAAGATGGTGGACTTGCCGACGTTCGGCAGGCCGACGATGCCGCAGTTGAAACCCATGAAAGACTCCTAGTGCAACAATGATATATAATTAGTGTCTTCGCCCTTTTGAGTGGGTCGCAGTATGACACCTATGCCCCTTGTGTGGACTACCGTCTTGCCACAGAGGCCCAGAGATCACAGAGAAAGACTCTCATATCTCATAAACCACAGATGAACACGGTTTACTGATGTCCTAAATGAATGGAAGAAATGACGGCTCTTTGTCAGTGAGAGCAGCTCGTGTCTGGATATTACACCTGGTTGCTTGTGGATCTTTTTGCACATCTCTTTCGCGTCCTAAATCCAGGAGCGAGCGCATAGCGAGCGGTTAGAATAGCAACTTCCTTGAGGATCGGAGACTCCCTGCAGTGTGATGCAGGGGGCGACAATGCCTTTCTTGACCCATCTAAGGCCACGTCCGCTCGATCGCGCAAACTCGGCCTTGGGCCTCAGACATGCGCATCGCCCTGCGGGACGCGGCCTAAGGCCAAGATGGGTGCCCAAGAAACGCATAGGTCCGCTCCAGAGACGTGCGGTGTTGGTTAAAGACGTTCGCCGTCAAGGCTTCCCATACGAAAATTTAGGCAGGCGACAGAGGACGAGGGTTAAACATTTCGGATGTTCGAAGCCCGAAGGGCAAGTTTCCGAAATGTACCGAGGACGACCGAGCCTGTTTATTCTAATCGCTCGCGATGCCCTTGCTCCTGGTCACCTTTCTAGGCACGCAGAAAGGGATGTGCAAAAAAATCCACAATCGACCAGAGACCTTGAATCGATGTGCTGAAATTACCTCTCGCCCTGTGTACTCCGTGGCGCCTTCTTGTCCCTCTCCGGACAAACAAAAACCCGGAGCCGTTTCTACCATACGCTCCGGGCCTGACGTCATGATCACTGCTTGTTGAACCGGTTCATGGCCTTGACGGCGCCTTCAAGAACAACGGCCCTGACCGCTTCCGCCGCCTTCTCGACCGCCTCCACCGCCGCCTTCCGTTCTTCCGCGGTGAAGGGGCTCAGGACATAGTCCGCGGCATCGAACCCGGGTATGGGCCTGCCGACCCCGACGCGGACCCTGACGAAGTCCGGCGTGCCGATGTGCTCGATGATGGAGCGGAGACCGTTGTGGCCGCCGTGGCCGCCGCCGATCTTCACCCGCACGCTCCCGAGCGGAAGGTCCAGATCGTCATGGACCACCACGAGATCTGCGCCCTTCGCGTAGGTGTACCGGAGCATGGCCCCGACGGAACGGCCGCTCTCGTTCATGAAGGTCTGCGGCTTCGCGAAGAGCGCCTCCTCAGGACCGATCCGTCCCTTGGCGATACGGGCGTGATACTTTTCCTGCGCACAGTCGAGCTTCAGGCTGCCGGCGAGCGTGTCGATTGCCATGAACCCGGCGTTGTGGCGCGTGCGTTCGTACTTTCTGCCCGGGTTGCCGAGCCCGACGATGATCTTCATGCGGCCCCCGGAGCGCCAAACGTTCTACGCTACTTCTTGGGCGCGGCTTCCTTCTTGGGGGCGGCAGCTTCCTTGGCGGGCGCTGCCTCTTTGCCCTTGGCCCCCGCCGCCGCAGGCGCTGCTGCAGCCTCGGCCTCGCCTTCTTTCTTCTTGCCCACGACCTCGGGCTCGCCAGCCTCGGCGGCCGGCGCCACGGCAAGCATGGACTCGAGCTTCTCGACCGATATCGGCGGCTGGATGGTCGCCACGGTGGAATCGCCGTCGGTCAGGACGCGGACGCCCTCGGGCGCCGTGATGTCCCGCACGTGGAGCGACTCGTTGATCTTGAGGTTCGCGATGTTGACCTCGATGTTGTCGGGGATCTGCGTCGGCAGGCACTCGACCTCGAGCGTCCGCAGCCCGTACTGGAAGATGCCGCCTTCCTTGACGCCGATGGAGCTGCCCGTGATGTGCACGGACACCTGGAGCTTCACCTTCTCGTTCATGGCCACTTCCATGAGGTCCAGGTGGACGAGCGACCCGTTGAGCGGATCGACCTGATAGTCCTTGATGAGGGCCATGTGCACCCCGGACCCTTTTGCCCCTTCGAGCGTGAGGTTGATGAGCGCGTGCTCGCCGCCCTCGGTGTTGAGGATCTTCGTCACGTCCTTGCTCACCATCGATATGGGCATGGACTTGCCGTGGCTGTACAGTACCGCCGGTACCCGCTGCTCCCGGCGAAGACCCCGTGCCACGCCCTTGCCCGCCTTTTCCCTTACCAGTGCCGTCAATGCTACGCGTTCCATTTCACTCCTCCGTTACTGCTTCCGCTGATTATTTATGCTGCCCAAGAAGCACGGGGTTGCACGACTCCGCGCTCCGTATTCCGCACTCCGAACTGCCCTTCCGCTAGACGAACAGCGAGCTCAGCGACGTCTCCTCGTGGATCCGGTTCATCGCCTCGGCGAGGACCGGCGCCACGGAAAGGACCGTCAGCTTCCCGCACTCCTTCTTCTTGCTGTCCAGGGCGATCGTGTTCGTGACGATCACCTCGTCCAGCGCCGATTCGTTGATCCGCTGGATGGCCGGGCCCGACAGCACCGCGTGGGTGCAGGCCGCGGAGACGATCCCGGCGCCGGCGTTCTTGAGCGCCGCCACGCCCTCGGTCAGGGTGCCTGCCGTGTCCACCATGTCGTCGAGCAGGAGGCAGTCATGGCCCTTCACGTCGCCGATGATATGCATCACCTGGGCCACGTTGGCCTTTTCCCGCCGCTTGTCGATGATGGCGAGCGAGGCGTTCAGCCGCTTGGCGAACGCCCGGGTACGCTCCACGCCGCCCGCGTCGGGCGAGACCAGCGTGAGATTGTTGAACTTCTTGGACCGAAGGTAGTCCAGCAGCACCGAGGCGGCGAACAGGTTGTCCACGGGGATGTTGAAGAACCCCTGGATCTGCCCCGCGTGCAGGTCAATGGTCAGCACCCGGTTCGCGCCGGCCGTGGTGATGAGGTCCGCCACGAGCTTGGCCGTGATCGGCACGCGGGGCTGGACCTTCCGGTCCTGCCGGCTGTAGCCGTAGTAGGGCAGCACCGCCGTGATCCGGGCCGCCGACGCGCGCTTGAGGGCGTCGATCATGATGAGGAGCTCCATCAAGTGCCGGTTCACCGGGCTCGCCGTGGGCTGCACCACGAACACGTCGCATCCGCGCACGTTGTCCATGATCTGGACATTGATCTCCCCGTCGCTGAACCGGCTGACCACGGCGTTCCCGAGAGGGATGTTCATCCGGTCGCAGATCTCTTTCGCCAGGCCGGGATTGGCGTTGCCGGTGAAGATCTTCATGCCCTGTTTCGCTTTTACCATCGTTCCCTCTCGACGCACGGAGCGTCACGACCGCAAGAATGGTTCGGGGACAGGGAGTCGAACCCCGATTCAAGGCTTCAAAGGCCTCTGTCCTACCATTAGACGATCCCCGAATGGACGGAGAAAATAGTTGGTCTTGTCCCTCTTGAGTGGGTATATTTTATCGCTTGAAGAGACGTAATTTTTTTGCATATCCCCTTCGCGGCCTGAATGAATTTCCTGACCCGTCTAAGGCCACGTCCGCTCGCCCGCGCAAACTCGGCCTTCGGCCTCAAACATGCGCGTGCGCCCTGCGGGACGCTTCCTTAGGCCAAGACGGGTGCCCCAGGAAATTCATAGGGCCGCTCCGGTGACATGCGGGGTTTGGGTATAGGCCTCTGCATCTGCCTTTCCAAATGCCCCTGCATCCCGTGAACAGGGCTGTGCACAAGCATGCGGAAGCAGTCATGGCCGCATAACACCACCAAGCCAAGCAGTCACGGCCGAGCCCTTACTCCTGGGCGAGGGGAAGTGCTGCGATGCTCGAGTAGCCTTGTCAACAGTACCAGCCTTGCATGCCTGCACGGACCTGTGAACCGGGGTGCAGAAAAAAGAAAACCAAGGTGAACATCCTCGTCCCGACATTAATTTGCTCGAGATCCTTGCTATGTGTCCACTCGTTGTTCAGGAGATAATCCAAAACAGTAAAAGGACAGGCAGGATGCCTATCCTCTCAGGTCTGATGCAGAATCGGCAGGTCGCTCGGCTGCAGCGCTACCCCTGGCTGGCGTCGGCCGCGCTGTCGGGACGCTCCGGCCGCTTGGTCGGGTTCGCCAGTTCGCGCTCATATTCGGCCAGGACCTTCTTCTCGATCATCTGGCGGGTATCGCTGTTCAGCGGATGGGCAATGTCCTTGAACGTTCCGTCCTTCATCTTCCGGCTCGGCATGGCCACGAACAGGCCGGTGTTCCCGTTGATCACCCGGAGGTCCCTGATCAGGAAGACATTGTCGATCGTGATGGTGGCATAGGCTTTCAGACGCTCTTCATTGGCAACCGGGAACACCCTGACTTCTGTGATCTCCATACGCTCACCCCCGCTGTGCGATCAATGATGCGCTGTCTTGCCTCCGGATTGTCCGTCAGAACGCTGGCGCCAGATGGTCCCCATAAAGCGGCCCGGTCAGGGTCTCTGCCGGATAGAGCCGCCACCCTTTCTTCTGAAGTCTTTGAACCGCCTCCCGGCAGCCCGCCTCGGCATCGAAGATCCCGAATACCGTCGGCCCGCTGCCGCTCATGCGGGCGCCCAACGCCCCTGCCTCGAACAGGGCCTGCTCCATCTCCCCGATGGCCGGATGGGCGGCAGCCGTCACCGTTTCGAGGTCGTTGTGGAGCGACCCGGCGATCTGGCTGACGTTAAGCCCTGCAATAGTAGTACAATCGCCTTTTTTTGTCAACCCAAAATTCAGGTTTTTATAGGCCCAGGCAGTGGAGGTCTCGAACCCGGGATTGACGAGCAAAACCCAGAACTTAGGCGGCGGCGGAAGGCTCGTCAGGACCTCCCCCCTCCCCCGGGCAAGGGCCGTTGGTCCATACAGGAAAAACGGGACGTCCATGCCAAGCCTCGTGCCGATCCCGGCAAGCTGTTCCCGGCCCAGGCCAATGCCGAGCAGACGGTTGCAGGCAACCAGCACTGCCGCCGCGTTGCTGCTCCCTCCGCCCAGGCCGGCGGCCACGGGAATGGTCTTTTTGATCTCCACGACGATGCCCGACGGCCTGCCGGACAGGTCCAGCATCTCCCGGGCCGCCCGCCAGGCGATGTTCGCGGCACCGGCCGGGACAGCGGCGCTGTCGCAGGTGACCGTGATGCCGCTCCCGGAAAGCCGGACCGTCACCTCGTCGTAAAGGCCCACGGCCTGCAGAACCATCTCGACGTCGTGATACCCGTCGGGCCGCTTTCGGAGCACGGAGAGGCAAAGGTTGATCTTGGCCGGTGTGCGGAGGGTCAGTCCGTTCATCGTCCCGTCCCCGCGCCGTTCAGGAGGAACGCGCTGTCCTCGACCGGGACATTCACCTCCACGTCCTGGTACTCGATCAAGAGCGCGGCCTTCCGGTCCGCATTCTCCACCGTGACCCGCTTCGGGAACAGGTACCCGTTGATCATTTCCTGGGAATCGAACCGGGCCGTGTACACCAGATCATCGCCGTGGTACCGCTCGCAGGACTCGATCCGCAACACGGCAGCCGGAACGATGCGCACACGCCACCGGGCATCATCGGTGCGGAACTCGACCACGCATTGGCCGTCCTCCGAACAGCGCGCCCGCGCCTCTTCACTCTTCCGCGACGGCGGCACGTTCCCCGAAAGGACCGCGGCAAGCTCCGACGGCGCAAGGGGGAACCCGATGAGGCGTTCAAATGCCCATTGGCCTGCCCGTGCGAAGTCGGCCTCACCGGGCATGCGCAGCATCAGGTCCTTCCCGTCCCAAAGCGCGCCGAAGACCGATTCCCCCAGGGGCCCGTATCCTTCGATGCGGAACTTTGCCTGGTCCTGCTGCAGAAAGGCCACGCTCTCGTACACGCGCTTCCTGCCCTTGCGCTCGGTCTGCACCCGCGCCGCGGCCCTGAGGCCGGAGAAGGAACTGCGGCGGCGGTCCAGTTCCTGCACCAGCGGGGCAGCGGGAACTTCGGTCATCGGGATCTCGGGTCGGGGAGGGGCGCAGGAGAACAGGAACAGGAGCGGGAGCAGCGGAATGGCAAATCGGGTGCGGGTTTTGAAGCTCCCTGCAGCCAGCTGCAGGAGATCTTCGATCCTCAAGGCGGTTATCATTATCCTAATCGCTCGCTACCCCCGTTGCTCCGGGGAATGCGCTCGCTCCTGGATTGAACCTCCCTGAAGATAAATGCATGGAGCTTCGATCCTCAGGGTTGTGTTTATTCTAATCGCTCGCTAGGCCCGTTGCTCCGGGGAAGCGCTCGCTCCTGGATTGAACCTCCCTGAAGATAAATGCATGGAGCTTCGATCCTCAGGGTTGTGTTTATTCTAATCGCTCGCTAGCCCCGTTGCTCCGGGGAAGCGCTCGCTCCTGGATTGAACCTCCCTGAAGATAAATGCATGGAGCTTCGATCCTCAGGGTTGTGTTTATTCTAATCGCTCGCTAGCCCCGTTGCTCCGGGGAATGCGCTCGCTCCTGGATTCACGGCTTCTCTTTTTTCTTCTCGTTCTTGTCTTTCTTCTCTTTCTTCTCCTGCTTCGCCGGCTGGTCCGGTTTTACCACGGCATCGGGATCGCCGAAGCCCGTCTTCCGGTACCGGTCCCGGAGCTTCTGGTTCTTCGGGTCGAGCTCGAGGGAATGGATCCACTGCTCCCTGGCTTTGTCCTTTTTCCCGAGCTTCAGCAGGATGTCGCCGTAGTGCTCGCGCATGACCGGGTCGTCTTCGGCCTTGCTCATCGCCTTGACCATGGTCTCGTGCGCTTCCTGGTACATGCCCTTCTGGTAGTAGGCCCAGGCAAGGCTGTCAAGGATATATCCACTGTCCTTCTTGATGAGCAGCGCCCGCCTGATGAGGGAGATGGCCTCATCAAGGTGCTCGCCGGCTTCGGCATAGGTATAGCCGAGGTAGTTCAGGGCGTCGGCATGGTCCGGCTTGATCTCGAGGGTCTTCTTGAGGGCGGCGATCATGTCGTCACGCTTCCCCAGTTTCTCATAGGCCAGGGCCAGGGTGAAATACAGGTCCTCCCGGTCAGGGGCCATCTCGATCCCCTTGGCGAGGACCGCCACGGCCTCGGCAGGCTGGTCCAGGTCCATGTGGGCGTTCGCGAGATACAGGTACAGCTCCGCTTTTCCCGGCTGCGCCGCCACGGCCCTCTGGAGCAGCGGCACGGAGTCCTTCATCCGTCCCTGCCGCGCGTAGATGTACGCGGTCTGAAGAACGGCGTCGGTGTCGTCGGGGTCGAGCTTCAGGATCTCGGTGTATTCCTTGAGCGCCTCGTCGTACTTCTCCATGGCGATGAGGACCGTGCCCAGGTACTGGCGTATCTTGATGTTCTGCGGAACAGCGCTGGACGCGACCCGGAACGCCTCCGCGGCCTCGGCGTACTGCTGTTTTTCCACATAAATGAGGCCCATCTTGACGTAGGCATCGTAGTTCTGCGCGTCGTCGGCCGCGAGCCTGCGGAGCTGCTCAAGCGCCTCGTCGAGCGAGTTCTCCTGGATGTAGAGCTGGGCCAAGCGCTGGCGGAGGTCGGTGTTGTGGGGGTTCAGGTGGAGCGACCGCTTGTAGGCATCGATGGCGTCCTTGGTCCGGCCCGTGAGCTCATAGACAATGCCCATGCCCGTGAAGGTCGGCTCGAAATCATCGCGGACCGCGGCCGCCCGCTTGAACTCGGCGAGGGCCTCGGGATACATCTTCTGCTCGGTGTAGATCCGCCCCAGGTAGTAGGGCGACATGAGCGATGCGGGGTTCTGCTTGTCCAGCGCACGGAACGTTTCGACCGCCTCGTCATAGCGCTTCAGCGCCGCGTACAGGGAGCCAAGATAGATATAGGCGTCTTCCTGGGAAGGATCGATCTCGATGACCTTCCGGTAGAGGACGATCGCCTCGTCATACTTCTTTCGCCCGCTGTTGATGCCGGCCAGGAGCATGAGCGTCTCGGTTCGTTGCGGGTCGAGCGCCAAGGCCTTCTGCGCATATGCCACCGCGTCTTCGGTCTTCCCCTGGTGGATCGACAGGGTCGCGAGGGCCTGGGCGACCTCGGCGGAGCCGGGGTCCAGCCGGAACGCGGTCTCGTATTCCTTCATCGCGCCGTCAAGGTTGCCCTCCTGCTCCAGCATGCTCCCGTTCATGAAATGGAGATAGGCGTCGGCCTGCTGTTGTGACGCAGCGCTGATGCTGCCGGGGGAGACCTCCGGCATCTTTACTGCCGGAGGTACTGTCGAAGCAATGCAGGACGCGGCACCGAGGGCGAGAAGGGGAAGAAGATGGCGTATTTTCATGGTAGTAGTCTAAGGTACGGGGCTTTCTCTGTCAAGGTAAAGGTGCGGACCCCCAGTAATGGGTCAGGGGGCATGGGTCAAGGGTCAGAAATCCGATGTCTGTTGCCTGCTGTCGGTTGTCTTGCTTCTTTCTTCTGTTCGTTGTCCTTCATGAGCTCCCGGATCTTTACCAGGCTCGGCTCGATGTCCTCGGCGTCGTGGGCCTCAAGGGTGAAGACCGGGCTGGCGCCGTGCTCCCTGATGAGCCGGAAGAACCCGGCGAAATCGAACGTGCCCTTCCCGAGCGCCTGGTGGGCGTCCTCGGAACCGCCGTTGTCGTGAAGGTGCACCTCCGCAAGATGCTTCCCCAGGCGGGCGAACCACTGCTCCATGGTGGCGGTCGAAAAAAGATTGAAATGGCCGGTGTCGAAGCAGAAACCGAACCGCGGGTCGTTCACCCGTTCGATGAGCATGGCCAGCGCCTCGGGGTCCTCGTCGAAGACGTTCTCTACGGCAACGCGCATGCCGTCGATCCGGGCAGCGCTCTCCATGATCCGGGGCCACGTCTCCATGCTGTTCTCGAGCCAGAGGTCCTTCCTGCCGGCGTACCGCCACCGGTCATAGGCTGCATGGAACACCACGGCGCGGGGCTTGAGCACCGAAGCAACGGACAGGAGCTGTTTGAAGCGCATCTGTGTCGCCGACCTCACCATCGGGTCCACGGCGCCGGGGTTCAGGTCCATGAACGGAGCGTGGAGCGTCAGCGCAGGGCCCCAGTCCAGGTTGTCGAGCAGGACCTCGAGATCGACGCGCTCCAGCTGGCCCAGGACCGACGCGGGTATGTAGATCTCGAGATCGTACTTCCGCTTCCGGACGAGCGCGAGATAGTCCCGGAGCTTGCCGTAGGGGATATGGACGTGGACAGGCTCCATCGAACCTCAGCCCTTTGCGGGACAGGCCCCTGACGCGCAGCCTCCCCCGGCGCATGCCGGGGCCTTGGTCTCCGTCGCAGGCGCTGCCGGCTTCTCCGTGTCGGTGCCTTTTTTCCGGTCCGCGGACGGGTAATCGGACGCATACCACCCTCCGCCCTTGAGCACGAACGCCGCGGACGAGAGCACTTTCCTGACGCCGGACGCATGGCACAGCCGGCACTCGGTCAGCAGGGGATCGCTGAACTTCTGGATCACCTCGAAACGGCGCCCGCAGGAGCCGCATTCGTATTCATACATGGGCATGGCATTGGACCTCCTCATCAATACTACCACGGTTCAGGGCGTACATAGTAAACAAAAGCCGGAAGAAAAACAAGCGGTTTCTGACCCCACCGGTCTGCGCAACGACGGGTGACAATCCCGGCCGTTTATGGTACAGTATCCGCAGGTTCAGATCATCTCATCGACAAGGGGACATGCCATGCTGACCGGAAAAGAAGACCTGCTTCAGGCCCTCGTAGAGGCCTACATCATGGAGAAGGGCACGAAGGAGTTCTATGCCCTGGCCGCATCGAAATCGAGCGTAGCGGCAAAGAAAAGCTTCGAGGAACTTGCCGCCTGGGAGAACCGGCACATGATCTATCTCCAGTCGCTGTACCAGTCGGCCCTCGATGACCGCGAACTGCTGGAGTTCGAGGAGTTCGGCAGGAAGGTCCCGGCGCCGGTCACCGAGGGCGGCATGCCCATCAAGGACCTCGAGAAGAAGATCGAGAAGTTCAGCGTCCAGAACGAGAAGGACGCCCTCTCCCTGGCCATCACCATTGAAGCAAAAGCGTATAACTTCTACAAGGGACTCGCTGCGAAAGCGCCGGACGCCCAGACAAAGGTGATCTTCGAGGAGATGATGGCGCAGGAAACAAAGCATATGGAAGAGATCAACGCCATGAAAAAGCGGCTGTCGTCTCCCTAGACCATGATCCATCCATTCCTCCGCCGGCCGGGCACCTCACCGCGCCGGCGATTTTATTTCCTGAACCGGCTGGCCGCCGTTCTGGCCGTCATCGCGCTCGCGGCGGCAGGTACCGCTGCTGCCGGGACTACGACTCATCCTTCCGAGCGGGTGCTCGTTACCGACGTGGTCGACGGGGACACCATCAAGGTGCTCCGCGGACGCCGTCAGGACACCGTGCGGCTCATCGGCGTGGACACGCCCGAGACCAACAGGCAAGGCACGCCGGTCCAGTTCTATGGCCCCGAGGCTTCGCTCTTCACCAGGCGCAGCCTGCTCGAGAAACGGGTTCGGCTTGAGTTCGAGCCTCCCGACCGGCAGGGCGGCAGCAGGGACAAGTACCAGCGGGCCCTTGCTTATGTCTTCACTGAGGACGGCAGGAACTTCAATCTCGAACTCATCGAGCAGGGCTTCGGCAGGGCGTATACGCGCTATCCCTTCGAGTACGAGCAGGCGTTCACGAACGCGGAGCAGGACGCCCGCGCTGCTCGCAGGGGCATCTGGGACGAGGCAAAGCGTGCCGCGTGGTCCGATCCGGAGCGCCGGGGCAGGGTCATCGGGAATATCCGCACGAACATCTACCATGTCCCGGGGCAGCGGTATTATGATTCGATCGGAGAGAAGAACCGCATCTATTTTCAGACAGAAGAGGAAGCGCGGAAGGCTGGATTCAGGAAGGCGAGGAACTGAAAAAGATGAAACGGCGACATCCCCGACTGAATCGCTCGGGGACAAGCGGTGACGCTGAGCACGCAAGAAAAAGGTGATAAAGAACTAGAATGAGCATGCCTGCGCGGAACCGGTGAGCCGGGGTGCAAAAAAATCTCTTTTTTTGCACATCCCTTTCGCGTCCTTAATGCCTTTCTTGACCCATCTAAGGCCACGGCCGCTCGATCGCGCAAACTCGGCCTTGGGCCTCAGACATGCGCATCGCCCTGCGGGACGCGGCCTAAGGCCAAGATGGGTGCCCAAGAAACGCATAGGTCCGCTCCAGAGACGTGCGGTGTTGGTTAAAGACGTTCGCCGTCAAGGCTTCCCATACGAAAATTTAGGCAGGCGACAGAGGACGAGGGTTAAACATTTCGGATGTCCGAAGCCCGAAGGGCAAGTTTCCGAAATGTACCGAGGACGACCGAGCATGTAGCAAAGAAGTTTTCAGTGGGGTGCCCTCTTTGGTCACCTTTCTTGGGCACGCAAGAAAGGTGACAAAGAACTGGGCGATTAGAATGTAATACTTCCCTGAGGATCGAAGCTCAGAGCTGTTATCTTGGGAGCTTAAACCGGCTGCTGAAAAAAGAAAAGCGATGTGAACTTGCATGAATATTATAGAAAGAACGATGATCGACCTTAAGGGACTCACCCCGAACGAGATCGACCGCTTCTGCACCGACGAGCTCGGCCAGAAGGCCGGCCAGGGGCTCCGCGTTGCCGTCCAGCTGTACCGGAAACGCCGGGAGTCCATCGACGCGATGACCGACCTGAACCGGCCGCTCCGGGAACTGCTCAAGTCACGCTGCACGATCACGACGCTCGCGGTGGAACATTCAGAGGCCGCGGAAGACGGGACCGTAAAGCTGCTCTACCGGCTCCACGACAACAACACCCTAGAGGGGGTTCTGATCCCCGGTCCCGACCGTCTCACACTTTGCCTATCGACGCAGGTCGGCTGCGCCTCGGGCTGCGGGTTCTGCCTTACCGGCTCCGGAGGGCTCGTGCGCAACCTCGCCTCCGCGGAGATCGTGAACCAGTTCTTCGCAGCCGAGGCGTTCGCTCGCAGCCGGCCGATCACCAACATCGTGCTCATGGGGACCGGCGAGCCGCTCAGCAACTATGAAGCGGTGAAAAAGTTCGTCGAGGCGGCAGTTGACCGGCACGGGCTGGGATTCTCGCCGAAGAAGGTCACCCTGTCCACCTGTGGCATAGCGCCCATGATCGAACGGCTTGCCGACGACGAAGTCGAGGTGAGCCTTGCCGTGTCGCTGAACGCGACGACCGACACGGTCAGGGAACGGATCATGCCGGTGAACAAAGCCTATCCGATCGAACGGCTTATGCAGGCAGTGCGGTATTACGGGGAAAGGACCGGGAGGTCCGTGACGATCGAGTACGTGCTGTTCAGGGGAATCAACGACTCCGACGGGGACGCAGCCCGATTGGGCGACCTGCTCAAAGGGCTCCCCTGCATGATCAACCTGCTCTTGTTCAACCCCTTCCCGGGCGGCGTCTACGAACGGCCCGACGAGGAAAGGGTCTACGCCTTCCGGAACCTGCTGCTCAGGAACGGCCATGTGGCCGTGGTCCGGAACAGCATGGGCAGGGACATCTCTGCAGCCTGCGGCCAGCTTCGCGCGATTGCAGGTCGCAAGGGAGCCGCTTAGCGGGAAGGATCAATAAAAAAAGGATCTTCTCCTTTTATTGAGTGGGCGAAATGACAGCTCTTTGTCAGCGAGAACAGCGCGAGACTGGCTATTGCGCCTGGTTGCTTGTGGATCTTTTTGCACATCTCTTTCGCGTCCTAAATCCAGGAGCGAGCGCATAGCGAGCGGTTAGAATAGCAACTTCCTTGAGGATCGGAGACTCCCTGCAGTGTGATGCAGGGGGCGACAATGCCTTTCTTGACCCATCTAAGGCCACGGCCGCTCGATCGCGCAAACTCGGCCTTGGGCCTCAGACATGCGCATCGCCCTGCGGGACGCGGCCTAAGGCCAAGATGGGTGCCCAAGAAACGCATAGGTCCGCTCCAGAGACGTGCGGTGTTGGTTAAAGACGTTCGCCGTCAAGGCTTCCCATACGAAAATTTAGGCAGGCGACAGAGGACGAGGGTTAAACATTTCGGATGTTCGAAGCCCGAAGGGCAAGTTTCCGAAATGTACCGAGGACGACCGAGCCTGCCGTGAAGAATTTTCGTCGGGTGCCCTTCTTGGGTCACCTTTCTTGGGCACGCAAGAAAGGTGAAAAAAATTAGAACTGATCATGCCTGCGCGAACCTGCTGAATCCAGGAGCGAGCGCATCCCGCGCGTTTTCGCGGGATTAGCGAGCGATTATGAACCTACCTTGAGGATCGTATCTCCATGCCTCTTGCTGCTTGGAGAGACAACCGGGGTGTAGAAAAAAATCATCGCCGTGCATACTCGACCTGCTTGCGAAGGAGATGATCCCAAAAAACGGGGGCCGGCTGATGCCGGCCCCCGCGTGTCTTCTTCAGTTCTCCATCCCCGGATCAGAATTCCGGGACCTTCCCTCCTGCGTCGGTGATCTCCTTCATGATGTCCGCCCGCCTGATCGTGAAAGCATTCTTGGACCAGCTCAGGACATAACGGTCGATCCTGCTCTGGACCGCACCGCCGCCCTCGGCCGGAAATGATATCCGTTTGCAGTCGCCGTTCAGACAGAGGTCCATATCAAGCTTGCTGGTCCCCTGCGGCGTGACGCCGGTGAAGACGTTCTCCTTATGCCGGATCAGGAAGGCATCGCGCTTCCCGGCCTCGTCGATATAGAAGAACCGGCCGGTCCAGTCACGATAGCACGACCCGGACTCACACAGCAGGTAGTTCTGCTTCGAGCGGTAAAGCTTGCCGCCGATGCTCTTGCCGTCGTTGAAGTTCGTGATGACCTTCGTGTTGATCTTGGGCGTGATCTTCAGATCGGAGACCCCGGAGTCCTCGAAGTCGACGCGGATGATGTTCAGGTGCAGGTCATGCCGTTCGTCCACGGCGCTCTTCGGGGCTTTTATCGCAGCGGCTGGCGCGGTCTTTTTCGCCTCTACCTTCTTTTTATCCTGGCCCTTCGCCGCTGCCGCTGCCGCCGCCGGCTCCTTCTTCTTAGGCTCCGCCTCTGCTGCCTTGCGCTCAGCTTCGGCCTTCCGCTCTGCTTCGGCCCGCTTCATGGCCTCTTCCTTGGCAACCTCCTTGAGGTCCACAAGCCGGCTCTCGTCGAACCGTCCTTCCAGCATCATGGTCTCGCCCGGCTTCAGGGTGAACTGGCCCCTGACGACCTGCCCGCTGTGGCGGATGGCCACGGAGTGCTCTCCCGCCGGCACGTCCTCGATGAAGACGTCGGCATCGCCGCTGTACACATCGTCGATATACACCCGGCCGCCCACCAGCGAGCTCCTCACATCGATGTTGCCGACATTGGCGTGCCTCTCTTCGGCGGCCTGAACGGACCCGGCAGCCATGCATAGCAACATCAAGACAATCAGCCTTATACGCATTGTTTCCCCCTCATCGAATAAAGCCCTTTGGAATTACTGGTAAAAATATAGCAGGAAGCGTTAAAAAATCAAGACAGAAACAGATTATTTTTTCCCCTCCAGGGGCCAGGGGAAGGCGTCCGGTCAAAGGCCGGCTCCTGCCAGCGAGGCGGGCAACAAGGTGAACACCGCCGCTAACCATCTGAAACCTGGAGATATTCGCGGGGGCTCAGGGGGATGGGCAGGAACTGTATCCCGGCCCGGTACCCCGTATCGGCCTTTCTGCTCCACACGATCATGCCGCCTTTGTGCGCACCAATGGTGCTCCGGAACCAGATAAAGCCGGGAGTAAGCGGCACCTCCGATATGATGCCCAGACCGCCGTCGCTGATGTCCACACCCTTCACCGTAAGATCGATGCGCTCAAGCTTTCCGAACTGGATCACGGTCACGGGAATATCAGCGCTTCCGCTGTATGCCTGCCTCAGGTATTTTCGCGTGCTTGCCATCTATCCTGAATAAATCCTCAATAATTCAATACATAGCAAGTGTGAACGCTGTCCACCCCTCAACCTTCGGCAGCAACTGAACACTCACCGTACTGATCATCGACGTAATTATAGTATATTTTTTGTGATTGCAAAGGACTATTTTAGGGAATATCTAATTTTTCTGGTAGGCTGGGCCTCGAGGGACGCCGTTGTTGCAGTTCCCTGCAACGAGTTGAAAGGGACCCTCGGTCCTAAAAGCAGCTGTTGGTATCCTGGAAGCTCGATGTCCCGACGCATGCTCCGGGGAACCTCCCTGAAGATAAATGCATGGAGCTTCGATCCTCAGGGTTGTGTTTATTCTAATCGCTCGCTAGCCCCGTTGCTCCGAGGAATGCGCTCGCTCCTGGATTGAACCTCCCTGAAGATAAATGCATGGAGCTTCGATCCTATGGGTAGATCGTTTATCCTGATCGCTCGCTAGCCCCGTTGCTCCGGGGAATGCGCTCGCTCCTGGATTGATCCCCTGAGTTTTTCGATGATCCCGGCCATATCCTGCGGCGGCGGGGCGCTGAAGGTCAGGGGGGTTCTGGTGACCGGATGGAGCAGGGAAAGGGACTCGGCATGGAGCATCTGGCGGGGGATCTCCAAGGTGCCGGCCTTCGCGGCCTTTGCGCCGCCATAGACCCGGTCTCCGAGCACGGGGAAGCCGGCATGTGCCATGTGCACACGGATCTGGTGCGTCCGGCCGGTCTTGATCTCCACCTCCACGAGCGTGGCGTTCTTGAATCGCTCTTTCACCTTATACAGCGTGACCGCCTCGCGCGGCGAGGCCGTGTGCACGCTGATCTTCTTCCGCTCTTTCACATGCCTGCCGATGGCGGCCTCGATGGTGCCCGAGCCCTTCTTGATCACGCCGATGACCAGGGCGAGATACTTTTTCTGTACCACGCGGTCCTTGAACTGCTTTGTCAGCGCCTTGAGCGCCTGTTCCGTCCTCGCCACGACCATGACGCCCGACGTGTCCTTATCGAGACGATGCACGATGCCCGCCCGCTCCCGCTCACTCCCCGCGCCTTCCGAGGTCCCCTTCCCCGATGAAGGCAGGCTGCCGTAGTGGTACAGCAGCGCGTTCACCAGCGTGCCGGTGTAGTTTCCGGGAGCGGGATGGACGACCAGCCCCGGCGGCTTGTTCAGGACGACCATGTGGTCGTCCTCGAATACGACATGGAGCGGGATGTTCTCGGGCAGGACCTCGCGGACAGGACGTTCAGGAAGCTCGAGCGTAACGCTGTCGCCGGGCTTGACCTTGTACCCCGGCCTCTCGGCCTTGCCGTTCACCAGGGCAAGTCCGTCCCTGATCAGGGCCTGGATGCGGTTCCGGGAGCTGTATGCCTCATGGTGCTGGATGAACAGGTCGAGGCGCTTGCCGTTGTGGCTGTCGGTGACGATGAGGGTCTTGGGGGGCATGGGAGGAGCTCAGGTTGATGCTGCGGTCAAGGTCGATGCCTTACTTATTCCTGCTCTTTTTCTTATCCTCAACCTCGACCGGAACCTGCTCTTTCCTGCCCAACCGCCAGAGCATCAAGAGGGAGAGGAAGAACATGCCGACGGAAACGATCTGGGACGTCGAGATGGCGCCGCCAAAGTAGACGCCGCGCGCCGCGTCGCCGCGGAAGAACTCGACGATGAAGCGGAGGATGGAGTACAGGGCCGGGTACAGCCAGAAGACCTGGCCGTCGAACTTCCGGAACCGGTAGACGGTCAGGAGCACGAGGAAGTTCACGAGCTCGCCGCCTGCCTCAAAGAGCTGCGTGGGATAGAGCGGGACGCCGAGCGGCGCAAGGGAATGGGTGTCGGAGAACGTGATGCCCACCGAGGTATGGCACGGCGCTCCGTAGCAGCAGCCCGCGAAGAAGCAGCCGAACCGACCGAACATGTGCCCCAGGGCGATATAGGGAGCCACGATGTCCGCTGTCTTCCAGACCGGGAGCGCGTGCTTCCGCATGTACCAGATGCCCGCGGCAACAGCGCCGATCAATCCGCCGTAGAACACCAGCCCGCCCTTCCAGATGGCGAAGACATCGAGCCAGTTCCGCTGGAACTCCTGGAAATTGACCAGCACATAGAAAAGACGCGAGCCGATGATGGCGGCCAGGAGCAGATAGACGCCCATGTCCATGATGCGTTCGGGATCAATGCCTTCCTTTTTCGCCCTGCGCGAGGCGAGCCAGACGGCGACGAGGAAGCCGAGGCCGATCATCAGGCCGTACAGCCGGATGGGAATGGGGCCGATGGTCCAGCCGCCGAGGTCGATCTTCGGTATTTCAAAAAGTATGGGATGCATGGATCACCGTAGTATATTCCTGCTGATGATAGACACAGGAGGATCAATAATCATGAACACGAATGTCACAAATGATACGAATGGCACGAACGAAATACGAGAGGAAAAGAAGTTATTTGTGTAATTGAAGATCCCTGCGGCAAGCTGCAGGGGATCTTCGATCCTCAAGGTAATATTTTATTCTAATCGCTCGCTAATCCCGTACCTCCGGGGAATGCGCTCGCTCCTGGATTCGTCAAATTCGTGCTATTCGTGATCAAGCCGTTGCTGTTCCTTTGCGCCCTCAGCGGTAATCTGTTTTTTCGGGAACAGCATATCGATCGCCAGAAGCCCGACGCCGACGGTGATGGCCGAGTCTGCAATGTTGAACGTGGGCCAGTGGTAGGACCGGTAATACCATTCGATGAAGTCCACCACCTCACCGAACCGCACGCGGTCGATGAGGTTCCCCACGGCACCTCCGCCGATGAGCGCGAAAGCGACGAGCGGCAGGCGATCAGCTGACTTGCGGACCAGCACGGCGAGCACCGCCAGGGCAGCAAAGGAGACGGTGATGAAAAAGACCGTCCGCCAGGCGCCTGAAGCGCCGGCCAGGATGCCGAAGGCCGCGCCGGGGTTCCGCACGTACGTGAGGCTGAAGAACCCGGGGATGACCTTCACGGTCTCATGGAGGAAGAACCTCTTGATGACGAGGTATTTCGTCAGCTGATCCAGGATAACGACCAGTCCGGCGATCGCCGAGACCCAGGGATATTTGTTTTTCATGCTTCTCCTAAACACGACGTCCGCCACGGAGGCACTGAGACACGGAGAAAAACAAGATGATCGGACCTTACGGGCTTTTATTGTCTGCGTTCCGACTTCTTTCCTTCCTTGTGTCCTACTGTGTCTCTGTGCAAGATCCTCGAGGTTCAATGCACAGCGGCTGCAGATCTCCGGGTGGTCCTTGACCGTGCCCACGCTTTCCAGGTACATCCAGCACCGCCCGCACTTCCGGCCCTTGGCCGGGGCGGCCGCGATCTTCAGACCCTTGACCGTGTCGCTCGTGAACGCATCAACAGGCGCCTCGGCTTCTTTTGCCAGGGCCACGGACGAGACGATGAAGATGAAAGGAAGATCGTTCCCGAGGCGGGCGAGGAGATCGTACAGACCGGCCTCTGCATAGAGCGTCACACCGGCGTCCAGGGAGTGGCCGATCTTCTTGTCCTTCCGGAGCGCCTCCAGCACCTTGGCGGTCTCGCCGCGCACCGCGAGCAGCCTGTCCCACCGCGCCTCGAGGCTATCGTCCACATACTTCTCTTCGGTCTGCGGAAAGTCGGCGAGGAAGACGCTCGGCGTCCTGGCATTGTCCTTCATATAGCTCCAGACCTCATCGGCAGTGAAGGAGAGCACCGGCGCCATGAGCCGCACCAGTGTCGAAAGGACCTTGTACATCGCGGTCTGGCCGGAGCGCCGTTCCGCTGACGTAGCCTTTGCCGTATAGAGCCGGTCCTTCAGGATGTCGAGATAGAACGCGCTCATGTCCACGGCGCAGAAATTGTGGATCGCGTGGAACACGATATGGAACTCGAAATCATCGTAGGCCTTGCCGACCCGCTGCGTGAGCTTCTGCAGGCGGTGCAGGGCCCATCGGTCGATCTCCAGGAGCTTGTCGTCTCCAACAGCGTCCTTCGCGGGGTCGAAGTCCGAGAGGTTGCCCAGGAGGTACCGGCTGGTGTTCCGGATCCGGCGGTACGCCTCGGCAAGGTGGGCCAGGATCTCGGGCGAGATGCGGATGTCGTCGCGGTAGTCGGCGGCCGAGACCCAGAGCCGGAGCACCTCCGCCCCGTACTTGTCGATGACCTCCTGCGGCGCAACGACATTGCCCGAGGACTTGCTCATCTTCTTGCCCGAGCCGTCCACGGTGAAACCGTGCGTCAGCACCGCACGGTACGGCGCTGCGCCCGTGGTGCCGACCGAAGCGAGCAGCGACGACTGGAACCATCCGCGGTGCTGGTCGCTCCCTTCGAGGTACAGGTCCGCAGGCCACGACAGCTCCTTGCGCTGCTTCAGCACGGCCGCCTGGGAGACGCCCGAGTCGAACCACACGTCGAGTATGTCCATCTCCTTGTCGAAGTCCTTCTTGCCGCACTTCGCACAGGCTGTGCCTGCCGGGAGCAGTTCGGAAGACGGCCTTGTGAACCAGACGTCGGCACCTTCCTTCTCCACGATGTCCGCAACGTGGTCGATGACCTTCTGGTCGAGCAGCAGAGTCCCGCAATCCTTGCAGGTGAAGGCAACAATGGACACGCCCCACGCGCGCTGGCGCGAGATGCACCAGTCAGGCCGGTCCTGGACCATGGAGAGGAACCGGTCCTTGCCCCACCCCGGCACCCAGGTGACAACGTTCGCGTTCTCGACGACCTTCTTCAGGAGGTCGTTCTTCTTCATGGAGATGAACCACTGCTCCGTTGCCCGGAAGATGACGGGATGCTTGCACCGCCAGCAGTGCGGGTAGGAGTGGATGAGCTTCTCCTCGGCAAGCAGCGCGCCCTTCTCCTTGAGGAGGTTGATGACGCCCTTGTTCGCCTTGTGCACATGCTCGCCCACGAAGACGCCGGCCTCCTTGGTGAACCGCGCCTTGTGGTCCACCGGCGCGTACACATCCAGGCCGTACTGGAGGCCGGCCTCGTAGTCCTCCTGGCCGTGGCCGGGGGCTGTGTGCACGATGCCGGTGCCGGCCTCGAGCGTCACATGTTCACCGACGATGACGAGGGATTCGCGGTCGATGAAGGGGTGCCGGGCCTTCAGGCCCTCGAGCTTCTTCCCTTTGAACTTTTCGAGGACCTTGTGGTCCTTGATGCCGAACCTCTGGAGGGACTGGCTGAGCAGCGCCTCGGCAACGATCAGGACATTGTTCTGCCCGATATCGACGGCCACGTAGTCGAACTGGGGATGGAGCGCCACAGCAAGGTTCGACACCAGCGTCCAGGGCGTGGTGGTCCAGATCACGATGCTGACGTTCTTCCCGGCGACGGACGGCAGCGCCTTCGCCGCGTCGGGCAGGGAGAACTTCACCGAGATGGACGGCGACTCGTGGTCCCCGTACTCCACCTCGGCCTCGGCCAGCGCGGTCTCGCAGGAGCCGCACCAGTACACAGGCTTCTTTCCTTTATAGACGCCGCCGGAGCCCACGAACTTGCCGAGCTCCCGCACGATGCAGGCCTCGTAGGCGTAGTTCATGGTGAGGTAGGGATTGTCCCAGTCGCCGAACACGCCGAGCCGCTTGAACTCGTCGCGCTGGATGTCGATGAACTTCTCGGCGTACTCGCGGCAGAGCTTGCGGACCTCTGCCTGGGACAAGGTGTCCTTCTTCGGCCCCAGGTTCTTGAGCACCTGGTGCTCGATGGGGAGGCCGTGGCAGTCCCAGCCCGGCACATAGGGCGCGGCGAACCCGCGCATGGACTTGTACTTGACGATGATGTCCTTCAGCGTCTTGTTCAGCGCGTGGCCGATGTGGATGTGGCCGTTGGCGTAAGGCGGCCCGTCATGCAGGATGTAGCTCTGCCTGCCCGCGTTCTTCTCCTGCATCAGGCGGTAGGTCCCCTGTTCCTGCCACCGGCCGATGGTGCGCGGCTCCAGGTCCTTCAGGTTCGCCTTCATGGGGAAGTCGGTCTTCGGCAGGTTCAGTGTTGTTTTATAGTCCATGGTCATCTTTCCCGATCCGGAAGCAACGATCAAAATCCTTGAACCGCGAAGGCGCGAAGGTCGCGAGGAAGTCACGACGTATTAATAAAGCAAGAACGCTTTGCCGTTCTTCGCGTACTTAGCGTCTTCGCGGTGAAATTCCTTTAGCATTCGCTTATGATATTTGCTGCCTATTCCACAATCCGCAATTGATTTTAGTCGTTCGCCTCTTCCATGGCCTTCTTTTTCTTCATCAGCAGAAAATCGCCCTCGCCCTGGTCGAGCATGTAGAACTGGCCCGCCTTGGGCCCCTTCTTGGTCTCTGCGTACTGGGTCGGCTCGGTGCCCTTCCGGAACACGTCAAGGTAGGCGTCCGCCGCGTCTTCGCGGGCGAGCAGCCCGGTCTCCGGGTCGATCTTCGTGAACACCACGTCGTCAGGCACCGGGAACTCCTCCGGCCCCTTGTCGGCCAGTGCCTTAGCCATGACCCCGACCCAGATGGGCAGCGCGGCGCGCGCGCCGGTCTCCCGGTCGCCCAGCGAGGCCTTGGCATTGTCGTATCCCACCCAGACGCCGGCAACGATGCTCGGGCTGTACCCAACGAACCAGGCGTCCACATAGTTGTTCGTGGTCCCGGTCTTGCCGGCGAGCGGCTTGTTCAGTCCCTTCGCGCCCCGGCCCGTGCCCTCCTCCACGACGCTCTTGAGCAGGCTCGTCACCAGGAAGGCCGTGACCTTGTCGACGGACTCGTGGGGCTGGGGTTCGTAGCTCTCGAGCACAGCCCCCCGGCCGTCCATGATGCTCTTGATCAGGATCGGCTCGGAATGTATCCCCTGGGCCGCGAAGGTGGCGTAGGCCGAGGTGAGTTCGACGGGCGTCACGACCGACGAGCCCAGCGCCGAGGTGTAGTCCTCGTTGATGGGGCTGGTGATGCCGGCCCTGCGCGCGAAGTCCACGGCCCGGGACAGGCCGATGTCCTCCAGGAGGCGCACGGTGACCGCGTTCCGCGACAGGGCCAGCGCCGTCCGGAGGCGCATCGGGCCGAGGAACCGCTCGTCGTAGTTCTCCGGCTTCCATCCCTTGTCCAGCTCGGTCTTCTCGTGGATCACCGGGAGGTCCAAGATGATGCTGGCCGGCGTGTACTTGTACTGATCGCCGTCCTTCGCCTCCAGCGCCGCCCCGTAGATGAAGGGCTTGAAGGCCGAGCCCGGCTGGCGCTTCGCGTCCGTGGCGTGGTTGAACCCGCCCTCGACGAAATCATATCCGCCGACCATGGCCTTGATGTAGCCGGTGTAGGGCTCCAGCACCACCACGGCCCCCTCTACCATCGGCGTCTGCTCCAGCATGAATGACGCGACCTGCTTCTTCTTGTCATAGTCCTTGAACCGCACCTTGATGATGTCGCCGGGCTGGATGATCTCCGACGGCATCTTGAACTCGTCGGGATCGTCCTTGCGCTTCTTGGGCTTGATCAGCGCCCATGCCATGTCGTCCTTCAGGACGTAGCCCACCATGCCCCGGCCCTTGACCGTGAGGTAGTAGTCGCCCACGGCGAGCACATGGGCGTTGAACACCTCGCCGGGCTTCACCACCACGCGGAGCGCCCCGGGCTGCATCGGCGTGACTTTCACTTCCTTATGGCCCACGCGGCCGCGGAACCCCTGGCGTTTGTCGAGCGCCCGGAGGCCTTCCTTGAGAGAGGCCACTGCCGTGCGCTGCAGGTCGAGATCGATGGAGGTATAGACCTTGATGCCGCCCTGGTAGAGCTTGTCCTCGCCGTACTTGGCAAGGATGTACTTGCGGATGTGGTCGACGATGTGCGGCGCAAGCTCCTCCGAGGAACGGAGGTTCTCGAGATTGAGGGGCTGGTTGTAGATCAAGGTTGACTGCGCCTCGGTGAGGTAGCCCTCGGCCACCATCCGGTGCAGCACCTGGGACTGACGGAGCTTGGTCAGGTCGATGTCGCTGTAGGGCGAGTAGACCATGGGCGATTTGGGCAGGCCCGCCAGGAGCGCGGCCTCGGCCTGGTTGACGGCCGAGATGTCCTTGCCGAAATAGGTCTTGGCGGCCATCTGCACGCCGTAGGCGCCGTGGCCGAAGTAGATCTTGTTGAGGTAGAGCTCCAGGATCTCATCCTTCGAGATCTCCTTCTCGAGCCGCCGCGCCAGGATGATCTCGCGGATCTTGCGGATGAAGCTCCGCTCCGGCGAGAGGAACACCACCTTGGTCAGCTGCTGCGTGATGGTGCTGCCGCCCTGGCTCACGCGCAGCCGGATGATGTTCTTGAGCGCCGCGCGCAGGATGCCCCGGTAATCGATGCCCGAGTGATGGTAGAAGCGCGGGTCCTCGGTGGCCAGGATGGCGTCCTTCATGTATTTCGGGATCTTCTGGATCGGAACGTAGATGCCCTTCTCGATCCGGATCTGGCCCACCACGCGCCCGTCCGCGGCATAGATGGTCGTGCCGGGCGAGGGCTTGTAGTCCTTCAGCGACTCCACCGTGGGCAGGTTGAAGGACAGGATGAAGAACAGGAGGACAACGAAGAGGACCGCCGCGGCGAAACACAGGGCAAGGATCTTCATCGCCTTCCAGAAGGTCAGGGCCCTGAGCCACGGGAGGACGCGCTCCATCCAGACCCGGCGCAGGAATTCTGCGATGGACTTTCCGACCGTACTCAATAGTTCAACGATACGCTGTTTCATGAGGTGCCTGGTGCCTGCTTTCTGTCTGAGAATGATTGTGACCCGGGAGGAGAGTGTAACGCCTTATTTCACAAGCGCTTTTCCTCGAAAAGGTGAGCGGTATAATAACATCGAAACCATGTAAAATCAAACGAAAACTGCGGCCACGCGGCAGCATGGCGCGGTCTGCGCCGCCGCAATGTCCGCACCGTTTATACATCAACCTAACCGGACTTGCCGGAGACAAGACCTTGGAACCGCGATGGCCAAAACAAAAGCCACGCTGAGGCGCAAAGGTTACGACGAAATCTTAATTTCTTTATATTGCCAGGAAGAGTCTTTCCTTCGTAACTGACGAGCAAAGGCATTTGACACTGATCTGACAGGATCTAGGCCTGTATTGACGGGGAAATTCCGCTTCTGACCCGTCTCAATACTTTTTCCAGGATCATTGCGCCTGTGCAAACCCGTTTTATTTTGCTATAGTTATCGAAAGCCCGGTACGTTCCCGACGTGGAGGGAGGACCGAAGCAGACGGGAGCGTTCCTGCTTTTTCCCACGAGAAACGATCTATGGATAAAGTATGGGAGATAAAGGACCCTGCGTCGTACCTGCGGAAGAAGCCAACAGGGCCAAGACCCACCCCTCGGGAGGAGAAGGACCCGTCCAAAGCCTACAACCTCTCGATGTTCTACTGGGGGGGCGGCCAGCTGTACATCGACCAGCTCGTTAAGGGTGCTGTGTTCCTGGTCTCGCAGGCATTGGTCCTGGCAGGCGCCGTGCTGTTCGTGATCTATGACAATGAACTGCTCCGGTTCCTGCGGGCAAGCGGGGCCTCCCTTTCCTCGATGTTCCTCGGCGGCGAAACCCTGCTCCTCTTCCTCATCCTGTTCTGGGTCTCGAACGCCGCCGACGCCTATCGCAGCGCAGCCCGGACGCGGAAGACCCGCTTCCGCGGCACGAACAACCGCGTCGCGCCCTTCCTCGGCTCGCTCGTGGTACCCGGCTGGGGGCAGTTCCTGAACGGCCAGCCGATCAAAGGCAGCATCTTCTCGGTCCTGGCTGTCATCGAGAGTTTTTCCATTCTTTCGGTCGCTTTTACTTTCCTCGCCTGGCCGCTCCTTGACAGCGGCGATGCCCGCTTCGTCATAGAAGAGATCTTCGCGGTCTGCCTGATCATTGCGCCAACGGCGCCGCTCGTCTGGACCCTGAGCGCCTATGATGCGTTCAAGGTGAGCCACGACGACCTGCTGAAGGAGCCGCTCTGGGAGCGGATCAGGGCCGCGTATTACCGCGGCAGGACGCAGGGATGGGTGCGCGGCGTCTTCCCCCAGATCAAGGGGACCTTCCTGCTCGTCCTCTTGCTCGCCTTCTTCGTCATCGTTGTCTACTCCTGGTTCCCGACGGGCTTCTACGCCAAACTGCTGGCGTCAACGCAGGCCCTCCTGCGGGGCCGCGGCATGACCATCGTGCCGGAGCTGATCGGCAGGCTGCTGGCACTGATGACTGCGATGGGAAGGTGAGAGGATCGCCGAATGGCAGCTAGGGAGCAAAACAGAAGGCCGGGATGATCTCCCGGCCTTTGGTATGGTGTCTTACGATCGGCACGAAGGAGGAGCCGGCAACCCTCCGCCAGATATGCGTTGCGCTCGAAGCATGCTCGTGCCCTTACGGCTTTATCGTCATAAAGATCGACCCGCCGTCCCGGAAGATCAGCAGGAGAACGGTATCATGCTCGCCGATCTTCGATACGATGGCCTCGTATTCCTGCGCGCTTCGGACCGCCTTGCGATTCATTTCCTCGATCACGTCATTCACCTGCAGCAGACCCTGGGAGGGACTGTCCGAAGCGATATCAGTGACCACAACGCCGGCCATGCCTTCCGGCAGGTTCAGCTTATCCCGCAGGCTCGGAGTGAGCTCCTGGACCGTGACTCCCTTAAATGCATTATTGTACGCCGTTTTCTTGACTATCTTCTTCTCCTTATACTCTCCAAGCACCGCCGTGATCGTCAGCTCCTTGCCGCTCCTGATGATCTTGATGTCGGCCTTCGCTTCCGGTGCCATCGAGGCGACCACATTGCGAAGGGTCGTTGCGTCGGTGATCTTTTTGCCGTTCATTTCGGTTATGAGGTCGCCCCGCTTGAGACCCGCTTTATCCGCGGGGCTGCTGTTTTCTACGCCCGCAATCAGGGCACCTTCCGTTTCCTTGATCCCGAGCGATTTGGCAAGATCGGGGGTAAGGTTCTGGATGCTCACGCCGAGCCACCCGCGGATCACCTTTCCGTGCTTGATGATGCTGTCCATGACCGATTTCGCCATGTCCGACGGAATGGCGAACCCGATCCCCATGTAGCCGCCGCTGGTCGAAAAGATCGCCGTGTTGATGCCAACGAGTTCGCCCCTGCCGTTCACGAGCGCTCCGCCTGAATTGCCCGGATTGATGGCCGCATCGGTCTGGATGAAGTCCTCAAAATCGGCAAGCCCGATGTTCGAGCGCCCTACGGCGCTCACGATCCCCATAGTGATGGTCTGATTCAAGCCGAAGGGGTTGCCGATGGCAAGGACGACATCACCGGTCTTCAATTTGCTGGAGTCGCCGAGCGTGAGCGTCGGCAGGTTCGTTGCTTCGATCTTGACCACGGAGAGGTCTGTTCGCGGGTCAGTGCCGACCACCTTGCCCTTGAACTCCCGCTTGTCATAGAGTATGACCTTGATCTCGTCGGCGCCCTTGACCACGTGATTATTCGTCAGGATAAAGCCGTTCTCATTCACGATCACGCCGGAACCAAGGGCTGATGACTTGTATTTTCGTTTCATACCGGGATGCCCGTCGCCGAAAAAGTGCCGGAAGAACGGGTCGTTGAACATATCGCCGTAAGGGCTGTCCTCCATGTTCACGACCGAGGTCGTCGATATGTTAACAACCGCAGGCCGCACGGCGTCAGCAACGTCGGCCAGGGCCTCGCTCAGACCGCTCAGCGTTTTGACAGATTCCGGCGAAATGGCCTTTTCCCGCGCCGCAGCAATGTCCGATGAGGAAATACCGGCGGCCAGAAAGAGCCCTGTTAAGAAATAAAGAGAACTACGGAATATTCCGTTATGCCTCCCCTGTGTGTTCATTGTTGACCTCCTCAGATAAGATCTTCATTTGAATATATCTTATGCATTACAAGTATACCCCAAAAAAGGGAAAAGGAATGGATGGCTAAAAAGCTCACACGCTCTCGCGAGATGATGCAACTATGGTATTATCCATCGGTAGAAGTTCGTGGAAACATGAAGGGAGCGATGGGGGAGAAGAGCGTAGTGATCACCGACAGCCGCTCTGGCTGCTGCCGCAGAGCGGCCGGACCAGCAGGAAACCGAGGACGAAACCGCCGACGTGCGCCCACCAGGCTATTCCCTCCCCCGAGTGCGCGACCGCCAGTGACGCTGCTCCTGATAAAAGCTGAAGGAAGAACCAGAAGAGCATGAAGAACAATGCCGGCACCTCGAAGAAGAGCGGAAAGATCAGCACGGGAACGAGCATGGTGATGCGGGCCCGGGGAAAGAGCCGCAGGTAGGCGGCCATCACGCCGGCGATCGCTCCCGACGCACCGATGACGGGCATGGTGGAGTCCCGGCTCAAGGTATAGTGAACGAGATTGGCGGCGACCCCGGCCAGAAGATAGAAGATCAGGAATCGGAGCGGGCCCATCCGGTCCTCGACGTTGTCCCCGAAGAGGTAGAGGAACCACATGTTGGCGATGATATGGAGCCATCCTCCGTGCAGGAACAGGTTGGTGAGGAAGGGCCAGTAGGTGTCGAGCGGATAGCCGACGAACTCCGCCCAGGCCGGGTGGGAATACCGTGCCGGAACCAGACCGAATACATAGATGAGATCGTTCAGGACCTTCTCGGGAAGGCTGAGTTCAAGCAGGAAGACCAGGACGTTCCCGGCGATGATCGCGACGGTCATCACGGGAAAGTGCACGCGCGGCACGGTGTCCTTGATCGGGAACATGGTTTGTATATAGCACAAAGGCGCGCCGGGCGCAACGACGGTGCATACGGGTCACGTGAAAAGAGCTGTCAAATGAGACTGATCGAGCGGCCCCAGCATTTTGCCAAGAGCTGCAAGGATCGCGTACAAGCACGGTAAGAATACAGCGCGGTTGCGGTTGCAAGAGAGATGCTGGTGGACAACAGGCCGTTTGTGAAGGAATAGACCGGCCGTCTCCCTGGTGCCATGGCTCCTCCTGCTGGAGGAAGCCTTTAAGTCTGGATGAGAGGCCGGCAGCAGACGTTACCGTGTGCCGCGCGATCGAGGCCGGATAGATGATTGATTAATGACCCTTGAGGATAGGCTTCAACAGGAGAGCGGTTTTCTCACGTAACAGCCCTTTTCATGGGTGACCCCGCAGGCTTCTAGTTCGTGGTTTGCTTTTCTATCGAAGGATCGAGCTTTATACGGACAACGATCTTTCTGTCCCTGATCGAGTATCTGACATCGAGGATGTCGTCTCTCCCAAATGTTCCGACGGAATAGAGCGGCCTCAGTTCAAACCCGATCCCCGCACCTGCAGGGCTCAGGACTCTGTGCAATCGGGACCGTTCGAACTGGATATTGCGCCGGACGAACCGCTCCGCTTCCTGTAGCGCCTGCGCCGCATTCAGTCCGGCCCGGACGGTGTACGAATAGTCAGGTGCATAGATCTCGAACGAGTAGGGGTCTCCTTCCTTGTCAAGAATTGCGATATTCGCCAAGTCATTCGGGGAGCTGGAGCCATACAGCAGGAGCGTAAATGTACCCTGAACCTCAGCAGGGTTCGCCGCTTCGGTCTTCAAGTGACTGTCCCCCGAAAGGGCGATGAGACCCACGATGACCAGTAAGATAATAACCGCGATAAAAAAGAGGTTCACAGGCTTCCCCTCCGTCTGAATCCGGTCATGATATTGACGGTGAAATCGCAAAGGCCGCCTGATCTTCATAAACTGCGGCCGGAGGAAAGGCGTTCTCCGGCCGCGGCAGAAACGCTATCGTGTGATGGTCGTTTCAATGACTGCCTCGATCCGACGGTTCCTTTGCCGTCCTTCCGGCGTGGCATTATCAGCAACCGGGCGCGATGAACCATACCCTCGGGCGCTCAGACGGTTCTCTGCAATGCCGAATTTCTCGGTCAGGTAGGTGCGCACGCTCTCGGCCCTCTTTGTGGAAAGGCGGAGGTTTGATTCCTCCTTGCCAACATTATCCGTGTGCCCCTCAATGACAGCGATAGTTTCAGGATAGGTCTTCATGAAGTCTGCAACCTTCTTGATCTGGTCGCGGTATTGCGGCTTGATGTCCGCCTTGCCGGTGTCGAATCCTATCTCCAGGGCAATGCTGACTTTTTCTGCCGCTTTCTGGGGAATGGGGCAGCCGTCCTTATCGACCTTTGCCCCTTTTGGTGTATCAGGGCATTTATCCAAATAATCAGGAACGCCGTCGCGATCAGTATCGAGCGGACAGCCGTCCTTGTCCACCGTTACCCCCTTCGGCGTATCAGGGCATGTATCCAGATAATCGGGCACACCGTCGCCGTCGCTATCGGGCGGACAGCCATTCTTGTCAACCTTTACCCCTTTTGGTGTATCGGGGCACATATCCAGATCATCGGGCACGCCGTCGCCATCGGAGTCAAGTACCGCTGCAGCAGCCGGCGGGGGAGCCTGAGGAGCAGCAGTGGCCTTCTTGCCGCCAAACAGGAAGGTGAGACCTATGGTGTATTCGAAATCACTGCGCCCCCCGTCGAACACGAGGAGTTGCCTGATATCGGCCCGCAAGGCAAGGGCGCTGGTAAAAAAGTATTTGACGCCGGCACCGTAGTTGAACAGCCAGTCGGTTTCATTATTCATCCCTGCGGGATAGTGGAGGGTCGTTCCGCCAACTCCGGCTGCTACAAACGGAACGAGCTTGTTATCGGGCATGAAATGATAAAGCCCGTCCAGTCGATAACCCAATGACCTTACCTTGTCCCCTCCTTGTTTTAGCTCGGTGGAAACATAGTCAGCGGCAAGCTCCAGGCCCCATCGGCGGGTGACGTCGTAGCCCAGACGCAATCCATACACCGGTTTTGTTTCCAGATGCAGGTCGGAGTCGAATGTGTAACCGCCAAAATATGGACTGATCGACACGCTGCCTGGAGTCATCTGGGCAGGGGCCGACGATAGAGTGAGAACAAATACGATCAGCAATACCATCACCAGCGTTCTGATCTTCATGGTTGTTCCCTCCGGTGAATGAACATTCCTTCTGCCAGTTAGTACACCATCAAATCTTCTCTCTATGCTGCTTTTATCTCAGATGTGCAGTGAGGGCAGCGGGTTGCCTTTATCGCGATGGCCGATAGGCAATAAGGACATTCTTTAGTGGTCGGTGCCGGCTGCGCTTCACTCTTTTTATGCAACTTGGCGACTTGCAGGACAATGAAATATATTGATACTGCCACGATGAGAAAATCGACAATCGTGTTGATGAATGCCCCGTAGTTGATGGTAGGCGCTCCAGCCGCTTTGGCCGCCGTCAGCGAGGGGTAGGCTGTTCCGGAAAGGTTGATGAACAACCCGCTGAAGTCCATTTTTCCGAGGATCAAACCCAGTGGTGGCATCAGGATATCACTAACAAACGATGTTACAATCTTTCCAAAAGCTGCACCAATAATGATACCCACCGCCAGGTCCACTACATTCCCACGCATGATAAAATCCTTGAATGCTTTCAGCATATTCATACCTCCTTTCTCTGGTATTCGTCGCTCTGATCTAGAGTTCTGTAATCCGATGCAGACAGCCGCTCTTATAAATCAGCTGCTGAAAAACTTATTTTAAGCATGTTCAATGCCTCACCTTCACCAGAGAACCCCTCCAAGGTAGAAATGATTACATATGTTCACTACAAAGAGAAGATCTCTTCTGTGAATTTCATGAGCCTTTTACGGACATCTGACGATTATTTGGCCATGGCCTTCTTGACCACACCGATGATCGCCATGAGAACGCCGCACCGACTCCACCGCCTGCAATACTGCTTATGATACTGCCAATATCCATGCCGCCTCCCGATGCCTGGGCAAGCCCCAGAAGCCGAAGCAATTGGCCACCAATGCCGCCGCCCAGAATGCCGGCAAGAAAATTGCCGACCGTGCCCAGTGACGATTCCTTCATGATAGATCCGGCTCTATCGTCAAAAACAAAAATAGCCGACTTTACCGGGAATATCATCCTTCGGTAGCTCGGCCATCTCAGACCTATAAGATCCGCCGCTTTCCGCCCTCGTCTCGCGACAGGTTTGGCTTTCTCGTGGATTATTTATAGTTAATCAGAGAAACGAGGAGTCGTCAATTTCCAAAATTCGCAACTTTTCACGTTGTTGCATTTGCATAAGGTGAAGGGTTGCATCCCATCTTCTGTAATCCAAGAGAAGCCAGGATTAGTCGGCGGGCGTTTTGACCGTTTCAACTTATCTGGATATGCTATGGCCATGCATCACCTCTTCTCAGGTCTATCCCACATCTATTCCGCGAAGCAAAGTCATTATCGCAGTATTGAAGCCCCTGCAGCAAGCCGCAGGGAATCTTCGATCCTCAAGGTAGTACTATTTATTCTCATCGCTCGCTTACCCGCAGCAAGCTACGGGGAAGGCGCTCGCTCCTGGATTCATAGCTTCTCCCTCTTAATCATCAACTACTACTCCGATAAAAAATACAATGGCTGATATTGCCATAAGCACGAAACAGGCAGACATATCGAGAATATATTTGAGCACGCGACTCAACCCTATCCAGTCGTTTGGATGGTAAACCCACCTGACAAAATGTTTGAGTCCTATTTTTAACAGCAGATCGCCAAAATGCATGGCAATCCAAGAACCATGCCTCAACGACATCGCAATATCGTAGCTCCACCAAACCGATCCAAACAGGAACCCGAGAACGGCCAAAAGCAATATTCTCCCGCACATTTCTTCCTTAGCGGACATGTTTGCACCATTCTCTTTGATCGACGATCCTGGTGTTGAAGCTCCCTGCAGAAAGCTGCAGGGAATCTTCGATCCTCAAGGTAGTATTGTTTATTCTCATCGCTCGCGAACCCCGTTGCATGCTACGGGGAATGCGCTCGCTCCTGGGTTCAATGTATAGGTCGATGAATACACCATTATCAGCACAGCCCTTACTCTTGATCTGGCTGCCGAGGAGAGATGGCCCGGATGGTCAACGATCTCCCGCTGGCAATAATTATTTACTGAAATTGCACATCCAGGGCCCGGGCGAACCCTTCGCGGAATGCCCGTTTCACTTCGCCAGGCCCTATCTCCCTGCCCAGTTCCGCCCTGATGCAGGTCACGACGTCCCTCATGCCGCCTCCGGGGATGACCTCGGCCTCGAGCGCAGGATCATACCCGATGAGGATGGAACCGTGCTGGAGGAAAGCGCCGCCCACGCGCCGCTGGGCGCTACCGATGATCTTCCTGCCCTTTACCAGGAGCTCGTACCATGAGGGAGAGGAAAAGCAGGCAGGCTCCTGGGGGCTGCTCTTCACCATCCCCGCGTGCCGTCCGGAGCGCGACACCATCTCAGCAACGATACCAAGCTCGTGCAGGCCCGCGAGAAGGCCGGTTGCGATCACCTTGTACGTGCCGAGGATGTCGTTCGGGAAAAGGGCGCTGTCGCTGCGTGCTATGACGCTGTAGGTGAGCTCGTCGCAGTGGAGCACGGCCCTGCCGCCGGTGATGCGCCGCACGATATCGAAACCGCGCTGCTGGCAGGCCTCGGCATTCACGGCCCGTTCCTTGTCCTGGAACCTGCCGAGCGAAACCGCGGGCGGGGACCAGGTATAGAACCTGAGCACGGGAAGAGCGCCGGGGCTGACCGCTTCCCGGAGAAGCCCTTCGTCCACGGCCATGTTCTCAGCGCCCGAGGCGGGGCCGCTGTCGATGAAACGCCAGATGCTCATAGGCGTCCTTCACGGCCCGGACCGGCCTTGGTCAGCTGTTCGAGCTCTTCAAGCCGGCGCAGGGCCTCGTCCCTGTTCGTGCCGCAGTGTTCAGCCATGGCCGGAAAGGACGCGCACACCGACGGCCGCTCAGGGCTGCCATGGATGGCACAGGTGAGGTCTGGCAGGAGCTGAGCGCAGCGCGCACCAGCCGGTTTTCCCTGCGGCATCCCGGGAACAGGACTGGAGATCGATGGTGCGATGCAGCACGCCCCGCAACCGGCGCGGCAGGTCATGGTACCAGGTGTACACGTATCGATCATGCTCGATTTTTCCTGTTCAATTTCCGCAAAATCTGCTATATACTCCCGGAAACGCTCTGCAGAGGAAAGGCATCGTCCATGGGAGTTCTCGACAGCATCGGCAATACACCCCTCGTGAAGCTGGAATCGCTTTCTCCAAACCCGAAGGTGACGGTCCTGGCAAAGCTCGAGGGGAACAACCCCGGCGGCTCCGTGAAGGACCGCATCGCCCTTGCCATGGTCAGGGACGCCGAGCAGAACAAACGCATCAGCCAGGGCGACACCATCCTCGAGGCCACGTCCGGGAACACGGGCATCGGGCTCGCCATGGTGGGAGCGGCCCTGGGCTACAAGGTGGTCCTCGTCATGCCCGAGTGCGTCAGCCTGGAGCGCCGTAAGGTCCTCGAGGCCTTCGGCGCCGAGCTTATCCTCTCTCCCGGCTGCGAGGGCACCGACGGCGCCATCAAGCTGGCCCGCCGCATGATGGACGAAGCAGGCACCAAGTACTTCATGCCGAACCAGTTCGACAATCCGGCCAATGTCCGGGCCCACTACGAGACCACGGGCAGAGAGATCATTGAACAGACCAACGGCAGGATCGACATCTTTGTCGCGGGCATGGGCACCACCGGTACCCTCATGGGCGCCGGCAGGCGGCTCAAGGAATTCGATCCCAAGGTCCGCGTCGTCGGCGTGGAGCCCAACCTGGGCCACAAGATCCAGGGGCTCAAGAACATGCAGGAGTCCATTGTCCCGAAGAACTATGACGCGACCTTCCCCGACGGGAAGGTCCGCGTAAGCGACGACGACGCCTTCACCACCACGCGCCAGCTCGCGATCAGGGAAGGCCTCTTCGTGGGCATGAGCAGCGGCGCCGCGGTGTGGGGCGCCCTCGAGATGGCGAAGCGGATCGGTTCCGGTACCATCGTCGTCATCCTGCCCGACCGCGGCGACCGGTACCTGAGCACGGCCCTCTTCACGTCCGTGTGCGCCAAATGTCCGCCGTGAGAACTTCCGACACGGAGACGGGGGGACGCGGTGACACGGAGATAAGTGTCTGAACGATCATTCAATCGATGTGTCCCGAATCGTCCACTTGTTTGCATCGCGAATCATTATAACGAGCTTCGCCATAATGTTCTCATATCTCTTGTCCAGCCTATCAGCCATCGATTTTTCCAGATAAGCACATCGCAGCGCTATCTCGATCCATGTTTGGGTTTCACATGCTTCCGATTCAGAGTCACTTAACTTGCTTTTAAAAGCGGCCTCGTACCTTCTTTTTCTCCACGCTTCGGCGATATTGGCTGCCACCGATCGTGAGGAGCGACGAATCTGATCCACGAGAGAATATTTTTCATCTGCCGGAAATGACTTCGTAAGCTTATAGATCTCCATTGCCGCATCCATCGATTCCTGCCAGACTTTGAGCTCTCGATGACTCCTGATATTTGCCATGCTGCTGCCTCCATCACCGCGTCTCCGCGTCCCCGCGTCCCCGCGTCTGTTTCTTTCTGCTTCCTTCATACAGCTCGTATTCAAGAAGCCGGCATTCGATCCCGCTGTTCCAGAACGGGATGCTGCGCTTCGGCTTGAGGCTCACCCTCTTTGCCAGGGCTGGACTGCCGGTGAACACATAGCCCGTATATCCCCCGCACTTCTGTTTCAGAAAATCACCGATGCCTTTATAGACCGCTTCAAGCTGTGCGGCCTCGCCCATCCGCTCGCCGTACTCCGGGTTCATGATCATCACGCCACCGCCCTCAGGCACCTGCGTTTCCGCGAAATCGCAGACGCCGAACTCGATCAGATGGCCCACGCCTGCCGTAACAGCGTTCTTCTTCGCAGCCTCGACCGCATTAGGATCGATATCCGTCGCGATGATCCTGCCGGAGAGCTCCTTCTTCGATCGTTTCCGGGCGTCTTCGCGAAGTTCCTGCCACAAGACCTCGTTGTATCCCGGGACATGCATGAATCCGAAATTGCCGCGGTGCGATCCCGGCGCGCGGTCCAACGCGATGAGCGCCGCCTCGATGGCCAGGGTCCCGCTGCCGCACATGGGATTGACGAAGCTCCCCTTGCCCTGCCAGCCTGTTGCCAGCACGACAGCAGCAGCCAGCGTCTCCTGCATCGGCGCCGCAAGCGGGATCTTCCGGTAGCCGCGGCGGGAAAGCGATTCCCCCGATGTGTCGAGGTACACGGTGCAGCGGCTGTCCTTCCAGTACAGATGCACCACGCTCCGGCCGCGTTCGGGGCCGGAATCGGGCCTTGTCCCGCGTTTGTCCTTGATCCGGTCAACGATGGCGTCCTTGCACCTGAGGCTGGCGAAGCGCGTGTCCCGGATCGCCGGCGTCTCGACGCTCGAGGTCACGCACACGTACCCGTCAGCCGGGATGAGCTCCTCCCAGGCAATGCGCGACAGCTCCCGGTAGAGGGCATCGGCGTCATTCGCCTCGAACTCCTTCAGGACAAAGAGCACGCGGTGCGCAGTTCGGAGGAACAGGTTCAGTTTTTGCGTGTCGTCAAGGGTCCCTTGGGTCTCGACGCCGGCAACGGCCTCGGACAGGACGGGAAAACCGAGAGCGAGGAGTTCGTTCTTCAGGAAGGTTGGGATGCCCTTGGCGCAGGTGATCAATATTTTGCTTTTTTGCATGGTTTGGTTGTTCTGCCGTCTCAACGCAGGCTAAAGCGACTCGATTGAGCTCGCCGAAGTCCTGCGGCTACCTTTTTGTTTGTGTCCCCGCGTCCCCGTGTCACCGTGTCCCCTTGTCAGAATTTCATTCCGGCTCTATGGACGCCACCAGCGAGAACGACAGAAGCTGGTCCCGGTGATGCTCAGCCTGCTCCAGGGGCTCTACCGTGCAGAGCGCCAGGCCGTTGTTGTGCGCTTCGATCATGATGCGCATACACTCCTGCTCTTCAAAATTGAAAACCTTCCGGAGCGCTTTCAGAACATGCTCCATGGTGTTCACGTCGTCATTATGCAGCAGGACCTTGTACCGCGGCATGATGATCTTCTCGCGGTCTATGACAGGGGTGGTCTTGGTCAGCGGATGTTCGGCCATGGTCAAAGGTCTAGCAAGGGGTTGATCCTACGGTACGGCGAGGGTAGCACAGACAGGGGAAAAAAGAAAGCCCGGGGACCTTTCGGCACCCGGGCTGTAATGGTCATTGTCCGCACACGGCGGACCGATCAGGAGCCTCAGCCGCCTCCAAAACCGCCGGAGCCGAGACCGCAGACCGAGTGGTCGCCGGTGCCGAGCGATGAGAACTTGGACATGAGCTTCTTGGACCTCTTCTCGCTGCAATAGGGGCAGACGGTGTCCGCTTCCTTCGTCGTCATGGACTGCAGCAGGACGAACTCCTTGCCGCAGGCGTCGCACAGGTATTCATAGAACGGCATTGTATTGTCTCCTTCCTTCTTTCGATCAACAGCGGCAGCGCTCGCGCGCGCCGAAAGCGTAGAGAATAATACTCATGGGACAGAAGCCTGTCAAGGCAAAAATCACGAGCATGAGGCCCACGAGGCCCGTGAAATAGAAGAATCCCGGGTGCACGAACAGGCCCAGGAGCACGCTCCCGAGCACGAATATGCCTGCTGCGAGCCTGATCAGCCGTTCCAGGTACCACGTCTTGCTGTTTGCGATGTACATACGCTCCCTCCGATCGCATTGAAAAAGTTAAATTGAAACTTGAAAATTGAGCCTTTGTTATGCTGGCGCTTTCGCTCTTCCCTTTTCAATTTCCAATCCTCAATGTTCAATCCTATTATCGTTCCCACTGTTTCGTGTCCGGATTGAACGCCTCGCTGAAGGCTGTCACCTCTTCCTTCAGACCCGTTTCGTATCCTTCGCTCAATCCGTAGTTTATCAGCATCTTGATGGACCTGAGCGAGCTCAGACTGTTGCCGGCGATCCGGACGGCGAGCCGTTCCGCTTCCGCATCGAGCGCATCCACGGGGACCACGGCATTCACCAGCCCGATCCTGAGCGCCTCTTCGGCGTCCACGGTCCTGCCGGTGAACAGCAGCTCCTTGGCGCGGCCCACTCCCACGGTCTTGTACAGACGCTGGGAAGAACCGAAGATAGGCGGCATTCCAAGCCGCGCTTCGGGGAACGAGAAGACCGAGTCCGACGACGCGATGCGAATGTCCGCGGCCAGGGCAAGACCCAGGCCCGCCCCCGTGGTCTCGCCCTTCACCGCAGCAATGACCGGGACCGGCAGGGCCTCGATGTGCTTCAACAGACTGTACCCGATCTCGGCAAAATGCCCGGCCTCCTCCTTCGTCATTGTGGCCAGCGCAGCATAGTCGATGCCGGCCGAGAAGTTCCGGCCCTTTGCCGTGAACAGCACCACCCGGAGGTCCGCCTGCGATCCATGGACCTCGCTGACGGTCCTGTTCATATCAGCGAGAATGTCCTTGTCCAGATAGTTGTTCGGCTGATTATCGATCGTTACCGTGCTGATCCATTCCTTGCACGAAACGCTAACACATGAATCCGTCATGTTTGCCTCCTTTATCCTCAAAAGAGCCTTCGCCACGGATCAGATCTGATGAGAACCGGATAAACTCGGATTTTTCATTTAAAGATCGTCGCCATTCTGGTGAGGGTCTCATATTAGATTTAATCCGCCCTTATCTGGCGTCAATCCGATCTTTCCGTGTCAAAATGCTTTTAGATCGTCCTGTCTCCGTGTCTCCGCGTCCTCCCGTCACCGTGTCAGTTTCAGACCGTTTCCCAGTGCTTCCTCTCGATCATAAAATAGAAGAGCGGTATCACCACCAGGGTCAGGGCCGTTGATGCCAGCATCCCGAAGATGAGCGCCAGCGCCAGACCGGACCATACCGGGTCGGTGACGATCACGGCAGAGCCGAGGATGGCCGCGGCCGCCGTGAGCACGATGGGCCGCGTCCGGATTGCCCCGGCCTCGAGCAGCGCCTGGATGAGCGGCATGCCCTCGTTCTTCTTGTCCAGGATGAACTCCAGCAGCACGATGGAGTTCCGCACCACGATGCCCGCCAGGGCGATCACCCCGATCATGGATGTCGCGCTGAAGTACACTCCCGTGAGCGCGAAACCCGGCATGATCCCGATCATCGAGAGCGGGATGGCAGCCATGATGACCACGGGGATCGTGAAGGACCGGAACCTGCCGACCAGCAGGAGGTAGATGGCGATGAGCGCCACGCCCATGGCCGCGCCCAGGTCGCGGAAGACATCGAGCGTGAGCTTCATCTCGCCGTCCCACTTGATCTTGTATCCTTCCGGCAGGGGGTGCTTCCAGAGATGCTTCATCATGTCGATCACGGCGTAGACCTGGCTGCGGTCCCCCATTTCACCGTACACATAGGTCACGGGTTCGAGGTTCTTGTGGTAGACAGCCTTGTCCATCTCCGACGGCACCACCTTCACCAGGGAAGACAACGGGACCTGGTTCCCCTGCGGTCCGGACACGAACACCTTGTCAAGGTCAGACAGCCCCGCTCGCTCCCCCTTGGGGAGCCGCAGGAAGATGGCAATGGGGTTCTTTGCCTCGGGTTTGTGCAGAGTCGAGACCGCCATGCCCGCCACGGACATGCGCATCGTCTGGACGATCTGTTCCGTTGAGATGCCCGAAAGGGCGGCCTTCTCCTTGTCCACGACCAGCTGGTACTTTTCCTGTTTCTCCTTCACGCTGTCGTCGATGTCCACGACCTCGGCGGTCTTCGCGAAGAGCGCACGTATGTCGCCGGCGATCTCCCGCTGCTTGTTGTAGTCAGGGCCCGTGATCTCGGCAACCACCGTGGCGCGGACCGGAGGTCCCGGGGGGTCCTCCACGAGCTTGATGTTCGCGCCTTGTTCTTTCGCGAGCTTGTCGAGGTCCGGCCGTATCGCGAGCACCAGTTTCTCGCTCGAGCGGGACCGCTCTTCCTTATCGGTCAGGTTCACCCGGATATCGGCAAAGTGGCTCGCCTCGCGGAACGCGCCGCCCCGGAGCAGGCCGTTGAAATCTATCACCGACCCCGTACCGACAAAGGACTCATAATCCTTGACCTCGGGGATACGGCGGAGATAGTCCCCCACGGCGCGGGCCACGCGGTCCGTGTTCTCCAGTGCCGTGCCCGCGGGCATGTCGATGGAGACCAGGAAGGTGTTCTTGTTCGCCTTGGGCAGCATGCGGAACTTCACCCACTGCACCGCCGGAAAGGTCATCGTGACAAGGAACACGCCGATGATGATGCTCATGAACACCTTGCGCTTGCCGGTGCTCTCGAGGAGCGGGCCGAGCACCTTCTTATAGGCCTTGTATATCTTCGTTTCTTCCGGCGGCTGGCTATGCCCCCCATGGTCTTCACCCTTCATCAGCCGGTAGCTGGCCCAGGGCGTCACGATGAACGCAACAAAGAGCGAAGTGACCATCGCCACGGGCACATTGAACGGTATCGGCTTCATGTAGGAGCCCATCATGCCGGTCACAAAGGCCATGGGCATGAATGCCAGCACCACGGTGACGGTCGCCAGGATCGTGGGCATGCCGATCTCGTTCACGGCCAGGATGGCACCCTGAAGCCGCGAGTGCTGCTCCAGCTGGTAATGCCGGTGGATGTTCTCCACCACCACGATGGCGTCGTCCACCAGCAGGCCCAGGGAAAGGATGAGCGCGAACAGCGTGATCCGGTTGATCGTCTGGCCAAACAACATGCCGATCGCAAGGGTGATGAACAGCGTGAGCGGGATGGCCAGCGCCACGATGGCCGCCTCGCGCCAGCCGAGGGCGAAATAGAGCAGGATGATGACCACGATGATCGAGACCGCGAGATGGAAGACCAGTTCGTTCACTGCGTCGTTGGCGGTCTTTCCATCGTTCCGGGTAACGGTCAGATCGATGCCCGGCGGGACCTCGGACTTCTTGAGCTCTTCAAGCTTTGCCAGGATCTGGTCCGATATCTTCACGGCGTTCAGCTTCTGGCGCTTCGCCAGCGCAATGGTCACGGCAGGACGTTCGCCGGCCTGCGCAGGGAGCGCCTGAACCGACCCGTGCCCGTTCTTGTGCTCATGACCGGCCCCGAAGGCGATCCGGGTCAGCTTCGACGTCTCCTCGAACCCGTCGGTAATGTCCGCGACGTCGCCCAGGTATACGGGCTTGCCGTTCGCGACGCCAACCACGGCGTTCTTTACATCGGCCGCCGTGGTAAAGAACCCGCCCGTCTCGAGCGAGAGCTTCCGGTCCCCCTGTTCAAGTTCGCCGGACATGAGGTTCGCGTTGGAAACGTTGATCGCCTGGGCGATCTGGAGCGGGGAGAGGCCGTAGCCCGCGATGCGCATCGGGTCGAGCGTGACGCGCACCTGCCTGCTCCGGCCGCCGATGACCGTGGTCGTGCCCACACCCGGCACCTTCCGGAGCTCATCGAGCACGTGGTCCGCCACGAGCCGGAGCTGTGCGTCGTCATAGGCGGCCCCCGGCGCGGGCGAGAACGTCACGGCAACGATCGGAACGTCGTCCACGTCGATGGGCTTTACCAGCGGCTGGGACGCGCCGGGAGGAGCGAAATCCATGTTGGACATCATCTTGTCGTAGAGCTTCACCATGGAGCGTTCCTTGTCCTGCCCCACGAAGAACTTTACCGTCACCACGGCCAGGGAGTTCATGGAAACGGAATACACATCCTCCACGCCGGGGATCTCCCAGAGCTTTGACTCAAGGCGCTTGCTGACCAGCTCCTCCACTTCCTGGGCCCGCGCGCCCGGCATCATGACCATCACGTTCGCTGCGGGGACCACGATCTGGGGGTTCTCCTCGCGCGGCGTGAACACGAGCGCGAACAGCCCCAGCATCGCCGTGGCCGCCATGAGCAGGACCGTGAGCTGGGAGTTGATGAAGTATTGGGTTATCTTGCCGCTGATGTTGAGTTTCATTGTAGTATCCTAACCCGGACAAACCGGGATCAAAACCTTGGAACCGCCAAGGCGCGAAGGTCGCGAAGAAAGTCATGATTGTCTTATTAAAGCAATCGTCTCTTTTTGTCCTCTTTCGCGTGCCTTGCGGCTTCGCGTTAATTTTTTGCCGGAAAACTAAAAAGATGAGCGGGGAATTGTTATATCCGCTTGTCTCCTTATCGCCTTTTCACCACGTTTCCGCGTCTCCGTGTCTCCGTGTCTGCACCTCTCCCCTTGTCCCCTTGTCTCCGCGTCGACCTGTCGGTTCTGCCTCTCCCCCCGTCCCCGTGTCAGATGTTCTTCGCCGGTACGACCTTTTTTCCATCCAGCCGTCCGCTCCTCTGGTCCGCGACGACCTTATCGCCCTTCTTCAGGCCCGTCACCACCTCGACCTGGTCACCGTGATCGGCGCCAAGCTGGACCATCTGGAACAGGGCGGTCTCGGCGCCGGAAAGGATGTACACGCCGGTGATGCCGGACATCTCCACCACCGCCGTCTTCGGCACCACGATAGCCTCGTGCTTGCCGAGCGTGAAGAATGCCTTGCCGTACATGCCGGTGATGAGCCCCTTGTCGGCGGGGATGTCGATCTTTACAATGAACGAATGGGTCCGTATATCGGACGCGGGAACGACCTGCGACACCGTGCCGGCGATGTCCTTGCCGGGCATGGCGTCGATCTGCACCTTGACGGCCGCTCCGGGCCGGATCTGGAGTATGTCCTGTTCCCGCACCGTTACTTCAAGCCTCAGGTTCCTGTTGTCCTCGATCTTGATGAGGGGCTGGCCGGGCATGGCCATTTCGCCCAGGTTGATCTTCTTTTCCACGATCTGCCCCGCAATGGGCGCCGTGATGATCGTGTAGCTTTCCATGGCCTTCGCCGCCCGGAGACCCGCCTGTGCCGTCTCGAGGCCGAGGGTTGCATGGTCCATCTCCATCTGGGTCGATGCCGTCGCGTCGTAGAGGCTCTTGATGCGGTCATACTGGAGCTTCGCATTGTTGTACGCTGCCTGGGCCTGGATCGCCTGGGCCGTGATCTCGCCGCTGTCGATCTTCATCAGGAGCCTGCCTTCGGCCACCTGGTCCCCCTCGTGGACGTTGAGCGCGACCACCCTGCCCATAACCTTGCCCGAGAGCACCGAAGAGTTCTTCGAACTCAGCGCCCCGGCCGCGGTCACCACGGATTCGATATTGCGCGGCTCGACCATGACGACCGGGACCGCGATGGATTCCCCGGATGCCGGCGCTCCGGCAGGGCCGCCCTGCCTCCCGAGGATCCGGTAACTGATGCCCGCGATCACCGCGAGCGCAATGACGGCGATCCCTGCGAAAAGCACTTTTTTATCGAGTTCTTTGAACTTGTTTTCGATGGTATGGAGATTGATCATGACTGGTTCTCCCTTGTCTCGTAAGACGCTGCTCTGTTCTTCTTAAATTCTATCACAAGATGCCCGCCGCCAGCTTCAGTTCGGCCTGGGCGACGTTGTTGTCGTACAATGCCTGGAGCGCGTTGGTCCTTGACCGGATCAGCGCGTTCTCCGCGCCGAGCACGTCGACGAAGGTTGTCATGCCGACCTCGTACCGCTTCTGTACGATCCTCAATCCCTCTTCCGCCTCCTGCACCGAGGACGACGTGGCCGCGATCCGCTCCTGCGAAGCAGCAAGGTTGTAATAGGCCTGCCGCACCTGGAGCTGGACACCCGACCGCATCTGCTCCTCCAGCGCCTTCACTTTGCCGGCCGCAGCCGAGGCCTCGCGGACCCGCGACGTGGTCACCAGGCCGTCGAAGAGGTTCCACTGCAGCACTGCCATCACGGCCCAGCTCTTTGCGTCGTTCCCAGCAGGCCGGTCGCTGTTCCAATCCACCTGGCCCATCAGGTTCAGGCTCGGGATATAGTCAGTACGCGCCTGTTTGACGTTCGCCTCGGCGTTCCTCCGGTTGCGGTCCAGGGATACGAGGTCCGGCCGCAGGGAAAGCGCTTCACTGATCATACCATCCAGGTCTTCGTTCACTTCCTGGACCGAAAGCGTCCCGGTGACGTCGTATACTGACCCCTGCGACACGCCCATGGCATAGTTCAGGTTCGCGGCGGCGAGCTTCACGCTATTCCCTGCGCGGGTCGCCATCTCCTTCACCTCGGCGAGCTGCACCTTGGCGCGGAGCAGGTCCGACTGGAGCACCGCGCCTGCCTTGAACCGCGCTTCGGCCAGCTTCACGTTCGCCGCGCTCGTCTCAAGGGACTGCTGCGCCACCTTGTTGTACTCCTTCGCGAGCAGCAGGCCGTAGTATGCCTTGACGACGTTGAACACCGTCTCCTGCCGCGTCCGGTTCCGGTCCTGCTGCGCTGCCTCGTTGGCAAGGCGCGCCTGCGTCACGCCGAGGTATTCCTTGCCGCCGTTGAACACCGGCTGCATGACCGAAAGCCGTGTGTTGTAGTTCGATGCTGGCTCGGGATTGTTCATCACCGTCGGGTTGAAGTCCGCCGGCGTAACGATCTCCTGGTTCAGCTTGGTGCCGAGGACCATCAGGGGATTGTCGGTCTTGCTCCACGTCTCCGAAAGGTTCACCTTCGGCAGGAATCCAGAACGCGACCGGGTTATGCCGGCCTGCGCCGCCTCCACCTGGGCGTCGGCAGCCTTAAGACCTGGATTGTTCTTGAGCGCCGTTTCAACGGCCTGCTCCAGGGTGATCGTTTCCTCTGCGTAGGCGGTCATCGCCACGGCAAGGAGCAGGAGGAGAATCAGGCCTCCATAGAGAAGAATGGTCTTCATAGTGTTATCCGCTCCCTGCGTCGTTATGACACTGCCGCGAATGCGTTTTCCTGCGCCATGTTCCAGGCGAGGATCCCGCCTTCCAGGTTCTTCACCGTGTATCCCAGCCGGCTGAGATAGGACGCCGCGAAGGCGCTCCGGTTCCCGACCCTGCAGTACACGATGATCTCCTTGTCGCGGGGGAGTTCCCGGACACGGAAGGAAAGCTCCTGCACCGGCAGGAGACGGGACCCTTCGATGGCGTCTGTCGCGTATTCTCCCGGGCTCCTGACGTCGAGCAGAAGGAAATCGTCTCCCTTCTCCATTTTTTCCTGGAGACCGTCCGGCGTTATGTTATCAAATCCCTGTGATTGAAAGAACATGGCAACCTCCTTGCAATATTCATTTATGATCTGAGGCTCGAACGATGATCCCGTCCGGCTTCTTGACCATTCCTATTACAACTGTCATGCCATATTACAAAACCTTGATTTTATATGGCGTTACATGCGCAGAGTGCGAAAGGACAGAATAGGGATACGACACTATTGTCGGGCGGTTGCACCGGTTGGTCGTCGCTTATCGTGGTTTTTCAGAAGGATAAGGCCGATTCCGCAATCGACAATTCTGTCGCACGCAAGCGGCGCTCAACAAAATTGACCGGGGAGAGGCATTGACAGGGATATCCAAGGCATGATAATGTTACTGCATCAATTCACTTGAGGGAGGCCTCTATGCGGGGAATTATCTCGTCAGTTCTTGTCCTCATGCTGCTGTCCATCGCCGCTCCTGCCGCCTATGCTGCCGAAGAAGAGCTCTTTGACACGAAGGGCGCCACTGCCAGTGTCGAAAAGGGGCTCTCACTGGTCAAACAGAAAAAATACGACGCTGCCGTCGAGGCGTTCGAGGAGGCAGCCGCCATGTCTCCCGATATCGAGGCGGAAGCGCTGTACTATGCGGGTTATGCCTGTTACCTGAAAGGCAGGGCAGGCGATGAGGATGCCAGGCAGCGCTCCGCCGAGTTCTTCGACCGGGCCTATGAGATCAATCCCAACTTCTCGCCGAACAAGTTCAAGCCCACCGAGCCCCTGCCCGGTCCCGCTGCCCAGCAGGGCGGCGCGGTGACGCCCGCTGCAGCGGCGCCTGCTGGAACCCTCGCCATCCCGCCTGCGGCTCCGACGTCACCGGTAGCACCAGCTGCGCCGGCTGTACCCGCAGAACAACCGAAACAGTAGTACTTCCGAGAAGCGGTAAACAGAGGACTGAATAATAAACCCCGGCTCTATTACCCAGCCGGGGTTTATTTGTTAAGTGGTACGCACTTCAACCAGTTTCTTGGTACTGTACCACCTGTCAAGATATCCTCACCTTCACCTACAAGCTTGCAACGGCAGTCGTCAAACTGGAGGTGCAGAATACCGGTTGAAACAGTGGAGGAGCCTTTCGGTTCCCCTCTGCATCCCCGAAGACAAAGCATTAAATAAATCGAATAAAATCACTGATACTGATCATGCTTGAGGAATTGTCCCCCTCGCACACACCATCCGGGTCTCAATGCTCCCTTGTCCAGTCCTTGTAATCTGTCTAAGATTGGGCCTGCGCCAAAAGACAATACATAGGCTTCCCCTGGAAGACCTGTGTACGTAGTAGCTGTCCAGTAGTGTGTGTCAATCAATACATCAATAAACGGATGTCCCTCTGGCAGTTTCGGTGCCACTCCCGCTGGCCTACGAGCTATGAGACTCTCTAATTGCTCTACTGTCGGGAGGTGCCATCCCCACCGTTCACCGGTATTTATATAGTTACACTGATTAATAGCGCCTGCCCACGTCCATAGAGCATTATTCACCACCTTTTGCCACACAAGGCCTGTTTCATGGTCAAGCACGGCTGTTCCATCCATAACCAGGTCAAACCTGGGACATGCTGTTGCATCGCACTGAAGTTTCTGACTCCATGCCGGAGGGATGTTGTCCAGTTGGCCTTGGATGTTGTCCAGTTTATTGAGGACCTCGTTCAGTATGGGCGGAGTGGGTGGGCCTGTACTGTCTGCGGTTCCCGTCACTGGAAAGAACATCATTACAGCTGTTACTATCACGATTGCTGCACCAATAACAAATAGCTCTTTCCTACACATGGCTTGTACCTCCTTTTCGTGTGAGATAACTACAAACTTATTTTTTTTCGCCATCCCTCATATCATAATAAAAGAAGCCGAGCATACCGAAAGCATCATCCTTCGGCAGCTCGGCCATCTTAGACTTGTAAGACCCGTCGCTTTCCGTCACCATCTCGCGATGGGTTTAGCTTTGTCGGGAGCCATCAATTCGCAAATACTGAAAAATGATTACTTAATGGCTAATCAAAGCATAGCAAAAAGCAAGAGAAAGCACTGATAGTAAAGCGCCTTAGGGTTTCATGATAGCCGAGGATTCCTGCACGCCTCGTTGAAGCGATTGTCAGGGCCAACCCGAAGAGGACCCTCACGATTAGGTCCGGAGTTTGCGAATGATCTCTTCCAGCACTGCGATCTTGTCGTTCCGGTCCTTCAGATCCCTGGCAACCACAACGAGCGACGCAGTGTTGGCATCCTCGACCACCATCACCTTTCCCTCTCTTAATTCCCACGTATGTGACATGGCTCCACCTCCTTTACAACGGATGTGGGCCCACGTGATAGGCGAACTCCATCGCCATCATTCAAACAAAAACATATTAAGCCATGGCCATCAAAAGTCCCGAGAGCCGGTACGATCAGTCGAAAGAGGCCTCTTGGTTTTCCTCGGCATCAGACTCTTCAGATGCTTTTGTTGTCTTCACCTCAGCCGTTTCCTCCGGACCGTCTTCCTCTTCGGGTTCCTCTAAGTCCTGCCCGGCGTGCCTGGCTAATACGATCCGTTCGGCATCGAGCCAATCATCAAAATCTCGAACGGGGATACGGCCTCTCGCTTCAAACAGATCATAAGCAACAACTGCGACTTCATCATGGATAGTCATTTTTGACCTCCTTTTAGCTCCGGAGATGCACCACAATGATCATTCATAACACCAGTGATGGTTGACCCACAACTCTTCTTAAAAAGTAAATGGCCGAGCATACCAAAGGATTATCCTTCGGCAGCTCGGCCATCTTGATCTTCTAAGATCCGCCGCTTTCCGTATCCCTCTCGCGAGAGACTTGGCTTTGTCGGGCTAGTTAAATTAAATCACATATATATGGAGTCGTCAATTTCCATGGCCTGCAACTATACAAGATATTGCATTTGAGAAAATATGAAGAGGATAATGGAAAGTCTTACCTCGTATACGAAGAGTCTATCCCAGGCTTTGGTAGTCACTGGAGCACTGTTAGAGGACTGGTAGTTGAGGGATTAACAATTACTGCATGAAACATTGAATATTGCAGTGAATGGAAACTTCAACGACTACAGGAAGAAGTTATTGTTCAAGAACTATATCATAAAATACATTATACAATCGATACTATGTGATCACATGAAGAGGTGATTCTTCATTTACACCAGTGCTCTTACCTCAATCTTTCCTCCGCTCATACAGCCGAAACTCTAGCGGGAACACATCCTGCGCTTCCTGGCGCGACACCAGTTCGAGATCGTCGGGGATAGCAGGAAACAGGGCATCGCCCTCGACCCGCGTCTTCACGACCGTCAGATAGACCTTGTCCGCAATGGGCAATATATCGCGGAACAATTTCTCTCCGCCCAGCACAAAGGCCTCTTCCACATCTCCGCATGCCTCAAAGGCCGACGGAAGGTCATGCACAACGATGCAGCCTTTCACATGATACCCGGCCTGGCGAGTGATCACGATGTTCTTCCTGCCGTCCAGCGGTTTGCCGATGCTCTCGTAGGTCTTTCGCCCCATGATGATCGGGTGGCCCAGGGTAAGCATGCGAAACCGCCGCAAGTCAACGGGTAAATGCCAGGGGAGCCTGTTGCCCCGGCCGATGACGTGGTTCTCGTCCATTGCTGCGATGATGGAGATGATCATGAGACCTCTTCTGCTATGATGCAACATCGAATAATCCAACAGCACTAAACTTTTACCGCAGAGAACGCTGAGACCGCAGAGAAAGGCATTGACGGGGGAAAAATGTCTTCATTGCTTCTTCTTTTCTCAGCGCGCTCTGCGCCCTCTGCGGTGAGATAAAGTTTGAGGTTTGTTGTTGTTTGTTGTTCCGTCCGTGTGCAGACCTGTTCATCCGTGGCTAAAAGATTCCGTTCAAGTATCTCTTCCGCTTTGTTTCCGGGAACCGCTCGATGGCGTAGCGGAGCGCAGTGCGCGGCATCTTCCGATGGTGCTTCTTGAGGAAGCTTTCGAGGACAGCAACGTCTTTCTTCCCCACCTCACGCAGCATCCAGCCAACGGCCTTGTGCATCAGGTCCTCATCGTCGGCCAGCAGCTTCTCGGCAATCGACAAGGCATCGACGAAGTCAGCATTCCGGATATACGGGAAGGTCGCGAGGATGGCGATGCGCCGCTCCCAGAGGTTCTTTGACCTGACAAAGCGGTAGAGCAGCACGCGGGAGCCGCCGTCCAGGTAGGGCCCAACGATCTTCGGCGCCGAGAGGTCCACGAGGTCCCAGTTATTGATATAGCGGGTGTTCTTTAAGTAGAGCTGATAGATCTTCTTGCGAAGCGCATCATCGCCCCTCTCGAACTGGTCCACCAGGATCAGGAGCGCCAGCACCCGTTCCTCGTGCCAGGCAGAGCGCATGAGCTTCTCCACCTCGGGAAGCGGCGCGTCCCGGAACTCCTTCACCACCAGCCTGATGTTCGGCACCATGACGCCGAGGAACCGGTCCCCTTCGCCGTACTGCCCCGGCCCGGTCTTGAAGAACCGCTGGAGCAACGCGGCCTTCTCTGCGCTCGCGAACCGGCGTAATCGTTGTTGGATCTTCTGTACAGTCATGGGCATGTGATCACACCTTCGCTGGCAGCTCGATCATTACCGAATGCCATCTAACTCTGACGCGCTTGTCGTATCTGGTCCAAACGTGTCTTCGCACCCGGGTCCTTCCCGAAGAACGCCAGGAGCTCCTTGCAGGCATAGTCAGGGCAATAGGCGCAGTTCTCAAGCCCTTTCTTCCCCGCGCAGTTCCTCACAGCACAGGTCGTGCATCCTGAGAACAATCTCCCGCCTTCTGTCCGGCAGCCGTCGCAGTCCGTGATGTCCTTCAATTCATACGGCATGCCATAGAGCTCTTTGCACAGCCGGACGATCTCGGTCCTCATGAGCAATCGTTCCTCTTTGTTCTCCTGCCTTGTTGCCAGGTAGATCGGACAGGTCTGGCAGGTCAGGCCGCAGTATGCAACCATCTCGGTCATGGGGAGATGTTTCCTTTCATGGACAGAAGGCTTCCCTTGAGGAGCGGTGATCTTGCGCGTCTGCCGTCATGCCCGTGGTCAGGCGGCATGCTGCCACGCTGTCCACCCCCTGCACCCTCGACCCGCGTTCTATCTGACCGCACCAGGAACGAGCCACTTGATCATCGCGACCTTCACGGCGTCGTTCACGACGAGGCACGAGAACATCGCATAGGCGAATAGTGCGAGCATCTGCCACCAGGGCAGCGGCTCGAGGCTCGGGAGGCCGACGAGCGTCAGGGACGTGCCCACGACAAACTCCGCTGTAACGGAAGCCGCGAGGGTCCTGCTCGGTATGGTCGTCCAAAACCATCGCCGCTCTCGTACGGACAGGATGGAGAAGGCCGCGAAGTAAAGGAGCACCAGGAAGCTGAAGGTGTACAGGGCCTTGTCGTTGGTCGCCAGACCGAAGCTTGACCAGCCGATGGATAAGGCCAGAAGCGTCTCCGCCACCATTGCCGCGCCCAGCACCACGGCAACCGCGATGAAGCCGCCGATGTTCCACGTCTCCGGCTTTCGGGAGGGATGCACGGTGTCGGTGGCGAGGGAGATCTTCGCGAAGTCCGTCATAAAGACCAGCAGCAGCATGGCAAAAGCGGAAACGACGAACTTGCCGGTCGCCACGAACGCGATGGCCACAAAGGCCGCCTTCAGGATGGTACGGCTGATCTTGTTGACGATCCACGTCAGCACCCGCTGGTAGATGGTCCGCCCCTGCTCGACCAGCGTCACAATGTTCGTCAGCCCCGGCTCGGTCAGGACAACGCTGGCAGCGCCCTTGGCAACATCGGTCGCGCTGCTGACGGCTATGCCGACCTCGGCCTGGCGCAGGGCGGGCGCATCGTTGACGCCGTCGCCCGTCATGCCGGCCACGTGCCCCGCGGCTTGCAGGTGCTGCACCACAATATACTTGTCCTCCGGGTATACTTCCGCGAAACCATCCACCCCCGCCAGCAGATCGCCCGCCTCGTTGCCGGCCTCGGCACCCGCGGCCTTCAGGTCCGCCACGCGCCTGATCGTTCGCAGCCCGATGCCCTGCGCGATCTCTCCCGCGACCGCCAGCGCATCACCGGTGAGCATCTTGACGGAGACGCCGAGGTCGCGAAGCGCGGCGATAAGCTTCCCGGCGTCCGGCCGGGGCGGATCGTTCAAGGTCACCAGTCCGACGAGTCCGGGCGTGCCTTGCTCGGGGCCGCGCGCCACTGCCAGCGTCCGGTATCCCTTCAGCGCCGACTCGCTGACCCGGGCTTCCAGCGCCTCGATGGCAGGGGCCTGGAGTCCGCAGGCCGCGGCGACGGTGCGCACGGCGCCTTTCATCACCCGCAGCCGCTGCCCGCCCTGCTCGATCACGGCTTCCGTCCGCCGGTTCTTCGCGTCAAATGGCACGAATGAGACCGGGGTGGCCGCAGGCGCGCCGTCGAAGACGTGCCGGTCCCTCGCGGCGGAGAGGAACGCCAGGTCTATCGGGTCCTGATTGGCCTCCTGCGACGCAAGTGCCCCTGCGAACAGCACGTCGGCCTCCGTCGCGTGCTCCAGCGGGATCACGCTGGTCACGGACAGCCGGTTCATCGTGATCGTGCCTGTCTTGTCCACGCACAGGACGTCCATCGTCGCTGCATCCTCTGCGGCGCTGAGGCGCGTGACGAGCACACCGCGCTTCGCCAGTTCCCTGGCCCCGACGGCCATGCTGACCGTGAACATGACAGGGAGCGCGACCGGCACCGCGCTCATCAGCAGGACGAGAAGGAGCGGTGCCATCTCAAGGAACGGCGTGCCGCGGACCAGCGACAGCGCCATGACCATGCCGAGCAGCGTCCCGACGATACCGAAGAGCCAGCGCACGACCTTGGCGACCACTGCCTCGATGTGCAGCTTTGGACGCGCCTGCTGCACCAGTTCCGTCGTGCGGCCGAAGAAGGTCTGCGCCCCCGTCAGCATGACCACGCCGTTGCCTTCCCCCCGGCGGACGATCGACCCCGACGAAAGCACGTCGGCTGCTTTCCTGTCAACTTCAGCGGATTCACCGGTGAGGGCCGATTGGTCGACGCTCAACGCGCCGATCAGGAGCTTGATGTCCGCCGGAACGATATCGCCTGCGCGCACGCGCACAATGTCGCCGGGGACCAGTTCCCGCGAGGGAATGACCTGCCAGCTCGAATCACGCAGCACCCGGGCACTGACCTGCAGGCGCCGCCGGAGCGCCTCGACGACGCCGGCGGCGCGGTGCTCCTGCAGAAAGCTCAGCACGGCATTCACGACCAGCAGCGCGGTCACCACGGCGAGGTCCGAGTATTTCCGCAGGACGGCCGACAGGATCATGATCAGCTCGAGCATCCACGCCGACACTCCCCAGAACTTGCCGAGGAATTGAACGGCCGGATGTCCCTTCTGTTCGACCACTTCGTTGTAGCCGTGTTCCTTCCGGCGCGCGTCCACGTCGGCGCGCGCAAGCCCGGTCTCGGGGTTCACCTGGAGCGCCGAAAGCGTTTCCGGGACTGATGCGGCTGCGACATCGGGTATCGGGCCGGCTGATGGTTTTGGACGCGGGATCATGGAGTGTTCCTGGTTTGCGCTGCCTCGCACGATGTCATAAGACCCTCGCTCTCGTTCTCCCCATCTGTTCTTCGTGAAGAGCTCTGCTGATGAACAACTATACCATAGCTCGATCTGTTCACCGGGGACTTCTCATCTTTGGGTGATGGTTCGCCAGAAACAGCACGGGCGCAGGAGCAGCACATCGCCCTGCGCCCGCGTCATGATGCGGCAAACGCTACTTCTTGAAGATCTCCGCGAGGAACCCCTTCATGTCGTCCCACGAGGCCTTGTCCGCCGCCTTGTTGTAGGCCACCGGCATCTTGAACTTCTTGCCGATCTCGGTGGACTCAGGGTTCGTGAAGCTGTGGACTGCGCCGGGATAGTTCACGAACTTGAAGTTTACCTTCTGGTCGGCCATCTCCTTCTTGAGCGCGTCGATCTGCTCGGGAGTGGAGAACTTATCGTCCGCGCCGTTGTACACCCGGACCGCGGCCTTGATCTGTGTCGGCTGCTCGGGCTTGATCACCGCCAGGCTGCCATGGAAGCTTGCCACGCCCTTCAGGTCAACGCCCTGACGGGCCATGTTCAGCACCACACCACCGCCAAAGCAGTAGCCTATGGCCGCGATCCGGTCGGGGTCAACCGTTGGCTGCTTCTTCAAGAACTCCAGTGCCGCGAGGAAGCGGTCCTTGGCCACCGGGAAATTCTTCATCACCTCGGAAGCGAACTTGCCTGCCTCATCGGGATGCCCCGCCATCTTCCCCTCGCCGTACATATCGAGCGCCAGGGCCGTGTAGCCCAGCTCGGCTAGCATGCGTGCCCGCTTGCGCACGTACTCGTTCTGTCCCCACCACTCATGTACGACCAGCACGCCGGGCCGCTTGTCCTTCACGTTCTCATCGTAGGCAAGGTAGCCCTTCAAGGTCACGCCGCCCGCCGTGTACTCCACGGGCTTTCCCTCGATCTTGGGGGCCGCCGCTGCCGGCCCGACCACCACCATGACCATTGCGATCATGGTCAAACCGAACAGTAGGTGTTTCATAGCTTCCTCCTTAAGAGATGAAATTGCCGCCTTCGAACAGAACGTTGTCCCTGTCCACCATTGTTGATTGCCGAACGAGAGGGTAGTGCAAGACTTCCTGTACGTAAGTTTAGCAGAAAAAATAGCGGGTAGGGGGCCTACCGGCTGCGTTCTTTTACCGTGCGCTCCATCTCGCGCTTCGATTCCTTCTCCTTGATGGTGTCGCGCTTGTCGAAGGCCTTCTTGCCCTTGGCGAGCCCGATCAGCACCTTGGCCTTGCCCCGGACGAAGTAGATCTTGAGCGGGATGAGAGTGTAGCCCTTCTGGAGCATCTTGCCGATGACCTTCCGGATCTCCGCACGGTGGAGCAGGAGCTTTCGCGTCCTGAGCGGCTCGTGGTTCATGATGTTGCCGTGGGGATAGGGGCTGATGTTGGCGTTGAAGAGGTAGACCTCGTCCTTCCGGATGAGGGCGTAGCTGTCCGAGAGGTTGGCCAGGCCCATGCGCAGGGACTTCACCTCCGTGCCCTGGAGCGCCATGCCCGCCTCGATGGTCTCCTCGATGAAGTAATCGTGGTAGGCCTTGCGGTTCGTCGCGACGGTGGTATCTTCTTTCTTCTCAGTCATACTCGTTCACGCGGTCCTGGCGCAACCCATGATCAGCGTTCTTTCTCTTCTTTCTGCACCAGGCGGTACGTTTCCTCGTAGATCCGCTCCCGGGGGCCGACGGCGATGATCTCAACCTGTTTGTCTTTCACGAGACGATAGACAACCCTGAACCGGCTCACGCGGTAGCTTCTCAGCCCAGACAGTTCCTCACCGAGCGCTTTTCCTGCATAGGGATCGGCAATGATCGCATGGAACGCCGCCTTGAGCTTCTTTTTAATGTTCGGATGGAGGTTGCGGAGAACCTCGGCAGCATGGCCGGCAACGCGAATTCTGTTGGTTTGCCGCGTCATATCATTTCAGTCAACGAGTTCCTCGAGCGTGTAAAGCTTTGACTTGCCTCGTTTGAGATCCTTCAGCCCTTCTTTGATCTCCCGCATCAACGCCGCGTCTGAGCGCACAGCGATGGTCTCCTTGAGGCTCTCGAACTCATCGGGGCTCACCAGTACAGCCGCGGGTGCGCCATTCCTCGTGATGAGCACTTCCTCGTCCGTGGCCTGAACGGCATCGACAAGACTGCTCAACTTCATCTTTGCCTCGGATAATGACAAGGTCTTCATGCAAGCGACCTCCAATTTAGGTTGACCTGAATTCTGACCAATATTACCATCGCACCCGTCCCGGTGTCAAGCGGTCCGCTTCGCAGCCCGTGTACGATGTTCTTGTGACGGGGCGGGACGTGCCAATACGTCGACCAATGCATACTGATACTTCTGATACATGGCTTTTACCGTTCGATGGTGCTAACATTTACATAGAGAAATTGATCCAAGGAGGTGCATCATGTTGATACGTACATCGACCGCAGTATGGGAAGGCGGTCTAAAAAACGGCAAAGGGAAAATGAAGATAGGCAAAGGCGCTTTTGACGGGAGCTACACGTTTGCGTCCCGGTTCGAAACGGGCACGGGGACCAATCCCGAGGAGCTCATAGGCGCGGCCCATGCGGGCTGCTTCTCCATGGCGCTGGCCCTGATGCTCGATCAGGAAGGATACAAGCCGGAACGAATCACCACGACGGCCCGGGTAAAGGTTGACAAGGTCGGGGACGGCTACCGCATCATTGGGATCGACCTGGACACTGAGGGAGTCGTCCCTGGCATTGACGAGGCGCGCTTCCGCGAGAAGGCCGAGGTTGCCAAGAAAGGCTGCCCGGTATCCGTGGCCCTCGCAAGCGTCGACATCAAGCTCGAAGCGCGGCTCGGAAAGGCCAAAGCAGCGTAATTCTATCCAATGTCAAACTCGAAGGGCGGCCATGCTTCAAGCATGCCGCTCTTTTCTTTTGTATCATCTCCGATGCAGTGCGTACGGGAGCTTTAAGAGCTCCTTTTTCTGCACGCCAGCTGCCGCTCGCTCTTTGTCACCTTTCTTGCGTGCCCAAGAAAGTGACCAAAAGAAGGGCACCCGCTGAAAACACCTTTGCTACATTCTCGGTCTTCCTCGGTACATTTCGGAAACTCGCCCTTCGGGCTCAGACAGCCTACACTCGCGCTGTTGCACTCGTGATCGCTGGGTGCAGGCAGTCCGACTTGCTTCACCCACGGACTCGGTCGCCTGCCTTGATTTTCGCACGGGTCTTACTCATCCCACACGTCCCGGGAACGAACGCTAACCCTGCGGTTTGATCTTGCCTTACCCCCACCCCGGGTAGCTCGGCTGCGACGATTGTGCGTTACGCATGCCCCAACCTCCACCGAACAAGAACCAACCGGAAAGCAGCGCGTCCGAAGGGTAAGCGCTGCCGGGAACATGGGCACTTGTCAGGAACGTGCATCAGTATTCCTGCATGCTTAGCACAGCGTTGCACCGGGCGGCCCAAAATAAGAAAATAGCACCGCGGCGAGCCGACCAACCGATAGTCAGTTTCATCACATCAGATTGACCGGGTCCACGTCCACGATCACCTGGACCTTGTTCTTGAACTTGTCCTCCACGGCCTTCCGCGCCTCGACTGCCAGCATCCGGAGCGTCTCCCGCTTCGACGACAGCAGCAGCATCTGAAAGCGGTACTTTCCGCGGACCCGTGCGATGGGAGACGGCGCCGGCCCGAGGAGTGTTGTTTCCTTCCCCTTGAGCAGGGACCGGACGCGGTCCTTCGCGACCTTTGCCGCGTCGGCCGCGGTCTTCTCCTGGCCGCTCTTCACCTCGATCTTGACGACCCTGCGGACCGGCGGATAGCCGAGCTCGGTGCGGTAGGCGATCTCCTCGCCGTAGAACCCGTCGTAGTCGTGGGTCATGCTGTGCCGGAGGGAGTAGTGGCCGGGATTCATGGTCTGGATAATGACCTCGCCCGCTGCCTCTCCCCTCCCGGCCCGCCCGGCCGCCTGGGTGATGAGCTGGAAGGTCTTTTCGGCGGAGCGGAAGTCCGGGATGTTCAGGCCCACGTCGGCGTCCACTGCGCCCACAAGCGTCACCGCCGGGAAGTCGTGGCCCTTGGCGATCATCTGCGTCCCAAGCAGGATATCGACCTCTCCGCGGTCCACCCGGCCGAGGAGGCGGTCATGGGCGTCCCGGCCGCGGGTGTTGTCGCTGTCCATCCGGGCGATGCGCGCCCCGGGGAAGAGCGCTACAACTTCTTCTTCAACTCTTTGCGTGCCCGTGCCGAGCGGCTTCACGTTCACACCGCCGCAGACCGCGCATCTTTCCGGTGGGGCTGTGTGAAAGTCGCAGTAGTGGCACTTGAGCTTGCGCTCGCTCTTGTGGAAGGTGAGGGACACGCTGCAGCTCGGGCACTGGATGGCCTTGCCGCAGTCGCCGCAGATCAGCACCGACGAGAACCCCCTCCGGTTCAGGAGCAGGAGCGACTGCTCCTTTTTCTCCAGCCGCTGCTGCACGGCGGCGACCAGTGCCGGTGCATAGACCGATGCCTTGGGTTGGGTCCTCATGTCGATGATGGAAACGCCCGGCATGGGGCGGTGGTCGACGCGGTTCGCGATGCGCACATACCGGTACTTGCCGGCCTTGGCGTTGTAATAGCTTTCAAGGGAAGGCGTGGCAGAACCGAGGACGCAGACGGCCCCCTGGAACTTTGCCCGCACCACGGCCACGTCGCGGGCGTGGTAGCGCAGGCCGTCGTCCTGCTTGTACGAGTTCTCGTGCTCCTCGTCCACCACCACGAGTCCGAGCTTCGGAAAGGGCGCGAACACCGCGGACCGGGCGCCAATCGCCACGTCCACGAGGCCGGCGCCAATGCGCCGGTACTCGTCGGCCCGCTCCCGGTCCGTCAGTCCGCTGTGCAGCACGGCCACGCGGCCGCCGAAGCGCTTCCGGAAGCGGCCCAGGAGCTGCGGCGTAAGCGCGATCTCGGGGACCAGCACGATGGCGCCTTTGCCGGTCCGGGCAAGCGAGGCGATGCAGTGCAGATACACCTCGGTCTTGCCGCTCCCCGTCACGCCGTGAAGCAGGAATGCCTCGAAGGATCCAGCAGCCGCTGCTCCGCCGATCAGGCGCACGGCCTCCGCCTGCTCCGGCATGAGCTCCGGCGCCCGGTCCGGGACGAACGCCGGTTGCTCCATGGCCTGCTCGACCGCCTTCTCGACGATCTCCGCCATCCCGCGCTCGACCAGGGCCTTTATCGTGGCGGACGAGTACCTGCCCAACTCGTCAAAGGGGATCGTCTGGCGATCGCACAACAGGAACAGGAGCTCGCTCTGTTTCGGCCCGCGGACCAGATTCACATCGTGGTCGCCGGAGAGCAATTGGAGGAACCTTTGGGTCCTGACCCTGGCGGCGCCGAGCGCCCGGGGCACCATGGTCTCGATCGAAAGACCGAGGGGATGCAGATAGTAGTCGGACATCCAGCGGGCGAGCTGCATGAGGTCCGGCGACAGCGGATCGCCCAGCACCTCAATGACCTTCTTGAGTCCTTCCCTGCCGGCGGTGCCGGGGAACCCCACGACCGTGCCCGTCACGCGCCTGGTCCCGAAGGGCACCAGCACGCGCGAACCAACGGACAGCAAGCTTCGCAGTTCTTCGGCGGCAAGATAATGGAAGGTTTTCTGGACGGAGACCGGGACGGCTATGTCGACGATGAATTCAGGCATGATGCGATTGCGGAGTGCGGAGTGCGGAACGCGGAATGTACGGCAACGAACGACAGCCGATGAATCCAGGAGCGAGCGCATTCCCCGCAGCTTGCTGCGGGGTTAGCGAGCGATTAGAATACCGTTGTTCCCTGAGGATCGAAGCTCCATGCCTCTCGCAGTAGGGAGCTTCAACACGGGAGAGATCTTCCTACTTCTTATTTCTGTCCTCTAACTTCTGCCTTTCCGGATGCGTTTCCTTCTCGTTCAGGATATCCTTGAGCTCTCTCATGAACTCGTTGATGTCCTTGAAGGAACGGTAGACCGACGCGAACCGCACGTAGGCGACCTCGTCGAGGTTGTGGAGCTGGTTCATCACTTCTTCGCCGATGGCCTTGCTCGGGATCTCCTTGAAGCCCTTTTCCTGCATGGATTTCTCAATATTGTCGACGCACTTCTCGAGGACCTCGACACTGATGGGGCGTTTTTCGCAGGCCTTCGTGAGGCCGCTCAGGATCTTCATGCGGTCGTAAGGCTCGCGCCGGCCGTCCTTCTTGATGACCGAGGGCAGGACCTCCTCGACGCGCTCGTAGGTGGTGAAGCGGCCTTCGCACTTGAGGCACTCTCGCCTCCGGCGGATGGTTTCGCCTTCCTTCCCCAACCGGGAGTCAACCACTTTGTTGTCGATGCTGGTGCAGTAGGGGCAGCGCATGATTTTAGCTCTTTGCTCCTGGCTCACAGGTCATAGCAACTGCAGTGACGATGAGCTATCAGCTATGAACTGGCCTTCTTGTATTGCACCACCTCGAGCCCCGATTCCTTGATCATCTCGGCTGCGAGCTGGTCGGGATACCCGTCATCGAAGATGAGCTTCTTGATGCCCGCGTTGATGATCATCTTGGCGCAGATGCCGCAGGGCTGGTTCGTACAGTAGAGGGTCGCGCCCTCGATGTTCGTGCCGTGCTTGGCCGCCTGGATGATGGCGTTCTGCTCGGCGTGGAGGCCCCGGCAGATCTCGTGGCGCTCGCCCGAGGGAATGCCGAGCTGTTCCCGGAGGCAGCCGCGGGTGAGGCAGTGTTCGATGCCTGACGGCGTGCCGTTGTACCCCGTTGCCAGGATGTTCTTGTCCTTCACCAGCACCGCGCCCACCTGGCGGCGGAGGCACGTGGCGCGCTTCTTCACCAGGTGCGCGATCTCCATGAAGTATTCGTCCCACGAGGGACGCTCGTGTTTAGGCACTGACCTTGTCCATCGCGAACATGGGGTATTTGCCGCAGAACTCCTTCGTACGCTGCTTGATGGCCGCCAGTTTCTCGGCGTCGCTGATGTTCGCCAACGCATCGCAGATGAGATCGCCGACGATCTTCATCTCCGGTTCGCGCATGCCGCGCGTGGTGACCAGGGGCGTGCCGAGCCGGATGCCGCTTGTGGTGACCGGCGGCTTCTGGTCATAGGGGATGCTGTTCTTGTTCACCGTGATCCCTGCTGCGTCGAGGGCGATCTCGGCGTCGCGGCCCGTTATGTTCTTGGGTGTCAGGTCCACGAGCATGAGGTGGTTGTCCGTGCCGCCCGAGACGATGCGGAAGCCGTCCTCGGCCAAACGCTTCGCCAGCGCCTTCGCGTTCTTCACGACCTGGCGCTGATAGTCCCTGAACTCCGGCATGAGCGCTTCCTTGAAAGAAACGGCCTTGGCAGCGATGACGTGCACCAGCGGTCCTCCCTGGATGCCGGGGAAGATGACCTTGTCCACGGCCTTCGCGAACTTCTCCTTGCACATGATCATGCCTCCGCGCGGACCGCGCAGCGTCTTGTGCGTGGTCGTGGTCACGAAATCGGCATGGGGCACCGGGCTCGGGTGCTCGCCCGCGGCAACGAGGCCGGCGATATGGGCGATGTCGGCCATGAGGTAGGCGCCGACCTTGTCTGCGATCCTCCGGAACCGGCCGAAGTCGATGGCCCGCGAATAGGCGCTATAGCCCGCCACGATCATCTTGGGCTTGTGCTCCAAGGCGAGCCGCTCCACCTCGTCATAGTCGAGCAGTTCGGTCTTCTTGTCCACGGGGTAAGAAAAGGACTTGTAGAGCTGGCCCGAGAAGCTCACGGATGCGCCGTGGGTCAGGTGGCCGCCGTGAGGCAGTGCCATGCCGAGGATGGCGTCGCCCGGCTGGAGCACGCTGAAATAGACCGCCATATTCGCTGACGAGCCGGAGTGCGGCTGGACGTTCACGTGCTCGCAGCCGAAGAGCCGCCTCGCCCGCTCGATGGCCAGGGATTCCACCCTGTCGGCGAACTCGCAGCCGCCGTAGTAGCGCCGGTTGGGATACCCTTCCGCGTACTTGTTCGTGAACACCGATCCCTGCGCCTCCAGGACCGCCTTGCTCACGCAGTTCTCCGACGCGATCAGAAGGATCTTGGTGAGCTCGCGCTGTTCCTCGCTCCTGATGGCGTTGTAGACCTCGACGTCCGTATCCTGCAGCTCTGACATGATGCTATCCTTTTACTCTCTTTAAAATTACCAACCCGGCGTTGCCGCTGAGACCGCAGAGGACGCAGAGTTTTTTCGGTAATAAGAATAATAACCTTTTTTTTCCGCGAGCTCCGCGTGCTCAGCGGTAAAACAGTCTTTTACGGTTATTTCGACGTGAGGGACTTCTCGATCTGCTCGATCTTTTCGAGACGGCGCTGGTGCCGGCTCCCCTCGAACTCGGTCTCGAGCCATGTCTTGACGATGTCGAGGGCCACCCCCCTGCCGATGACCCGTTCGCCCATCACCAGGACGTTGGCGTCATTGTGCAGGCGGCTCATCCGTGCCGTGAAGTTGTCGTGGCAGAGCGCGGCCCGCACCCTGGGGAAGCGGTTGGCGACGATGGACATGCCGATGCCAGTGCCGCAGATGAGGATGCCCCGGTCCGCGGTGCCGTTCGATACGGCCTCGGACACCTTCTTGCCGAAGTCAGGATAATCCACGGACTCCGGACCCGATGTCCCGTAGTCAACGACCTCGATGTTCTTGATCTTGCTGAGGAAGTCGACGACCTCTTTCTTCAACACGTAGCCGCCGTGGTCCGCGCCAATGGCCAGTTTCATGGAGCTAAACGTCCTTTCCCCCGTATCGACAAGGCCTTGATATTAACATCCCCTATATTGTAGTGTCAAGGGAAATACCGGAACGGAAGGTCCAATCTCAATTTCCCTGTCCAAAATAATCTCCAAACGTATTGTCCTTTGAGCATTCTTGATAATTTGGGATCTGCTATGTGGTGCTTGTTTCATAGAGGACCATGCTGAGCACCGCCACTGCGGCGGTCTCGGTGCGCAGAATGTTCGGACCGAGGCTGATGAGGTGGAACCCTTTTTTTTCCGCAAGGTCCGCCTCTGCCTGCGAGAACCCGCCCTCGGGCCCGATGAGAACGATGACCTTCTCGATGCCCTGCGTCCTCCGAAGGACCACTTTGATGGGCTGCGTCCCCTCTTCCCAGGGAAAAAGAAGCAGTGTCTGGGGGCCAGGGGCCAGGGTCCCGACGAATTCGCCGAATGGCCGGACAGCCTCGACCATCGGGATGTCCGGCCGGTCGCTCTGCATGGCTGCTTCGCGGCAGATCTTCTGCCAGCGGGCGACGCGTTTCTCCTCATCTCTGATCTTCACGACCGTCCGCTCGGTGACAAGCGGTACGATGGCGGACACGCCCAGCTCCGTGGACTTCTGTACGATCCAGTCCATCTTGTCGGACTTGGGCAGGCCCTGCCCCAGGATGACGACGGGGGGAGCGGTCGTCCGCTCCTTCCGGTCGATGATCTCGGTGTCGATCTTCGATCGTTCTATCATCGTGATCCTGACGGTATATTCCCTGCCTTGTCCGTCCAGCAGGATGAGCTGGTCTCCCGGCCCTTTCCTGAGGACCGTGCGGATATGGCGCACATCTTCACCCATGATCGAAATGGAGGGATCGCGGACCTGGTCGGGAGCTATGAAGAATCGGGGGGGCTTGGACATGAGGGTCACAATAAAAATTCAAGATTCAAGATTCAAAAGGGTACGGCTTCTACTGCGAAGGCGCGAAGATCGCGAAGGAAATCTTAACTCTCGAATAGACCGCTGAAGCTGTTCTTGGCGCTCTTTGCGCGTCAGCGTGGCCCTCTTTTTGGCCATAGCGGTCCAACGTTCTTGATCCTGAGTCGAGGGATCAGGCCTGAGGTGCTCCCGGCTTTGGCCCTCTTCTGCGCGGCCGTCTGCGCCGCTTCCGTTCGTCCGGCCGTTTCGACTGGGCCGGCCGGGCCGGGCCCTTCGCTGGTGCGGGCAGCGGGGCCTCTCCCGGCACCTCCGGATGGGACCGGATGAAGTCCTTCCACCAGGCCCGGAGCTCGAGCCGCTCGCCGGTGAGCTCGCTCGTGAACCGGAGGTACTCGAAGGTGCCGCTGAAACCGGGACGCCGCAGGAAATACAGCGGCGCCTTGCCCTGGGTCTTCTCGAACCGTCCCTGGTTCCAAAGGATATCCCGGATCGCGAGCGCGGCCTTGCGCGGGATCTGCACGCGGGGGACAACCTCGCCGAGGAACTCCGCGACAGCCTTGTCCAACGCGTCGAGCGGGACCATGCCGGAGTCCCGGAGCCGCGTCCACTTCTCCTCGATATACTGTCCGAACATGAGGCTGAACAGGATGTGCGGCTCCACCTTCCTGCCCGCCTGCACGCACGTGTCCACCCACTCGAGCGCCTTGCCCACCCAGGTGTGCGGAAAACCGCCTTCCTCGGAGTCGATCCACGCGTTGATGTGCGGGAACAACACGCCGAACATGCCGGTGTGGCGCAGCACCTGGAAGGTCTTCTCTCCCTCGCCAAGCAGGAAGAGCTTCTGCACCTCCTCGTACATCCGCGCCGGCGACGCCAGGGCGATCTTATCCTTGTGCTCCAGCAGGGCTACGTATGTTTTCGCCTCGATCTCGAAGCCCAGCAGGGCCGCGAACCGCACGGCGCGCACCATGCGCACCGGGTCCTCGGTGAACCGGACCACGGGATCGCCGATGATGCGGATGAGGCCCCTCCGGATGTCCTCCATGCCGTTCACGTAATCGATGACCGAATAGTCGGCGATGCTGTAGAACAGGGCGTTCACGGTGAAGTCCCTGCGGATCGCGTCCTGTTCCGGCGTGCCGAAGACGTTGTCCCGGAGGATCATGCCTTCCTCGGTCTTGAGCATGCGGGGCGGACGGGGCCGCGCGGTAACAGCAGCTTCGGCCGACACGGGCGTCGATTGCCCCCCGGGCGCGGGTGCGGGCGGTTCCGGCGCGACGGCGACGGCTCCGGATGCTGCCGGTGCCTCCGGCTCGTCGGTGATGTTGGAGCGGAACGTGGCGACCTCGATGATCTCATCATGGAAGTGGATGTGGGCGAGGCGGAACCGCCTGCCGATGAGCCTGCAGTTCCGGAAGATCTTCTTCACCTCGTTGGGGCTGGCGTCCGTGGCGATATCGAAGTCCTTGGGCTCGCGTCCGAGGAGCAGATCGCGCACACCGCCGCCGACAAGGTAGGCAAGATGCCCCGATTCCTTGAGGCGGTAGAGGACCCGGACTGCGTTGGGGCTGATCCACTTGCGGGAGATGGGATGTTCTGTCCTGGGGATGATGACGGGCTTGTCGTTCACGGACGCATATTAGCACAGACCGGAGCTCAAGGTAAAGGGGGAAACGCCCCGTGACCGCACAAGAACACGATAATCCCTACAAATAACTGCATAAAACTGGTATAATCCGTGCCATGTCTGAGAGTTCCCAAAACGACCGGGTGCCTGTTGCCCTGGCCGGCGAAATCAAGCAGATGACCATCCCCTGGCTGTTCCAGGGGCTCCGGACACAGTCCAAGACGGGTACGGTGTTCTTCGAGTACATCCAGGACCAGACCGCAGAAAAGGTCGTCAAGAAGGTCTATTTCAAGAACGGCGACATCGTCTTCGCCTCGTCCAGCCTGGCGGAGGACCGGCTCGGGGATTTCCTGCTCCGCGCGGGCAAGCTTACCCAGGCCCAGTTCGATGCCTCCACGGAGATCATCAAGCAGACCGGGAAGAAGCAGGGCGCGATCCTGGTGGAACGGGGATTCATCAAGCCCCAGGATCTCGTGAACGCGGTCAAGGACCAGGTGAAGCGCATTATCCTGATGCTCTTTTCGCTCCGCATGGGGAGTTACCGGTTCGACGAGGCCCCGCTCCCCATGGCGGACATCATACCGCTGCAGATGAGCACGGGCAACCTGATCCTCGAGGGCATCACCAGCCTCGAGTGGCAGGCTATCCGAAGGGCCCTCCCCGCACCCACGACCATTGTCCGGCCGGCCACCGACCCCTCGACGCTCTTCCAGGACGCCAGCCTGACGGATGAGCAGAAGACGGTCTTCTCCTTCATCGACGGCAAACGGAGCATCGAGGAGATCTGCGGCCTTTCCGGCGTCGGGGATTTCAACACCCTCAAGACCATACACCTGCTGCTCGCCCTCCGGATGGCTGAGATCGGGGAAAGCAAGAGCGAATCTGAAATGGAGTTCGCGCGCGAAGCCGTGCGGGTGGCCGCGCGCGTGGAGGCAATACGTGAGGAAAGGAAGGCCGAGACGCCGTCGCGTCCTGCCGAGCCCGAAGTGATCGCAACGCGCGAGATGATCGAGAAGGCCTTCGACGCCCTGCCCGGCCAGGACCACTACCAGGTTCTCGGCGTCACGGTCGCCGTCACCCCCCCGGAGCTGAGGAAGGCCTATTTCCGCCTGGCCAAGTCCTACCATCCGGACCGGCATTTCGACGCGACCATGGCAGACCTCAAGAACAAGCTCGAGGCCCTCTTCGACCGGATCCACAAGGCCTACACGATCCTGGGCGACCAGATGAAGCGTGCCGAGTACGATATGGCCGCGAAGAAAAAGACGCACGGGCCCGCGACGAAGGCAGCTGACGAGTTCGTGAAAAAACAGGCGGCAGGCTACCAGGAGGAAGATAAGGAGAAGGTGGCGCGCGCAGCCGACCAGTTCAACAACGGCATGCGGGAGTTCAAGGCCGGGAACTACTGGGGCGCGGTGGAGGCGTTTACCTGGGCGACGCGGCTGGACCCCCGCAAGGCGCCCTATTTCTACTATCACGGGATCTGCCTGGCCAACATTCCGCGGCGGAAGCATGAGGCTGAAGAGAGCCTCCAGAAGGCCATCAAGCTCGATCCTGCCAAGGTGGAGTACCATATCGAGCTTAGCAACCTCTACCTCAAAAGCAACCTCAGGACCAAGGCCGTCGGTGTATTGAACAATGCCCTGATGCGCAACCCCGATTCGCCGAAGCTCAAGGACGCCCTCAAGGCAGCCGGCGGGACCGTCACGGGGTCTGCAGCAGAAGAAAAGAAGGGAGGGATGTTCTCCAAGCTCTTCAAGAAGGAGAAGTAGCCGTCCCGCCTGCAACCGCCTTCACGATCTCCGCGATCCGCATGTCCGCCTCGTGGGTCTGCCCTGCCTTCAGCAGATAGAGAACATCGGAATCCACCACGGCCTGATAGACCTTCCTCCGCACATCCTCCTCCGCCACCTCCGTGAGGAGCCGCCTTCGCAGGTTCGCCATCTTCTCGAGAAAGACACCGTACTCAGGGCCGTAGGTCCGCTCCAGCTCCTCCCGGACCTTCCGGGCCAGCGCAGGGCTGTCCCCGCAGGTCGAAATGGCGATCAGGAGGTCGCCCCGCTCCACCACGGATGGCACGACGAAGGTGCCCTCGTCAGGCGACGTCGCCGCATTGACCAGGATGCCGTGCTTCCGGCATGCCCGCGCAACAGCCGCGTTCACGACGGCATCATTGGTCGCCGCGATCACCAGGTAGGCGCCGGCGATGTCCTGTTCTTCGAAGTCCTTCTGATGGTGGGTGATCTTGCCCTTGCCGGCAAGCTCGCGGAGTGCAGGAGTGAGCGAGGGGCTTACGATGGTGAGTTCCGCGCCGGCGTCGAAGAGGGCGATGGCCTTGCGCTCGGCGACCTGGCCGCCGCCCATGACCACGCACGGCCGTTCGCGCACGTCAAGGAAGACGGGATAATACTTCATTTCGTTTTGAGCTTCGCGATAAGAGAATGGGCCTCTTTGGCCATGGCGGGATATTTCGCCGCAAGGGTCTCGAAATCGCTGATCGCCTTGGCCTTTTCGCCCAGTTCCCGGTAGGAGAGCCCTGCATAGTACAGGGCGTCCTTCTCTGCGGTAGAGCCGGGATAGTCCTTCAGAAGCTTCTCGAACCGTCCCACGGCGGCCAGATAGGACCCCTTCTTGTGATAGAACCTGCCGACGTACAGCTCGTACTCGGCGAGCTTGTCCCGGCAGACGGCGATGTACTTCCTCGCCTCCTCCTCGTAGGGGCTCCCGGGATATTTTGTCAGAAGGGCCTGGAACTCCTTGAGCGCGGTGCGGGTGAGCGCGGGATCGCGGTCGATGGTCGTGATCTCCTGGTAGCTGCACATGCCGATCTGGTACTGGGCATACGAGGCATCGCGGTGGACGGGGTGGAAATTGATGAAAGCCTGGTACTCGACCTGCGCCTCGGCGTACTTTTCCTCGCCGTAGTAGGTGTCCGCGATCCGGAGCATGATGTCCGCGTCATAGCTCCGGTCCGGGGCCTTCTCCTGGATCTCCTGGTAGGCCTTGCGCGCTTCCTCGTATTTGAACTTCTGCATCTTCTTCTCGGCGTCCTTGAACTTGTCCACCGGGTCAAAGGGCGGCTCCTTGGCGCAAGCGGCGAGAAGGACGAGGAGAAATATGGTCAGGATCTTTTTCATCGGGAATGACTCATGGAGATTGCACAGATCTCACCGATTGTCGTATGGCTTTGACTGCATCTGCGGTCATCAGTGAAATCCGTGGAAGGAGCTTGGGGTTTGGGAAATGGTGCCGAAGGGGGGACTCGAACCCCCACGGGATTGCTCCCACTGCGCCCTGAACGCAGCGCGTCTACCAGTTCCACCACTTCGGCACGGGGCTCATATTAAAGAGAAACAGCGGTTTTGTCAATGGATAAATCACCAGACGTGCCTCCCAGCGCCATCGATCTCTGCGCGGCCCAGCGCCTATCGAGCCCTCTCGTCGGATGCGTCCAAACGCAGATTGATGGGCCTGATCTCCCAGGCTCCGCCCGTAGCGAGATCGATGACCGCCCCCGGAACGATCCAGAGGATGTTCCCGCAGATCGTTGCGCCGAAATTGAAGTCCTTCTCGATATCATACATCCGCTTGGAGGCCCCCTTCTGCACGAGAAGATTCTGCGAGTCCCGTTTCACCGTCAAGGTGCACGGCGTTTTGCACGACTGGGTGCCGATCGTTGCCGTAGCGCCGGGGGGCGTGGTACTGATCTTCAGTTCCTGCGACGTTCCGTGAACAAGTGTCCCGCATCCCTGCGCTCCGAGCAGCAGCAGGAGGGACAAAGCGGCCAATGGTTTCATGAAGGTCCCCCCTTTGCACGGCAATTATAGGTCCCTGCGGAATCCCTGTCAAGCGCGGCCAGGCCCATCTTGCCTTGACAAACCTGGGGAGCACCGATAGAATATCCGTCAATCGAGCTCTCTGAAGAAAAGGAACTCCCTATGAACATTCGCCGAACGATCCTCGCTGCCGCAATTCTCGCGCTCTCCCACTTCGTCCTGTACCCCCCGCCGGCCCGGGCCGACTTCAAGAAGACCAAGATCGCCGTGCTCGATTTCCAGATGCAGGGCGAGCAGACGAACTCAAAGGACATGGGCAAGATCGTCGCCGAATGGCTCATCACCGGCCTGGTGGAGACCGGCAGGTTCGATGTGATCGAACGGCGCCTGCTCGAAAAGCTCCTCGAGGAGCAGAAGCTCGGCGTCACCGGCGCCATCGACCCGAACAGCGCGGCCCAGCTCGGCAAGGTCCTGGGCGTCAAGATCATCGTCTCGGGCACCGTAACGAGCCTCGAGGGATACACGGAGATCAATGCCCGCCTGATCAACGTGGACACGGCATCGATCATCGCGGCCGAGAAGGTACGGGCCAGCAGCGCCGAGAAGCTCCGCGACCTCGTCACAAAGATCACCGACAAGATCGTCCTCGCCTTCCCCATGGAGGGCTACGTCGTCCAGCGGACCGACAAGAAAGTGGCGATCGACCTGGGCAGGCAGATCGGCGTCAGGCCCGGCATGAAGTTCATCGTCTTCAAGGAAGGGAAGATCATCAAGCACCCGAAGACGGGGGAAGTGCTCGACGTGGAAACGATCGAGACCGGCCTGATCGAGATCAGGGACGTGAAGGAGAAGACCGCGATGGGCGTGATCATCCAGGAGACCACGCCGAACGCCGTTGCGTACGGGAGCATGGTCCGGAGCTCGACCAAGGACAGCCTGGACTTGCCCGAGAAGGATGAGAAGTCCATTCAGCAGGACTCGGGTGAGCGCCGGGGCCTCATTCCCATACCCCGCTTCTTCCGGCGGGAGTAGCGAAACGCAGGATATTTCTTGCTTGAAAACCACAAAGGCCGCGTCATCGACGCGGCCTTTCTTTCTTCCGTCAGTCCTGCGCAAGCGGAAATTCAGAGCTATTGGCACTTTCTGAATGCCCGTTTTAGCAGGCGAGACGAATACCCTATCCGTCTCAATAGTACCAGTTCACCCGCGCCGTGATGTCGGTCTTGTAGAAATTGTAGGCACGCTCGCGCTGGGCGTCGAGCGAAATGCTCGTGTCGGTCGTGATGCGGAAATTCTGCTGCAGGCCCGCCACCGCGCTCCGGTGCTCGTCCCCTGCTCCGTAGAACAGCGCCTGCGTCCAGAGGTTCACCTTCCAGTCCTTCACGATGTTCGCGATCATGCCGGCGGTGCCGCCGAAGCCCACGGCGTAATCCTGCTCCAGCCGCGTGCTCGCCTGGATGTCCCCTTCACCGAAGAGGTAGAAGCGCACGTTGTCTCCCGGGCCGATTGTCAACCCGCCTCCCGCGTTCAGGCGCGGCACCGGGTGCTCCCTGCCGTCCCGGAGCAGCATCTCATCGACGCCGAAGAGCACCTTCCAGGATATCGGCTTGAAGATACTGTTCCAGGGGAAGAGCGAAACGATGTCCACGATGCGCCAGCGGTGCAACCGGAGCCGCTCATCGTCATAATAGTACCGAAATGAAAGGTCCATGAAATTGATCTGCGCGCCCCGAACATAGCCCTCGTCGAAGTCGGCGAGCTCGTGGTAGGCAGCACGCCACTCGACCTCGGTGAACCACGTGTCGGTCCGGTAGCCGCCTCCCATGCGGAAGCGGCCCGACCGGTGCCCCTGGTCCGGCTGCACGGGCATCGCGACGGGATAGGCGTCCGCCGGGAACACGCCCAGGGTGCTGCGCGCTGCCAGGATGTCGAGGAATTGCTTTTCGTACTGTGCCTTGTCCAGTTTTCGCTTCGAGAACCGGTACTGCGTCAGCTCGGTGGACAGATCCAGCACCTCCCGCTTCTGTTCGGCGTCCAGGCCGGAGGACAGCGCGTCCCCGGGAGGCCGCTTCGCGTCGGCGATATCATAGCTCATGCGCACAAGCCCGTCGTCCATCTCTTTGGCGATCCGAAGGATCTTCGTGGCCCGCGACGGACGGTAGGTCACCCGGTCGACGATCCCGAACTTCTGTGCGGCGCGTACCGTGTCCACCGGTATCACCCAGAACCTCGACTTGCCGTAGAACTCGTCAGTGAGACGCAGCGACGGCCTGCCCGCCTCGATCAGGAACAGGAGGTTGAAGGAGCAGTTCTGGTCGAAGAAGTAGTAGTTCGCGTAAAAGTCCTTCATCTCCCAGATGTGCAGGAACACGCGGTACGCCTCGTCGGGCGTCAGGTTCAAATGGTATTCCCAGATGTCGCGATGCTCCAGGTCGCTGTACTCCTGGACCTTCTCGTAGTACGGCAGGTTGGAATACCGTCCATGGTAGAAGCCGAAGATGCCCTTGAACACGTAGAAGAGGCCGAGGCTGTCGCCCGTGATGGCGGCGTAGTTGACCGCGTGGGACAGGAGATCGCTCTGGTAGGCCGTATTGATCCGAAGCAGCGTGTGACCGAACATGGACGACGGGAGGTTCAGGAGGGTGTTCGGGAAGACCAGCACGACCGACCGCGGGTTCACTGCGGCAAGCGCCTTGTCGAACTTGGCGCACGAGGCCTTCGGCAGGCGCGCCGGGTCGAAGCCGAGCTGCTCGTTCAGCCACGTATACCGCGCGATGAACCGGCACTGGGGATGCTCCTCGTCTTCCTTTACGTCCGTGCGGAAGAAGGACGCAAGCGTGGCGGACAGCTCCGCCTCCGGGTCCCGGCTGCCGTTCGGCGCGTTGAAGAATCGGGGGTCGTCCACCAGGCTCTTAATGCCGGAGCCCGCGGGCTTGTAGTGGAGCAGCACCTCCCAGGTCCGGGCACGCGCGAGCCCCTTCTCCTGCGCGAGCCGCTGCAGCTCGCCGAGGTACCCGTCCGGAGCGGTCCCCGACGCGGCACCGCCCGCAGGAAGCAGGATGGAGAAGACCGCAAGACAAAGAAAAAGGCATGCAGAACGGAATGTTCTGCATGCCCCTTCAAGACGAGGCACAATCACCGCCACTATTTCGAAACGGTCGAGATGTTGTCCATCACGCTCGCCATCTGCACGCCAGGCGACGTGAAGATGCGGGAGAAGCCGGACTGGAGCTGGCTGTAGAACTCAGGCCGCTTCTCCGCCGGCACGCCGAGGAGCTCGGCAAAGGCGTCCAGCGTCTCGCCCCGGCCCTGGGCGATGTCACGGGCCAGGTTGTCCATGTTGGCGACCATGAACTCGTTCAGCTGCTGGTTGCTCACGAAATTCTTCGGCTGCTGGCATCCGGAGGTGCCGGTCGTGATGCCGAAGGTCTGGTTGCCGTAGATGCCATTGGTAGTCGCCTGGAATGTCTGGAGCAACACCTTGTCGTCGGCGTTATTCTCGAACAGCATGCTGCCAAGACCGCAGCCCGTATTCTGTTTAGCCTGTCCGGCGGCGAACGCGGCACCAACGAACACAAGCGACACGGTCACAACTGCCACTACCATGAAAACTCTTTTCATATGCTCCTCCTTGAAAGAAATGAAGTTCTGTAGTGCTATTAAACCAATACTTGCGGGTCTTGTCAAGTCACAATTTTTTCGTTCCAGCCTCCTGCCCGAGGACCTCCCCCAGGAATCGGACCAGCTGCGGCCGCACCGCATCGTCGCCGAAGGACTGGACGTGCCCGGGACGGGCCGTGAGCCAAAGCCCTTTCGGCTCCCGGGCGGCCTCGAGAAGCATCCTGCCGTGGTGCGTTGGCACCACCGGATCGTCGAGGCCGTGAAGGACGAGAACCGGCACGGGTGAGACCTGCCCGATCCACTTCTCGGCGCTGTAGGAGTCGTTAACGGTCCAGGACAGCGGGACCTGGAGCGGCCAGGTGAGCCAGAAATCGCCGAGCTTTTCCCGGGCGATGCGGCGGTAGCTTGAGAATGCGCTGTCAATGACCAGGGCGCGGATGCGGTCCTTGCGCGGCGATCGGGCGACCGTGTAAACGGCTACTGAGCCGCCGAGGCTCTGGCCCAGGACCACGACGCGGTCCGGGTCCGTTTCCGGCATGCTGAACAGCTTCTCGAGAGCTGCCTCGGCGTCGCGGTGCACGCCTTCAAGGGACGGTTCCCCGCCGGACCAGCCGTACCCGCGGTAATCGATGATGAAGATGTTAAAGCCTTCCTTCACCAGCCACAGCACGCTGTTCACGTGGGTGCTCAGGTTCTGTGCGTTGCCGTGCAGGACCAGGATGCTGCAGCGTGCGTTCTCCGCCGGGAAGTACCATCCGTGGATAGGAACGCCGTCGGATGACGGAAACACAACATCATGGTGCGCAAACAGCTTCACCGCAGGCCCCTCCTGCATGTCCCTCGACGGATGGAAGAAGAGCGAGGTGCAGCCCGTCAGGGCAAAGAGGAAGAGAATGAGTATGATGCGACAGAAGGGTTTCATCATTGGTTTCTGTGGCAGGAGCAGTTCCTGTGCCTTGATTATCAGGTCAGCCTGTCCCCGAACGTCTCGGTCGGGGGCGTTCATCCGCGAAAACTTGTCCGCGAATAAGCTCCCTGCAGCAAGCTGCACGGAATCTTCGATCCTCAAGGTAGAACTATTTATTCTAATCGATTGCTAACCCCGCAGCAGGCTACGGGGAATGCGCTCGCTCCTGGATTGAAGCTCCCTACTGCGAGAGGCATGGAGCTTCGATCCTCAGGGAACAACGTTATTCTAATCGCTTGCTAACCCCGCAGCAAGCTACGGGGAATGCGCTCGCTCCTGGATTCAATCGGAGATCATCGTCCAATCGTCTCTGCCGTCCCGCTCGATAAAAAAGCCCCTTTGGGCGAGACCCAAAGGGGCTTAGAGAACCCTCGCTGCTTGTACTATTTCACAATCTTCACGATGTCGCCGGCCGAGAATCCGGTGCCGGAAGAAGGCGTCGCGATGGACAGGTCAGCATCATCGCCAAGGTCATTCCTGGTGACGAGGGCCTGGCCGATCTTGGTCTCCGTCGTGCCCTTCTTCACCTTGGTCACCGGGTCGATGATGGCCTTGCCCGCCCGGAACACATCGAGCTTGGTCCCGACCTGGAGCCCCGACTTCTCGCCTGCGTTGATGTAGAGGTCGCGGCCTTCCACTTGGGCGATCCGGCCCTGCCACTTCCGCTTACCGAGCTGCTTCTGCATGTTGACCATGGCCTTGGTGAGCGCATCGCGGAGCGCGCCGTCGCGCAGGTCCGGATCGTAGCCCGCCTTGCCGCCCATGCCCAGCGCCTTCGTCTGCGACTTCTCGTAGATGCCGGCGCCGGAGTCGGCCATGAGCTGCACGCCTGTCGTCGTATCCACGATGCGGTAGTCAACGGTGACCCTGGCAATCTGCTTCTTGCTCTTCACGACCAGGTAGTCCGACCCCTCCTCCGCTTCGGAGTAAGCCGTCACCGCGCCGGTCACGATGGCGTTCAGGCCGAGGATCTCGCCCATCTTCGCCGCCGTATCGGGGTTCACAGCGCCGGTGGCGCCCATATGCTGCTGTTGCATGATGGACTCGATGTCCTGCTGCGGGATCACGATGAACCGGCCCGTCTTCTGCAGGATCGTGCCCAGGATGTCCGCCGCCGCCTCACCGATGCCCAGGACCTTGGAAGGGGTCTTGTTCTGGAAGTTCACGACGCCGACCCTGAGCTTCGGCCCCTGGTATTCTTCGACGTCTGACGTCGTCTTGGCAAGTTCCTTCGATGTTCCGGTGACCGTTGTATCGTCCTTCACTGCACCCGAGATCTTCGGCGCGCAGCCGGCCATCGAGACCATAGCCGCTGCGACCATCAGCACTACCATTACCCGTAGCAACGCTTTCATAGGGATCCTCCTTGCGTGATTGTGATCGTCCGTTATTTCTGCTTCTGCTGCCCCGAGGACATCATAAGCTCCATGAAATCCTTTGCCTCGGTATACCCCTGCGGGATCTCGAAGACCGCCGCGGGAGACGACTTGAGCACGATGTTCTTGAGGTCCGTCGTGATCTTGAAGTCCTTGTTCTCCACTTCGCTCCTGATCGTCATGCCGCCCAGGTCCCTGGCGTTCCAGATGAACCCTTCCTGCGGCTTCTCGCTCTTGTAGGTGACCGTTACCTTGTACTTGTCGCAGGGATGGCCGTCGATGGTCTCGCTGCCGACCTTGACCTTCTCCACCTTCGGCTTCTCATCATGCGTCTCCGCCTCGGTATGGACGATGTACTTCCGGGTGTTCGGGTAGAGCGTGTAGCTCGTCTTCTTATCGCCGCGGTTCAGCATGGTCATCCTGCTCATGGGCGACTGCGATGCATCCTTCCCGCCGGACGCTTCCATCATCTTGGTCATGTCCATTTCCATCTTCATCTTGGGGCCGGTGATCCAGAGGGGCGCATCGAAGACCCAGCTCTTATTGTCGCTCTTGTTGAGGCTTACGGAATGCACGACCGCGTAGAAGTCCTTCTTCCCTTCCCAGTCCATATAGCCGAAGGAGGGCGGCTCGGGCATCTTGATCTCCGGCAGGGCTATCTTGATGGCCGGCGCACCAGGACCGGCTCCTGTGCCCGGGCCCCACGGCAGGTTGTCCGTCACCCTGCGGGCAAGCTCCTTGGACTCATAGTCGAGGTGGATGCCGACGGCCTTGGTAAGCAGTTTGGCCCCCAGGCCCATGATGAACGAATCCTTCGTGCTCTGGTTCGTGGTCGTGTTCTGGAGGAGGACCCACGGCGCATCTTTCTCTCGTGCATCGGCCGCTCTCGCGCCGAGCTTCACGAGGCCGCTCCCCATGCTCGACGTCCCCTGCTCGGTCTTGACGCCGAGGCCCCTCGACCATATGGGCTGGCCCGTCGCCGTGTTCACGAGCATGAACATGCCGCGCACCTTCCTCGCGTTGTATACACCCGTGGTCGTCTCATCAAAGTCCATCAGCGTCCCGTACAGCACGCCCTCGACGCCCAGCGTCTCGCCCAGCTTCTGCGGCGTCGTCATCTCGAGCTGCCCGCCCAGGTTGATGCCCATCCGGTCGCGGAGGATCTGGTCCGATTCCTTGACGTCCATGACAACATAGGACCGGTTCCTCAGGGCCTCGGCCATCTTCTCCCGCACCACGTTCGGGCCGTCCACGTCGTCCGTGTCGTTCCGCATAGGAAGGACCGCGACCCTTTTGAGCGGATTGCTCGGGTCCGTCGGGAACGGCATGTGCGGTATCGCACAGCCTCCGATCACCGAGGTCGCCGCTACGAGTAGAATGATACGGCAGAATCGTATGCCCATGTATGCCTCCTGGAAGCAACGATGGAAAGGTCTTTCATGCGAAGGGCATGCGCCGGTTGTCCGGAGCGTGTCCCTTTGGTTGACAGAATCGTAGCTGCAATCGTACCGTAAGACATCGGTACTGTCAACCCCAAAAAGGGAACACCAAGAAAGAGTTGTCGGGCCTTACCGGTCCCGCGAATCGAGCAGCACCGTGACCGGCCCGTCGTTGACGAGCGAGACCTCCATCATCTCGCCGAAGACGCCGGTTCGAACGGTCAACCCGGCCTCCCCGAGCCTCCGCACGACCTCCTCATAAAGCTCTTTCGCCCGCTCAGGGACTTCCGCCGCACCAAAGGACGGACGGTTCCCCTTCCTCGTATCACCGGCGAGCGTGAACTGCGATACCATGAGCACCTCGCCGCCGATGTCCGCCACGGAGCGGTTCATTTTACCGCCCTCGTCCTCAAAGACCCTGAGCTGGGAGGTCTTTTTCACCATGTAGTCTACGTCCGCATCACCGTCGCCCTTCACAGCGCAGAGCAGGACCAGCAGACCCTTGCCGATGGCGGAGGATCCGGCGCCCCTGATCAGGACCTTGGCCTGGGAGACCCGTTGCAGCACGGCGATCATGGGAGGTATGATACAACACTTGCCGTCAGTTGAAAAGGCATTGCATTACGAGGCGGAAACGTACGGCCGTAAAAAAGGCACTATTTTCTTTCGGGTCTTTTCCATCGAAAGTGAGTCGAGTATGCACCGCGCTGCTCTTCTTTTTTCTGCACCCCGGTTGTATCTCCCAGCAGCAAGAGGCATGGAGATACGATCCTCAAGGTAAGTTTATCCTAATCGTTCGCTAATCCCGCGAAAACACGCGGGATGCGCTCGCTCCTGGATTCACAGGTTCGCGCAGGCATGCACTGCTGGTTCTGATACTGAGCTTTTTCAGACATCGCAGCACTTCCCCTCGCCCGGCACAGCCGGGCTCGGCCGTGTCTGCCTGCCTTCGTGGTGGCACTGGCTTTTTTTGCTTTCGCATGCTTGTGCGCGCACCTGTTGAAGCTCCCAAAAGCAAACTGCATGGAGCTTCGATCCTCAGGGTAGTCTTTATTCTAGTCGCTCGCTGAGCCCAAACTGCGGGGCTGAGCTCGCTCCTGGATTCACGGGATGCAGGGGCCTTGGGAAAGACAGAAGCTTAAGGCTTTACCCAAACTCCGTACGTCCCTGGAGCGGACCTACGAAATTTCTGGGGCACCTGTCATGGCCAAAGGTAGCGTCCCGTCAGGGCGAACGCGCATGTCTGAGGCCTCAGGCCGAGTTTGTGCGGGCGAGCGGACGTGACCTTAGACGGGTCAGAAATTTCGTTAAGGACGTGAAAGGGATGTGCAAAATAAACAAACAGATTGTGTCCTTCCCTTCCCTTCTTTCAAAGGGTCTTTCAGGAAACCGTTTGCCTTCTCCCCTTCCCCGTGGTACTGTACCTGCCCATGAAGATAACCGACATCCTCGGAGAGGCCGGGCTCGTCGCCGCCGCCATGGGCGATGACTACGAGTTTCGGCCCCAGCAGCTGGAAATGGCCGAGGCCGTCCAGAAGGCGCTCCGCAGCAAGACCCACCTCGTCGTCGAGGCGGGCACCGGCGTGGGCAAGAGCCTTGCCTACCTTGTGCCTCTCGTACTCTGGGCGCGCGAGGAGAACTGCCGCGTCGTCGTTGCCACCTACACCAAGGCCCTCCAGCAGCAGATCGTGAAAAAGGACATCCCCTTCCTCAAGACCGTGATCGGCGACTTCCGTGTGGCGCTCTGCGTAGGCGGCGAGAACTACCTCTGCCTCCGGCGCTTCGACCAGCTGCGCATGGGCGACCTCTATGAGCAGAACGAGGTGGAACCGCTGAACCGGCTCTTCGAATGGTCCACGCATACCCGCACCGGCCTCCGGAGCGAGCTGTCCTTCGAACCCACCGGGGCGCTCTGGGCAAAGGCGAACCGCGAGGCGGACCTCTGCTTCGGCAGGGAGTGCCACAGCTACAAGGACTGTTTCTACCAGAAGGGGAAGCTCCTGGAGCAGCAGGCCCAGGTGCTCGTGGCGAACCACCACCTCTTCTTTGCCGACATGGCCACGGGCGGGAACGTCCTGCCCCAGCACCAGGCCGTCGTGTTCGACGAAGCGCATCAGATCGAGGACGTGGCCACGGACTACCTGGGCGTCGAGGTGTCCAACTACTCGGTCCGCTACCTCCTGGACAATCTCCTGAGCCAGCGGACTCGCAAAGGGATGCTCACCCGGCTCGCCATCCAGGACCACACGGCCCGGACCGCGCGCGACCTCGTGGACGATCTCCGGCTCACCGCCGAGAACTTCTTCCTGAACCTCCACGACGCGCTGAAGCAGGAGCCGGTCCTCCGGGTGCGCCGGCCGAACATCGTCCCCGACATCCTTTCCGGTCCCCTCAGCCAGCTGAAGGACACACTCCTGTCGCTCAAGGCGAACACGCACGAGGAAGAGCAGGAGGTGCGGGCCTTCGCGGGCAGGGCAGGCGGTCTCGCGTCCGCCATCCGTCACAATCTTGACCAGGGGCAGGAGGGCTTTGTCTACTGGGCCGAGCGCGAGAACAAGAAGTACCGCCTTGTGGCCTCGCCCATCGACATCGCCGAGACCCTGCGGGAGCATCTCTTCGGCAGGCTCGACACCGCGGTGCTGACCTCGGCCACGCTCTCGGCAGCTGGGTCCTTCGAGTATATAAAAGGAAGGGTCGGCCTGGACGCGCCCGCGGAGCTGCTGCTCGATTCGCCCTTCGACTTCGAGAACCAGGCCCTGCTCTACATCTCGCCGGGCCTTGACGACCAGCAGGCTGCAGGATATCAGGAGCGGTTCGAGAAGGAGCTCCTCACGATACTCGGCGTCACCGGCGGCCGGACGCTCGTGCTGTTCACGAGCTACAGCCAGCTCAGGAAGACAAAGGGAACGCTGCGAGGCGCCTTGCCGCAGCTCGGCATCCTGTGCCAGGGCGAGATGCCGGCCTACCGCCTGGTAGAGCAGTTCAAGGAGGTCCCGAACGCCGTGCTGCTCGGCACCGCCTCGTTCTGGCAGGGCATCGATATCCCGGGCGAGGCACTCCAGTGCGTCGTGATCGCCAAGCTCCCCTTTGCCGTGCCCGACGAGCCGCTCATCGAGGCGCGCATGGAGCGGCTGAAGAACCCGTTCTATGAGTATCAGGTGCCGCAGGCGACGCTGTTGTTCCGGCAGGGGTTCGGCAGGCTCATCAGGACGAAGACGGACAAAGGGGCGGTCGCCGTGCTGGACTCGCGCATCATGACGAAGAACTACGGCAGGTCCTTCTTACGATCGATCCCCAAATGCCGCATCACCGACGACCGGGAGGAGTTCAGGAGGTTCTTTGAAGGATTGGGAAACCGTGAATAAGAGAGCACCTCATTCATATTTTTTTCGGGTCTTCTCCTTCGCAAGTGGGTCGAGTATACACGGCGATGATTTTTTTTCTGCACCCCGGCTCACAGGTCCGCGCAGGCATGCACTGCCGGTTCTGATAACGGGCTTTTTCAGACATCGCAGCACTTCCCCTCGCACTGAGGATCAGTGCTCGGCCGTGTCTGCCTGTCTTCGTGGTGGCACTGGCTGTTGTTGCTTCCGCATGCGTGTGCGCGTACCTGCTCACGGGATGCAGAGGCCTTAGGAAAGGCAGAAGCTTGAGGCTTTTACCCAAACTCCGCACGTCTCTGGAGCGGACCTATGCGTTTCTTGGGCACCCATCTTGGCCTAAGGCCGCGTCCCGCAGGGCGATGCGCATGTTCGAGGCCGAAGGCCGAGTTTGCGCGATCGAGCGGACGTGGCCTTAGATGGGTCAAGAAACGCATTCAGGACGCGAAAGAGATGTGCAACAACATCCACAAACAACCAGGCGCAATAGCTAGACACGTGCTGCTCTGAACAAAACCAATTTCCTCATAATAATGTATTGCTGTGCGCTAGGTCTGCAGAATAATAAAAAACGGCAAAGGCCTGTTCCCGCCCCTGCCGTCCCATTCGTCTTTTCCATCGTCCCGCCCAGCCCCGTCCGGATCAACACCCTTACCGGGCTGCGGTCCCTGCCATTTACGTCTTCGGTTTCAATAATGAAATCTCATCAAAATATTTCTTCGCGCAGTCCGGGCACAGGCCATGGGTGAACTCGGCATCGGTGTGGTCGCGGACATAGACCTCGATCTGGCTCCAGTAGCCCTTGTCATCGCGGACCTTCTTGCAGGACGCGCAGATCGGCAGCATCCCCCGCAAGGTCTTGATCTTGGCAAGGGCATCCTGCAGTTTGACAATGAGCGTTGTCTGCTCTGCGGACAGGGACGACAGCTTCTCGTTCATGCCCCGAAGCTCGTCCCGGGAAGAGGCCACCGCTCTGAACAGCGGCTGGATGAGGTAGATCCCGGCCATCATGCAGCAAGAGATGACCAGGCCGACCGCCTCGAAGAACGCGTCGGGAGCTGCGGACGACTGCCCCGAGACCAGGAGGACCAGGGACTGGAACCGCCTCACCGTCATCAGCGAGATCGCGACCGCGACCAGCAGCCATGCAGTTTTCTTTCCGGTGATCGGGATCAACCGCAAGGCAAAGAGGGCCGCGACAAACTGAAAGAGCACGGACAAGGCCACAATGGCGATCAGGGTCGTCTGCATAAGGACCTCCCGCAACCTATTTCCTGTTGTCTACGCTCAGCGGCCCGGACCCGAAGTACGTGATGAGGAGCGCCGCACCCAGCATCGAGAGGTTCTTCATGAACATGATCTGGTTCACTTGCGACATGTTGGGGTCGGTCATTGCCCAGAAGTTGTGGATCATGACCGTGACCGGGACGAGAAAGAGTACGATCAGCCAGCCGCCCCATTTTGCATTGTATCCTGCAGCGATGCTCAACCCTCCCGCCGTGGCGATGATGCCCGACAGCGGCACGGCAATGGATGCCAGCGGCACACCCTTGCTCGCCGCAAATGCGATGGTGTTCGCCGTGAAATGCCCCGGCCCTGCCATCACGAAGATCAACGCATACAATATCCTCCCCAGCAATACCAGATAGTTCATGTTCCCTCCTTATTCCGCACGTTGCATTATAGCCGCTGGTCGCGCAGGTCAGCCCTCATCGAGAATGGCCCGCAGTCGCTCAGCATAATGTTTTCCCCCTGCGTCATCCGTCACGATCGCGATGTCCCGGGGCCGCGACACGCCCAGCCCCACCTCCACGGCCCGGCTGATCTGCTCCTGCTCGAAGATCTTTTTCCCCATGATGGCGCTGTTGCTGCCCAGTTCCTTGAGGATGGCAATGCCGACGGCGTCGATGGCGATACGGTCGGTCCCGGCCAGGATGACATCGGCTTTCCTTCTCGTCCCCTTTCCTGGCCCGCCGTCCACGAAGGCTTCGATACCGTCCAGCAGGATGAGCTTCGGCGCGTAGGCCTGGTTGATCTCGGCGATCATCTGCCGCATGCTCAGGAAGGAGGTATGAAGCTCGGTCATGTTCCGCTTGCGCGTGACGCCTACCGAGAGCTTCAGGGACATGGTAAAGACGCCGCCGAAACCGTGGGTCTTGAGGCAGCACGTCGTGACCACGCAGGGAGACTCCACTACGGGCCGGGCAACCTCGAAGCCGTTCCTCCAGCTGCTCTTCTCGGGCGTGATCCGCACCCAGTCGCTGGCGGGGAGCTTTTCGAAATCGATGAGCTCGACACCGAGCTTCTCGCTAAGGCCGTAAATCCCCTTGTCCTGCAGGACGTCGGCCGTGTCCGGCGGGCCGCTGCGCTCTCCGATGGTAATGCTTTTTGCGCCCATGGTCTTCAGCTGAAGGATTAGGTGGGTGAGCGTGTCGTTGTGCGTTGAGCCGGGGAAGGGGTCCGCCGTATTGAAGTTCGGCTTGAGCAGCACGTCCTTTCCCTTGGCGGGATTGATACCGAGCAGGTCGACGGCCCGCTGGATGCCGCTAGCGCGGTCTGCGGTCCTGATGAGCGAGACCTTCGTCTTCCCTTGCTTTGTTTCGCGATGTTTCTGCGGCGCCACCTCTGTCCCTCCCCGTATGTCTGTTGCCGCCAGGGCCAGGCCCGCTCCCGCGGCGATCAGGAACTCACGCCGGTCCATCCCCCGAGCCTCCCCTATTTTTTCGGATAGCCGACCGTCTGGGCGAGGATAATCTTCTGGTCTGGCCGGAGCCGCATCGCCTTCGCCAGGGTCTCCCGGTCAACCGACCCACGCACCACCGTTGCCAGACCCTCGGAGGCGCAGAACAGGTAGACGTTCTCGCTGATGAAACCCGTGTCTGCGGCTGAGTAAAGGTCCTGCTCCTCCTTCGAAGCCTTGCCCATGCGGCCAAGGTCCGCCACGTAAACGAGGTTCACAGGCGCATCGGCAACGAAGGACTGGCGGCCGGTCATGGCCCGGATGTCCACAGCGAGCACCGGCTGGAGCACATGGGTCTTCGCCTCGTAGACATACAGTCCCTCCGCCATGGCGACATAGATATCGATCTCCTGGCGGTCCATGGCAGAAGGCGCGGTCCGGTGTCCGCTCTCCGGCCGGTTGATGCCGAAGGCGGCCCAGAGAAGATTGGACAGGACCTGGGGAGGGAGCTTCCGGGAGCTGAAGGACCTGGACGTGCTCCGCTCCTTCAGCACCTGCATGAGGGGGCGGCCGCTATCGGTCTGAGGCGCGGGCAGCTGCAGCGATGTAAGCTGCTGTTCGGCTGCAACTGCATCGCAGAGGAGCAGGGCTATGATCAATGCGGATAAGAACGGGACCCTCATGGTGAGCCTCCCTGTTTTGCGGACCGCGATTCCTTGCTCTATTATAGCAAATCACCTTCCGGGCACATATAAACATAGGACATTTCTACTTTGGCTTGACAGCACATATAAACATATGTTGCTATTTCGCGTGAAAAGTGGGATACTATATGCAAGGATATATCAAGGTTGTACTGGACAGGCCACAAAGACCTGCGTCTTTGCGGCCTTTTATTTTTGGCAACGGCGGGGCCGATGGGGGAAAAATGATACGCAAGCAGAGCTACCGCGAACAACTTGAAGTAAAGAAAAACATCATGCTGGCGGCCGGCCTCGTCTCGGACCGCTTTCCCGGCGTCGCGAACATCGAGTTCCGCATGACCTATTACCAGAAGACCGCGGACCCGGTCCTGATGAAGCGCACCGTCAGCTTCTGTCCCACGAACTATGCCTTCTTCCGCCTGGACTGCATGCGTGACGAATGCACCAACGGCGGCTTCGACCTTGCCCCCGTCGTCGCCTCCCTGGTGAAGAACCGGAAGCCCACGGTCAAGGGGAACATCAACTGTCACGGCAAGACCGAGAACCTCGGCCACGGCCACGCCAGCATCGCCTACGAGATCAACATCCAGTACAGCAAGAACGGGAAATAGGGTTTTCGTCCGCCTGGTCCTCTGCGGGAGCAGTCGCCTGTTTCCTGCTGCCTCCTTTCCTGATTCTTCCTTCTTAATTCTGTCTTCTGCCCCCCATCCCCTGCTATTCCCACCGGAAGATCAGCGAGCCGACTCCCAGAAAGACCGTACTCATCAGCGAGAGCACGACAAGGTGGGGCGCTATCTCGGCCAGCCCGGCACCCTCGGTCATGATCGCCCGCGCTCCGTCCACGATATGGGTGAGCGGAAGGAACTGGGCGATCCTCTGAATGACCGGGTTCGTGCCTTCCAGGGAGAACCACACGCCGGAGAGCAGCATCATGGGCCACGTTAACAGGTTCAGGATGCCGCCGGCGAGCTCCTCGCTGGAAAGGCGCGCCGAGACGAGCAGGCCGCACGAGATCAGGCAGACCGCTCCCAGCACGGTCAGGAGGAAGAGGCTGGCATAGGCTCCCCGCATCTCGAACTGGATGAAGTAGTTGCAGCCGGCATAGACCGCGACCGTAATGGCCAGGATCAGGATCAGACGCGACGTCATCTGGGCCAGCAGGAACTCGAAGGGATTGAGCGGCGTCGCCTTGAGCCGTTTCAAAAAGCCGTTCTTCCGGTACCGCACGATCACATATCCCACGCCGAAGAGACAACTGAACATCATGTTCATGGCCAGCACGCCCGGCACGACCCAGTCCACGTAGCGGATCTTCCTGCCCCGTACCTCCACCCGCTGGAACTCATTTGCGTGTTCGCCGCCCAGGATGCGCTCGAGCAGGTAGCCGTTGGGCGATGTTCCGTTCACCCAGTACCGCCGGCCTTCACGCACGTCGACCAGCATGTCGATCTGGAAGTGCTCCACTTTGTCGATGCCCTTGTCCAGGTCGGTCACGGGAATGAACTGGATGTACCGTGTGGAGAAGAACCGGCTTTCCCGGGAGCTCAGGCGCGCCGGATCGCCCAGAACACCGACCTTGTACAGGGGCTTGTCATCGCCCGAGAACACCACGGCAAACCCCAGCACGAGCAGGAGCGGGAACAGGATGTTCCAGCCCAGGGACGACTTGTCCCGGATGAACTCCATGTTCCTTGCATGCATGACCGCGAGAAATCGTTTCATAGTATCGTTCCTATAACGCCAACATCTGCCACAGAGAACACAGAGTTCACAGAGGAAGACCATGAGAAGCGGTTTTTAGACTTCCTCAGTAACCTCGATGAAGCAAAGAATTTCATGCGCTTGTTAGTATCTCATATCTCAAAGTCTCTGTGTCTCCGCGTCCGTCCTTTCATCCCCTCAGGCCCTTCCCCGTCAGCGCGATGAACAGGTCCTCCAGGTTCCAGGACCGCATCTTCATCCGCGATAACGGCACGCCGCGCTCCAGCAGCTGCTTCACGGTCCGGTCCACGTCGTTCGTCTTGACCTCGATCTCGCCGTCCCTGCGGACCACGGGATCCGGCAGACCGTCGAGCCGCCCCTCCACGTCCTCCTTCGGGAACTGCAGGATCACGGTCCCAAAGTGATCCCGCAGCAGCTGCTGAGGCGTTCCCCGGGCGATGAACCGCCCGCGGTCCATGATGGCGATCTCATCGCACAGCTCGTAAGCCTCTTCCATGTAATGGGTGGTAAGTACGATGGTCTTGCCCTGAGACTTGATCATGCGGATGAGGTCCCAGAAGTTCCTGCGCGCCTGGGGGTCGAGCCCGGTCGTCGGCTCGTCGAGGAACAGCACGACCGGGTCGTTGACCAGGGCCAGGGCCATCAACAGCCGCTGGCGCTGGCCGCCGGAAAGCTTGCGCGTGTCCCGGTCCAGGAACTCGTCGAGGCTCAGGAGCCTGACCAGGTCGCTCATCGCCATCGCCTTCGGATAGAGTTCCCGGAACAGGGTAATGGTCTCCCGTACCGTCAGGAACTCCTGGAGCGACGTGGCCTGGAACTGGATGCCCGCTTCCCTGCGGAACTTCGCGCCCACGGGCGCGCCCTCGTACAAGGCCGTCCCGGCATCGGCCCGCTTGATCCCTTCCATGATCTCGATGAGCGTGGTCTTGCCCGCGCCGTTCGGCCCGAGCAGGCCGAAACAGGCGCCCGCCTCGATCGCGAGGTCCACGCGGTCAACTGCTGTGACGCCGGGATAGGTTTTCACGATGCTGCGTGCTTCAAGGATCGGGGCCATTGAGCAACGTACCACGGGGTCGATACGCTGTCAAGCAGATGGCAATGCGGTCTTTCCGCTTGAGTCCGCCTGCCGACTGGTGTAGATTGATAGCCGCATTGAAGCTCCCTGTGGCAAGCTGCTGGACAGCGACCCAGGACCGCATCATCGGGAGAAGGAACTCGGGCATGGCACTGCCGTGGCAGACAATAGACAAGATCGATACGGGAGAGAACTTCCTCGAACTGCGCAAGCGGAGCGAACGGGATTTTCTGCTCCTGGTCAACGGCCGCGTGCTGATGAACAGCAGCGCGAACCGTTCCGAGCTGACCCTGGGCGAGCACGCCTGCAGGCTGGTAGTTGACCGCCCCCGGCCGCGCGTGCTGATCGGCGGCCTGGGCATGGGGTTCACCCTGCGCGCCGCTCTCGATGTCCTCCCGCCTGACGCCCGGGTCGTCGTGGCCGAGCTCAATCCTGTCGTGGTGAAATGGTGCTGCGGCCCTCTTGCGGACCTGACGAGGAGCGCGGCGAGCGACCCGAGGGTCTCGATCGAGACGGATGATGTAGCCGCCGTGATCATCGGCGCCTCACGCAAGGGCGCGGAGCGGTACGACGCCATCATCATCGACCTCTATGTCGGCCCCGGCGTGGACACGGATGAGCACTATGACCCCTTTTACGGGAGCCTCGCGCTTCAGACGACCGCACACGCCCTCACCCCGGGCGGGATCCTCGCTGTTTGGGGGGAGAATCCCGATGCCGCGTTCGAGAAGCGGCTCTCGTCGGCCAGATTCACCGTAGAGCGCCTGCGGCCCGGCCGTGGCGGTTTGCGGCACGTAGTATATGTGGCAACAAAGCGAGGACCTTGAGCTCAGGACCTGTCTCCTGTTTCGCAGCGCCCCTCCCGCGTTCCTGGCGATTCCGTTCCGATCCCCTTTCCCGGTATTGACAAAACAGAAGAGAAGCGTGAATATATATAAGAGAAATTGGGTCTTCTATTTCATGCTTGGTGAAGAGAGACGGAGGCAAGAGATGAGAAAAGGAACCTATTTGTCGCCCTATGTTACGGGGACCATCCTCGGTTTAAGCCTGCTGGCATCGTTCTACGCAGCGGGCAGGGGCTTCGGCGCATCAGGCCCTTTTTCTCTCATCGCGGGCGTGGGCACGAACGCCGTGGCCCCCGATTATGCAGGTAGCCTGAAGTATTTTTCTCGCTATCTGGACCTTCCTCACCCGCTGCTGGATTGGGGCCTCTTTTTGCTCATCGGAGTGTTTCTGGGTGGTCTGGCAGGCGCTCTGGCCAGCCGGAACTTCAGGCTTATGTTCGATAAAAGCGCGTCGATGAGCGTTCGCACGCGGGTGTTCACGGCCTTCGGAGGGGGGATGCTGATCGGCTTCGCGGCGAGGCTTGCCCGCGGATGCACGAGCGGCGTTGCCCTGACCGGCGGATCGCAGCTGGCACTGGCGGGGTGGGTCTTCGTGATCGCCATGTTCGTGAGCGGCTTCCTTTTCGCTGCGCTGTTCAGGAGGTACTGGTCATGACTGCGCCCTTTGAAATGAGCGATGCCGCCGGCCTCGGGCTGGCCCTGCTGTTCGGGATCTTCTTCGGCCTCTCCCTGGAACGGAGCGGCCTCGGCAACCCGCACAAGTTGACCGGCGTTTTCTATTTCCAGGACTTTACCGTACCGAAGGTCATGTTCACGGCCATCGTCGTTGCCTCCACAGGCATCTACCTTCTCTCGGACCTCCACCTGATGGATCTTGGGCGGGTCTATATCATCCCGACCTTCTTCTGGCCGCAGCTCGTGGGCGGACTGATCTTCGGCGTGGGTTTTGTGGTAAGCGGCTACTGTCCGGGCACGGCCGTTACAGGCTTTGCGTCAGGCAGGCTCGACGCGCTGGTCACGATGGCCGGCGTCAGCGCTGGTTCGCTCCTGTTCGCGGTCCTCTATCCGATGCTGGAAGGATTCTACCTCTCCTCTGATATGGGAGTGGTCACGGTCCCGGGGCTGCTGGGCGTGAACCATTGGGTCGTGATCATCGCGTTGATCATCATCGCCGGAGGTATGTTCTCTTTCCTGGGACGGTGGGAGAAACGGATGAGCAGATGATGCGCCACTGTGTCCGCCGGTTTCCGCGCAAGGACCGCCGGCAGCGGCGTTTACCCGAAAACGTTAAAGCTCCCTGCAACTTTCTGAGGGGAATGGCGATGCGGCTGAAAAAGGAACGGGGTCATAGCCGGCGCATTGTCGCGAATGACAGCCCGGGACCATGACCCCGGAAAGAAGACAACCGGCTATTTCTTCTCGGCAGCCGGCGTTACGGTCTCGGTGAGCGCGTCCTTGATGGCGCCCGGCGCGCTCATGATGGACATGAAGCTGTTGCTGCCCATCATGCTGAGGTCCGGGAAGCTGATGGCGATGCGGAACTTGGCAAAGAGATGATACACCTTGTTCCCCGACACCAGGATCTCGTAAGGAAGATGGGCGGTGGACTTGACGTCGGCGAAGTCGATGTAGTCCATGACATACTTGTCCGCGCCCTTTCCCTTGGCGATGGCCACGCCGAAGACGGTCTCTTCCTTGCCCGGAACATCGATGCGATACACCTTGGTCACCCCTGCCTTGCCAGCGGCGAGGCCCGCTTCAACGGCGTTCACCGCCTCCTGGTAGGTCTTGAACGCAGCAAGCTCATGATCGCCGAGACTATCGAACTTGGCCATGCCCATCATGTAATTGTACTTGCGCAGTTTCTTTTCCGTGATCCCGTCCTGGGAGCCGTATTCCTTCTGTTTCCCCAAAGCTGCCTCGAGCTTTGTCTTCACGTCCTCGAGGTTCCCCTGCATCCGGTACGCAGCTGCCCAATAGGGAGGGTTGGTATAGGAGACCTGGAGCTTGTCCTTCACCTTCGTCACGGCCACGCGCATGGCCGCGCCGTACCCGCCGAAGTCGCTCTTTGCGGCGTTGGCCTTGAGCGCCTCGCTGGTCACGACGATCACCACGGCGTTCGGGTAAGGCGCATAGCTCCCTGCCACCTCGAAGCCCTGGCCCTGCAGGCTGGTCTTCACCGCCACGGCAGCCTGCTCCAGGTCGGTCTGCTGCGGCTCCGCTCCGAGCACAAAGGGCTTCAGCCCCTCTGCCTGGGCCATTGCTGCCAGGGAGAAGAGAACGAGACTTGCCAGTACCATACTGACGATCGTACGACGTTTCATGGGGAGCTCCTTTCGCTCACGGAAATCGGGCCTGATGGGTGAAGGCATGGTCGCCCTCTTCGCTGATTGGCCCTGTAATGACAGTAGCAAAAGGAACGGCGGGTGTCAATGATATTCGAAACTGTGAACCTAGAGGGCCAGCTTGACCTTTGGCCTGATCGTGATCTTCTTTAATTGAGCAGCGCCGTGCTCTGCCCTGCTTTACATGCCCGATCGTCGTCGGAAAAAATGCATGATTTTTTCTTTTTTGGGCAGCTCATCGCTCTGCCGTTGTGATCTTTTTTTTGCACATCCCCTTCGCGTCCTGAACGAAATTATTGACCCGTCTAAGGCCACGTCCGCTCGCCCGCGCAAACTCGGCCTGCGGCCTCGGACATGCGCGGACGCCCTGTCGGGACGCTTCCTTAGGCCAAGACGGGTGCCCAATAATTTCGTAGGTCCGCTCCGGAGACGTGCGGGGGTTGAGTAAGGCGAAGACTTAAGCAGTCCCCATGCGAAAATCTAGGCAGGCGACCGAGTCCGAGGGTTAAACATTTTAGACTGTCTGAGCCCGAAGGGCGAGTTTCTAAAATGTACCGAGGACGACCGAGCATGCCGTAAAGGATTTTCGCCGGGTGCTCTTCTTTGGGTCACCTTTCTTCGGGCAAGCAAGAAAGGTGACAAAAGAATCGTTGCAGAAGTTCAGGGGAATAACTTTACTTTTCCATCACCGCCATAGCTTCTTTTGCCTTGATGAGCAGCGTGATGGTCTCGTTCACCGGCACGCTGATCCCCTTCTCCCCTGCCAGCCGCACAATGGCGCCGTTCAGGGCATCGATCTCGAGCCGCTTGCCGGCCTTGACATCGTAGTACATGGACGGGAAATGCTTTGCCGTGGGCGGGACAAGGCGGGTGTAAAAGTGCGTCTTGTATTCTTCGGCCGTTCTCCAGTTCAGGGGGATAGTATGCGCCTGCGCGACCAGGAAGACCTCGTCGATGATCAGATCCATGAGACGTCTTGTATCCGGGTTCTCCGCGAGCTGGCCGTAGGTGCACTCGAGCACTGCGCCGAGCGGATTGAGCGCGGCATTATAGAGTATCTTGTCCCACAGTATGGCGGAAACATTCTCCGCATACGACGTCGGTATGCCCGCCGCATTGATCGCTGCGGCGATCATTTTCACCCTTCCGGGAGCGATCGCGCATTCCGGCTGGCCCATGCGGACGTCATCGGCTATAACCGTGACCTCGGCCCTCCCGGGAGCAGGAAGCTTCACGCCGAATATGACCCGAGCAAGAAGCGCGTGCTCCTTGCCGATCGACGCGGCAACGGTCTCATAATTCCCGTAGCCGTTCTGGGCTGCCATGACCAGCGTGTCCTTGCCCACGAGCGGCTTCACCTGCTCGATGGCCGCAGCCGTATCATAGGACTTCACCGTGAGGATGATGAGGTCGAAGGCGGTGAGCCTGAGCGGGTCGATGGAACCATGGATGCCGTCGAGAACGGCCTCGTGCCTGCCCCAGATGCCGGTCACGCGGAGTTTCCGGTCAGCGAGCGCCGAAAGGTACTTTTCCCGCGTGAGGGCGTGGACCGCATGGCCCGCTTCTTTCAGGAACGTTGCGAAGACCGTTCCGAGCGCGCCGAGACCGGTTATCAGGATCGTGTAGGGCATGGGGGCATGGAGATCTTGTCCTCGATCCGCCGTAAACATCGGTAGACCAGGCAGCCTGTTGCCGAGCGCTGCCGACGCGATGACGACGGCAACATGCTTCGAGTATAAATACAGGTCCAACGGCTGTCAATCCTTTTCACCTTCAGGCAGAAACCAAGCGCTACCATCGCGATATCGAATCGCGACCCATTGACAGGATCGAAATCCTCCCGGCAGAATTCTGGAACATATCCCGCCTCAGTACCCGATCCCGGAAGCTTTTTGGACATGTATGATTATCCCTGCAGGAGACTTCTCGTTGTTTTTACTGGGAGAATCAAGCCCGCGCTCACTGATCATTCATAAAAATGTAGGGAAATGCATGCACTCCATCGCAAACAAGTATGCTCGTCAATACTGGCGGCCAGCTGCTTATCCTTTGCACATCAGATACTTAGCGTGCAGGGCCGCGTTTGGCATCGTACTTGTATATATAGTGAAAGTGAAGAAGACTCATGAAGGTTCTTCCACTCATAACAGCGGAATGATCTGCGAGGTGTGCCATGCGATGTGATCCAGGTTCGATCGGACATGACGTTCTGCGGACGAGGCAACATAGTCATTCGTGGAAGACGTGGATACGATGGGTCCGGCTGCTGTGGGACCGGGAATATTCACGGATAAGGGAGGCGCATGATGAACAGGTTCATACGCTCAGGAATATACGTTTTTCTGGCTTCAGTCGTCGTCGGGGAGCTGCTCGCGCTTTCGGTCCCGGCGAAAGCACCGTATCTCGAGCGTATCAATGCTGATCCGAACGGCGCCTGGTATATCATGATGTCCATTCCCTTCCATTGTGATCTGAATCACTGCATGTCTGCAGCTCCTTATCTATAATCCCTCCAGTCACATCAATCCGTCCAGCGACAGGATCAGCTTCTGGAGCACGGTGACGCCGATGAAGGGCGGCGAAATAAAAAACATTATGGCCAAATTTTTAAAAACAAAAATAATATTTTTAATAATCATATTTGCTTTGGCGGCAGCAAGCGCAACCCCCGTATACGCTGCGCCAGCTTTTGTCAGAGTTGCTGGGAAGATCAGTCCGAATGATCCTAGTGTGGTGGTAGATGGTAAGACTTATACTCCAATGCAAGGTCAGGGGGTTCTCACGATATCTGGTGTTCAGGCTGGAAACTTCTTGGTTGTTATAACAAGCCTTAGTGCTGCGGAAATCACAGCAGTCACCAGCAGCACCGGGGAAACCTGGATCAACGATATTCATTCGACCGTTTCGCAGAATCCAGGTGATTCTCTTGACATTTTCCATGCTTCTAATGTCTCTGCTGGAAGCAAGACAATCTATATTACTTCGCCCCAAAGCAGGTCACTTCGCGCGGTGGTTCTGGAATACTCTGGTGTGGCGCCCAATTCTCCAGCTCATCGGACTTCAAAGCAATCTGAAATTCATCCATCGGGCGGTGCTCCTATAACTGGGAGTGCTGGGTCTGTTACAACCACGATCCCCAATAGTCTGATAGTTGTTGGTTGTAGGACGGACAGTGACTTCATGGGGTGGTCACCCGGTTCCGGATATACCATGAGAACCAATCCCAATACAGGAAGCGAGCCGGATCAGAAAGTAGGAGTTGAAGACAAGGTCGCCGCAGCAGCAGGAACCTACGCAGGTACATTCACCTTCAACTCGGACCTTTTTGCTTGTGGAATGGTGGCTTATGCTCCGTCCGAGGGTGGTGGCGGAGCAACTCCGCCAGCCGCACCAGCCGCACCAAGTGGATTAACTGTTCAGTAACAAATCCACGGGGTAAACCGACGGGGTTGGAATGGCGAAGGACAAACGGCCGCCATAGCAAGAAGATCACAACCGCTCAACCACAAAGACACGAAGGCACGAAGGAATCGCACTGCCTCCGAACATTAACCTTTGTCATCTGCCTTTCTTTGTGTCTTAGCGTCTTCGTGGTGAATTCTTTTCAACTGAGACCAAGAATTGAACTTCCTCTTCTCTCTGTGTCCTCTGTGGTAAAAGGGTTTGACCTGCCTCGTTCTGCTCACCCGTACTGTTCCACCATTTTCCGGAAAAACCTGCAGTTCTCGATCAAGTCCGGGCCGTGCTTGAAAAGCCCGCCGCCGATCAGGAAGATCAGGTCGCGGCCATAGGTCTCGAGCATCTCGGGCACCCGGGCCAGGCTCATGCCGCCGCCCGGAGCCGGGAAAATGGTCTTCACGTGTCCCATGGGGAGGGACGTCTCCTCCGCGATGTCCCTGCATTCCTCGCGACTGAAAGAGAACCTGCCGCCGAAATTCGGGAAGATGGTAGCGTCAGCGCCGGCGAGCCGCGCGAGCTGACCAAAGATGACTCCGTGTGATATGCCGCCCTGGCCGGTCACGAAGCTTCCCTGGAGCGCCGGGTGCGACAGGATGGGCAGGCCGATGCTGTCGTCGTCTGCGAGCTCCCGCATCAGGTCCAGACCGATGATGCCCGGCGCTACCATGATGCCACCAGCGCCCGCTGCCTTCGCGAACCGGGCACGCCTGGCGACCTCTCTATTCGGCGCCGTGATATTCGCTATATATATAGAAGGAAGACCCGTCTCTTTGCTCGCCTTGTTGATGGCTTCCGCGCAGAGACTCACCCGCTCTTCGAAGGGCGAACAGGACTGGTCGGTCAGGCTGTGGTCGTCCTTGATCATGTCCATGCCACCCAGCACGAACTGCCGGGCCAGGTCAGCCAGTTCTTGCGATGAGAGCCCCATGGGCTTGAGCGCTGTTGAGAGGAGCGGCCGCCTCGGGACCTTTAAGAGATTCCGGATGCCCTCCCTGCCGAAGCGCGGGCCCTTGAACGTGCGAAGAAGGGACTCGGGCAGGTTGAGTTGCTCGACCCGAATGCCGGGCTTGATGCTGCTGTTCCCGAAGATGACGTTCAGGAGCTGCGTCAGCTCGCCCGCCGCGATCTCCACGGCATAGCTGATGACCGCGTCGTAGTGTCCCCTGCCCGCGTGCGTGAAGGACTCGATCCTGCCGAACACATGGTCGCGGATGATACCGGCAGGAACTTCATCGGCCGGGAACTCCACGGTCTGCTCGATGCAGATGTCGTCAGCCTTGGCGCGGGCGTCCTTCTCGCTGCCTGCGATGCGGTAGGTGACGGAAAAGCGGTCGCCGGAGAAGAGGTTTGATGGCGTACAGGTCTTTTGGATGATCATGACGAGTAATGGATAACATACACGCCGAAGAGTGTCAAACGATTTTCAGTGACCCTCTGCAGCGGAAACATCTGACTTATCCTGCCCTTTCGAGAATTTCATACCTAACCCCGCTTGTTTCAAATATATGCAACTCTTATGACCTACGTCATATGCGATCCGCGCCTCCTCCTGTAATATGGCCCTCACCATCGAGAGCAACAACAACTTCTCAAGGAGGCAATCATGTTTTGTTATCAGTGTGAACAGGCGGCAAACGGCAAGGGATGCACCAAGATCGGCGTATGCGGCAAGGACCCGGAGGTCTCGTCGCTTCAGGACCTTTTGATCTATTCCCTGAAAGGGCTTTCGCTCGTCGCGGTCGAGGGCAGGGGCCACGGCGTCGTGGACGAGGATGTGAACCGCTTCCTGGCCAAGGGGCTCTTCTCTACGCTCACGAACGTGGATTTCGACCCCAAGCGGTTCGAAAAGCTCATCAAGAGGAGCGTTGAGCTCCGCGAGGGGCTGAAGGCAAAGGTCACCGCAGCGGGTGGAAGGACGGACTTTGCCCACGGCAGCGCTTCCTACATGCCGGCGGCTGACGTCGAGGGTCTGGCAAAGCAGGGCCGCGAGGTGCGCGAGCGCGTGCCTGACGCGATGATCAACCCCGACATCCAGTCGCTCCAGGACATCCTGCTCTTCGGGCTCAAGGGCGTGGCCGCCTACGCGGACCATGCCCGGATCCTCGGCAGGACCGACGATTCGATCTACGCCTTCATGGCCGAGGCGCTGGCCGCCATGACCGGCACTGATATGGGCCTGAACGAGTGGGTCGCAATGGTGCTCAAGTGCGGCGAGGTCAACCTCAAGGCAATGGAGATCCTCGATAGCGGCAATACCGGCACCTACGGCCATCCGGTCCCGACCAAAGTTCCGCTCGGCGCGAAGAAGGGCAAGGCCATCCTAGTCTCGGGCCATGACCTGAAGGACCTTGATATGATCCTGAAGCAGAGCGAAGGCAAGGGCATCAACGTGTATACGCACGGCGAGATGCTTCCGGCCCACGGCTACCCGAGCCTCAAGAAATATCCGCACTTCTACGGCCATTACGGCACGGCCTGGCAGAACCAGCACAAAGAGTTCGCGCACTTCCCCGGCGCCATCGTGATGACCACGAACTGCATCCAGAAGCCGCTGGCGTCGTACAAGGACAACCTCTTCACCTGCGGCCTCGTGGGCTGGCCTGATGTGAAGCACATCGGCGACGGTAATTTCAGCGCCGTGATCGAGAAGGCTTTGGCGCTTCCGGGATTTGTCGAAGATGCGCCGGGCAAGGAAGTGTTCGCGGGCTTCGCGCGGAACGCGGTGCTCGGCGTGGCAGACAAGGTGATCGACGCGGTGAAGAACGGCGACATCCGCCACTTCTTCCTCGTGGGCGGGTGCGACGGCGCAAAGCCGGGCAGGAACTACTATACGGAGTTCGTGGAAAAAGCGCCCAAGGACACCATCGTGATGACCCTGGCGTGCGGCAAGTTCCGGTTCTTCGACAAGAACCTGGGAGACATCGGCGGCATCCCGCGGCTGCTGGACATAGGCCAGTGCAACGACGCCTATTCGGCGATCCAGATCGCCCTGGCGCTTTCCAAGGCCTTCAACCTTCCGGTGAACGAACTGCCGCTGTCGCTGGTCCTGTCGTGGTACGAGCAGAAGGCCGTGGCCATCCTGCTCTCCCTGCTGTCCCTGGGCATCAAGGACATCCGGCTCGGGCCGACGCTTCCGGCATTCATCACGCCGAACGTGCTCGACGTGCTGGTCAAGAACTTCGACATCAAGCCCATCGCGGCAACGGCCGAAGAGGACCTCGAAACGATCCTCGGCTCCTGCTGGAACAAGACCAAGGCGGAGTGCACTGAGGCGGATGCTGTATCGGCGTAATTAGGTTGACCGCAGAACGACAAAGGCAGGACGGATTTTCCGTCCTGCCTTTTTTATGAAACGACAAGGGATATAACAACTTCACCTACTTGATTGCACAGGACGAATTGTCAACAATGGTGTGATCTACTGATTGAAACTTATACATGAACACCGCCGTGAGGGGCGCGGTTCTTAGCGACTCTCTCGACGGTGTCGTTATCCGTCGGTTTTCATCGGCCACGCATCATTTTCGGCATAATAAATCGTGACCTCTGTCTGTTCTTCAGGGGTTATTTCCGCCCCGTGACGATACTCCTGCCATCCCTCTAAAACATCTTTGGCCACTAATATTTCTAAAAAATATTCAGTCCCCGGTGCTTTTCTCGCAGCAACTTCTCGAACCGGCATTGAAAGTTCTTCGTCTGTCATTTCAATAAGTACTGCTCGAGATTCGGGAAGAAATTTGCCATCAATGCGCTCGGCAAATATTGTGGCTTCTTCTGAATGTGATTCTATCGATTTAAGGATTTCGTATAGTGTCATTTCAATGCCCGGATAACCAATGATTATGCGGGTTCGTCTATCTGCCGAAATCCGCGGATGAGCGACAGATTATGTAAAATACGGAATGTAGATTGCAATCTGGATTAATCCTACCTGCATCACATCTACAGGAAGTATATTTGACTGAATGTTTCAAGCAGGATTCTAGACTATTTCGACGATCCTGGCGGCCTGCGCAGCAGCTACATTACTGCTACGACTGCATGACAAAGAAGCTATGCATCCGATTTATCGCCCAAAGAAATAGCTAGGGCGAAATTACTGCCAATAGCTCTTTCCACGCTTCAAATGCTCCTCAGCCCCATTTGGCCACTTAAGCACCATTTCACCTTTGACAAGCGTACCCGTGAGCTTTTGTCCTGCATATGGGCTACCAGGCGGAAAGACAAACTCCACCTTGCCATTCTTTTCCATGAAGTCAACCAAGACTACGTCAGGCGCACCGCCTTCGGAAATTTGTACAAAAGCAGAATAAGACAATCCCGCAGTCCTATGTGATGGAACAACGATTACTTCCATCCCGATGAGATCGCCCCCTTCTTCGATGTACCGCAGGCTCGAATAAATACCTGAGATGCGGTCACCAGCCAGAGCGGCTGAAGTGAGCATGGCAAACAGCCCAACCAAGATTAATACTTGAAGGTGGCGCATATGCTTCCTTCCTAGCAAGTGATTATTAGAACGAATAACATTAATGCTTCATGCTTTTTAGCCATGAAGAATACTGGGTGAATACTGCAATCCGAGCGAATCAGCTCCGAGCCACATCTACAGGAAGTTCTTAATGTCGGTTAAAAGGCAGTTCACACACAATCTCCCATGAATTGGTACTACTCCTTGCCCGCCCCGCCTTTCTTCATCTTCCCTTCCAGCTGCTTGTACTTGCGGAACGCGACGGAGAGCATTGATGATTCCGAGATCGCACCCGCCACCAGGATCGTGTCCATGATCTCGTCAAGCGTCGCACCCTCGGCAATGGCCCGCGCCATGTGCGCCTCAAGGCAGTGCTCGCAGTGGAGCGCAGCAGCAGCGCTCACCGCCACCAGCTCAGCGGTCTTCCGGTCCAGCGCCTTGGGTTCCTTGTAGACGGTCATGCCTTTGAGAAGGTAGGGGTTGAACGTGCGCGGTCTATCCTTGAGCACTTTCAGCAGGAAGCCCAGCTCCCCATTCTTTCCCACAAGCGCTTCTGCCAGTTCATCGGCAAGTTCAGGCTTGCACAGGAGCGCTTTGGCCTCCTGGATCAGAGCAGATCTTCCCCTCTCCACTGTCTTTTTGTTCTTCTCTCTCTTCATTCCGCAATCCTCAATCCGAAATCCGCAATTGTTTTATAGCGCTTCAGCCTTGGCCGTGCTGTGCACTGCTGCGATGAAAACTTCCTTCAGCTCATCCTCAGAGATATTGAACTTCTTCCCGACAAGCGCCTCGGCCTCGGCGATCAGCGCCATGGCGTCCATGTGATATTTTTTCATGAGGTAGTTCTTGCTCGCGCCGTGGGCATAGACATCCCTGAGCCCGATGCGAACGAGCTTCTTGTCCATGCCCGTCTCTGCCATCTGCTCGGCAATGATGCTTCCCAGCCCTCCGACGATGGTGTGGTTCTCCATGGTGATGACGCCGTATGTCGACCCGGCAATGGCCTTCATCACGGTCTGGTCGTTGAAAGGCTTCAAGGTCGAGATGTGCATGTGCTGGATGGACAGGCCCCGCTTCTGAAGCGCCTGCACTGCCCGCATGGCCTCCTCGGTCATGATGCCGGAGCTGAGCACGGTTAGGTCATCGCCTTTCGAGAGGACCCTTGCCCTGCCGAACACCATGGGGTCCTTGAACAGCCGCGGGATCTCTCCCCGCAGCATGCGAACATACACCGGCCCATGAATATTCTCCATCACGCCCAGCACGGACTCCACGTCCGTCGCGTCGCCGCATTCGAGCACGGTCATATTCGGCAGGCTTCGCATGATCGCCACATCCTCGATGGCCTGGTGCGTCGCACCGCCCGGCGTGGTGATGCCCGGCAGGAACCCGATCATGCGCACCGGCAGGTTCGGATAGGACACGGACATGGCGATCTGGTCGAATGCCCTTCTATATATAAAGACCGCAAAAGTATGAACAAAAGGCAGGAAGCCTTCGCGCGCGAGCCCGCTCGCCCAGCTAAGCATGTTCTGCTCGGCAATGCCCATTGACAGGAACCGGTCCGGATAGGTGTCGCGGAAAAGATCGATCTCCGTGGAGCTGGTGAGGTCCGCTGACAGCACCAGCACCTTCGGCTTGTCAGCCGCCCATTTCACGAGATTCTTCGCATGCACGCGCGAGACGATCTCCGGGCCTTCTCTTTTTCCCTCTCCCCTTGGGGGAGAGGGCGGGGTGAGGGGTGCCTTGGCACCGCAAAGCTGCTCCAGGGCAGCGGCATACTTTGCCTTCTCCTCAGGGGAGGTGAACCGCACATAGTGCATCTTCGGCGCCCGGGACTTGAGCACGTCGAGCCCCCTGCAGGCATCGGTGTCGCACAGAACGACCACGGGCCTGCCGTCGGGCCTGACCGAGCCGGCGTCGGCAAGCTTCCCGATGTCGTGGCCGTTCACACGGAATACCCTGCAGCCGAAGGCGTCGAGCCGCCTGTCCAGCGGTTCCACGTCCATGACATTGCACATTTTGCCGTCGCACTGGAAGCCGTTCACATCAACATAGATAATGACGTTGTCGAGCATGTGAAAGGACAGGGCCTGGAGCGCCTCCCAGGTCTGGCCGATCTGGAACTCGCCGTCGGACATGAAGATGAACACCCTGCCCTTCTCTTCTTTCCGCTTTCGCGCCATTGCGATGCCGGCTGCCTGGCTGATGCCCTGGCCCAGCGAGCCGGTCATGGTCTCCATGCCGGGAGAATGCTCAGCGCCGATCATCTCCACCACGCTGCCGTCTCTGTTGAACTGCGTCAGCCCCTCCTCTGCCATGCGGCCCGTCTCGATGAGCGTAGCGTACAGCACCAGCGCGTACTGTGCAGGTGAAAGGAAGAACCGGTCCTTGTCCGGGCCGGGGCCGTTGAAGGCAGCACCGGTGAAGTAATCGGGATTATTGGGGCCAGGCACACCGGGGAAGGGCTTCGGCACGAGCGGGGTCTTGATCTTGCCGAGGTCCATCACCTTCGTGTAAAGCGTCGCGAAGATCTCGGCAGACGAGCAGGCCTGGGAGAGGTAGCCTCCGTTGTTCCTGATCGTGTGATCCAGCACCCGACGCCGGATTCCTGCAGCAACGCGCTTGACCTCGTTCTGCCAGGCATCGGCGCCGACCTTCTTTTGTATCTTCTTCATTCTAGCAAGCCGTCCCCTCTTGATTAGGATCAAAACCCGTTCACCGCGAAGACGCCAAGGACGCGAAGGACTGCTTTGAACCAAAGAACCCCTGGTGCTCTTCGCGCCTTCGCGGTTCTAAGGACTCGTATCGTATTCGCACGATAAATGTAGACTCGGTTGGCGTTGATTATCCTGCAAGGGTGTTTTGGAGTCAAGGCGAATTTGCCCGCCCTTCGGGAGAGCAAGAGAGCACGGGGCGTCCGTCGCGCACCGACCTGTACCGGCGGCTGCCGGCGTGACCGGATATAAAGCACTTTATCATTGATTCATGGCTGTCCAGTATGTTATTCTTCTTTTTACCTGATGAAGCATGCCGTCCTGTGCAACCGGTAGACAGATAAACCCTGAAAAGGGTCTTTGACACGGATCAAATCTGATAAGAACCGGATAAAAGCGGATTTTTCATGAGAGGTCACTTCATCTTTCTGTAAGGTCTCTTTTTCGATCATTATCCGCCCTTATCTGGCGTTAAATCCGATCTTTCCGTGTCTAAATGCTTTTCTTACAATAAACTGTCTCCCAATACGATACACGAGGTTCACGTCCATGCCCTACAAAGCCTGGTTCCAATGCATCAACGAGAAGTGCAACGAGAAGTATCCGCTCAATACGGTCATCTACCGCTGCAAGAACTGCGATTCGCTGCTGGAAGTGCGGCACGACATGCAGAAGCTCGCGCGCCGCGACGCCAAGGCCTGGATGAAGCTGTTCGAAGACCGCTACAAGTCCACCCAGTGGCCCTATGGTTCGGGCATCTGGGGCAAGAAGGAATGGGTCCTGCCGCAGATCCACAACGACAACATCGTCTCGCTCTACGAGGGTGGCACCAACCTGTTCTGGGCGGAGCGGTTCGGCAAGCTGGTCGGCGTGGACAACCTCTGGCTGAAGCTGTGCGGCAACTCCCACAGTGGATCGTTCAAGGACCTCGGCATGACGGTGCTCGTATCCCAGGTCAAGCAGATGATAAGCGAAGGCATACCGATCCAGGCGGTCGCCTGCGCTTCCACGGGCGACACCTCAGCCGCGCTGGCGGTCTACTGCGCCGCCGCGGGCATCCCGTCCATCGTGCTGCTGCCGAAGGGCAAGATCTCCATCGCCCAGCTCGTCCAGCCTATCGCCAACGGCGCCCTGGTCCTGTCGCTCGACACGGACTTCGACGGCTGCATGCGCCTGGTGCAGGAGATCACCAAGGACGAGACCATCTACCTCGCCAATTCCATGAACTCGCTCCGGATCGAGGGCCAGAAGACCGTGGGCATCGAGATCGTCCAGCAGTTCGACTGGGAAGTGCCCGACGTCATCATCATCCCCGGAGGCAACCTGGGGAACGTCTCGGCCCTCGGCAGCGGCCTGCTGATGATGCGCGACCTCGGTCTCATCACCAAACTGCCGCGCATCGTCGTGGCCCAGGCGGAGCGCGCCAATCCGCTCTACCGCTCGTACCTCAAGAACTTTGACAGCTTCGAGCCCATGGAGGCACAAAAGACGCTGGCCAGCGCCATCCAGATCGGCAACCCGGTGAGTATCCAGAAGGCGATCCGCACGCTGAGGCAGTTCGACGGCATCGTGATGGATGCCACGGAGCACGAGCTGGCCGACGCGGCCGCGCTCGGCGACACAACCGGCATGTTCAACTGTCCGCATACCGGCGTGGCACTGGCGGCGATGATCAAGCTGATCAAGGCAGGCAAGATCGACAGGTCCGAGCACGTGGTGGTCATCTCCACGGCCCATGGCCTCAAGTTCACGGACTTCAAGGTCGACTACCACAAGGAGAAGCTGGGCTTCCCCAGCACGTACGCCAACAAGCCCATCGAGCTGCCGCCGACCATGAGCGCGGTGAAGAAGGCGCTGGAAGAGGCGCTGAAGAAGAGGAGAACGATCAATGGCTAAGAAACCGTCCAATCCGAAGAACTGGAACCCCGCCACGCTCGGCATCCACGGCCTGGACCGCGTGCACCACGCCCACTTCGCCGTATCCACGCCGATCGCGCACACGTCGAACTACTATTTCAACAACACCCAGGAAGTCTACGATTTCATGAAGGCCAAGAGCGAGGGCCGGGTCATCCGCGAGCACGAATACGGCCGCTACGGGAACCCGACGCAGACCGAGTGCGAGCGCAAGCTGGCCGCCGTCGAGGGCGCCGAGCGCGCGGTGCTGTTCTCCACCGGCATGGCAGCCGTGATCCTGACCATCATGACCTTTATGCGCCGCGACGGCCACATCATCTTCACGAGCGACTGTTACCGCCAGACGCGCGACTTCGCCGCGAACCTGCTGGCCGAGTTCGGCATCCAGGTCTCCATGGCGGACCCGACGGCCGAGGCCATCGAAAAGGCCATCAAGCCGAACACGAACATCATCTTCACCGAGTCGCCGACCAATCCCTATCTCCGTTGCCTGGACCTGCCGGCGGTGGTGAAGGTCGCGAAGAAGCACAACGTCAAGACCATCATTGACGCTACGCTCGCCACGCCCTACAACATCCGGCCCCTGGACCTGGGCGTGGACGTGGTGATCCACTCGGCCACCAAGTACCTGGGCGGCCACAACGACCTGCTCGCCGGCGTGACCCTGGGCTCCGACAAGCTCATGAACGATGTCTACCGCATGCAGCGCATGATCGGAGCCACGCCCGGGCCGCTCACCTGCTTCCTGCTGGAGCGCGGCCTCAAGACCTTTGGCCTCCGTATGAAGCATCACAACGAAGCCGGGCTCGCCGTCGCGAAGATGCTTGAGGCGCATCCCAAGATCGAGAAGGTATGGTACCCCGGCCTGGACTCCCATCCCGACCGGAAGATCGCGAAGGAGCAGATGAAGGGGTTCGGCAGCGTGGTCACCTTTCTGCTCAAGGGAGACGACGCGAAGACCAGGAAGTTCATCGACGCACTGGAGCTCTTTTTGATCACGCCCAGCCTCGGTGGGAGCGAGAGCCTGGTGACCCAGATGTGGATGATGTCGTTCTTCGACTATCCCGAGGAGTACCGGAAGAAGATTGGCATGTCGGACAACCTCGTCCGGCTGGCACTGGGCCTTGAGGACGTGGACGACCTCCTCGCCGACCTGAAGCAGGCGCTGGAAAAAGTCTAAGCCCGGGGAATTGGGCGCGGATGAACGCAGATAGACGCGGATAAGATCAAATTCGAAAAGGGAGAATTCGCAGGGCAGGAAGGTCGACAAGACCACCTGCCTTTTTTTGTTTTACTCAAACCCCGGGCAGCCCGGCTGCGACGACTGTGCGTAATGCATGCCGGTACCCAGTCCGAACAAGAACAGACAATAAAGCAGCGCGTCCGCAGGGGTAGCGCTGCCGGGAATGACAGACCGTGACATGAACGAGTACCCGTATACCGCATGCTTAGCACAGCGGAGCCACCGGGTTGCCAAAAAAGAGCGAGTCTCTTTTTTTCTGCACCGCCGTTCCCAGGCCCACGCAGGCATGCCACGAGGTCCTCTCCGTTAGCCTGCTGTTCCTACAATCCGTGTGCGCTTTCGCTTCGCACGCGCAGGCATGATCGATGATTTGCCGATCCTGTTCCCGGGCATGCTTGTGCGTGGACCTGTTCACGGGATGCAGGGCGCTTTGGATAATTCAGCGGCTTGAAAATCCTGCCTTACCCCCAACCCCGGGCAGCTCGGCTGCGACGACTGTGCGTATGCATGCCGGTATCCAGTCCGAACAAGAACAGACAATAAAGCAGCGCGTCCGCAGGGGTAGCGCTGCCGGGAATGACAGACCGTGACAAGAACGAGTACCCGCATACCGCATGCTTAGCACAGCGGAGCCACCGTGCTGCCCATAAAAGAGAGCGGTGGTTATTTGGCGGTAAGAATTGGTAGTTGTGTTCTTTTTCCTGTAGGCCCTATTGCAGCAGCGCCCCGCATTTACCGCAGCGCTGCCGATGGACGTTGCTGCCCAGATGCTTGTCGCAGGAAGGGCATCTCCAGTTGTAGGCAGTATAACCCAGGAACGCGGCGATGCTGGTGGCCTGCAGCCCGAACAATGTGCCCTTGGAGAACGCGCCCACCAGGTCCGGCCGCTTGTAGAGCACCGCAGCCAGCATTACGAGAAACAGCGCGACCGTCACGGCAATGATCTGCCGGGTCTGGCGCAGCCGGAATTCCCGCTTGATATCGTTCTGGTCCTTTTTCCGCATGGTCACCCTGCTCCCTGAAGCTTCTCCCTCTCCCTGTTCACATTCTCTTGCCTGAATCCTGGCCCGATGACCCTTGCCCCTTCACACCGCCACCTTCACCACGATCTTCATGACGCGCTTCGATTCCCTTGCCGCTCCCCTGGGCGCGTGGGCGTCCTCGGGCCAAAGCACCATGAGCTGCCCCGCTTCCAGCCGCACCGGCGTCCATGTCCCCGCCGCGATCGTGCCGAAGCAAACGTCCTTGCCGGCGTCATAGGCCTCGGTCACGCTCATCCGCTCAGCAGGCGCCCAGCCGATGACCTCCTCACCCGTTGCGATGAACTGCACGTCGATGTACTTCCTATGGCATTCGTACTTCGGGGCGTCCGTCCTCACCGTCTCATACCGCTGCACCAGGGCGAACACCCGGTCTCCATCGATGTCCACCCTGCCATCGGGCAGCTGCAGCAGATCACTAGCCTGCAGAAAGTCGAATGCCTTCCGCAGGGAAGGCGTCATGGGGACCTGCTGGTCCATATGGTCAAGGTCCGTTACGATCACGATATTTCACATGCAAGGATGAATTGGCCGCGGATTGATAGGGATGAACACGGATAACACCATCAGTATATTTATTTGAAAATGGGAAATTGTACCGGGATACTACCCCAGGCGGTCGAATACAGGGCGTCAATGGTGTGTGATTTTCTTCGTGTCCCCTGTCCTCTGTCAGGTCTACCGATCCTTCTATCCCGCCGGCTACTATTTCGTCTTGTGCAGGATCAGGCCGATGTACTTGTTGATCGGGTTCGAGCGGTCGAGGAACGGCACGGGAGGCTGCTTCCTCGCGCCCAGCCCCTGCAGCTCCTTCTTCAGATCGCTGTTCCCGTTGTCGTACTTGAGCCCTTTCTTGAACGTGTCAATGGCGTCTTTTTTCTTGCCTGCAGCAACATATGCCCTGCCGAGGTTGAGATAGAACACCGGGTAGAGCACCTCTTCGCTGAAAACGTTCTGCTTCTTCAGCAGCAGGATCGCCCGCTTGCAGGCCTCCACGCCGCTCCGGTACTTCCTGTCCACAATGGCCTGGAGACAGCCAAAATAGGAGAGGATAAGCGGGTCGTCGGGATACTGGATGGTGGCCTGCAGCAGCAGGCCGTAGGCTTCCTTCGGTTTCCCGCTCCGGAGATGGGACCTCACCGCCCGCAGATAGAGACTAGGCTTGATCACCTCGCGTCCTTCGGGCCGGTCAGGTTCGCCCGCGCCGGGCTTCTTTATGTCGCTCTTTTTTTCCATGTCAGATTTTACCACAAAGCGGACCGCGGAATAAGCAATTTCCCGGCCGGACCTGCGGCCCGCACCGGTTCTTCGCGACGGTACCGTTGAAGCTCCCTGCACCGAGCTGCGGGGAATGCGCTCGCTCCTGGATTTAAGCTCCCTAACGAATAGCTGCATGGAGCTTCGATCCTCAGGGAAGTTCGTTATTCTAATCGCTCGCTAGCCCCGCAGCAAGCTGCGGGGAATGCGCTCGCTCCTGGATTTAAGCTCCCTACGAATAGCTGCATGGAGCTTCGATCCTCAGGGAAGTTCGTTATTCTAATCACTCGCTAGCCCCGCAGCAAGCTGCGGGGAATGCGCTCGCTCCTGGATTCACCACAGGCGATCACACCCTGCCGACTGGCGCCAGGTACAGCGTGAACTCATCGTCCCCATCCACGCCCAGGAGCTCGTCCATCAGCTCCTGATGATATGCGGCAACAGCGCACGTTCCACATCCGATCGCCGCGCTGGCCAGGTAGAGGTTCTGGCAAACATGGCCCGCATCAAGGGCGATGACCTTGTGGGCCGCGATGTCGTAGCGCCATTCCATGCGATAGGGGATCGTGGTCCAGACAAAGGTCACGGGGGCCTTCGCAAGGAAGACCTGACCAAGTGCCGCCACGGCGAGCCGCTCGGAAAGGTTCTCTTCCCGCGAGATGGTCAGGAGCTGGTGCTCCACCGGAAGGAAACGATAGAGCCCCGCTTCAAGCCCCGTGACGTTCAGAACGCAGAGGTAGGTCTCGAGTGCGTGGCGGCAGCCGGCAGAGGGGACGTTCCGGAAGGCAGTGGACTCGCTCGCCGCCTGCCGTATCCCCTGCGTTGCCCAGAGCAGGAACGAGAGCTCTTCCAGCGTGAGCGGCTCAGCCGTAAAGCGCCGGTGGCTTCTGCGCCCCTCGATGACCGACACGAGATCGATGTCCGAGAAACCTTTCCAGGTCCCCTTCCGCAGGAGGCCGATGCGCTCCCCCTCTGCGGGAACGGGCTTCTCGAGCGGCGGAGGCGCGACGCCGGCATTCTGGTCGGTCATCGAGAAGTCAATGGTCCGGCGAACCGTGTCCTTCAGGAAATACCGGTACTGTTCCCATTTCGTCCCCATGGGGCCCTCTTCCCTAGAGTAACGATCCGTTTCCCGCAGGTTGACCGGACGGCCGGTCCGAAAAGCGATTCCCGCTGGTTCTCCGTTCTTTATTTCCTATGGATGCTCCGGATAAATGCCATGACTTTCCAGATGTCATCACTGCTCAGCACGCCCTTCCACGACGGCATGCCGCCCTTTCTTCCGCCGGAGATGGTCTCGAACACCTCGGCATCGGACCCGCCGTAGATCCATGTATCGTCGGTCAGGTCAGGTCCGGCCCCGCCCGTGCCGTCCATGTGGCACTCTGAACACCTGGCGTCAAAGATCTTGTCGCCCTCCTTGATCGCCTCGGGCTTGCCTTCAAAGGGATTCTTCACTTCCTTGCCCGCGGGAACAGTGCCGGCTGCCGGCGTCCCTGCGTGCAGCCCGGCTGCGGTCATCAGGGCAATGAGCATCAGCAACGCAAGGGCAACAAACCCTGCCCGCCGTTCGTTCCGCATTGTACCAAAGCCCAATATCCTTCTTGCCTCCATACGCTTACCTCCTCTGGGGATCAGGTTTCGTACGCCAATAGGACGTGCCCCTGCAGCGGCGAGGACATCATAATGCCCGGTCGTGCCTTTGTCAAGAGAACGGGCATTACTGGGCGTACTTCTGCAGGCGCTGCAGGACACCCCTGTGCAGCATTTCCAGGATATGATGCGGCCTCCATCAAGTCAGGGTAAACCGTGCGCGAGGGCGCTGGGCATGCTTAGTCGGAAAAGAACGGGCGGTACCTGCGTTTCAGGTACGGCTCCGCGCGAAAGTGCGTCCTCTGCACTGCGGCCTGCCCTGCCGGGAGCAGGTCCTTCGGGAGACCAGCATAGTCAGGTCAACTACGGTGGATCTCGTCTGGACATCGAACCCGGAAACATGATCCTCTCATGATGAACACCCATCTCCGAAACCCTTTTCTAGCTAGTTCGACCATTAATAGTTGTATCGCGGCCACATCGAGGAAAAGGATTTGCTACAATAGTAACAGGTAGATCAACTATGGAACCTTATATATTTACCCTTTCAGTTCCGTCCCTCCGCGAATTTCGCCGTGAGACGACGGCTGAAACAAAGGAGGAGGCCATGAAGATCATCACACAGTTAGTGTTGGCGACCGCTCTGTTACTGGCGGGTTTTGCAGCCGGCTTCCCGATCGGAAAGAACAGCGGTTTTGCAACGGGGAGCGAATGGGCTCTCGTGCAGGCGGATATCCTGGCGCGCGAGTCCGGTTTGAGCATGCCTGTTTCCTATGAGGAAGGACAGTTCCGCATCGTCGTAAAACAACCGCGAAACCTATATAAGCGGGCGTGGCAGCTTGCCGACAGGCAGGAAGACAGCATGCAGAGCGCGAACATCACAGAGAGGTCCTTGAGCGAGCGCATCAGGCTGGCACGAAATACCTATCCGACGCAGTAGCAACAGGACGAGTTTGGCTGACCAAAGCCCCGGTCCCGTGACTTCATCATGCGCGGTAGAACAGGGCATAGAAACACCGTGGAAAGAAGCGTACCCGAATGCTTTCGTGAAGTTATTACGGGGATCTAGGAAATAGGATAAAAATCATACGGTTCATACTTTAGTTGAACAGCGTTAGCGCAGCGAATTTGACATAAACACTTCGCTGCGCTAAACTTTTTAGAGGATACCGTTCATGTCCTGTTTTTCCCTGCGTGTTCTTCCAGATGACCGCTCACCACTTCTGCGAAAGGAGAATAAACGCATACCATGAAAGTCACTCGACGGCAGTTCCTGAAGTTTTCGTCAGGGGCTCTCGGCACGGCCGCCCTTGCAGACGCAGGTGTCCTGCGTGCGAATACGGCCCCGGGAAAAGAGCAGGCGCATACTGTCCCGATCAAGACGGGCAGGCAGGTCCCGAGCCTCTGCCCCTACTGCTCGGTCGGCTGCGCCCAGATCGTCATGGTCGATGACCAGGGCAAGATCATCGACATCCAAGGCCATCCCGATTCGCCGATCAATCAGGGGACCCTCTGCCCCAAGGGTGCGGCGACGTGGCAGTTCGTGAACAACGACCAGCGGTGGACCACGGTCAGGTACCGGGCGCCGGGCAGCGACCACTGGGAGGACAAGCCGCTTGACTGGGCCATGCGGCGCATCGCCGAACTGACGAAGCAGACCCGCGACGCCCATTTCAACGAGTATCAGAATATGCCCGACGGCAAGGGCGGCACGATGAAGAAACGCGTGATGAACACCTACGCCATCGCCTCCCTGGGCGGCGCGACCATGGACAATGAATGGAACTACGCCCACCAGAAGTTGATGCACTCCCTGGGGGTGGTCTACCTGGAGAACCAGGCGCGGATCTGACACTCCTCGACGGTCCCCGGTCTGGGGGTCTCCTTCGGTCGCGGCGGCTCGACGACCTTCCCGCGCGATCTCGTCAACTCCGATGCGGTCATGATCATGGGCTCCAACATGGCAGAGTGCCATCCCGTGGCGTTCCGCTGGCCGCTGAAAGCGAAAACGGACCACGGCGCCGTGCTCATGCACGTTGACCCGCGCTTCACGCGCACCACGGCTATGTGCGACATTCACGCGCCCATCCGGGCAGGGTCGGACATCACCTTTCTCGGTGCGCTCATCAACCACGTCATCAACAGCAAGCGGTGGAACACCGACCCGTTCTTCAAGGAATATGTGGTCAATTACACGAACGCCGCAACGCTCGTGAACCCGGACTTCATGGACACCGAGGACCTCAACGGGCTCTTCTCGGGCATGTCCGAAGACGGGAAGGCCTATTCCCCGGCCACCTGGACCTACCAGCGCAACCCGGCGCCTCAATCGTCCGTTGCCGAGCCGAAGACCTTCACCGATATGCTCCTGCAAAAAGTACCCGGCAGACCGAAAACGGACCCCACGCTCAAGGACCCGCACACGGTGTTCCAGATCCTGAAGCGGCACTACCGCCGGTATACACCCGAAATGGTCGAAAAGGTCTGCGGCTGCCCGAAGGAGAAGTTCCTGAAAGTAGCCGAGACGCTGCTGAACAACTCCGGACGCGACAAGACCTCGAACATCACCTACGCCGTGGGCTGGACCCAGCATACCGTGGGCGTCCAGATCATCCGCTGCGCGGGCATGCTCCAGGAACTGCTGGGCAACATCGGGAGGCCCGGCGGCGGCGTGCTGGCGCTCCGCGGCCATGCCACGATCCAGGGTTCCACGGACATCGCGACCTTGTACCATTCGCTGCCGGGATATCTCAACATGCCCGACGCGAGGAAGAACCACGACACGCTCAAGGATTTTATCCTGACCGAGTCGGTGCCGCTCATGACGAGCTACTGGGGCAACTATCCCAAGTTCGCGGTCTCCTACTTCAAGGCGCAGTGGGGCGACGCGGCTACAAAGGAAAATAACTACGGCTACGACTACCACCCAAAGATCACCGGCGACCATTCGCACCTGCCCATGTTCGTGGACATGATGGACGGAAAGATCAGGGGCTTCTTCGTCATGGGCCAGAACCCGGCAGTAGGCGGCCAGAACGCGAGGTTCCAGCGCAAGGCACTGGCCAAGCTCGACTGGATGGTCGTACGCGACTACTTCGAGACCGAGACCTCGTCCTTCTGGCGGAACTCTCCGGAGGTAAAGGAGGGAGAGGTCAAGCCCGCGGATATAAAGACCGAAGTCTTCTTCCTGCCTGCCGCCATGGTTTCCGAAATGGAAGGCTCCTTCACCAACACCCAGCGGCTCCTGCAGCAGCACGACAAGGCGGCTGACCCGCCCAAGGAGGCGCGGAGCGACATCTGGTTCACCTACCATATCGGCAAGCAGCTCAAAAAGATGTATGCAGGGTCGGGCAAGGATCGCGACTGGGCGATCAAGAACCTGTTCTGGGATTACGAACCCGAGTCTGCCGAGGTGGCGAACTTCCGCATCAAGGACGAGCCTTCGGCCTACAAGCTCCTGAAGGAGATCAACGGCTACACCTGGAACGATAGGAAGCCGCTCGCCTCCTTCGCGCTCTTGAAAGAGGACGGGACCACTGCCTGCGGCGCCTGGATCTACACCGGCGTCATCCCCGAGGAGGGAAAGAACTTCGCCGCGCGCAGGCAGGGAGACAACTGGATCTCACCGAACTGGGGATTCGCCTGGCCGGCAAACCGCCACATCATGTACAACCGCGCTTCAGCGGACCCGCAGGGACGGCCGTGGTCGGAAAAGAAGAAGCTCGTGTACTGGGACCCGGACAAGGAAGTGAAGGACCCGAGCGGCAAGACGCTTCGTGGCTCCTGGGTCGCTCCATCGGGAGAAGGCATCGATTTCCAGCCCACGAAGGCCCCGTCCTTCCGCGGCAGGGACAACGGCATCGGCTTCGACTGGCTTTCAGGCAATGATCCTTTCATCATGCGGCCTGACGGCAAGGCGTGGCTCTTCGCGCCCGCCGGCCTCGTGGACGGCCCGCTACCCACGCACTACGAGCCCTACGAGTCTCCCGTGGAGAACCCGGTGTACAAGCAGCAGTCGAATCCGGTGGCGAAGACCTGGAAGGTCCCCGGCAATCCATACCATAAGGTCGCTGATCCGGATTATCCCATCATCGTCTCGACCTACCGGTTGACGGAGCATCACCTATCCGGCGTCATGTCACGCTGGCTGCCGTGGCTTGCCGAGCTCATGCCAGAGCTCTTCTGCGAGATATCCCCCGAACTCGCTGCGGAGAAGGGGATCAAGAACGCTGAATACATGACGATCGAAACGGCCCGCGGCAGGATCCAGGCGCGGGCCATGGTGACACGGCGCATGCGGCCCTTTATGATCAACGGCAAGGTCGTGCATGAGATCGGCCTGCCCTGGCACTGGGGCTGGCAGGGACGGGCGCAGAGCGACGTGGTGAACAACCTGAGCGTTCTCGTGGCCGACCCGAACGTCTCGATCCATGAAGGCAAGGTCTTCACCTGCAGGGTCAGCGCTGGCAAGAGAGGAGGTGCTGCATAATGGCAAAGGGAATGTTCGTCGACACCTCCATCTGCACCGGCTGCAAGGCGTGCCAGGTGGCGTGCAAGGAATGGAACGGCCTTGAAGGCGAGCCAACGCATTTTCAGAAGCGGCCGGGCATACCCTATACTGTCGCGTCGAACTTCACCGGCAACTCCTACGACAATACCGGGAACCTCTCTGCGACCGACTGGCGGCATGTCCGCTTCATCGAGCAGTTCAGTCCTGACCGGACCGAGGCGCGCTGGCTTTTCTCAAGCGATTCCTGCAAGCACTGCAATAATGCGGGCTGCCTGAACGCCTGCCCGGTGCAGGCCATCGTGCGGACCGACCAGGGCAACGTGGTCGTCAAGCAGGAGGTCTGCATCGGCTGCAAGTACTGCATCCCTTCGTGCCCCTACGGCGTGATCTCCTTCAGCGAGCGGACAGGCACGGTGCACAAGTGCACGCTCTGCAATGACCGCATCCATAACGGACTGGGCACCGCCTGCGCAAAGGCCTGCCCCACGGGGTCCATCACTTTCGGCGTGGTCGAGGAGCTCAAGAAGAAGGCGGATGTCCGGCTTGCCCAGCTCAACGGCCTGGGATTCGACAAGGCGAACATCTACGGATACAACGAAGCGGGTGGCCTGAACGTCTTCTACCTCTTCATGGACAAGCCGTCGGTCTACGGCCAGCCGGAGAAGCCCGTGGTCCCGCAGGACCGGCTGCATGTGAGCTCGGGCCTCACGGTCGCGACCGCCATCGCCGTGGGAGCGGCGGCTGTCTTTGCCTTCCGGGAACGGGGAGCGACAAAAGAAGAAAAGTAACCGAAGGCCTGCCACAGAGACACAGAGGCACAGAGAAAAACAAAAGATATCTTTCTCCCTGGTTTAAGGCAAAGCCTTTGGCTGTGAATTCCTCTGTGTCTCCGTGCCTCTGTGGCGAATGAAGTTCAGGAGGTGTAATCATGATGGCCCTTGAATCGCAGGCTCCCCATTGGGAGTGGTACTACATCGCGATGTACTTCTTCATTGGCGGCGTGTCGGCTGGCGCCTACTTCATCGGTTCGCTCGTGGAGCTGCTGGGCTACGACAAGCACCGCGACGTGAGCAGGATCGCGTACTATATTGCCTTTCCGCTGATCTGCATCACACCGGTCCTCCTGATCGCGGATCTCGGCAGGCCGTTGCGCTTCTGGCATCTCTTCTTCTCGCCTGGTGCAGGCATGCCCTATATGAATAACACATCCCCGCTTTCCGTGGGAACCTGGGCGCTCCTTATCTTCAGCGGCATGTCGCTCCTCTCGTTCCTGAACGTGCTCGTAGAAGACGGTAAGCTTACGTCGCCGGCTCTCAAGAAGGTCCATAAGCTCTTCAACCGCGTCCCGCACAAGGTCTACGCTGCCATCGGTTCCTTCTTCGGTTTCTTTGTGGCCGGTTACACCGGCGTTCTTCTGAACACCACGGCCCGGCCGCTCTGGGCAGGGACCGACCCCTGGGTCGGCTCGCTCTTCATCGTGTCCGGAGCTTCGACCGGGGCCGCAGCGATCGCTCTCGTGATGGCGCGCCAGCGGATCATGTCCGCCGATACTGCCCTCCGGCTGGAAAGCTTTGAACGGCCGGTCATGATCGCGGAGCTCGGCATCATCATCGCAATGCTGGCGCTTGCCGGCAGGTACGCTGTGCCGCTCCTGACCGGCCTCTACGGCGTCCTGTTCCTGGGCGGGGCCGTTGTGCTCGGGATCCTCGTTCCTCTCACCAGACAATTGACGGCAAGAAGCCGCCCTGCCGGGGGCGGCAACGGGATCGTGCTCACGTCCGTTCTCGTCCTCGCGGGCAGCGCTTTCCTCAGGATCGCGCTGGTACAGGCAGGGCAGATGTGAAGGTTGACCAACGTTGCCATGAGCGCCGGCCCGGTTCTTTATCCGGAAATACATTGATCCTCAACAAAGGAGGCTGAAATGAAGATGGACAGAAGAGACTTTCTTAGGCTTATCGGCATTGGAAGCGCTGTTGTCGTTCTAGGACCACGCGGCGCTGGCGCTGATGAGATGGCTATGGGCAAGGATGATTTCTTTTTCGTCCAGCTCTCGGACACACATTGGGGCTTCTCGGACCCCAAGATCAATCCCGACTTTGCGGGCACGCTGAAGAAGGCCATCGCTGCGGTCAATGGCATGAAAGCGCAGCCTGATTTCGTCGTATTCACCGGCGACATCACGCATACGACGGACGACCCCAAGGAGAGGCGGAAGCGCATGGCCGAAGCGCGCGACATCATCGGCAGTCTGAAGGTGAAGAACGTGAAGTTCATGGCAGGGGAACATGACGCCGGGCTTGACAACGGCGAGGCCTTCCAGGAGTATTTTGGCAAGACCCACTACACCTTCGATTACAAGGGAGTGCATTTCATCGTTATCGACAATGTCTCTGACCCGACGTCGAGCATCACGGACCCGCAATTGCAATGGCTTGGCGATGAACTGAAGAAGCTTAAGAAGGACTCCCGGATCATCGTGCTTACGCACCGCCCCCTCTTCAGTCTCTATCCGAACTGGGACTGGTGGACCCGCGACGGTGACAAGGCCATCGACCTCCTGATGCCGTACAAGAATGTCACGGTCTTCTACGGGCATATCCATCAGGAACACCATCAAATAACCGGTCACATTCCGCACCATGCCGCTCACGGCCTGATGTTCCCGCTTCCTGCGCCGGGTTCCGTGCCAAAGCGCGTACCGATCCCGTGGGATCCCGCGGCACCCTATAAGGGGCTTGGTTACAGAAGCATTCAGGCACGGACCAGCACAGCGGAATATGGGATCACCGAATTCCCGGTCCAGAAAGGATAGCACCATGAGCAAGGGAAAGATCGCGATCGCACTTCTCGCATTGGTTGTCTTCGTCATCTCGGCGTACGCCGCGGACACGGCCGGCCAACTGCAGGTCATCAAGATAACCGCGAAAAAGTTCGAATATTCGCCGAACGAGATCAGGATCAAGGCGGGCGTTCCGGTAATCTTCGAGTTCACTTCGCTGGACAGGGTGCATGGTTTCACCGTCCCGGACCTGGGAGGCATTCGTTTGACCATCGAACCCGGGAAGGTCAACAGGGTGACCATCCTCGCCCCGAAAGCCGGCACCTATGAATTCCACTGTGATATCTTCTGCGGCGACGGCCACGAAGGAATGTCAGGCACGATAATCGCCGAGTAATGATATCGCAGGTCCTGTACCGGTCGGATCATGCGATGCGATCCCGGTATCGGGATGCGGAAAGACGCTATGCACACCGGAACCATCGATGGCGATGAAATACTGCGCGAACGTCTGAAGGTGATCGCAGATAGCTTTCCAGATATGGCGCAAACCGCTCGGCTGTACGGTGCCATCCTTCCGATTCTTCGCGGCGAGGAATTGCTTGTTCTTCCGACAGGTCTTTCTCAGGACGAGGTGAGAACGCGACTTGAACAGGGTCTCCCGTACCTGGAAGGCCTCGAACTGGAGGTCGATATCCAGCGATTAACCGGTCTTCTGACAAGGCTCGCAGCGGCTGCGGAAAAGGCCGGCGCCAGGGAGATCGCCGAGAAGATCAGCTTGTTGCTCGACGAAGAGCGTGACGACGATGCAAGCGCGGCATTCCAAACCATCCTGGCGCACAATGACGAACTGCTCGGGAACAGATTGGAACGGATTGGCCTGGACAGCGATCTATGCGGGTTCCTGGCACAGACCGCACTGAGCCCCCTGCTGCGGGCGTGGTGCCGCCGCGTCGCTCCGCTGGTTGTGGACGTGAAATGGGACCGGGGGACCTGCTTCGTCTGCGGCTCGGCGCCCCTCTTTGCCGAGCTTCAGGGAAATAATCAGGAGCGGCATCTTCGCTGCGGCCTCTGCGGAGCTGACTGGCGGGTCGCGCGGCTGTCCTGCATTCACTGCGGGAATGAGGATCATCGCTCTCTCAAGGTGTTCTTCCAGAATGATCCAGCCGGGCCGCGCATCGAGGCCTGCGACCGATGCATGACCTATGTGAAGGTCATCCCCGCCTTCTCCCCCACCCCGGTCGACCTGCTGCCCGTGGAAGACCTGGCCACGCTTCGCCTCGACGCCGTTGCTCAGGAGCGTGGTTACCGGCGAGCAGCCAAAGGCTAGCTGACGTCGTCCCGTGAGAAGCCCTCTCCGCGGCAGGGAGTGGCGGAACGTTTATGATCCGATCCTGTCCCTGCTTCCCTTCTCAACGCTGCCCGTTATCGGTCCTCTGCCGGAAGGACCGGTGTCCTGATAATCGATTCCGGCATTTTCCCGGTCAGTGATTGCAGGAAGGCCACAATGTCGTCGGCCTGGCCGGTGGTTAGGTCCCTGGCCAGCTGTACTTTGGACATGATCGTGACCGCATCCACAAGTCGATCAACGGACCCATCATGGAAGTATGGCGGCGTCATGGCCACGTTTCTGAGCACCGGGACCTTGAACACGAACCTGTCCGCCTCGCTCTTCGTCACCGCGAACCTGCCATCATCGACCTGCACGCTCTTCGTGTACTTCTGGTAAGGCTCGAAGACACCGAACTTCTGGTACATCTTGCCCCCCAGGTAGGGGCTGAAGTGGCAGGTCATGCAACCCGTATCCATGAAGGTCTTGAGGCCCCGCTTCTGCTGGTCCGTGAGTGCTTTGGCGTTACCCTGCAGGAAGTCGTCGAAAGGCGCCGGCGTCATGAGCGTCCGCTCAAAGGCGCCGATCGCCTTCGCGAAGTTCTCCACCGTCACCGGCTCCTTGTCATTGGGAAAAGCCGCCTTGAACAGGGTCACGTAGTCCTTCATTCCCTTCAGGACCTTTTCGACCGCTTCGTTGTTCGGCATGCCGAAGGCAGGCGGACCGGTCACCGCCTGTCTTGCCTGGTCCTCAACGCTCGTCCGGTTCCCGATCCAGTGCTCCGAGATCTGGTCCGCCGCATTCAGGATCGTGGGCGAGTTGCGCGGATTCTCCTTGCAGTGGTTGCCGAGCGCCTTCCGAAGCCCGTCTGCGGCGTAAAGCCCCGGGGGATGGCACTTGGCGCAGCTCACGGTCCTGTCGATGGATATCCGGGATTCGAAGAAGAGCATGTTCCCGAGCTTCACCTTCTCCGGGGTGATGGGATTGTCCGGGGACGGCATAGAAGCTGGCAATGGCCCGAAAATCGTTTTGGCCCTGTTCATGAGGTCGTCGTCAGGGCCCGCGGCGAGCAGCGGTGCCGCGCAATACAAGACAGCACAGAAAACTGATACGATCGCTATCGGGAGTGCATCTTTCGAGCATTTCATGGCGGTCCCCTCCTTGTCCAGGATCATGAATGGAATAGAGCACATTGTTATAGGTAGATTATAGCGCAGATGATCCAATGTGTGTATGACCCCGGCGCAATTCCGTGCAACTTTATTAGCAGGACCAGGGGAGGATGAACAGGAGAAGACGTCATTCGGAGGGGGAAATATGCGGATCTTTTGCAGTGTCTTTCTTACGCGCGAATCAACCGTCCTCATTTTGTTTCGCCGGCAGTGACCAGAGAGTACCCGGAGGCTTGGCACGGCGCGTGGGCACGGCCTTGCAGGGATCGTCGGGCCAGGGGTGCTACAGGCGGTCTTTCCGATTATTACGCGGCGAATTAAGGCCAGAGACAAGCGTGTCAATGCAAGATACCAGGAAATCCTGTTGACAGACGTTCGTATGAACAAAAAGAGCAGGGCAGGATCTCTCCTGCCCCGCTCAAATTATCATCTTTTCTACAGGACGACCTCTCGTGTTCCTTATTCTTTATGTAGGACCGCCTGCGTCTATGTTGACAGAACCATCCGAACCGTCCGGCGTGCCCCCGGTCACGCTCAGGGTACCGGTATTCGTAGTCATGCCGTCGTCGGACGTAAGATAGATGTTCCCGCCGCTCCCACCGCCTGTTGTCCCGCCTGTTGTCACGTTTCCGCCATTGGCTGTGAGATTGCCGGAGTTCGTAACGTGCTGCGCCCAAAACCAGATCATATTGTTGTCGCTGCCGCCCGTATCACCCGTGCCGGCCGATATATCAATGCTGCCGGAGTTGGTGATGACCTCAGAGGGATCACTAATTCCGCTCGTTATCATCTCCACGGTGCCGCCCGAACCGCCTGTGCTCCCCGTTGTCGCGGCGGCATTCCCGCCCCGCGCCTCGATATTGGCCTCGTTCGTGATAGGACCTGCCGGCATTCCGTTAGGAGAATTCGTGTTGAGCTGGACTGCGTATGAAGCTGCGCTGCCGCCATTCGCTCCATCCCCGCCATTCAGGTTCATCGCCGGAAAACCGACAAGTTCCACATCAGACCCGATATTGGACGAGTTGTAGCCGCCGCTGTAGACGTAGAAATATCCTCCGTTGCCGCCCATTTCGTCGCCATTGCCGCCCCGGAGATCGTACTGGCCGGCAATGCGGATCTTGCCGGGCGTTGCGGGATCGCTGTAATAGTTGTAAGAATAGATCTCAATACCATATGCCGCGCTGCCGCCGGAATATCCTGCTTGTGAGCTATTCCCACCCTTTGCGGACATGGTTGCGTTGATCGTTACAGCTCCCATTGCGTCGGTCTCGAGGTATATATAGCCGCCGTAACCACCACTGCCATTACCACCGTCACCGCCATTGGCTTCCCAGGTCCCGCTGATGATGATATCACCGTTCCTGCCCCGGGTATTGTCGGAATATGCGGTCTCGATCCATGCCGAGTATCCATACCAGTATTCGTTCCAGGATTCAGTGTCGCCGCCGTTTGTCGCCCCTTTACCTCCGTTCATGCGCACGATGCCCGAGGAATAGAAATCACCGTAGTTGACATAGACGTCAAATTCTCCACCGCTTCCGCCTGCGCCAGTATCGCTGCCTCCTCCGCTGACGTCAATGGTACCGGTGTTGACAACTAGGTCGGGGACATCGATATAGAGGTAGCCGCCAGTACCGCCATTTGAGCCGGAGCTGTCGGTGCTATCGCCGCCCTTCGCGAGAATGCTGCCGAAGGAGTAGAATTTGCCGCCGTCATTATTGACGTAAATATCCATCTCATTTCCGTTACCTCCAGAACCAGCGGCGCTGCTCCCGCCGCTGGCATCGATCGTGCCGTAATTGACAATAAGGTCATCGGCGTCAAAATACAGGTACCCGCCGCTCCCCGTGCCGAGGCCCTTTGCCTCGATCGTGCCGCGGTTGATGATGGTCTTGGTAATGTTGTTCCCGTTGCCCAGGCATATGTCCCCCGCATTCGACCCATCATTTGTCGCAGAGGTGGTGATCCTGCCGCTGCTCTTGACGTCGATCACATTCGCCTCAACATAAACTGATGGTGCTGTGGAAGTGATCGTGCCGTTGATCACCAGGTAGTTCGATAGCCAGACCGCTCCGTATCCCCCCCAATATCCCTGGTCAGCGAGAACAAGGGTAGCGCCGGCGTTTATAGTGAGGTCCGTTACCGCAAGGTCATTTGTCGTATCGCCGTCCCCGTCTCCCAGGTACAGATAAGGATCACCGGGCTTCGCGTACAGACCGGTTATGGTGCTGGTGAGATCGCTGACCAGTTCGAGCGTCGTTGTGCCGCCGCTGACAACCGCAGGATTGGCACCAATTTCCAGCGGGGGCGTCGATACTGAAGAGTCGAAGCTCGCGTCCACGGTGCCGGATTTCAGTACTTTGACCGCTCCGTACGATTGAACGTACACGTACCCTCCGCTTCCGCCCGTGCCGCTGGTGCTTGTGCCGCCGCTTGCCAGGAGAGTCGGTATCACCGGCACCGGATCGTTTGCACTGTTATTATTGTTGTTATTGTTGCTGGTGCTGGTGCTGGTGTTGGTGCCGCATGCAGCAAGCGCCATTGCTAAGACCATAATGATCAGGATCCTTGTAAATTTCATGATATCTACCTCCTCGTGTAGGGTGCCCTGCCGGTCCCTTCCAGACCTGTACAGGGGATGTTATCCAAGCTTCTCCTCCCGGCTCCATGTGGCGAAGCCGGGGGCTGGTCTATCTACGCTTCTTACTGCTTGCCGAGTGATTGACAGAATTATACCAAAAAAAATACAAAAAGCAAGAAAAAATAGTAAATTATTTTCATATATTTGCGGTAGCTTTTCACCAAAAGGGGGTATAGGATCGCAATGTGGTGAGAGATTATTCGGTGCGGATCTGTGAAGGTTGCTCACGTAGTCTTTCATGGAACGCTACGGAGAACGTCCTAATGAAGCCCGTGGCGGTGGTCATCTTGAGCTACATCCCCCGGGGCTTTGCGCGGCGCGTGGGCACGGCATTCCAGGGATCGTCGGGCCAGGGATGCTTCGGATAGCGGCCCTTCAGGTCCTTCTTCACCAGCGGATAGCTGTTATTCCAGAAACCCTTCAGGTCCTGCGTGATCTGGACCGGCCTGCGCGCGGGCGAGAGAAGATGGAGCAGGAGCTTCACCCTGTTGCCCGCGATCATCGGCGTGTCGGCAAGCCCGAACATCTCCTGGAGCTTCACGGCAAGCACCGGCTGGCTGCCGGATGCATAGTCGATCGTCACGCGGCTGCCGCTCGGCACAACGATAGCCGCTGGCGCGCGCTCTTCCAGCAGCCGTCCCTGCTCCCGCGTCAGCCGGGCCCTGAGCGCGGGCAGGATGTTCAGTCCGGAAAGCTGCTGGCCGGTCCTGATGCCTCCCAGCCATGGCACGAGCCATGCTTCAGGCCGGGAGAGAAGTTCAGCGTCCGAAAGGTCCGGCCAGGGCTCTTCCGGAAACGCTTTTTTCAGAAGCTCCACCCTGGCTTGGAACTGTCTCGTTTCGCTGGTCAGGGCGAGCATGCCCGGCATGGTCCTTATGACCTCGCACAGAATGGGCGTGACCTCGTCATCTCCCGGTATGGAGGTCCTGCTGGACAGCAGGAGCGATCCGTAGCGTTCCTCTTTGGCTGCGGCGACCCTGTTCTCCTTGCGGTCCCACTCCGCTCGCCGTACGGTCTCGATGCGGTCAGCGCATTCTTCGCGCAGAAGCTCCTCCGTGACCGGCGCCGCCAGGTGGACGAAGCCTTCGGCCCGCTCCCCGGCATCTACGGATACGGCGATGATGTACGGACTGTCGCCCAGGTAACTGTCCTTCGACAGTCGCACGCCCCTTCCCTGCACATGGACGAAGCGTCCCCCGCCTTCGCTGCGGCGCTTGCAGACCCGGTCGGGAAATGCGGCCAGCAGGAGGCGTGACACGGTCTCCGGGTCCGCGGCATCGCTCCCTGTGGCTTCGGGCATCAAGTGCTTGAGCTGAGTCGCTGTCCGCTCCACGGAACGGAGCGCGGATTGGTCCGCTCCCCCGTCCACGGCTTTCTTGCGCCGCCAGGCCCGGAGGGCGTCGACCCGTTCGGTAAAGTCAGGGTCATCGATGATGTGGGCCGCAGAGCTGTGCCGGAAGATATCGCGTTCCGTGACGAGGGCCGCGAGGTCAGCGCCCAGGCTGACACAGCCGAGCTCTTTGGCGCGGAGCATAAGGCGTGAGAGCCGCGGATGGAGCGGCAGGCGTGCCATGGCCCGGCCGAGGGGCAGAACCGAACCCGAAGCGTCTAGAGCGCCCAGTTCGCGGAGCAGGCCCAGCCCGGCGTTCCAGGCCGCATCAGGCGGCGTGTCAAGCCACGACAGGGCTATGCGGTCCTTCACGCCCCAGACCGCGAGCTCCAGGGCAAGAGGGGCAAGGTCGGATACCAGGACCTCGGGCTGCGTGAACGGGACCATGCTCTGAAGGCTGTGCCTGCCGTAGAGGCGGTAGCACACGCCCGGTCCGAGCCTACCTGCGCGGCCCTTGCGCTGCTCCGCCGAGGCCCGGGACACGGGAACGGTCACGAGCCGGTTCATGCCCGTCGCAGGGTCGTACCGGAGCATTCGCGTCAGGCCGCCATCGATGACCACCCGGACGCCCTCGATGGTCAGGCTCGTCTCGGCGATGTTCGTCGCCAGAACGATCTTCCGTTGATCGCGGGACGGCACGATGGCGCGCTCCTGTTCCTCGAAGGGCAGGTCGCCGTAGAGCGCGTGGAGCGCGATGCGCTCTTCGTTCAGATCGAACGCGTTGGTCAGCTCGCGGGCGCAGGCGCGGATCTCGCCGGATCCGGGCAGGAACACGAGGATGTCGCCGTTGGTCTCCCGGAGCGCGGTCCGGACCGCAGCAGTGATGCGGGGCGGCAGCGGCCCGGGCCGCTCCTCCTCGAGATAGCGCTCTTCCACGGGATAGGACCTGCCGGCGGAGGTGATGACGCGCGCGCCGCCGAGAAGCGCGGCGATAGGGCCGGTGTCCAGGGTGGCCGACATGACCAGGACCTTCAGGTCCGTGCGCAGGCCTTTGCGGACGTCGAGGCAGAGCGCGAGCGCCAGGTCGGCGTGGATGCTCCGCTCGTGGAACTCGTCGAAGATGACCAGGCCTGTGCCTCCGAGGCCGGGGTCCGCCTGAAGACGGCGGGTAAGCACGCCTTCGGTCACGACCTCGATGCGCGTCCGCGACGACACCTTTGAATCGAATCGGATGGTGTACCCGACGGTCCCGCCCGCCTCTTCGCCGAGCGTGCGCGCCATCCACCGCGCCGCGGATACCGCGGCGATCCTGCGCGGCTCGAGCATGATGATCTTGCCCTGACCGGGCGGCAGCACGTCGAGGAGCGACAGAGGGACGCGTGTGGTCTTGCCCGCGCCCGGCGGCGCGTGCAGGACCACCGACGGGTGGCCGCGCACGGCCTCGTTCAGTTCAGGCAGTATGGCATCGATGGGATAGGTGGCCATGATGGAGGTCTGCCGGCCGCGCTCATGCCGTGCTGCCACGAGGGAAGGGTCGTCGCGTCGCAGGAAAAGCTTACAATATCCGGCGGATGTTGACAAGGATTATAACGGCATTCCCTGCTAGCCGGGAACAGCACTAGTATCGTTTCGCACGGGGAGATACAGTTAACGACACCTTCAAGGCTGCAGCGGAGCTTGATGAATCCATGAGCGAGCGCACCTCGCTCAGCTCGTTAACCCCCGATCTTCCGGCTTCGATAAACATTGTAATCCGGCACAAGACGATCATAATCGCCATCCATCAAGGGGGAGGAGATCGTGAAATCGGCGGAGGCTCGATTGCAGGCAATTGGAATATTCCATACTACGGCCATGCGCAAGAGCGCCTTAACATCCGGATCGTGAGGCTGCGGTTCGAGCGGATCCCAGAAAAAGATAAGAAAGTCGATCTCGCCGTCGGCTATCTTGGCGCCGATTTGCTGATCGCCGCCCAACGGTCCGCTCTGGAGTTTGTTGATCTTGAAGCCAAGCTGTTGTTCCAAAATCTCGCCGGTTGTCCCCGTAGCATAAATCTTGTGATGATCCAAGAGCACTTGATTGTATTTTGCCCATTCAACCAGATCATGCTTTTTATTGTCATGCGCGACGAGGGCGATCTTTTTATCATGTTCCATGGCTATTTTCTTGTGATTCACGTAAATTCATCTCCTTTCCACGCAAATGTGAATGCTTAGGGGATGTTGTGTCCCAGATGTCTTTATGGTCTCGCTGCATTGGCTTTCGCATTTGACATGGCCTTATTACTTTTTCCCGATCGAAAAAGCCCTGCCGATACGCTCGCCAATGCCATAGTAGGCTCCTTGCCCTGCATCGAAAACAAGGGGCTTGACCTTTAGGATATCCACAATTCCCTGTTCGCCGAGCACCGACTCTTCAGCCTTGATGTCCATGATCTCACCGATGAATTGCGTGTGGAGCCCGATCTCAAGCGTATGGAGCACTTTGCACTCAATCACCAGAGGGAATTCTTTGATGTACGGAGCGTCAACGAGTTCGCTTTTAACGGGGGTCAGTTTCGTCATCGCAAACTTGTCGACATTTTTCCCCGACGTCGTGCCGACATAGTCCACCTCTTTCACCAGCGCAGCAGACGGGATGTTAATGGTATATGCTTTGCGCTCCTTGATGCACCCGTACGTGTACGTTGCCTTGCGCAAGGAAATAGTGACGCAGGGAGGTTGTGAGCAGCATATCCCGCCCCATGCAATGGTCATCATGTTCGGCTTCCCCTGCGAGTCATAGCTTCCGACAACCCAGACAGGTGCTGGCTGCGCAAGCGTTTTAGCACCCAGCGACTTTTTCATAGCAATCTCCTTTTATTGAGGCTGAATTTGACTATGGCCTGGTACTTTGCAATTTTCAGAAGTGGTGCGTGTTGAAGACTGATGTAAAATATCGGTTGTATTTTTATCAACGACGAGTTGAGCCCCCGAGCAAACGAGGATGGCTCGACCGCTGGGTCACGCCACACAAATATAAGGGTAGTGAAGATTTAGGTATCAGCAGTAATGCGAAGACGATGTGCTGGATCATGCTCACCTCTAACCAATCATTGAGTAGTTTTTCTAGACTTCAGCGGTCTTCTCGACTTCTTTAAATATACTACAGAATGCCTATTATCGTAACCTTCTATATTTATTAGAATTTGCTTGACAGGATAATATTCCATATGCGTGCTTGATTGATATAACTATCTCCTCATAGTTAATTATCCAAACAGGCACTACAAGACCACACTTCCGGCATTGTCACGCCATTAGAGTTTTGTGAAAAAGGCGGCGTGGTTGGAAGTG
>CAWIYV010000012.1:0-63747 GCA_963840455.1 Nitrospirota bacterium | reverse complement strand
AGTATCCACAGTACAAGGACGCCGAGATGCTTCTTAAGGAAATAGCAAAATAAGGATGGTAGGATTCGAGGGGAATAATAAAAGAAGGGTTCAAGGGGCCAAGGATTCAAGGGGCCGAGTAAAAGAGTGAAAGAACAAGATCCGAGGTGTCGAGTGATTTGCGCTTCTCACTTGAATCCTTGAATCCTAGAACCCTGGAACCCCCGAATCCTTGGACCCTACTCATAGAAAGGAGTAAAGAAAATGAAACAGGTCATGAAGTTCGTAAGTATGATGTTGCTTATGTTGGTCGTTCTAGTGATAGGATCCAGCTCGTACGCAGCAGAAGGGTCGTCCGAAACAGCAGCGCCGGACCGCACGGTGCTTCCGATCCAGGAACCGAAGCGGCCGCTGTACAAAGAACTGGACGCACGGAACGCGAAGATGCCGCCGAACTTCGAGGTCAAGGCGCCTGCCGGCGCGCCGAACGTCATTATCATCCTGATCGATGATCTGGGCTTCGGCGCGACCGATGCCTTTGGCGGCCCGATCCCCACCCCGACACTCGGGCGCCTCGCGCAGGATGGCCTGCGCTACAACAACTTCCATACCACGGCACTGTGTTCGCCGACGCGTGCAGCGCTCAAGTCCGGCCGCAATCACCACACCGTCAACATGGGTTTCATCACCGAGATGGGGACCGGCTTCCCCGGTGCAACAGGCCAGATCCCCAACGCGACTGCGCCGTTGGCGGAAATGCTTCGCCTGAACGGCTACAGCACCGCGGCCTTCGGCAAATGGCATGAGACCGCGGCATGGGAGACCAGTGTGTCCGGACCCTTCGACCGTTGGCCGACTCATCAGGGTTTCGACAAGTTCTACGGATTCATCGGCGGCGAGACGAACCAGTGGGCGCCGTATATCTTCGACGGCGTCACCCCGGTCGAGCTGCCGCATGACCCGAACTACCACTTCATGACCGATATGACCGACAAGGCGGTGGCCTGGATCAAGTACCAGAAGGCCATGACGCCGGAGAAGCCGTTCTTTGTCTACTTCGCGCCAGGTGCCACTCACGCACCGCACCACGTACCACAGGAGTGGATCGCCAAATGGAAGGGCAAGTTCGACGGAGGCTGGGACAGGATGCGCGAGGAGACCTTCGCCCGGCAGCTCAAGGCGGGGATCATCCCGTCGGGCACGAAGCTGGCGCCCAAGCCTGCTGCGATCAGGGACTGGGATAAGCTCACTGCCGACGAGAAGCGTCTGTATGCCCGCCAGATGGAAGTGTTCGCCGCCTATCTTGACTTCACCGATCATGAGATCGGCCGGATGCTCAAGGCTGTCGAAGAGGCTGGTCAGGCAGACAATACCCTTGTCTTTTACATTGCCGGAGACAACGGCGCCAGTGCCGAAGGAGGCGAAAACGGCATGTTCAACGAGTATACCTACTTCAACGCAGTTCCGGAGAAGGTTGCCGACATGCTGAAGCTGGCGGACAAGTGGGGCGGTCCCGAGACCTACCCGCACTATGCCTCGGGCTGGGCAGTCGCTATGGACTCGCCGTTCACCTGGACCAAGCAGGTCGCCTCGGACTTCGGCGGCACGCGGAACGGGATGGTCGTCTACTGGCCCAAGGGGATCAAGGCGAAAAACGAGATGCGCAGCCAGTTCACGCACGTGATCGACGTGGCGCCGACGATACTTGAGGCGGCAAAACTGCCCGAGCCGAAGGTGGTCGACGGCACGCCGCAGATACCGATGGAAGGCGTGAGCATGGTCTACACCTTCGAGGATGCCAAGGCAAAGGAGCGCCATACCACGCAGTACTTCGAGATCGCCGGCAACCGGGCCATCTACCACGACGGCTGGATGGCCCGCGTCATACACAGGGCGCCGTGGGAGTACAAGCCGCGTGCGACCCTCGATAAGGATGTGTGGGAGCTTTATGACATACGCTCCGATTTCAGCCTCTCCAATGACCTGGCTGCAAAGAACCCGAAGAAGCTTGCGGAGATGCAGGCACTGTTCATGAAAGAGGCCGAGGAGCACCATGTGCTGCCCATCGACGACCGCGTGCTTGAGCGTATGAGCGCCAAAATGGTGCATCGCCCTGAACTGATGGGCGACCGGACCTCGCTCGCGCTCGCCGAGGGCATGACCGGTATGATGGAGAATGTATTCATCAACGTGAAGAACAAGTCCAAAACCATCACTGCGGAGATCGAGGTGCCTGCAGGAGGCGCGAACGGCGCGATCCTGGTGCAGGGCGGCCGCTTCGGCGGCTGGGCGCTCTACGTGAAGGACGGAGTTCCCGCGTACGATTACAACTTCCTTGGTCTCCAGCACACAACGATCGCCTCGACCAAGAAACTTGCACCCGGCAAGAATACGATCAAGTTCGACTTCGCCTATGACGGAGGCGGACCCGGCAAGGGCGGCACCGGCACCCTCTTCGTGAACAATGAGAAGGTTGCCGAAGGACGGATCGAACATACCCAGGCCGGGATCTTCTCGGCGGACGAGACAGCAGACGTGGGCATCGACCTTGGCACGCCGGTGGTCGAGGCGATCGGGTCGGAAGCGAAGTCGAAATTCACGGGCCATATCACGAAGGTGACCGTCGAGGTCAAACCGATGAAGGCGACCGACAAGGCTGAGGCGGAGAAGGGCCAGAAGGAAACGGCAAAGAAAAAGGCGATGTCGGATTAAGAAACGTGTGCTCGTCAGGATGGAACGAGGATCATGGCAAGCGAAGGAAAGCACGATGAAAAAATTACTTACATTTACTGCTGCGGGCGAAGCGGGCTTGGGCCTGGTCCTGCTGGTGTATCCGTCGATCGTGGTCCGGCTGTTGTTCAATGCCCGGATCGCAGACGCGGGTGTCGTGATGAGCCGCGTGGCCGGGATCGCCCTGATCGCCTTCGGAGTGGCCTGCTGGCCGATCAGCGGTGCGGCGCAGGCGCTTTGGGGCATGCTGACTTACAGCGCCCTCGTCACGCTTTATCTTGCCTATCTGGGTATTGAAGGTCAGCGGGTAGGAATGCTGTTGTGGCCTACGGTGGCGCTTCACGCACTATTGACGTTTCTTCTGGCCCGCGCATGGTGTAAAGAGCAACGAGCAACGGACTAAGGGAAAGATAACACGAGAGACAAGGCGATGTCGGATTATAACAACAGGGTCGAGGGGAAAGAACAGGGTCTGTGGGGCAAAGGGTTCCAGTGTCCGCGTGAAAAGACGAAAGACAGAATTTAGAACGGGTGAGCGTTTAGAGTTTTCACTTGAACCTTCGAACCCTCGAATCGAGGAGCGAGCGCATTCCCCCAGCATGACGCGGGGTTAGCGAGCGATTAGAATAAATAGTAATACCTTGATGATCGAAGATTCCCTGCTGCTTGCTGCAGGGAGCTTCAATCCTTGGACCCTGTATTTTAAATAAGGAGGTGAGGTTGTGTGACCACTGGAACATAGTCTAACGGATTTCCGCAGAGAGCAACGTACCAACAAGGAGGTGTTATGAGAACAAAGATAGCAGTAGTGCTCGCCATAATCATTGTCGGATTGGCTTTGATCGCCAGCCCAACATCTGCGGCAGAACAGAAGAAGCCGAACATCCTCGTCATCTGGGGCGACGACATCGGCATGTGGAATGTCGGCGCGTATTCGCTCGGCATGATGGGGAAAACGCCGCAAATCGATAGTATCGCCAAGCAGGGCATGCTCTTCACCGACCACTACGGCCAGCCGAGTTGCACCGCCGGCCGCGCGGCGTTCATCATGGGGCAGTTGCCCATCCGCACCGGGATGACGACCATCGGGATTCCCGGCTCGACGCGCGGGATTCAAAAATCCGATCCCACGCTGGCCGAGGTGCTGAAATCGCTGGGCTACGCGACCGCGCAGTTTGGCAAGAACCACCAGGGTGACCGCAACGAGTTCCTGCCCACCGTGCATGGGTTTGACGAATGGTATGGCAACCTCTATCACCTGAACGCGGAAGAGGAGCCCGAAGAACTCGACTACCCCGGGCAGGTAAATCCCAAGCTTCGCACAGCTGAGCAGTCAGCCAAATTTACCCAGATGTTTGCGCCGCGCGGCATGCTCCACACCTGGGCCACGAATGTGGATGACCCGACGGTTGACCCGAAGTTTGGCCGTGTCGGCAAACAGAAGATCGAGGACATCGGCAAGCTCACTCGCAAGCGCATGGAGACCGTCGACGCCGAGGTAACCGCTGAGACGTTGAAGTGGCTGGACAAGCATGGCAAGAGCGACAAGCCGTTCTTCTGTTGGTATAACTCGACGGCGATTCACATCCGCTCTCGCCCCGCGCAGAAATACCTTCAGAAGGCGGTGGATGAGGGCCGGCCCGAAGAGGACGTGGTCCGAGCCCGCATGATCGAGCACGACGAACTGGTCGGCTCGCTGCTCAAGAAACTCGACGAACTCGGTATCGCCGACAACACCATCGTCATTTACAGCACCGACAACGGCAACGAACTGATGCTCTGGCCGGACGGTGGCTACGCACCCTTCCGCGGTGAAAAGGGCACCACCTGGGAAGGCGGCGTGCGCGTCCCGATGATGGTGAAGTGGCCCGGCCACATCAAGCCCGGGCAAGTGGTCAATGGCATCCAGAACCACGAAGATGTTTACGTCACCCTCGCGGCGGCGGCTGGTTTGCCGAGCCTTACACAAGACCTGCTCAAGGGCTACAAGATGGGCGACATGACCTACAAGGTCCACCTCGACGGCTATAACCAGCTCGACCTCTGGACCGGCAAGTCCGAGAAATCCGCCCGCAGGGAAATTTTCTACTACGACGAGACCGATCTCATGGCCTTGCGTGTGGACAGTTGGAAGATGCATATCGGGGTAAAGAAAGAGGGCAGCTGGTGGAACGACAAGTATTATCCCAGCATTCCGTATTTCTTCAACTTGCAGATGGACCCCATGGAGAAAATGGATCAGGAGTCGCATGAATGGGGCACCGCTAGCCGGCAGTTCTTCGCGCACAAGATGTGGGCGTTGAACGCATCCGGACCGATCATCGGTGCGCACCTGAAGAGTTTGATGGAATACCCACCGAGCCAGGGCGCCGACACACTGAGCATCAAGAAGGCGCTGGAGGAAATGCAGGCTAAAATGGAAAAAGCAGCTGCTGGCGGCGCAAGCAAGTAACGCGACAGAGCACTACGGCGCCCGCCGTCTCACGGCGGCGGGCGCATTACTTAGACAAAAAGGAACATCGCTCTCATGAACAATTCATTCGATAAAACGTTATCATATTTCTTTTGGATCACAGGGATTGTCACGACTGTGGGAGGACTGCCGAAATGAAAACCAAACGCATCCAAGACCTCATTGCCGCCGCGCTCATCGGTGTGCTGGTTTGCGCCACTACCATTGTTCACGCCGCAGAGATTCTGCCCTCCTGGAATGACGGCAAGGCCAAGCAGGCCATAATCACTTTCGTCGCGAAGGTGACAAAAGAAGGCTCGCCGGAGTTCGTGCCGGTACCCGAACGCTTCGCCGTCTTCGACAACGACGGCACTCTGTGGGCCGAGCAGCCCATGTACTTCCAGGGTCTGTTCCTTATTGACCGTGTGAAGGCCCTCGCGCCGCAGCATCCTGAGTGGAAGACAAAAGAACCCTTCGCTTCGCTGCTCAAGGGCGACATGAAGGGTGTCGCTGCTGCGGGTGAAAAAGGCCTGCTGGAAATGCTGGCCGCCACGCACACCGGCATGACCACCGAGGAATTCGAGAAGATCGTGAGCGACTGGATCGCGGCGGCAAGGCATCCGAAGACCGGCAAGCTGTACACGGAGATGGTCTATCAGCCTATGCTCGAACTACTTGCTTATCTTCGCTCCAACGGGTTCAAGACATTTATCGTCTCCGGCGGCGGCATTGAGTTCATGCGCCCGTGGACCGAAAAGGTCTATGGCATCCCGCCGGAGCAGGTCGTGGGCAGCAGCGTAAAATTGCAGTTCGAAATGCGTGAGGGCAGGCCGGTGCTAGTAAAGCTGCCCTCCGTTGACCTGAATGACGACAAGGAAGGCAAGCCCGTCGGCATAGAAAATCGCATCGGTCGTCGCCCCATCGCCGCTTTCGGCAACTCCGATGGAGATTTGCAGATGCTGCAATGGACGGCTGCCGGCAGCGGGCCGCGCTTCGCATTGATCGTCCATCACACCGACGCTGAGCGTGAATGGGCCTACGACCGTACGTCCTCAATCGGTCGGCTGGACAAGGCGCTTGACGAGGCCAAGGCCAAAGGCTGGACGGTGGTAGACATGAAGAACGACTGGAAACGGATTTTCCCGGCAGAGGGGAAATGAGGTTGGAAAGAAAAGGGTCCAAGGAGCGAGGGGTCCAAGAAAAGGTGAAGTGACGGTTCTCGAGCGCGCCTGGCCGTCGCCGATCTGGTACACGTCCTGACGCACAGCCGGTGGTCGAGGCCATCGGTTCGGAAGCGAAGTCGAAGTTCACCGGCCATATCACTAAGGTGACTGTCGAGGTCAAACCGATGAAAGCGCCGGAGAAGGTGGAGGCGGAGCAGGGGCAGAAGGAAGCGGCCAAGAAGAAAGCGATGTCGGATTGATGTTACCGCCGGGAAGGAATGGGTGACATGCTCTTTCCTTCCCGGTGCAGTTTTTCGATCACTGGGACAGAGATCCGCCGGATTCCGCGGGGAGAGGGATGGAGTCGAATCGCGGGAGGTCGCGTTATTTGAAGGAGTAGCTTCGAAAGGCCGAGCTCCTACCATGGCAGCAGAAAGACGAACCGGCGAAGGAGATTGGAAATGAACAGAGCTTTGCTGAACGCAGTGCGAATACTCGGTGTCCTCCTGGTCCTGACCGGCTGCTCCCATCAGCCCAAACCAACGGCGCTTGAGTCGGCGACGGAGGCCTTTGACGATCTCCGTACCATCGTCCGGGACGAGATCAAGGACCCGGCCAGGGCCGCAGAGGTCGCAGGGATCGTCGATCAATTGGAGCTGTTGATGAAAGAGGCGACCGAAGCCAGGAAGGCCCACGACGTCAGACTGTGGGCCTTGATCAGGAACTATGACGCACCGGAAGAGGACTTCCGGTCGGCTTTCCGCGAGTTCAACGAGAAAAAGGTCGGGCGACAGGACCGGCTCCTTGCGATGGATCAGCGGGCGAGGAGTCTTACTACGGAAAAGGAATGGAAGGCCATCGCCAAAGCAGGAGTTCGCGCGTTCGAAGCAGCCGCGCGGGCCGAGCAGGGAATGTAGCGGCACGCGACAGGCAGGGAACGGAAAGGAAGGTAAATATGATCTGGGCGCTCTTGGCGCTGTATCTGTTCGGTTCGTCGGGCACTGCGCCGTTCAGCGATGCTTTTAAAGGTGTGAAAATCGTCGCCAAGAACGATGTCGAGGACAAGGCACGCGCAAAGGAACTGCTCGCCGTGATCGATGAGTCGGAGAAGACGTCAAAGGAGTACGCGAAGACCGGGCGAAAGGCCGTCAAGGAACTGGCGGGCATCACGGAGCGGCATGATGCGAAGACCGGGGACTTTCTGCCGGTGCTGGAACAGCTCCGCGCTGACACCGCGGCGTGCCAGGACAAGATGGTCCGGTACCGGTTCGCTCTGAAGGCAAAGATGTCGCGTGAAGAGTGGTCAAAGGCCTTCCCTATGGACGGGTCATCGTCGGTCTCGCCGCAGGTTCAGGGAAAGTAGGTCCGACGATCCGGCTGCAGCGCGGGCAGGCAGAGAAACATGACGCGAAGGGTGTTCAGCGCAATTCAAGATCTTGAGAAGGTCAGGAAACATGACAGTCGAACAGGAGGAATACGATGAGAAGAGCATGGATGGAGAAAGCGGTTCTTGCGGCTATGATGATCGTCATCATGGTCCTGCCGGGCCGGGCTGAGCCGCCCAAAATGAAGATGAGCACGAAGGTCCCGCAGGGGATCGAGATACCGGACAAGGTGGAGACCCGGCTGGGTACGCTCAAATTCTTCGACGGCTTCCCGGATGATGCTACGGTCGAAAAGCTCTACGACAATCTGGACTTCCAGAATGCCGTACAGGCATATATGCTCGGGCTGGCGCCGGTGAACCAGGCGGCGAACCGCAAGGGAATCCTCGAGGTGGGGCCGGCCAACACGACCGTGCCGATCTTCGAGACCATGATGAACGCCCGGTCTATCTTCCTGACGCCGAACAATAACACGCCGTATACCTGGTTCTGGCTCGACCTGACCAAGGGGCCCCTGGTCGTTGAGGTCCCGCCGAAGGTCCTCGGGCTGCTCGACGATATGTGGTACCACTTTGTCACCGATGTGGGCATGGTGGGGCCGGATAAGGGTGCGGGCGGCAAGTATCTGCTCCTCCCCCCCGGCTATACAGGTGCGGTCCCGGAGGGCTACTTTGTGGTGCGGTCGGCGACGTACAGCAACTGGATCGCATGGCGCACCTTCCTGGAGAACAGCGATCCGAAGCCGGGCGTGGACCGGGTCAAGCAGTTCACGAAGATCTACCCGTTGTCGCAGGCCGCAAATCCGCCTAAGTTGAATTTCGTCAACGTATCAGGGCGGGATTTCAACACGGTTGGCCCGGCCGATTATCCGTTCTGGGAGTATCTCAACCAGGTGGTCCAGGAGGAGCCGACAGAATCGATTGACCCGGTTACGTTGGGCCTCTGGGCATCCATCGGCATTCAGAAGGGCAAGCCATTTAATCCCGATGCGCGGATGAAGAAGATCCTCACCGAGGCGGCGTTAGTGGGCGACGCGACAGCGCGCGCTGTCATGTATCGCTGGCGGACGCCCGAGGGATATTATTATCCGGACACGAAAAGCGCTTGGCGCCTGGGATTTGTCGGCGGCTATAAGTTCGAGGAGAAGGGCACGCGCATTCTGGACGCATACTCAGGATTTTTCTTCTACGCCACCGGCGTAACGCCGGCCATGGATTCCAGGATGGTTGGACAGGGGTCGCAGTATATGGCGGCCTTTGTCGATTCCAAAGGCAATTTTCTTGACGGCGGCAAGAACTACAAGCTGCACCTGCCTCCCAATATCCCGGTCGCCAACTTCTGGTCGGTGATCCTCTACGACAACCAGACCCGCTCGATGCTCCAGACCGACCAGCAGTGGCCGGCTGTCAGCAGCCAGACCAAAGGACTTCAGGTCAATCCGGACAGTTCGGTGGATGTCTATTTCGGACCGAAAGCTCCGAAAGGCAAAGAGAGCAACTGGGTACAAACTGTCCCTGGCAAAGGCTGGAACACGCTTCTGCGGCTGTACGGACCGCTCCAGCCGTGGTTCGACAAGACCTGGCGGCCCGGTGAGATCGAAATGGTGAAGAACGAGAAATAAAGACAGGGTTCTAGGGTCCGACGGGTCAAGTGACTTGTGCTTCTCACTTGACCCCTTGAATCCTTTCTTACTAAGGAAGTGAGGAAAGGGACACATAAATCTGAAAGAAGACCTGCGCATTCTAACTAAGGAGGAGCATATGAGAACGAAGATAACAGTATTGCTCGCCATGATGGTTGTCGGTCTGGCTCTCATCGTCAGCCCGGCAATTGCGGCGGAGCAGAAAAAGCCGAACATCCTCGTCATCTGGGGAGATGACATCGGCATGTGGAATGTCGGCGCTTACACCCATGGCATGATGGGCAAGACGCCGAGCATTGACAGCCTGGCCAAACAAGGCGCGATCTTCACCGACCACTACGGTCAGGGCAGCTGCACCGCGGGGCGTGCTGCATTCATCACCGGGCAAATGCCGCTAAGGACCGGCGAGACCACCATCGGCATCCCCGGGTCGACGCTTGGCCTCCAGAAGGAAGATCCGACGCTTGCCGAGGTGCTGAAGTCGCAGGGCTACGCGACCGCCCAGTTCGGCAAGAACCACCTGGGCGACCGCAATGAGTTCCTGCCGACCGTCCACGGCTTCGACGAGTGGTATGGCAATCTCTATCACCTGAACGCCCAGGAGGAGCCCGAACAGCTCGCATACCCCGGTCAGAAGAACCCGGAGTACCTGAAGAAGTATGGCCCACGCGACATTCTGCATACCTGGGCGACCGATGTGGACGACCCGACCGTGGATCCGGTCTTCGGCCGCGTCGGCAAGCAAAAGATCGAAAAGGACGGCCAGCTGACGCGCAAGCGCATGGAGACCTTTGACGCCGAAGTGCTCGACATGACCCTGAAATACCTGGACAAAGTAGGCAAGGGCGACAAGCCCTTCTTTGTCTGGTTCAACAGCACTGCCATCCACATCTGGTCGCATTCGCCGAAGAAGTATGTCCAGATGGCAGTGGACGAAGGCCGCCCCGAATCCGACGTCGCCCGCGCCAAGATGCTCGAGCATGATGAGCAGGTCGGAATGCTCTTGAAGAAGCTCAAAGACCTTGGCGTCGAGGACAATACCATCGTTATCTACTCCACCGACAACGGTAACGAGATGATGATGTGGCCCGACGCCGGGTATGCTCCTTTCCACGGCGAAAAGGGAACCACCTGGGAAGGCGGCTTCCGCGTGCCGCTCCTTATCAAATGGCCCGGTCTTATCGCGCCCGGATCGGAATTCAACGGCCTCCAGAGCCACGAGGACCTCTTTGTCACCTTGGCTGCTGCGGCGGGAATGCCGAACCTGAAGGAAGAACTGCTCAAAGGCAAGAAGATGGGCACCATGACATACAAGGTGCATCTCGACGGCTACAACCAGCTCGACTACTGGACGGGCAAGTCTCCCAAAACCGCCCGCCGCGCATTCTTCTTCTATGACGAGACCGACCTGATGGCCATTCGCGTGGATGCCTGGAAGATGCACATCGGCGTCAAGTCGAAGGGAACCTGGTTCGACGAGAAGACCTACCCCAGCGTTCCGCATCTCTTCAACCTGCTGATGGACCCGCTGGAAAAAATGGACCCGGACTCGGAAGAGTTCGGATACGTTGGCAAGCAATTCTTCGCGAATCACCTGTGGGCGCCGAACGCAGCCGGCCCGTTCATCGCGGAGCATCTGAAGAGTCTGGCGGAGTTCCCGCCGCGCCAGAAAGCGGACACGCTCAGCATCAAGAAGGCGCTTGAGGAAACTATGAAGAAGATGGAAAATCCGAAGGGTGGCAATAACTGATGTCGCGTTCAGGGTAACGCTTATTTGAAGCAGGGGCCGCGCCCGTCGCAAGGCGGGTGCGGCCCCACTTATCTGTTGAAAAAATATTGAACGTCAGAAAACGCATTCTAAAGGGTGCGGCTACCATGCAATAAGTGATTACGATACGATTTGGTAGCCGCAGGCTTTAGCCTGCGAATTAGAGATTATTACAACCTTAAAGTGAGGCCTTGTCGATGAAGATCAGAAACAAGAAACCAACCGTAGAGGAAAATAAAAAAATCATTACCGCCGCATCGCGCAATACGATCACCCGTCGTGATTTCCTGATCGGTTCAGCGGCAGTCGGCGCGACGATCTTGTTGCCTGGAGGGCTGTTCGCGGCAGTGGACGGGAAGAAGACCTTCACCATCCTGCACACCAATGACATGCACTCGGCCTTCATCGGGCTGGGTCCGGCCTCGGACTATACGCCGTTCGCGCTCAACGACGACAAGACACAGGGCGGGTATGCGCGCCTGGCCGCCCTGATCGTGAAAAGGAAGGAAGCGCGCAAAGCCCAGGGGCCGGTACTGGTGCTTGACGCGGGTGACTACAGCATGGGGACCGCATTCGGCGCTGCCACCCGCGAGATCGGCGGTGAACTGCAGCTCATGGGCAGAATGGGATACGACGCCACAACTTACGGCAACCATGAATTTGATTACGGGCCTGAAGGCCTGGGCAAATCGATCGACGTTGCGGCAAAAGCTGGCCATGTTCCCTCAGTGCTCGCCTCGAATACCAGTTTCCCCGGGAGCGACGCCACACTGGCCGACCTCCAGCGCCTGGCAAAAGAGGGGGTGGTCCGACGCTATCAGGTGATAGAGCGAGGCGGCATTCGCTTTGGCCTCTTCGGAGTGATCGGGAAAGAAGCCATCTTCTACGCCAATGGCGGTGCGGTAACCTTCACTGACTTCATCGAGACTTCCCGAGAAATGGTGAAAGTTCTCCGAGAAGTCGAGAAAGTGGATGTGGTCATCGCTCTCAGCCACGGCGGCGTGCAGAAAGGCAAGGATGGGCGTTTCAGCGAGGGGGATGACGTGAGCCTTGCTTCTGTGCCTGGCATCGACGTGGTGATCGGAGGTCACAGCCATACCTTCCTTAATGAGGCGATCATTGTCAACGATCGCACGCCTGTGGTCCAGACCGGAAAGGAAGGGAAGAACCTGGGCGAGTTGGTGATCACATTGGACAGCGGCAAACTTAAGGTCGAGTCCTATCACCTGTATCCGATCGACGACACCATTGCCGGCGACAAGGCAATCGCCGACGAGATCGAAAAGCTCAAGAAGTCCGTCACCGCGGCTGTTTTCGCTTCACGCGGCTATAGCGTCGACCAGCAGCTGGCGATCATTCCTCAGGACCTGCCCAATGCGTATGCCGATATCGCAGCCGGCACGATCCTCGCCAACCTCTGCACCGACGCCTTCCGCGGCGCGACGAAAGCAGACATCGGATTCAGCGTCAACGGGCTGATGCGAGCCGGCCTGTCCCGGGGAAAGTCCGGCGTACAAACGGTCTACGATATATTCGCCGTGGCACCCCTCGGTTACGGTGTGGTGGATACGACGGCGGGCAGCGCTCTGGTGACCGGCTGGTTCACGGGCCTGGACCTGAAGAACCTGCTCGAGTTCTGGCTCGTAGACAACCCCGCCCATCCGGGTGAGTTCTTTCCCCGCGCATCCGGCCTGAGGTTCCGCTACGACCAGTCGCGTCCGAAGTTCGACGTCGTCACTGCTATCGAACTGGGGGATCTGGACCGCGGCTACAAAGAGATCGACATCACAGGCAGGGATGAACGGTTGTACAGCCTCACGTGTCCCCTGATGCTCGGCAAATTTATAGTGGACATCCCCAAGAACACCAAAGGTAAGCTGGCTCTTGTTCCCAAGAACAAGGCGGGGCAGCCCCTCAAGTCCAGAGTCGAGGCACTCGACGCGCCCCGCGAAAACTCTGGTTACCTGCTGCCGCCGCCGGGCACGATAATGGACAAGGCGAGCGTAGACACCGTGACGGAGAACGGCAGTGTCCGAGAGATCAAGGAATGGCAGGCGATCATGGACTTCCTCCGAAACCTTCCGGTCAAGAAAAAGGGCGATCTGCCCTTGGTCCCGGTCGATGAAAGGGCCGCAGAGGTCCGGGCGATCAAGGTGGGGTGAACGGGAATACGGGCGGCGAGGGGCAAAGGTTCAAGAGGTCGAGTGGAATAAGAAAGACTGAGTTAAGGGACTGAGGGTTCAGGAAGTCGAGTGAATAGTGAGAAGGTGCATTGACGGTTCACGAATGTGCAACAGGGTATTTTGCTCAATACACGAAACGATTCTTCAAGGAGAACAACAATGGGAAATGAAAGACGATCTGCGATCGAGCATTTGCATTGGCTGGGCATTGTGTTTATAGCCCTCGGTGTGGCTGCGGTGGTGTCTCCCGCTGTGGCCGGCAGCGCCCTGATGATCGTGATCGGATTCATTCTGCTCATCGCCGGGATCGTGGCCGTCGTTCGGGAACTGAAGGCCGGGGCCTCGATGGAAAAGGCAATGGGGCTCACCCTGGGCATCATCACTGCATTGGCCGGAATCGCGGTCATCGGCCACCCGCTCTTCGGCCTGGCGTTTCTCACCTTGTTGCTGGTGGGATATTTTGTTGCGGAAGGCGTCTGGAAGATCGTCGTTTCATTCCGCTATAAGCCGGCCACCGGCTGGAAGTGGCTGTTGGCCAGCGGTGTGCTGTCGTTGATCCTTGGGCTGTTGATCTGGAGTCAATGGCCCGTGTCCGGCATGTGGGCAGTGGGCGTGCTGGTGGGCGTCAATCTGCTGGGGACCGGGCTGGCATTGGTAACGCTGGCGTCGACGCTGAACAAGTCGCTCGGCCGCGGTGCCTGACGATGATGAAAACCAGCCGTGCAACAAACATTCTCGGCGCTGTGCGGGGATGTATGAGAGGAGAAACTGATATGAATCGAACGGTCATTGGATGTACCGTAGCTGCCGTATTGCTGCTGCATGGAGTTGCATCAGCATGTTCCATTCAGGACCGGAAGGACGTGCAGGTCGGTGACAGCAAGGGAGTCACGGGTCTGTGCTCGAACAACGGAGCGCCGATATCCTGTTCATTCGTCGCAGGCGAAGGAATAACCTGTGATGGTCCGGCAGGGAGCTACAACGGAAATGATCTAGACGCTCTTGTCTTTTCGGCCTGCGGATGCAGCGCCCAGGAGGAACGAGAGCAGCAGGAAAAGAAAGCGCTGTAGAGAGCGGTCAGGGGCTTGAGAAGGGGATAGGGTGCGGACATGATGGTAAGAGACTACTTCCGAACACATCGGCCTTATCTCATGATCGCGGTGCTCGCCGTGGCGGCGCTCATCGTCGCAGTGCTGTGGGTGGCCATCGCTGCCCTGCGTCCGATGCCGCCGCGTACGGTTACCATGGCCACCGGGCCTGAAGGCGGCGCGACTTACGAGGTTGGGAAACGCTACCGTGAACTTCTCGCGCACCAGGGGATCGATCTTCGGCTTCTCCCGACCGCGGGTTCTGTGGAGAACCTGGCACGGTTGCGCGACCCCCGGTCGAACGTGCAGGTCGGTTTTCTGCAGAGCGGCATGACGAGCAGGAAGGATTCGCCCGGACTCGAGTCCCTCGGCACGGTCTTCTATGAGCCCCTGTGGTTCTTCTATCGGACAGAATACCGGGCAAAAGGGATACAGGGCTTGCGGGGCAAGAAGATCTCGATCGGGCCCGAGGGCAGCGGCACGCGGGCGATTGCGCTCAAACTGCTCTCGCTGAATGGGATCAACGAGAGCTTCGCGCAACTGCTTTCGCTCACGCCCCAGCAGGCCGGCGAAAGACTGCTCCGGAACGAGATCGACGCGGCGTTCATGCTGACCTCCTGGGACTCTCCCGTGGTGCAGCGGCTGATTGTCGGCAAGAACATCGAGCTCGCGAGCTTCCCCCGCACGGATGCCTATATTGCGCTGTACCCGTTCCTGAACAAGTTGACAGTGCCCGCCGGGGTGGGTGACCTGGCGAAGAACCGGCCGCCTACGGATGTGCTGCTGTTTGCGCCGAAGGCCAGCCTGGTGGTGCGTCAAGACCTTCATCCGGCGATCCAGTATCTGCTTCTCGACGCTGCGGAGAATATCCATTCAGGACCGGGGATCTTCAATAAAGCGGGGCAGTTCCCTGCAGCGGAGTCTATCGATCTCCCGCTGAGCGATGAAGCTCGCCAGTTCCATAAGTCGGGACGACCTTTCCTCCAGCGCCATCTCCCGTTCTGGCTGGCAGTACTGGTGGACCGGCTGCTGGTCCTGCTCATTCCGGTGGTCGGCGTGATCTATCCATTGGTGCGGTTCGCGCCGGCCTTATATGGCCTGCAAATGCAGCGGCGGATCTTCCGGCTGTACGGTGAGTTGAGGTTCCTTGAAAGGGATCTGGAAGCCCATGGTGCTGGACAGGATATTGGCGATCTGAGTTCGCGGCTTGACCGGCTCGAAGAAAAAACAAACCATCTCCGGGTGCCCGTATTTTACTCGAACATGCTGTATACCTTGCGGATGCACATCACGCTGGTCCGCGAACGGATGGAAAGGTCCAAGAAGAAGGAGACGTAAGTATCCACCGTTCCCAGCGTAATTGATAGTATTTCTATTCGAACAAGGAGGAACTATGAAATCGGTCAAATATTTAGTTCTATCAGTGCTCATCCTGTCGCTGTTCTCGTGGTCCTGCGCATCAACGCCGAAGGAAGGGCCGGTAGCAGGAAAATCTGCGCAGCCTGCCCCAGCAACCTTATTTCTCGCGGATATACATGCCAAGAAGCAGATCAATTGTGATGCCTGCCACGGCACAAGCGGCAACATTGTGGATGACAATGAACAACCGGTGAACAGCAACTGCGTCAAGTGCCATGGCCCCCTCTCGGAAGTGGGGAAGAAGGCCACGGGCCACATCAACCCTCACAGATCCCATCTCGGCGAGATCAACTGCACTGCCTGCCATCATGGTCACGCGGCGTCCCAGGTCTATTGCTTGAACTGCCACGACTTCGCGATGAGGATCCCGGCAGCAGAAGGCACGGGGAGTCCGATGGCGGCAGCGAAGCCTGCCGGACAGCAGGCAGCTGAACAGGCGGATGTGGTGGTCATCGGCGCAGGCGCGGCGGGTATGACGGCTGCCATCACGGCCCACGACGCAGGGGCTAAAGTGATCGTTCTCGAAAAGCAGCCGATCACCGGCGGCAACAGCATGCTGGCCGCAGGCGGCATGAACGCGGCGGAGACGAAGTACCAGAAGGAGAAGGGCATCCAGGACTCGGTCGATCTCATGATCAAGGACACCATGACCGGCGGCAACAACGCGAACGATCCCGAGCTGGTGAAGATTCTGGCAAAGAACTCCGCCTCCTCCGTGGACTGGCTCACCTCGCTGGGAGCAGACCTGAGCAATGTGGGCCGCATGGCCGGCGCAAGCGTGGACAGAAGGCACGGGCCCAAGGGTGGCGCTGCCGTGGGTGCTAATATCGTGGATACCCTTCGCCGGAACGCTGCAGAGCGCAACATAGACGTGCGCGTGAACAGCAAGGTGGTGAAGCTTATCGAGGATGGGAAGGGAGCGGTCACGGGCGTCCAGGTGGAAGGCAAGCACCGCGGCCTGTACACGATCAACGCAAAGGCGGTGGTCCTGACTGCGGGGGGATTCTCCGCCAATCCGGAAAAGGTCGCTTACTATCGGCCTGAGTTCAAGGGTATGACGACCTCCAACCAGCCCGGGGCGACCGGTGACGGTCTGGACATCGGAGCCGCGGCAGGCGGCGAGCTGAAGGACATGAAAGAGATCCAGATCCACCCCACCGTGTCCGCGGGCAGCAAGATCCTGATCACGGAAGCGGTCCGGGGCAACGGCGCCATCGTGGTGAACCAGGAAGGCAGGCGGTTCATGAACGAGCTGACGACGAGGGACAAAGCATCGGCCGCCATACTTGCCCAGACGGGCAAATCGGCCTACCTCGTCTTTGACGAAGGCGTGAGGCAGAGCCTGAAGCAAATCGACGGGTACTTCCACCTCGAACTGGTCAAGGAGGGTGAGACCCCCGAAGCTCTGGCCGCAGCGATCAAGGTGCCGGGGCAGGCGCTCAAGGCGACGATCGATACTTACAACCAGGCCTTCGACAAGAAGGACGACGCAGAGTTCAAGCGTTCCGACCTGCCGCGGCCGCTCAGGACGCCCAAGTACTATGCCATCGCGATCAAGCCGGGCATCCATTACACCATGGGCGGGCTCAAGATCAACACCGATACCCAGGTGATGGCCAAGGACGGCAAGCCGATCGCTGGCTTCTACGCCGCAGGCGAGGTGACCGGAGGGGTCCACGGCACGAACCGGCTCGGCGGTAATTCCATATCCGAGACAATCACCTTCGGCAGGATCGCGGGCGCCAACGCTGCGAAGCTGGCGAAGTCGGTCCCGGCTCGGTGATGAGATTATATACGATCCCAAGGTGACCATCGGAGGTGAAAGATCATGAAGAACAACGAAGAAATAAAAAGACTGGAAGAGGCGAGAGAAGGGAAAGTTCTTTGGAAAAAGTGGGGCCCCTATTTGAGCGAGCGGCAGTGGGGGACCGTGCGCGAGGACTACAGCCCGAACGGCGACGCCTGGAACTTCTTCACCCACGACCATGCCCGTTCGCGCGCCTATCGCTGGGGTGAGGACGGCATCGCCGGCATCTCCGACGACAAACAGCACCTCTGCTTTGCCCTCGCCCTGTGGAACGGGAAGGACGCGGTCCTGAAAGAGCGGCTTTTCGGTCTCACGAACAGCGAAGGCAACCACGGCGAGGACGTGAAGGAGTACTACTTCTACCTCGACAGCACGCCGACGCATTCGTACATGAAGTACCTCTACAAGTACCCGCAGGCGGCCTATCCCTACGCTGACCTGATCGAGACGAACAAGCGCCGCACGCGGGACGAGATGGAGTACGAACTCCTCGACACCGGTGTCTTCAACGAAGACCGGTACTTCGACGTCTTCGTGGAGTACGCAAAGGCCGGGCCCGAGGACATCCTCGTCAAGATCACGGCCTTCAACCGGGGGCCCGAGGCCGCGGAGCTGCATCTCCTGCCGACGCTCTGGTTCCGGAACGACTGGGCCGAGTGGATCACCAAGGAGAACCGTGCGCCTGCGCGGCCGGAGATCCGGCAGGTGAAGGCCGCGAAGGGCGCGATCGCGGCACAGGCGAAACACGCGGTCCTGGGCGAGTTCACCTTCTCCTGCGAGGGCGAGGTGCCGATGCTCTTCACCGAGAACTCGACGAACCACAAGCGGCTCGGCCTCGACTACCCGGACGTCGGTCCGTATCTCAAGGACGGCATCAACGACTGCGTGGTGAACGGCAGAACGAACGCAGTGAACCCGGAAAAGCAGGGCACCAAGGCGGCGGCGCATTACAAGCTCTCGATCGGCGGCGGCAAGAGCGCGGTCGTTCGGCTGCGGCTCGCGAAGGCAGGTGATGTGGGTGCCTTCGGCCCCGAGTTCGACGCGACCTTCGCAGACCGGCTCAGGGAGACGGACGAGTTCTACAAGGCCGTGACGCCGCCCGCGGTCTCTCCGGACGAGGCCAGCGTGATGCGTCAGGCCATCGCCGGCATGCTCTGGAGCAAGCAGTTCTTCTTCTTCGACGGCGACAATTGGCTGGAGGAGCACCACTCCCATCCGCTCCATCACGGATACCGTCCCTCCCGGAACTCGGAGTGGTTCCACATGCTGAACGAGGACATCATCTCCATGCCCGACAAGTGGGAGTACCCCTGGTACGCGGCCTGGGACCTCGCGTTCCACACGCTCCCGATCTCGATCGTGGACCCGGACTTCGCCAAGGAGCAGATGGAGCTCATGCTGCGCGGATTCTACCTGCACCCCAACGGCCAGATGCCCGCGTACGAGTGGAACTTCAGCGACGTGAACCCCCCGGTCCATGCCTTCGCGACGCTCTTCCTGCATCGCACCGAGCAGGCTCTGCGCGGCGAGACCGATGTCGAGTTCCTCAAGTCGGCGTTCAACAAGCTGATGCTGAACTTCACCTGGTGGGTGAATCGGAAGGACCGTTTCGGCAAGAACGTCTTCGAAGGCGGCTTCCTCGGCCTCGACAACATCGGCGTCTTCGACCGCAGCGCGCCGCTGCCCACGGGCGGCAACCTGGAGCAGGCGGACGGCACGGCCTGGATGGCGCTCTTCAGCCAGAACATGCTGGAGCTCGCCTTCGAGTGCGCCCTCCACGACCGCTCCTACGAGGACCTGGTCGTGAAGTTCGTTGAGCATTTCTATTACATCGCCGCGGCCATGAACCGTCCCGGCGGGGACGGCATGTGGGACGACGAGGACGGCTTCTACTACGACATCCTGCGGCTGCCTGACGGAAGCGCCACGCGGCTGAAGGTCCGTTCGATGGTAGGTTTGCTGCCGCTCTGCGCCGTCACGGTCATCGAGAAGTCGCAGCGCGAGCGCGTCCCGCGAGCCGTGGAAATGATCCTGAAGCGCCAGCAGAGGATGCCGGAGCTCCTGAAGACCATTCATCCGACCGGGCCGGGCCATTTCGGCGTGGCGGACCGGGGGATCATGGCGCTGCTGAATCCGGAGCGGCTGCGCCGGGTGCTCTCCAAAATGCTGGACGAGAACGAATTCCTGGGGCCCTACGGCATCCGGTCGCTCTCAAAGTACCATGAGAAGCATCCCTATGTGTTCTATGCGGGCGGCCAGGAGCACCGCGTGGATTATCTCCCCGCAGAGTCGAACACTGGAATGTTCGGGGGCAATTCCAACTGGCGCGGGCCGGTCTGGATGCCCGTGAACGCGCTCATCATCCGTGCGCTTCTGCAGTACTACCTCTATTACGGTGACAACTTCAAGATCGAGTGCCCCACGGGATCAGGGAAGATGATGAACCTCTTCGAGGTGAGCAAGGAGATCGCAGACCGGCTCACCCGCATCTTCCTCCGCGACAAGGATGGACGGCGTCCGGTGTACGGAGGCGCGGAGAAGTTCCAGTCCGATCCCAACTGGCGAGACCACATCCTGTTCTATGAATACTTCCACGGTGACAACGGCGCAGGTCTTGGCGCGAGTCACCAGACCGGCTGGACCGGACTTGTGGCGAAGCTGATCCAGCTCTACGGTCTTCTGGATCCCAGGACGGCGCTGGGCGAGGGCAAGGCAGCGGCGTTCGTGAAGGGCGGTCCAAGCGCGGGGACGAAGGGGAAATGAGGACATAAGAGCATGAGCGCGTCGTCTATGCAAGGTCTTCTCATTTACTTCAGGACGTGCGGCCTGATACGACCGATAGCTGCAAGCATGTCCAGATTCTCGTCCGTCGTACCAATGACCGCAGATGAACAGTGCGGCTCTCGGTTGATGCGCGCTCTGCGGAGGTACTCTGATGGTGTGCTCTCCCTGATCGTTGTGAGCATGCTTGTTGTGCTCACCGTGCCTTCCCCTGTCTCGGCCCAGAAGCTTCCCGCCTTTCTGTCTGAAAAGGAGCAAACGCCCGCTCAGGGCACTGTCGCACAGGCATCGCTTCCTGCTACAGACGAAGAGATCGACAAGGCCGTTGCCCGGATAGAATCCCGGCTTGTTGCTCTCCGGAAGGAGTCGGCGGCAGCTGCCGAGGCGGCGGACGCTGAGAAGGGGGGACTGCTTACGGCGTCTCCGGAAGAGCTCCGGAAGCGGCAGCGGCTTCTGGGTGAACTGATGAATACGCTCGACAGATATGCCCAGGGCCTCAGGGAGTTGAAGGATATCCGCAAGACGAGCATTGAGCGTTCCGCAGAGATGAGGGCCTGGCAGGGTTTTACCGAGAAACCGCCTTTCCCGATCTCGTTTCTGGACGGTTTGCGTGACTCGATCCTCGCGCAGCGGCTGGACCTCGAGACGCTTGAACTGAGGCTCACCGTTGCCAGGGGAAACCTCCGGAAATTTACGAAGGACCTGAGTGAGTCGCAAAAGGAGCTGCGCCTCGCGAGCGAGCGGCTCGAAAAGAGCGTCGGAACGGCCGCGGAGGGCCGGCAGCGCTGGCTCCTTGATCTGATGCGGCTGCAGAACGATCTGAACGAGGTTGCGATAGCAAACGCCGAGACCCAGCGGCTGATGCTCGAGAAGGCGACCTCTGACAAAAAGGAGTACATCCGGTTCCTCGAGCAGAAGCTCACGGTTGCGGAACAGGTCTCTCCGCTTTCGAAGACAGACCTCGAGCAGAAACTTCAGGAACTGGACAACCAGCGAAGGGCGCTGGAGCGCGACCTCGGCCGTACCGTGAAAGAAGAGGACGAGCTAAAAGCGTCCCTTCAGAAATCCCGCGATGTATTGGCCGGGGCCCTCACCGGCATCAAGCCGGGAAAGAAGCCTTCTTCGAAGCAGCTCGCAGAAGTGGCCCGGATCCAATCCGCTGTCGAGAGAGAACAGGCCCTGGCCGAAGCCGCTGGAGGGCAGGCTGACGTCATGCGGAGACTGCTCCAGCTCTATGACATCTCCCGGACGATGTGGGAAGATCGCTATTGGCTCACCCAAAACCAGGACATCTCACAGGTCAGGGAAAAGATCGATCAGACGCAGCTGGTGATGGCCAGCATGCAGATATGGAAAAAATTTCGTCTCGACCAGAATTACGAAGTGGGCGACGCTCATTCAGAGCCAACGGGAAAAGATCGAAAAAGTGGACAGGACCGAGGCAGAACGCAGCACTGATCGCGTCATCCTCAAGGCCTACGAGGACCGGCAGGCCTTGCTCCTCAGGGCGGCAGAGACGCTTGGCCGGGTTGAACAACTGGCAAACAGCATGATCGATGAGCTCAGGGAGCGGCAGAAGCATGCCCCCTTAGCAAGTCGCGTAAAAAAGCTTTTCGCTGATGTATTTTCCTTTATTCAAAGGATGTGGAACATTGAGCTCTATGTGGCCGAGGAGACGGTCATTGCCGAGGGCACGAAGATCGTAAAGCCGGTCGGTGTCACCCTGGGCAAGGTGCTCCAGGCCATCGTGATCCTCGTTGTGGGCTGGTGGCTGGCACGGCACCTCATCAGGCCGATACACTGGATCGTGACCACGAGGTTCAAGAAGGACGATAGCTTTGCGGACCAGGTAAGCAAGGTATTCCTCCTCATCATGTTCGTCGCTGTGCTCGTGCTCTCACTGGTAACCGTGAACATCCCGCTTGCCGTCTTTGCCTTCCTCGGCGGCGCTCTGGTCATCGGCGTCGGATTCGGGGCCCAGCATCTCATCAACAATTTCATCAGCGGGCTGATCCTGCTCTTTGACCGGTCGATCACCGTCGGTGATATTATCGAGGTGGACGGGCAGGGGGGAAAGGTCACCGCGATCGGCATGAGGAGTTCCCATATCAAGCGTTTCGACGGTGTGGAACTGCTGGTCCCGAACAGCCAGTTCATCCAGCAGAAAGTGACGAACTGGACACTTTCCGACAAAAGGATGCGGTACTCCATTGCAGTCGGTGTCGCCTACGGCTCTCCCACGAGGAAGGTTTCACAAATCCTCCTCGAGACTGTTGAAGGCCATGCAACGGTGCTGAAGGACCCGCCCGTAGCGGTGCTGTTCGAGGATTTTGCCGACAATGCGCTCACCTTTACGGTCTACTTCTGGCTTGATCTCATTTCGGTCAGGGACAACCGTGCCATCGTGAGCGAGATCCGCCATCGCATATCCGAGGCCCTCGCCCGCGCCGGTGTGGTGATCGCTTTCCCTCAGCGGGATGTCCACATCGATGCGCAGGGTCCGATCGCCGTGAAGATCGTCCCTCCGGGCCAGTAGACGTCGTTCTCAGAAGGAGACCGAACCTATTGAGGTGCGCTGTATGGATCGTCCTGTGGTTGAGCATATTACGGCCCCTTGTGGCTGCGGCATCACCGCCTCCTGCGGATGGTGAAGCGTTAAAGAGTGCTGCAACGGATACTGCATCCAACTTCCGGTCGGCCGACGACGGCTGGCTGGACGTGAGCGCGTTCCTGGATAAGGCCTACGGCTTCCTCCCGGTGGTGATCCCCATCACCGAGCCGGCAGTCGGCTACGGTGCCGCGGGCGGACTGGCGTTCATTGACAAGCCCCTGGGCAAAGCACAGGCCGGCTATGGGCGCCCGAACATCACCTTCGTCGGAGGATTGGGCACCGAGAACGGCACGTGGGGCGTGATGGCCGGCGACATACGCCACTGGATGGATGAACGGCTGCAGACGCTCGTTGGCGTGGTCCGAGCCTCGGTGAACCTCGATTTCTACGGTATCGGCCGGGACAACGTTCTGCAGAACCATCCAAGGTCCTACAACCTCGAACCCCTGGTAGGCCTGGTCCGGGCGAAGTACCGGCTCGGCGGCTCGAAGTTCTGGGCCGGGCTCGGCTACGCGCTGGCTTCCACGCAGGTCACCTTTGATACGCCGGACACGATACCCGGTCTGCCGGACCTGCAACGGGAGTCCCGCGTGGGAGGAGTGGCACCGACGCTCTCCTACGATTCTCGGGACAATATGTTCACGCCGGCCAAGGGTTCGTTCGTCGAGTTGACGGCCGGATTCTTCGCCCCGGCCTTTGGCGGTGACGACGAGTTCCAGCGCCACAGCCTGACCGCGATGCAATATATCCCGCTCCATGAGGATGTGTCGATGGGCCTGCGCGGCGACGCTACGGTCAGCTCCGGCGACGTGCCGTTCTATATGCGGCCTTTTATCGCTTTGCGCGGCGCGCCGGTCATGCGTTACCAGGGCGAGGAGGTGGCCCAGGCAGAAGCGGAATTGAGATGGCAATGCTGGAAGCGCTTCAGCATCATCGGCTTTGCCGGCTACGGCGCGGCGTGGAATGACTTCGAGCGTGTCGACAACAAGCTCACGGTCGTGACCGGCGGCACAGGATTCCGTTACGAGATCGCGCGTGCATACGGGCTGCACATGGGCGTGGACCTTGCGTTCGGACCCGATGTCACGGCCATTTACGTGCAGTTTGGCAGCGCCTGGATGAGGCCCTGATCGGGGCCGGAACAAGCAGGGTAACCATCGAGGCAGCCTCGAATTTCAAGAGAGAGGAAACCATCGAGAAGGCAAGAGCGTCGGCATAATCAGCGACGTATATCACAGGAGCAAAGGAGGAAGTAAACATGCGGTATGCAATGGTGTGGATGGTGGTCATCGGTATGGTGCTGGTGTTCAGTGGGGTCGCTTCGGCCCAGCAGGCGCTGGTCGAGAGCGTTGTAAAAGGCTGCGACAAGGAGCTCAAGACGTACTGCAAGGACGTGACGCCGGGCGAAGGGAGGGGGCTTGCCTGCCTGTACGCGTTCAGCGACAAGCTGTCAGCCCAGTGCGAGTACGCGCTCTACGACGCCGCGGTGCAGCTTGAGCGGGCCATAAACGCCCTGGCCTACGTGGCGAACGAGTGCAGGGACGACCTGACGAAGTACTGCGCCGATATCAAACCTGGCGAGGGGCGGCTGCTCAAGTGCATCGAGAAGAACGACGCGAAGGTCACCAAGCGGTGTAAGTCGGCCATGAAAGACGTCGGGCTGAAGAACTAGGTGATACTTAAATACACTTTGCGGTCCTTTCCGGGAGGGGAGGAACGCAGGTATGTCCGGGTGTTGAAAGATGATGGAAATGGTGCAGTTGCAGGATTGTCGTTTTCCCTGTTCGCGGGAGTGATGCTGCTGATCGGCGGCATAGGGCAGCTGGTGCTCGCCTTTAAGGCGGGATCGTTCGGTAAGAGGCAACTGTCGACAATCGAACCGCATGAGCCCTACAAAGGAGTGACCTGAATATGAACGCAAAGAATCCCGTAACTCGTGACATTGCCCACACGATCCTGTCAGCGCTCTTCATCGGCGTGCTCATCGTAGGCAGTATTTGGATCATGCTCCCCTTTCTGACCGCCATCATCTGGGCGGCCTTGATTGTCATTGCAACGTGGCCGGTCCTGGAAAAGCTCGAGACGCGGTTTGTCAAGAAGCGGGGCCGTGCCGTCACCCTGATGACGTTTGTTCTCCTGCTCACTGTTCTAATCCCGATAGCGCTCTCTGTTATTGTCATCATCGTCAATGCGGACACCATCAAGGAGCAGGCCAGGTCCCTTGCTACCCTCCCCCTGTCCTCGCCGCCGGAATGGCTCGAGCAGATTCCGCTGGCTGGTGAAAAACTCGCGGCTCGATGGAGAGCGTTCGCCGCTCTCAGCTCCGAGGAACGTTCGGCCAGTGTCGTCCCCTATGTGCGCAACGCATTTGAATGGTTCGTTGTCAAGACCGGGGGCATTGGCATGACGATACTGCAATTCCTGCTGACGGTGATCATCGCGGCGATCCTGTACGCGAAGGGCGAGGTCGTGGAAAAGGGGATCCTGAGCTTTGCTCGGCGCCTTGCCGGACAGCAGGGAGAGGAGGTCACGGTCCTCGCGGCAAAGACGGTGCGGAGCGTCATGCTGGGGGTCGTCCTGACGGCGCTCATCCAGTCGGCTGTGGGAGGCTTCGGACTTCTCATCGCCGGAGTTCCGGCGGTAGGATTGCTGACCGCGTTGATGTTCATGCTCAGCCTTGCACAGCTCGGGCCTGTCCTGGTGCTGGTACCGGCGGTTATCTGGGTCTACTGGTCGGGCCAGCCGGTCTGGGGGACGATGCTTCTCGTCATTTCGGTTATTGCCGTCTTGCTCGATAATGTCCTGCGCCCGTTCCTGATCAAGAAGGGAGCAGACCTGCCGCTCGTGCTGATATTCTCAGGCGTCATCGGCGGCCTCATCGCCTTCGGGGTCATCGGGCTCTTCATCGGTCCCGTGATTCTGGCCGTCATCTATACGCTCCTTAAGGTATGGGTGTCCGGAAGCGCGCAGGAGGAAGCGGCCTGAACATGGAACAGCACGAACATTCCAGGAAGATCCTAATTGGAGAGATTGCCCCTTGTTCTATGAGTACTTCTACGGAGACATCGGCGCGGGGGTCGGCGCGAGCCACCAGACGGGTTGGTCCGGGGCGATAGCGCGTATCATGCATCTCTTTGCGTCCTCTGATGCGCAAGAGATGCTCAGTGAGGGCAAAGCAAAATCGGTGGGCACGACTCCTCAACGAGTCAGGAAGACATGAAGCACGTTAGTGCTATGAAAAAAACAAAGATATTTTACCGCAGAGGTCGCAGAGATCGCAGAGAAAAGCTTAGAAATTTTTTGGATTAAAGCTAAGACTTAAAGATTTTAGTTTCACTCTGCGTCCTCCGCGTGCTCTGCGGTGAAAGTTTTTTGGCTTTATATCGTTACCTTGGAGGTAAAAGCTCATGAAAGCGATCACCGTAGAACCAAAAAAGCCCGGGTCAGCCCGATACGAAGATTTTCCAGAGCCTGATGTGCATGAGGGTTCGGTCCTCGTGGAGGCAGTGGCCGTCGGGGTATGCGGGACCGATGTTGAGATCGCTGAAGGGAAATACGGTTGGGCCCCTCCCGGCAAAGAACGCCTGGTGCTGGGCCACGAGTCACTGGGCCGCGTCATTGATCCAGGGCCGAGCAGTTCCCTCAAAAAAGGTGACCTGGTGGTCGGGATCGTCCGACGCCCGGACCCGGTTCCCTGCCCTAATTGTGCGGTAGGTGAATGGGACATGTGCCGCAACGGCCAGTACACCGAGCGAGGGATCAAGGAGATCCACGGATTTATGTCGGAACGCTGGCGCATCGAGCCCGAATACGCCATTAAGGTGGACCCTTCCCTGGGGATCCTCGGTGTGCTCCTGGAGCCGGCCACGGTGATCACAAAAGCCCTGGAACAAGTGGCGGTCATTGGCCGGCGGTCGTTCTGGGAACCGCGGACCGTGCTCGTGACGGGTGCGGGCCCGATCGGTCTTCTGGCTGCTCTCGCCGCCAAGTTGTTCGGCCTCGACGTCCATGTCCTTGACCGGATGGAATCCGGTACCAAGCCGGATCTGGTGCGCGCCCTTGGTGCGACCTATCATGCCGGATCGGTCAAGAAGACCGGCTTGGAACCGGACGCCATCATTGAATGCACAGGTGTGGGACAGGTGATCTCCGATTCGATACAGGCGATCGGCTCAAGCGGGATCGTTTGCCTGACCGGCGTCGGCCATGGCGGCGTAGTCACGCCGGCAGCCTGCGCAGATATTGCGGCATCAGCGGTGTTAAAGAACAACGTGGTCGTGGGCAGCGTAAACGCCAATAAGCGGCACTGGTATAAGGCGGGAAATATGCTGGCTCGAGCAGACCGGGCGTGGCTGAGCCGTCTGATCACGCGCCGTGAAAAACCGGAGAATTTCAAAAAGGCGCTGGAGCGGAAACCCGACGACATCAAGGTCGTTATCCAATTCGCGGAGATCTGATGGAAAAATCGAAGAAACGGAACATTCCGAGGGCGACGCGCCTTTCGTCAGTGAGTGGCGAGAGGACCGCGGCGTGGATCGATATCTCGGTGCCGATCTATTCGGGAATGGTGCACTGGCCCGACGATCCAGGCGTGAGCGTCGAGCGCGTTCAGGACCTGTCGCGTGGAGATGCGGCCAACGTATCCAAGCTGGAACTTGGTGCGCATACAGGCACGCATATGGATGCGCCGCGGCATTTCATTGCTGACGGCGCGGGGCTCGATGAGATGCCTCTCGACGCCGTGATCGGGCCGGCGCGCGTGATTCGCATCGAGCACCCCCAGGCGATCCTTCCCGAGGAGCTTGAGGCACACCGCCTGCGGGCGGGGGAGCGTGTGCTGTTCCTCACCCGGAACTCCGAACGCTGCTGGAACAGCAGCCGGTTTGTCGAAGATTTTGTCTATATCAGTGCGGCGGCTGCGCAATTCCTCGTTGAGCGAAAGGTGCGCACGGTTGGTATCGATTACCTCTCGGTCGGCGGCTATATGCACGATGGCGTCGAGACCCATCGGATACTCCTCGGCGCGGGGATCTGGCTCATCGAAGGGCTCAACCTGTCTGCGGCGAAACCCGGAGCGTATGAGCTCGTCTGTCTGCCGCTGCGGGTTGCCGGAGCGGATGGAGCACCCGCACGGGCCATTCTGCGGCCGAGCGGTCGTCGGGGGAGCAGGCAAGGCGCGGCACGAAGATAAGGAGAGCGAACATGGTACAGGTCATGCAGGAGTTCGGAGTTGTTGGTCTTGGCCGCATGGGCGGTGGGTTGGCGATGCAGGCCCTCGGGAAAAAAATGGAAGTGGCGGGCTTCGAGCTCAGGGGCGCATCGGCGGAGCTGCGCAAAGCCGGCCTCAAGGAGGTTTCCGGCCTCGCCGGATTTCGTACGGCGCTGAAGCCTTCGCGGGCCATTTTCGTGTACGTGCCGGCAGGGCCGCTCGTCGACAAGGTCATCAATGATCTGGCGAAAGAACTCGAGTCGGGAGACATTATTGTCGACGGCGGTAATTCCTACTGGGGTGACTCGATCAGGCGCCATCGCGAACTCAAAGATCGCGGCATCCAGCTGGTGGACCTTGGGACCAGCGGCGGCGTTGAAGGCGCGCGACAGGGAGCCTGCTTCATGGTCGGCGGTGAAAAAACGGCTGTTGCGCGCATCGAGCCAATTCTCCGGTCTTTGGCGGTCGAGGGCGGCTATGTGCACGCCGGGCCTCCCGGCGCCGGTCACTTTACCAAGCTCGTGCACAATGGCATCGAGTTCGGCATGCTCCAGGCGATTGGCGAAGGCATCGATATTATGGAACACTACCACGATCGGCTGGTCATCGCCGATATCCTGCGATGCTGGCAGCATGGCTCAGTGGTCCGCTCCTGGCTCATCGATCTCATGGAAGCGGCCTACCGCGCCGATGGCGGGCTGGAGAAGGTGCCGTCCTATGTAGAGGACACGGGCGAGGTCAACTGGCTGGTAGGCGATGCCATGCGCATGGAGGTGCCGATCCCCGTCATCTCGCAGGCTGTGATGCAGCTTTTCGCCTCCCGTGATGAGAAGAAAAACTGGGCGCGGGCCATTGCAATGATGCGCCATGGCTTTGGCGGACATGCTTATGGCGCTGACGCCGCCACCCGCCAGGAGAGGCGTGAGGGCCGTGTGGGTGACATCTATCGCGGAGACGAATAGCGGAATTCGAGAAGACCCGGAGATCATCGCCTGAAAGGCCGATAAGTAACTTAGAACGATAAATAGAATTGACAAGGAGATACTCATGGAAGGCAAAGGCAAGGCTGCGAAAATGAAGGTCATCATTGTTGGCGGAGTGGCAGGCGGCGCATCGTGCGCGGCGCGGCTGCGCAGGTTGGATGAACATGCGGAGATCCTCATGGTTGAAAAGGGACCCTATGTTTCATACGCGAATTGCGGGCTGCCCTATCATATTGGCGGCGTGATAGAAAAGGAGTCAAGCCTTCTCGTCGCGAGCGCGGCGATGTTCCGCGATTGGTTCGCGGTCGAAGCGCGGACGAACTGCGAAGCGATCAAGATCGCACCGGATAAGAAGACCGTGGACCTGCGCAATGTCGCGACCGGCGAGGTGACGACCGAGTCATACGACAAACTCGTGCTCTCGCCCGGAGCGTCATCGGTCCGCCCGCCCCTTCCGGGGATCGACCTCCCGGGTATCTTCCACGTCAGGACCGTGCCTGACGCAAAGGCGATCCGCGAGTGGATCGAACGAGGCACCTCGTTCCTGGCCGGGATGCACAAATATTCCGGCTTCCAGACGTTGCGGCCGAAGACCCGCGCGGTGGTCGTCGGGGGCGGTTTCATCGGCCTGGAGACGGCGGAGAACCTCGTCCACCGGGGATTCGACGTAACGATCGTCGAGATGGCCGCTCAGGTCCTGACGCCGCTCGATCATGAGCTGGCGCGCATTGTAGAGGGTTACGTGGAGCGGCATGGTATCCGTCTGGCGCTCAATGACGGAGTGGCCGGGTTCAAACAGGCCGCGAACGGCTCGCTCGAGGTTCTCACGAAGTCCGGCAAGATGTATCCGGCGGACATCGTGATCCTCGCGATCGGCGTTCGACCGGACACCGCGCTGGCAAAGTCCGCGGGCCTGAAGATCGGCGACCGCGGAGGGATCCGCGTAGACGATCACATGCGCACGAGCAATCCGGACATCTTCGCCGTCGGCGACGCTGTCGAGGTCAAGGACCACATAACAGGCGAGTGGAGCCTTATCCCGCTCGCCGGCCCGGCAAACCGGCAGGGCCGCATCGCGGCCGACGTGATCGCCGGGCGCGACTCCCGCTTCCGGGGCACCCAGGGCACCTCGATCATCGGACTCTTCGACGGAGCGGCCGCTTGGACCGGGGCAAGCGAAAAGACGCTCGCACGGATCGGCGACAAGGACTTCGAGAAGATATACTTCTACCCGAATTCCCATGCGGGGTACTACCCGGGAGCCAGGCCGATAGCGATGAAGGTCCTGTTCCGGAAATCCGACGGACGCCTGCTCGGAGCGCAGGCGGTCGGCCTGGACGGCGTGGACAAGCGGATCAGCGCCCTGGCCGTGGCGCTCCAGATGGGTGCGACGATCTACGACCTCGAGGAAGCGGAGATGTGCTATTCGCCCCAATTCGGCAGCGCGAAGGACCCCGTCAATTTCGCGGGGATGATCGCAGCCGATGTCCTGCGCGGTGACATGCCGATCAGTCATTGGGACTCCCTTGGAAAGGACTTTCTCCTCGATGTGCGCGAGCCCGTGGAACTCGTTCTGGAGAATGCGGAGGGCGCTGTCAACATCCCGCTGGGCCAACTCAGGGCCCGTCTCAACGAGCTGCCCCGCGATCGGGATATCCACGTTATTTGCCGCTCCGGCGGACGAGCGTACTACGCGACGCGGATCCTTCTGCAGAACGGATTCAAAGCGCGGAATGTCTCCGGAGGTCTCCTGTCGCGGGCTCATTCTACGACCTTCTGGGAGAGCTGAGGGAAGGGAAGGACCTTGCTGCTGACAGATCCAAATTCAGTACTGAGCATTCGAACAAGGGCAACGCAGTTTTGCGCGAGGAGGCATAGATCATGAGCAACACTGATACAAGCAAGGTCAGCTGGAAGAAAAAATTGGTTCATGAGATGGTCGAGTACTGGATCAATGTCGTTTATCTCACCATCGTGTTCGCATCGTTCACGGTGTACCGAAGACTTATTCTGGCTGCTCATGATATCACGTACACGAATTACGGGTTTGCCGTGATCGAAGCGCTGGTCCTTGCAAAGGTCATCATGATCGGAGCGGTGTTTCGCCTCGGCCGCGGTCTTGAACAGAAGCCCTTGATCTTTCCTACTCTCTACAAGACTGCCGTCTTCACGCTCTTTCTCGGTATCTTTACCGTACTCGAGAATGTGGTCAAGGTCCTTTGGAAGGGGACGGGGTTCACGGGGGGCCTTGTCGATTTCCTGGGGAAAGGGCCCTATGAATTTATCGCCAATGCTCTGGTCGTTTTTGTTGCTTTTATTCCCTTCTTCGGCGTCAAGGAACTGGGTCGGGTATTGGGACAGGACAAGATACAGGCGCTTTTTTTCCGGAGAAGAGACGTCGCGGTGCACGAATAAAGAGGAGATTGATGCATGAGTACGACGCCTAGATTCCAATGGCCCACGATGTTCTCGGGTTTGCAGGGAATGACGTGGACAAATTTGCCCAGCGAGATCTCCGCCGGCATCACCCTGGCGGCCTTGATCATCCCCCTTAATATCGGATATGCGCAGGTGGCCGGGTTGCCCCCGGTGTTTGGCCTGTATGCGGGCATCATACCACTCGCGATATTTGCGCTCTTCACCAGCTCGCGCCATGTCGTGGGAAGCCCGGATGCCCCTATTGCTGCGATCATGGGAGCAATGCTTATCGGCTTTGCTCCGATTGGAGACCCGCTGCGTGTGCAGTATGCTTTGGCCCTTGCGGTGATGTGCGGCCTGCTTTTTTTTGTATTTTGGTTCTTCCGGCTGGCCTTTCTCGCCAATTTTCTCTCCCGCGCGGTACTGGCCGGTTTCATCACCGGTCTGGGGATCGAGGTGTTGACCAACCAGGCCAGGAGGATACTGGGGGCCGTTCACGCCGGAGGATCGGGATTAGGGGCGATGGCCGAGCAACTCCATGGTGCGATGGCTACTTCCGTCAACACCACGGGTTATTTTGCGGAACTCGTTGTCCTGGTCGAGTCCATACCTCATGCGAACATCTATTCCGTCGGTATCGGATTGGGCACGTTTGCTATCGTACGTCTCATGAAAGCACACGCACCCAAAGCACCGGCGGCGCTGATAGCATTGATACTGACGACGATCATCGTGGCAGTGTTCGGCCTGGATAAATATGGGGTGAAAGTGCTGGGTGCAATGCCGTCGGGACTGCCCGCCCTGACGATACCCAGCATACCGCTGGCAGACTATCTGCGCCTGCTGCCCGGTGCCATGGCCGTGGTCGGCATCACTTTGTGCGAGGCACTGCTGCTGGTCCGCAGTTGCAGCCGAAAGAACAACACCAAGGCTGATGGGAACCAGGTATTGTTTGCCTACGGCATGGCCAGTATCGCAAGCGGGTTCACGGGTTCGCTGGTCTCGGGCCCCAGCGCCTCGCGCACCGCGGCAATGGACGCAGCAGGGTCCCGCACGCAGCTCTCGAGTTTGATCGCGGCTGTGACGGTCGCGCTGGTCATGGTCTTCTTTACCGATCAGCTTGCGTATCTGCCCACTGCGGCATTGGCCGGGGTCGTCGCCAGTGCCGTGTTGAACCTGATCGAAGTCGAGGAGCTTCGGGAATTTTGGCAGATGCGACGGTCTGAATTCTGGGTCGCTGCCGTCTGCCTGCTCAGTGTCCTGGTGTTCGGACCGTTGCAGGCTGTCATCATTGCATTTCTGCTTGCCACGATCGATCTACTCCGGCGGGCGTCCCGGCCCGGCACCTGGGTGCTGCAGGAAGCACCGGACGGCAGTCATTTTGTCCCCGAGGAACCAGGCCAGGCCCCTGATACTTCCGGGATACTCTTTTATCGTTTTGGCGCATCACTCTATTTTGCCAACGCCACGTTGTTTGAGGAAGAGGTGGAAAAACTTGTCACGCAGGCCGCCACGCCGGTCAAATGGTTTGTGCTGGACGCGGAAGCGATGAATGATATCGACACCACTGGTCAGGAAGTACTGCATCAAGTCCTGACGTGGCTAGTCAAACGTGGCGTAACCGTTGCCGTTAGCCGTGCCAATCAGCCGACCACTGCTTTGCTGGAACGGTATCATCTCATGAAATTGATCGAGGAAAACCGGCTGTACCCGACCAATCGACATGCGATCGAGGCATATCGTAAGGAGAAAGTTCAAGCTAAGCCGGAAGCTACAGCGTAGGTATATGCGCCCCGTTATAGAGAGATCAAGTTAACTGCTCTTATAAAAGAAAGGGGATGATAAAAATATAAGCTCAGTGACACATGAAGGAATAGTTTCACCATGCGACGGGCCTGGAATCCGAACAGATCGTCATCACCGCCGGTCCGGTGATGAAAAATCACATTAAAAAGGAGAGACTGATCATGGCTGACGAAAAGAAAATAAAAGAGACAACACTCGATAACACAAAATTAAACGTGGTGAAGCTAGATTGGAAAGAAGTGTACTACACCAACTGCCCACTTGTTTCCGCGTCCAATGTGGACGAGGGACTGGGCTTGACCAAGAAAGAGTATAAGAAAATCGGCGTGAAGTTTGCTTACATGCGTTCCACCCCTGAGAACGACTGGTATCCGCACTACATCCACAACTTGGACAATCTCATCCGCTTCGGCGGGCTGTTCCCCCCGATCGAAGTGCACGCGGACATCCGTCGGACCAGGCTGCTGGGCGTCACCCAAATGCCGGCCGAAGGCGGTGTCATGATGGTGCGCGCCAAGGACAACATCTACCGCATGCAGGATCTGAAGGGCAAAAAGATCGGCCTTTCCAAGAGCATGAACAAGATCAAGAACGACTGGTGGCGCATTCAGGAGCACCAGGGGATCGAACTCATGCTCCGGATGAACGGCATGACCATGGACGACATTGAACTCGTCGAGTTCCCCTACGCGGACGACTGGTACAACGATCTGGCGATGATGGGCCCGGTCATGGAACTCTCGATTGATCTGTGGCTGAAGCGTGACCACAAGCGCGACTTGGCCTTCCGTCCGTTGGAGTCCGCGCTGGAAAAGGGAGTCATCGATGCGATGTACATGCAAACCAAACCGCTCCAGCAGGTTTCCGAGGCGACGGGCAAGTTCGCGGCGATCGAAGATCTTTCCCGCTATCCGGACTGGCGCCTGCAGGTGGCCAACATTCCCGCGGCCATCACATGTACCGATGTCATGGCCGAGCAACATCCCGAACTCGCCGTTACGTTCATGAAAGGCATGATCCGCGCCGGGCGCTGGGCCAACGAGAACAAGCGCGCCGCTGCGGAAATCCTCGACCAGCAGACCTTCTACCGCGACATCGAGCACACCTACCAAGGCATCAGGGACGTGGATCTGGTGCCGAACCTGTCACTTCAGAACCTGGCCGCCGTCGAGATCGGCAAAAATTTCATGCTGAGCCACGGCTACATAAAGAACGACTTCGATGTGCAGAAGTGGGCCGCACCGGAGTTCCTTGAGAAGGCGGCCAGAGAACTGCTGGAAGAGCAATGGAAGAAAACAACTACGTCAAAGCTTCCGCAGACGGCTGCAGCGCTGCAATCCGGAGAGCGGCTCGGGTAGCCGGAGGAGCATGGTCAGAGGGGGAGAAGGCAGAGGCAGTGTGAGCGAGACCGAGACCCTCGAGAAGGCAAGAGCGTCGGCATAATCAGCGACGTATATCACAGGAGCAAAGGAGGAAGTAAACATGCGGTATGCAATGGTGTGGATGGTGGTCATCGGTATGGTGTTGGTGTTCAGTGGGGTCACCTCGGCCCAGCAGGCGCTGATCGACAGCGTGGTCAAGGGATGCGACAAGGAGCTCAAGACCTTCTGCAAGGACGTGACGCCGGGCGAAGGGAGAGGGCTTGCCTGCCTGTACGCGTTCAGCGACAAGCTGTCGGCCCAGTGCGAGTACGCGCTTTACGATGCCGCGGTGCAGCTTGAGCGGGCCATAAACGCCCTGGCCTACGTGGCGAACGAGTGCAGGGACGACCTGACGAAGTACTGCGCCGATATCAAACCTGGACAAGGGCGGCTGCTCCAGTGCATCGACAGGAACGATGCGAAGGTTAGCAGTCGTTGCAAGCAGGCCTTGAAGGACACGGGGCTGAAGAAATAACAGAAGGGGGGCAAGATAAGATCATGAAGCAAACATCGATGTGGATTCTGGTGACGTGTCTTGCGCTGGTGTTCGGTGGATGCGCCTCTACCAGGTATTCGCTGGTAGAAAGCGTGACAAGGGGCTGTGATAAGGAGATCACGACCTACTGCAAGGAGGTGACGCCCGGCGAGGGGCGTGTTCTCGCCTGTCTCTATGCTCATGAGGACAAATTGTCAGGCCAGTGCGAGTATGCGCTCTATGATGCAGTAGCCCAGCTTGAGCGGGCGCTGACCGCTCTGACCTACGTGGCGAACGAGTGCCGCGACGATCTGATGAACTATTGCGCCGATATCAAGCCCGGCGAGGGGCGGCTGCTCCAGTGCCTCGACAAGAACGACGCGAAGGTCAGCAAGCGGTGCAAACAGTCCATGAAGGACACGGGGTTGAAATAAGCGGTCCCTGAATGATCCTCTTCAGACCTCTGCGGGAAGGAGGTGACGTCAGACATAGTCCTAACGTTGATAAGCTGATGTGCATGGCGCGGTCCTTTGTTCTTTCCGCGCCAACCTGAAACTAAACGCTGTATTTATGATGAAAGGAGAAATAACCATGAAACGACATATGAGGTATGGATGGCTTGTGGTAAGTCTGTGCGTTGGGCTGATTGTCATTGGATGCGCATCATATTACAAGGTGACGGATCCACAATCGGGCAAGGAGTATTATACTGAGAAAGTTGATACTCTCGCAGGTGGTGCGGTAAAAGTGATGGATACTCGCACCGGCAGCATCGTCACGCTCCAGAATTCGCAAGTGAAGGAGATCAGTGAGAAAGAATATAAAGCCGGCCTTGCTGCTCCCGTGAGCAAGCCTACACCGACAGCGGCCCCGGCAGCGGTCGTGGCACCGACAGTAGCACCCGCCCCGGCAGAGGCTCCAGCACCGGCGGCAGCACCTGCTCCGGCGCCAACAGCAGAGCCGAGTTCTGCGCCAAGCGGTACGAAATAACTGACCTTCCCCGCCCCGCTTTGAGCACAGGGGGTGGGGAATTTACCGATGCCTATGGTACACTAATACAATAAAGAAGGCTTAATACGGCACTTGCAAAGGAGCACAGGATGAACTCGTTGATCCGCCTGCAGCGCGTTGTGATGGGAATGGTTTTGCTGGCCGCGATGACTGCCATGATCTTCACGGCCCCGGCGCAGGCACAAACCGTTGCGCCCGCCGACCAGTGGAAGTTCTCGATAACACCCTACCTCTGGCTGCCGAATATCAACGGCAGCTGAAGTACAACATTCCGCAGGGCGGCGGAGTGGGAGCCCGGAGGTCGAGACGGGACCGAACGAATATCTCCAGAACCTTCAGGGGCTCATGCTGCTCTCGGCGCGAGGCTCGCAGGGGCCGGTGGTCGGTGTTCACCGATCTCATCTATCTGAGCTTCGCCGACGAGGAAAGCACAGTCAAGAGCGATCGATTTCGGCGGCAGTCTTGTGAGCTCCAGCGTGAACCTTGCGACCAGCACGACGTTTCGGGGCATGACCTGGACGCTCGGCACGGGTTACGCGATCCAGACCGGCAGTGCCGTGACGCTCGACGTGTTCGGAGGTGTGCGTTACTTCGGCCTTATGGCCACGACGGACTGGCAGCTCACGCTAGATGTCGCCGGGCCGGGAGGAGTGCAGACGTTCCCGCGGACCGGCGGGATCTCCGAGCGGGCGGACCTCTGGGATGCGATCATTGGTATCCGAGGGCGCGTTCCGCTCGGCAGCAGCGACTGGTCGATCCCGTACTACTTCGACATCGGGGCAGGATCGTCGAGCCCGACATGTCAGGTGATGCTCGGCATCGCCTACTCGTTCAAGTGGGGCGAGGCGACGCTCGCTTATCGCGATCTTTATTACGATCAAGGGAATGATAAACTTCTCCAGAACTTGCGCTTCAGCGGCCCCGCGCTCGGCGCGACGATCCGCTTCTGAACGGGCATGAATCCAGGAGGGAGCACATTCCCTGTATTTTGCTGCAGGGTGCTCAATGATGTACGGGAAAAGGGATGAGAAAATCGACTGACTGGTAAGGGGGCATACCATGAGAGCCTGGTCCAAATACCCTATTATCTATGAGATCAATACCTGGGTCTGGCTCCGTGAGCTCGGCCTGAAATACGGTCAACCGGTGGATCTCTCGACGGTCCCGGAACAGGAGTGGGATGCCATCGCCTCTTATGGCTTTGACGCCGTCTGGTTCATGGGTGTCTGGGAGCGTAGCCCTGCCGGGATCGAGATCTCCATGCGGAACAAGGGGCTCCTTGAGGATTTCAAGAGGGCCCTCTCTGACTTTTCATCGGAAGACAACGTCGGATCGCCCTACTGCGTGCGGCGTTATGTCGTGGACCAGCACCTCGGCGGTCCGAAGGGGCTGGCAGCAGCCCGGAATACCCTCGCACAGCGCAACATCCGCCTCATCCTCGATTTTGTTCCCAATCACGTGGCGCCCGATCACCCGTGGGTGAGCGAACATCCGGAATACTTCGTTCAGGGGAGCGCTGACGACGCGAGGAACGATCCGGCGTCCTTCATCGAGGCGGGCGGGAAGGTGTTTGCCTGCGGACGGGATCCATTCTTCCCCGCATGGTCCGATGTGCTCCAGCTGAACGCCTTTCAGCCGGGGCTCCGGCAGGCGGTGATCGATACTGTTTCAAACATTGCCGAACAATGTGACGGCATCCGGTGCGACATGGCCATGCTCCTGCTGAACAACATCTTCGAGCGCACCTGGGGGGCTCGTGCCGGAGCAAAGCCGGTAAACGACTACTGGACGACAGTCATCCCGGCGATCAGGAAGAAGCATCGGGAGTTCAAGTTCATCGCAGAGGCATACTGGGACCTGGAATGGGAACTGCAGCGGCAGGGTTTCGATCACTGCTACGACAAGAAGCTCTATGACCGGATGGAACACGGGGACGCCGAGAGCGTGCGTCTGCATCTCCTTGCGGACCCCTCCTACCAAAAGGGGATGGTCCGATTCATCGAGAACCATGACGAGCCCAGGGCCGCTTCCACGTTTCCGGACGGCAAAGGTCGCGCCGCGGCTGTGGCGGTCCTCACTCTCACCGGGGCAAGACTGCTGCACGAAGGGCAGTTCGAGGGAAGGAAGGTGAGGCTGCCGGTCTTTCTCGGCCGCCGCCCGGCAGAGCAGGCTGATCATGACCTCGCGGCCTTCTACGGACGCTTGTTGAAGGAGACCAATCGTGCTGTATTTCGGAACGGCGAATGGCGCCTCTGTGAACGGAGCGGCTGGCCGGACAATAATAGCTTCCTGAACATTCTGGCCTGGTGCTGGGTTAAGGGCGATGAGCGCTTTCTTGTCATCATCAATTTCCGGCAGGAAGCCACCCAGGCACGTGTCCATGTGCCGTGGGATGAGCTGAGAGAAAAGACATGGCGTCTCATCGATGTGCTGTATGGAGAGACCTATGACCGGAGCGGGGACGAGATGCGGGATGGCGGTGTGTACTTCGACATGAAGCCCTGGCAATGCCACCTGTTCCAGGTCCTTGTAGTATGAACGATCACCGCAAGATGCATCAACACGAATGACACGAATTATAGATTCACACGAATAGGTTCTTTATCGTTGGTCGTCTTACGTCTTTTATTCGTGCCATTCGTATCATTCGCGAGATTCGTGATAACGCTCCTTATCAGTTATCAAGAACCTCTCTGTGTCCTCGGTGGTCTCTGTGGTAAAAGATTGACTATACGTTGAGAGCGAGGAGAATACCACTATGAACCTGCTCCTGAAAGAGATACGCAATAATCCGATGCTCTGGCTGCTGGTGTTCGTGCCGGTGGTTTTCATTGCCGAACATGTGTGGGCCGATTCGCCGACGCTGCTCTTCGTGCTGTCCGTCCTCGCCATCGTGCCGCTCGCGGCGCTGACGAGCCGCGCCACGGAGGCGGTGGCCGCAAAGACCGGGGACGCGGTAGGCGGAATGCTCAGCGCCACGCTGGGGAACCTGACCGAAATGATCATTGCGCTGGCCGCGCTGCGCGCCGGAGAGTACATGCTGGTGAAGGCGACCATGATCGGGGCGATCGTGACCAAATCGCTGTTCGTGCTCGGCGCGTCGCTCCTGCTGGGCGGGCTCAGGAACCATGTGCAGGAATTCAATAAAGCGGGCGCGCGGCTCCAGGCGGGCCAGCTGTTTCTTGCGGTGGTCGCGCTGCTCATCCCATCGGCCGTCGGAGCGGCGGACGCCGTGAAGGGCACGGCGTTCACGGCGAACCTTAGCTTTTCCCTGGCAATCCTCCTCCTCTCGCTCTACGGCCTCGGGCTGCTCTTCTCGCTCAAGACGCACAAAGAGTTCTTCGGTTCCGCGGAGGCCCATGGGGGGAGAAGAGAGCGCGCCCTGGCCGATGGCCCTGGCGCTCGGGGCTTGGCGGCGTCACCGTCCTGACTGCGCTGATCAGCGAAGTGTTCGTCGGGTCAGTGCAGGAAGCAGCAAAGACGCTGGGGATGACCAAGGCCTTCGTCGGTTTCGTCGTCGTGTCGCTGGTGGGCGGCATTCCGGAGATGGCGTCGGCCTTTTCGGCGGCGCGGAAGAACCGGCTCGACATCAGCATCGGCATCGCGCTGGGAAGCGCCACGCAGATAGCGGTGTGCGTGGTCCCGATCCTGGTGCTGCTCAGCTACGTGCTCGGTCCGTCGCCGATGACCCTGCAGTTCTGGCCCGGCGCCGTGGTCATGATCCTGCTGGCGACCATGACTGCGGCGCTCATCTCCACCGGCGGCCGCTCGGCATGGTTCATTGGCGTGATGGTGCTGACAGTCTACCTGACCTTCGCGATCACGCTCTACCTGCTGCCGCCCCTGGCGCATTAATGCAGGTCATGACAGTATCTCACCTCTGAGGGCGCAGAGCACGCAGAGGGATTCAATATCAGCCTGGAAATCTATAAAAGAATGACTCGCGATTATGAATGGATTTGCTGATGGAATCTCTCGCGATCTCAGCGTTCTCTGCAGGAGAAGATCATCAATTCGCGTCGAACGGAAAGGGGCTTGCATGCCTGAACAGAAAAAAGAGCAGCGCGAGCGGGTGCTGGACCCGGTCAGCCGCATTTCCGAGATCATCTTCGGCGTGCTCATGGCGCTGTCGTTCACCGGAGCGCTTAATGCCGCGACAGCAGGGCGCGAGGAGGTCCGTACCGTGATGCTGACCGCGCTCGGGTGCAACCTCGCCTGGGGACTGGTCGATGCGGTGATGTACCTCGTGGCGACGATGACCGGCCGGGCGCGTAACCTGACGCTCCTGGGCGTGGTCCGCACGCCAAGGACAGGCAGACAGCGCACGAAGCCATCGCCGAGGCCCTGCCCGGCAGACTGGGTGAGGCGGTAGGCGCTGATGGTCTGGAGGACATGCGTCGGCGGCTCATTGCGCTCCCCGATGTGCCGACCCGAATGAGGCTTGGCCGCGATGATTACGCCGGAGCGTTCGGCGTGTTCCTGCTCGTGGTCCTGTCGACCTTTCCCGTCGTGTTGCCGTTCATCTTTATTTCCAAGCTGGCGCTTGCCATGCGGGTCTCGAACGGCGTCGCGCTGGCGATGCTGTTCATCGGCGGCTATCAGCTCGGTAAGTATGCCGGCGGGATAGCTTGGAAGACCGGTCTGGCAATGGCTGCTGTCGGAGGCGTCCTGGTGACCATCATCATGGCGCTCGGGGGATGATGATGCGGGACCGACTATCGATCACTATTATTGTGGCAGCAGCGCTGCTGCTGGGGGCGCTGACCTGCAGCGCGCAGGAGGCCGGGCTCGCGTCCTCGACCTCATCGACAGCGGATGCAACCGGCTGGAAATACGACATCACGGCATCCTACTACTCCTTCCGCAACCAGGACGACTTCACGCTCGCTGTCGCACGGGCGGACAAGGAGGCGCTGCACATCGAGGCGCGGTACAACTACGAGGCCATCGACAGCGGCTCGCTCTTCGTTGGCTGGAAGTTCTCGGGCGGTCAAAAAATCACCTGGGAGCTGACGCCGATCATCGGAGCGGTATTCGGCCAGAAGGAGGGGATCGCGCCCGGGTTCGAGGCGAGCCTCGCCTACGGCATCGTGGACTTCTACACGGAAACGGAGTACGTGCGCGACACTGAGGTCAGGCAGGACAGCTTCACCTATTCGTGGAACGAGCTCGGCATCAGTCCGCTCGAGTGGCTGCGCTTCGGCATCGTCACCCAGCGTACGATGGTCTATCAAAGCGAACGCGATATCCAGCGCGGATTCTTCGCGCAGGTCATGTACCACAAAGCGACGCTCGGGGCCTATATCTTCAATCCTGACGACAGCGACAACAGGTTTGCCGTATTCTCGCTCGGGGCGAAGTTCTAGCAGTGGCATCGATTCCCCTTTATGCACCTGTTAATCGGGGTCGGAGCAGACTAACTATTTGAAATGCTGCTATGATGATGAGTAATTCACTGATCGGTCAGACAGCAGGAGGATTTGTGGGTATTGGGAAAAGTACAGCAGGTCTCGTAGGTTGGTTGGTGGTTTCATTCGCCGCTGGGTGGATCGGCTCCCGGTCTATGCCGGGCGCATGGTATGCATCGCTTGCCAAACCTTCCTGGAATCCGCCGAACGCCATCTTCGCTCCCGTCTGGTCTGTGCTCTATGTTCTCATGGGGATGGCCGCGTGGCTCGTATGGCGAAAGGCGGGTTTCAGCGGCGCCGGCGCGGCTCTGGTCTTGTTCATAGTCCAGCTTGTCCTCAACACACTGTGGTCGTATCTGTTCTTCGGGTTGCATCGGCCCGAATTGGCGTTCTTCGATATCGTGGCTCTTTGGGTAGTGATCCTGATCGTCGTGGTGTTGTTCTGGCGCGTGGATCGGCTTGCCGGCGGGTTGATGTTGCCCTACGTGGCTTGGGTCACCTTCGCATCGTACTTGAACTACGTGCTATGGCGGCTCAATGCGGGCCTGATATCGAACTAGCGTCTGGAGCCGGCAACCGCAGAGGCCCATGCGCAAGGTATAATTAATTAAGGAGGAAGACCATGAAACACAACTCGATCTTCACTTCGTCGTGCGCTGTCACCCTGCTGGCGTCACTCTGCGTATTCGCCGGCGGCTGCGCCCACTGGCCCGCCACACCGCGGCTGGAGCAGGCAGGCGCGCCGGGCTACCGCCTCGCCGAGGCTCCCCGCCCCGGCCAGTCCGACGACCTGCTGGTGGTCCTTGCCATCTCCGGCGGCGGCACGCGCGCTGCGGCGCTGGGCTACGGCGTCCTGGAAGAGCTGCGCCGCACCGAGGTGATGGTGAACGGCGTAAAGCGCCGCCTCCTCGACGAGGTGGACGTGATCTCAGCGGTGTCGGGAGGCACGCTGCCCGCCACCTATTACAGCCTGCGCGGCGAGAAGACCTTCGAGGAGTTCGAGTCGAAGGTGCTGTCGCGCAACCTCGAGAGCGAACTGGCAAAGCGCATCATCCTGAACCCGGTCAACTGGTTCCGGCTTCCCTCCGGGACCTTCGGAAAGTCGGACCTCTTCGCCGAGCTCTACGATGAGACGGTGTTCGACCACGCAACCTTCGACGACCTGAAGAAAGCCAAGGGGCCCTTCGTGATCATCAACGGCACCGATGTCACCACCGGCGCGCGGTTCAGCTATACGCAGGACTACTTCGACGCTATCTGCGGCGATCTCTCGAAGATGACGCTGGGACGGGCCATTGCCACCTCGACGGCGCTGCCGCCGCTGCTCACACCCATCACCCTGGAGAACCGCGGCGGGACCTGCGGCAGGAAGGCGCCGGCCTGGATAGCCGCTGCCGAGGCCGCTATCGGCCAGTCCGAGACGCCGGGCCGCGCCCTGCTCCGCGCACGCGCGCTGCAGTCCTACGAGAACCCGAACCGCCCCTACGTTCACCTCTTCGACGGCGGCCTCTCAGAAAATATCGGCCTCACCGAAGTGATAATGGCCTTCGAGGTCCTGAAGGTCGACCCGGACGAGACAGTGCTGCCGGCGCTCCGCCGGGCCAAAAAGGTGGTGGTCATCATTGTGAACGCGCTGCGCTTCCCTGTAGTGGATTGGGACCGCTCCCCCGCGCCGCCGGATACCGACATAGTAACGGACCAGATGTGGTCGATCCCCGTCGACCGGATCTCCCTTGACGCGGTGGAGCAGGTGCGGGACAAGCTTGTGGCCTGGCAGGCTGAATCTCCGGCCAGCGGCCCTGAGCGGCGCGGATACGTGGCGCAGGTCACCTTCGACAACCTGAAGGACCCGGCCGAACGTCTCTATTTCAAGAAGGTGAAGACCAGCTTGACGCTGCCCAAGGAGCAGGTGGACAAGCTCCGCGAGGTTGCCGGCCGGCTCCTGCGCGAGGCGCCCGCCTACCAGAGGCTGCTCAAGGACCTTCAATCGGAGCGCTAGGAGCTGTTTTCCTGCTGTCCGCTTTTGTGGCTGCTCGACAGGTGCAGTGATGCAGGTAATGGTTTAACAAGGCTATCTATACCGTCATGGACCGCGTCATCACCGGGTTCCTAGACCTGAAACGCATCAGACGTAGGAACTGACAGATTGCCCGACAACGATTTAGGTTAGGGTGTCTTTGCGAGCGCAGCGAAGCAATCGCGGCTTGATCGTATATGTACTGCGAGATTGCTTCGTCGCTAACGTTTCTCGCAATGACCGCTCAGAGCGGATCTGCTGAACGACCATAGTAAGGGGAGGACCAATGGAAACCTTGATGACGAAGCGCATCAGGAAGACAGGATGGTGGAGGGCGGCATGCATGCTCGCTTTGGTCCTGGCGGCGGGAGCGGCACCTGTATCCGCCGCCGAGAAAACTGACACCACTGCGGCCGCCAAACCGAGGCCGCGCATCGGCCTTGTCCTCTCCGGCGGCGGCGCACGCGGAGCAGCGCACATTGGTGTGCTGAAGGTGCTCGAAGAAATGCGCGTGCCCGTCGACTACATTGCCGGCACCAGCATGGGCTCTATCGTGGGAGGTTCCTACGCCTCGGGCAATACCGTGGACCAGATGCTGCGCGACATCAGCACCATCAAGTCGGCGGACCTGGCAACGGACTCACCACCGCGGCAGGATATCTCCATACGGCGCAAGGAGGATGATCTGAAGAACTACATCGGGCCTGAACTGGGATTCCGCCGCGGCAAGCTGCTTCTGCCGAAAGGCGTCGTGACCGGCATCGGACTGGAGGCCGTGCTGCGCGACCTGGCCAAGGTCAAGGGCCCCGTTGACTTCGATACGCTGCCGATCCCGTTCCGGGCCTGCGCCACGGATATCGAGTTCGGCAAGAGTGTGGTGTTCCGTTCGGGCGACCTGGCTGCGGTCATGCGCGCAAGCATGTCGGTGCCGGGCGCGATAGCGCCGGCTGAGATCGATGGCAAGATGCTGGTGGATGGAGGCCTGACCCGCAACCTGCCGGTGAACGTGGCGCGCGACATGGGCGCCGACATCATCATCGCGGTCAACCTCGGCACGCCGCTCATGAAGCGCGACGAGATCAGTTCGCTGCTCGGCGTCACGGGCCAGATGATCAACATCCTGACCGAGCAGAACGTTTCGGCCTCGCTTGATTCGCTCAAACCCGATGACATCCTCATCGTGCCCGAGCTGGGAGATTATTCTGCCACCGATTTCGACCACATGCCGGACACCGTGCCTATCGGCGAGGCCGCCGCGCGAAAGGTCAAGGACCAGCTGTCGCGCTACAGCATCTCACCACAGCAGTATGAGGAGCACCGGCGCCGGCAGACGCGTGCGGCGGCCGCCGACACCAGGCCGATCAACGAGATCCGTGTGGAAGGCCTGAAGCGCGTCAATCCCAAGGTCATTGCAGAGAACATGGAAACGCAGGTCGGCAAACCGCTGGATATCAAGGTCGTGGACGCCGACATGCGGCGCATCTACGGGAGGGGGGATTTCGAGCATGTCGGATACCGGCTCATCGAGGAGCCGGGGAAGCGGATCCTGGTGGTCGACGCAGTGGAGAAATCCTGGGGGCCCGACTATCTGCGTTTCGGCCTCGGGCTGTCCGCTGAATCCGGAGGCGATGCGTACTTCAATGTGCTCGGCAGCTACCGGAAAACATGGGTCAACAGCCTGGGAGCTGAATGGCGCAACGATGTCCAGGTGGGACAGGCGACCCAATTCTTCTCGGAGTTCTACCAGCCCTTGTCCGTCCACCGGTACCTTTTCGTGGCGCCGATGGTGGAGTACGACCAGAATTATGTGCAGATATTCCAGGGGAGCACGGTTCTCGCCAAGTACAACAACCGCAGCACGACCGCGGGTCTGGACCTGGGCAGCCAGATCACCAAGTACGGCGAATTGCGCGTCGGCCTTGTCGGCGGCCAACAGTCTTTCAAGCTGAATTCGGGGCCTTCGTACATGGTGCCGGCGGAAGACCAGGCGGACATAGGCGCGGTGCGCGCCCGCCTGCGCATAGACCAGCTTGACAGCATAAAGTTCCCGCGCAGCGGCTATGCCGCCACTGCGGAGATATTTGATTCGCAAACCGGATTGGGCGCTCGCGACAACTATACGCGCTGGGAAGGCGATGTCCAATCCGCCGTTTCCTTCGGCGACAACACCGTGCAGATCGGGCTCAAGGGGGGCGGGACGATCGGCTCCTCTCCGCTGCCTGTCTACGATCAGTTCTCCTTCGGCGGATTCTTGAGATTGTCCGGGTACCGGACCGGGCAGTTCTACGGCGATTCCCTTGCCTTCGGGCGGCTGGTGTATTACCGGAAACTGTCGAAGGCGGTGATGACGGAAGGCGTGTATGCCGGAGCTTCCCTCGAGGTCGGCCGGATCGGCGGCCAGTTGGTCCCCGGCAACCCGACCGGGACGCTGACGTCGGGATCGCTGTTCCTTGCGGCCGACACGCCGCTCGGCCCGATCTATATCGGCTATGGCATGGGGGAAGACAGCAATAGAAGCTTCTACTTCTTTCTCGGAAGGCCGTGAGAATGACGGACCTCCGGCGACCACGCAGCCCAGTTGCGTGATGAAAGGGACGGGACCACTGCGATCCGCGGATTTGGCGGTTTTTCCCTGGTATTCCCGATTGACTCTTGCTGCCACGCATGATAGATTTAAACCGTTCCTTCGGATTTTCTCCTTAACAATTGTAGATCTTCTCTGCATGCCATCGTTTATTAGATTTTGCATCGCTTACATCGTGCAGGACCTGCGTTCAGATTCTTTTATCTCAGGGAGGTGTTTCATGCGCTGTAGTTCGCCGAAAAGGATGATTCCCGGCCTCATGGTCCTGGTCCTGCTCGTGGTGGCAGCAACGGGATGCAAGAAAGAAGTCAAGGTGGCCGGTCCGACAGACGTCGAAGTTGCCGAGGTTGCCAAGCAGGACGTGAAAGTTGAGAGGGAGTGGGTGGGCAGCATGGACGGGTCGGTCAACGCCGTGATACGCGCCCAGGTCCAGGGTTACCTGACCAAGCAGGTCTACACCGAGGGCCAGTTCGTCAAGAAGGGGCAGGTGCTGTTCCAGATCGACCCCCGGACCTTCCAGGCCGCTGTAGACCAGGCCAAGGCAGACGTGGCGCAGAAGAAGGCGCGCTGGGACCAGACCCAGGCGAACCTGGCGCGCATCAAGCCGCTGGCGGAGCAGAACGCGGTGAGCAAAAAGGACCTTGATGACGCGATCGGGAACGAGTCATCGGCTCATTCAGCCTACGATGCGGCGAAGGCCGCCCTGGACAAGGCGCAGTTGGACCTGGGGTTCACGCGGATCACCTCACCCATCGACGGCGTCGCGGGTGTTGCCAAGGCCCAGATCGGGAACCTTGTGGGGCCGGGAACGGTCGATGAGCTGACCACGGTCTCGACCGTGGACCCCATCAAGGTCTGGGTGCCGATCAGCGAGCAGGAATTCCTTCATGCCCAGGCGAGCAAGCCGGCGCCAGGCGCGCCGAAGCGGCAGATCGACCTGGTCCTTTCTGACGGGAGCGTTTATCCGAAGCAGGGCGAGTTCGGCTTTGCTGACCGGCAGGTGGACGCCATGACCGGAACGCTCAAGCTTGCGATCCTTTTCCCGAATCCCGGGAACGTGCTCCGGCCGGGCCAGTATGCCAAGGTCCGCGCGGTCATGCAGACGATCCCGGGCGCGGTAGTAGTGCCGCAGCGCGCCGTCAACGAACTGCAGGGCAATTTCCAGGTGGCGGTCGTCGGCGCCGATAATAAGGTCTCGGTTCGGACCGTCAAGCCCGGCGTGAAGACCGGGTCGCTCGTGGTGATCTCGGAGGGGCTGCAGCCCGGCGAGCGCATCGTGGTCGAGGGCCTGCAGAAGGTGAAGGACGGCATGACCGTCAATCCCAAGGTGGTGTCGATGGAATCGTCAACGGCGCAGTCAGCTGCTCAGCCCGCACAGCCGTCCGCGCAGCCTGCGCCGACCTCGTCGGGCAAGCCCGTCGCGGGCCACGAGCAGAGGTAGGATACCAAAGTTACATCTAGTGACACTTGTAACTAACGAGGAGGGTAGTGTAGCCGTATCCATTGCGTATTGCCACCCTTCTTGCTTGCCCGAAGAAGGGTGGCGCCCAAGAAGGGCACCCGGCGAACATTCTGGTCCGGCATGCTCGATCGTCCTCGGTACATTTCGGAAACTCGCCCTTCGGGCTCAGACATCCGAAATGTTTAACCCTCGGACTCGGTCGCCTGCCGGGAATGTTCGCATGGGTTGGTGCAATGAGGTTCCATGGCTTTTCTTAAACCCCGGGCAGTCCGCTGCGACGACAGGTGCGTTGAGCATGCCGGCTGACGCTTTGAATCCAGGAGCGAGCGCATTCCCCGTAGCTTGCTGCGGGGTTAGCGAGCGATTAGAATAAAACTACTACCTTGAGGATCGAAGATTCCCTGCAGCTTGCTGCAGGAAGCTTCAATGACCACAGAAGCTTTTCAGCAGCGCGTCCGACCTGATTCGGCTTTTTAGGGAGGGGAAGCGCTGCCGGGAGCAGCATGGCAGTTCATGGAACGTGTACCGGCTACCTGCATGCTTAGCCCGTCGGAGCAGCGCGGCTGCCGAAAAAGAAGCCTTGTTTCTCGGTGTTGTCTTTTCAGTTGTCAGTGACCTGACAATATTTCTTCGCGAGGTAATCTATGGTCAATTTCTTCATCAACCGGCCCATCGTGGCCATCGTCATCTCGATCATCATCGTGATCGTCGGGATCGTCTCGATCCTCGGACTTCCCATCGCCCAGTACCCGGACATCGTTCCACCCGAGATCCTGATCGACACGACCTATGTGGGCGCCGATGCCCAGACCGTGGAGCAATCTGTTGCAACCCCCATCGAGCAGCAGATGAGCGGCGTGGACAACATGAACTACATGTATTCGCTCAACGCGAACAACGGGCAGATGAAGATGTACGTCAACTTCGACGTGAAGACGGACCCGAACATTGACCAGGTGCTGGCCCAGATGCGCCAGGGCCAGGCATCCTCCCAGCTTCCCTCGGACGTCCGCAACTTCGGTGTCACGGTGAAGAAGTCAACGTCATCGCCGCTCATGGTCGTTTCGCTCTATTCACCCAAGGGGACCTATGACGCCACGTTCCTGGCCAACTACGCCAACATCAACATCAACGACCAGCTTACGCGCGTCCCCGGCATCGCCAGCGTCACGGTCTTCGGCGCGGGGCAGTACGCCATGCGCGTCTGGGTCCGGCCGGACCGGCTTGCGACCTTGAACATCACCATCCCCGAGATCACGGCTGCCATCCAGAAGCAGAACACCGTGAACCCGGCAGGAAAGGTGGGCGCCGAGCCTGCGCCGGCCGGCATGGAGTTCACCTACGCGGTCCGCGCCCAGGGACGGCTCGTGACGCCCGAGGAGTTCGGCCAGGTCGTCCTGCGGGCCAATCCCGACGGATCGCTGGTTCGGCTCAAGGATGTTGCCCGCATCGAGCTCGGTTCCCAGACCTACGAGATGTCCGGAAGGCTGAACGGAAAACCGTCGGCAGTGCTCGCCTTGTACCAGCTTCCCGGCACGAATGCCATCAACGCTGTGGACGGGGTCAAAAAATTGATGACGCAGGTCAGCAAGAACTTCCCCCAGGACCTGGAGTACGTGGTCTCCCTGGACACGACCGAGGCGGTGCGCGAGGGCATCAACGAGATCATGCAGACGCTCTTTGAGGCGCTCATCCTCGTGATCATCGTGGTCTTCATCTTCCTGCAGGGATGGCGGGCCACGCTCATCCCGGCGCTTGCCGTGCCGGTCTCGCTCATCGGTACCTTCGCATTCTTCCCGGTCATCGGGTTCTCGATCAACACGATCGCGCTCATGGGCATGGTGCTTGCCATCGGTCTCGTGGTTGACGATGCCATCGTGGTGGTGGAAGCGGTGGAGCACCACATCGAGAAGGGCAAGACGCCGAAAGAGGCGGCCATCAAGGCCATGGAAGAGGTGGCCGGGCCTGTTGTTGCCATCGGCCTCGTGCTCTCGGCGGTCTTCCTTCCCACGGTCTTCATCCCGGGCATCACGGGCAAGCTCTACCAGCAGTTCGCCGTCACCATCGCCATCTCGATGATGATCTCGGTCTTCGTGGCGCTATCGCTCAGCCCGGCGCTCTCGGCCCTGATCCTGAAGCCGAGGAAACAGGCCCGCGGCCTGCTCGGGAAGTTCTATGCCTGGTTCAATGACATGTTCGGCAAGTCGACGAACGGGTATGTCCGGTTCTGCGGCATCTTGATCCGCAAGTCGGCCATGAGCCTCATCTTCCTTGGCATCATCACGCTGCTGGTCGCCGGCCTGGGCAAGGGGCTGCCCGGCGGGTTCCTGCCCGAGGAGGACCAGGGCTATTTTTATGCCGGCATCCAGCTTCCGAACGCCTCGTCGCTCCAGCGGACCGACGCGGCGGTCAAGGAAATGGAAAAGATCATCATGGAAACTCCCGGCGTGGAGTACTGCACCAGCGTCATGGGATACAGCATGCTGAGCGGCGTCGTGAACACGTACAGCGGATTCTTCTTCGTCACGCTGAAACCCTGGGGCGAGCGGAAGGCTCCCGAGGAGAAGTACGCCAGGCTCATGGCGGAGCTGAACGCAAAGCTCGCCAAGCTGCCCCAGGGCGTGGCTTTCGCCTTCTCGCCGCCGGCAATTCCGGGTATCGGTACAGCGGGCGGCGTCACCTTCCTCTTACAGGATAGGGTTGGCAAGGACATCGCTTTCCTTGCCCAGAACATGCAGAAGTTCATGGCCGAGGCGGTCAAGCGGCCCGAGATCGCGCGCGCCACGACGACCTTCCTGCCGGCGGTGCCGCAGATCTTCATCAACGTGGACCGCGACAAGGTGCTGAAGCAGGGCGTTGATCTCCAGAACGTCTACGGCACGCTCCAGTCATTCATGGGCGGCTCGTTCGTGAACTATTTCACCCGCTTCGGCAGGCAATGGCAGGTCTATGTGCAGGCCGAGGGCGACGCGCGCGTCCGCGCAGAGCAGCTTGGACAGTTCTACGTGCGGAACAACAAAGGCCAGCCCGTGCCGCTCTCGGCGCTCACGAGCATCGAGCAGCGTTCGGGGCCGGAGTTCACCATGCGGTACAACCTCTACCGCTCCGCCCAGATCAACGTTACGCCGAAGCCGGGCTACAGCTCGACGCAGGCCATGAAGGCGCTCGAGGAGGTCTTCAAGGCGACGATGCCGCAGGAGATGGGCTATGACTACCTCGGCATGTCCTATCAGGAGAAAAAGGCGCAGGAGGGCGTGCCCGCGTCGGTGGTCTTCGCGCTCTCGCTCCTTTTCGTCTTCCTGATCCTGGCGGCGCAGTATGAGAGCTGGTCGCTGCCTTTCAGCGTGCTCATGGGCACGCCGATCGCCGTGTTCGGCGCCTTTGCGGCCCTCTTCGTCGGCCGGATGGAGCTGAACATCTACGCACAGATCGGCCTCGTCATGCTGATCGGCCTGGCGGCCAAGAACGCCATCCTGATCGTCGAGTTCGCGAAGATCGAGTACGACAAGGGCAAGAGCGCCGAGGACGCGGCTCTGGAAGGTGCCAAACTCCGGCTGCGGCCGATCCTGATGACCTCCTTCGCCTTCATCCTCGGGTGCGTACCGCTCGCCACGGCATCGGGCGCCGGCGCGCTATCGCGGAACGTCATGGGCTTGGCCGTGATCGGCGGCATGCTCGCCGCGACCGGTATCGGTGTGTTCATGATCCCCGTGGCCTTCACGGTGATCGAGAAGCTGTCCCATAAGAAGGGGACGCAGGGGACGGCAGCGGAGACGAAAACGGAAAAGGGAGACCATTGATGAATCGATCGATCGTCATTGTCATGACCATCCTGCTGCTGGGGGGGTGCGCCATCGGGCCTGATTACCGGAAGCCGGAGGTCACCTCGCCGCCCGCCTGGTTAGTCGATATGCAGCAGGCAAAGGACACGGCGAACACCGCCTGGTGGGAGCAGTTCAACGATCCAACACTTAACGAACTTATCACGACCGCGCTTAAGGAAAACTATGACCTCCGAATCGCCACGGCCCGGGTCGAGGAGTACTACGGCAGGTATGGCGCAACGCGGGCAGACCTCTTTCCGCAGGTCGGCTACGGCGCGAGCGGCAGCAGGACACAGTTGACTGGAAAGGGCCCCATAACGCTGACACCAGGGACGAGCTCAATCTATAATAGTTACCAGGCTGAGTTCAATGCGAGCTGGGAGATCGACCTGTGGGGCAAGATCCGGCGTGCGACCGAGGCGGCGCGGGCCGACCTCATGGCTGTCGAGGACTTCCGGAGCGGTGTGATCCTGTCACTCGTCACGTCGGTGGCGACGGCGTATGTTGACCTCCGGTCCCTGGATCAGCAGCTTGAGATCGCCAAACAGACCGCAAAGAGCCGCGAGGAATCGGTGAAGCTCTTCGATATCCGCTTCAAGGGCGGCAACATCTCGGAGATGGAATTGAGCCAGGTAAAGTCGGAATACTACGTTGCCCTGGCCGCGATCCCGGACCTGGAAAAGCGTGTGCGGCAGCAGGAGAACTTCATCAACCTCCTGCTGGGCAGAAATCCCGGTCCGATCGCTCGGGGCAAGGCTATCAACGAGATCGCACTGCCAACAGTGCCTGCCGGTTTGCCCTCCGACCTCCTGGCCCGCCGTCCCGACATCCGTCAGGCCGAGCAGCAGCTGATCGCCGCGAACGCCCGCATCGGCGTGGCAAAAGCGCAGTACTTCCCGTCCATCTCACTCACGGGATTTTTCGGTTCGGCGAGCACGGAGCTCTCGGACCTTTTCACCGGACCGGCGAAGTCCTGGAGCTACGCCGGCATGCTGGCGGGTCCGATCTTCACGGCCGGCAAGATCAAAGGGACCGTGAAGGCCGCGCAGGCGGTCCAGCAGGAAGCCTTGTTCGGATATGAGCAGGCCATCCGGAACAGTTTCCGTGAGTTCGAGGACGCCCTCATCGACCAGGACCGTACGCGCGTGCAGCTCGACGCTCAGGCGCAGCAGGTTGAGGCGCTCGCAGTATATGCCCGGCTTTCACGCCTCCGCTATGAGAACGGCTACACAAGCTATATCGAGGTGCTCGACGCTGAACGGAGTCTGTTCAACAGCCAGCTCTCCTATGCCCAGACACAGGATGTGCTGCTCCGTGCGCTGGTGAACGTCTACAAGGCAATGGGCGGCGGATGGGTCGTGGAAGCGGACAAGCTCTCGTCGCAGCCGACGGGAACCCGGCCGGCACCGTCGCCGGGCAGCGGGAAATAACCGTTGAGAGGTCTAGCTCTATGAAGCGGATCTTATTGCTCCTGTCATTGCTGGCAGTTACGATCCTGCCGGAGGTGGCCGTTCCGGCCGAGACCGTGCTGACCGATGTCTGGAAGGATAAGGACCATCGCGTTGTCGTAAAGAAGATCGCGGTCTTCTGGATCCTTCAGGCCCCACAGAGCAGGCTCCTCGCTGAGAATGAATTTGTGCGTCAGCTGAAGGCGCGGGGGCTCAGTGCTCTGCCGGCCTACGTCATCATCGAGCCTGACAAGCTCGTCGATAGGGATACGGCTATTAAGAAGATCAAGGACCTCGGAGTTGAGGCTCTTCTGACCCTGCGCGTGACCGATAAGCAGACGGTCCAATCTCCGATCCCCAAGCCCGGCACAACCGACCCCTCGAACCAGGCCGGCTATTATCAATATATCTACGATGCGCCTACGGTGGACCCATCAGGGCCGGCGTACCTGGAAACGATCCTCTTTGATGTGAAGACCGAGCGGCGCATCTGGGCAGCGCGGTCAGTGACGAAGGTTGACGTGATCGATCAAAAGGCCGTTTCTGAATTCATCGCGCTTATGATCGATCGGCTTGCATCGGACGGGATGATACCCTGACCCGGGACCAGGGGGACACATAGCCCCATGACAGGAACGAGGGCCCCGCTGAACCGCAGAGAAGCCAAGTATTCCATCCCGAGCCCGCCGGGATACGATGCGAGAACGGCTGTTTCTGTCTCGCTCTGTTCGCCCCCGCAGCGGACAACTCCACGTTCACCGCAATTGCCCCGCACCGAGGGCATCCAAGGAGGCAATGCCATGGTCACCATGCACGTCTACGGAAAACGGCTCGCCCTTGCGGCAGCGGTCATTGCCATCGTCCTTGCCGCGCTGCCTTCGCCTGCACAGACCGCCACGCCCTGCAATGAGACCATTGCGAAATACTGCAAGGACGTGGTCCCGGGAGGCGGCCGGATCATGAAATGCCTGAACGACCACCGGGACGACCAGAGCATCGCATGCAAGGACTGGCTGGAGGAACAGAACAAGAGCTTGAAGGAGCTGAACGTGGCGTGCACCGAGGAGATCGCCGTCTTGTGCAATGCCAGTTCTGCAAACAGCGTCAGCATTTATATCTGCCTGGATGGAAATTACGTTGCCCTGAAATCGGCATGCCGCGACAAACTGCGTGAGATCAAGGATCGGATGCAGTGACCGAGCGATGAACGGAGGACTGCTCCCGGCGAGGCGGGTTCGAAGCGCAGGTCCCGATACGGTCTCTGCGCGGCGGCGGTTGTGCCGCCGAGGAGGTCACGAACAGCAATGAACGGACGATTCCCGAAGGTCTTTTCCAGCCCGGTTTCCCTGACCGGCCTGATCATCGCGGTCTTCAACATCGCCTTCATCGTCTTCTTGTCGGTCGTTGAAGCGTTCTCCAAACGTGTTCACCCCTACGCCGATCTTGTCATCTGGCTCCTGCTGCCAGCCTCGTCCTTTTCGGCGTGGTCCTCATCATCATCGGCATCAGGCGCGAGCGGCGAAGGGAGCGGGAAGGCGCGGGCGTAGAGCGTCGCTTCCTGGTCGTTGACTTCAACGATCCCAGGCATCGAAAGACCGCCATTCTCGTGCTGACGGCATTCGTGCTGCTGTCGCTGCTCTATGCTTTTGCCGGCTACAAGGCCTATGAGTTCACTGAATCGGAAACCTTCTGCGGGAAAATGTGCCATCAGGTCATGGGTCCGGAACTGCGGTCCCATGCCTACTCGGTCCATGCCGAGATAGCCTGCGTCGACTGCCACGTGGGGCCAGGCGCGAAGTATTTCCTTCTCTATAAGCTGAAGGGGACGCGGCAGCTTTTCGATGTCCTGGCCGGCCGCTACCCGCGGCCGATCCCGACGCCCGTCGCAGACCTCAGGCCGTCACAGGATGTCTGCGAGAACTGCCACGGTCCGCAGTACCAGATCAACCAGCGGCTGGAGAGCAGGACCTACTTCCTCTCGGACAAGAAGAACACGCGGAAAACGATCAACCTGCTCCTGCGAATGGGCAAGGCGGAGATTTCGACGGAACGTCCGCCGAAGATGCACTGGCATTCCAGCACGACTGAGGAGATCGTCTATGTTGCGACGGACCCGAAGCGGATGTTGATCCCCTGGATACGGGTGAAGCGGCTGGACGGGAAGGAGCGGGTGTACCGCAGCACGGACGCAGGGATGACCGACGCTGAGTTGAACAAGGTTGAAAAGCGCAGGATGGACTGTGTCGATTGCCACAACCGGCCGGGGCATCCTTATCGTCCGCCTGATGTCATCGTGAACGCTCTGCTGGCCGCAAAGCTCATCGATCCGGCGCTTCCCGAGGTGAAAAGCGTCGCGGTGAAGGCGCTCGAGGGAGTGTACGCGTCGAGGGAAGAGGCTCGTGAACGCATCGGGGCGTCGCTCAGGGAGTTCTACAAGACATCATATCCTGCCCTGGCTGCAAGAGGCGAAGCGGTCGATCAGCAGGGCGATACAATCGCTCCAGAGCGCCTATGAACGCAACTATGATCCGCACATGAAGGTCAGCTGGAAGAACTTTCCGGACAACCAGGGACACCGCTTTTCACCGGGCTGCTTCCGCTGCCACGACGGCAAACACCGGAGCGATGACGGAGCGGTCCTGTCCCGGGACTGCAGCCTCTGCCATCTCCTGATCGAGCGGGTCGGGGACGCGGGCACAGGCGGGCAGGACAAGGCCCTCTTCCAGGTCATGAAGAACCCCCATCCCGTGGACATCGGGAATTCCTGGAAAGAGATGCTGTGCCATGAGTGCCACGGCGCATCTCCGTGACGGGATGGATGCCAGGGCATGGCTTCGCACGAGAACGCGATAGGTATGGTGAGTCAACAATACCATCTCATGTTCATTTGAAAGGAGGAAACCAGTATGAAGAGCAGAGAGGAGTATATCGATAAACTGGCAGCGCAGCTCAAAGAGTGGTCCACCAAGATCGATGAGCTTGAGTCCAAGGCCCGTGCGGCCAAGGCTGATGCGAAGTCCGGCTATGAGAACCAGATCAAGCAGCTCAAGGACCAGCGCGATGCCGCGAAGCAGAAACTGCAGGAGCTGAAGGGCGCGAGCACCGAGGCTTGGGACGCGCTGAAGGCGGGCGCGGAAACGGCATGGGCGGAACTTCAGAACGCCGTCACCGCAGCAAAAGAGAAGTTCAAGAAGCCCGGCGGGCCGAGCTGACAGGGCAACTGATACGCAGATCTGGAAGTCCCGGTACGGATCGAAGGTGTAGAGCAGATCTACCGGGAAGTTTGGTAAGGTGGAAGCTGAGCGTATGTGAGCCAAGGCAGCGCTGAAGCGGGATCAAGGGAACCAGAACTGCATTGCCTATGATCAACAGAGTGGCCAAGAGCGTCCGGGATTTCCTCAATCTCGAGTCAGCGGGCGGCATAGTCCTGATGGCCGCGACCGCGCTCGCCATTGCCGCCGCGAATTCGTCCGCGGTGACCATGTACGATTCCTTTCTCGATGCTCCGGTCGAGGTCCGGGTGGGCGCGATCAGCGTGGCAAAGCCCGCATTGCTCTGGATCAATGACGGTCTGATGGCGGTCTTCTTCTTCCTCATCGGCATGGAGCTGAAGCGGGAGTTCCTGGAAGGGGAGCTGGCGAGCTGGCGCCAGGTGGCACTGCCGGCAATGGGCGCGCTGGGAGGGATGATCGTTCCGGTCGCGGTCTTTGTCGTGCTGAATCACGATAGCTCTGCGGCCTTGCGCGGATGGGCGATCCCGGCGGCGACGGACATCGCCTTCGCGCTTGGCGTGATGGCTTTGCTCGGAAGCCGCGTGCCGCTGTCGCTGAAGGTGTTCCTGACCTCGCTCGCCATCTTCGACGACGTCGGTGCGATCCTGATCATTGCACTGTTCTACACCGAGCAGCTGACGGCGGCGGCGCTCCTGTTCGCCGCGGCGATGATCATCGTGCTCCTGCTCCTGAACCGCTGGGATGTGACGAGCAAGGCGCCCTATCTCATCGTCGGCATCGCGCTCTGGCTGGCGGTGCTGAAGTCCGGCGTCCATGCCACGATCGCCGGTGTCGTCCTCGCTCTGTTCATCCCATTACGGGGAGGGGCGGATGGCCGGTTGTCACCTTTGCGCGAGCTGGAGCAGGACCTTCACGCGACAGTCGCCTTCGGCATTTTGCCGCTCTTCGCATTCGCGAACGCCGGGATATCGCTGGAAGGGGTCCGTTTGTCGTCGCTCCTGCATCCACTGCCCCTCGGGATCGCTGCCGGCCTCTTCCTGGGCAAGCAGGCGGGCGTTTTTCTGTTCAGCTGCCTCGCGGTGAAGATGGGGCTATCCCGGCTGCCGGAGAATGTGACCTGGACGTCCTTCTATGGCGTTGCAGTGCTCTGCGGGATCGGGTTCACCATGAGCCTGTTCATCAGTGCGCTTGCCTTCGAGCCGGGATCGCTCGGCCAGAGCGTCGATGAACGCATCGGCATCCTCGCCGGGTCGTTCCTGTCGGCGATCGCCGGTTACGTGATCCTGGACCGGACGCTGCCGGATGCCAGGGATACGTGATGGACGCTATATACACCGGGAAATGAACGGCGCCGTCTTCGATGCTCGGCGCCATGATAGCGAAAACAATTCTAGGAGGGATGCCATGAGAATGATTGGAATTGCAGGGAGTGCGTTCCTGCTGCTTCTTGCGTGGAACGCAGTTGCCGCACAGTCGCAATTGGCCGACGGGAATCCGAGTTTCACCATCACCGAGGCCAAGGTGACGAAGGAGAAGGTGGAGGACGTCGAATATGCGACGCGGAAGGTCACGTTGAAGGACGAATCAGGGAAGGTGCGGATCGTGAAGGTAGGGGCCGATATCCAGAACCTCAACCGATTGAAGATCGGGGACGAAGTGACCATTGAGACCTTCCAGACCATCGAGGCGGAGGTCAAGCCCGGTCCGGGAGACCCGATGAATATCGGTGTTGAAGGGCAGACGGCGCCCTTGCCGGGCGAGAAGCCATCGGGCATTCGCACGATCGAGGGGACGCTGAGGACCAAGATCGAGTCCATCGACTACGAAAAACGCATGGTCACCTTCAAGGGCCGCACCGGCGTCATGATGACCTACAAGATCGGGCCTGAGGCAAAACGGTTCGATGAGATCCGGCGCGGGGACATGCTGTGGGTGGAGTATTCGCAGACCATAAAGTTGTCCGTGAAGTGATCTCACGATGATCGGAGATTCAAGGAATGATGCGTCCTGCCGTTGTGCTCGTTGTGTGTGCGCTCGTGCTGTTCGCTCCGGGCCGGACCCAGGCCGCCGTTGCGACGGGGGCGGCAACGGCTGCTGCGGAAGAAAAGAAGGATGAACCTTCCGGAAAGAAGTCACCTTGGCTCCTCATGCCCACATTCTCGTCGGACCCGAAACTCGGCACGTCGTTAGGGTTCATGGCTTTCTATATGCACTATTTCGACGAGAAGTCACAGGTGTCTATGTTCGGCATGAACGGGCAATACACCTCAACCGATTCGGTGATCGCGGCTCTCGTTGGCAAAGCATCGTGGGATGCCGACCATCATCGGTTGATCGCCCTTGCGGCAGGCGGGGTCATTAAGAACGACTATGAGGATTTCCTCGGCACAGGCAAGCCACTAAAGACCGAGGACGACCTCCGCGCGCTCGTCGGTCGCTACCTGTACCGCGTGAAGGGCGACTGGTTCGCAGGCATGCAGGCGCTGAATACCAACTATCAGATCATCGGGCAGAGCGCCCTTGACGACCAAGCCCTGCACGTGCTCGGCTTGACGGGGTTCCAGGCGGGTGGCATCGGCATTATTGCGCAACACGACTCCCGGAACAACGAGTTCAGCCCGACCCAGGGATGGTATCTGAACGCGAACAATATCGCCTATCGTGACTGGCTTGCGGGAGACTACAATTTCGACGTCTACCGGCTGGATATCAAGGGCTTCTGGGAGCATTGGAATGGCCAGGTGCTCGCAGTGCAGCAGAAAAACCAGTGGACCGTCGACGCCCCGCCGAGCGCCTATGCCCCGGTCGTTCTGAGAGGGTACAAGATGGGGCAGTATCTGGGCAGGTACATGTCTTCGATCGAGGGCGAAGAGCGGTTGCGGCTGGCGAAGAGCTGGGGCGCCACAGTCTTCACCGGAATAGCCTGTCTCTACGGGAATGGCAATGACTGTACGGACAGTGCAAACCTCTATCCTTCCTATGGAGCGGGCATCCAGTACATCATCAAGCCGAAGGAGGGGATGGTGGTAAGCTTCGAATACGCGCAGGGCAAATCTGACAATTACGGCGTCTATCTCAAGTTCGGATACGGGTTCTGAAAAGACAGTACGGCAGAAAGGGGAGGCGAACCGGATCGGTACTGGCATTACACTGACGGATTGGCTATAATGGACTGCGGTAAGGACCAGGACGTCCGAACGAATAAAGGGGAGCGGAAGATGAAGAGAACGGCTGGATACCTGTTGTTCCTGCTTGCAGCGGCGGCCCTGTTCACCGGCTGCGCGGCCACGGAAGTGACCTCGGTCTGGAAAGACCCCGACTACCAGGGAAAGCCGAAGAAGATATTGGTCTATACGGTCCTGAAGAACCAGATGCAACGCCGGATCTTTGAAGACGAGTTCGTCGCACATTTAAAGTATCGGGGGGTCAATGCGGTACCCGGGTACACGGTCGTTCCCGGGGCGGAACTGGCGAAGATAGAGGTCCTGCAGGAAAAGCTCAAGTCACAAGGCTTCGATGCGCTGCTGCTCACGCAGGTCACCGGCACGAAGACGGAGCTGGTCCAGGTGCCCGGCACGGTCAACTATCAGCCCATGTATACTCCGATGTATCAGCCGGCGCCCTATTACCGTTCCTATCCAGGATATTATAACGCCGGGTACAATGCAATGTACACGCCGAGCTATACGGTCGAAGACCTCTACGTCATGACAGAGACGAGCCTGTTCGATGTAGTCTCCGAGAAGCTGATCTGGTCTGCCGCGGCAGCAACACGGATCGGGGGCAAGGACCAGAAGATGATCAAGGACTACGTTGCAATGATGATGGATGCCATTCGCAAGGACAAGGTGGTGCCGTAGGGCAGGAACCGGGCTCGACAGATGGCTCCGGAGTCTGCCGGTGTGATCACCGGCAGCACCGGGACATCGTTCTTCTTTCCGCCGTCCGTTGGGGCGAGCGGACCTCGAAGGGAGGTCATATGAAACTGCTGTCGTCTCTGTTTGTACTGGTTGGACTCGTTCTAACGCTTGGCTGTGCGACTCCGCTCGCCGTTGAGCATGATTACGACACGACGTACGATTTCTCGAAGCTCAGGACCTTTGAATGGATGCCGTCTCCTCCGGGCGACCAGATGGAAGAAATGACGGAGAAGCGCGTCCAGGGCTCCGTGAACAGCCAGCTGCAGGCAAAGGGATACAACCGTTCCGCTGATGCCCCCGATTTTCTGGTTTCCGTGGAGGGGATCAGGAAGACGGTGACCGGAGGTTCCGTGGGGGTCGGCGCATCCATTGCCGTGCCGGTGGGCAGCCATGGCTCGGTGCGCGTGGGCGGAGGAAAAAGCAAGCCTCGGGAAAAGCAGGAGGGCACGCTCAACCTGAACATCGTTGATGCAAAGACCAAGACGCTGATCTGGCAGGGAACGGCCACCGCCGCCATCCAGGCAAAGGCCTCGCCTGAGGAACAACAGCAGCGCATCAACCAGGTGATCGCCGAACTGCTCAAGTCAGTTCCCGCCGGGGAAAGGCAAGTAACGCGGCTGGCGCCGGGGAACGTGAAGCGCACATCGGGCACGTGGATCAGTTGGACCACGCAGACGCTGGCGTACGCTATCAAGAACACTATACCGGTCCCCCAGTTGGGAACCATCGATCGACCTTCAGGCAAAGGCACTGTCCAAGGGACAGTGCCTTTTGCGTTTTCTCCTGTCCGGCATGGTATGAATGGTTGTGCGGGGGTGAGATCGCTATGCCGCCGGTGACGGTCATGGAACTGACGGCGTCCCAGCAGATCGTCCCTTGGGTGTGACGTCATCGATGACCTCGAAGGGGAGCTCCAGGGTCCTTTTCATGATGCCGAGCAGGCCTTCACCGATGGCTGATGGCGGAAGGGGGGTCACCTTGGGGTCCTTGAAAGGCCCCTGTACGCGGAGGGGGACCGTGACCAGCGTGCCTCCCAGGATGTCCCCGAGCAGGGGGATCTTTTTCACCACGGCGTCAACTTTCTTGAAGGGGGCGATCAGGACCGTTACGTCAAGCCGGTCATTCATCAGGTCGATATTGCCGTTCGCGGCAAGGTTCATGAGCGGGCTCTTGATCACGCCTTCCGAGACCGCGAGCGTTCCGTCCTGTATGATCCCCCGTACACTGAAGATGTCGTAGGGGATGCCGTTCTTCTTCGCGTCGGCCGTCTTGTCTCCCATAATGTCGGCGATCTTTTTGTACTTGAGGATGGGCTCGACAATCACGCCGTTATACACCCTTCCGTTCCTCGCCGAAAAGGAGATCTTCCCGCCCAGCGACCGGGACAGGCCTTCGTTCGGTCCCGCTCCCGCGATGCTGCCCTCCAGGTCGAACTTCCCCGTGACCTTGAGGTCCGATCCGGCGAGGCACAGCAGCGTCGGGGCAAGCTCCTGCTGCTTCGCCGAGACGTTCAGCGACAAGTCGCTTGTTCCCCGGGAGACAGCAGCGGCCCCGGCGATTCCGATGCCGCAGACCGCTGCTTCACGCACGTCATAGCGCATCCGGTCCTGGTCGAGCGTGATCGTTCCGCGCACCGGTTGGAAAACGAACCGTTTGACGCGCAGAGCGTCGACATTCACCCGGAGCGCTCCCCGGAGGGGGATTGGCTTTTTGTTTGATTTGCTTTTTTCTTCCCCCCGGTCCTTCTCTGATCCCTCCTTGTCCTTCTTCGATGAAAAGATTTCCCGCAGATCATCCCACTCGACCTCCGGGGAAGCCAGGTCGAGGTCCACATCCACCCCGTCATTGCGCGCAGAGATCGTTCCCGAAAATACGCCCTTGCTCCTGCCCAGCGTCATGGCAGCAGGGTCCAGCTTCACGTCCCTGTCCCGGGCGCTGAGCACCAGACGATCAATGGTGAAAGGGACCTTCGACTTCCAAGGAACGACCATCTGCTCCGTTTCGAGCACTCCCTCCGCAGAAGATGCCGAGAGGCGGTCGAGCGGCAGGTGCATCTTGAGGTCCCCCTTGATCGAGCCGAACTGGAACAATGTATGCCCGAAGAGGTCGTCCAGGGTCTGCCGGGTGAGATTGCCGGCAAGGGAAAGGTCCACGATGCGCTCGCTCATATGCAGGGCGATGGTGAGCTGTGATTCTCGGTCGCGGAGTGCGAGACGCTTCAGCGTAATGCTCTGGGGAGAGCGCTGCACGTCAAAAGCAAGGGAAGGGCCGTTCTTGATCGAGGCAGTGCCTGTGACCTGGAGCGTGCCGCCCCGTTCCCAGCGGATACGGGTGTCTGAGAGGACGAGGGGCGACCTGAGGGTCAGCAGGGGAGAGAGGGATGCACTGTCCCGGAGCCGCTGCAGGACGTTCGGACCTGCCGTTCCGCTGACGCTGAGGTCCGCCTTCGGGAGGGGTGAAAGAAGGTCATTGAACCTGCCGGACAGGGAGACCGACAGGTCAGCAACGCGGGCGCGGGCACGCGAGAACGTGAAGACGCCCGGGAGCGCCTCGAACTGCTCGATAGACAGGAGCACAGGACCCATCGGCATGCCCGGAGCGTCGATGGAACATTTCGCGTTGCCCTCGACCCGGAAGGAGTCCTGGAGGGGACGATCCGTTGGGCCGATCCCTTTCTCTTCCGGAATGAATGCAACGCGGCCATTCAGGTCCCGGATCGTCAGGGTCGTTCGGTCACCTCGCATCACTGATAACCTGCCTTCGTCGATGAGGATGATGATGCCGGGCATCTTCTTCGACGCTACAGCAAGGACCTGTTCCAGCGAGCTCCCCGGACCCGATGCCGGCCTCTTCTGCTTCCGTTTCGGCCCGGGTACCTCCGGAAGGGCAACCGTCACCCCGGGTCGTTCGAGATGGACCTCGGTGATCTGGACGTCCCCGCGAAGCAGCGGCAGGAGTGCGGGATAGATATCCAGGGACTCCAGCGCGGCAGAGACCTTTCCGGGGATCTCGATCTTCAATCGGTGAAGGACGATGCGTGGACGGGGGAGGATCGAGAGGGCAACGCGGTCATAGGTCAGCGTGCCGCCGAGGTCCCGGGAGATGGTGCTTTCTATCTTCAACCTGACCAGTTCCGTGTTTACAAGCCGCGGCAGGAGCATTACGGCGATCGCCAACAGGGCCAGCAGTGCAATACCGATGCCGGCGGTCCAATACAATATCCTTCTTTGTCGCGTCATGCGGTCAGACCCTTTCAGCAACCTGCAGGAGCTATCGATAGTGATTCTACCGAAGCAGCCGGACAATGAGATGACGCTTCGATATGCTCACCTTGCCCCGGCACACAATCGGAAAGCTGCTAGCGTGATGGACAGATTTTGAGCCTGCCGATTGCACACCTTCAACCAACTGCACAATTACTGCACAAGAAAACGAAATAGGGATGAGCGATTGATCGCTCATCCCTATGTTATTCTTGGTGGAGCTGCGGGGGATCGAACCCCGGACCCCAAGACTGCCA
>CAWIYV010000011.1:0-924579 GCA_963840455.1 Nitrospirota bacterium | reverse complement strand
CCCATGACATTTACAAAAGAACAGCAGAAGCTCTTCCTTGGCACCTCGATCGCGGTCATCATTCTGGTGAACGGTTATCGCCTCCTGACTGCAGAAGGGCCGCGGACCACACCGCTGATGTATGACCGCGGCGCAGTTGCCAGTACGTCGGTGAGGCCGGCCGCGCAGGCCCGCGGTGGTGCAGCCGACCCGCTGAGCGTAATTCTTGAACGGTCCGCCGAGCCCTATCCGGGGGTAGTTCGCAACATCTTCCGGATGGAGAATCCCGTAGCCCGGCCAAAGCCGAAGCCGGCCGCGCCTGTCGTGGTGACCGCCCCGTCACCCACCGGTCCGGTGAAGACGGCCGAGGAGATCGCCGCGGACCTTGCACGTGCGGATCTCGCGAAATTCCGCTATCTTGGGTATCTGTCCGAGAAAGAGACGACGCTCTTCTTATCCAAAGACGGCGAACTTTTCATCGTGAAGATCGGCGATAAGATTGGTACGACGTACAAGATCAAGGAAGCGAACAAGGATTTTATTGTAATCCTGGATACTGCCACCCTCGTGGAAGGGCGTGTCTCACTGTCAGGCGAAGGAACGCAGCAGCCGCCGCAGAAACCGCAGCAACCACAGCAACCGCCACAGCCGCAGCAACCGCAATACGCGCCGCAGCCGCAGCGGCCGCAGCGACCGTCATACGTACCGCAGCCCTTCCCGCCGCAAGTGTCACAGCCGTAACAGCCAAAACCTCATCAGGCGCAACAGTTGGCTGTCGATCGGATCCAGAAGAAGCGTCAGCGAATTATTCAGTGGCCGCAGCCGGATTAACGAGGAGTGGGCTGTTCTTCCTAGCGCATCGCGATGCAGTCCGGGCTGGAGCCTTGAGGATGCTCGGCGATCCAGGTACGGTGCAGGGGATCCCGCGCCGGGGCGGCGAACCGGCACTCTGCGCGGCTAAAGCTGTGTCGCGGGCTTGCGAAGGTACGCGGTCAGCAGGATGGCGGTGGCTGCAAAGGCTGCGGCCATGAAAAAGCTGGACGAAAAGCTGCCTGTCCGTTCGGCAAGGATGCCGGCGACGGAGGGGCCGGTGATCTGGCCGAGCCCGAAGATGAAGGTGATGAACCCGAAGGCCGCCAGGGCCTTTTCCGGCCCTACGTACTCGCTCACGGCGGCGACCATGATGGATGGGATCGACCAGGCCACGATGCCGTAGCAGAAGATGGACAGATAGAGGAAAAGCGCCGGCAGGTTTGCCGCGACCAGAAGGTATGCCAGCGTCTGGAGGGCGAAGACGATCATGAGCCCGGATTTCCTGCCGATCCGGTCCGACAGCGTTCCGAAGACCGGCCCGGAGAAGAGGCTCAGAAATCCGATCCATGACCAAAAGTTCCCGGCGATCGACTCCGAGAGCCCGCGCTCCTTTACCAGCGTGGTCACAATAAACGTGGCATAGATGACATAGGTGTACCCGAACACGAAATAGATGGAGCCAAGGAGATAGAGCGTCCTGTTCCGGTAGATGCTGTCGCCGGCCGGCAAAGCATTGTGCTGGACCGGGACGAACGTCCGCTCGTCGCTTCCGAGGGGCTGCAAGCCCTTTTCCTCGGGACGGTTCCGAAGGACCAGATAGGCGATCACGGCAATGGCCGTCACGGCAGCGGCCAGGACCATCCAGTTCGTCCGCCATCCCTCCGGACCTTTCAAGCCATTTACATAGGGGATAAGCTTTCCCGATAGGATGATGGCGAAGCCGCTTCCGATAACGACAAATCCCGCCGCCCTGCCGCGTATGGAGCGATCGAACCACGCGGTGATGAGCCCCATCATGGGGACATTGGCGGCTCCGCTTCCCAGGCCGGTAAAAAAATAAAGGACCAGGACAGCGCTGAAGGTCTGCGCCTGGCTGATGAGCATCATGGAGAAGGCGATGATGGCGAGGGCGATGATGATGAGCTGGCGGGACCCGATCTTCCGCGCGAGAGGGGCGCAGAGCAGGACCGAAGCGAGATAGCCGATAAAGTTGCCGGTGCTGATGTAGCCGATCTGGGCGTAGGAAAGCTTGAGCGATGACGCCATGGAGGGAAGCAGCATGCCCAGGGCAAAGCGCCCCAGCCCGAGGCAGGCCATGATAACGACCGTACCGCTGACGACGATGATCCATGCATAATGGAAGGGAAGTTTTGAGCGCGTTGAATATGTCATGCAATTGATCTTGACAGAAGAGCAGGCCTAACAGGACCTGGATCGGGTCCTCTATCCAATTTGTTGATGCTCCCTGCAACAAGCTGCAGGGAATCCTCGATCCTCAAGGAACGATCGTTATTCTCATTGCTCGCCAATCCCGCAGCCTGCTACGGGGCAGTTCATTTGACGATATCCGCGATGCTGTCCTTCTTGCGGTACACGGTCCCCTGAAAGAGCGCGATCTTGCCGCCCGCCTCGTCCGTCACGGTAATGAGGTAGGTCGCGAGCCTGGGGTTCAGAGAGACCTCTTCGGCTTCGGCGAACAGCGTTCCGCTGTTCACGGCCTTGAAAAAAGAGATGCTCACATTGATCGCCAGGGCAAGGGTCCCGTGGGAGTTCGAGGCGATCGAGAAGACCGCGTCTGCAAGCGAGAAGATCGCGCCGCCGTGGACCGTTCCGGCGCTGTTCAGGTGATGATCGCCGATCTTCATGCGTGCCCGCGCCATGCCTCCGCCATATTCCAGCATTTCGACGCCGAGGTGACGGGCAAAATGGTCCTTGTGAACGAACTTCTTCAATGTGTCCATGGGGGCCTCTCCGGACAAGCCAGGGTGAACGCGCTCATTATAGACCACTTCCCGTCCGGCGTAAAGTTGTCCGTGAACCGGCAGACCGAAGGGTCTTCGTTTCCCCTGCCGGTATTGAGCGATCAGGGACAACGGCCACTACAGCGGGAAAGAACCGGCATCCCATCCAATATCGCAGTATAATTCCCCGCTTAGGCGTTTTCATGGGGGAGGTTCCTGCATCACTGCGTAGAGCATCACGTGATTATTATTCCGTGCTATAATTGACAAAATGCCGTATGCCTGCTAGCTTTGCATCGTAGTGCTGATTCCTGAACAGAACAATGAAACATGCCGGGGGGTGCCATGAATAAGCTCACAAGAAACATCGTTCTTTCGGTCCTGGTCTGTGCTCTAGCGGTGGTATCGATGCTCATGCTGCCGAGCGCCTTCGGCGGTGACGAAAAACCGAAGAAGGTGGACGGGAAGACCCTGTTCGAGACGAAGTGCCTCAAGTGCCACAAGCGTGATAAGTTCAAGGAGCAGGCCAGCGACCGAAAGGGGTGGGTGCTCACGCTCAGCCGGATGCAGCGCGGGACCTGTGATATATCCGACGACGAGCTCGAGGCACTTGCCGACTACTTGGCGAAGGCGTACGGAGACTAGCTGGCTGTTTTCGTCTTCATCGTCATACGTCAGAGATCTCCACAAGAAAAACAGATCGGCGGACGCGTTATGATGGTCCGCCGGTCCCCAGCAATGCCGCCGCGTTCCGATACATCATCTTTTCCTTTCTTCCATCCGCCAACCTGAGCCGCAGCGTACGGTCAAGCATCTCTTTCTGGTCCGTCCAGGGGCTGTCGCTTCCGAAAAGGACCCGGTCCTCGTCGAACTCCGACAGGACCTTCACGAACTCATCGTCGGCCATCTCGGTGAGCGTCATAGACGTTTCGGTGTAAACGTTCTCGCATGTTCCCAGAATGCCCGCCCGTTCCCACTGCCGCCAGCCTCCCACATGCGTGGTCACGATCGAGAGATCGCGGAACTCCTTCGCGATGGTGCTGACGCGCTCCACGTCGGCCTGGGTGTTCCCCGGAAAAGCGATGTCGTAGCCGGTGTGAAATACCACGAAGAACCCGAAGTGCTCGATGAGCTGGTAGATCGGATACATCCTGCGGTCGTCGATGAAGAACCCCTGATACATGGGATGGAGCTTGACGCCCCTGATGCCAGCATCTGCAGCCTGCAGAAAGAGCGAGTTCACTTCGTCCATGCTGTTCCCGGGATGGACCGAAATGAGGGGAGCGATGCGCTTGCCCGCGATGTTCCTGCAAAAATCGAAGATCGGCAGCATCTGGGCCGGACGCGTCGCGATGTTCGCCACGACGCTCACTCCGATGCCGGCATGGTCCATGGATGCCAGCAGTCCCTTGAGCGTCCCATCGGTGCGCGGCGTGTATTCGCCCGACTCCTCGGCAAGGCGCTCAACGGCCTGTTTCGCGATCCGGTCTGGAAAGATGTGGGTATGAAAGTCGATGATGTTCATGAAAGTATTATATCCATTACACGTCAACTGCCTTCACCGCAGAGGACGCAGAGAACGCAGAGGAAGGTCTTAACGGTAAAGCCGAGGCTTGATATCCTGATGCTGTTCTTCTCCGCGATTCCTGCCTCGTGGCGGGACCTGTTCCTGCTCAGAGCCTCCGGTTGTCGATGACCCTCTTCGCCTTGCCCTCGAACCGCTCGATGGACTTCTTTTCCACCAGTTTGACCTCGACCGCGATGCCAAGCTCAGTCGCCATGCGCTTCTTGATCGTGTCGATGAGCTCCTTTTGCTTCTTCATCTCGTCGAAGAAGATCTTTTCCGAAGCCTCCACCAGCACGGTCGCGTCGTCCAGGGCGCCTTTCCGGTCGATGATGATCTGGTAATGGGGCTCGGTGCCCTCGATCTCGAACAGCACGGCCTCGATCTGCTGTGGGAAGACGTTCACGCCGCGGATGATCAGCATGTCGTCCGTGCGGCCGGTGATGCGCGCCATGCGGCGCAGGGTCCTTCCGCAGGGGCAGGGTTCGGGGATGAGACGCGTCAGATCGCGTGTCCGGTAGCGGATCATCGGGAAGGCCTCCTTGGTGAGCGTCGTGATGACCAGCTCGCCTACCTCGCCGACCTTTACCGGCTCCAGGGTGTCCGGGTCGATGACCTCGACGAGGAAGTGGTCCTCATTGATATGCAGGCCGTTCTGCTGCAGGCACTCGCCGGCCACACCCGGCCCCATGACCTCCGACAGTCCGTAGTTGTCCGTGGCCTTGATCTTTAGCTTATCCTCCAGTTCCCGGCGCATGGCGTCGGACCAGGGCTCGGCGCCGAAGAGGCCCCACTTGAGCGAGAGGGAATTCGGGCTGATGCCCATCTCGCGGGCCGTGTCGGCGATCAGCATGGCGTAGCTCGGCGTGCACACGAGCGCCGTGGTCTTGAAGTCCTGCATGATCTTGATCTGGCGCTTGGTGTTGCCGCTCGACGCCGGGATGACCGACGCGCCCACGCGCTCCGAGCCGTAGTGAAGCCCGAAGGCGCCGGTGAAGAGGCCATAGTTGAACGCGATCTGGATGACGTCGTCGGCAGTGACGCCGCCGGCCACGAGGACCCTCGCGACAAGGTTCGACCAGGTCTTGATGTCGTTCCGCGTGTAGCCCACGACCGTGGCCATGCCCGTTGTCCCCGACGAAGCGTGGACCCGCACAACCTCGCGGAGGGGAACGGCGAACAGGCCGTAGGGGTAATTGTCCCGCAGGTCGTTCTTGACCGTGAAGGGCAGCTTCCGGAGGTCGTCGAGGGAGCGAAGGTCGTCAGGATTGAAGCCGACCTCGTCGAACTTCTTCCGGTAGAAGGGTACGTTCAGATACACCCGGTTCAGGGTGGACTCGAGACGCTCGAGCTGCAGCTGCTCCAGCTCCTTCCGGTCCATGCATTCGCTTTCCTGCTGCCAGTACATAAGAACCTCCCAGCGTACGTCAAATTCGAAACTTTAATATCGAAACACGAAACGAATAAAAAAAGACGCATAATGCTGTTTCATCGTTGCCGTATTGACCATTTGAGCTTGTTTAATGATTCGGATTTTGCATTTAGATATTTTCCGCATCCAGGTCCTTGCCAAGGTAGGCCCGCTGGATCTCCCGGTTCGCCAGGAGATCGCCTGCCTCGCCCTCGAGGATGATCCTGCCGGTCTCAAGGACGTACCCCCGGTCCGAGATCCTGAGCGCGCTCCGCGCGTTCTGCTCGACGAGGAGCACCGTGTTGCCTGCCTCGCGGAGCTTTCTGATGATCGCGAAAATGTCCTTCACGATGAGGGGCGCCAGACCCATCGATGGCTCGTCGAGCATGATGAGCGACGGCCGTGCCATGAGCGCACGCGCGATGGCAAGCATCTGCTGTTCTCCGCCCGACAAGGTGCCGGCGAGCTGGTGCTCCCGCTGCCTGAGCACGGGGAACAGGCCGTACATCCGCTCGAGGTCGCTCTTTACTTCGTCGTGCCTCCCGCGCTTGTGCTGCACGTAGGCGCCGAGCAGCAGGTTCTCCTTCACGGGCATGGCGGCGAAGACCTGGCGGCCTTCGGGCACGAGAGAACATCCCCGGAAGACCACCTGCTCCGGGGGGATGCGCTGGATGTCCTCGCCGCGGAACAGGACCTCGCCGGACTGCGCACGGAGCAGCCCGGTGATGGTCTTGAGGAGCGTGGTCTTGCCCGCGCCGTTGGCGCCGATGATCGTGACGATCTCGCCGTCCTTGACATGGAGGGACACCCTGCGGAGAACGTTCAAACTCCCGTATCCCGCGCCGAGGTTCTGTATCCTAAGCATCGTCCTCTCCCAAGTATACGCGGACGACATGGGGGTCCTGCTGGACCGCCAGCGGACAGTCGTCGGCGATCTTCTCGCCGTAGGAGAGCACGACGATCTCGTCGGAGATGTTCATGACGAGCTGCATATCGTGCTCCACGATCAGGACCGTGATGCCGTGGTCGCGAATCCTCGCGATCAGCTTCGCCATGTCCGCGGTCTCGCGCATGTTGAGGCCAGCGGCGGGCTCGTCCAGGAGCAGCAGGGACGGCTCCGAGGCAAGTGCGCGCGCCAGCTCGACGGTACGCTGCTGCCCGTACGAAAGGCTGGTGGCCTCAATATCGGCGAAGGGGGCGATGCCGAGAAAGTCCATGATCTCGAGTGCGCGGCCGCGCACCTCCCGGTCCTCCTGCCTCGTCCAGGGAAGGTTCAGCATCCCGGCCGCGAATCCGGCGCGGCTTCGCACATGCCGCCCGACCATCACGTTCTCGAGCGCGGTCATGTGAGAGAAGAGCTTGATATGCTGGAAGGTCCGCGAAAGTCCGAGGCCTGCGATCTCGAAGGGATTCCTGCCGTGTATCGGCCGGTCACGGAACAGGACCGTGCCGGTGTCGGGGGCAAGGAAACCGGAGACCACGTTGAAGAGCGTGGTCTTACCTGCCCCGTTCGGCCCGATGACCGCTTTGATCGTGCCCTGGCGTACGGAGAAGCTCACGTCCTTTACTGCCTGGAGCCCGCCGAACCGCCTGCTGATATTTTGTACTTCAAGCAAGTTCATAGAATTCGTATTGCCGCAGAGAGCGCGCTGATCACCTATTTTACACATCCGGATGGCGTCTGGCCTTACTCCGCGGACGCTGCGTTCTCCGTGGTGAAAACGCCGTGGCTTTATATGCTTCTTAACAGCTTCTTCACCATCGCCTTCGCGTCGAACTGCAGGATGCCTTCCGGCGAAAAAAGCATGACGATGATCAGAATGGCCCCGAAGACCGCGTCGTCGAGCGATCCGAAATATCCCCGAAGCGACAGGAAGTTCAGGACCGCGCTCATGATAAGGGTACCCCAGAGGCTCGACATGCCGCCCACGGCGACGATGGCGACATAGCGGACTGATTTCATGATAGACGCCTCGGAGGGGCCGATGCCGCCATTGAAATGCGTCAGGAACACGCCCGCGATGGCCGCGAGCACCGCGGAAAGCACGAAGGTGCTGAGCTTGTAGCGCGCGGTGTCGACGCCCATGGCGCTCGCCGCATCCTCGGCGCTGTGAATGGAGCGGAGCGCCCTGCCGACGCGCGAGTTGATGAGGTTCAGGAGCAGGAGCATGCCGCAGGCGACGAGGCACCAGGCGATGTAGTAGTTCGAGATGCGGAGGCCTGCGCCGCCGCTCACCGTGAGGCCGGGCAGGAGCGGGAAGGCCGGCACGCTCGAGATGCCGTCGGCTGCCCCGAACCGCTGCGTACCGAGCACGATGCTGTAGATGATGGTGCCGAAGCCCAGCGTCGCCATGGCGAGATAGTGGCCCTTCAGCTTCAGGACCGGTATCCCGATGGCATAGGCGATGACAACAGTCAGCAGGACGGCGGCGATACAGGCCGCCCAGGGGTGGAGCGAGAGCACCTGGCCCCCGTAGAGGTCCTGCCGGGCCGTCAGGACGGACAGCTTGGTGAGGACCCCGGTAATCGCCGAGCTCTTGTATGCGGACAGGTCCAGCGTGGTAAGGACCGCCGAGGTATAGCCGCCGATGGCGAAGAACCCGGCGTGGCCGAGCGAGATCTGCCCCGCGTATCCCATGAGCAGGCAGAGCCCGATGATGATGAGGGAATAGTATGCCGTCATGGTGAGCTGAGTGAGATAGAAGCCCTTGCCCATGACGAGCGTCAGGAGCTGCACCGCGGCTACGGCAGCGAGGAGGAACAGGATATGGAAGTGTCGTCCGCTACGCATCAGAACTCCTTCAGCTTGAAGGCCTCGCGATTCCCGAAGAGGCCGCTGGGCCGGAGGAACAGCATGGCCAGCAGGATGGAGATGGAGATCGCGTCCTTGTATGCCGTAGGCATGACCCAGATGCTGAAGGACTCGAGGATGCCGAGGATGAAGCCGGCGGCGACGGCCGCCATGCTGTTGCCGAGGCCGCCCAGGATTGCCACGGTAAAGCCCTTGATGGCGAGCCCGCTCCCAATGGAGTACTGCGTCTGCGTGATCGGCGAGACCACGCACCCGGCCAGGGCGCCGATGCCGGCGGAGAGCACGAAGGACAGGGTGACCATGTTCCGTGTCGGGATGCCGCAGAGCGTGGCCGCGTCGCGATTGGCGGCGCAGGCGCGCATCTCACGGCCGAGCATGGTGAACTTGAAGAACAGGTTCAGGAGGATGACGACCACCGCGCAGACCCCCAGGCTCCAGAGGACCTGGGGCGAGACGCGGACGCCGCCGAAGGAGAGCGCGGAGATCTCGTTGCCGGTGAAGTAGGGCAGGGAGCGGACACCCTCGCCCCAGATCAGGAGCGCCGCCTCGCGAACGAGGATGGAGATGCCGATGGTGATGATGATCATCCGGAGGACAGACGGCTTCACGAGCCACCGGATGAAGACCATCTCGATCAGCCCGCCGACGGCCATGGTGATGAGGACGGCGCCGACGATGGCAAGCGGCAGTGGCAGGAAGGCATAGAGGGTCACGGCGGTCATGCCGCCGAGCATGACGAACTCACCCTGGGCGAAGTTGATGATGCCCGTGGTGTTGTAGATGATGTTGAACCCGATGCCGACGATGGCGTAGATGGTGCCGTACGTCAGGCCGGCGACAAGGTATTGGAAGAACAATTCTAAGAACATTCTCTAAGAACCATGTCCACCGCAGAGAACGCCGAGCACGCTGAGGTGTTTCGAAAACAATTATTTTCCCTGCGGTATCCGCGATCTCTGCGGTAAATACTATTTTTCGCCTCTCGCATCGTTTGTTCCGCGCCTTCGCTGTGAAAAAATAGGTGTTATTTCTCCAACAGTGCGAACTTGCCGTTCTTCACGGTCAGCATGGCGAAGGCATCAATGTCGAGGCCGTTGTGGTCCGTGGGGGACAGGTTGAAGATCCCGGCCGTTCCCACGAAGCCCTTCAGGTTCTCGATGGCCGAGCGGACCTTCTCGCGGTCCGTTCCCGCCGTCTGGATCGCCTTGGTCAGGATCATCAGGGCGTCGTAGCCATGGCCGCCGAAGGTGCTCACATCCTCCTTGAACTTTGACTCATAGGCGTTCTTGTACGCCACAACGACCGCCTTCTGCGGATGCTTGTCGGGCAGCAGATCGGCAACGACGATCCTGCTCGCCGGGAAGATCACGCCTTCCGCGGCCACGCCTGCCGACCTGGCGTACTGGATATTGGCGAAGCCGTGGCTCTGGAAGATCGGCACGGTCAGCCCGATCTGGCGGGCGTTCTTGATCACGATCGCCTGCGCCGGCTCGATGGACCAGTTCACGATCGCCTGCACGTTCGCCGCCTTGAGCTTGGTCACCTCGGCGGTCAGGTCCGTGGCCGACTTGTCATAGACCTCGCTCAGCGCAATGGTGATGCCATGATCGGGAGCGTATTTCTCCAGCTGCTCCTTGCCCGCCTTGCCGAAGCCCGTGTTGGAGGACAGCACGCCGATCTTCGGGAAATGCCCATTTTCTTCATTTGATGATAGATCTTCTCGGCGGCATAGCTGTCCCGGGGCGCGACCTTGAAGACGTATTTCGCGAGGGGATTCACGATGACCTCGGCGGCCGCACAGGAGAGCAGGATGGTCTTATTCTCTTCGGCGATGTTCTTGATGGCCATGGTCTCGCCGCTGGTGGAAGGGCCGATGATGGCGAAGACCTTCTCCTCCTCGATGAGCTGCTTGGCGAAGGAGATCGCCTTCTCCGGGCTCGCTCCGGAGTCCTTGATGATCAGTTCGATCTTCTTGCCGCCGATGCCGCCCTTGGCGTTCAGCTCCTCGGTCAGCATCTCCAGGGTCCTTGCCTCGGGCGCGCCCAGGAACGATGCCGGTCCGGTCACGGCCAGGATCGCCCCCACCTTGACGGTATCGGCCGCCAGGGCGGGCGCGACGAAAGCGGCGATGATCATGATGGTCAGTACAACAAAGCGCATGCTCTTCATGGAAGTAAGGTCTCCTCAGTATGCCGGGGCATGATCGCGTGCATGCCGGGCCCGGTCTTCAAACAACAGGGAGTATCCGGCAGTCCGGATACTCCCTTGATCTTACCGCATTGCGGAGAGGGCCCTAGTTCTCCAGGACCACGAATTTGCCATTCTTGACCGTCAGCATCTCGAAGGCGTTCTTGTCGAGACCATTGTGGTCCTCGGCCGAGAAGTTGAACACGCCCGCCGTTCCAACGAGTCCTTTCGTCGTTTCGATGGCCGTGCGGACCTTCTCCTTGTCGGCCCCGGCCTTCTCGATGGCCTTGGTCAGGATCAGGAATGCATCATAGGCATGGCCGCCAAAGGTGCTCACGTCCTCCTTGTACTTTGCCTCATACTTCTTCTTATAGTCTACGAGCACGGCCTTCTGCGGGTTCTTGTCCGACAGCGTTTCCGCAACGAGCAACCGGCCTGCCGGGAAGATCACGCCGTCCGCCGCTGCGCCCGCTGACTTGACGTACTGGATGTTCCCAAAGCCGTGGCTCTGGAAAACGGGGACATTCGAGCAGACCTGGCGGGCGTTCTTGATGCAGATGGACTGAGCCGGCTCGATGGACCAGTTGATGATGCCCTGGACGTTCGCGGCGCTGACCTTCGTCACTTCCGCCGTGAGGTCCGTGGCTGCCTTGTCGTAGACCTCGCTCACGGCGATCTGGATCCCGTGCTCAGGCGCCAGCTTCTCGATCTGCTCCTTGCCGGCCTTGCCGAAGCCCGTGTTGGAGGAGAGGACGCCGATCTTGGAGATCTTCATCTTTTTCATTTGCTCGAAGATCCTGATGACCGCGTCGCGGTCCATCTGGGGCGTCTTGAACACATACTTGGCCACGGGCTTCACAATGACCTCGGCTGCCGCGCAGGAGAGCAAGATGGTCTTGCTCTCCTCGGCAAGGTTCTTGATCGCCATGGTCTCGCCGCTCGTAGACGGGCCGATGATGGCGAAGACCTTCTCTTCCTCGATCAGCTGCTTGGCGAAGGAGATCGCCTTCTCCGGGCTTGCGCCCGAATCCTTGATGATCAGTTCGATCTTTTTGCCGCCGATGCCACCCTTGGCGTTCAGCTCTTCGGTCAGCATCTCGAGGGTCTTGGCCTCGGGCGCGCCCAGGAACGACGCCGGTCCGGTCACGGCCAGGATCGCCCCCACCTTGATCGTATCGGCCGCCAGGGCGGGCGCGACGCACATGGCGACGATCGCCAGCGCTACGGTAACGAGCTTCATGATTCTCATGGTCCTTGTTCCTCCTCTGTTAGGTATCCCCGTGTTCCGAGGGGGTAAAATCTAAAGCTTCTGCATCTCCTCGCCGCTCAGGACGCGCACGCCGGCCTTCTGGAGCACCGCGATGGCCTTGTCCGCCTCGTCGAACCGGAAGATGAGCACGGCGTTGCCTTCGCTCTTCTGCACAAAGGCGTACATGTACTCCACGTTTATGCCCTTGCCCTGGAGCGTCCCGAGGATTCCGGCGAGGCCGCCCGGCCGGTCGGGCACCACCACCGCGACGACCTCGTTCCTTCCGATTGTGAACCCATTGTCCTTGAGGATCGCCGCCGCGCGGGCCGGGTCGCTCACGATCAGGCGGAAGATACCGAAATCGGCCGTATCGGCAAGGGACAGGGCGCGGATGTTTATGCTGTTCCGGGCGAGCAGGTCTGTGACCTCGGCAAGACGCCCTGATTTGTTCTCGAGAAATATGGAGATCTGGTCTGCTTTCATGAGCCTCTCCGGGGACTTTCCCGCGGGCATCAGTGCCCGGCCGGAAGCCTAATAATATGATGATAGGGGGTCTTTGTCAAGGCACAGGATGCGAATTATGCGGGGCCGGCCAAGCGAGGAACCGTGCGAACATCATCGGTCCTCTATTAAAGAAGCCGGCGGCGAAGGAGCATGATCAAGCGCTGCAAATAGATGCATTATGTACACAAATGTGCGTCGGGGGTTGTGCTATGATTTACATCATACTCCCGGACCCGAGATCATGTTTTACTGTGTCGCTTTTTTAAAAAAAGGACAAAGGAGGTTATTCCGGATTGTATCGCAACAGGCGGAAGGATGCGCACCCTATTTACCGACAAGGAGGAACGGTTATGCGAAAACGAGATCTTGGCGCTCTCATTCTCATCATGGCGCTGGTCGTCACCGGGGCATGGCTCACCACCGCCGACGCGCAGTATAAGGCGGATGGCGCAAAAAAGAAGAAACAGGCCGACGTGAAGGTTGACACCTGCTATGGATGCCATGATCCGATCAAGCAGCTCCACACCATGGGCAAGCACAGCAAGAATAACTGTGTCAATTGCCACTCCGGCGACTTCAAGAAACATGCGGAAAATCCAGGACCGGACAATCGACCTGTGACGGACACGTCCTGGGAGGCCTGCGGAGCGTGCCACAAGGAGCAGTTCGAGAGCTTCATGAAGGTGGCCATGCACCGCCCCGCACGCGACGAGAAGTCCCAGCTCACGAACCGGTCGCCCAATCCCTTCTGGGACAAGCTCATGGCCGGCCACGGGTTCACCAAGGAGCACAACCTCACCCGGAGCCATGTGAACATGCTGCCGGACCACCTGGTGGTGGACCGCGCCTACGGCGGCAGGTTCCAGGGCAGGCGAGGCTGGAACTACATCCTCGAGACAGGCAGGGCCTGGGATATCCTGGCGGACGGTGATCCGACCACAAGCGACCAGAAGACCTATATGCCCCAGAGCGCCACGGCGGCGAACCCCGTCTGTCTGCAGTGCAAGTCCCAGGACCAGATCCTGAAGTGGTCTTATATGGGCGACCCCGTGCCGGGCGCCCAGTGGTCCAGGACCTCGAAGCCCGTGGAGCTGGTGCGCGATCTTCAGCACGGCCTGAACTGCTTCTACTGCCACGACCCGCATGCAGCGAAGCCGCGCATTGTGCGAGATGCCTTGATCCAGGCGCTCACGCGGCCGCAGGCCGACACGCTGTGGCACAAGGACCAGAAGCACACGAATTTCAAGGTCATGGACATGGGGCTCCGGGGCTTCCCGCGCAAGATCGCGATCCTGGAGAAGTACGACACCCGCCTCCTTTGCGGCCAGTGCCACGTGGAATACAACTGCAATCCGGGTTATGACCCGAAGAACCCCGACACGTCAAAGTACAACGTCACGATGGCGGACCAGCGCACGAACCACTTTCCCTACAAGGACGTGCTCGGCCTCTACGACCACTATGTGAACCAGGTGAGCTTCCTGGACTTCAAGCACGCCCTGACCGGAGGGCTGCTCTGGAAGGCGCAGCATCCCGAGTCGGAGACCTACTACAACTCCAAGCACGGCAAGGCCGGCGTGGGCTGTGCTGACTGCCATACGCCAAAGATGAAGGGAAAGAAGAGCGGCAAGACCTACACCTCGCACTTTGCGGTGACGCCGCGGGTGCAGCTGAAGGAGACCTGCCTTGCCGCCAAGTGCCATCCCACGTGGACCGAGGAGCAGGCGAAGTACTCCATCGATTCGATCAAGGCATTCGGCAAGGGCAAGATGCGGAAGGCCGAGTTCTGGCTTGCCGCACTCATTGATAAGATCGTGGAAGGCAAGAAGGCCGGTCTTTCGGAAGACGTGATCAAGCAGGCACAGGACCAGCACCTGAAGGCCCACATCCTCTGGGAATACTGGACCGCCGAGAACTCCGACGGCTTCCATAATCCTGAGCTCGCCCGAGAATCGCTCACCCGGTCCGTCGACGAGTCGACCAAGGGAATCAAGATCATCAACGACGCCCTGGGCACAAAGACAGCTTCGGCAGCATCGGCGCCTGCAGCAGCGAAATGACCAGTAGTACAACCTGTTCACGAGGGCGGGGAACTCTGTTCCCCGCCTTTTTTATGGCTTACCCCGCGGTTGGACTTGATAACAGGGTATTTTTAGGATATGACGATTTTTCATAATTTTTCTTGAATTTGCATTAAAATTAGGGCATAATTTATACACTGTTTCGCACGCCGTCATTTCGCGGCACGGTTCTTTCTTTTCATCAAGGAGAGTGGGAATATGGCACAGGTAAAAGGAAAGGTAATGATGTTGCTCATGCTGGCCGCAGCGCTTCTCGTGGGGCCGGCAGCTGTCCCGGCCGCGGAAAAGGGCGGAGGCGGCTCCCTCGATACGCTGAAGCAGTATGTGCTCGACCTCAAGAAGAGTCCGGAGAGCGTCGAGCTGCGGGAGAAGGTCATAAAATATTCCCAGACCCTGAAGCAGAAACCGCCGGTACCGGAGGAGTTCGAGCGGCAGATGGCGCGTGGCAGCGCATTCATGAAAAAAGCGAACGACGCCGACGGCTTCAAAAAGGCCGTGGATGAGTTCCAGTCGGCCGTTGCTCTCGCGCCGTGGGTGGCCGACGGGTATGCCAATCTCGCAGAGGCGCAGGAGAAGGCGGGAATGTTCGCCGAGGCGATCCAGAACCTGAACTTCGCCCTCCTGGCCGACCCGTATGCCAAGAACGCTCGGGAGACCAGGAACCATATCTATGAGCTGGAGGTCTATGCCGAAGACGCCAAGCAGGCGCTGAAGACCAGCCCGAGCGTCCCGCTGGTGCCTCCGCCTCCTCCGACACCGGTCAAGGTGGCCCCTGCCGCCAAGAAGCCTCAGGCTGCGGCGGCACCGGAGAAGAGGACGAATCCAAAGGCCTTCGTCGGGGGCTGGTTCTACAAGGACACGGCGCCTCGCGGCGGCGAGGATGTCACCACACAAGCGTTCATCATCAATATGGGCTCGGATGGCAGGCTCGTAGCGTCGGCTCCACGGCGCAGCACCGGCGCCACCGGCACGGTTACGGTATTCGAGCTTGCCGATGACACCATTCGCATCCAGGTAACCTGGAAGCTTGCGACCATTCCGTCGTACTGGAAGACCGAGGACTATGAAATGACCCTGTCCGGCGACGAGACGAAACTGAGGGGAAGCTACCGGATCAAGAGCAGCGGCAAGGGCGAGTATGCCGAGGACAAGCTCCTGTTCAAACAATAGGTCGGGAATAACCTCTGCGGACGACGGTCCTCATTCATGTTCTGCCACAAGCTGCTGAAGCGAACCTTCAGCAGCTTTTTTGTTAGCTCTGTACCAGAAAGCTGTTCTGAGGCCGGGAGCGAGCGCATTCCCCGTAGCAAGCTGCGGGGTCTTGCCCCCAGCGTTTACGAGTGGAACCGCGAGGCCGGGGGTTAGCGAGCGATTAGGATGAAGAAACTACCCGCGGGCTTCCACGAACATTCTTGACAAAAGGCTGATTTGCGGGCATAAGAGTAGGGGTTCCATTTTGATGCTCATTCCGTCGCGAGGGGCCGCATGGACAACGAGTTCCGTTTTGTCTATATTTACAAGTTCAACGACGGCACGACCAAGCATTTCGACCTGCGACTCAACGCGGCGAATCTCCTGCTGACCACGAAGAAACAGGAGAACCTGCCCCTTTGGGCCCTGCTTCCGTTCAACAAGTGCGCGATCTGTCCCTTGAGTGAAAAGGACCATATCTACTGCCCCATCTGCGCGAACCTCGCCGGGATCGTGGAGCAGTTCAAGAACTTCCTTTCTCACGAACGCGTGAGCGTGACAGTCGCATGCGAAGAGCGGTTTTACGGGAAGGAGACCACGGTGCAGGGGGGCCTGAGCCCTCTGCTCGGCATTATCATGACCACGAGCGGGTGCCCGATCATGGAGCAGCTCAAGCCCATGGTGCGGTTCCACCTCCCTTTCGCATCCCTGGATGAGACGATTTATCGGGGGATCACCATGTTCCTCACGGCCCAGTACTTCCGTCATCACGAAGGCAAGACTGCAGAATGGTCAATCGACGGCCTCGGGACCATCTACACCGAGGTTGGCCAGGTCAACCGGGACTTCGCGAACCGGATGCGCGCGGCCGCCAAGAAGGATGCGAATGTGAACGCCCTGGTGAACCTCGATGTGTTTGCGAGCATGATGACCCTTGCTGCCGAGGACACCCTGAAACGGCTTAAGCCCTACTTTTCGGCATTGCTCGAGAAGGAGTAGCACACTCGCTCCACCGGGAGTTGGGCACAACTCCGCAATTTTACTCTTTTTTCCGCTTGACACTCAAATGCGTTTTGGATATATTGTGTCCCTGTTGCCTGGGGGATCGTCCAGTGGTAGGACGACAGGCTCTGAACCTGTTTACGGGGGTTCGAATCCTCCTCCCCCAACCATTGTCAGTTCCTGGTTATGAGCTCATAGGTATCAGTTAGCAAGCCGGAGGCGTCATGCTGTCTCTGTACTTGGTAACTCACATCTCATAACTCATCAATAGTAACTCTCTTCACGGTCCCATCGTCTAGCGGCCTAGGACGCTGGCCTCTCACGCCGGAGACACGGGTTCGATTCCCGTTGGGACCACCATTCTTCCTCCTATTCGTAATTGCTCACGACATTAAGCTTCTCGACATAACTCGCTTTCTGCGTCTTCCCATCCCCGTGTCCCTCGCATGGCCGTATCCATTCCGCGTTCCCCAATTCGAATCAGCAGTGGTTTCTTCTACTCTTTTCCCAAAAAGGTTGACATACCGCGAAATTGCCATTATAGTTTTAACCATGCATCAGAATGTGCTGGCGCTACAATTTGTTGCGTCCGGGCATTCATGCGGATATTCCAAATAACGACACCATTTGAGGAGGGATCATCATGGCCGAGATATGTCCGATTGTGAATACGGAAAGACTGCTGCTCGCGACCGACAGCTCCGAGTTCAGCGAAGGGGCGACCCGGGAGGCGATCCGACTTGCCAAGCGGTGTGGAAGCAAACTGACGGCTATCCGCGTCATCGAGACGAACCCCGAGTTCGAATCAACAGCGCCATCGGCCCTTGAAAAAATGGAGAAGGATGTCCGGAAGCACCTGAACGAGGTGCAGGACAGGGCCAAGAAAGAGGGCGTTGACTGCGAGATCACGATCCATGAGGGGGAGGACTCGTATAAGTACATCGTTGACGAGGCAATCGCGCGGAAATGCACGATGATCATCATGGGCAGACGCGGTAGAAAGGGCTTCCGGCGGCTGGTGATGGGTAGCACGACATCGTGGACCATCGGTCATGCCCCGTGCAGCGTCTTGGTCGTGCCGCGGGCAGCGCAGGTGGAGTTCAAGAGCATCGTCATGGCAACGGATGGATCGAAATATTCTGCAGCCGCTGCATCCGAGGCCATCGGCATCGCGAAGCGCAACAACGCGAAGCTGACGGTCCTGGCAGTCGTTCCGGCGGACATCGCCATGCCAACGGATATCGATTTCGCCGCGCTGCAGCGTGAGAAGCTCGCCGACCAGGAGATGCAGGCCGCGGAGAAGAATGCCAAGACTGTCAAGGAAGCGGCGCAGCAGGCGGGCGTGGATGCCCAGGCCTTTGTCATGACCGGCAAGCCCGCCGACGCCATCATGGAGATCGCGAAGGACAAGTCCGCCGACCTGGTGGTCGTGGGCAGCCACGGCAGGACGGGCCTGGACCGGCTGCTCATGGGCAGCATTGCCCAGCGGGTAATCGTGCTTGCGGCATGCGCGGTGCTGGTGGTGAAAGGGAAATAGGAAAGGCAGGGTCAGGGGCAAGGGGCAAAAGTCAAAGCGTGAGATGGGAAACGTGAAACGTAAAACACATGCTGAACATTCTTATCATATCCGATGAAGCGAAGGGCCTTGCATCGCTGTTCAAGTCCACGGGATTCACGCCGGATACCCGGGACCTGAAAGAGGCTGACATCGCTGCGCAGAGCGACGAACCGTCGGACAAGTACGACATCGCGTTCCTCGACCTTGATACAGATAGCTGGCAGGAGCGGCTCCTGGACGCGCGCCACAGCATGCCGGTCATAGCCTTTTCCCGGCCTGACCTTCACAAGGCCGTGGAGGCCCTGAAGCTGGGCGCCGGTGATTATCTGGAAAAGCCCCTGACCGCTGAGGTGATCAGCGAGGTCATCAACAGGCACCAGAAGAAGATCCTGAGCCACAAGTACGGCTTCGATGAGATCATCGGCAACAGCCAACCGATGCAGGAGGTGTTCGGGCTTATCAAGAAGGCCGCTGCCAGCGAAAGCAATGTACTTATCACCGGCGAGAGCGGCACCGGCAAGGAGCTCATCGCCCGTGCCATTCACCGGTGGAGTCCCCGCAGTGAAAAGTCCTTCATGACCATCAACTGCACCGCAATTCCGGACACGCTCCTGGAATCCGAGCTCTTCGGCTTTGAGAAAGGTTCGTTCACGGGTGCGCAGTACACGAAGAAGGGGCTCCTGGAGCAGGCGCTCGGCGGCACCGTGTTCTTCGACGAGATTGGCGACGTTTCCTCCCTGTTCCAGACCAAGGTCCTGCGCGTCCTGCAGGAGGGCGAGATCATGCGGATCGGCGGCATGCGCCAGATCCGCGTGGACCTGCGCTTTATCACCGCCACGAGCCGCGACCTCAAGACAGCGTGCCAGCGTGGTATGTTCCGTGAGGACCTGTTCTACCGGTTGAACGTGATCAATATCCATCTGCCGCCTTTGCGCGACCGGATGGAGGACGTGGCGCTCCTGGCGAAACACTTCGTCCAGAAGCACGCGCCGAAGCGGAAGGACGTTCTGATCAAGTGCATCAGCGGCGAGGCCCTAAGCCTCCTGTTGGAGCATCAGTATCCCGGCAACGTGCGCGAGCTCGAGAATATCATCGAACGCTCGATATCCTTCGCCAACACCTCGGAGATCCTTCCCGCGGACCTGCCGCCGGACCTCCGCCAGGCATCTCCGCCCATGAAACACCGGGCATCGGCCCAGGTCCTGAAAGATGCCCTCTTGACCGTGGAAAAGGAAACCATCACAGCCGCGCTCCTCGAAGCAGGCGGCAACATCTCCCGCGCAGCAACAATCCTCGGTATCTACCGTCAGCAGCTCCAGAGAAAGATCAAGCAGCATAAAATCACCATTTAACTCGCCCAATCGCAACATTTCACTGCGCCGACACATCACATAAACCCCTTATTTTTCTTTATGGCATGCAATATATGATTGCACCATAGTCGAGTTATTATTTATTTATACATTTTTTCAATGTATTGCATAATGGCATAAACATTGAATATTAATTGCGTAAGTAAGATGGAGGGTATTATGCAAAAACTCATCAAGGCCTTTGAAAACATGATGGTAGCGGTCACCTTCGCGGAAGCTGGAGAGTATGATGAGGCGCGCAAGATTTCAAGCCAGGCGCATGAAGAAGAGGCAGCCACAATTCCGGCTACCACGGACGTGAGAGCTGCCAAGAAGGCATAATGTAGCCTGCTTGCGATCTTGATAAAGCAATTTTCGGGACTTATGCTATAAGCCCCGAATTTTTTAACCATAAGCAAAGATTATAACGTTATAAAGAAATGAAATTATGTTGACAGAAAAGACCATAGATAGAGAGAGCCAGCAAAAACTCTACGTCCAGATGTACTCGATCATCAAGGAAAAGATCGAAACGGGCGAGTGGCCCGCCGGCTCCCAGATACCGACGGAGGACGAACTCTGCAAGGCCCATGACGTGAGCAAGGCACCGGTGAGGATGGCAATCACGGAACTGGTGAGGAACGGTTACCTGCGGAAACAGCAGGGCAAAGGCACCTTCGTCAGTCCATCGCTTCCCGACCGCGGTATTACGATGAAGACCAAACTGTCGGAGGACATGTTCGGTGAGGGGGTGATCGCGAAAAAAGAGGTGTTGGTGAAGGGTGTCAAGGTCCCGCCTGAGGACGTGCGGAACTATCTTAAAGCAGACGGAGATATCTACTATATCCTTTGCAAGCGCGTTGTTGAGGGCGAACCAGCTTATCTTGAGGAGTCCTTCATACCGCTCGAGGTGGTACCGGACATCGACGAGGTCGATGTCTGCCAGACCCCGTTCTATGAGATGATGCAGCAGAAGGCGGCGAAAAAGATCCAGAAGGTCGTCCAGATGATCGAGATCGCCGAGATGAGCGGTGATGCCACGGCGATCCTGAAGAGCGGAAAGGGCGCGCCCATGCTGGTGCTGCACCGGCTCCTGGTGGGAACTAACGGAAAGCCCCTGGCCTATACGCGGCTCATGGGGGACGGCAAGAAATACAAATTACAGACCGAATTGATCCAGATCGCATAAGGAAATACACTACACAGGAGGGAGGTTTTTATATGGGTATCTTTCGCAGTACTTATGAGTTTATGAAACAGGCTTCCATTGCTCACGCCAAATGGGACTATGAGGTCTCGATGAGTATCATCCACAACCGGAAGAAGATGTGGATCCTGCTGCTGCTGCTGCTGCCGATCGTTGTGGTTTCGCTGGCCGACGCCGGGAGCATGCTGGGCGGCAAAACGGCTTATGCGCCGGCGTTTTATTCGACCACCATCTTCATGGCCTCCATCGCCATCGGCCTGGCCGCGGGACTGATCACCGGCTGCATCGGCGCGGGCGGCGGGTTCATCATCACCCCGGCGCTCATGGCTGCGGGTGTGAAGGGCATCCTGGCCGTGGGCACGGACGTGTTCCATATCTTCGCCAAGGCCATCATGGGCACCACGGTGCACAAGAAGCTCGGGAACGTCTCCACGAAGTTGGCCCTTGCGTTCCTCGTGGGCTCCGGCGGCGGCACGTTCATCGGCGGCGCCATCAACAGATTTCTCTATGACAAAGACCCAATTCTTTCCGAGGCCTTCATCAGCCTAGTCTATGCTGTCCTGCTCGGCTTCCTTGGTTTTTATGCGATGATGGACTTCTGGAAATCCCGCCATGCAACGGGCGGCGACGCCCACGGCGGATCCTCAGGCACGACCGACTTCGCACTGAAGCTCCAGAAGATGAACATCCCGCCCATGATCACCTTTGACGAAGATTATGTCGAGGGCGGCAAGAAGATCTCCGGCGTGTTTATCGCCATAGGCGGCATGATCGTCGGCATACTGGCCGCCATCATGGGCGTGGGCGGCGGGTTCGTCACCTTTCCCATGTTCGTGTACACCTTCGGTGTGTCCACGGCAACTACCGTCGGAACTGATATTCTCCAGATCATCTTTACCGCGGGCTTGGCCTCCATCGCGCAGTACGCCATCTACGGATATGTGTTCTATACTCTAGCCATGGGCATGCTGATCGGCTCGCTGATCGGCATTCAGGTCGGCGCACTCACGACGAAAGTGGTAAAGGGCATTCAGATCCGCGGTTTCTATGCCGTCTCGATCATTGCGGGATTTATCAATCGCGCTGCAACGCTGCCCAAGAAGATGGTAGAGCTCGAAATGATCACCATGTCCAAGGACACAATCAACTTCATCGAGACCCTAGGCAACTACGTGTTCTGGATCGTTGTCGCTATCTTTGGCCTCTGGATCTTCAGCAAGTTCTTTGCGAACATTAAAACGCTCAGGGAGGAGGCATAGCCATGATTGTCAAGAATAAGATGGAATTTGCCAAAGGAGCATTCCTTGCCGTGACGTTTGCCGGCGTGCTCGCGCTTATCTTCTCGCCTGTCTTTGGTGACGGTAGGAATGGGCTCGTATACGCCGACGATATGTTCAACAAGCTTTCGAAAGGGTCGTCCTACTTTATCCCAAAAGTCACAAAGAGTAATGAGAAGTTCGCGAATACCGACATCGCCGTGAGCGTGAAGTTTGAGAAGCCGGAGCAGATCGACGGTACGGTGAAGCTTCTTGCTGCCGCGGGGATCGAGGCGAAAAATGCTAATCCCGAGCTCCAGCTCAATGGCAACCTCGGCGCGCTGATGACGAAGATCCTCCAAGACTCAGACGATATGTATAAAAACAACGGCGCTGCAGTTGTTGCTCGCTACGGGGTCGAAGAAAAGAAGGTTATGGAGTCCTGGCATAACATGCTCAAGGGCGTGGACAAAGCTCTCAAGAAGCAGGGCAAGATCGAGGAAGCGAAGATCGTTTCGGATGTCATGAAAAAAGCAGTTGAACCGGCCTATAACTACTATAAGGTCGAGGCGCAGAACGTCGTGGACAAGGCCGGTATCATGACGGGGCTGCTCGTGTTCTATGTGGCTTACACCATGTGGTGGGGATTTGCCATCTTCTACATGTTCGACGGGATCGGTCTTACCATGAAAAAAGCCAAAGTGAAGAAGGAGGTCTAGGAGAACCATGAAAGTACTGGTGCCGATCGACGGATCCAAGCATTCCACGGAAGGCCTCCGCGTCGCTGCGCATTTCGCGAAGACCAACAAGGCAAAAATCTTTATCCTCAACGTCATCCTCTCGGTGGCCGATGTGGACCTGGAGCTTTCGGCGTCCGAGCGCGACAGACTGCTCCAAAGCTTGAAGCGCCGGGGCGAGGACCTCCTGGCCAAGGCAAAGGACCAGATGAAGACCCACGGCGTGACGGACATCAACACCGTCCTCGCCACTGCCGACTCGCCGGCACAGGAAATCGTGTCCTTTGCGGAGAAGGAAAAGATCGATCTCATTGTGATCGGGAGCAAGGGCAAGAGCGCGACCGCGCGGTTCCTGCTCGGCAGCGTTGCTTCGAAAGTGGTCAAGTACAGCCACTGCTGCGTGTATGTGGTGAAAGAACCCTGCTGGTTGTGATCGTCCACGAACAGGGGTCCGGCATCGTTGCCGGGCCCCTATTTCTTTTCCACACCGGTTACGCTATAATAGCGCCACATGAAGATCCGTGACAAACTCTTCCTCGGCTTCGGGTTCTACCTCCTCTTTGCGATCGCGTTCGGTGCCCTCGCGTACAAGGACCTGAACACGATCAGCACCCACTTGGGGCATCTTGAGATCGCCGACGACATCACGAACACCCTGCTGGAAGTACGGCGATATGAGAAGAACTACCTGCTCTATGGCGATACGGACAGCCTCGAAGAGATCGGGAAATACATCGCCGCACTGAAGGCTGCCGTCGTGAAGATCAAGGACGAGGCGGCAAGGAACATCGGTGAGGAGCATGTATCGAAGATGATGCGGGCAATCGACGAGTACGAGCAGCGCATCGGCAGGCTCGGCCAGGTGCGGAGCGATCAGCAGCAGCTCCGGCGACGGACGGGCGGCGGGTCCGGCGCAGGGCTGCTCGCGTTGCAGAGCGAGGAAAAGACCGAAGTGGAGCAGCTGCGCATGGTCGCCCGCGAGGTCCAGGTCTATGTCGAAGAGAATGCGCGGGCGGAACGGACCGATATTGCCCGGATTCTGAAGGTCTCCACGATCCTGCTGGTTATTACCCTGGGAATGATAGTGGTTATGGGGACGGTGATCAACAGCAAGCTGGCTCGCAGCATTGTCAATCCCATCCATGACCTGGAACGGATCACCAAGAAGATCGCCCGCGGCGATTTTTCCGAGAGCATCAAGGTCAAGGGGCACGATGAGATAGCAGCGCTGGCGGAGTCCTTCAACCAGATGGAGGACAAGCTGGACCAGGCAATGACGGCCCTGGACGAGATCATCAAGCAGCTGCGGGAGAAGCAGTCCCAGCTTGTCGAGGCGGAGAAGCTGGCAGGCATCGGTAAGCTCGCCGCTGGGATCGCCCACGAGATCAACAACCCCCTCACCTCGGTGCTCACCTTTTCGAACCTGATGCTGGAACAGTGCCCGCCGGGGGACCCCCGGCACGAAAGACTCAAGCTCATGGTGCGGGAGACCGACCGGGCGAGGACCATCGTGCGCCAGCTGCTCAATTTCGGGCGCGAGAGCGTAATCAAGCCGGTGAAGATCAACATCAACCAGCCGGTGACCGAGATCACGGAGTCGCTGGTGGCCCAGGAGGCATTCAAGGGGATCGATCTTTCCATGAAGCTCGCAGACGGGCTCCCGGAGATCTATGCCGACCCGGCCCAGGTTGGCCAGGTGGTGCTGAACATCCTGCTGAACGCCATCCACGCCATCACCCCGCCCGGCAGGATCGAGGTCGAGACGCGGCTGGGAAATAAGTGCATCGAGATCGCGAAGCGTCTGGGGGGAAATTGCATCGAAGTCGTTTTCGCGGACACCGGGAAGGGAATACCGGAAGAGCATATGCACAAGATCTTCGATCCCTTCTTCTCGACCAAGACCGCAACCAAGGGAACGGGGCTCGGTCTGGCCGTCAGTTATGGTATTATTAAGAAACACGGCGGGGAGATCACCGTCGAGAGCGTCGTAGGAAAAGGGACCACCTTCACTGTGAGGCTGCCGATCTATGGGTAAGTTCAATGCATTGGTGATCGACGACGAGGAAGGCGTCTGCGAAGCGGTCAGGTCGATACTCGAACCAGAGGGCTTTGCGGTCACGACCACGACGAGCAGCACGCACGCCCTGAACCTCGTGCGGGAGAACGCTTATGACCTGATCGTGTCCGACCTGAAGATGCCCGAACTGGACGGTATGCAGTTGTATGAGAAGGTCCGGGAGCTCGGGAATACGAGTATGTTCATTCTGATCACGGCGTACAGCTCGATGGGTACGGCCGTCGATGCGGTGAAGAAGGGCATGTACGAATTCCTTGAGAAACCCTTCACACCCGAGGAGCTCCGCCTGTCGATCCGCCAGCGATTGAAGCTTTTGCAGGACCGGCAGACGGCTGGCGGAACGGACAATGGCCGGAAGGGAAATGATGCGCCGGGCCGCTGAGGCGGCCGGCGGTGACCGGGCAGGAGCGGGGCTGATGCTGATGAGCATGCACGACGAGGACGGGTCCCATGGATAAGCTGCGGGCGCTCGTTGTCGATGACGAGTCAAGCGTGTGCGAGGCCGTCAAGGCGATCCTTGAGCTCGAAGGACTGGACGTGACCACCACGATCAGCAGCGTCGACGCCGTGGAGATGGTCCGGAAGGACGTTTACGACCTGATCGTGTCCGATCTCAAGATGCCGGTCATGGACGGCCTCCAGTTCTATGACAAGGTCCGGGAGATCGAGTCCGACAGCATTTTCATCATCATTACCGCCTACGGGACGATTCCATCGGCCGTGGACGCGGTCAAGAAGGGCGTCTACGACTACATCCCCAAGCCCTTCACGCCCGACGAGGTGCGGCTGCCGCTGCGCCGCGCCCTGGAGAAAAAGCGGCTCGAGCAGGAGAACATCGCCCTCCGGACGCAGATCGAGACGCGGTACTCCTTCCAGAACATCATCGGCAACAGCCCCGAGATCCGAGAGGTCTTCCGCATCATGCGCCACGCAGCCTCGAGCGAGTCCAGCGTGATGGTCACCGGAGAGAGCGGGACCGGCAAGGAACTTGTGGCGCGCGCGATCCATTCCAACAGCGTCCGTGCCCGGAAGAAGTTTGTGACCGTGAACTGCGGGGCCATTCCCGAGGGCCTCATCGAGTCCGAGCTTTTCGGCCACGTGAAGGGCGCGTTCACCGGAGCCGTGGCCGACAAGCGGGGCCTGGTGGAGGAGGCGGACAAGGGGACCCTGTTCCTCGACGAGATCGGCGAGCTGGCGCCTCAGCTGCAGGTCAAGCTCCTGCGCATTCTGCAGGAAGGCGAGTTCACGCGCATCGGCGACACCCAGCCCCGGCGGGTCAACGTCCGCGTCATTGCGGCAACGAACCGGGACCTGAAAAAATCCATCGCTGAGAAGCTGTTCCGCGAGGACCTCTACTATCGTCTGAACGTGATCCCCATCGAGCTGCCACCGCTTCGGAAACGCACCGAGGACATCCCGCTGCTCGTCAACCACTTCGTCGACAAGCACAAGGTCAAGGTCACGGAAAAGAACCTCAATGGTATCACCAAGGACGCCATGCAGGCGCTGATGAACTACCATTTTCCCGGCAACGTCCGGGAGCTCGAGAATTCCGTGGAGTATGCCATCGCCTTCACCGCGGGCCCGACGATCCAGAAGGAAGACCTGCCGAAGTACATATCCGAGGAGCGAAAGCTGGGCGAAGAGGCCCGGACGATACCGCTCATGCCGCTCAGGGACGCCAAGCACCAGTTCGAGCGGAGCATCATCATGGCCGCGCTCATCGAATCCGGTGGCAACATCTCGGAGGCAGCGCGCCTGCTCCACATCCACCGCCAGAACCTCCAGCAGAAGGTCCGACTTCTCGGCATCGACCTGGAGTCCATAGCCACCGCCAAGTAGCTGTTTACCTTTCCTAATCCCTATTCTGCCTGCTCCGCAGTAATACTTTGCATATCCTTGTGCAGTAGAAAAACTGCATCTATTCCGCAACCCATTGATATTTCAGGCGCAATATTTTGGCACGCGTCCTGCTATATACAAGGCAAAGAGCAAGCAAAGAACTCATAAAAAATCTCAAGGAGGATACAAAAATGAAGATCATGGTTGCTTATGACGGGACACTGCAGGCGAAGGAAGCTCTGGCTTACGGGATTGATAAGGCTCGCGCAAAAGGCGGCGAGGTGGTGGCGCTCCATGTGTTCAACAGCCCGATGTTCGCTGACTACGATGCCACGGTGAACACCCGTGACGCGGCGAAGGCGGAGGCGGCTCGTTTCGTCGAAGAGGCCAAGATCATCATCCGTGAGAAGGGCACGGGCGTGAAGGCGAGCCTTTACAGCACCGAAGGGGATCCGGAGCAGGAAATGATCAGCTTCGCGAAGGCCGAGCATGTCGACGTGCTGCTCTGCCCGCCGAAGTTCAAAACCATCATCAACAAGTACCAGAAGGCCCTTGCCGGGTCCGAACTGGCCGGCGAAGCAGCGAAGATGAACGTCGCGGCGATCTCAACGAAGACGATGTAACGACGAGGGTATACGCAAAAAGCCTCCCCTCAGGGGGAGGCTTTGCTGTACGTATTTCAACAGAAGACAAGAACAGCAGCTAAGGGAGAAGGGCAATGGAACTGGAACATGTAATGCAGCAGTCAGGTTGGTTTCTCATCATGCAGATGCTGATTGGCTCGCTCATGGTGCCGGCGATGATCGGAAGGGTCGATCTGTATCGGTCGTTCGTCAGGAGTGCGACATCAAATGTCGTGAGCTTCGGGCCCTTCGGCCTGCTCGTCTATGTCCTCTTTGAAGTGTCCCGGCTGGCGTAAGCAAGGGAGGCTGTTTACGGCTCGAACTTCGTCATGTCGATCTCCCAGAACTTCTCTGTCGAGGCCGACGACGCCCGCATCTTTCTCATTTCCCAGAACAGCTGATACCTGAGCCACATCTTTTGGAATATACCGGGAACGGCGGCCGGTTCTTCCGCGGTCACGGCGACGACCGTCATGAACAGCATGCTGCACATCACAGCAAAGCGAACATCGAAAAGCACGTTGTTGTCCATATCTGCACGACCTCCTGGTCTGCGATCCGGCAGGGCTGCCTATGCTGCCGGGCAGATCTCCCCGCTGGTCTCATCATGCGTTTCCTCGGCCAGGATCTGTTGCAAGGTCTCATGCTCACCGGCTTCAGCGAAAGCCACTGATACCCACAGGTTCTCGAACTTCTTGAGCAGCTCTTTCATGATCGGCCTCCTTGGAATTAACTTGATAACTATAAAGCAATGGCTATGCCATACGGCATCATATTGATTATATGCATATTACTTATTTCAAATGACAATAGGTGCACTTCATTAATGCATGTCTTGCTCTATGCATCTAGTAATTTATTGATATTTAAATAGATTGAATTGGCCATTGGTGCAACTATTTAGTGCGTATTTCGACGATTTGCATTAGCAAATAATGCAATTAAGGATTTTCTTGCATCTAGATTGCAGTCAAAGTACTGCGGATGTAATTCCAAGTATCTGTATTTGCATGATATAAAGTATGGCACGGTACATGCTATATAGGTTCATAAGAATAAGATAAGAGCTCAGAAGGGAGTGACCATATGAATATCCTTGTTGCTTATGACGGTACATTGCACGCCAAGAAGGCGTTGAAATACGGCATCCAGAAGGTGCAGAGTTCAGGCGGCGGGTCGCTGACCGTTCTGCAGGTCTTCGATCGCAACCTCTATGTCGACTATGACGCAGGTCTCCGGGCGGAAGAGATGGCCCGCTCAGAATCAGCACGGCAGCTCGAAGAGGCCAAGACGATCACTGGCGAAATGTCTGCCGGAATCACGGTCTCGTTCATCACGGACGAAGGTGCGGCCAGCGAGAGGGTCGCCTACCATGTCGGCGCAGTTCGGCCGGACCTGGTGCTCGCTCCGCCCCGGTTCCGCGATATCGCTTCATCGTTGCCCTGCCCGGTCACCATGGTCCCCGGGACCATTCTCGTGCCGGTGGACAACACGAAAAGTTCCGCGGCGGCGCTTGATACGATCGTTCACGAGGCCCTGGCGACCGGCTCGAAAGTGCTGGCGCTCGGCGTTGTTCCGGTCCATCTCTACAGCAGGGAAGAGAAAAAGGAGCTGGAGCGCGTGAAGAAGGAAACGGCTTCCAGCGTGAAGCAGCTGAAGAAGACGCTTGCCGACAAGGGCATCGAGGTCCTGGAATCGATCCGCTCCGGCTATCCCGACGAGGAGATCCTGAAGGCCGCCGGTGAGCACGCCGTGTCGCTCATTCTTCTGCCGTCGGGCAGCACGATCCCGTCCGAGCTGACGAAGGCCGCTACGATCCTGCTCGATGAGTCCGAGCGGTTGCACTGGCCGGTGTTCCTGCTGCCTCCCGTTGCAGCCGCCTGATTGCGCTACAGTAAATAAAGCGCCCGAGAGCGCATCACTCCAGCAATCTCAGCTCATCAGCCGCGGCATCGCCGCTCCGTGTCCCGCCGCCCTCCCAGGATGCTCTCTATAAAGCCATTTCCTGCCGTCAGCGGACGTCCTGTCCGACTGCACATTCCCGGACCGCCTGCCTCACCGCTTCCGGAACTTCGTTTGATTATCAACGCGATATCCGCCGCACCGGGTGCCTTTTTTTGCGATATTTTGCTATAATACAACATGCCGGTACAGGGCCTCCTCCTGTACAATGTCTGGTCGCAACCGACCATTTTTCCTGAGGCCTATGATCTTTTCCGGCGATGCCGGGTGCCTCCTGTATGATGGGACGTTGACGACCATCGTCGGCCGGAGGAGGATCGCTGCAGACCTGGCAGGACCGCAGGACCTGTATCGTAGCGGAAAGGCGGCAGCGATCCAGGCCGGCGCGGCACCGTTTCCGCTGACCACGGGAGGCAGCATGGCGAAAACGTTCCTGATCATCGATGATTCGGCATCCATGCGACAGCTGATCGCGTTCACCATCCAGCAGGCCGGACATGAAGTGCTGCTCGCGGCGAACGGCCGGGAAGCCCTCGACAAGCTGAAGAGCGCGAAGGCGGACATGGTGATCACCGACCTCAATATGCCGGAGATGGACGGGATCACGCTGATCCGGGAGCTCCGGTCGATGGCCGATTACAAGTTCGTCCCGATCCTGATGCTGACCACGGAGTCCCAGGTGGTGAAGCGGGAAGAAGGCAGGGCCGCGGGCGCGAGCGGATGGGTCGTGAAGCCCTTCTCGCCCGAAAAGCTCCTGGCGGTCGTCAGCAAATTCATGAAATAGGAGCGAGGTCATGAGCCATGGCGGACATTCGTCGACGGCAGGAAGGTGAACGGACGATCGTGACCCTGGGCGGCGACCTGACCGTATCCAGCGCCGCAGCATTGAAGGTGGAGCTCCTCGCAGCGGTACGGAGCTCCTCCGCGGTGGAGGTGGCCGTGGAGGACATCGGCACCATGGATGTCTCCTTTCCGCAACTGCTGTGCTCGGCACACCGCACCGCTGCCGCGCAGAACAAGACCCTGACGATCACCGGACTGGCACAGGAACGGTTCGGCACCATGCTGCTCCGTTCCGGATTTTCCCGCCAGACAGTCTGTCATGAGAATATCCGCACGCCTTGCCTGTGGCTGCAGGACCCGGCGCCCGAGCCATGACGGGGCGCCGCGCGGAAGGGAGAGCGGGACGATGAGCGAACAGAACGATGCCTTTGATCTGAATGTTCTGCGGGAGATGTTCAAGAGCGAGGCATACGAGCTCCTCGGTGAGCTCGAGAGCGCCCTGCTTGCCCTCGAAGAGGCCCCGCGGGACAAGGAAGTGATCGGCAGGGTCTTTCGCGCCCTGCACACGATCAAGGGATCGGGCGGCGCCTGCGGGTTCGAGAACATATCCCATTTCGCCCATGAGGTCGAAACCGTCTACGACGCCATTCGCAATGACAAGCTGGCGGTGTCCCGGGAGATCATCGACCTGACCCTGGCTGCCCGCGACCAGATCGCAGCCCTGTTCGATGAGTTCTACGGGAAGAAACCCGCGGCGCACGGGGCCACGGAGCAGATTATCGGCGGTTTCCGGGGCCTGCTGCCGGAAGGCTTCAACCGGAAAACGAAGCGACCGGCACCGCCTGCCGAATCGTCAGCGAGCGAAGAACAACGGCAAGCCACGTATCGGATACGGTTCCGGCCCTCGCGGACGATTTTCCAGACCGGGACCGATCCCCAGAACCTGCTCGACGAGCTCCGTTCCCTCGGCTCGTGCCGGGTCGTGGCGCAGCTTGGAGACATCCCGCCGCTGGACACGCTGGATCCCGAGCTCTGCTACGTCTATTGGGACGTTATCCTGACCACAAAACGCGGATTGAACGCCATCAAGGACGTGTTCATCTTCGTGCAGGATTCGAGCGAGATCCTTATCGAGCCAATCGAGATGGAAGGGGATCTGACCGAGCACGAGGAGTATAAAAAACTGGGCGAGATCCTTGTGGCGCGTGGCGACCTGTCACCTGCGGACGTGCAGAACATCTCATCGGAGCAGAAGCGCTTTGGCGAGATTGTTGTAGAGAAGGGGCTTGCTGACAACGACCGGGTGGAGGCCGCGCTCACCGAACAGCAGCACGTGCGCGAACTCCGGCGGGAGCGACAGAAATCCGAAGAGATGATGAGCATCCGGGTCCAGTCCGGCAAGCTCGACAAGCTGGTGGACCTTGTCGGCGAGCTCGTCACGGTACAGGCACGGCTGACCCAGGTGGCGACGGCAGGGACAAGCGCAGTCCTGTTGTCCATCGCCGAGGAAGTGGAGCGGCTCACCGCCGAGCTCCGGGATAATACCATGAGCATCCGGATGCTTCCCATCGGTACGATCTTCACGAAGTTCAAGCGCGTCGTGCGCGATCTGTCACAGAACCTGGGCAAGAGCGTGGAGCTCATCATGGATGGCGCAGACACGGAGCTCGACAAGTCGGTCATCGAAAAGCTCCACGACCCGCTGGTCCATCTCATCCGGAACTGCATCGATCACGGCATCGAGATGCCCGGCGAGCGTGAATCTCTGGGGAAGCCGCGCCACGGTACGATCAGGCTGTCGGCCGCCCACTCCGGCGCACACGTGCTTATTCGGATCGAGGACGACGGAGCCGGGATCAATGTTGAGGCCATCCGCCGAAAAGGCATCGAAAAAGGAATGATCTCCCCGGACGCGGAGCTGTCCGAGAAGGACCTGTTTACGCTCATTCTTGCGCCGGGCTTCTCAACGGCCAAAGAGGTGAGCGATGTCTCCGGCCGGGGCGTCGGCATGGACGTGGTGAAGCAGGCGATCGAGGCGCTGCGCGGCAACCTGGAGATCGGCAGTACGCGGGGAACGGGAACGACCATCACGCTCAAACTACCCCTGACCCTCGCCATCATCGACGGATTCCTGACCAAGATCGGGACCGACCACTTCGTGTTCCCGTTGTCCCTTGTCGATGAATGCGTCGAGCTTTCCGCGGCGCTGGCGAAGACCGGCGACCGCGATCTCCTGAACGTGCGGGGCGAGATCGTGCCGTTCATCCGGCTGCGGGAACGGTTCGGCATATCCGGCGATCGGCCTGCGATCGAACAGGTCGTGATCACGAAGGTGGAGAACGCCCGGGTAGGCTTCGTGGTGGACCACGTGGTCGGCGGCCACCAAACGGTGATCAAGAACCTCGGCAGGATGTACAAGGGCCTCGAAGGCCTCTCCGGCGCGACGATCCTCGGCGACGGGAGCGTTGCGCTCATCCTTGATGTGCCCAAGCTCATCCAGACAGTGGAGAGGGAAGACACGAAGGCATAAGAGAGTGGCGCTACGATGGATTGCCGGGAAGCAGGCGGTGACACGCTTCCCGGATCTCACCAGGAGGCAGCCATGGCCACACCCGATCTGACGGAAATGACGCAGTACCTGACTTTCAGGCTGGATGACGAGATCTTTGCGCTCGATATCACCAAGGTTCGCGAGGTGCTGGACTTCACCACCGTGACCAAGGTGCCGCGAACGCCGGATTTCATGCGGGGGGTCATCAATCTCCGGGGGAGCGTGGTGCCGGTCGTCGATCTGCGGCTCAAGTTCGGCATGACCGCAACAGAGAAGACGGTGAACACCTGCATCATCATCGCCGAGGTCTCAGTGGACAATGATACGGTCGTACTGGGCGCGCTCGCCGATTCGGTGCAGGAAGTGCTCGATCTCGATGCAGCGAGCATCGCGCCGCCGCCCAGGATCGGGACCAAGCTCAGGACGGAGTTCATCAAGGGTATGGGCAGGCAGCAGGACCGTTTCATCATCATCCTGGACATTGACCGGGTGTTCTCGATGGATGAGCTTGCCCTGGTAAAGCAGGGGGAAGGGCCTGCACAGGTCATCGTGTAGCGCTACCGTGCGCGCGCGACAGATCGCACCCTCCATCGGAAAAAAGGCGGAACAGGACCATGAAGTTAGGTGATCTCAAGATCGGCATGCGGCTGTTCCTCGGTTTCGGCGTTCTCCTGGCTGTATTCGGTCTGGCGATCCTCCTCACGAGCATTGCGGTCAGGGATATCGAGACAAACTCCCGCCTGCTCGCTGATGAGCGTCTTCCGCATGCACTGCTCGCCGAGACCATGGCGCTCAAGGTAGTGCAGACACAGCAGTTCCTCACGGACGTGGCTGCCACGCGCGATCCGAAAAGCATGAACAGCGCTGAATCTGCGGCGGAAGGCTTCCGGAACGGAGCGCGGTCGTTCCGGGAGATGTTCGTCAAAGAGAACAATGCCAAGGGGATACAGGAGATCGAGGCGCTGGAGACCCTGTTCGACCGGTTCTACGACATGGGAAAACGCATGGCCGACACGTATACCAAGGAAGGCACCTCCGCCGGCAACCGGGCGATGGAGCCGGTGAACGGGGCGGCGAACCTGCTGGTGGATAAGGTCAACGCGTTCCGGCTGGATCAGGTCGGCGAGGCCCAGATCCTTTCCCAGCGGAACGTGGAAACCGCCCGCCAGGCCCCGTTAACGCTTGCGCTGCTGGGAGGGGGCGCCATCCTGCTGGGCATCAGCATTGCGGTGCTCATCACCCGGAGCATCACGCTGCCGCTCAGGAAAGGTGTCAAGATCGCCACGGAACTGGCAGCGGGACATCTTGATGTATCGATCGCGGCATGGGGCAAGGATGAGATGGGTCAGCTGCTGATCGCCATGCAGCACATGGTCGAAAAGCTGCGGAGCGTGGTCGCCGACGTGAGGACGGCGGCGAACAATGTCGCCTCGGGAAGCGAGCAGCTCTCGGTTGGCGCCGGAGCAATGTCCCAGGGCACCGCGGAGCAGGCCGCCTCGACCGAAGAGGCATCGGCATCAATCGAGGAAATGAACGCGACCATCAGGCAGAACGCCGACAATGCTGCCCAGACCGAGAAGATGGCGGTCAAGTCCGCGGCGGACGCCCGGGAGAGCGGAAATGCCGTGGCAGAGGCCGGGACGGCGATGAAGAACATCATCGAGAAGATCTCGATCATCGAGGAGATCGCCCGCCAAACGAACCTGCTGGCCCTGAACGCGGCGATCGAAGCGGCGCGGGCAGGGGAGCACGGCAGGGGATTCGCCGTCGTGGCGGCGGAGGTGCGCAAGCTGGCGGAACGGAGCCAGGCGGCAGCCGCGGAGATCAGCGAGCTGTCTGCAGTGGGCGCCCTCGTGGCGGAGCAGGCCGGCGCCATGCTGTCACGCCTGGTGCCGGATATCCAAAAGACGGCGGAGCTCGTGCAGGAGATCAGCGCAGCGAGCAGGGAGCAGAAATCGGGGGCGGAGCAGATCAACAATGCCATCCAGCAGCTGAACCAGGTGGTGCAGCAGAACGCGGGAGCTACCGAGGAGGTCGCGTCCACGGCAGAGGAGCTCGCGTCGCAGGCCGATCAGCTGCAGAACACGATCGCCTTCTTTCGGGTCGCCGAGCGGGAAACGGACCGGCTATCGGCCGGGACCGGAACGCATGCGCTCCCCGGCAGTCCGCGGCCGGGTGCGGACAGGGGCCGTCCGCATCAAAGCAGCGGCGAAGCGCGATCATAACCGGCAGATGAACGCATGAACGACCGAACTTATTCCCCCGGGGTCGCAAAAGCCATGACGCAGGCCGAGTTCGGCCGGTTCAGCGAGTTCATCATCGGCCAATGCGGCATCAAGATGCCGCCGAGCAAGAAGATCATGCTCGAGGCCCGCCTCCAGAAGCGGCTCCGGGCCCTGAACATCCCCACCTTCAAAGAGTACTTCGCGCTCATTCGCGGTGAGGACGGGCGCGGCGAGCTGGTCCATATGCTCGACGCGGTGACCACGAACAAGACCGACTTTTTTCGCGAACCGGCCCACTTCCAATATCTTGCCAAGACGATCCTCCCCGAGGTTCTTTCAGAGAAGGAGGGGTCGAAGCTGAGGGACAGGCCGTTGTTCCTCTGGAGCGCCGGTTGTTCGACAGGCGAGGAGCCCTATACGCTTGCCATGGTGCTTTCCGAATTTGCATACCAGCATCCGGCGCTCCGCTTCTCTATCATTGCAACGGATATTTCCACCAAGGTCCTTGACCGCGCCAGGGATGGGATCTACGACGAAGACCGGATCGCGGCAGTACCTGACGCGCTCAAGCAGCGATACGTTCTCCGGAGCAAGGACCGGGGAAGGAACCTTGTGCGCATCGTGCCCGAGCTGCGGGCTGCCGTACAGTTCAAACGGCTGAACCTCATGGAAGAGAGCTTTTCCTTTTCCGATCCGCTGGACATTATTTTCTGCCGGAACGTCATCATCTACTTCGACCGGAGCACCCAGGAGCGGCTCATTTCCCGCTTCTGCCGCGTGCTGAAGCCTGACGGGTATCTGTTCCTGGGGCACTCCGAGAGCGTCCACGGCTTTGACCTGCCGCTTCGGCGCATTACCTCAACCGTATACCGGAAGATCGGGTAGTCCTTGCAGGCCGGTGAACCTTCTTGCTGAAAGCGATTCGCATGAAAAATAAGATCAAGGTCCTCATTGTTGATGATTCCGCGGTCGTGCGCCAGACCCTCGCCGACATCCTTACGTCGGACCCCGGGATCGAAGTGATGGCGAAGGCGTCGGACCCGCTCATCGCCGCCGAACATATCGGCCGTGAGGTGCCCGACGTGATCCTGCTGGACGTCGAGATGCCGCGCATGGACGGGCTCACCTTTCTCCAGAAGGTCATGTCGCAGCACCCCATCCCGGTGGTCATCTGCTCCAGCCTCGCCGAGAGCGGCTCTGATACCGTGCTGCATGCTCTGGAATACGGAGCGGTCGAGTTCATCCTGAAGCCCCGGCTGGGCGCCAAGCAGTTCCTCGAAGAGGCACGGGTCCGCATCTGTGACGTGGTCAAGGCGGCTGCCGCGTCCCACATAAGACGTCTGCCTTCCGGCCACCGGGAGGTCCCGCCGAAGCTCACCGCCGACGCGGTCCTCGCCAAGGCCCGGATCGGCCGGGACGCGATGCTCAAGACCACGGAAAAGGTCATCGTGGTCGGCGCATCGACAGGCGGGACCGAGGCGCTCAAGGTTTTCCTGACGGCGCTGCCGTTGGATGCTCCCGGTCTCGTCATCGTCCAGCACATGCCAGAGAATTTCACCACGGCCTTTGCCCAGCGTCTGGACAGCATCTGCCACATATCGGTCAAGGAAGCTGAGACCAACGACACGGTGATCCGCGGCCGCGCTCTCATCGCCCCCGGGAACCGCCATCTCCTGCTCAAGCGCAGCGGAGCCCGCTACTATGTGGAGATCAAGGACGGTCCGCTCGTGAGCCGTCATCGGCCCTCGGTGGACGTCCTGTTCCGGTCCGCGGCGCGCTACGCAGGCCCCAACGCCGTCGGTGTGATCATGACCGGCATGGGCGACGACGGGGCAAGGGGCATGCTGGAGATGAAGGAGGCAGGCGCCGTGACCATCGCCCAGGACGAGGACTCCTGCGTGGTCTTCGGCATGCCGAAGAAGGCCATTGACCTGGGGGCCGCCGACAAGGTGCTCCCGCTCACAGCGATCCCCGGCGCTGTCATGCGCGAAGCAAGCTCCTGATATGACCATCCCCTGATCAGCCGTTACCCATGCAGCCATCGGTGTTGAAACTACCTTCCCTCAAACGCGGAGAATTCTAAAGGTCAGCCATTTTTGCACCTCCTTCGCGTCCAGAACGAAATTGATCACCGTCAGTGCTCACGGACCGAAAGGGCTCTGGGAACTGCGAGAGTCTGAACTAATCTTAAGCTTTTACCAAAACCCCGGGCAGCCCGGCTGCGACGTCTGGGCGTATGCATGGCCCTTCACCATACTGAACAAGCACAGATGCTTCTTAGCAGCGCGTCCGCAGGGGAAGCGCTGCCGGGAAATGCCAGATCATGACGAGAACAAGCACATGCGCCCTGCATGCTTAGCACAGCGGAGCCACCGGGCTGCCCAAAAAGAGAATCATTTTTTTTCTGCAATCCGGCTCGCACTGCGCTGCAGGCATGCAGTTTGTCGGTGGTTTCCTTTTCTGCTCTATCCTATCCTCAGCACTTCCGCTGGCGCACGTGCTGGAAGCGACACGGTGATTTGCCATGCTTCCGTGACCCATGCCTATGCATCGTCAGTGCTCACGGACCGCAGGGGCCTTTGGAACTGCGAGAATCTAAGTCTTGAACCTGCCTCACCCCAACACCGGGCTACCCAAAAAAACAGCATCGCGAACATCTGTGAAGTGTTTGATTCTTATTTCCTTACATGGATTGGTCTGCACGCGGAGAGCATGTGGGCAGTGAGATTACGAGGACAGCTCGATGATGGCAGCGGCGAGGAGGGGGAACATGATCTCGTGGTGGCCGGTGAGGGCAAAACCCGTTCCTCCGCCGTGGGTCGGGCGGCGCACCACATTGGCGCTCGGGCGGTAGTGCTGGATGAAGTCCATGTTCACCGTGGTGAAGTGTTTGAGGGTGTGACCAAGGTTGCGGCCGAGGGTCACCGCTTTCAGGAATATCTCGGGCAGGAGGACCGCCGAACCGAGGTTCATGTAGACGCCGCCCTCGAGGTCTGCGACGAGAGAGCAGAACTTCCGGAAGTCCCGGGCCGCCGCTTCGCCGGTCGCCTTGCCGTCGAATGAAGGGTGCATGTGGATGATGTCGGTACCGATCGCCACATGAACGGTCACCGGGATGCCGAGACGCGCTCCGGCTGCCAGAAGGCTCTTGTCCTTATAGGGGAAGTCGCCGGACAGGACCATCCTGCCCACTGCTTCGCCGATGCCCAGGCCCTGCTCTGCTCCGCTCCGGACCGCGTTGTTGATCATGCTGCCCGTTTCCTCGGCCATGCCGAATGCGCCCGAGAGGATCTCCTTGTCCACGTCCTCCGAGGTCTGACCGATCAGCGCCAACTCGAAGTCGTGGATGATCCCGGCCCCGTTGAGCGACAGACTGGTGATGATGCGGCGCTCCATGAGGTCGATGATCACCGGGGTGAGGCCGACCTTGATGGGATGGGCGCCCATGCCGAGCATGACCGGACGCTTGTCCCTGCGGGCCTGCACCACGGCAGCGGCCACGTCGTGCAGGTGCTTTGAAGCGAGGATGTGCGGGAGCGATGAGAAGAAGTCCTTGAAGGATCCGCCTTTCCGGTGCGGCGAGGCGAGCTCGTCGATGCGGACCTTGCTGGCGCGGTCTTTGAGGGAGTAGGTCTTGATCCGCGTGGGGTCGAAGGCGCTCATGGGTTCACCGCTTCCCGCCGAAGAGTTCTTCATCCACCATCTGGCAGATAATGTGACCGAGGGTGATGTGGGTCTCCTGGATGTGCGGCGTGTGCTTCGACGGGACGATGAAGGTGAAGTCGGCCATGTTCACCATCTTGCCGCCGCTGCCGCCGGTCAGGACCACGGTCTTCATGCCGCCCTTCTTCGCCACCTCGAGTGCCTTGATGACGTTGGATGAATTGCCGCTGGTGCTGAGGCCGATGACCACGTCCCCGTCGTGTCCGAGGGCCCGGAGCTGCTTGGAGAATATCTGGTCGTAGCCGAAATCATTGCTGATGCTCGTGAGCACCGCGGGATCGGTGTTCAGCGCGATTGCCGGGAGCGGCGGGCGGTCAATGAGGAAGCGGTTGACGAACTCCGCGGCGATGTGGCACGCGTCGGTGGCGCTGCCGCCGTTCCCGAAGAGGAGCACTTTTTTGCCGTCGCGGAACGCCTGGGCGATGAGGTGCACGACCTCGACGATCCGGTCCGCGTTCTCCTTGAAGAACGCCGTCTTTACACGCGCGCCTTCTTCAACTATCTTGATGATCGCTTCCTTCATATGCTCTCCAGAAAAATGATGGAGTATTATAAAATACGACGGTGAAATGTCAAGGTAAAAGGGGGAAGCCAGGGCCCACATGCATACGTCCAGTCATCGCAGCCGGGCTACCTCGGTGTTGGGGTGAGGCAGGCTCAAGACTTAGATTCTCGCAGTTCCAAAGGCCCCTGCGGTCCGTGAGCACTGACGATGCATAGGCATGGGTCACGGAAGCATGGCAAATCACCGTGTCGCTTCCAGCACGTGCGCCAGCGGAAGTGCTGAGGATAGGATAGAGCAGAAAAGGAAACCACTGACAAACTGCATGCCTGCAGCGCAGTGCGAGCCGGACCGCAGAAGAAAAATGATTCTCTTTTTGGGCAGCCCGGTGGCTCCGCAGTGCTAAGCATGCAGAACGCTGCTTGGTGTTCCGAATCGCTTCGTCGAATCCCGGCAGCGCTTCCCCTGCGGACGCGCTGCTAAGAAGCATCTGTGCTTGTTCAGTATGGTGAAGGGCCATGCATACGCCCAGACGTCGCAGCCGGGCTGCCCGGGGTTGGGGTGAGCAGGTTCAAGAGCTTGCTTATCACCCCTCCCTGCCCGTCCCCGGAGCGGCCCTGTGAAAACACGGCACCTGCCGGAAAAAAGTCTCACCGTTATCATCCATTGCTTGACGTAAGGAGACGACCCTAAAAAGGAGGACCCCGGCAAACAGTACATCATCTGCCGGGGTTTTGGAGGGAGGCCTAAGGCCGGAGTCCCGATCCGTCGCAAGATCGGGATGTGCCTCATGCCGTTAAGGACTGAACAATATATACCATATTAATTTAGTCTTGTCAAGTTTTTCAAGTTTATATTTATACTTATTTTTCAATATGTTCTCTCCCTAGAAAATCCGAAAGAAGCACGAACTCAGCAACGCTCAAGGTCTCAGCTCTGCGGCCCAGGTCTATGCCGGTCCCGGCCGGGACGCTGTCCATAACCTCACGAGGATAGCCGAGCTGTGACAGGGAGTTCCGCAGGGTCTTTCTTCTCTGGGAGAATGCTGCCTTGATCACACGCAAAAAGAACGATTCGTCCCCGGCAATATGCTCCCGGTGCACGCGCATGGTCAGCGTCACTACGGCCGAATCGACCTTCGGACGGGGAGAGAAGGCGCCCGCCGGCACGATGAACTCCATATGGGGCGATGCCGAATACTGGACCAGCACCGATAGGAATCCGTATTCCTTTCCCCCAGGTGATGCCGCGATCCGTTCTGCGACCTCCTTCTGGAGCATGAGAGTAAGCGTGGTGAAGCGGTCGCGATGGCCGATCAACCGCTGGAGGATGGGCGTTGAAATATAGTAAGGAAGGTTCGCAACGACCTTCCACGTTCCCGTAAGCAGCCCGTAGTCATACGTCAGTGCGTCAGCATGCACGATCTCGACATGAGGCACCGGGCCGAACTCCTCATGGAGCCGGGGAATGAGACGGTCGTCCAGCTCGATGACCACGAGCCTGCCTGCCCGTGCGGCGAGTTCCCGCGTGAGATGCCCCAACCCCGGGCCGATCTCGAGCACCTGGTCCGCAGGACCGACCTGCGCTGCGTCAACGATCCTCCGGAGATAGTGAGGGTCCGTGAGAAAGTTCTGGCCGAGGGATTTTTTCGGGTATATATGCATATCCTTCTGAATGGCCGTACTGCAGTACTCCGGAAAGTGCGGATCAGCTTCTTTGAACCGCGAAGGCGCGAAGAGCGCCAAGAAAACCGTTGTCGATCAGTCTTTACGGATCTGCCTTCCTAGGACTTCCTTCGCGTCCTTAGCGTCTTCGCGGTTAAGCCATTGTCCATCGTATGTACGGATTCTGCTACGCCTGGAACCGCGGGTCCAGTTTGTCGCGCAGGAAGTCCCCGAGGATGTTGAACGAGACGACCGTGATGCTGATGGCGAGCCCCGGGAAGATGACCATCCAGGGTGCGGAGTTGATGTACATCCGGTTCAGGCTGATCATGGAGCCCCAGGTGGGTGTGGGGGGTTGGACGCCGAGCCCCAAGAAGGACAGCGCGGCCTCGAGCAGAATGAACCCGCCGACGCGCAGGCTGCCGGCAACCAGCAGGAGCGGAAGAGCGTTCGGAAGAATGTGCCGGAAGAGGACCCTGCCGGTCGTGGCGCCTATGGCGCGCGAGGCCTCGACGTAGGTCTGCTCCTTCAGGGACAGGGTCATGCCTCGGACGAGCCGGGCGAAGCCGGCCCAGCTCACGAGGGTGATGGCCAGCATCGCCGAGAAGAGACCGGGCGACATGATGGCGCTTATCCCGATGGCCAGGATCAGGCTGGGGAAGGCCAGGAAAATATCGAATACCTGGGAAAGGACAAGATCCGTCCTGCCGCCGAAGTATCCTGCGACGAGGCCGAAGACGGTGCCGATGCAGAGAGAGAAGAGCGAGGCGGCAATGCCGACGCCGAGAGAGATGCGGGCTCCATGCACCATGCGGCTCAGGATGTCCCTGCCGATATTGTCCGTGCCGAGCAGATGCGTCCTCCCCGGCGGCTGCCGCGAATTGTCCAGGTCCACGGCGAGCGGGTCGTACCTGACGAGGAGAGGTCCGATGAGCGCCGTCAGCACCAGGACAGCCAGCACGACGACCGCGATGAGAGCCGGGAGATTGCCGGCAAGGTCAGTGACGTGATTATTGTTAGACATAATGTTTATTTGATAAAACAACCGGTGAAAATTCCAGTCATCACAAAAGGAAAACGCTATTGATGCGACTGCAGAGCTGTTGAGACCTTTGTCCCCTTTCTTGCGTGCCCAAGAAAGGTGGCCGAATCCCTGCGACAGGTGATCCGGGGCTGAGTCCGGATGCGTCAGTCGCGGGAGGTCGCCATACAGGGAGCCTCCGGCTCGGACTAAGGACCTCCACAAAAGGGCACCCGCTGAAAACACCTTTGTTCCATGCTCGGTCGTCCTCGGTACATTTCGGAAACTCGCCCTTCGGGCTTCAAACATCCGAAATGTTTAACCCTCGTCCTCTGTCGCCTGCCTAAATTTAAGCTCCCAGGTGCAAACGGAGTGGAGCTTCGATCCTCAAGGTTGTGTATTTATTCTAATCGCTTTCTATCCCCGGATACAGCCGCGGGGATGCGCTCGCTCCTGGATTTTCGTATGGGAATGCCTCAGCGGCAACGGCCACTGTCGCTGCTTCTGCCATACCCAAACCCCGGGCAGCCCGGCTGCGAGACTGTGCGTATGCATGCCTCGACCAGACGTGGAACAAGTACCGACCTGAAAGCAGCGCGTCCGCAGGGGAAGCGCTGCCGGGAGATAATGGATCAATACAGGAGCGTGAAACAGTATCATGCATGCTTAGCACAGCGAGCCACCAGGCTGCCCAAAAAACATTAGCATCTTGAACGTCATTTTTTCCCGTACGATTGATGTCTCTCCTTCGCGCTTTCGCTCAGAAGCGCGCCTACTTTTGGCTGCGCCTTCGCGGTTCAGCCTGTCTACGACTCGCTTTTCACGCGCACCCGCGGGTCAAGAACGTGATAGGAAAGGTCAACGATGAGGTTCATGGCCACAAAGACGACGGCGCCGAAGAGCACCACACCCATGATGACCGGGTAGTCCCGCTTCATGATGCCGTCGAGCGCGTATCTGCCCAGGCCGTCCCATCCGAAGATCGTCTCGGTCAGCACTGCGCCGTTCAGATAAGAGCCGAGGTCGAGGCCGATCAGGGTGACGATGGGGATCAGGGAGTTCTTCAGTGCGTGCTTCAGAACGACCGCCATTTCCGCGAGGCCCTTTGCCCGCGCCGTGGTCACGTAGGGTTGGGAGAGCGACTCCATCATGCTCGTGCGGGTGATGCGCGCGATGTACGCCAAAGAGTAGGTGCCCAGCGTGATCGCCGGCAGGATAAGATATTGAAATGACCCGTTGCCCATGCCTGACGGCGGCAGCCACCGGAGATCGAGGGCGAAGACGAGCATGAGCGTTAGGCCGAGCCAGAACACGGGAAGCGATATCCCGCCGATGGCAACGATGGACGCAAAACGGTCCCAGGCAGTCCCGTGCTTGACCGCTGAGATGACGCCGAGGACAATGCCGCCCAGGGAAGCGAAGAATATCGCTGCAAGCGCGAGCTTTACGGTGTTCGGGAACTTCTGGAGAAGGTCGTCGGCGACCTTCCGGTTCGTGTAATAGGACCTGCCGAGCTCTCCCTGCGCGAGGAGCTTGAGATAGCCCAGGTACTGGAGGGGCAGCGGCCGGTCGGAGCCCAGCTCGGCGCGGATGCGGGCAAGCGTCTCGGGGTTCGCCCGTTCTCCTGCCATGCCCTGCACCGGGTCGCCGGGCAGGGCCTGCATGAGCAGGAAGGTGATGAGCGTGATGCCGAGGAGGGTCGGGATGAACAGGAGGAGACGTTTGAAAAGGTAAACCAGCATGGTTACGGCAATCTTACACAATCTCCCGGAAAACCGCAACGGACAAAAGTAAGTGGCTGCCTTGAAGGGCCGTGCAGTATCACGTACAGCCGCAACCTCTTGCAATTCTCAGTTCTTTGTACTATCCTCAAACCATATCAAGGGCCCTGTTACGAGCGGTTCTTCATCGCACAGCTGTTATGGTCCAAGGCCTCGAAGACAGAGCCCGCGAACGTGCCGTGCCCGCGCAATCCTCGCTCCTCCGGAGCGGGGCCCAGCGGGCATAGAGAATCTCCATATCTCAGTCGGACCCCAAGCGGTCCTGCCTCCAGGGTTCACAGCGATGGCAACAACTATCTTCGATTCAATTTCCCACGCAGATTTCCTGCGGCTGACGCTCGCGGCGTTTGCGCGGCAGGGTTACGCGGTGGAACAGAGCAGTGCCGCCGGCGCTGACGGTGTACTGCTCGGCAAGAACGGCGCGCGGATCGGCATTCTCTGCAAGAAATACCACGGGGCGTTCATCGGCCGGCCGGTTCTTCAGCAATTCTATGGAGCAATGATCCGGCTCCGTTGCACGCAAGGATATCTGATCACCACGACCGATTGCTCACCGGAAGCGTACGATTTCGCAGCCGGGAAAGGCATTATCCTGTACAGCAGCAAGCGGACGTCAGAACTGCTGCAGGCCGCGTTCGGCGATGCGTTCATCCGGACCGGCAAGATGCCTGAACTGGGACCAAAGGCAAAGACCATCCCCGCAGGTGCTCGCCAGACCATCAGCGTTGCATCCTATGAGAGGGTTGCTGTATCTGACCTGAAGAAAGCACACGAGCTGGTAAAAGTTCCAGAACCGGTACAGGCTCCGAAACCGGCACAGGCTCCAGAACCGGTACAAGCGCCAGAACCGGTACAGGCTCCGAAACCGGCACAGGCCCCAGAGTCGGTAAAAGCTCCAGAACCAATACAGGCTCCGGAGCCGGTACAGGTTCCAGAACCGTTACAAGCGCTGGAACCGGAGCAAACATCGTTGGAAGAGACTGCCAGAGAGGAGCTGCCCGAGGAAGTGCAGGAAGTGCAGAGCATTGAATCCCCCGGGGCTTCAGAGGCCGTTCCTTCGGAGCATACGACGATCATCGTTTGTTTAGAATGCAACAAGCAGCTGAAGGTGCCGATCGACCAGGGGGTGATAACCGTAACCTGCCCTGAGTGCGGCATGCGGCGGCTCTATCAGCCTGAGCTGAACGATGCCGGAGAATTGAAGACAACAACCATCATCACTTGCCAGAGCTGCTCACAGAAGCTGAACGTCCCGACCAACCGCGGGCAATTGAATGTACGGTGTCCTCAATGCAAAGCTGCATGGCTGTTCACGCCATAGGTCATCGGAACCTTCGAGGGACACAGGAAGAAGAGCTCAATAGTTCATCCTGATCCCAAGCGGGCCCCTCAGGGTGTCCGCCTCACGTTCTTAGGGAGGATCAATGGCAGCGTGGTTCGTTCCCGCAGTAAAAGCGATCTTGCCTTACGTAAGCACGATCGTTGCAGCGGCGATGCCGGTCTTTACTACGCGAAAAAGCGATGAGGCTGCTGCAGCGCAAGCACAACTCCTGCAGCAACAGATCGCCGAGCTTCAGTCTGCTGCTTCGCAGAACGCGGTGCACATCAAAGCGCTGGCCGAGCAGCTGCAAAAGACCGTCGCTGCTCTTGAGCAGGGGGCGTCACTCGCTGAATCGAGGTTCAGGCGGATAGCTGCGCTTTGTATTGGAGCGATCATTGTGTCCTGTATCGCACTAGGCGTTTCGTTCATTGTATTGTTCCGGCGGTAGCGCACTCGACATAATCAATAATGGAAGGGAATGCTAACAGTAAGGACCTGACTCCGGGGGGGCCGTTGGCTTGTGTGCCTGTATGCGTACCAGCCTGTGAGCGGGTTTCTATCGACCTGACCCTCAGGTTCTGATGATGAACGCTGATCCCGTTCGCAGGGATTCTTTAGCAGTATTGGCACTTCAACGCAGAAAACAACGATCCCAACGTATACTCCCCTGATCCCTGTCCCCGCTGTTTGGCGTTGACTTTCGCGCCGGTAATACCTACACTATAGGTAATACTCATTTGGAGGTAGGAATATGTCGACCGTAACGAAGAAAGGCCAGGTCACGATCCCCAAGCCCGTCCGTGACCGGTTCCACATCAAGGAAGGGGACAGCCTGCAGTTCGAGGTGAAGGATAATGTGCTCATTCTCAGGCGAAAAGAGCGGAAGTCCCTGCTGAACCTCGGCGGGATCGCAAAGGGAAGGAAGCTGGGGACCGGGAGCGAGCGGGAATACGCCAAAAAGGCGGTTGCCCGGAAGATCGCCCGGGAAGGCGTCTAGCACATGGATGATCCCGTCTTTGTCGATACCAACGTGTTCCTGCGTTTCTTCGTGAGGGACGTGGAAGCCCAGTACGAGAAGGCGCGGGCTTTGTTCGAAAAGGCCGAAGCCGGAAAGATCAAGCTCGAAACGAGCGAGCTCGTCATCGCCGAGATCGTCTGGGTCCTTGAGTCCTTCTACGGGTTTGCAAGGAAAGAGATCGTCGAAGTGCTGAGCACCCTCCTTGCTTCACGGAACCTCAAGATAGCCAATCATGCGAAGATCGCCCATGCGGCCGGTCTCTACACGGCGGGGAACATGGATTTCATCGATGCCTATAACATCGCATATATGAGATCGAAGGAGTACACCAGGGTCGCCACGTTCGACAGCAAGCATTATAAGAAGGTTGAGGGGATCGACATCCTTTGATGGCTGAGGCACAGAGAAAGACCTGATCCTCAGGGGGTCTCCTTTTAGCAGATTTAGTGAACCTTGAACATTGAACTTTGAATCCAGGAGCGAGCGAATTCCCCGTAGCTTGCTGCGGGGAGCTTCAATGCGCTGTTCTCGCGCTTGCCAGCTTGTTAGTTGATTTATATTGAATTTTGAATCTTGAGTTATGAATGTGTGATATCGACCTGACCCTCAGGTTCTAAGTTAGAAACAGTGGCCGCACGTTGCTATTCGGAAAAGCATCAAAGTCACCACACAGCTCTTTATCGAAGGGATGATCGTCCATGACTGAACAAAGTGATCCTCATCGCGGAACGCGCATTCTCGTGGCCGTGGCAGCGCTCGCGATCATCACGGCAAGCATCCATCTGGCGCAATCGGTGATGGAATTTATTCTCATCGCTGTTTTCCTGGCCGCCATCGGCGCGCCGTCGGTCCTCTGGCTCGAGCGGAAACGCGTTCCCTATACCGCCGCGGTGCTGATCGTGGTGGCGGGCATGGCCGCTGTTTTCGCGGTCATCGGCGTGCTGGTCGGCACGTCCCTGAACAGTTTTTATGCCGACCTCCCGGAGTACCAGGTGCGCCTGCAGAAGCATGTTTCTTCGCTCCAGACGTTCCTGGCGACCAAGGGGATCCGGTTCGCGGACTCGATCCAGTTCGACCCGGTAACGCCGGAAACGGTGAGGCGCCTGACCGCCAGCCTGCTCGCGGGTCTGGGCTCCACGTTGTTCGAGGTCGTCCTGGTGCTGCTCACCGTCACCTTCATCCTCCTGGAAGCCTCGAGCTTTCCCGCCAAGCTCCGCGCGGTCCTCGGCCAACCGCAAAGGGACTTTCACGCCTTTATGCGGTTCGTCTATGATATCAACCGGTACATGGGCATCAAGACAGTGATCAGCATGACAGCGGGTGTCCTGATCGGGATATGGCTTTGGATCCTCGGCGTGGATTTTCCCATTCTCTGGGGTTTCCTGGCATTCCTGCTCCACTATGTGCCCAATATCGGCGCCCTCATCTCCTCCGTACCCGCGGTCTCTCTCGCCCTCATCCAGCTCGGGATAGGTCCTGCCGCGCTCGCGGCTTCCGGATATCTGTCCGTCAATTTCATTCTTGGCAACGTGGTCGAGCCGATGCTGATGGGCCGGAGGCTTGGCCTGTCCACGCTGGTCGTCTTTCTCTCGTTGATCTTCTGGGGCGGCCTGCTCGGTCTTATCGGCGTGGTCCTGTGCATACCGCTGACCATGACCCTGAAGTTTGTATGCGAGAACAATAAAAGCACGCAATGGATCGCCGTACTGCTCGGGCCCGAGATGTGCCCTTCGCCGGCCCTGCCGGCGTCGGAAAAGGGAGCCGGTCCTGCAGCCTGCGAGGCGCCGGAGAAGACCCGGTAGATCATATCATCAACAGGGTCATTAAATGAGATTTTGACCCCAAAGGCGCTTGATACCGGAGAATTGACGACAACGACCATAATCACCTGTCAGAGCTGCTCGCAGAAGCTGAACGTCCCGACCAAACGGGGGCAATCGAATGTACGCTGTCCTTAATGCAAAGCTGCATGGTTGTTCATGCCATAGGTCATCAGAACCTTCAAGAGACAGTGGTTCTTGGAGGCCTTTGCGGGGTCATGCTTGAAAAGACGAAAGGAGCGATCACCGTGAGTAATGAGCCAACAGGACCGGGGGACCAGGAAACAGTCAGTGCCTGGAAGAACATCGGGAAGATCATTTTCCTGATCGCGGCGCTGGTGGCAGCGTGGTTCGTGCTGGAGCGGCTGATAGACGGAAAATAACGAGAGATTCGAATGTATAACGAAAAACTGGAAACAGCGATTGACAGCGCGGTGAAGCGCTGGAAGGACGTGGACAAGAAGAAGATGTTCGGCGGCGTGTGCTACCTGCTCAAGGGCAACATGTGCTTCGGCATCTTGAAGGATTTCCTGATCGTGCGGATGGACAAGGAACAGGGAGAGAAGAGCCTCAAGGCCAGGAACGTAAAGCCCTTCGACATCACCGGCAGGCCAATGGCCGGGTGGGTCATGGTGGAGGAAGCGGGGTGGAAGAGCGCTGTAGGGCTGGCGAAGTGGATCGGGATCGGGAAGGAGTTCGCGCTGTCCTTGCCGGAGAAAAAGGGGAAGGCGAAGAAGAAAAAGACGCTGAAGGAGTATAGGGCTTGATGACGAGAAAGAAGACACGACCCTTAGGGACCCGATCTCCCGGAGAAAAATTGGATAGCGAGGAACCGTTAAGGGAATATAATCTTTTCATCAGCAAGCTGTCCCGCGAGCAGATCGAGAACCTTTCAGACGAAGAGATCCGTGAGCTTGCTATCGAGAGGCCGGGTCATCCGCGTGAGTACGGCTTTTTGCTTAGCCCGGCCTTTTTCCGGTCAGATGCACATGTAGCTGAAACGATGAACGCGCTGCTGGAGCGGCTGGCAAAAGCAAAAGGATGATCTTCCGTTCAGGCCGGTAGTCGCGATCGCCGAAAGCGGGGAATGGGACTAAGTCAGCAAATCAAGTCTGCCCTCAGCGGTCTCGCAGTTATATAGCCACGCGCTGACCGGAGAAATGATGGGGAACGGAGAGAACAAGAACATGGACGAAAGAAACAGGAGCAACAACGTCCCCAGGCAGCCCCCTGAACGGAGGTTTCTATGGACCTGGGACTGAAAGGAAAGGTGGCGCTGGTGACCGGAGCGGGCAGGGGCATCGGAGCGGCGACGGCAAAGGCGCTCGCCGCCCATGGCGCCAGGGTGGCGATCAACTATCTCTGCGGCCAGGAAACGGCTGACGACGTCCTGAAGGAGGTCAGGCAGCAGGGCGGCACGGCCATGCTCGCCTGCGCGGACGTGCGGGACCGCGCGGCCGTGAACGCAATGGTGCAGTCCGTGACGAAGGAGCTCGGCGGGATCGACATCCTGGTGAACAACGCGAACATCAGCTTTCCGGTCAAGGCCTTCGCGGACTTCAGCTGGGAGGAGTTCGAGGCCAAGCTCATGGGCGAGATGAAGGCCCTGGTGAACTGCTCCCAGGCAGTGCTGCCGTCCATGCTTGCGAAGAAGGCCGGGAAGCTCATCCTCGTCAGCAGCAGCCTGTCGCGATCGCCGGGTTTCGGGTTCTCGGCCCATGCGGCGGCCAAAGGCGCCATGGACAGCATGGCCAAAGTGATGGCAGCGGAGCTCGGGCCGCAGGGCGTCACGGTGAACGTCATCGGGCCGGGCCTTACGCTGACGGACGCCACGAAGCACCAGCCCAGGGAGATGCACGAGCAGATCGCGTCCTTCACGCCCCTTCGGCGGCTCGGCCTGCCGGATGACGTGGCGGGCGTGGCGGTCTTCCTCGCGTCCCGGCTCTCGGACTATGTCAACGGCCAGTACATTCCGGTCAACGGCGGGATGTTCATGGTGTGACGGGAGCGGCCGGGAACCGGCAGCTGTGAAAAAAAGACCTGGCTCTCCAGGCCTCCAGGACAAGAGGTGCCCTTGTGCAGAACCAGAGAAAGCATAAGAGATTCAGTATCCGCCTGATCAATATTGAGAGCAAAGTGAACCTGGTCGGCAAAGTGGACGTGGTCGACATAAGCCCGGGCGGGGTCTTGTTGAGAACGGAAGGGAGGCTGGCGATCGGAAGAGAATGTTCGATCCTGTTCGGATATCGCGGAACGCACTATCCCGTGAAGGGCCTGGTCATCCGGTCCGAACTGTGCGGGATCGACGAGCGGTCCCTGAACAAGTCGGTCACCTGCTACCTCGTCGGCATCGTGTTCAAGGACGAATCAGCAGGCACGGTCAGGGATTTCCTGGATTCCATTGAACAGAGCAAGAAGGTGGAAATGCCGGCGACCGCGAACTGGCGCTTCCGCGACGTCCAGTTCAACCTCACGACTCCCAACGAGAAGGTCCTGGAATTTCCGGCACAGTTCACGATACAGGACATCAGCAGAAGCGGCGTCATCATCCGGACCGAGCAGCAACTGGACATTGACAGCATGATCCTTCTGGAACTGTCGCTCAACGCCGCAGCGCCCGTCAGCTTCATGGGAAGGGTCGTTTCCTGCCGAACGTCGAGGGATCGGAGCCAGGGAGGCTATGCCGTCGGCGTGGAGTTCACGGAACTGACCGACAGCGCAGTAGAGGTTCTCCTGCAATTCATGGAGAGCCTGAAGAACGACGGCGCCTGATGCCCGCAGCGACGGCGGTCACGCGGACCGGCCCTCAGAGGGCCCAGCTTAAGACCGAGAGATTGCAGCATGACAAAAACGTCGACCTTGCCCTGGTGTCTACGGGACGATGAAAAAAACGGCACTGTCAATCGTAAGACCTGACACTCTGCGGTGCCTCCGAAGGTCCGGGAGGCACGATGGAAGACGATGATCCGCTGAAAGAATACAACCGGTACCTCAGCGGACTGTCCGTCGAGGAGATCAGGAACATGACGGACGAGGAGATCCTCGAATGTGCGATCGAGCGGCCGGATCATCCCGGCCAGTACGGATTCCTGCTGCGTCCCGAGTATTTCCGGTCGCAGGACCATGCGGCGGAGACGCTGCAGGCGCTGCTGGAGAGGCTGGGGAAGGCGAAGAAGCGAGCAAAGGCAGGGCACGTGGTAGGGGGTGAAGCAGCTACTGTGTCAACGGCAAAGATTTGACCCCCACGGTGACGCAAATACCAGCCCTGCATGACTGCACGGAGCTGTGAACCGGTGGCAGAAACATGCCCGACTTCGAAGCTTGTATCACCCGCTTGATAGGGAGAAGACCTGGAGATAATTTCTTAATTCTTACTTGAATCCAGGAGCGAGCCCATTCCCCGTAGCTAGCTGCGGGGTCTTGCCCCCAGCGTTTACGAGTGGAACCGCGAGTGCAGGGGGTTAGCGAGCGATTAGAATGATCTATTATTACCTTGAGGACCGAAGATTCCCTGCAGCTTGTTGCAAGGAGCTTCAACTTCCATGAATGCTCTGATCCAGGAACTGCAGAACGAACATGCCGCGCTCCTCGAGATCCTCGGCGAGGTGAAGGCCCTCGGCATCTCATCGCAGGCCGGACAGGAACGGCTGCTGTCGGCCCGCGACCTGCTCCTGGCGCATATGCGGAAAGAGGATGAGCTCTTTTATCCCAGGCTCCGGAAAGCCGCCGAGAGCGACCGGGAACTCGCGGTGCTGATGAAGTTCTTCATCGCCGACATGGAGGCTGTCAGCGCGAAGGCAATGCGGCTCTTCAATAAGTACGACCGGGGCGGGGACGAAATGGAGTTTGCAGGCGAGATCAAGCTGCTCTATCTGACGCTGAAGGACAGGATCCAGACGGAGGAACAGAAGCTGTTCAGGAAGTTCCCCGGAGCGTGAAACAAGAAGTAAGAATTATGAAGGTTGCGGCAATTCTCCTTTCTTCATTCACATAATCCCGCAAAAGAAGCGGAGAGACTCCCGATCGGAGCGACCGCGGACCGGGAGTAGATCAGGAGCGCCATCCGGAGCAAGTACGATGAGGTCTCCCGTTCAGCGGCAGGGAGGTTCTCCTATCCCACGGGCAGGGAGGGCGCAGCGGCGCTGGGATATGATCCGGCGGTGCTCGCACGGCCGGTTCTTTGAAGCAGCGTGCGGCGCTGTTCAGGGCGGGGAAGGCGGAGAAGGAGAAGGAACGGCGAAGACGCTGACGGAACAGGAACAGCAAGGAACGGCCGCGGGGGAGTTACGGGGAAAGCATGCTGAGAACCAACGTCCCGGCAGCGTGATCTCAATATTCAAGTCTCGCCCCGAGCGGCCAATGAATACCGTGACCTCACAACGTTCCGTCATCATCCTGTTCTCTGCACTCCTGCTGTTCGCTTTGGGCTGTACAGCGGAGCCGGGCCTGGACAAGGGAAAATTTGCCGAGCTGGACTGGGCGAGCCGGGACCTGAAGGCCGCGCTCAGATCCGGAGATCCCTGCGGCCTTCCTGATGCGGTCCTGCAGCGACTGACTGCGGGAATAACGGCTTTGAAGGACAAGACAGCCTCAAAGGCGGAGCGCGAACTGGTCTCGGCCTACGCGAGCCTGGTGACCATCTCCCGGGATGGCCTGCTCCTCTGCCGGTCCCGCAGCCATTTGTCCGGTTTTGAGTTCATCCCGAAGGGACGGATCTATGTGACACAGGAACTCGATCCTCTTGTGAAAAAATACGATCTGCCAACCGAGACCCACGTATATAAATCCACGGGGGCTCATTGGAAGAGCATTTCCGGGGATTCGATCAGGGTGATCTGGGAACGCGCAGAGGCCCAGATAAAGAACATCGAGGTCATGCTGAAGTATGGCTGAGCCGGCAAGGAAACCCGGCGAACAGCGGCGCGACCCGTGTATCGCGGAGGGACCATGGAATACGATAACGAAGAAGATGTCCCCGACATGAAGACACTGGGCGCGATCACGATCGAGGTCGCGGCCGGCACCTGCAACGGAGCCCCGACAGTGGGGACCCGGGTGAATCACAGGCTCATGCTCAGCGACGAGCTGCGGCTCCAGCTCGTGATGAAATTGCCGCGCGTCCTGGATGACCTGATCAGGGAGTTGAGCGTCGGGCTGCCGGTACCCGGGCCAAGCCGATGAGACCCGGTCCGGATGCCATGAATCCAGGAGCGAGCGCATTCCCCGCAGCTTGCTGCGGGGTTAGCGAGCGATGAGAATAAATAGTACTACCTTGAGGATCGAAGATTCCCTGCAGCTTGCTGCAGGGAGCTTCAATTGAGAGAGAGCCGGGCTTGTTCGCTGGTTTCTTTTGACCTGACCCTAAGGGTTCCCTAAATGCACGGAGAACGATCTGACCTTAAGGTTCCCCGGAAACCGGTCCAACAGGAAGACCCTGTCGGCCGGGTGCGCAAGACGTTCATGCGGAGGGTCCAGGAGCGGTTCTTCCTGCGGTTCCATATGTCCCTGATCCTCCTGGCGACGGCATTGTCCGGCGTATTGACCGCGAAGGTCCTGCTGCTCCTTCACGTGGACAGCATCATGGTCCGCTATCCGCTGGCGGTCGTCTTCGCCTATCTGGCGTTCTTTCTCTTCGTGAAGCTGTGGCTCAAGTACGTGGCCGCGTCGCAGCCGCTCAAGGGGCTGGATTCCGCGGGCGACGTGCTGCCTGACCTCCCGAGCTTCTCCGGGGGCTCCGGTTCCGGCGGGTCAGCGCCTACCTTCAGCGGCGGAGGCGGCGGTTCCGGAGGCGGCGGAGCATCAGCAGCGTTCGATGGCACGGCGGCGAATAGCCAGGCAATGGTCGTGCCTCCTCCAGCAGACGCAGGATCATCGTCCGGCGCGCTGAGCTCGGTGGGCGATGCCGTGTCCGGTATCTTCGATGACGACGGCATCATCCTGATCGCCCTCGGTATCCTGCTGGCGGCAACGGTCGGCGGAGCGATCTACCTTATCTCTATCGCGCCGCATATCCTGTCCGAGGCGGCATTCGATTTCCTGCTCGGGACCAGCCTGATCAGGAGCTACCGGAAGATGAACAAGCCTGACTGGATGGGGAGCGTGTTCAAGGATACGTACATACCTTTTCTCGTCGTGCTGGCGATCGCCTTTGGAGCGGCCTGGGTCATCCATGCGCATGATCCGAGCATAACAAAGATCTCGGATGTCTTCGGGCGGTAGCAAAGGCGGAGGGGGAATGTCAAAAAGAAAGAACTGAACCCTAAACGGGCCATATTTATTTTCAAAGGAGGTCATACAATGAACAGCAGGTCATTTCTTTCCTTATCGGTGATGTTCATCCTGTGTTTTTGTACGGCTGCGCAGGCGGAAACATTTGATAAATATTTATCGACAGCCGACATCGAAAAAGTTACCAGGTTTAAAGAGGTGAAGTTATCGAAGAGCACGCAACAAGGTTCGGCCGGGTCTCTGCAATTCAAGAACAAGGACGGGAAAGTTATTCTTTTGGCGCGGTTTAATAGCCCTTCCTTCTATAACAAGGCTGAAGCGACAAAATTAGGGCAGATAAAAGGGGAAGTCCAGGGAATTGGAGAAGATGCGTATTACGGCCCCAACGTCGCCACTCCCTATATGCTTTCCTTTAAAAAGGACAAATTATACGTCGAACTGACAGCATATATAAATAGCAAGGATGTCATGCCCTTTTTAACCATGGAACAACTGAAAGCGCTCGGGAAAATAATAGCGTCAAGAATTTAGGATCCAAAAGCAGTTAGCAGTTGGCTGAGCAGTCCCATACGAAAATCCAGGAGCGAGCGCATCCCCGCGGCTGTATCCGGGGATAGAAAACGATTAGAATAAATACACAACCTTGAGGATCGAAGCTCCACTGCCGTTTGCACCTGGGAGCTTAAATTTAGGCAGGCGACAGAGGACGAGGGTAAAACATTTCGGATGTCTGAGCCCACAGGGCGAGTTTCCGAAATGTACCGAGGACGACCGAGCCTGTAGCAAAGGTGTTTTCAGTGGGGTGCCCTTCTTTGGGTCACTTTCTTGGGCACGCAAGAAAGGTGACAAAGAGCTTGTATCTTGAGCTCTTTTTTGCACCACCCCTTCGTGTCCTGAATCCAGGAGCGAGCGCATAGCGAGCGGTTAGAATTGCAACTTCCTTGAGGATCGGAGCCCCCCGCAGTGTGATGCAGAGGGCGACAATGCATTTCTTGACCCGTCTAAGGCCACGTCCGCTCGCCCGCGCAAACTCAGCCTGCGGCCTCGGACATGCGCGTTCGCCCCCAGGGGGACGCTACCTTAGGCCAAGACGGGTGCCCAAGAATTTCACCTGCACCCAGCGTTTACGAGCGGCATCACGAGTGCAGGGCGTAGGGCCACTCCGGGAAAGTGCGGGGTAAGGGGAAAGACGTGAGTCTGCCCCTAGAGCAGTCCCATACGAAAATTTAGGCAGGCGACAGAGGACGAGGGTAAAACATTTCGGATGTCCGAAGCCCGTAGGGCAAGTTTCCGAAAATGTACTGAGGACGACCGAGCATGCCGTGAAGAATTTTCGTCGGGTGCCCTTCTTTGGGTCACTTTCTTGGGCACGCAAGAAAGGGGACAAAAGGCAGAGGCATCATGACGTAAAGATCCGGGTCATCGCAGATGTTCAGGCTCCTTGGTTTTATTGGGCAACCCGGTGGCTTGCTGTGCTAAGCATGTGGGGATTGTTTAAGCAAACGATATTTTGTGGCGATCGCAGCACTTCCCCTCGCCCGTAAAAGACCGAGTTCGGCCGTGTCTGCTTTAGCCATGCGGTAGTCCTGTGTTCTGTGATCGTTCCATGCATACGCACAGTCATCGCAGCCGGGCTGCCCGGCGCTTGGGTAAGGCAGAAGCAGCGACAGTGGCCGTTGCCGCTGAGGCAGTCCCATACGAAAATCCAGGAGCGAGCGCATCCCCGCAGCTGTATCCGGGGATAGAAAGCGATTAGAATAAATACACAACCTTGAGGATCGAAGCTCCACTGCCGTTTGCACCTGGGAGCTTAAATTTAGGCAGGCGACCGAGTCCGAGGGTAAAGCATTTCGGATGTCCGAAGCCCACAGGGCAAGTTTCCGAAATGTACTGAGGACGACCGGGCATGTAGTAAAGGTGTTTTCAGTGGGGTGCCCTTCTTACTGTGCCACCAGCTCCACCCGGCGGTTCTTGGCCCGTCCTTCCTCGCTCTTGTTGGAGGCCACCGGCGCCGTGGGGCCGTCGCCGAAGGGCGTAAGGCGGGAGGAGACGATGCCGTATTTGCCGACCAGGGCCTTGACGACCGCAGCTGCCCGGTCATCGGAAAGCTTGATATTGGAGCCAAAGAGGCCGACGTTGTCGGTGTGGCCGACCACATAGAGCTTCAGCTTGGGATCGGCCTTGAGCAGCTTGGCGATCTCAGCCAGGGCCGCCTCCGACTCCGGCTTGATCTCGGCCTTGCCGGTGTCGAAATAGATGCCATAGACAGCGGCCTTGCCGGTCTCCCGGATGCTGCCCGCCAGGCTTTCGGCATTGGCCACCACCTCCTGCTTCATAAGCTGCTTTTCGATGATGTGGACCTTGTACGTCCCGTTCCCGGACCCTTCGACCCTGGCCCAGGCCTCGACATTGTTCTTGACGACCTTCAGCGTGACATACTGAACGCCGCCGTCCTCGAACTCATAGACCGATGTTCCTCCCACAGCCTTGGCGGCATTGATGTAATTCCGGGTGATCTGCAGGCCGCTGGGAACTTTGATGCCCTCGTTGGCATAGTAATCGACATAAACATGCCGGCCCTCGATCGCCTGCGTCTTGCGGGGTCCGACCTCAAATTCGAAGCGATCGAAATCAATCTCCTTGTAGTTATAGATGTGAAACCCGGGCATGCGGCTGAACAGGGCCGGGTCCTTGCTGCCCTCGGCATCGTTGGGATCGCTGGCCGCCAGGACCGGAGCCAGCGGGCTTACGCACACGACCAGCAGCAGAATTCCCAGGATACGCTTTAACATAATGCCTCCTTCAACAAATATGGATATAATTGCTTTTCTGGCCTTGTACCACACCCGGCAGGTGTCTTCCTTCTTAGAGTATATCAGAAAGCTCTGTTATCCATCGAAGTCCTTGCAAACAGAAGGCGGTTATAGTACTCTCGATTTGTCGGGAGGCTCTGCCCGTTCTTCCCAATCCCATCCTTCGACCTCCCAGAAATGCACTGCAAGCAGGACACGATGACAAGAAAGTAGAACTGACGCTGCGGGGGTGCACTTCATAAATGCTCTGCAGATACCCCCGCCTCCAACGTATCTGCGGGGAGAACAGGAGAGCCATGGTCCAGCCGGAGCAACTCTACCAAGGCGTCACCCTCATGCTCGTTGTGTTCATCGTCGATCGTCTGGAGCGGCGCCGTCCGGGCTTCTCCGTGGACCGGCGCAGCGAGCTCGGGCTCAATATCGCGGCGATCCTCGTGGTCATCGTGGCGGGGGAGCTGTCGAAGCGGCTGGTCCTGGCCGGGTGCGCCGCGCTCGACCTGGATGCCGCGCTGTCGGTGGACCGCCTCCGGAGCCTTCCAGGCCCTGCGAAGATACTGTTCGCGATCGTCCTGGTCGACTGCGGTCTCTACTGGGTCCACCGGGCGATGCACACGCCCTTCCTGTGGCGCACCCATTCCTTTCACCATTCCATCGGGGAGATCTGGTGGCTCTCCGGTGCGCGGACGAGCGTCACGCACCTCTTCCTGTTCGCCGTTCCCCAGATCGTGATCGTCTATGTTCTTCTCCACCTGTCGGTCGCAGAAGCGGGCGCGGCGTTCTCCTTCGGCGTCGTGGTCAACATCTGGATCCATGCGAACATCTGGGTGGACCTCGGACCCCTGGAAAAGGTCCTGATCACGCCGAACTATCACCGGATCCACCACGGGGCGAAGGGGCTGACCAACAAGAACCTCGGCTTTGTCTTCACGGTCTGGGACAGGATGTTCGGCACCTATGTCGGCCCGGATGCGACAGGGAAGGACTTCGCCCTCTTCGCGGTCCCCACGGGCAAGCGCCTGGTCCGCATGCTCATCGGCCTCTAGCCGGCGAAGCATGCTGGCTTGTAAGCCCGGCAGCTTGTCCGCTGGTGGAGGGGAAGAAGGGGAAGAAGGCAAAGAGGAAGAAGCTGAAGGAATATAAACATTAAAGATCTGACACCGCAGGGGATGCAAGGAAGAATGAGGAAGGAAGAAAAATAATAGGGCGAGATTGTTGAAGATAAGCGGCTTGTTGATCTGCAGAAAGAATGTGACGAGCTGATAGCCATATTTGTAGCGATCATTAAAAATACAAAAGGAAAGATTACGAAAAGTTGAGTTTCTTAATTCATAATTCTTACTTCTTAATTGCCATGGGTCGTTTTAAAGACCTGGCCCGCATTCTTGCAGATTCTCAGGCTGCACAAAAAAGCCCTTGCACGCCGACCGAGCTTAGTCTATACTATGAGTATAGATTACGAGGAGGTGCATTATGAAGACCGCGAAACTGTTCCAGAACGGCCAGAGTCAGGCTGTTCGTCTGCCCAAGGAATTCCGGTTCGAGGACGACCACGTGTTCGTCAAGAAGTCCGGAAATGCCGTGGTGCTGCTCCCGACAAAGAATTCCTGGGACACCCTGATACACAGCCTCGATAAATTCACCAATGACTTCATGTCAGAGAGGAAGCAACCGAAGGCGCAGAAGCGGGAGGGGTTTTGATGAAGTATATGCTGGATACGAACATCTGCATTTACCTCATCAAGCAAAAGCCTCCCAAAGTGCTCAAGCATTTCAAGTCCCATGCGGTCGGTGATATCGGCATTTCCTCCATAACCCTTGCCGAGCTTCGGTACGGCGTATCGAAGAGCCAGCACGTCGAGAAGAACCGTCAGGCCCTCGATGAGTTCATCCTGCCCCTCGAGATAGAGGACTTCAATGAAAAGTCGGCTGCGGCGTATGGAGCGGTCCGGGCCGATCTTGAAAAAGCGGGGAAACCGATCGGGTCCATGGATATGCTGATCGGCGCCCACGCCCTCGCGCTCGGCGCGGCCCTCGTCACCAATAATACCAAAGAGTTTAAGCAGATAAAGGACCTTAAAGTTGTCGACTGGAGCGCCTGATCGGCAGTGATCGGGCGGGAAGATGAATATGCGCGGTTCCCGATGATTTATGGTTGAGCACGCAAGAGATGAGTTCGACAACTTGAAGTGCCATTTTGGAACATCAAGTTCGCGTGGCAGCGGGCGGTGGAGAGATAGCATTCCAGGATTCCAGCCTGACCCCGGAAGATCGAATCCGTTCGGGCAACAGCCCGAAAAGACCTGGCCTCAGGGTTCTTCTGATGCCGGACACGTTGAGGACAAGCAGGTCGTAGTTGAACTCGCACCGGGCCGCTGACGTGAGAACATTGACGTCGTCAGAACGTTTGTGCGACTTCGTGATTTGCTGGCTACCAGCAGGGAATTGGCGCATAAACTGGGCGAACTGGAGCAAAAGGTCGGAGGGCATGATGCAGCGATTCAGGATATCATTGCCGCAATCCGGCAGCTCTGGTGGTGCCGGATAAGCCGAAGCGAAAGATCGATATATCAGTGAGAACAAGGCCGCGTATCGGACGAGCGGGAGAAGGAGAATCCAGGACCGAGCGCGTCCCCGCCAGGTTGATCCGGAGTAAGACGAGCCATTAGGACCTGAAATTAGTGCGACCTCGAGGATCGAAGATTTCCTGCAGCAGCTGCCTGGGGCTTCAATGTCGAAATGAAAGACCTGTTCCCGAGCGTATTCAGTCCTTCATCTTAAAGAGTTGGTCAGAGTAAGAGAACCTTAAGTCTTGAAGTCCGACCCCAAACGGACCTGACCTCTAAGCCCAAGAGGGATACACGCATGTACTTCATGTCGATCAACAAGTTCAAAGCCAACGCGGACCGGGCGCAGATCAGCAAGGCGATCACCTTGCACCGGGAATGGGCCAGGCAGCAGCTCGCAGCGGGCGTCCTCGTGCAGGCCGGCAAGTGGGGCGACCATGGCGGTATGATCGTCGTCAGGGCGGAGACCAGGGAGGAAGCCGACAAGGTCGTGAACCAGGACCCGCTCGTCCAGGCGGGACTGATCACCTTCGAAACAGCCCAGCTCCATCCGGCCGTCGCATTCACATGAGCGGCTGCTCTGGTTGATGAGGCACACTGAAGGAAAGAAACAGGGTGCGGGGTACATGGATCAATAATGGGAGCCAGCATCGACCGGACCCCGAGAGGTTCGTAGGGGGAGGGGACCGCGTCCGAAGGTGCGGGGAAGAGGGAAATGCAACAAAAGAGACCTGACCCCATAGGGTTCCTCATCGCCATTACCCTTACCTTCGTCCTGTCCCCGGGATGCGGAGGGGGCGGATCAGGCGGCGGCGCGGTCGATCCCTACCCGGGCCTGCCCACCCGCGCGCAGGTCCAGGCGAACCGCTCGGACCGGTTCCTTGTAGACGTCCAGTATGTCGACGCCGGGCATCCGTTCAAGGGACGGCGGTCGAACACACCCCATCAGGGGGCGCACGTTCACTGGGACAATACCTCGAACGTCTGGCCAACGGGCGGAACGGCGCCGTCCAATTATCCCGCCATCTACGCCGTGGCGGACGGCTACATCGACAGGATCGATTATAACTTTCCGGTCGGGTCGAATGACCGGTACGGCATCGATATCGCCTATGCCCGGGAAGGCTCAACGGTCTATCGCTTCTCCTATAGCATCGAACCGATGATCCCCGAACCGTCGACGGATTTCTACAAGCAGTTCATCCTTGTCTCCCGGGGGCAGCGCGTCACGAAAGGCGACATCATTGCGTACATGTACCTGCCTCCGAACGCGGGGATCGGAAGCCATATCCACTTCCACGTCAAGCCCAGCAATGCAGATCTTTTCCTGGCCCCGGCTGTTTTCACCGGAGCCGTTGTCGACGCCTTTTTCGCGCGGTGGGGCATATTTGCCAATGACGGGGCAACGCCCATGCCGTCCTGCATGGGATATAGGCTCGATGCCGATGAAAATCCCTATGGGAATGTTCAGGTCGATGTGCTTAAATAGAGCGCGGGGTCGTGCAGGCGGGAGCGGGGAAGAATGGGCACAGCAGAAGCGAAACAGCGGGGAATGTCAACGGTAAAGAGTTGACCCCCAACTGGGCGCTGGGAAGTAATTCAATCTTTAAGTCCGACCCTATGAGGTCACTGCTGGATCGGCTGGAAAAAGCAAAGGAATGATCTTCCGTATGGCCCTGACCCGCAGGTGGTCTAAGATTCGGGGGACTTCTGCACATCCCCGCGTCTGGCGGCGCAGAAGAATGCCGAAGAGCAAAACGGTAACTTCTCATTGCATTTTCCCTCTCGTTGTACTATAGTCATTTTGAGAACGAATGGTGCGGAAAAACCGTGGTTTTCGGCGGCTGCTATGAGCGGAACAATCCATAAAAAGATCGTGCTGGACGAGCACAACAAACCGGTGGAAGTCATCATCGACTACGCTGAATGGACGAAGATCGAGCGGATCCTGGAGCCGGGACAGCACGGCATGGTCAGGGAAAAATTGAGAGACTATGCCGGGATCGTGCATATCGAAGAAGAACCGTTGAGCTATCAAAGGAGAGTAAGGAGTGAGTGGAAATAGGTTCCTGCTCGACACCAATATCCTGCTCTACCTGATTGGAAAGAAAATCCCCGTCGATGCCCTGCCCGAGGGCGAATTCTCCGTTTCTTTTATCACCGAATTGGAAGTCCTGTCCTATCCGTCCATAACCCCGCAGGAAGAACAGAAACTCAAGCGATTTCTGCAAGACATCCCGGTCATAGACATAACCGCTGAGATCAGTTCCTGCTGCTGAGCTCAAGAAAAAGGCAGGTGGGCAAACGGGGAATTTCGAGAGGAAAGAACTGACCCTCAGGGGGTCATATCACCGTGTCCCCGTGTCACCGCGTCTCCCTGTCGGAAGTATCGTCTCCGTGTCACCGCGTCCCCGTGTCATGATTTTAGATCGCAGTGGCTGCCGGTTTCGCCTTGTATTTGGCGTCCCGTTATGCTACAAAAAGGTGTACCGGTCAGGAGGCCGTGAGAGCATGGTCGCACAGGAAAAGATCGCGGAGGCAGCGAGGATCCTCTCGGACGCGGCCCGTCCGCGCAAGATCATTCTGTTCGGTTCCTACGGCAGGGGCGAGCCGCGCGAGGACAGCGACGTCGATCTGCTGATCGTGGAGGCCGATGTCAAGGACCGCGTTGCTGAAATGGCACGCCTGAACCGCGTTCTGAGCCCGCTCCGCATCTCCGTCGACCTCCTCGTGGTAAGCCAGGCTACGTTCGAGTATTGGGCTACCACGCCCGGCAACGTGTATTTTGACGCTCTCCGCGAAGGCAAGGTGCTGTATGAGGCAGCATGAACAGGCGCTCCTGTTCGTCCGCAAGGCCGTCGAGGACGAGGCGCTTCTCGCCGAAGTGGTCGACCGGGAGCGGATCAGCAATGAGATATTCGGATTCCATGCCCAGCAGGCCTCGGAAAAGCTCCTCAAGGCGCTGCTCTCTGAATTCAGCGTTCACTTTCCCCGCACGCACAATCTACGGCTGTTGATGGACCTTTTAACGGATGCCGGACACCCCTTGCCGTCCTCCCTCGCCGACCTCGACCTGCTGACACCCTACGGCACGCTGTTGCGCTATGAAGACATTTCCGTGGAGACGAAACTTGACCGCACGGCCGCTCTGGACATGGTGCGGGCGCTGCGGGCATTTGTCGAAAAGAAGATCGGCGCCCGTTGACCAGGCTGCCGGTCGCAGCAGAACTGGATCGAACCGCTGGCCCGTGCCCCATGACCCTGAAGTACAGAGCGCGCAAGGCGGCGGCGTAACGGGTTCTCTGAGATTCGGACGACTTCTGCTTATCCCCGTGTCTCCGCGTCTCCCTGTCACCGTGTCGGAAGTATCGTGACCCTCGCGGGCTCCCGGCAAGAAGGAAATGCAACAAAAGAGACCTGATCCTGAGGGGTCCCAAGAGGGATACAAGCATGTACTTCATGTCGATCAACAAGTTCAAATCCAACGCGGACCGGGCGCAGATCAGCAAGGCGATCCCCTTGCACCGGGAATGGGCCAGGCAGCAGCTCGCAGCGGGCGTCCTCGTGCAGGCCGGCAAGTGGGGCGACCATGGCGGTATGATCGTCGTCAGGGCGGAGACGAGGGAGGAAGCCGACAAGGTCGTGAACCAGGACCCGCTCGTCCAGGCGGGACTGATCACCTTCGAAACAGCCCAGCTCCATCCGGCCGTCGCATTCAAATGAGCGGCTGCTTTGGTTGATGAGGCATACTGAAGGAGTGAAACGGGGTGCGGGGTAGATGGATCAATAAAGGGAGACAGTATCGACCCGACCGCGAGAGGTTCGCAGGGGAAGGGGACCGCGTCCGAAGGTGCGGGGAAGAGGGAAATGCAACAAAAGAGACCTGTATAACCATATAAAGGGCACCTCCAGAGCATACCAGAACGTTTAAGCTCTGATATGCTCTTGGGAGAAGAGACCAATCTCATCCCAGGAGGTGCTGTATGCGATTGTACACAGGAATTGATCTGCATTCAAGCAACAGTTATCTGGCGATCATCGATGAAACTGGTAAACGGGTGTTCAAGAGGAAGCTCCCCAATGATTCGGAACAAATTCTTTCCGCCCTCGCACCCTACATTGATGCAATTACCGGCATCGTCATCGAGTCCACGTACAACTGGTACTGGTTGGTGGATGCACTCATGGCGGAAGGATACAAGGTTCATCTCGCCAACCCTACGGAGATTAAACAATATAAGGGACTCAAGTATTCAGACGATCAGCATGATGCCTTCTGGCTGGCCGAGATGCTGCGGCTCGGAATCCTGCCCGAAGGCTACATTTACCCGAAAGAAGATAGACCGATCCGCGACTTGTTACGCAAAAGAAGTCATCTCGTAAAGCTCAGGACTTCGCTCATCATCAGCTTGCAGAACATTATTTGCCGCAACAATGGGTTTCGGATCAAGACGAATGACGTCAAGGCATTGAATACAGATCGCGTTGCGCCGTTTCTTGAACAGAACGAGGACCTGGCATTGGCTGGCAAGATCAGCAAGGAGTCCATAGATTTTCTGACGCGCCAGATCAAAGCCGTTGAAAACGTCGTCGAAGAAAGAATGGAGCTGCGCGAACAATACACGAAGCTCCTCACCATGCAAGGTGTGGGGAAAACGTTGGGACTTACGATCATGCTAGAAACCGGCCCCATCAGCCGTTTTGCGCAAGTCGGCAACTACTGCTCCTACTGCCGAAAGGTTTCAACAAAATGGATCAGCAACGATAAGAAAAAGGGCAAAGGAAACAAGAAGAGCGGCAACAAGTACCTGGCGTGGGCCTTTTCCGAAGCTGCCGAGATTGCCCGGCGCCATTATCCGGAGGCCCGGGCATTTTACCAGCGAAAGATGCAAAAGACCAACGCAATGATAGCGCATCAAGCCCTGTCACACAAACTGGCACGAGCAGCGTATTACATCATGAGAGATGGAGTGTCCTTTATGCCGGAGAAGCTCTTTACGCAATGAAAGTTCACAAGCTGGCTGGGACGGTGAACCTGCCTTAGGGTTGGTAAAACCACGAGACCTGATTGGTAATCCGTCCCACCCTTTTATAGCGTTATCAGCATCTTTACTGCCCATACCGCGAGCCATCTTGGGGCTGGTTAACAACCATAAGACTTGTACGAACTCCTGGACACGGCATGGAACCGAAGATTTTCTGGTCCGCCAAAAGGCGGAAAGGGTCATGGATAAAAGAGCTCCACCAATGACCTTAATCCCGATGGGTGACTGGTGCAGTGAAGACTGACGCCGAAACCGAATGAAACTGCGGCAATGGTGAAGATGAAGATAACGACAAGGCTAGGCGAGAAACGTTTCGTTTCTCGCCACAAGATAGCTGTTTTCGCTTGACGGTGCCCTTTAAATGGGTGACCCTATGGGGGCCGAAGCGTAAAACGAGGGGGCGGGCAACATTTCATCTTTTCAGGCCTGACCCCAAACGGTCCTGACCAATATAAGGTTTCCTTGTCAAGGAGCATACATGGATAATATAACTGTTAATCTAGACGGAGTATCAACTGAAATTAAGCGAACTAAGATTCCTATTAAGCAACTCATTCTCGATATTGAAAATCCCCGTATCCAATATTTTCTCGATACCCGTCTGAATGATAATGTAACTCAAGATAAGATAAAGTTCGCTCTTGCTGAAGGTAATGATCAGTACGAAAAGCTGAAAGAGCATATAGAGCTGAACGGCGGTATCTATGACCCGATTTGGGTAGTGCCGAAGGATAATTATTATGTTGTGATTGAGGGTAATACGAGGTCTTTTATATACGAAGAACTATCAGAAAAGTACGTAAACGATGACAAGTGGAAAACAATTGATGCGTACGAGTTGCCGTATAAGATAGATCGAAACGTAATTAACTTCATAAGGCTGGAAAAACATCTATTTGGAGCAACGCCGTGGGCTGCGTATGAAAAAGCAAGGGAACTATACCGCCTCCATACAGACGAGGATTACTCGCTAAAGCGTCTTGAGCAGCTAACGAAGTTAAGAGCCAATGAAATAAGAAATAACATACAAGCTTATACAGACATGGAAGAGCAATATCTTCCTAAATACAATAAGCCATCAGAACGGCTAAAGTTCAGCTACTTCGTGGAATTTCGAAAAAACAGGGAGTTAAAGAGACTTGTAAAAGATGGGAAAGTATCACTAATGGATTTTTGCGAATGGGTTGGTGATGGTAAATTCAAACGAGGTGAAGACATTCGAAAACTTCCCATGGTGCTAAATGATGAACAATCGAAACAAGCTCTTATGGACGATAACTTTCAGGCGGCACTTGACCAACTAGAACAAAAGAATCCTGCGGCAAAATCAAAGCTATTTGAAAAAGTAGAAGACGTTATCGTGGGATTGGAAGGCATACCGTTTAGCGAGCTTGATGAGATAAAACGGGGATTGCAGCCCGCAAAAATCGAATCTCTAAAAAAACTACATGATACTGTTACTAATCTTTTTAAAGAATATCGGAACCATTTCGTAATGGCGGGCAATAGACATCAATTTATTCTCGGACTTGTCATAAAGAAGATGCGCGAAGACGGAGCTACAATATCATGCGTAGACGGAACATATCCGGGATTATTTGGAGAAGCATGTCCGATGCCACCTACGATTATAAGACATAGGCCGGATGCAATGGGTGTAAAGGAGAACGGTCAGATCTGCATTGGCGAGGCAAAAACAGAAAATGATATCATGAACACGCGAACTTTCGAGCAGTTAAGAGATTTTGCTAACCTCGAACTGAATGGGATGAAATGCGATGTCTATATAGGAGTTCCTAAGTCTGTTGAAAAGACAATTCTGAAAGGCTTGGAAAAAATTGGATTGCATTTGTCTACAAATATCACGATCCTTTATGTACCTGATGAAATAATAAATGATTAGAAAAAAGCAAATATTTAAGCCCAAGACGCAAGCAATGCCACACCAGATAGAGGCGATCAACTACCTATACGATAAACAAGAGGTCGCCCTATTTGATGAGCAGGGGTTAGGAAAAACCAAGATAGTAATAGACTCACTGTGTCTCTCAATGAAGAACAGTGCGTTAGAAGGCGTCCTCGTTGTGGCGCCAATGTCTTTGCTGTATAACTGGGAGCAGGAGGTTGCAAAGCACTCATTTCTCATTCCAATAGTGTTGCGAGGTGGAGAAAAAGAAAAACGATATAAATTCCTAACCGGGGCAAATTTCTATATAACTAACTACGAAGGTGTCGTCGCTGAGCTAGAACGAATTAAGCGATTTTGTAAGAGTCGCCAGGTTGCAATAGTCCTGATGAATCAGCACGCATTAAGGATCCAGCAACAAAAACAGCTCAGGCATTATTTGTTCTTCGGCCCTTTTCTGAAAAACGAATTATTATTACCGGAACACCGGTCGCTAATAAGCCAATTGATTTGTGGTCGCAATATTATTTTCTAGATGGAGGCAAACTTCTTGGTGATGATTTTAGCGAATTTAAATCTAAATACAATGAAAAGAATGATGATTACACAGAGCAGCTTGATGAGTTGAAAATTATAATCTCGCAGCACTCATTGCGTCGCTGTAAAGATGATGTTCTTGAGCTTCCCGAGAAAAAATATACAAATGTATACGTCGAGCTTTCCGGCAAACAACTCGAACAATACAACAAACTACGTGAAGAATTGCGTATCGAAGTCCAAGACATGGATGGGAATAGGGTAATTGATGAAGCTGATAATATCCTCAAAAAGCTATTAAGGCTAACTCAAATTGCAAGTAATCCACATATGGTCGATAAAAGCTACAATGGCACGCCTGCCAAATTTAACACGTTGGATGACCTTTTGGAGGAGATAACCTCTAGAGGAGAGAAGGCTATTGTTTGGACCAGCTTTGTAGAAAATATAACGACTTTAAGATCAAGGTACAAGAAATATAATCCGCTAATTATACACGGCGATGTGCCGATAAAAGAGCGAGCTGAAGCTGTTAAAGCATTTCAAGAGTCTGATAAGAATGAAGTTCTGATAGCGAATCCTGCAGCAGCTAGAGAGGGATTGACATTAACAAGGGCTAACAATGCAATCTATCTAGATAGAAATTTTAATCTTGTTGATTACTTGCAATCGCAGGACAGAATACATAGAATATCTCAAACTAAACCATGTAATATCTATAAAATAATCGGAAAACATACAATAGACGAATACATTGACAGGGTTATTGAGGTTAAAACAGATATTGCTGCCTTTGTGCAAAGTGATCGAAAAGAATTGCGGCCCGACAGTTCTGAGTTTCTTTTAAACAAAAAAGAACTATTGACTATTTTGGGGGGCTAACGCGGTGCAAGAATCGATTACAGTATTAGGCAGAGAAATATTTTATGAGATTAAAGACGTCGATATTTATAACGTCGAGTTTTATCGAGAAAACCCGCGCATCAACTACATCGTGAGTAGAAATCCACCGAAGAGAGTAACACAGGAATTCATCGAGCAAGAATTATTGAAACTGGATTCTACTAAAGAGAGAATTAAAGATCTGGAAGAAAACAAAGGTCTCTTAGACGAAATATATGTGCTTGGGAATAAGGTAGTTGAAGGGAATACCCGTCTTTGCGCATTTCGAAGGTTGAATAAGAAATATCCAAAAGAAAAGACATGGAAATTTATCAAAGCGAGGATTCTACAGGAAGATGTAACGGAAGATGAACTTTTCTATATTTTAGGAACGTTTCATATTAAGGGGAAAACGGAGTGGGACGCATATGAAAAGGCAGCTTATATATACAAAATGATCAAGACCCTAAAAAAAAGTCCTGACGTAATTGCGAAACAGCTTGGTAAGCAAAGGAAGTCCATTGATGCCATGTTGAACGCATATGAAGTAATGTCTAAAAAATATCTTGCCAATGATAAAAATGAAGAACTGGTTAATGGCTCACGTGACGAGTTAAAGAAGTACAGCTATTTTGAGGCTTTTTATCTTCAAAAAGAGCTTGTAAAAAGAACGCAAGACACGCCGGAATTTCTTGATGAATTTGTTGGGTGGGTCAGGGAAGATAGATTAAAGAAGGCACAGAATGTTAGGGACCTCCCTAAAATCTTGAGTCATAAAAAAGCAATGAAAGCATTTACGGAGGGAGATCCAAAGTTTGCGTTTGATGAGGGCAAGCATGTCCTGTATGAACATAAGCCTGAGAAGGTTGATCGATTCTATAAAAAGGTGAGAGAGTTCAGGGAATTGCTTGAAGAGTCGGAGATTAAAAAAGTAAGAGAAGAAATGGAAGAGAACAAGAACAAGAAGGCCGAATTACAACAATGTTATAGAAAATTCGCAAGGTTCTGTCGCGAAATTGGCTTGGATTCTTAAGGAGGTTTCATGCCAGCAGGTGGATTCATAAATATACGGGCAGCTGCTATTAAAGTTAAACAGCGCTCTAAAGAAACTCTCTTTGATGAAGACGACTTTTCGAAGGAAAATGACTTCTTCATATTTTCACTGCCATCGAATATTGTGCTCGACATTGCGAAATTCCTGTCAAGAACAGATTCTCCTCTTGGCGTTCAAAGAGCTCATAAAGAAGATAGGGATAAGGAGATTGGCCAATTTATTTCATCTGAGCACCCGTTCTTCCCCAATTCAATAATTCTTAATATTCCCCTCGCGTACAAGGACGAGTTTTACGACCCAAAAAAGAGTTTGTTGACTATAAGCGTTGAAGAAAAATCGGCTTACGTTATCGATGGACAACATCGCTTAAAAGCGTTCGCATCAAAATATAGTAAAGGTAATCAGCTAGACTTAGTAGTTGCTGCCTACTTCGGCCTGGAGCTACCAACGATCGCCGAAATATTCACTAGGATTAATTACTATCAAAAACCCGTGAGCAAATCGTTGGTATATGACTTACTTGCTTTTAACAAAGACCCGGATTTTGTTAAGTATAAGGAAGCTCATGAAATCGTATCTGCTTTAAACAGCAATGTCGAATCTCCGCTGTATGGAATGATAAAAATGTTGGGGATAGGAACCGGCCATGTAAGCCAAGCATCTTTGGTTGAAGCATTAACAACAAAATATCATATTTTGGAATTACTAGGCAGTAGTTACTCTATGCAGGAGAAAGTGCATTTGCTCGAAAGATATTTTGCTGCCGTTCGAAAGAATTTTGCACAGGAGTGGAATAATTCAACAATACTTTTAAAGAGCGTTGGATTTAATGCATTGGTCAAAACACTACGCTTCATATTAGTTGCAAATCTAGACAAGAAGAAAGCCGATAGAGTTGATTTTCACGCCTATGCGTCAGCAATGAGGCAAGCAAATGTAGATTACTATGATAAGTCTGCCGGCGGTTTTAAAGGGGTAAATATCTTGGCAGAAAAGTTCAACACATCTCTCGCATCTAAGGGATTACTGTAATGTATAAAACTAGAGAAAACCGTAGGCAAGATTTATTGCATTTCCTAAATAACGAGATGCCGGGTATCAGAGAACGGCTTTCGCAGGGGGAACCTTACGATTTTTTACAATCTGTCGAACAGCTTGAGGAAAAGAGAGCGGCTTTTATTTCGCAATATCGACGAATACCTTTAGGATGTGAGAGTTTCTTTGTCGTTCTGCGAAAGTGGAATTCATACACGCCTAGTTTGCCAATAGAATCTGATCAAATAAAGAGAATTAACCAGTATAGTATTGGTGGCGGTTATTTCTTATATGTGCAAGGGCAAGAGAATAGCCTGAAATCCGGCTACGGGCTCGTAATTGACCCCGGATATAACTTTATTCATAATTTCGGTTTGGCCGGCTTTTGCCTAGATGATATTGACGGCATCTTTATTACTCACGCACATAACGATCACACCAATGACTTTGAGTCTTTACTTAGTCTGCTTTATCAACGGAACGATAAATATCTTAACCATAGAACCTCAAAGAAGGTAGATCTGTTTCTAAATGTTGGTTCCTTTAAGAAGTTTTCTAATTACTTGGACCTCGCAAATACGGATTTTAAGAATTATATCGGCAAAGTAACGGTTATGAGCCCCGGTCAATCAATAAGAGTGCCTGGTAGAGATGATCTTGATTTCGAGATTCTAACAATATATACGAAGCATCACGAAATTATAACAGCCGATTATTCACTTGGGGCATGTTTTCGCGTCAGTGGTAGAAATTTGTTATTAACGGGCGATACTGGCTGGGATTTCGACATCGCAGACCTAAATGAAGCGTTCTTAAGGGAGCATAGTGTTCATACGAGGGTGGAAAATGCAACGGACGCAGTAGACGTGTTAGTTGCACACATAGGCACAATTAAGAGAAGTGAATTCGCGAATGAGGAAATAACTAAGAAAGAATATTACAAAAAGCACCTTGGCATATTAGGCACTATCAGCACTATCGAGAATTGGAAGCCAGATCTCTGCATCGTATCTGAATTTGGTGAAGAGCTTAATGACATTAGAGGTCCTCTTGTAGCTGCAATTCAATCTACAGCACAGAAAATACATCCCTCTATAAAATGCTTGCCTGGCGATATCGGGCTTTTTGTTCTGTTAGATTCCAGGAAATGCATGTGCTATTTTTCGGGCGAGCCAGTCGAATGGGATCAAATATCTTACAGTGACGTTGAAGAAGGCGAATCGCAAAGAACCATAAAGTATTATTCCGAAGATCGAATGCCGCCTCATGCTCCGAAAGATGAAATTCTGAGGACATTGCCCATAAGGGATGGCCTCGGCATTTATAAAAAGGTATTTTATGAAAGCGTTAAGTCCGGTTTCCATCTGGGGCCTGCGACGCGGAACACTTTGATTAGGGATGTCGCCGCTGCTACGTTTGATTTAAATCCTTGGGATCAAGAAGAAAAAGAACTATACATTAACGGTCGCCTAATAGCGTTATCTTGTATTATTGACAATCCAAATGACATTCTGGAAGTCGTCGCCTCAGGTCGCAATCTGGGACTCATTGCCGACTTTCTAAAATATTATATGATGAATACACAATATAAGGACGTTGATATATTTACAAGTTTCGCAACTTTTTGCGGGATGCGGGGTTTCGATGAGCCAGATGAGTCTAAGTCAGCTGAGGACGTGATCATTTATCAAAAAAGCGGGGGGCTATTACACGACATCGCAGTTGCTTTTAGGACATATGACATTGAGAAAGCGTCCCAGATTCTAGATTCATTAAGAAACGTGACTGTCGCTAGTGTTTGGTCTTCGCTGAGTCATGATGAAAGGATAGATGTTCTTCTTGCGAATGGTGGGGCGGTCAAGGATGTTGTACTAAGCACAAACGAAGCGACAATAGGCAGCTACATTAAACAATATCAGAAGGCAATAAGTGATATGAGAACCGTTGTCGACGGTTTGATCAGGCAATGTTCAGATGAGGAAAGATGCTGGCAAGCAGCGACTGGAATAAGTACTGCAATGATGCGAGAGGAATTGCCACATGTAACGGATTTGGATAAGAGAATCTATCTTGAAGAGGCCATCCGCAAGTCGGCAGAGCTGGATGATCTTTTCGAATCTGTACAAACATTAAGTAATGGTTACATTGCGTATTTATTGTCAACTGGTTTGGCGATTCAAACAACTTCAAATGCAGAGAGTAACTTATTTCGTTCTCTCTTTAACTTGATCGCTAGAAATGAACCAAAAGATATTGAAGAAAGGAATAAATGGGAAGAAATTTTGGCTCGGTTAAGTCACCCTCTATGAAGAAAAGAAAGAGTCATATATTACTTGTTGAACCTGCATATAAAAACAAGTATCCACCGCTTGGTCTTATGAAAATAGCCGCCTTTCATAAGGAGCGTGGAGAGCACGTCCGCTTTATTAAAGGCTTAAACGCTGAAATAAGAGAACAAGCCTGGGACAGAATATATATCACAACTCTGTTCAGTTTCTATTGGGCCGAAACAATAAAGACGATAAAATATTACGAATATAGCGTGAAAGATCCGACAGAATCTCTATATTGGCGGTCCTATGGCGACTATCATGTTACAGGAAATTGAAGAAGAAACAGGTTTCAAACCGGTTGTGGGTTTGTTGAATGAAAAGGGAAAGATTAAGCTGCCTTACGATTATAGAATAGACAATTTAGTACCTGACTATAGCATTCTCGAAGAAATAGAATACAAATATCCTGCCAATGACGCTTATTTTTCATACATGACTAGAGGTTGCATCAGGCATTGTGAATTTTGTGCAGTGCCAACACTTGAACCAAAATATGTTGAGTACATTCCGTTGTTGAAGCAAATTCAACAAATCGATAAGAAGTATGGAAAGATGACGGATTTGCTATTGTTGGATAATAATGTGCTGGCGTCAGATAGATTTGACGACATTGTAGATGAAATTAAAAAGGCAGGTTTTTATAAAGGGGCAAAATTAAATAAGAAGGAGCGGCATGTTGATTTCAATCAAGGCGTTGATATGAGGAAGCTGACAAAGGAGAAGATGAAAAGACTCTCGGAGCTTCCTATCAAACCATTGAGAATTGCTTTTGATCATATTGGTATGAAGGAGCAGTATATACAGAAAATAGAGTGGGCTGCTGAGTTTGGAATGCTTAACCTGTCGAATTACATCCTCTACAATTTTCATGATAAACCAGAAGATTTCTATGAACGCTTGCGCATTAATGTAATGTTAAATGAGCGCCTCGGTACGAAAATATTCTCATTTCCAATGAAGTATATCCCGATTAAAAACAAAGATCGTAAGTATGTAGGCGAGCATTGGAATGCACGTTATTTGCGAGGCATTCAATGCATTCTCCATGCTACTCATGGTGTCGTCAGCCCGAGAAGAGAATTCTTTGAGGCTGCGTTTGGTAAAAATGTTGATAAGTTTAAGAAGCTAATTCTCATGCCAGACAATTACATTATTTATAGAGATAAGCACAAATCCAACGGAGCTGTTGCATGGAAGAAACAAGTATCAGCATTATCGCCAACGCAAAAAGAGGAATTTATTAAGATCGTACACGGAAATCATTTTGATGGTAGTGTCCACTCAAAATACGAAAAGGTAAATGCTTTATTGAAACACTACAAAAAGAAGAAGATTGCGAGCGGCCAACTGGACTTGCTCTAGTGGGTTTTTCAACCATGGGGTCTTTAGGGTTAGGAATTGCGTTTGAATGCAGTTAAAAGCAGACTATTTATACAACTAGCGGCTTAATGAAACACATTCACGTAACCTGTGCAATCATAGAAAAAGACGGCAAGGTGCTCTCAACTCAACGTAGCGAGGCAATGAGCTTACCCCTGAAGTGGGAGTTCCCAGGCGGAAAGATCAACGACGGGGAGCAGCCAGATGAATGCCTCAAGCGTGAATTACATGAAGAACTTGGTATTGCCATAGCTATATCTCGGTCTCTCGCCCCGACAACACACCAATATCCTACCTTTATTATTACTCTCTACCCCTTTGTTTGCAGAATCACAGCCGGTGAAATAAAGCTTCACGAGCATAAGGCTTTTACGTGGCTTCAGCCAGAGAAGCTTCACGAACTCGATTGGGCTGAGGCTGATCGTCCCGTGCTGGATGCGTATTTAGGACAATATCAGCGCTCACCTTGATGTCGGTGGTATATATGGATCTCGAACACGATAGACAAATACGAGCGGCAGCATTTGCATGGCTATTAGAGCAAGTTGCCCTCCATGGTGATGTTCTTCCACGAGAGCTTCTTGCCTCCGGCTTTACCTTTGATGGCATTCGCGTGCCTTTGCTTGGTCCGCAGGGAATCTTTATACCTAAGGCTCTTGGGCATATTCCGCTATCTATCACAACTACTCCAAACAGCCCTTATAATGATAAACAAGTTGCCGATAAACTGCTAATGTATCGATATCGTGGGAATGATCCTGAGCATCGAGAGAACCGAGGTTTGCGAATGGCAATGCAGCATCGCATTCCTCTCGTATACTTGTTTGGTATTACCCGGCAAGTACATGGCGGTGTGGCCAGTCTATGTCGTAGGTGATGATGCAACTAATTTGACGGTTACTGTTGCAGTGGATGATGAACGACACGTATCGTTTGGTGGTGATAGTGCAGTTGCAGCTGGTGTGCATGATTCAGAAGAAGATGCCCGTCGAAGTTATATAACGTCATCCGTTCGTGTCCGATTACATCAACAATCCTTTCGCGAACGGGTGCTAGAAGCATACAGAAGACAATGTGCTTTCTGTCGGTTTCGACATGAAGAGATGTTGGAAGCAGCGCATATTATTCCTGATTCTCATCCAGAAGGGAGGCCTGTTGTTCGTAATGGAATCGCTCTTTGTACGCTCCATCATAGCGCGTTCGATCGCAGGTTCATCGGTATCCGACCGGATTATAAACTGGAGGTGCGTCCAGATATTCTGCGAGAAAAGGATGGCCCAACACTAGCTCATGCTATTCAGGCACTTCATGGTCAAAGTATCTTTGTTCCTAAGGCGATTGCTCTACGACCTGATCCAAAACTGTTAACGATTCGTTATGAACAGTTTAGGGAAATGTGTTAATTAAAACGTTTGTCTAGGTTATAAGAGAAAAAAATACAAAACGCACAGAGAGGTGATACATGGCAACAGGCAGAGAAATGCATCTTGCAAAAGCTATTGGTGAATATCTAGTCTGTGCTGAGTTATCCAGACGTGGTTTTATTGCAACTTCTTTTACAGGTAATGTGCCATACTTTGATATCCTTGCGGTAAACGATAAATACAAAACCACTCCAATAAAAGTGAAAACGATTAGAGGTGGTAGCTGGCAGTTTGACGCCGCGAAGTTCTTAGATATTACGATAACACCAAGTGGCATCCAGAAGATAAACGGGAAAAAGCGACTTCCTTATTCTAAATTGATTTGTATTTATATTAAACTGGCTGATTCACGAGGTGGCGACGAGTTTTATATCTTCAAGCAGGCACAATTACAAAATATTATTTTCAAAAATCAGAGTAAATGGCTCGGCGAACATGGAGGGAGACGACCAAGGAATCCTGAGTCAACGCACGCAGCCGTTTCGCCGATTGATTTGGTGAAATTTCGTGATAATTGGCGGATATTAAAAACAAATTAGTGTTAAAACAAATTGGCGAGTTGCTGATTTAATCTATCATGGAACACCTTCCAACATGAAATTCCAAAAGCATCCATCTTTAGACCTGGACGATCTTTTTCATAACAGGCCTTTTCAAGGGCAAGCGCCGGAAAGCGCTTCGATCATCTTCTTAAGTTCCGATGCGAATTACTCGCCTGAAGTCTCCAACAAGCCTTTCTTCAAGCGCATTCTCGAATATCATGCTGACGGCGTAGCTTTCTGGCAGCGACATCGGTGTCATCATCCGTTTCTCCTGCCGGAGTACCCATTCAAACGAAACGGGGACGGTGTCCCGTTCCACAGGAACTTCAGCAAGCTGGGCATTAGCCCGGATCACGCTAAGCACATATCATTCCTGGAGCTCCTCGATGTCCCGACCATAGGGAACAAAACGCAAGGGCGCCAGGAATATTTCGACCTGTTCTCGCCGTTACATTTGGCTTATCTTGACCGTCTGATCAGCGGTGGCGGGCACAAGCTCTTCTTTGTCTCCAGCGGCGTTCTAAGTGATATGCGATGGATACAGAAGAACCAGCCTCTTTTCGCGTGGCTAAGCGGTACGGAGCAATCGGGGCGGCGATTTGCCGGATCGATCAACGGGAATATGGTCAAAGAGATATATCATTTTTCATCTGCTCAGATACACGGACAATTGAAACAGATAAGGGCTGACATAGATAGGTGGTTGCAGATCCAGAATTAGGTTCTCGTGCTATGAATTCATATACTCCAAAAGCACATATAGCCGGTATTGATGGCTGTCACGGAGGCTGGCTGTGCATAGAAGAAATTGACGCTACGGTTACTGGACGGGTCTTCAAGACTTTTAATGAATTGCTTGATGGCCTCACTACGGCTGCAATAATCGCCATTGATGTTCCGATTGGTTTGTCGGAAAGTGGGCAACGACAATGCGACAAGGCCGCCCGCGACCTGCTTGGCCGTCCTCGTGCCAGCAGTGTCTTTTCGGCACCCATTCGCAGTGTGATCTCCATAAAAGATTACCATACGGCTTGTGAGACACATCGGAAGATTGACGGCCGCGCTCTATCGAAGCAGTCCTTTGCAATCCTTCCAAAAATAGATGAAGTCGATGCAGTTCTCAGTGCGAAGCCTTCGCTTCAGCAGAGGGTTCGTGAAGTTCATCCGGAAGTGTGTTTCGCCATATGGAATAACTATAAACCAATGCTGTATAAAAAATCCAAGCCCGATGGCAGGGCTGAGCGCGAATGTCTCATTGACGGTGAGTGGCCTGCGTGTCGGTCCAAGATACTTGCAGAAATGTCCGGCGCTGATTTCAAACGTGACGATCTGAACGACGCTTTTGCCGCATTGTGGACAGCCAGGAGGGTCTTATCAGGCAGCGCCCGCGTACTAGGTCCTCAGACGGAAGATCGGAATGGGCTCAGGATGGAGATGTGGGCTTAGCAACTAGGAGCATTGTGGTAGGTGTTTGGGGTCAGACATGAATCTGTAGTTATTTGTACTAGTCACAAATTGCGAACACTTAGGATCAGGTCTCTTTTGTTGCACTGAATAGAGCCTTATAGGGTCACGTCTTGTATTTCGCCATTCTCCTTAGGATAGTTTTTACCCACGTCGCCGTCCTGCCAAAATAATGTATACATCTGCGCCTTCTGTAGTTACAATACGCCATGTGTGAATTCTGTACCAAGCACGGGGAAGGAAAGATCTGGTATAAGAACGCCGCGAATTACGGACAGGACCTTCTGTCCGATCTCAACCGGCGGCGATATATCGAAGGCTTTCTCACGTCCGCGTTCGCGGATGGTTTCGAAACCCTGGGCAGGCTCGAGACCATTTACCGTAAAAAGGGAAAACTGCCGCGCGCGGTTGCCGAGGCCATGGTCGCCAAGGCCAAGGCCGAGCACTTCGGCCAGGTCCTGCCTATCGAGGAGATCGGGCACGTGGTCAGCAAGGCCAGGACCGTGGTCCGCATGCCGTGCGCCTGCCGGTGGAACATCGGGAAGAAAGAGGAGCGCTGCTGCTACGCCATAAGCTACGGACCCGAGGCGTGGTACCAGGGCATCGACATGTCGTACTTCGGCAAGGCCTCGGACGAAGGGCTTGAGCCGCTCACCCCGGAGGCTGCGATCTCCCAGATGACGGCCATGGAAGAGCAGGGCTCGGTCCATACCATCTGGACCATGATGACCCCGTTCATTGGTGCGATCTGCAACTGCCGGCCTGAGGACTGTCTTGCCATGCTGACCCTCTCCCGCACAACGGTCGAGATCATGGCGCGGGCAGAGCATGTGGCCCGGGTGGACGAGTCGCTCTGCACCGGGTGCGGTATGTGCGATGCTGCATGCAATTTCAAGGCGATCAACAGCCACAAACACGGCAACGGATCTCACGCGCATATCGACCCGCAGCAATGCTTCGGGTGCGGATTGTGTCGTACGGCATGCTCGACCGGGGCTATTTCACTTGTCTTGAGATAGGCTTGGGAACACCTTAGGGTCACCCATCTGGATCAAGGTCTTTTACCGGGCACGGGTCTTACCTTTTGCCGTATCTCATCTCCCTTGATTCTTTTGACGTTTTCAGATTTCACCTCCTCCCCTCCTCCTTTGACGTATAATTACTTCATGGCAGACAGATCCATAATCATCATCGGCGCGGGAATGGGCGGGCAGTGCGCCGGGGTGAGCAACGAGCGTGTTCTCCGCGCCCGTCGAAGCAGTCTCCCGTCCACGTCGCCGTAGGAAAGGGGGGATTGATCATGTACCAAAGCAGCGGCAACTACGAGGCGTTCGCTCGGCCGCGCCCAGTGAAGGACGCGGAGCGCAAGACGGTGTGGTTGGTCGGCAATGGACTCGCCTCCTTGTCAGCGGCGGTCTTTTTCATTCGCGACGCTGGCGTTCCGGGAGCAAACATCACCATCCTCGAGAAGCGCGAATTGCCGGGTGGAGCACTGGACGGATTCAAGGTTCCCGAAAAAGGTTTCGTGATCCGGGGAGGTCGGGAGATGGAGAGCCACTTCGAGTGCCTCTGGGATTGCTTTCGCTCGATTCCCTCTCTTGAGATCGAAGGTGCGTCGGTTCTTGACGAGTTCTACTGGCTGAACAAGGACGACCCCAACTTCTCGATGCAGCGAGTGACCCAGAACCGCGGACAGGACGTCCCGGAATGGCGCTCACTGAAGCTGAACAAGAAGGCGCGCAAGGACCTGTCGAAGATCTTCCTGTGTACGCGCAAGGAGCTCGAGGGCAAGCGGATCGACGAGGTTTTCGGGCGCGACTTTTTGGACAGCAACATGTGGCTGTACTGGCGCACCATGTTCGCTTTCGAGGAATGGCATTCCGCCCTGGAGATGAAGCTGTACCTCCACCGCTTCGTTCATCACTTTGGCGGCCTGGTTGACCTATCGACCATCAAATTCACAAAATATAACCAATACGAATCCTTCGTGCTGCCTTTGATCCGCTGGCTGACAGAGCGAGGGGTCAAGTTCGAGTACGGGATCGACGTCACGGATGTCGACTTTGCGATCGCTCCAGAGCACAAGAAGGCCACGCGCATTCACTGGCTGCAGCGTGGCAAGCCGGGTGGGGTCGACCTGACGGAGGACGACCTCGTGCTCATGACCATCGGTTCGCTGGTCGACAACGCCGACGAGGGCGACCACCAGACCCCTGCCAGGCTCAACACCGGCCCGGCCTCGGCCTGGGAACTGTGGAAGCGAATTGCGGCCAAAGACCCTGCGTTCGGTCGGCCTGAGGTCTTTTGCGGCAACATCCCCCGGAGCAAGTGGGAGTCCGCCACCGCGACCACGCTCGACGAGCGCATCCCTCAGTACATCCAAAAGATCTGCAAGCGCGATCCTTTCTCCGGCAAGGTGGTTACCGGGGGCATTGTCACGGTGCGCGACTCCCGCTGGCTGATGAGCTGGACCGTCAACCGGCAGCCGCACTTCAAGGCTCAGAAGTCCACCGAGATCGTCGCCTGGATGTACGGCTTGTTCGTTGAAGCCCCGGGCGACTATGTCAAGAAACCCATGCAGGACTGTACGGGCGAGGAGATCGTGAAGGAGTGGCTGTATCACCTGGGCGTGCCCGTCGAGGAGATCCCGGAAATGGCCGCGACGGGCGCGAACTGCGTCCCGTGCATGATGCCCTACGTGACGTCCTTCTTTTTGCCACGCAAGGCCGGCGATCGCCCGGACGTGGTTCCGAAGGGCGCCAGGAACTTTGCCTTCATCGGGCAGTTCGCCGAGACGGGCCGTGACTGCATTTTCACGACGGAGTACTCGGTGCGCACCGCCATGGAAGCGGCCTACACGCTGCTTGGCGTGGAGCGGGGTATCCCGGAAGTGTTCGGTTCGACGTACGATGTCCGTGCATTGCTCAAAGCGACTGCGGTCATGCGGGGAGGACAACCCCTGAAGATCCCCGCACCTCAGTTTCTCGAGAGGATGCTCCTCGAGAGGCTCGATGCCACTCAGGTCGGCAAGCTTCTCGACGACGCGGGACTCCTTTAGGGCCGCGAACTGGTTGCGGCCGGAAGACGAATTCGGCAGCCAAGTCCTTGCCCCAAATCGCTAAACGCGGCGAGGGCTGGACGGCGACGCGGAAGTGAGGGCTGGTGGGGGCCATGTCTTGAAGAAACTGTCGTTTCAAGACCTGACCCCGCCGCGATCGTTGAAGAGTCACCGCTGATCGGGGTCCTGATCTCCGGCCCGCGACAATCCCCTTTGCACCGCTCCGGGCAATGTTATGATTTCGTTATAACACGAAGGAGGCGGCAATGCGCAGAAAGGTCGTTGCCATAGGGAACAGCAAAGGGGTGTTGATCCCGGTCGAGATCCTGAACAAGCTCGATCTTGCCGCCGGCTCAGACGTGAATGTCGAGCTGGATGAAGAACAGGAAAGGATCGTGATCGCCCCGGTCAGAAAGAAGCGGAAGGTGCCGGGGATCGACAAGGCGTTCGCCGGTCAGGTGAACGAGTTCATTGAGAAGTACCGCCCCGCGCTGAAGGAGCTCGCGAAGAAGTAAAATGACATGAAAGTAGACCTGACCCCGATATGCTTCGGCGGATAGCAAACGATCATCCTTCTACTGCTGCAAAATGAGTTAAAGCTTTCCCGCCAGTAAAGTGTATAATGATTCTACCTAGAGAAGCGTAAACTCCGGCATCTCTCCGAATTCACCCCTCTCTTCGACCAGTTTCGCGTTACCGACACATCATCATACACAGAAAGATAGTACACGAGGAGGTAGTATGCTGGCAAAGAACTCAGCAGGTCGGGACATTGATTCCTACTGCGGGAAGTGCAAGCTGAGCCGCGATCATACCATTATGACAATGGATGGAGAGACGATCGCGAAAGTGAGATGCAAGACGTGCGGCAGTATGCACAAATTTACGAGTTCCCTTGACGCTCAAAAAGTCCGGAAGCCGAGAGCGAGAAAGGGCGCCGGAGGAGTAGAGACAGCGGAGATCGTCTGGGCGGCCGGTCTTGCAGAGGCAAAAGGAAAAGAGCGCGATTACAGCATGGATTCGAAATACCGCATCGGCGAAATCGTCAATCACCAAACATTCGGCAGGGGCATTGTCATGAAGCTCTATGCCAACAAATGCGATATGCTGTTCAAGGACAGGGAACGGCTGATGGCTTCGACCAACGAATAGACATACCCCTGAGGGGGGTGTATGGGGCACTCATAGGGTCAGAGTTAAAGATTGCACAACCTATAGGGTCAGGTCTACTTTCTTGCCATCCTGCCTTTTTTTGCTCTAGTCCGTCCATGGCCCGTCCGCTCCGCATTGATACCCCGGCGAAGTTTACCCCATTAGAGAAAGCCGGCACATCCGCAAGCTTGTATGATAGCCAGTAACTTTCTTCTGTGAAGTCTTATTCCCTGCATGTCGCCCGATCTCTAACGGGGTGAATCATGTCACCTCCCTTTTGACGTTTCCAGATTTCACCTCCTCCCCACCTCCTTTGACGTATAATTACTTCATGGCAGACAGATCCATAATCATCATCGGCGCGGGAATGGGCGGGCTTGCTGCGGGCATCTACGCCAGGATGAACGGCTATGAAACGCGCATCTTCGAGATGCATTCAAAGCCGGGCGGGCAGTGCGCCGGGTGGAAGCGCAAGGAGTATGTATTCGACGGCTGCATTCACGATCTCTTCGGCTGCAGCCCTTATTCGAAGATCTATGACCTCTGGCAGGAACTCGGGGCCATGCCCCGCGAGATGGTCAGGACCAATGAATGCACGAGCGTTCTGTCGCCGGATGGCAAGCTCTTTTACGACTATTATGACCTCGACAGGCTGGAGCAGCACCTGAACAGCCTTTCCCGCGGGGACCAGAAAGCGATCAGGGACTATATCAGGGGGATACAGGCATTCAGCGACAGGGACGCCTGGGGCGATTCGATCATGGAAAGCAAGGGCGGGGTCTTGAGGACAGCGAAGAACATCCTGCCCATGCTTCCCTGGATGAAACCGACCATGCAGGAGTTCGGGCAGAAATTTTCAGACCCCTTTCTGAGGCGGGCCTTCCCCTTCCTTCTGTACAACACGCCGGAAATCTCCGTCATGATCCACCTCATCCGCCACGGGTACGGCCTGAACAACGCGATCCAATGGCCCATCGGCGGTTCCCGGGAGTTTGCCCGGTCCCTTGAACGGAAATACCGGGACCTGGGAGGAGAGATACTGTACAAAAGCCGCGTTGAAAAGATACTGGTCGAGCATGACGCGGCAAAGGGGATACGGCTCGCTGACGGAACCGAGCATCGGGCCGACCTGGTCATCTCGAATGCGGACGGCAGGAAGACGATCATGGAGATGCTCGGGAACAACTATACCAATGAACGGATCAGGCAGTACTGCGGGGAGCCCCCGGATGAAATGAACTTTGGCGTCCACGTGTTTCTCGGCGCGAACAGGGACCTTTCCCGGGAGCCTTCAAACCTCGTGATGCTGCTCGATGCACCGGTCGTGATCGCCGGGCATGAACAGCACAGCATCGCCATGCAGATGTACGGGTGCGACAGGACCATGGCGCCTGCAGGCAAGGGGGTGATCAAGGTCGAGCTGTTCTCACGGTATTCCTTCTGGAAGAAGCTGTACGCGGACCGGGAACGATATACCGAAGAGAAGCAGAAGATAGCCTCACAGGTGATCGGGATCCTGGAGCACCAGTATTTCAGCGGGCTCGCGAGCCAGGTCGAAGTGATCGATGTGCCCACGATCATCACCTGGGAGCGGTACATGGGCGGCACCCACGGTTTCGCGAACCTGCCGAATAAAAAGATGTCGCTGCTGGGTTCGCTGTTCCGGAAGGAGGAGATGACGCTCCCGCGTTTGTCCGGTTTCTCCATGGTCGGACAATGGGTGAGCTCGGCCACTGCTCTGTTCATGAATGCCTTGTCCGGCAGGAAGGCGATACAGGCGATCTGCGAACGGGACGGGAGATCGTTCAGATCGTCGGACAAGAACAACCTCTTGGGTTCAGGTCCCTAGCGGAATGGTTGACCTGACGGTCCCGTGCCAGGCTTGAGTACGTGGAGTTATGGCTACTTAGCCCTTTTCCCTCTGATATTTTCTCTCCATGACTGATTCCAATTCCAGACTGGTCTATTCGACTGAAGAGGTCATCCCAAGGAAGGGAAAGCCGGCTGTTCGCAGCGCTCCGACTCCTGCTGATCCTGCAAAATGCAGGACCATCGTGCGCCTCGACCGGAAAGGCAGGGGCGGCAAAACGGTCACGGTGATAGAGGGGCTTCAGCTCCCGGCTGAGGACAGCGAAAAGCTTCTGAAGCAATTAAAGACAAAGTTCGGCACCGGCGGAGCTGTTAAGAATGGCGCGCTCGAGATCCAGGGGGACCATCGCGATGGGATCATGGCAGAGCTGGGCAAGATGGGGTATAGACCGAAACGGTTGGGCGGATAGGAGGCATTAACGGTGCCCCATCTCCTCGTGTTCATTGTGCCGCGATATCAGCTTGACGGTATGAAAGAACGATGCATTCGTAGAGCTCGCGATCAGGACCAGGATCCCTTCCGAATGGGGGTCGTAGCTGCCTAAAAGCGCAGCCAGGCGGGCTTTAGGTTCTTTGCCGTCGATTATTTCAAGAACATCGTGCCTGGTCAGGTAATCATCGTCAGTGGGAATAGTGCCGTTGATCACCGGATCGGTATAGACAAGAACGGCGCCTTTTCCTGATGATAGATAACACTCTCTGAACACCAGGGAAACTTCAGGCCAGAACGGGCCAAGTGCCGCTAACGCCTTATCACGCTCTTCCTCTGGTGTCATGTTGTTATCTCTCCGCTATTTCTTCTGACGGATCACCGGTCCCATGGTAGAAATGATGATCCTGTTCACTTCCTCTTCGTTCAAGCCGAGTTTTTTGTTCATCAGAGCGGTTTCCGCCTTTGCCCTGGCAAGGCTGCAATGCCAGCCCCAGTCCGCTTTATAGAATCCGGCTTCACCCTCGACAGCAAAACACATGATATAAGCGCGCCCTTTGCGTTCGGCGCCGCTTACAAAATATGCCATTCGCTTGCCTTTGAACGCTGACGTGACAAACTCCATGACCTGCTTGTGCAATTCAAGTTTCTGCCTTGCGAGAGAGACAGGCTTTCCCTTTGAGGCGGCGCCAGGCCTTGTTTTTGCCGCAGCAGCTGCCGGTTTCTTCTTTGACGCAGATAGGGTCTTCTTCTTTGCGCCAGAGCCGGCCTTTTTCTTTGATGGAGAAAGGGTCTTTGCTTTCATGATCAGCCTCCGAAATCATCTGCATGGCTATTGTAGAGGTAATTCTTCTGAAGCGCAAGAAGACCTTTCTTGAAAGACCCGGAACACCTTGGGGTCAGGTCCATACTGTCTGACTTGACAGTCCATCGCCAGGCTTGAGTACGTGAGTTATCGTAATGTGCCGCCCTCGACACGCCCGCCTCTCCATCTTCCCCCGCTGCCGGATCCCAGGTTTCCCGGGAACACCATGAAACAACAAAGGCCCGGGAAGGTCCCGGGCCTGCTTTTTTGCATCGGTCCGTGTCTGTATCAGGCTGCCTGCGGTTTGGCGATCGGCGGCGGAGCGGCCTCCTGGTAATTTGGCACGCCCAGTGACTCGAGCAGGCGCTGCGACTCCGCGGGGGCGAGGCCGTCCTCGACCGTGACGTCGTGATGGGCCGCGGTCAGGATGGTCTGGACCAGGGTCCGGGCGCTGAAGGCGAGGATGTCGCTGACCAGTTCAGGCGACGCGTTCTCAATGATGAGATCGCTCTCCTGGTACCAGCCATTCACATGGCTGCACAGGTTCGTGCAGGGAATGCCGGCGTCCATGGTCGAGCACCCCTTTTGATGCGCGTAGTGCGATACATCGGCGCGGAGCTGCTGCAGGCCCTTGAACGCCGCGTTGGAGCAGATGCCGGTCCTTCCCCAGATGATGGGATTGAACTTGGGAAGGTTCAGGCCGATGCTGTAATGGTAGGCCCCGGAGCGGTGCTTGAGCGGGCTGATCTTGATGCTGAAGAAGTCGTTCTGGTACTCCAACGGTGCGGCGGTGGTCATGCGGTATCCCTCCTTGGACAGGCTTATTGAGGACTCGTGCTGTCCTGATTGTGTCAAGTATAGCGAAATTCGCCGCCCGGTGCAAGTAAAAAAGGATGGTTTCTATCTCTATTTCTGATTTTGCATCTCCTGATGAACATCGCAAGGTCAGGTCCATACGGTTGGACATGACCGTCCAGCGCCAGGCTTCAGTTCTCGAAATGTGCTGCCCTCGACACGGCTTACTCCTCCATTTTCCCCCGCTGCCTGCTTCCCGGTTTCCCGGGACCATCCTCGGATTTCCCTCGTTCGGCCTGCTCTTTTAACGAGCTATTGCCCTCAAGAAGACGTACAATGACGCATCACATTTCACAAAGGAGACTGGGTATCACTATGCAGGAATTCACACGGGTAAGGGCTGCCATAGATGCTTTGATCGATGGGACAAAAGTGTCGATCAAAAATAAGTCGATCGCTGAATCCATGGAGCAGTTGGAACAGGCACGCGGGCTGATCCAGGAATTGAGGCAGATGTCGACGACCGATCAGGCTGACATTGTTGCCAAACGGGAAACGACTATTGCAAGTTTGACGGAGATTGCCGGCAACATAAAGAAACCGGTGATCAAGAAGAGAAGCACGAAGGAGGCGTTAGAGCAGGCGGCGACGCTGTAGGACCAGCTCTCTGCTGTTCGACCCGATCCTGTTCTTCTCTGCATCCTGTGCCATAGTTTCACTCTTTGAACGATCTGCTCACGCAGGTCTTTTTTTTTGCGCCGTTCCGGTACGATCTTATAGCTGTCTGGAACCTCCTAGGGTCACCCATTTAAAGGGCACCGTCAAGCGAAAACAGCTATCTTGTGGCGAGAAACGAAACGTTTCTCGCCTAGCCTTGTCGTTATCTTCATCTTCACCATTGCCGCAGTTTCATTCGGTTTCGGCGTCAGTCTTCACTGCACCAGTCACCCATCGGGATTAAGGTCATTGGTGGAGCTCTTTTATCCATGACCCTTTCCGCCTTTTGGCGGACCAGAAAATCTTCGGTTCCATGCCGTGTCCAGGAGTTCGTACAAGTCTTATGGTTGTTAACCAGCCCCAAGATGGCTCGCGGTATGGGCAGTAAAGATGCTGATAACGCTATAAAAGGGTGGGACGGATTACCAATCAGGTCTCGTGGTTTTACCAACCCTAAGGCAGGTTCACCGTCCCAGCCAGCTTGTGAACTTTCATTGCGTAAAGAGCTTCTCCGGCATAAAGGACACTCCATCTCTCATGATGTAATACGCTGCTCGTGCCAGTTTGTGTGACAGGGCTTGATGCGCTATCATTGCGTTGGTCTTTTGCATCTTTCGCTGGTAAAATGCCCGGCCCACGCCAGGTACTTGTTGCCGCTCTTCTTGTTTGCGTAACAAGTCGCGGATCGGTCTATCTTCTTTCGGGTAAATGTAGCCTTCGGGCAGGATTCCGAGCCGCAGCATCTCGGCCAGCCAGAAGGCATCATGCTGATCGTCTGAATACTTGAGTCCCTTATATTGTTTAATCTCCGTAGGGTTGGCGAGATGAACCTTGTATCCTTCCGCCATGAGTGCATCCACCAACCAGTACCAGTTGTACGTGGACTCGATGACGATGCCGGTAATTGCATCAATGTAGGGTGCGAGGGCGGAAAGAATTTGTTCCGAATCATTGGGGAGCTTCCTCTTGAACACCCGTTTACCAGTTTCATCGATGATCGCCAGATAACTGTTGCTTGAATGCAGATCAATTCCTGTGTACAATCGCATACAGCACCTCCTGGGATGAGATTGGTCTCTTCTCCCAAGAGCATATCAGAGCTTAAACGTTCTGGTATGCTCTGGAGGTGCCCTTTATATGGTTATACAGGTCTCTTTTGTTGCAGGGTCATATACTGGTCACCTAAGAATAAGGTTGTCATGTGAGATTGCGGCTCTCCCGACTTCACTCTTGACCCTGCATTTGCGGCGCTCGAAAGCCATCCATAAAAGCAGGAACCTCTGGAGTCTGACTTTGAAATTAGGATGCGAATATCAGGGTCGGACCAAGACAACTAAATGAAATACTTAGCGTATGATCATAAAAAGCGCCCAGCCACAGGCCTGAGAATACCGTTTTTTGACATGAAAAGGGCAGGTTACGCTCTGTGCAGCAATCGTCAGGGAATTTACCATCGTGAGATACTCGCCATAATAAAAATCCCCCTTCTGTTCCTGCTCTAGAAACAAAACAGCAGAAACAGAAGGGGGATGCGATCTGCCTTTTGTGCGTTGGTCAGCAGCAGAGATCCTCGCAACAGCACTGTCTCTCGGCGTATGCCGTGTCAGTGCTGTAGCACACTTCCTCTTTGATCTTTGGTTTGATCCGGTCTTTTGCCGGAGCGACTGCCTTTTTCCTGCCCTTATCGGCCGGGCGGGCCTTTTTCACTGTGGTAGCCATAGTCATTCCTCCGTTTTCCTGAACCATTCCTGACGCCGGAGCGCGGCAGCAACCTGCGCGGTACGCCAACCTTCCGGGAATATTCAGGATAGCTTCTATCCTAATTATAACCTGTTTTCAGGGCCTGTCAATGCAACAAGCATATCAGCCTGCGAGCCGGCCAGCCTGCAAGCGGGGACGGAGGTCCCGTAAGGCACCGAAAAGGAGGGGAAAGAACCGTAGGGGACGTTGTACTAACATCTTCGGGTCAGGCCAGATTCCGTAGTTGTTGATGATCACCGCTGATCAAGGTCCTGATCTCCAGCACGCAATATCCCCTTTACACCGCTCCGGGCAATGTTATAATGTCGTTATAACACTGAAGGAGGCGACAATGCACAGAAAGGTCGTTGCCATAGGGAACAGCAAAGGTGTGTCGATCCCGGTCGAGATCCTGAACAAGCTCGATCTTACCGCCGGCTCGGACGTGAATGTCGAGCTGGATGAAGAACAGGAAAGGATCGTGATCGCTCCGGTCAGAAAGAAGCGGAAGGTGCCGGGGATCGACAAGGCGTTCGCCGGTCAAGTGAACGAGTTCATTGAGAAGTACCGCCCCGCGCTGAAGGAGCTCGCGAAGAAGTGAGGTACCTGACGGCGGAACAGGTGCTCTTTATCCATGCGCGGCTCGTCACCGAGACCGGGGGCATGCACGGCGTACGAGACGTCGGGCTGCTGAGATCGGCCGTTGAGCGGCCGCGGGCAACCTTTGAAGGAAAGGACCTGTATCGCGATCTGTTCCACAAGGCGGCGGCGCTCCTGGGGTCGCTCATCGGCAACCATCCTTTCCTCGACGGGAACAAGCGTACCGCTATCTCCGCTGCAGGGCTCTTTCTGATGCTGAACGGATATGAGCTTAATGCGTCGCAGAAGGAACTTGAGACCTTTACCCTGGATATGGCCCTCAAGAAGAGGGATGTTCAGGATGCGGCCGCATGGTTCCGAAGACATTCCACGCCGGGGAAGAGGTAACACGCTCTCAGGAACCGAATGAGACTGCTCTGTTGCTTTGCCTTTCCAAAAAGCGCCTGCATCCCGGTGAATCCAGGAGCGAATGCCACCCGCAGCCTTTTGGCGGGGTCAGCGAGCGATTAGAACAATATCTTCCTTGAGGACTCGGAGCCTCCCTCCAGCATGCTGCAGGGAGCGACAACAGAAACCGCGCGGTGCATGCCCGGCATGAAGCCGGTGTTGTGCTACACTAAAAAATAAAAGGCTTCCCCCGTTGCAAGTGGGTTGAGGATGTCTGCCCATGCATACGCACAGACTTCGCAGCCGGGCTACCCGGCGCTTGGGTAAGGCAGAAGCAGCGACAGTGGCCGTTGCCGCTGAGGCATTCCCATTCGAAAATTCCAGGCAGGCGACCAAGTCCGAGGGTGAAGCATTTCGGATGTCTGAGCCCGCAGGGCGAGTTTCCGAAATGTACTGAGGACACCGAGCGTGCCGTGAAGAATTTTCGTCGGGTGCCCTTCTTTGGGTCACTTTCTTGCGTGCCCGAAGAAAGGTAACAAAAAGCAGAGGCATCTGGCGAACCTTCTGATCTCGCAGCATGCTCGGTCGTCCTCAGTACATTTTAGAAACTCGTCTGCGGCTCAGACAGTCTAAATTGTTTAACCCTCGGACTCGGTCGCCTGCCGGGAATGTTCGCATGGGGACTTCTCAAGTCCTTGCCCTACCCCAAATCACCGCACGTCCACGGAGCGGCCCTAGTAAAGACTTTAGGGCCACGTCTTGGCCAAAGGCAAGCGTCCCGAAGGGGCGCCGCGCATGTCTGAGGCCGGAGAGCCGAGAATTTGCGCGGGCGAGCGGACGTGGCCGTAGACGGGTCAAGTATCTTAATTCAAGGACGCGAAGCGGATGTGCAGAAAAAGAGATCCAGATACGTCTCAATCTGCAGCTTTCTTGCTTGCCCGAAGAAAGGAGGACAACTGGGGTCAGACTTAAAGATTGAGATAAATGAGCCTTTTGTGCATACTGCTTGTTCTCCCTGACAAGAGCTGTCATTTCGTCCACTCAATACGGAAGTATCCAAAAAATAAAAGTCTCAATATCCTGGCGGGAGGTGTGTACGATGATATCCAAGGAGCTGGAAACCACTGCACGGTCTTTGGTAGCGAAGGGCAAGGGGATCCTGGCGGCCGACGAGAGCCAGCCGACGATCCAAAAACGTTTTGCCGCGCTGAACATCGAATCCACGGAAGAGAACCGGCGCGCATACCGTGAGACGCTGTTCACCACGCCGGGCATCGAGGAGTTCATCAGCGGTGTCATCCTGTTCGACGAGACCATCCGCCAGAAAGCGGCGGACGGAAGATCGTTCGTGGATGTTCTCAAAAGCAGGGGCATCATTCCCGGCATCAAGGTGGACAAGGGGACCATTGCCATGCCCGGCTTCCCCGACGAGAAGATCACCGCCGGCCTTGACGGACTGCGCGAGCGCCTGAAGGAATACCGCGACCTGGGGGCCCGGTTCGCCAAGTGGCGGGCGGTCATAACGATCGGGCCCGGCATGCCCAGCCGTTCCAATATCAATGCCAACGCCCATGCCCTCGCGCACTATGCCGCCCTTTCGCAGGAAGCGGCGCTGGTCCCTATCGTGGAACCCGAAGTATTGATGGACGGCGACCATGACATCGAACGCTGTGAAGAAGCGACGCTGGCGACGCTCGTCAACGTATTTCATGAGCTCCGGGAGTACAACGTGGCCCTCGAAGGCATGCTGCTGAAGCCCAACATGGTCCTTGCGGGCAAAAAGGCGTTGAAGCAGGCCGGCGTCGGCCAGGTGGCGGAGGCGACCCTCAGGACGCTCCGGCGCGCGGTGCCCGCAGCTGTTCCGGGCATGGTCTTCCTTTCCGGCGGTCAGAGCCCCGAGCTGGCCACGGAACATCTCAATGCAATGAACGCACTCGGCGCGCAGCCCTGGGAGATCAGCTTCTCCTATGGGCGGGCGCTGCAGGAACCCAGCCTCAAGGCCTGGAAAGGATCGCCAATAAATGTCGTCCCGGCACAGATGCTGTTCCATCACCGGGCGAAGTGCAACGGTGCCGCGCGGTACGGCAGGTACTCCGATAGGATGGAGAAGGCAAACCCATAGGGTCAGTTCGTGCGGCTTGACAGGGCCGGGCGGAATCGGACGATGAGAACATTTTAATCGAACGCCCCGGGTGCTGTTCCCCGGGGTGCAGGGGGAGCGGCGATGGGACAAGCGGACACCACAGGCAGGGAAACACCTCTCGACTGCATCGTCATCGGCGCAGGGCCGGGAGGCCTGCAGGCCTGCATCCACCTGGGCCGCTACAATTTTCGCGTCATGCTGTTCCACACCCCTGGCGGGCGGACAAGCTACGCGAAGCACCTCGAGAACTACCTCGGCCTTCGTCTTGTCTCCGGCCCGGAGCTCCTGGAGACCGGCCTCAGCCAGGTGAAGAGCTTCGGCGTCACCATCGAGAACGCCAAGGTGGACCGCGTCACGCCACGGGACGGCAACTTCGAGGTGCTGGCCGGGGGCAAGACCTATCGCTCGCGCTTCGTCATCGCCGCCTCCGGGGCCAGGGAGACCCTCGCGCCCTTTAAGAACCTCCATCGCTTCTTCGGCCACTCCTACTACACCTGCATGATCTGCGACGGCTACCGCACCACGGGCAAGAAGCTGCTCGTCATCGACCGCACGGTGAACGGCGTGCGCCTGAGCGTCGGCATGAAGCAGATGTACACCAAGGACGTGACCTTTCTCGCCCATGGATTCACGCTGGCGCCGGTGTACCGGGCGCTGCTCGAGGAGGAGGGGATCGGCCTGGTCGAGGGCCGGCCGGAGGAACTTCTCGGCGAGACGACCCTCGAGGGGGTGCGGATGAGCGACGGCAGCGTCATCCCCTGCGAGGTGATCCTGGGGTGGGGCGGGATCTCGCTGAACGACGAGTATCTCGAGGGCCTGGACCTGGAGCGCGACGCCGAGGGGTTCAAGATCATGACGAAGGGCAACGGCGAGTCGAGCATCCCCGGCCTCTTTGTCCTGGGAGCTCTCCGCACGGGCCACTCCCAGGCGATCATCTCCGCAGGCCAGGGCGCCGAGGCGGCGATAGAGATCAGCACGAGAATCGTCGAGCTCTAATGCAGTCCGGGGTCAGGCCTGAAAAGATGAAATGCGAGTCGCCAAAACATCTTGGGGCCGTGTCTTTTAGAACGCCCCACGTTCTTTCCCTGCTCATTCCTCAGCGTGCACGCGAAGAAATCCTCGATCGGCAAGGGAGGACTGTAGCGGCTGTTCGGGGCAAGCAGATATTGCTCGAAGGATAGGAGGAAATAGCTGTTAAAGGACACGTACGGGGTAAAGGCAGTATCGGGTCACTTCATGAATCCAGGAGCGAGCTCATTCCCCGTAGCTTGCTGCAGGGAGCTTCAATGAGCCATGAACAATTCCCCGCCCGTTTCACCAGCGGTCAGCCTTCGATCTTCTCGATGATGATCTCCTCGATCCTGGAGCGGTCGCTCCTGAAATACGATTGATACAGCGTGGCCATTTTCGTTCTATGTTCGCTTTCTGAGAGAAGACCCGACCCTTTGGCCTTATCGAGAATGTCCATCTTGGCCCGCAGCTCGGCCTGGACCTCCTCCTTCAGCGACGGTACGCAGGCCATATTTCTTTGCAGCTGCTTCTCGCGATATGCCTTCATTGCCTTTTGGACCACGTATGCCGTAACGGCGATGGCAAGGACGGGCAGCAGCACGGAAAGGAACTTGTAGGTCGTCTCGCTGACCACGTGGGTTCCGCCCTTCATGAACCCGTGGGAGGACAGGAATCCTTTGACCGGAGAGCTCGTGAAGGTCCCTGCCACCCACGATCCCGCGACGAGCCCCGCAATGGCGCTGACGCCCGGGATCTGGCTGAACAACACCTTCTTCGTATGGTAGGCGAACTCTCCCAGTTCTTTGGCGAGCTCGGCCCTGTCCATATTCTTGAGATCCCTGGCACGTTCGATCATATAATCTCTATACTTTTTCATAGCGGCATAATAGAACAGATGGCAGCAGGAAATCAAGGGGTCGGGAGTGAAAAGATGAAATGTTAGTCGTCCGGTCTTGTCAACCAATAGGTTCAGATCTTGCGTCTTGACAAAGTGCCTGCCCGAAGAGTTATCATACAGCTCAAGGACGGATCCTTCCCATTTCCCCTGTCATGACGACATTTGCCGCCATTGATTTTGAGACCGCGAACTACAGCCCGGACAGCGCTTGCGCAATCGGACTCGTGGTCGTGCAGGGGCATAGCATCGTCCGGCGGAAGCACTATCTGATCCGGCCAACCGACGGGCAGTTTACTTTCACGCATATCCATGGCATAACGTGGAATGATGTTCGCGACGCGCCCACCTTCGCTGAGCTGTGGCCGACCCTGCGGGAGCTGATAGCAGGTGTCGATTTCCTCGCTGCTCACAACGCGCCGTTCGACCGGCGGGTGCTGTACTCCTGCTGTGAAACGCACCGCCTGCCCCAGCCCGCCCACCCTTTCGTCTGTACGGTGAGATTGGCACGCGCTGTCTGGAGCGTCTATCCCACGAAACTGCCGGATGTGTGCAGGCATCTCAAGATCCCGCTTAAGCATCATCAGGCTGATTCGGACGCCGAGGCCTGCGCGCGGATCGTGATGGCCGCCCGGAAGGCGGGCTGGCAGGCAGGTCTTTCAACATGCAGCAGATAATCTATGCACAGAACAAGACTGGGCCCCGGTTGCGCCTGATGGCCGTTCGCGGTAACCGGTCTGCAATGCTGCCCCCTGGCGCGGATGCCGTCCAAATACAAAAACCGGCGAATACGTCTTCGCCGGTCCAGTGCGCGAGTCAGCTGCTCTTTCCCTATCCGCCGAGATACCCTCCGGAAAAGTCCGGCCCCGTACTGCTCTCGGTCACCCGAACAGAAACGTCGCTCTGGATATCGTTTCCGCTCCCTCTCGAGGTCTTCCAGTCGAAGGATGTCCCCTTTTCAAGGACCTGGAGCTTCCAGTCAACATACTCCGCCAGCTCGACCAGGTGCCGGTCCTGAGCGATCAGCATCGGGTTGTCCTCGCCGTAGGTCCTGGCAAGCTCTTCGCGCAGCAGGTAGATCCTCCTCTTGATGCCTTCCAACTCCCTGTCCACGTCCTCAAAGTACGTCTTCTCTTTCATTTCCATTGCGGTTCCCATGATATGCCTCCTTGGTGCAACATTGTACTGCCGCGCCCCTCCTTCCTGGTCCTAAATAATAGGACCTTCCAAATCCTGTTTGTTCTGCACTATAGCTCCCTCGCCAGGGAAGTCAAGGACAATATCAGGACCCATTCGGCACTCATTATGCATACCGACCCGGATCGCCCCGGAGCGAGCAGAATCATCCTGGGGCAGTCAGGGATCAGGCCTGAAAAGAGGAAAGGGAGCGGATGGGGCAAGACGTATCGATTGAGTATTGACCCCTTCTTTGATATCTGCTACTCTCCCGTCATGGCACGAAAGCCCCGGATAGAATACGACGGCGCCTTCTACCGCGTCATCACCCGGGGGAACCAGAAGCAGAAGGGTTCGCCGCATGCCGCGTAACACCCGCCCAGATGCTCCTGGAGCCCTGCACCACAATACGATGCACTCTTTCTCACGCTCTTCATGAATTATCTCGCCCATATGGTCTGTTCCAACGACTCCCCTGCATCGATGCTGGGGAATTTCATCGCCGATTTCGTCAAGGGCAATGCGGAGGGCCGGTTTCCCCGCGAGGTCGTCGAGGGGATCCGCCATCACCGGAAAGTCGATTGTTTCACGGACTCGCACGCGGTCTTCGGCGCGAGCAGGCGGCTCATCAGCAGTTCGAGACGACGCTATGCGGGCGTCATCATTGATGTCCTGTATGACCACTTTCTGACGATCAGCTGGGACCGGTACTGCTCCATCGGGCTGGATGCTTTCGTCGAAAGGGTCTATGAAAACCTGGGATGTCATCGGGTATCGGTCCCGCACCCGGTGCCGATGGTTATCGAGAAGATGGTCCGGGAAGACTGGCTGCGGCGCTATGGGACCGTGGAAGGGATCGACCGGACATTCAGAAGGATCTCCGGGAGGCTGCGGCGGGAGAACACCCTCAATACGGCGGTCGAGGAGCTTGAGCGCAACGCTGTCCTCCTCCAGGACCATTTCCTCTGCTTCTTTCCCCAGCTCATTGCGCGGTTCAGACCCGCTGACATCGGGAGCCTTCCATGCGAGACGCCATTGCCTCGGCCCTGAACGGAGACAGGCACCGGAAGCATCCTCCCGGGCTGTACGTCCTCTTCTTCACCGAGATGTGGGAACGATTCTCCTACTACGGGATGCGGTCGCTGCTCGTCTACTACATGATCAAGCACCTGCAGTTCACGCAGGTGCGGTCGTCGGAGATCTACGGCCTCTACACCGGGTTCGTCTACTTTACGCCGCTCTTCGGCGGCCTGCTGGCCGACCGGGTGCTTGGACAGCGGAGGACCGTTGTCCTGGGAGGCGTGCTGATGGCCGCCGGCCACTTCCTGATGGCCGTCGAAAGCCTGTTCTTCCCGGCGCTCCTCTTCCTCATCCTCGGGAACGGCGCCTTCAAGCCGAACATCTCGACGCAGGTCGGCGCTCTCTATCCTCCCGGCGACCGCCGCCGCGACCGGGCCTTCAGCCTGTTCTACATGGGGATCAACCTCGGCGCCTTCTTTTCCCCGCTCATCTGCGGGACCCTGGGCGAGAAGATCGGCTTCCACTGGGGATTTGCCGCTGCGGGTGTGGGCATGGTGATCGGACTCCTCGTGTACCTCCGGGGGCAGAAGCACCTCGCTCCGGACCTCATCATGCAGGCAGGGGGAAGGGAGCGGCGGTCAACAGAGCCGCTGTCGCCAGGTGACTGGCTCAAGATCGGCGCGATCTTCGCGATGATGGCGCTTTCCATCGTGTTCTGGAGCGTGTACGAGCAGCAGGGGAACACCATGGCGCTCTGGGCCGACGCCAACACGGACCGGATGATCTTCGGCTGGGAGATGCCCGCGTCGTGGTTCCAGTCGTTCAACCCGCTCATGATCTTCCTGCTCGTTCCGCTCGTGAACCTGTTCTGGCGACGCCAGGGCCTGGGCAGCAGGGAACCGACGAGCATCGCCAAGATGGGGATCGGCTGCCTCCTGCTGGCCTCGGCCTTCCTGATCCTTATCCCTCCGGCCCGGGAGCTGGCGGTCAGTCCCCGGGCAAGTATCTGGTGGCTTGCGGCCTGCACGTTCGTGCTCACGCTGGGCGAGATCTATCTTTCTCCTGTCGGCCTCTCGCTGGTGACCAAGATCGCGCCGGCACGGATCGTTTCCCTGATGATGGGCGTCTGGTTCCTGTCGAGCTTCTTCGGCAATTACCTGTCGGGGTATCTGGGGACGTTCTGGGAGAGGATGCCGAAGGAGCACTTCTTCCTCCTCATGTCCGGTCTTTCCTTTGGCGCGGGGGTGGCGTTCTTTTCCTTCCGCGGGCCGCTGAAGCGGGCGATGGGGCGGGAGAACCCGGAGGCTGCCGACCTGTAGCGGCCGGGATACGGGCGCGAAGGGAAGATCGCGGCTTGAAGGCTCCGGCAGCCTCAAGATCCCGACAGCACCGCTTGGCACGGTTGCGTTGAACTCTCGTTTGTGCCGTCACCGAGGCGGGTTGTATTTGCCTCCTCTCTCTGCTATCATTGATTTCATGTACGACTAAATCGACAGGAGGTGTCAGTATGCGAAGAAGCTTGGCAAGTATATTGTTCGGATTGATTTTTGCAGCGACGTTGGTCTCGACCGCGCAGGCACAGATGTGCGGCTGCATGGGCGAAAAAGGCGGGGGCATGCATGAAGGCGCCATGATGGGCGGAATGGGACATCATTGCATGGGCATGATGCACGGAATGGGCGGCATGCAGGACGGCGGAATGATGATGGATAACGACCACCCCCTGTGGAAACACCTTATGGGTCTCGGTCTCGACGATAAGCAGAAAGAGGCGCTCCAGACACTTCGCAGCAAGACCGTGAAGGACATGGTCAGAAAGAGGGCGGATAAACAGATCGCCGATATCGAGCTTAAAGACCTCCTCGACAAGGACCCTGTGGACATGAAGGCAGTGGAGGCTGCGGTGAAAAAGAAGGAGTCCCTCAAAACGGGGATGTTCCTTGCTCACCTCAAGGCACGTGAAGAGATGAAGTCCATACTGACGCCCGATCAGAGGAAACGGTTAAAGGAGATGATGGCAGCGGGTGGCGGCGCTGGCTGCGGCATGAGGTGCAGCGATGCAGAAAAGAAGGACATGCCGATGCACGAGCACATGCACTAAGAGGCCGCGGATGCCGCGCGAAGTTAAGACAAGTTCTGGAAGGCGTGACACTGCCCCGCCGCTTTGACGCGGCGGGGCAGTGTTTTAGGGGCTGTCCGGGGTCACCTATGAAAAAGGCCGTCACGTGCGAACGCAGCTCTCCGGTGACGCTTCACGGGGAGAGATACCCCTCGGGGGCCAGGCTGGTTGCCAGCATGACCATGTTGATGTCACGATGCGCCATCCATTCGTCCGCTTGTCTGTTTGCGGGGGCAAGCCAATAGGTCTCGATGCTCTCCCGGAGAGGTATATACTGCATCAGGCGTTCGGTTCGCGAACGCAGACGACGTTTCATACTGAAATCGCGCGGAGTTTGTTGCATCAGTCCCGCCAACTTCTCCAGTGCATGTAATCCAATGGACAATCCCAGCTCCCGAAATGCAAGCCGGTATTGAGCAGGAAACTTCAGGAAGTCCCTGCTCGCGTCGGATTGCAGACTGACCAGGGAAGAACCCAGGAGATCGTCCAGAAGATCGGACTGCTCAAGGCCTTCGATCAGGATCAAGTGAGCCAGTTTGTATGCGTTGCTCAGAAGCTCGCCGACGCCAAGGGGGTCATCGGTTTCCCAGCTTTTCCCTTCACACAGAACAGCCATGTCTGCAATCTCGGCGCTGAGGTCGAGCCCTGCGGAGTTCCCGGAAGTTTTTGCCGCAGTCGCCTGAAGCTGGAGATAGGTGATGAATCCATCGAGAGGATCGTGATGCCCCATCGATGCTACGAGCGGATAGGAGAGGTCGATGCTCATTTTCCAGTACATGCGTTTCGCGCGGCCTGGTGAGGTCGCGTAGGTAAACCGTGCATGAGCCGTTTTCGCAAGCTCGATCGCCCATCTCCAGTACGTCGGATCTCCGGTGACCCGGCTTGCCCGATCGAGCGCGTGCATCCATTTCGTGAGGTAATGATAGTACTGTCCGTCCCGGTCCCATTCCCCCTGTTCGTCATAAAATTCATCGGGTCTGCGTTCGTTCATTTCCTTGCCGATCCGTAGCCCGCCTCGTGTGGGGTGTAGTGCGCCCCCCTGTTCATCGAGACCGCTGAGCCAGCCGGTCCGCGGGTCATCGTCACGGTGCCGTCCGAGAACGTGATGGACCTGATCGACGAGGTGCAGGGCGAGCTGCTTGAAGTGTTCATCATGCGTTTGACGATAGAGTTCCAGGAAGTTGCAGACGGCAAAAGCGTCCGTCCATAAGTAGCGCCGCGGCGCTTCCCGCGGAGATACGAGTCCGGTGAGATCGGCAAATTCAAGCATGACATTCCGGACCAGGGTCCCGGAGGCGTTTTGTTCCATCGTTCCCCTGACGTTCTTCCTGAGAAACATCTGGGATGAGTCGGTCAGGGTCTCCTTTGCTTTGGTCTGCAATATCCTTTGCCAGGATACGGTGCCTTTTCTGATATTGTAGCATTTCCCCGGGATCGATCAGCCCTTCACCTTTGAGAAAACCTAGGATCTAGAGCAGTCTCATACGAAAATTTAGGCAGGCGACAGAGGACGAGGGTTAAACATTTCGGATGTCCGAAGCCCGAAGGGCAAGTTTCCGAAATGTACTGAGGACGACCGAACATGCCGTGAAGAATTTTCGTCGGGTGCCTTTCTTTGGGTCACTTTCTTGGGCATGCAAGAAAGGTGACAAAGAGCGTGTATCGAGAGCTCTTTTTTGCACCTCCCCTTCGTGTCCTGAATCCAGGAGCGAGCGCATTCCCTGCAGCTTGCTGCAGGGGTTTTCAATCACCTTGCCGATTCTTGAAACGCACGTGAGGGGGAGGCGGCTGCAGCCGTTGCGCAGTTGCGATTCCTATTCCAGAACTTCTCCCGCCAAAGGTTCATGATCCTGCATGCGGTCGAGAAGCGTGCTCTGATGAGGGAACGAAAAAAGCCGGCAGGGGTATCAACCCTGCCGGCTTTTGTTTTTGACAAATAAGGCGTTGCTTTGACCGTATCCTGATCATTCCGTTGAACCTCGGGATATTCAGTAAGATCAACGATCACTTCCGTGCTTAGCTCCTGCAAATCCTGAAGCGGTTCGTTCCCTTTACTGAATTCTCCTTTGACCTCAGGGGCTACCTGCTTTCCAGCCATTGGTGATCTACGAACCGGCGGTTTAACAGCCCTCACGGACTGCTGTATGCCGATCCCGAATCACGCCCGGTTGGCGCTTATAGTGCCCTCAACGGCAGTTGATGATACGGTTGACACTTCTCAGTGCCAGTCCGCAACGCCTGATTATAGTATACCACATTTTGTCAACCGATGATCTTGAAGCGAGGGAAGGAAACGAGAACCGACAGACGCGTTAATACTTTAGTGTCATTTGGCCGGTTCGCTCAACGTAGGAAGAACAAGGGAGGTGCCCTTTATATGATTATCAGGACTTTTCGGTTGGCATTACCTACCTATTGAGCTTTCCTGAACCTCTGCTTAATGCTTCTCCCTCCATACACGATACCAAGTATCATCGCCAGAATTACCAGCATCAGCCCGAGCAGGAACAGTCCTGTCATGTTCCTGCTTAGCCCTTGAGCGATGACGCGTTTCTTCACCTGTTCCTCAAGCTCTATGGAGAGGACTTGTCTTCCTGCACTCCCGGCAGGTCCGGGACCAGGATCTCGACAAAGAGGTCCCATTGCTTGTCACGCTCCACCACGAACAGGTCCGGCTTGCCGGTCAGTTCGCCGTAATACGCTTTCGAGATCTCGGGCGCTTCGACAAGCGTGACGTGTTCTCCGGTCACGATCCTTGGTTGATGAGCATGGGCATCCTGCGCCAGAACAGAGAGCCCGGCGATCATGAGGAGGCTTACCAAGGTCGGTCTGTTCATGCTTGTATTGCAGCACGGATGACACAAACCCATGCTTCGGCGCAGCGCACGAACAACAAACACACAAACCTCTGTGCTCCCGGCCCTGCTATACTTGATACAGGGCTGAAAAAGAACAGCTGAGCAGCTGTTGACACCTGCATCCGACAGGGCTACCCTTTGATAGAGAGGCGAAACGAGGAAAAAACGGCTGCCTGATGATCATGATCCTGGGAGATGGAACCATGAATGACCTGATGCAACACCATGAACATAAACTGACAATGCGCACTCTGTTCCTTCGACTTCTTGCCCTCCTGCTTGCAACTGGACTATTTTTTTCCTGCGGCAGCAACTCCGGCAGCTCGACGCCTGCTGGGCCTGCTGCGGCGGGAGATCTCGTTTCGTGGTCAAAGGCCGGAACGCTCAATGCGGCTTCCCTGGATGCGTTGATCGCGTCCGCGGGGATGATCGGGTTTACCGCGTTGTCCGATGTGTCCTGTTACAAGCTTACCTATAAAACACCGGACGCCTCGGCCGCACTCATCAATGCTTCAGGGCTCGTCTGCCTGCCCGCCGCCCGGAGCGGAGGTAGCCCGGTGTTGAGCTACCAGCACGGAACGATTTTGCAGGATTCCGATGCGCCCTCCAGTTTTCCCACAAGCGCCGAGAGCCTGGTGGGCGCGGTCTTCGCGGCGATCGGATACATCGCGGTGATGCCCGACTATATCGGTTACGGCGATTCGTCAGCCCTGCTGCACCCCTATGTTCATGCCGCCATGCTCGCGTCCGCAAGCATTGACATGAACCGTGCCGCGCGCGTATTTTTCAAGGAACCGGGCATCAACGCGGTGACGAACGGCCAGCTGTTTCTCGCGGGCTATTCCGAGGGAGGGTACGCAACGCTTGCCACGCAGCGATCGATGGAGCAAAGCCTGAGCGCCGAGTTTCCCATCACCGCTTCGGAGCCCGGCGCAGGCCCCTATGACCTGTCGAGCACGACCAAAACCATCCTGGGGCTTGCGTCGCAGCCGCAGCCCGCGTTTGCCGGATTCTTTTTCGCAGCCTACGACTCCCTTTACAACCCGTCGAGCCAGCTTGCGTATTACTTCTCCCTCACTTACGCGCCTGTCGTAGCTACCCATTTCGGAGGGAACTACAGCAGAAGCCAGATCACTGCTGATCTCGGGGGGTCGAATGTCATGACGGGCGCACTGTTCAACCCCGTGTTCCTTGCGAGCTACCTGGGGACGGGCGAGACCGCGCTCAAGGCGCATATTGCCGAAAACGACATCTATAACTGGGCGCCTGCCGTCACCACGCGCCTGTTCCAGGGTCAAAACGACGACGTCGTCCCCTATGCCAACACGACGACCGCCAAGGCCGCCATGGACAGCAACGGATCGACCATGGTGACGGTGGTTAATTGCAATGCCGGAACATTGACAACAACGCACGACAACTGCATCAAACCGTTTGCCATTGATGTCGTCACCTATTTCAAGACCCTCGCTACGGGGATCTGAACTTCTTTGTCACCATAACTTCCGTGCCTTTTCGGATGATAGGTACGTATCCCTGACCCTCGGGGGCTCCAGTACCGAGAGGTACAGACGTCCTTCATGCCAAGCCTTCCTCTACCGCTGTATTCGAAATGACACAACGTCCCTCTCTGCCCCGCTCCTTCTCCGCCTTGTTTTTTTCCGTTGCCTGTAGTAATCTCTTCGTATGCCTTGCAGAAGCCTGCCAATGGCGCTCCTGCGCCCCCGTCCGCGACCCTTTGCATTCACCGGCCGGACAACGGCGCTCGTCCTTTTCCTGCTCCTGCAGGCGCTTCTTCCTGCCGGATCACCGGCCAAGGACGGATTGCAGCCGGCCCCGGGCGTGCTGCTCGTCGCCGGCACCCAGGTCCGGGCCCCCGGGTTCAGGGAGTCCGTCATCCTGCTGCTGAGCGCCGGTCCCGGCGGGGCCATGGGGCTGATCATCAACAAGCCAACGGCAACAATGGTCTCTTCCCTCTTCGGCGGCATCGGCAGCATGAGCCGGGGCGGCAACCCTCTCTTCTATGGCGGGCCCGTGGGCGGGCATGATCTGCTGATGCTGCGCCGGACGGACCGGGCGCCTGATGACTGGGGCGCTGTCGTTGACCGCGTATTCGTCACGAACAGCCGCATGGCGATGATGGACGCCCTGATGACAGCGCGAACAGCTGAAGAGGTCCGCGTCTATGCGGGATACGCAGGATGGGCCGCGAGACAGCTCGAGCGGGAGATCGGGCGCGGGGACTGGTATCTTCTTCCTGCAGATGCAGCTCTGATCTTCCGTCGCGATATGACGAAGCTCTGGCCCGAACTCTTTCGGAAGAGCCGCGAGATCGACCTGTAAGATCGCGTCGTTCCTTCCCGGCATGCTAACCTGTTAGGCTATGAAGGTTTATCAGTATCCGATCATGCTGCCGGCGTACCGTCAGCATGAGGCCCCTGATCATGGTGAAAGGGGAGAGAGGGAGAACCATGCCATGCAGTCAAAAGGCAGCCTGTCTGTCGCCTTGACCCCCTGCTGTTCGAGCCGGCTGTAAAAGGGAAGTTTTTCCGCCTCAAGGACCCTGACCTTCTCCACCGTGGCGAGCGTGATCTGTCTGTTGAATGGGCGGAACAGCTCCTGCAGCTCCGGATAGATCGGCACTCCATTGGCAAGCTCCTTGATAAACCCGTTGATATCCCGGTTTTTCGGCTTCCCCTTCCTGACGTCCCACCCGGGCGATCGATATGCGGCCAGAGCGAGCCGGAGCGGCAGTTCCTGCGAGGCCGGCTTTCTTTCAGCTTCAAGCCCGCCCCAGAACAATGTCCGAAATGCCCCGGCCTCCTTTTCATGGCTGAATAACGCCGTGCAGATCTTTGTCAGGAGCGAAACCTGCAGCGCCATTGGCGCAGCGCATCGAGGCGAGTGCTTGATGACGCCTTGATTCGGACCGCCGTTGTAGGCGATCCAGGTGATGGAGCAGTCTCCGCTGGAAGCAGTGTAGTTCGTTGCCTTATCCAGAGCGCTGTATTCAATGGTCACCGGTGTCACGTCGTGCTCAGGGTCCGGCGGGGAAAGGTCCTGGCCTGCATGAGCGATTGCAACGGCTGAGCAGATGAGGAGGAATATCCCTGCGCTGAGGATCGCCGATGAGGCAAGGCGGCGGTATATCTTGAACAATATATTCATACGATCATCCCGAGGTGTCCCCGTTGGGGGGCCTTCTGCTGATAATAGTTCATCTATTTTGTGATATTCTTTAATGCATAGCAGGCCGTTAGTGAAACCATAAGGAATTCTTCAGTCGAAGTCAATTGCTCATGGCAAATGGTTCGAGGGGGACCGGTGAATACAAAAATGTACCTGAGCATCTTCGGTTCGTCATTTGCACTGATGATCGTCGGCGCCATCGTCGGCAATATTCTCGAATCCAACGGAACGTTAAGCCAGGAAAAGCTCGGGCCCCGGGGAACCGCTGCTGTAACAGTAGCATATCTCGCCTTGTTCTGCGCGATGGCCTTTGCGATCGTCCCGCTCGCCGTGCGGTTCTTCATCGTCATGCAGGTGAAGATCGGCAATGGCGAGTTCGCTCTCACAAAATGGTTCCAGGCGCACGAGCAGGCAGTGGTCTACGGCTTCTGGGGCATGATGGTCATAGGGATCTGCATTATCTATTTCCTGGCCAAGGATGATATTCTTAAAAGTCTACGGTGAGCCGATGGAATGCATGCAGTGCAAGAGAACATTCCTGAAGGAAGAGCGGGTCGCCTCGATCTCCGGCAGCATCATGGGCGATGAGCATACCGACTCCTATTTCCTCTGCCCGGTGTGCGGACGGTACACGGTCGCGAGCTGGTGGGACAACTTCACCGGGGTCGAATCAAAGTGCCTGTCAGGCCCTGCCGCAAAGCAGGAGGGCGATGAACGGGTCGCACTCATCAGGCAGTGCTCCCGGCCGTGGGACAAGAAATGCCGATGCGACGCGCACCGAAGGTATTTCAATGATACACTTGATTGATGAATGAAAGCCCAGGGGGGCGGAGTAAACTCGATAGATCCGAAAGGAGATGAACGATGAGAACAGTAAATGAAAAAGGTCCTGCGATCTGTTTCGCACTGACAGCGGTTCTCCTGCTGAACCTTATGGCCGCACTCCAGACCGCTGAAGCCGCGGCAGGTCCAAAAGAGTATGTCCAGTTGAATGCGGCCATACCAATGGCCGATAACCTCATTGCCATGAAAGGAAGGACAGTGGCGGTCTCCCTCACATCGGGACAGATCGTGACGGGTGTCGTGAAGGAGGTGCAGAACAACCTTCTGCATCTTGAAAAGCTCAGCCAGAAGGAATTCTACGATGCCATCATGCGTGTCGACCTGATCGTCGCAATCGAGGTGCGCGTCCGCTAAAGGAGACACAAAGGCGATTCTGAATACTGGACAAACCTGCGATTGCCGGGACAGATCATATTTTGCAGGCTGGGATCGGCAGCGAAGGGAAGGGAGAGAAAGGAGTGGTCATGGAAGATCGTGGACGTGTTCCCCGCGACAAGCCGGTATACGGTCTCTATGAGGGGAAAGGGAGAGAGATCGGGTACCGGGAAATGCTGGACCGCTGCGTCCGGGCCGATGTTGTTCTCTTCGGCGAGATCCATGAACATCCTGTTGTTCATCGGTTAGAGCTGGAACTGGCGCGGGACCTCGTTGAGATAAAGAAGGGCGACCTGATGCTCGGCGCGGAAATGCTGGAAGCTGACAACCAGCTGATCGTGGACGAATATCTGGCCGGTCTCATCGAGCACGAGCACGTGGTGAATGAGGCCAAGGTCTGGGAGAATTACGGCACCGATTACCGCCCGCTCGTTGATGTCGCCAGGGAGCACGGGCTGCGCTTCATCGCGACCAATATCCCAAGGCGCTATGCCAACCTTGTCGCCCGGCAGGGAATGGCGGCGCTCGAACGCCTGTCCGATGAAGCGAAACGGTGCATTGCCCCGCTTCCCATCACCCTTGACCTTTCAACGCCGGGATACGGGCAGGTCATGGAGATCGGCATGGCCCATGGAGCGCATAGGGACGCGCAGAACTTTGTTGCCGCGCAGGCGGTCAAGGACGCGACCATGGCGTACTTTATCCTGAAGAACCGCGGACCGAAGGACCTGTTCGTCCACTATAATGGCGATTATCATTCGAAGAACCGCGGCGGGATCTACTGGTATCTGAAACGGTATGATCCAGGCATCGCGGTCCTGACCATCTCCTCGGTCAGCAGGGACACGCCCGGGTTTGACGATGAATGCAAAGACCTGGCTGACATCGTTCTTGTCGTGCCTTCAGTCGAGGAGGGCGCTGTCCGGGGTCAGGCCTGAAAAGACGCTTCCTCTCTTCCGACGACTCCTCCCGTTTCAGCTGCGGCGGCGCCCATCCGCTCAAACCCTTCCGCCTGAAAATCACCTTTGATGGAAAAATACTCTATAATATACGTAAGAACGATGGTCTTCGATGGTCTTCGGGTTTGGTCCTTGCCGCCTGCAGGCCTGAAGATAATACGCTCTCGAGTCATATGATACGCCCTGTGAAAATAGGATCCAGCCGGGTTTTGCGGACGTCCGTGGTGTTCTGCTTTCTCGTCCCCGGACTTTTGCTTGCCGCCTCTGCGTCCGGCGCAGCAGAACAGACGATTGCCCCCCCGCCGGTAGGGATCCAGGCGTTCCATCCGGGGGAGACCCTGACGTACGATGTCAGCTGGTCGAGCATGTTCTCGGCAGGGACAGTGACCATGACGGTCGAAACGGAAAAACTGCCGGATGAGAGGGAGGTTCTCAGGTTCGTGGTATGGGGCCGGTCTCAGGGTCTGGTGGACAAGGTCTTTCCGGTTTATGATGCGGTCCAGAGCGTCTTCGACCCGCTGCTCATGCAAAGCCTCTCCTACAGCCTCAGGGAGAGCTATGGCAAGAAAAAGAGGCTCCGCGTAACGGAATTCGACCACGCAAAAAGAACAGCGGTCTGCAGGCTGAACGAGGACCCGACCGAGACCTTGACCATACCTGACCCGGTCCAGGACGGCCTGTCGATGCTCTACTTTCTCCGGACAAAGGAAGACCTTGCGATCGGCAGGCACATGGAAATCGATGTCGTGGACAGCGGCAAGAACTGGGCCATCGAGGTCTCTGTTCTGGCCAGGGAGAAGGTTACCACTGCTGCCGGGAAGTTCGATACGATCAAGATCAAGACCCATCCAAAGTACAAGGGGGTCTTCACGGGCAAGGGCGAGGTCTTTCTCTGGCTCACCGACGACGACCGGAAGATCCCGGTGCTTATGAAGAGCAAGCTCAAGGTCGGGTCCTTCGTGTTCGAACTCACTGATATGAAGCCGGGAACCCATAAGACGATGCACTAAATTTTGGACAACCCCAAAAATGATGAAAACGTATTCATGGTGTTCTGCCGACAGGGCGGGGATGGCTATCCTGCGGAATCACGCCTGATACAGCCTTCCTCCTGATCTATTGCCGCGTCACACCGCCTGAAGCTCATACCTTGCACGGGACTATACAGGACGAGCAAGTCTGTATATAATCAAGAAAATGAGATGTTTTGCACGGAGTGAGGGCCATGAAAGCGCAAAGGAAAAAAGTTCTGTTGATCGCGGGCATCGCCGCCGCTCTGATCGTGATCGCCGCAATTGTCGTTGTCCTCCTATTCGATATCAATTCGTACAAGTCCCGCATCGAAACCGCGGCATCAGAGGCGACCGGCCTGGAGGTCAGGATCAATGGGAAGATAAGGCTCTCGTTATTCCCCTTTGGCGTATCAGCTCATGATATCCATGTCGCCGGCAAGAGAGGCGAGATCCTTTCCCTCAATAAACTCAAGCTGGGCGTGGAGGTGATCCCCCTGCTGAAGAAGCAGATCAAGGTTACCCGATGCGAGCTTGTCAAGCCGACGGTCACCATCGTGAAGGACGATAAGGGGAAATATAATTTTGAATATGCTGAAAAGAAATCGACCGAAGCGGCGATGGGAGCAGTTTCCCGTTTGAAAGTAATCAGGCTGTCGCAGGGGGCGCTGGTCTATCTTGACCAGAAGACGGGAGAAAAGACCGAGTTGAGGGGTCTCCATCTGGCAATCAATGACCTCTCGCTCGAGAACACCGCAGGGGACGGTATAAAGAACGCCTCATTCACGGGAAACATGGACTGCAAGGAGGTGCGGATAAAGGACCTTAAGATCGACAATGTCAAGAGTCCTATGCAAGCAGCGAAGGGGGTAATCTATCTCAAACCCCTTACCATGGATATCTTCGGCGCGAAGGGCGAGGGAGATGCCACGGCAGATGAGTCGGGAGCCGATGCTGTGTATAAGATCAATTTGAAGGCATCGAATCTGGACTTCGAAAAACTTGAGGAGTCCCTCGGCACCCATAAGGTGATCGGCGGCAAAGGCGAGCTGTATGCTTCCCTGACGATGAAAGAGAAAAGAAGCCGCACCCTGATGAGCAGCGTAGACGGGACGTTCTCTCTCCGGGGTGATAATCTTGTCATGTTTATGATGGACCTCGACAAGGTCCTCTCATCGTATGAGACGAGCCAGCAGTTCGATCTCGTCGACCTCGGCGCTTTCTTCGTCGCCGGCCCCCTCGGTACCGCTGCGCTGACGCTCAGTACCGCTTCGCTCAAGGGGTACCGTTATTGGGACGTGTATCACCTGGCCCAGGAAGGGTCGGGTGCCATCACGCAGTTCATCTCCCACTGGAAAATCAAGGACGGTGTTGCAGACGCCACGGACTGCGCCCTTGCGACGCACCATCATCGTGTCGCTCTGAAAGGCAAGCTCGATCTTGTCAGTGAACGATATGATAATGTAACCGTGGCGATTCTCGATGACAAGGGATGCGCAACATTCAAACAAAGCGTCAGCGGTCCCTTCGACAGTCCCCGGATCAGCGGGGTGAGCGCATTCGTGTCCCTTGGCGGCCAGATCTCTCACCTTTTCAGGAAGACAAAACGCTTTCTTCAAGGCGGCAAATGCGAGGTCTTTTACAGCGGTGCGGTGCGTCAACCCTGAAATTATTTCGAATCGTTGCAACCTCCGATGACAAGTATTTCATAGGGCAGATCCGGTGCTGGGAGCTTTTAGGGATGTTGTTTCTCTCTGTACTTTATCAGGAACTAAGCAACGGCGGATGAGAAAGCAAGCTTATAAACAACGTCCCTAAGATACTCCAATGTCCCTTACCTGACCTTCTCGTCACCGCTTTTCCCGTATCCACGTTAGTGCTGCTTCCATTTCTCCATACGAGAAATGTCTTATTTGAGGCGAGAACACATGGCGTGCTATGCTGTGAACGATGAATAACAGTTTTGAGTCCGTAACTGATGCAACCCGTTGTATCTTGCGCTGATGAGCAAAGACGAACTTCATGTCTTTGAGAAAGGCGCCGGGATCATGCCACCGCGGGAATGATCGTGTATGTATGATCATGCCCCTGATCATTCCCTTTTGCCTGACATAGTTGTCTACGTCCCTCGTGAGCGCTTCAAGGTCCGATCGCGTGATCGGACCTGAAGGTTCAATGATGACGATGCCCTCTTCCTCCAGTATCCTATAGATGATCATTGCCAAACCTGTCGCGATTGCTCTCAGCGCCGATTGTCGAACTGAACTCAACCTGTTGCGGTCCGGCCATTATGGCCTGTTCTCTTCACCGAGAGTACCCTGCGCGGACTCACACAAAACGTCCCGCGGAAAGAAGAGGCGAGCGGGGTCGTTCTCGGCGTATTTCGGAAACTTGCCCTTCGGGCTTCGGACATCCGAAATGTTTAACCCTCGTCCTCGGTCACCCACCTAAATTTTCGTATGGGCCTGCCGCTTCAAACTCCTCTAGGAAACAGCTATGCGGAATTCGGAATGCGGTCTGTGGAGGAGAACTTCCCGGGTTTGCTGCCTGCGGTGACCGCTTCCGTGCAGCAAGCTAAGCCTTCCGATCCCCAAGGTCCTTCATCAGTTCCGCCCTGATGAACTCGCTAATGTTCTGCACGTCCGCTGTACCGATCTCGGTGAATTTGACGCCCATGCCGGGGAAGGGGTGGATCCCGCCCGCCTTGTTAGAGCTGTAGAGGACCACGGCCTTCGCCGCGATCTCGCGGCCGCCGAGCAGCAGGGTGACCGCGAGCGGGGCATGCACCGGCTCGGGCGACACGCAACGGATGTAGAGCCCTCCGACGGAAATGCTCGTCACGTCCTCGGTCCTGGCCCCGACCCGGCACTTGAGGGACGCAATGATGCGGATGTTCTTTCGCGGCGTCGCCTCGGAGGCCGCCTGGATGGCCTGGTAGAGCGCTTCCGGATCCAGGGGCTTGACGAAGTAGGCGGCGCAGCCGGCCTTCATGCAGGCATCACGCAGCGTCTCGCTTCCGTCGGCAGTGCTGACGATGACGGGGATGAACCGCAGGCCCGCATTGCCCTTGATCCGTTCGAGCAGATCGAGGCCGCTCATCTTCGGGAGGGCGGTCTCCGTGATGACGCAGGTCGGCGCGGACCGGGTGATCAGCTCGAGGGCTTCCTCGCCCGACGGCGCGGTCCGGACGATATAGCGGAGCTTCCTGAGCAGCGACGCCGTGTAGAAGATCGACGTTGCCTTGCTGTCCACGATAAGGAATGTCCGTTGTTCCATGGCTCTCTCCTGTCCTGTTCTCCTCAAGTGTAGGGAAGCCCGCCCCCGATGTCAAGCCGGATGGTAACCTTAAAAGATCACGACAGGAATGAAGACGATATAAAGAGGCCCCTGCATCCCGTGAATCCAGGAGCGAGCGCACCTTCCGTAGAAGTTGCGGGGGTTCGTGAGCGATTAGAATAAAAACTACCCTGAGGATTGAAGCTCCATGCAGTTATCCGTAGGGAACTGAAACCAGGGTGAGGAAAGAAGACCGGCTCCTATCACATTGCTGTCCACTCATTCCCCGTTGACTTGGCCTTGCATTTTCTCTACAATCCCCAGCAATACACTCCAGGGAGGGTCCGCTTGTATAACCATAGACTGCTTGTTGCCGCGGTTTGCCTGCTTTGTCTTATTGCTTGCGCCGAGCATCGCCCAGGGGAGCAATATCCGCGGCGTACGGCGTCGAACAATGATATGCCGGTTTACGGCGCGGGCATCGTTGTGAAAGCGGTCGAGGGCCGATTGCTCATTGATGCTATCGATCCAGATTCTCCGGCAATGGCCGCTGGCATGCGGACGGGAGATGTGATTACAGCCGTCAACGACAAGATACTTCCCTACGGGGAATTTCTCAAATTCATGCGCATGAACAATGATGAAGATGTCCGCTTTCTGGTAAGGCGCGATGGCAAAAGGCTCTCGTTCACCATCAAGCCGAAATTATATTTTATGTCGCCCCCTTCGGCGCACAAGATCTATGAACTTTCGGTCATCGGCGAACAGCGGATCAATCTGGCTGTCGTTGTCACGAATGTCAGGAACAATACGGGCGAGAGGTCTTTTCTCTGGCAGGAGGATAGGAGCAGGCAAATCCGAAGGGACATCGAAAACAATACGCTCAATAACATGCCCCTTCAGGATAATGTATCATTTGTAGACGGAGCGCTCCTGGAGGGGATTGTCGATGAGTACCGGTTGAAAATGGCCGGGCTGGCTTCGGAAGAAGGCCGGAAGAAAATTTACAGCAGGACCGGCGCCACCCATCTGTTTGCGGTCACATCCGAGCGCAATAGGAGGGGACTCCCGGGAAGGGAAAGTTGCGAGGATACTGTGGCGGCAAGTCTGCTAGAGATGACGAGCGGAGCGGTCCTTGCGATTGATCAAAGCACTTCACCGTGTAAATGAAAACAGCCTTACCTTTGGGATACAAGCATGTGCCAAAGGCAAGAAGGGCGTAAGGGGTCACCCATTAAAAGGCACCGCCAAGGAGAAAAAGCTATCCTAGGGGCGAGCGTCCAACCTTTCGTTCTCCGGATCTCTCCCGCTGCTGTAGTTTCATTCGGTTTCGATGTCAGTCTCTCCTGCACCAGTCACCCATCGAGATTAATGTCACGATGGTGAAACATTGATCCTGTGACCCTTTCCGCCTCATGGCGGACCGGAAAATCTTCGGTTCCAGGCCGTGTCCAAATGTTTGTTCAGGCCTCGTGGTTGTTAACCAGCCCCAAGGTGGCTCGCGACATGGGCGGTTAAGATGCTGAGAACGCTATAAAAGGGTGGGACGATTTGCACCTCCAAGGAGATTACTCAGGCATGCTCGGGTAGCGTCCCCTTATATTATCAGGTCTTTACTGTTGACATTGCCCTCTCCTCCGTCGTGAGACCACATTCCTGAACCTGAGGACCCTGAGTACGCCCTGAAAGAGCATGAACAGGAAAAGGGCCCCTCAGGCCTCTTCGCCAGATGGTCCCGATCATCCCTGTTAAAGGCCCCTCTGGCAGTCGTCCCTTGGTTCCGAACCGGCTCTACCCCAAACTAATCCGAGTCTTACCTTGCCAAATGGGCCATTCTTTGCTATAGTTAAACAAATAATAATTGCATGCACAGATATTATCTGTAAATAATGACGGTCAATGGGCGGCAGCGGGACAAGCATCAGAGGATTTAAATAATCCAGATCAGCCAAAGGAGGCACGAAATGAAAAGAACGATCAGTTTCATCGTAGTTGCAATACTGGCAGCTGCTGCGATGCTGATGCTGCCGAACGCTTTTGGCGGGGAAAAAGCGAGGCAACTGGACGGTAAGTCCCTGTTCGAGCAGAAGTGCCTGAAATGCCACAAGAAGCCGAAGTTCAAGGACCAGACGAGCGACCGCAAGGGCTGGGTACTCACGCTGAGCAGGATGCAGCGCGACACCTGTGCCATCTCGGATGCTGACCTCGAGGTCCTTGCCGATTATCTTGCGGAGAACTACGGGGAGTAGAAACGCGTCCCCGACCACACGAGGGTCAAATCTTTATTATCGATATTCATGACAGTAAAGATTTGACCCTAAGGTTTTTGTCAAAGGCTCATCCGGTCCCCGGACCTTGATTCCCACCCGGCTCTACCCTAAAAATAACACGATTATTAGCTTGCAAAGGAATGCATTTTTTGGTATATTTCAACTAATTAATATTGTATAAACAGATTTTATTTGTATCTCGTAGATGAAAGGAGAATATATGCAAGAAATACAGGAAGTTATGGATCTATCGCCTTGGGAGATCAGCATGCATGACAGGCCCAGTGTGCTGATCGTAGATGACGACAAAGATGTGCGAGACGGGCTGAACTACGCCTTGAGCTCCTATAATATGGAGGTGACCCTCTGCGAGAACGGCAACGACGCGCTTCAGGCTGCGATGAACGGGTACTATGACTACATCATCACCGATTTCAAGATGCCGGGAATGCACGGCATCGAGCTCGTACGGCGGCTCAGGGCCGTCCAGCCGGCCCTTGTCGTGATCATCGGGATGAGCAGCCTGGACATGGGAGGGCCGTTCCTGAAGGCAGGGGCGAACGACTTCATCGTCAAGCCCTTTGTGCCGCTCAACGTTGCAATGCTGCTCGATGGCGGGGAAATGCTGGCCTGAGCTGAACTGGATGAGTATCTGATGGAATAAAAGATCCAGATCAACCTAATGAGGCACGAAGGCCACAAGTCGACGAACTTCAAGGACTTGGCAAGCGACCGCATGGGCTGGGCGCTGGCGCTCAGAAAGAGACAGCGAGGACACCTGTGCCATCTCTGATGATGTGCTCGAGGTTCTTGCCGATTATCTTGCGAAGGCCTGCGGAGAGTAGTTACCCATCCCAGCGCTTCGAAGGTCATGGTGCGATCATGCTGCGACAGAGGATTGACTAGGGAGGCGAAACGCGCTCCTCCCTTCCCTCCCTCCCCCGCAGCACGCTCATTCAGAAAATACGCCGAGAGGAGACAGGACATGGATGATAGAGAAACAATGGAGATCAATCGATCGCATAAGGATCAATCGCAAGATTTTTCCGCAATAGACGTGTATGCTTTCATCCCCCGCCTATGGATGATCATGATTCCTTTTGCTGTACCTTTTCTCATTCTGTCTTTTACCGTTTGCGAGGCGTTAGAAAAAACGGGACCTATCGGGGCCTTTATTGCGGTCCCGCTTCTGTCGGCAACCAACATAGCATACGTGGCGTTAATCGCTGCACTGAAAAAGCATAAAATTTAATGGAGAAATTGACATCAGGATCATCTTAGGGCCAGGTCTATAATGTTTGACGTCTGCCGATTCTTGTTCCCTTCCTCCCTCATCCAAACCGACAGCCGGACCCGCCTTACAACCGCATCCAAAAGACGATCGACGGGATTAAGCCGTTGCAGGGAAAGCGGGCCGCATAGACGCCGTAAGAGTGTCAGGAACCTTTAGGGCCAGGTCTTGCGGTTTGACAATCAGCTTTTTCATTGACAGAAGAATCCCTCGAAGCCTCCGACAACCTACCCGATCCCGACGTCATCTCCCGCAAGACAACCGGCACGGAGACGCGGTGACAGGGATGTGATCAAATACGGAGTGCGGAATGGGGCATGAGGTCTTATACCAGGAAAGAACCGATGAAGGAGAGAAAAAGCATGCCTTGAGTTTTGAGTATTTGCGAGGCTGGTTCCAAAGTATTTGCCTCAGCAGATGCTTTAGGCTTCCCTCTTTACAGCTTGTGAGGGCTTGCACACCGCATGATGCATAGAGGCGTTCTGTATACTACGGTACCTCTCCCCTCAAAACCCAAGGCAAACGGCTAAACTCGAATGATGCTCTGCATCTAAATAATAGTATAGCATAGATTTTCGATCTCGGAAGCTCCCGCTGTCTATTCTCTTCGGATATATCACTACCCAGGATTCCCGCCACGTAACGATCAGTTATCAAAACCCTGTACTCCCTCGGCGATAAGTGGGGTATAATTTGCCAAGAGCGGGAACATCGTAGGAGGTACCCTTTCTATGATGGGTCATCTCCAGAACAAGTGGGTAACATATGACGCTTGATTGTTATGATTGCCTCGAATAGCAAAGATCTTGACCAAAGACATGTCCATTGCGGCGGCGAGAAAATAACTTCGCCACGGATGGACAGGTCTTAACAGGAATAATAACAGAGGCAAAGCGAAAAAGTGTCTTACTGCAGCCGCAGAAAACGCAAAGCGCGCAGAGCAGTAATTTGATTGAATGAACGCTTCAGACCTCAGCGGTCTCAGCGACCTTTGCGGTGCAATTTGCTGTGACTGCTCCGGGTCTGGCTTGCGTTCTTGTATTGCAGTGGTCCGCCCGAGGAGGTCATCATGAGCATCGGTACCATCCGTTTTCTCGGCGCTGCGCGCGCGGTGACCGGCTCCTGCTACCTGCTGACCCTGACGAAGGGAAAGTTCCTCGTTGACTGCGGGATCGTGCAGGGCGCGAGCGATTCCCACGACCGGAACCGCGAGCCCTTCGCCTTTGATCCAAAAGGGGTCGACCTCCTCTTCCTGACCCACGCGCACCTCGACCACTCCGGCCTGATCCCCCGCCTGGTGAAGGAGGGCTTCCGGGGCAGGATCATCACGACCACGGCGACGGCGGACCTGATCGGCCCCATGCTGCTCGACTCGGCGAAGATCCAGGAGAACGACGCCGAGCGGATGTCCCGGCGGTCGCTGCGGAAGGGCGGCGAAACCGTTGAGCCGCTTTACACGACTGAAGACGTGGAGAAGGTGTTGCCGCTCATCGATCGTGTGAAGTACGGCCAGATCCTCGACACGGGCATGGGCGTCCGGTACAGCTTTTTCGACGCGGGCCACATCCTCGGCTCCGGCAGCCTGGCGCTCTGGCTCGCCGCACCGGACAACGAGAAGAAGATCATCTTCTCGGGCGACATCGGCAAGAAGGGGACCCCCATCATCAACGACCCTACGCTCGCCACAGAGGCCGACTATGTTGTCATGGAATCGACCTACGGCGACCGGCTGCACAAGAACAGCGCGGATACAGCCACAGAGCTCGCCGAGGCGATCTCGACCACCTTCGCAAAGGGCGGGAACGTGCTCATCCCGGCCTTTGCCATCGGCCGCACGCAGGATGTTCTGTATCTTCTCAACCGGCTGGTACGCGAGGGGACGCTGCCGAAGCTGACCGTCACGATCGACAGCCCGCTCGCGGAAAAGGCGACACGGATCTACCTCAGCCACCCCGAGCTCTTCGATGAGGAGGCCGTGCGGCTGCTCAGGGGCGGCAGGATCGGCGATGCGATCACGGTCCGGTTCACGCACTCGATCGAGGAATCCATGGCCATCAACAAGATCACGTCCCGGGCCATCATCGTCGCGGGCAGCGGCATGTGCGAAGGGGGGCGCATCGGACATCACCTGAAGCACAACCTCTGGCGGCCGGAGTGCAGCATCATCTTCGTCGGGTTCCAGGCGCAGGGAACGCTGGGCCGGCGGATCGTGGACGGTGCGCGGTCGGTCTTGATCTGGGGCGAGGAGATCGCGGTCCGGGCCCGGGTATGGACCATCGGCGGGTTCTCGGCCCACGCCGACCAGAAGGAGCTGCTTGCATGGCTTTCGGCGTTCAGGAGCAGCCCGACGGTCTTCGTGACCCATGGCGAAGAAAAGGCAGCGCTCTTCTTTGCGGGCTTGGCAAGGGAACGGTACGGGTTCTTGACCCACGTGCCCGAGCTGGGCCAGCAGTTCGAGCTGTAGAACTCCAAGGTTGGTAGAGGACTTAGTAGGGTCAGGCCTCCTTTGAAGCTCTCTGCAGCTTGGTGCAGGGAGCTTCAATGTCCCGGAGCGATTAGTGACCCAGAATTACCGCGAATGAGAATCCCCCAGTTACCCCTCCCTTTTATCACACGAGCATTCCTTCCCAATCTTTCCTGGGTAACGACCGGGGAAAAATAACATGGTATAATGATTACATCCACACTATCCAGGTGAACAAGGAGAGGCACAATGGGAGACAAGGGCGGAAGGAAAGGCAAGGAAAAGAGCCAGAAGCAGAAAGAAATAAAGCATGTGCATGACGTGCAGCAGCAGAAGGACAAGCAGCAGAAGAGCCCGTTTGACATTAAAAGCAGATAGCCCGACTGAAATTGCGCAGGGACGACAGCGAAGGTCTTCGGATCCTGATTCGCGAGGAGAAGCTCCGGGGAGACATTCTCAACCCTGACGGCCATTCGGGGTTGGACAAAAATAGTCCGGCAGGACATCGTGCCGGCTTTTCTATTTTCTGCTGATCATCAATGCAATAAAGGGGACGTTTGTCCGGGATGGGCTTGCTGAGATATCCTCCCCCAGCATACTGCCGTTATACTTCATAACAGACTCCCGGAAGGGGGACGGGAAGGACCACCATCATGCTGGAATCAATGGATTTTGCCACCGGCTGCCTCACGATACTGCTCTGCGTACTATTCGTGCCTCTCTTTTTTCTGGTCTTCAAGCTGACCCTTCTCTTTGCCGTCATCCTCGCAATCGTCACAGGCATTGTCCTGGGGATAACCATTGTAGGAAGAATAGTGAGATTCTTTATCACCGGGAAATAAGCACGGGAGGATAATTACTCTCTCTTTCGAAAGGAGTTCCTATGATCGTTGTTACTGGAGCAACCGGGCATTTGGGGCGTTTGGTCATCGCAGGCCTTCTTAAAAAAGTGCCTGCATCAAGCATCGTCGCTGCGGTGCGAAATGTAGAAAAGGCGAAGGACATTGCGGCCCTGGGCGTGCAAGTGCGCTACGCTGATTACAACCAGCCTTTGACGTGGAACGCCGTTTTGAAAGGCGCGGAGAAAGTATTGCTGATCTCTTCCAGCGAGGTCGGACAGCGCGCGAAGCAGCATCGTGCCGTCATCGACGCAGCCAAACGGGCAGGCGTAAAACTCCTGGCGTATACCAGCGTCCTGCGTGCCGATACCTCGCCGCTCGGTCTTGCAGCCGAACATAAAGAGACCGAGGCAATGATCCGCGCATCGGGCATTCCTTTTACGCTGTTGCGCAACAGCTGGTACACTGAGAACTATACGGCCGGCATAGCCGGTGCACTGGCGCAGGGCGCCGTGTATGGTTGCGCGGGCGAGGGGCGCATTGCCTCGGCCGCACGCGCCGACTACGCGGAAGCAGCGGCTGTGGTGATGGCCGCGGAAAACCAGGCAGGACGGGTCTATGAACTGGCCGGCGATACCGCCTATACACGGGCAGAACTGGCGGCTGAGATCTCGCGCCAGTCGGGCAAAAAGATCGGATACGTGAACCTGTCGGAAGCCGAATATAAGAACGCTCTTGTGAAGGCCGGATTGCCGGAACCGGTCGCTGCATTACTCGCCGATTCCGACACGGGCATTTCCAAGGGCGCGCTGTTCGACGACGGTCATCAACTAAGCAAACTCATCGGCAGGACGACGACATCATTGGCAGCGGCAGTCAGGGCGGTAGTGGGACAGAAATGAGGACGGTAAAACCGACAAGGGGACAAGAGATAACATCATTGCGGATTTCGTATTGCGGATCGCGGAATAAATACACAAGGGGACCGCGGTGACGGACTAGCAAAGGATGGGAAAAGTTATGCCTTGAGTTTTGAGTATATGCGAGGTTGGTTCCTCAGTACGATGCCCCAGCAGATGCTTCAGGCTACCCTCTTTGATGCTGTGAGGGCTTGTACACGGCATGACGCATGAAGGCATTCTGTCTGCTTATGGTACCTCTCGTCTTAAAACCCAGGGCAAATCAGAGGCGATCGGATCGAGAACCTGACTCAACGTACAGCAGAGCTCTTCAATTACGCAAGTCCCCGGTGTCCAACCCTGCCGGGGACTTCTGCCTCCGGCGCTGCGGCCGGGTCTTTCGTCCTGATATTGCATGTTTTTGACCGTCAAATGGTCTTGTCACCCGCCACATTCCCTCCCGAAGCTGCTTCATATTTGGGCGGTTGCGGGTCAGGTTTGAGTTAAATGAGTTGTTAAAACCTACCTTGTTTTAAATCCCCTCGCCGGTCTCCTCAATCCTTCCCTCCTTCATGATCTGCACGCGGTCAGCCAGGCGGTCCGCCTGGTTCCGGTCATTGTTTCCGAGTGGGATAACTGTGGGGAGAGGAGTGCTTTTTTGCAGGTTGTCCCGCCAATGCATTGGCGCGATGCTGATGATCAACCCGGTCCGGAGATCACCGCGCCGTCTCGCGAAGGGAACCGCGCTCGATGATCAGCACGCGGTCAGCCAAGCGTTCAGCCTGATCCCGGTCGTGGGTCGTCATGATGACCAGGGTACGGCCGTCCTTTTTCAGGTTTGCGATGATGGTCTCGATGATCGCGGTGTTCTCCTCGTCCACCGAGGCGGTCGGCTCGTCGAGGAACAGGATCTCCGGTCCTATGGCAAGTGCGCGTGCCAGGCCGAGCCGCTGGGTCTCGCCGCTCGAAAGCGTCCTGGCGTTCTGCTTTTTCTTATGTTCCAGGCCAACGAAAGCAAGGGCCTTTTGTACATTGTCTTCGATCGCATGTTTCTGCATGTTCCGTATCGTCAGACCATAGGCCACATTGTTGAATACCGTTGTATTGAACACGCCGGTCCGCGGCAGGACCAGGGTCATGCGCCGCCGGAGGGCGATGTTCTGGACCAGCGGCGCGCCATTGTCCTGGAACAGAAGGTCTCCGCCATCGGGCCGCTCGAGCAGGGAGCAGATCCGAAGGAGCGTCGACTTTCCGCATCCGTTGGGTCCCATGAGAACGTAGGCGCCGCTGCTGCCAAAGGCATAGGAGCAGTCCTTCAGAACGGCCCTGCCGTCATAGTCCTTCCGGATATGGGTGATGAGCATCTTCACGAGGTTTTGACCGATCCTCTCTTCTGGACTCCATGCAGTGCAGCATTAATGATGAATGATATTGTCAGCAGAATTATGCCGAGCGCGAGTGCCAGTTCGAAATTGCCCTTGTCCGTCTCGAGCGCGATCGTTGTGGTCATGACCCGCGTATAGCCGGCGATGTTGCCGCCGACGATCAGGATCGCCCCGACCTCGGCCATGACCCTGCCGAAGGCGGCGATGACCGCCGAGAGAATGCCGTACCGTGCTTCGTGGATGACTGCGAGCGTTTCCTGGCCGGGTGTCGCGCCCAGTGTCCGCGCGGCCTGCCGGATAATGGGGTCGACATGCACGATCGCCGAGTGGCAGAGCGCGGTCACAATGGGCAAGGCAAGGATGGCCTGAGCGACGACCATGGCCGTCGGCGAGTAGAGCAGCCCCATGAATCCCAGCGGCCCCTTGCGCGACAGGAGGAGATAGACGAAGAGCCCGACGACGACCGGTGGAAGGCCCATGAGCGTGTTGACGCCGCTGATGGCCAGGTCGCGGCCGGGAAAGCGTTTCAGGCCGAGTACGGCGCCGGCGGGCAGTCCGATGGCGGTCGAGATCACCAGCGCAGAACCAGACACCTTGAGGGAAAGAACAATGATCCCGAAAAGCGTCTGATCAAGATGGAAGATCAGCTTAAGGGCTTCGATGAATCCCTGCAGAAGTGATTCCATAGAAAAAGGCACGGAACGGATCATGGAGGGATACTGGGGGTATCGAGCCTTGGTCTGATCCGGACCGTGCCAGCCTTATGATGCTACTTGGCGTTCGGAATGAACAATGGGTTCCCGTTCTTATCCTTGAAGGCCGCAACAGCGGCCTGGCCGTCCTTCGAAATGATCCAGTCCACGAATTGCATGGCTTCCTTGAACTTTACGTGTTTATGCTTTTCAGGATTGACGGCCATGACGCCATATTGGTTGAAAAGGACCGGGTCGCCCTCGAGAACGATGATCAGGTCAAGTTTGTCTTTATCTTTCGTGGCAAGCCACGTGCCACGGTCGGTGAGTGTGTAAGCCTTCTTTTCATCGGCGACGCGCTGGGTCTTCTCCATGCCCTGGCCGACCTCAAGGTACCATTTCTGACCGGCAGGTTCGATGCCTATTTTTTTCCAGAGCGACAGTTCCTTGGTGTTCGTACCCGACTTGTCTCCGCGGGAAACGAAAGTAGACTCCGCTGCGGCGATGGCTTTGAAAGCCTCGGTTGCGCTCCTAAGCCACTTGATCTTCGCCGGATCGCTCGGCGGGCCGATGATCACGAAATCGTTATACATCACATCGTGGCGGTTCACGAAGAAGCCTTCCTGCACGGCTTGCAGCTCCTGCTCCTTCGCGTGAACGAAGACCACGTCCGCATCGCCTCGCTTGCCGATCTCGATGGATGCGCCGGTGCCGACGGCAACCACGTCGATCTTGATACCTGTTTTCTTTTCGAAAAGGGGCAGAAGATAGTCGAATAATCCTGAATTCTGGGTGCTTGTCGTTGATGCCATGCGGATCCGCGTCTCGGCAAGTGCGGCCGTGCCTATCAGAGTGAGCGCCAAAGCAAAGATCATGATCCGTTTCATAAGAAGAACCTCCTTCGAACAAATATAGTGTCTAGGCATTTTAGGTGCAGAGGCACGACTGAAGCTTTTACGAATACCCCGGGTAGCCCAAACAAGCTTTGCTGCACATCCCTTTCGCGGCCTGAACGTATTTCTGACCCGTCTAAGGCCACGTCTGCTCGCCCGAGCAAGCTCGGCCTGCGGCCTCGGACATGCGCGCTCGCCCTGCGGGACGCTTCCTCAGGCCAAGACGGGTGCCCAGAAATTTCGTAGGGCCGCTCCAGGGACGTGCGGGGTCGGGGTAAAGACTTAAGCCCTGCTTCACCCCATGCCTAAAAAAAGAATCGTTTTTTCTGCGGCCCGGCTCGCACTGCGCTGCAGGCATGCAGTTTGTCAGTGGTTTCTTGTTCTGCTCCATCCTATCCTCAGCACCTCCGCTGGCGCATTTGCTGGAAACGACACGGTGATCTGCCAAGCTTCCGTGACGCATGCCTATGCACCGTCAGTGCTCGCGGACCGCAGGGGCTCTTAGAACTGCAAGAATCTAAGCTCTTGAACCTACTTCACCCCAGTCCCGGGCTGCCCAAAAAAAACCTGCTATACGCTCTAAAGTTTCCTCCCTTCCGGCGAGTTCGGGAAGAACAGCGGCTCGCCATATTTTTCCTTCCCGAAGTCGCGGATGATGGTCTGTGCGTCCTTGCCCTGCAGCCAGTCTACGAACTGCATTGCCTCAGCGTAGTGAACCTGCGGGAACTTCACAGGGTTGACTGGAATGAGCGTGATGTAGTTGAGCAGGATATCGTCCCGCTCGACCAGAATCAGCAAAGTGATCTTAGACTTCATCGTGATGTACGTTGCGCGGTCCATGACCGTATATGCTTGCTTCTCATTGGTGAAGGCAAGGGTCGGAGCGTTGCCCTTCGCTCCCTCGGCGAAGACCTGGTACCATGCGCCCTGGGGTTCGATGCCGGCTTTTTTCCAGACCTCAAGCTCTTTCACGTGGGTGCCTGACTTGTCGCCGCGCGTGACGAAGGTCACCTGTGCCTGGGCGATCGCCTTGAGCGCAGCTGCCGCGTCCTTCATGCCCTTAATCTTTGCCGGGTCCGCTGCAGGTCCGAGAACCACGAAATCGTTGTACATGAGGTCATAACGCTTCGTGCCGAACCCGTCGGCCACGAATTTCTCCTCGAGGGCCTTAGCGTGGACGAGGACGAGGTCATACTTCCCGGTTTCGGCCATCTGGATTGCTTTGCCTGTTCCAGCTCCAGTGTGCTCGACCACGATGCCGGTCTTCTTCAGGAACGCATCTTCGAGCGCTCCAACGATGCCCGCGTCGATGGGGCCGATGGTGCTGGCGAGCATGATCTTCTTCGGCTGTGCGGGGACAGGTTCGGCAATGAGCAGTGCGGGCATGAGCATCGATATCGCAAGACAGAACAACATTGTGATTCCGTGACGCTTCACCATGAAAGGCCTCCTATTGCTTGGTCCGTTCCGGCTTCGCGGCGGCAACCGGGACGGCATCGGGTACGTTCACCATTTGAGCTTTTTCTCTTCCCGTTTTAAAAATGCCTCGAGGTCCTTGTGAAATTGCCGGAAGATCTTGATCGCTTTCCTGCCGGCCGCAGTGACCTGCGCGCCGCCGCCGCCTCTGCCGCCCGTGGCAAGTTCGACGAACGGCCGCTTCGCCTGGCGGTTCATGGAATCGACGAGGTCCCAGGCGTGGCGGTAGGCCATCTCCATCGACTTCGCTGCCTTCGTGATGGAACCATGCTCGATGATACGTTCAAGCAATACGACACGGCCGTAGCCGATGAACGTGCCTTCCGGACCGTCGATCCAGACGCGGCCGCGAAAGCCGGGCTCGGGGTTCTTGTTCGTGCGATGACTATGGGGCGCTTTCGGCATTGAGCGTAATATATCATAGGGAATAACGACGGGCAAGGGAAAAGAGCGATGTTGGAACAGGGGATAGGGGACAGGAGACAGGGGCTAACGCTCAATCGTGCCGCCGCCGACGACAATATCGCCTTCATAGAATACCGCTGCTTGGCCGGGCGTGACGCCGGTGACGGGATGATCGAAGGCGACAGCGATACGGCCGCTGTCCGCTGGCTGGATCGTCGCAGCCTGGAGCGTCGAGCGGGAGCGGACCTTTACCTCGACCGCCAAAAGCTTCTCCAGGCGGTCGAAGGGGAGGAAGATCGTGTCGGATACCTGCAGAGAACTCGTTTCGAGGTCCCGACGCTGGCCGAGCACAACACGACCGGTCTCGGGCTCGATCCGCGTCACATAGAGCCGCTCTCCAGCGGCAACGCCCAGCTTCCTGCGCTGGCCAACGGTAAAGAACGCGATGCCATTGTGTTTGCCCACGACCGTGCCGTCGATCATCGTGATCTCGCCGCGCCTGAGCACATCGGGAGCATGCTCCCTGAGGAACGCACGGTAATTGTTGTCCGGCACGAAGCAGATCTCCTGGCTCTCGGGACGCTCCGCAGCCGGAAGCCTCTGCAGCCGGGACTGTTCACGTACCTCCTTCTTGTGCATCGCTCCCAGCGGGAAGAGGACATCCGCAAGCTGGTCCTGGGTCAGGCGGTAGAGGAAGTAGCTCTGGTCCTTGCCGGGGTCTGCTCCTTTCTTCAGCAGGTATCGACCCGTCGCGGGGTTCTGTTCGATGCGGGCGTAGTGGCCTGTGGCAAGGAAGTCGAAACCATTATCCCGGGCGTGGGACAGGAGAGCCTGGAACTTGATGATGTCGTTGCAGCGAATGCAGGGGTTGGGCGTGCGGCCTGCGCGGTATTCGCTGATGAAGTTGTGTACGACACTGCGCTCGAATTCCCGCTGCATTTCGATGATGCGGTGAGCGATGCCGAGATGGGCGCAGACTGCCTGGGCCGAGGCAATGTCGCAGCAGACGCCGGCGGAAAGCTTCATGGTGACGCCTTCGACCTTATGTCCCTGCTGCAGAAGGAGAGCGGCGGCGAAGGAGCTGTCCACCCCCCCGCTCATGGCGACAAGTATGCGACTCATCATGACATCATCCTACCACGGAGACACTGAGGACACGGAGGAAAACCGGGAGAGCGCACAGGGTGACGGGCCCGGCATCTCACGAGCGAGTATCATGCCTTTTTCCACTTGAGAATAAGAATGATCATCGTTCCGATCATGAACAGGACCGACCCTCCAAGCGCCCAGAGCGCACCCGGGTCCTTGTTCACCATCAGGAACGCGACGGGCCGTTCCCGGAGGTCGAAGCTCTTCAGGTAGACGCCCATGCCCTTGTAGAAGAGCGGCTCGTTCGGGCCCAGGATGCCGGTCGCGACGCGCCGGTCGTTCTCGTAGATCGCGATCACGGCCGACCAGTCCCTGAGATTGCCGCGGTCATCGACCAACGGGCGGAGGTCATTGAGATACAGGCTGCGGTTGTCCGGGAGCTTCGCGTACGCCTCGACCGGCAGCATGCCCGAGATGCGGTAGCCCCATCCCGCGCCCAGAAGATGGGCCAGCAGGATGCAGAGGAACCCGATGTGCACGACCTGCGGCGCGATGCGGAGCAGGAAATCCTCGCGGGACCATTTTCCCTTGATCGCCTGGACGCTGCAGACGACCGTGTTGATGGTCAGCAGGACGAGACCGGCGAGGGACGCGAAGAACCAGCTTGTTGCCCAGGGATGGTCCAGGGCGTTTTGTTCGACCCACTGGAACAGCAGCCGGTCGTTCATGCCGCCATGAACGTCCTTGTACGCCGGCATCAGATACGAGCCGAGGAAGAAGACGCAGATGAGCCCCAGCAGGGTCCAGACCGTTGTCTTGAGCGAGAGGAAGAAGTTTTTCATGGTAACAGCGTAGAATCCTGCAAGCTTGTTGGCCTGCAAGCGAACATCAAAACTCATGGGAACTCTTCATCAATAGGCCCACGCCGACATAGGTGAACATGACGATGAAGAACCCGACGATCCCCATCCATGCCACGGGCCTGCCGGTCCAGCCTTTGACCAGGCGGGCGTGGAGGTACAGGCTGTAGAAGAACCACACGATCGTGGTCCAGAGCTCCTTGGGTGTCCAGAGCCAGTAGGTCCCCCAGGCGAGGTGCGCCCAGATGCCGCCGAAGATCATGGCGATGGAGAACAGCGCATAGCCGAGCAGGAGGTTCCGGTACTGGCCTGTCTCATTCTCTCGGTCCCCGTCGCGCAGGTACAGCGCACCGAACACCGCTCCGACGGCAAAGAGCGCGTAGGATATGAAGGACAGGATGACGTGGAGCTCGAACCAGATCGTGCGCAGCACGGGCGGCAGCGGGCCGCGCATGACCGGCGAGACCGCTGAACCTGCAAGCAGAAGAAGGACGAGCGGTATTGTCCAGTAGGAGAAGGCGTCGCGCTTCCGCTCCCATCCGAAGAGAAGATACACGACCCCGATGGACCATGCGAGGAACCCGAGCGTGTCGTGGGTCCCCATGAGCGGTATCCTTCCGTAGGTGACGGCGGACGAAACAATGAGCGCGCCGTGGAGCGCGAGCGCAGGGACGATCAGCCGGACGCGGACAAGGGCAAGAGGGTAGAGTATGAAGAGGATGAGTTCCATGGCTCGGGACGAAAAAGGCATCCCGGACGGGTCCGGGATGCCCTGTGATACACGAGTATCGGAAGCTGGAGGTTAGCTTACTTCTTGCCGAGGACGGCCTCTTTGCAGGCCTTTGCAACGCGGAACTTCACGACCTTCTTTGCCGGGATCTTGATGGCTTCGCCGGTCTGGGGGTTCCGACCCATGCGGGCCTTGCGGTTCACGAGCACGAGCTTTCCGAGGCCCGGGAGCGTGAAGGAGTTCTTCGCTTCTTTGTACGCCAGCCCTGCCAGGTCCTCGAGGATCTGGACCGCGACCTTCTTCTTCAGGTCCGCCTTCTTCGCGATAAAATCTGCAATCTGCGACTTCGTCATGGCCTTTGCCATACTTCCTCCTCCTCCAGCGATAGAGATAAAAATACTCACCGCATGCGCGGTGTGTTTGCTTTCATTGCTTCAAAGTATAGCCACAGCGCCAGAAAATAGCAAGAAAAATTTTCAGAAAGTTTCCAATCGTGCCGGGATATTTTCCCGAAAGGCGAAACAATGCATGCATGTTCCGTCGCAGCGCGCACGCACGTCCGGCGGGACCTTTCCCGTTGACTTTTGGGGGATGTTTGTGATAGGGTGTGTGCCATCGGAGCGCGGTCATTTCAGTATCTCGTATCCAGGAGGCTGAACCATGGCAACAAAGTCGAACTTCATTCTCAAGGTCCAGGACGCGAAGCTCGCGGATGTGCAGAAGGCGCTGAAGGACGCGAACATCAACGTCGTCAGCATCATGGAGATCCACAAGGAAGAAGCATGATCCCCGGAACGCGCCTGCCGCGTTCTCCCCTCACCCGTTTATGAAGATCACGATCGCGGAACTGGAACAGGCTGCCCGGTCGCTTGATGTTAAAGTGACCTACGAGGATCTCAAGACCTCAAAGGGCGGGTCCTGCAGGGTCATGGAGACCCGGCGCATCATCATCAACAAGCATCTCCCCGTGAACGAGAAGATCAATCTTCTGGCCCGGGAGCTCGGCAGGTTCGACCTCTCCGGCCTGGACCTTCCCGACCGGGTGCGGAAGAAGATCCTGCACGAGTCGGACCTGCCGGCAGAACCCATGAAGCTGTCCGCGTGAGCAATGACCGGCCCTCCGTCACGCTCGTTCCGGGGCCCGCGCAGCACGAGGGAGGCCGCGATGCACATCCTGTCCCTGCTGATCGCAGGAACGGTCCTGCTGCTGCAGGGCTGCTCCTACGCCATCTCACCCGACGTGACCCGTACCGCTGACCGCACCATCACCTTCGAAAAGCTCCAGGCAGACCCGCCTTCCAGCAAGGGCAAGACCGTGATCTTCGGCGGCCTCATCGCCCAGACCAAGAACGTCAAGACCGGGACCCTTATCGAGGTCGTTCAGAAGGAGCTTGACTACTGGGGCAGACCGCGCCACACGGACCGCACCGGCGGGCGCTTCATCGTGTTCCAGCCGCGGCATCTCGACATACTGGTCTTCTCACCCGGCAGGGAGATCACGGTCGCCGGCGAGGTAACGGGGACCGAGGAGACGTCCCCCGGCGGGTCCGGAGCCGCCTATGTGCTCCTCAACGCCCGCGAGATCAAGCTCTGGCCGCCTGAGAAGCCGGGCTGGGAAAAGCCCCAGTTCCTTGATCCGCTCTATGATCCCAACTCGCCCCAGGGCAAGTACGGATACTGATCGTTCCCCGCGGGCCGGGAACGAAACGACCGAGCCGCTGTCACTGCAGAGGATGCAGAGGAAGGCGGAAGGAAATAAAGGTCCGGGATATGAATAGAGGACCTTCTCCACCGTACGTCGGTCCGGTAAGCTTGAGGACATTTCTCGCGGACCAGGTGGTATTTGTTTTTTTGGGCAACCCGGTGGCTCCGCTGTGCTAGGCATGCAGTAAGTGGGTGCTCGTTCCTGTCCCGGTCTGTCATTCCCGGCAGCGCTTCCCCTACGGCCGCGCTGCTTTTTTTTGTCTGTTCTCGTTCGGGCTAGGGTACCGGCATGCATACGCGCAGTCGTCGCAGCCGGGCTGCCCGGGGTTGGGGGAAGGCAGGTCCTTCAAGCTGTTTCTTTATCCAAAAGCCCCTGCATCCCTTTGAATCTTAGGAGCGAGCGCATTCCGGTAAATGACCCCGCGGTTCCGGCCCGCATATACCAGCCTGTCCCGCTCCTTTTCCCTTCCCTCCTTGCCCAAGGCGATCTCCGCGTCCTTCGTGGCAATCGGTCCTTTCGCGTGTTATTATATATAGAAGCATGTGCTATAGTAATATACAGAATAACCTATGAAATGGAACCTAGCGCTCATTACGGTTGCTGCAGCCCTGGGGATCGGTGCCACTGCTGGATGCTCGCCGCCCTTTCCCAAGGAGCTTCTGGAGAAGGTTGAGAATAATGTTCCGTTCACCGCTCTGCAGAAGGACCCGGACAAATATGCCGGGAAGCTGCTGATGATCGGCGGCGTTATTGTGGACACAAATAACCTGAAGGAAGGGACGCGCATCGAAGTACTTCAGATGACCCTCGACGGGGAGGGCAGGCCTGAACGGACGGACGATACCGGCGGCCGCTTCCTCATTGTGACGCAGCAGTTCCTCGACGGCGCGGTCTATCACCGCGGACGGTTGATCACGGTCGTCGGGGAGGTTGCGGCGCCGCAGGTCCTCCCGCTGGGGGAGATCGAGTACGTCTATCCCGTCATTACGGCGAAGGCGCTGCACCTCTGGTCGCCTTATGCGGGCCCGAGCTTTTCTTTCGGCATTGGCGTGTACCATGGATTCTGATAGGACCTTTACAACCGCGGAGGCAGAGGAAAGCAGAAGGAATGAACTGGCAAACAGGCATTATATCTCTTCTGACCTTCTGAAGGCCTTGGTGTTCTCTGCGTCCTCTGCGGTAAAATAATCATTGAGGTGTGATAATGAAAAAAGGCCAGCAATTCCTCTTCTACTTCCTCATGTTCCTTGTCGTTATAAGCGTGTTCCGCCTGTTCTCGGCACCGCCTGCCGAGGAGATCAAGTACAGCAGGTTCAAGCAGCTGCTCGCCCAGAAACAGGTGAAGGACATCGTCATCACGAACGACCAGGTCCGTGGCACCGTCAAAGAGGGGGATAAGGACAAGCCCTTTGTTGTCGTGCGGATCGAGGACCCCGAGCTGATCAAGAACCTCGAGGCGAGCGGGGTCACCTACGAGGGCCGGATCAGCGAGAACTGGTTCAAGGACTTCCTGCTCGCCTGGATCCTGCCGCTCGTTGTCCTGGTCGTGATCTGGACGTTCGTGTTCAAGAGGATGGGCGGCGGCGGGCCCGGCGAGACCATCATGAGCTTCGGAAAGTCGAGGGCCAAGATCTACGGCGAAAGCGATGTGAAGGTCACGTTCAACGACGTCGCCGGCGTGGAGGAGGCGAAGGAGGAGTTGATCGAGGTCGTTGAGTTTCTCAAGCGCCCGGACAAGTTCACCCGGCTCGGCGGCCGCATCCCGAAAGGCGTCATGCTTGTGGGCCCTCCCGGGACCGGCAAGACACTGCTGGCGCGGGCTGTGGCCGGTGAGGCAAAGGTCCCGTTCTTTTCCATGAGCGGCTCCGAGTTCGTCGAGATGTTCGTCGGCGTGGGTGCGTCGCGCGTGCGTGACCTGTTCAAGCAGGCGATCCAGAGAGCGCCGTGCATCATCTTCATTGACGAGCTCGACGCGCTGGGCCGCGCCCGGGGCGCCGGCATGGCCGGCGGGCACGAGGAGCGTGAGCAGACCCTGAACCAGCTGCTCGCCGAGATGGACGGTTTCGACCCGCGGAAGGGCGTCATCATCATGGCTGCCACGAACCGGCCGGAGATCCTGGACCCGGCGCTGCTGCGCGCGGGCCGCTTTGACCGCCACGTCCTCGTGGACCGTCCGAACATCAAGGACCGCGAGGACATTCTCCAGATCCATGTGCGGGGCGTGAAGCTCTCCAAGGACGTAGACCTGAAGGTGATCGCCGCGCGCACGCCGGGGTTCGTGGGCGCGGACCTGGCCAACATGGTGAACGAGGCGGCGCTTCTCGCGGCGCGCAAGAACAAGACCGAAGTGGAAATGACGGACTTCGAGGCCGCCATCGACCGTCTCATCGCGGGCCTTGAGAAGAAGCGGCGCGTCATGAACCAGAAGGAGAAGGATATTGTGGCCTACCATGAGTGCGGTCACACGATCGTCGCGGAGCTCCTGCCGACCACGGACCCGGTGCACCGCGTGTCCATCGTCCAACGTGGCATCGCTGCCCTGGGCTACACGCTCCAGCTCCCGACCGAGGACCGGTATCTCATGACCCGGACGGAACTGCTCGACAAGCTGTGCGTCATGCTCGGCGGCCGCGTTGCGGAGGAGATCGTCTTTGGCGAGGTCTCCACAGGAGCGCAGAACGACCTGCAGCGCGCTGCCGGCATTGCCCGCAGCATGGTGACCGAGTACGGGATGACCGAGAAGTTCGGACCGCTCACCTTCGAGAAGGAGCGGCGGCCCATGTTCCTTGACATCGGCCTTCCCAACGGCCCCAAAGCCTACAGCGAGGACACAGCGCGCGAGATCGACCAGGAGGTAAGGAAGCTGATCGACGGGTCCTACGCGAAGGTCAAGGACATGCTGTCGCAGAACCAGGAACGGCTCAGGACGCTGGCGAAGGTGCTGCTGGAGAAGGAAACGCTGGAAGGCGAGGAGATCCGGAAGGTACTGGGGCTGCCGGAGAAGAAGAAAGAAGTGTAGATCCCCGGCCCTTGATCATCGTACGTCACGAGAGGCGCTCTCAGCAGGAGAGCGCTTTTTGTTGATCGATTGGTTGCGGTCATCGCCGGTCGGGATGAAATCAAGGACGTCTCAATGTATAACCGGACGAAATAAGCGAGGGGAGATATTCATGGACGAATCGGTGAAAAAGGAACGAAAGAAGTTCGCCGTGCAGCTTTCATCAGGGGTCAGGGACATCGGCAAGGTAAAGTCGGCGATCATGTTCGCCACCATTGCCCAGTGTTCCGGCTGCGATGCGGTCGTCTACTGCGTCCAGGACGGGGCAGACGCGGTCATCAAGGGAAAGATCCGGGAAGAAGGAACGCTCCCGCCCGGCATCGCTACGTTCGAACAGCGCCTCGCCGACGCGCTCGCCGTGGGGGTCAAGTTCCAGCTCTGCCAGCAGGTGGCGGTCAACAGGAACTTGAAGAAAGAGGACCTGCTCGAGGGGACCGAGATATTGGGCGGGATCCATCTTATCCATTACGCGCTTGAGTGCGACGGTATGCTCTATTTCTAGGACGAGGCTGACCGCTTCTGAGGTTGGTTGTGACCAGGGCATATGCCCTGTTTTGTCGATGGTGATATGCTCCGCGTCCGGATCATTTTCCGGATCGCTTGTCCCGCCTCCGGGTTGCCAGCCTCTACCAGGCATTCCTTGCATTCCTTCAGACCGAGAGCAGTATCCCTTTTTCCCCACGGAACACGCTCTGAATCCAGGAGCGAGCGATGAGGAGAACATACCTCCCTGCAGCTTGCTGCGGGGAGCCTCAATCGGGGCACAATAAATGCATTTATATTTGCATGCTGCGCGAGAACTGAGGTCAAATGCAGCAATAGTGCGTTTTTTTTATCAGCTCGACCGTATGCGCTCTGTGTCAATAAAACCTCATTGTGTCGCTTCTTCAACACCGCGAAACAGCGGCAAAGACAACAACGCGGCAGATGAGGCGGTCGACAAACGCGAATCCAGGAGCGAGCGCATTCCCCGTAGCTTGCTGCGGGGTTAGCGAGCGATTAGAATAAATAGTACTACCTTGAGGATCGAAGATTCCCTGCAGCTTGATGCAGGGAGCTTCAATCGCCAGAAGGCCGGCCCGATGATGTTGGTTATTGCACACCCTGATATGCTCTATTCCATCGACAAGGAGGTTGCCATGGACATCGAACAGATCCTGAACGACTATCGCAACGGCGATGAAAGCAGGCGGTTGAGCCTTTTTCTGGCATACCGCGAGTTTCGCGAAATGTTCGACCGCATAGAACAGGAAAGCTCGCACGACGATTTCCTGTTGCTCAAGTTCCCCTGGAGCAGGAAGGAACGCATCCCGCGCGCCGCATGAGCGGTCACGGGGCTTTAAGAGCGTCCTTCATAACGCATAACGGCTGATTCAGGGAGATGACCGCCCGGTCCTCCTCCCTCGCACGGGGAAGACCAGGGATGAAGGAACGCTGCCGCCCGGCATCGCGATGCTCGGGTCTTCGCAGGCTAATGTCTGCGGTCAATAAACAGAGCGCAATTATTTTGAAGAGCGGCTACCACCCGGTGTGCTTTTTCGCCAGGTCCTTCCTTGCTCCGTTCTCGCTCATATTCGTCTTACGTAACAGCTGCTCAACCATCTCGCCGATTGTTCCGGACGTTCTTGATCACAGCTATGAATTCATCAGGCCGCTCCATTTGGGGCATATGGCCCGCGCCCTCGATGGCGATAAGCTCCGCGCCCGGCATCGTCTTTTGGATCGCCTGTGCCTGTTTCAGGGTCGCCAGCCCGTCCTGAGCACCCCACAGGAGGAGTACCGGAGCAGCCGGCCTCGCCAACGGCCCCGCCATATTCATGATGGTGTCAAAGGATATCCGGGAATAGGCAAGGGCGTGGCGCTGTATATTCTCGAAAAAACGAGGAGGCAGTTTGGAAGGGTCCACAAATGACCTGTTCAGTGCAGACGCTGAATAGGTGAGCTTGCGGATGAGCGATCGAAATCCTGCGTTCAGGACCGGCAGGGAAATGAGCTTCCGGATGATATCGGGAATGACCGGCATGTATCCGCCGTTCACGATTACGACCCGAGCAGTCGCTTTCGGATGCTCGCTGGCAAGCTGGATGGCCACCCCTGCGCCGAAGGAATTTCCCACGACCATGACGCGGTCCATGTGCAATGAGTCCAGAAGTTGCTTGAGCGTTGTTGCCATGGCCGACAGCGATGGGCGGGCGAGGCCAGCGGATCGGCCGAACCCGGGGAGGTCGGGTGCAATGACCGTAAAGGTGTGGCTGAGCGGTTCCCAGACGCGGCTCCAGGACATCTCTGCATCCCCCCATGCGGCATGCAGCAACAGCAGGCCGGGTCCGTTCCCTCCCTTCCAGAAATGGACCCTTCCGCCGGTGAGGTCAAGGTCCTGCGGCTGCATCGGGTGGGTATGTTCCCTCATGATGTGCTCCGGGATCTGCTTGCGGGGATCGCGAAATCGCTGAAAGGTGATCAGAACATCCTATGGCTGGTGACCTCGATGAAGGCCTCGACGATCTGCGGGTCGAACTGGGAGCCGGAACACCGATCGATCTCCGCGATGGCATCGGCCCGGGTCAGCCTCGCGCGGTAGGGGCGGTCGGATGTCATTGCATCATAGGCGTCGGCGACCGCGAGCATCCGCGCCATCAGGGGTATGTCCTCTTCCATCAGCCGGTCAGGGAACCCGCTGCCGTCCCACCGCTCGTGATGATGCCGGATACCGGGGAGAAGGGGCTGGAAGGCGTCGATGTGTTCGAGGATCTTCGCGCCGTGCTCGGCATGCTGCGCGATGGCCCTGCGCTCCTGACGGGTGATGGCGCCCTTCTTGTTGAGGAGCTTTTCCGAGATGCCGATCTTGCCGATGTCGTGCAGGAGCCCGCAGGTCTGGATCAAATTGAGGAACTCGGTGTCCTGGCCGAGCTCTTCAGCGATCGCCACGGAGAACTGGGTCACGCGCTTGGAGTGGCCGGCGGTCCAGGGGGACTTGGCGTCCAGTGCCGACGCGAAGGACCAGGCGATCCCGACGAAGAGGTTCTCGAGATCATGAAAGAGTGCTGCGTTGTCGAGGGCGACGGCCGCCTGGCTGGCGATTCCGAGGAGCGAGGCCTGGTCCCTGGCCGAAAACTCCCGCCCTTTTATCGGGCCGCAGGCATAGATCACACCAAGCGTCTTTTGCTTGGTCCTGATAGGCACCGCGATCCCTGACTGGGCGATCTGCCTGCCGGCGAATTGCTGCGCTGCGGCCGCGCCGGGGAGTTGGAGCGGTTTGCCGGTCTTCATGACCTGCCACAGCAGCCCGTCCCCGGCCTTCACATGGGGGTGTTGGCCGCCGATCGTCAGATCGTCGCTGGAAGCCATCGTGACCAAATCGCCGGTCACCTCGTCGCGGAGCAGGATGGTTACCGCCGCGGCTCCCAGGCTGCGGGAGATCTCCTCAGCAGTTTTCTGGCAGAGACGGTTGATCTGCCGCTCGTTGCCGATGGTTTCAGCAAGACGCTGTATCGTCGACAGCTCCAGGTTCCGCGCCTCGAGCTTCTGCATGGCCAGCGAAAGCTTCCGCTCCGTCAGCGCAAGCCGAAGCAGGAGGTCCTCCTTTTCGCTCCTTGATAGCTGTTGATGGTCGGTATGTTGATTACGGTTAGACATAAATATTTTGTTTTAAACAATTTAATTGTACCAGAAAGCATGCTTGAATGCAAGCGGTGATATGCTCAAAACGGAACACCGATAACTTACTGATAAAGCTTGATATTTTGCTGGTTGACGTCAATTACCCCCAGCAGCTCGAGAGCGGGTCATTACTCTCCGATAATTTTTATGAGCACGCGCTTTCTTCTGCCGCCGTCGAACTCGCCATAGAAGATTTGCTCCCAGGGGCCGAAGTCGAGCTTGCCGTTCGTGATGGCGACCACCGCCTCTCGGCCCATGACCTGGCGCTTCAGATGCGCGTCACCGTTGTCCTCGCCGGTCCGGTTGTGTTGGTACTGCGCTACCGGCTCGTGGGGCGCAAGCTTCTCGAGCCAGGCCTCGTAATCACGGTGGAGCCCCGGCTCGTCGTCGTTGATGAAGACCGACGCCGTGATGTGCATGGCGTTCACGAGCGCCATACCCTCCCGGATGCCGCTCTCCTGGAGGCAGTCGTTGACCTGGGGCGTGATATTGATGAATGCCCTGCGGGTCGGGACGTTCAACCAGAGCTCTTTGCGGAAGGATCTCATAAAGGGTAGAAGCTATTCTGCCACAGAGGCATGGCCTCAGGCCACAGGCAGAGAGCACGGAGAAATTACTTCAACAGACTATTTCGCCCAGACGTAAATCTCGCGGAGAACGGCGTGCGTGACCGGAGCGGAGAGACATCCGCCATCGTCCAATGACCAGCAGTACGTCTGAATCACGTTGCGCACTTTTCGGCTCAGTGCGGCCCGCTTTTGGCCATTGCGAGAGAGAAGCTTTGCCGTTCTCTGTGCCTCTGTGTGTCCATGGCGGCGTTGTCCTACGCGAACTTGACCGCCTTCACGGTCTTTAATCCCACGCTGCCCCGTGTCATGACGCCGTAGTTCTTCAGATCGATGGTCTTTTCCTTGCCCTTGTCATCGATGACCTTTATCTGCTCTCCCTTGCGCACCGCGCGGAAGAGAATGACCTCGCCCTTCTTCACGTTCACGAGCTTGACGCCCTTGCCCGCGCCGGTCAGGAGCGGAATGTCCTTGCCGGCGACGACGACCGCCTTGCCTTCACCGGTGAGGAAGAGGACATTCGGAAGATCGAGGACATCGACGCCCATGATATTATCCCCGGCCTTCACACCGGCGAACTTCTTGCCGGCCCGGGTGGTCACGCTATTGAACAGCGACAGGTCGAACTTGAAGCCGACCCCTTTCGCCGAGATGGAGAGGGCGATGATTGTTCCGCCGGAGAGTGCGAGCTGCGGCTGTTTGCTCTTTGCCTTCTCCTCCCCGGGGGCGGCGGACGTGGTGCCAGCAAGGACCGTCGAGAGGTTCATGGCCCTGATGGGCCGCTCGCCGTCGCCGAACTTGAAGAGGTGTTGGACCGGTTCTCCGAAGCCGGACCCCGCCGGCAGGTCGAATGCCTTGATGACGTAGGCCTTCCCCGCCGACGAGAACACGGCGATATTGTCCTTCGTGTTCGCCGGCAGCAGCGAGAGAAGGTCGTCACCTTCCTTGAACCGCAGGTTCTCGCCCACGGTTCTGACGCGCCGGACCCATCCCATCTTGGTCAGGATCACGGTCACGTCCTCGTGGACGATGAAGTCCTCCTGGGAGAACTCCACATCCTCGGCGGCCTTCATCACCGACTTCCGTTTGTCGCCGTACTTCTCCTTGATCTCCAGAAGCTCGGTCTTGATGAGGCCCCAGACCTTCTTCTGGCTTCCCAGGATGGCCTCAATGTCCTTCTTCTGCTTCGTCTTCTCCGCCTTTTCCTTCAGGATCCGCTCGATCTCGAGGCCGGCAAGCTTGTAGAGCTGCATCTCCAGGATGGCCTTCGTCTGCTCGTCATCGAACTTGAAATGCTTCTTGATCTTTGCCCCGGCCTCTTCCCGGGACTTCGACCTGCGGATGAGCTTGATGGCCGTATCAAGGTCATCGTACAGCATCTCGAAGGCCTTCAGGATGTGGAGCCGGGCCTTCAGGAGCTTGAGGTCGTAGCTCAAGCGCTTGGTGGTGATCTCGAACCGGAAGTCGAGGAAGTACTGCATCAGCTCCTTGAGCGACAGCCGCTCCGGCTCCATGTTCGGCTTCAAGGCCGTGAAGTTCACCGGGAAGTTCGATTCAAGGTCAGTGTGCTTGAAGAGGTAGGCGGTAACGAGCTCGGGGTTCGTCTCGGCCTTCAGCTCGAGCACGAGGCGGATCACGTCCGTTGACTCGTCGCGCACCGCGGTCACCTGCGGGAGCTTGCGGTCGTCCATCAGGCCGATGAGCCGCTCGAGGACCTTCGCCTTGTTCACCTGGTAGGGGATGGACGTGAAGACGATGGCCTGCTTGCCGCGCGGAAGGTCCTCGACGGAATATTCGCCGCGCACGCGGATGGCGCCGCTCCCGGTCTGGTAGATCTCCTTCAGCTCCTTCTTCGAGTTCAGGATCTGGCCGGAGGTGGGAAAGTCCGGCCCCTTGATGAGCTTCAGGATGTCCTTGAGGTCGATGTTCGAGTTGTCGATGACCGCCGTCAGCCCGTCGATCACCTCGCTCAGGTTGTGGGGCGGAAAGGAGCAGCTCATGCCAACCGCGATTCCTGACGTGCCGTTCGCCAGGAGCTGAGGGAAGCGCGCCGGCAGTACTACCGGTTCCTTGAGCGAGTTGTCGTAGTTGGGACGGAAGCCCACGGTCTCCTTGTCGATCTCGACGAGGAGCTCCTCGGCGATCTGCGAAAGCCGCGCCTCGGTGTAGCGCATGGCCGCAGCGGGGTCGCCGTCGAGGCTGCCGAAGTTGCCCGACCCTTCCACGAGGGGATAGCGGAGCGAGAAGTCCTGGGCCATCCGGACCATGGCATCGTAGGCCGCCTGGTCGCCGTGAGGATGGAACTTGCCGAGCACCTCGCCGACCACGGCTGCGCTCTTCCGGAACTTGGCCGTAGGGCCAAGGCCCATCTCCCACATGGCGTAGAGGATGCGGCGGTGGACAGGCTTGAGGCCATCACGAACATCGGGGAGCGACCGCGAGACGATGGTCGAGAGCGCGTAGGTCAGGAACCGGCTCTCCACTTCCGAGTGGAGCGCGGTGGTCAGGATGGATTCTTCTTTTATCGGCATGCGGTACCTCGTGGTCAAAATAAGATCGTTCTGCAAAAAGATGCGATACCATTCACGGTTGGCGCGGCATTCTACCACAAATACCGGCTACTTTTCAAAGTGAGTTTTTGGGAATGTGGTGTATAATAAAGCCATGCAAAACATCAGCATCAGCCAGGCGGAAGCGTACAGCCAGGAGGCATTCCACTGCGGGGCCTGCAACCGTGATTTCCCGGCGAGGGTCGTTACCTGGGTCGACGTCTCGCGCACCCCGCAGGTGAAGCGGCAGCTTCTCCGCTGGGAGTTCAATATCGTCCAGTGTCCCAACTGCGGTTTTCGCAATTTCTCCGACACGCCCTTTTTCTATGAGGATTTCGAAGAGGGCTTTCTGGTTGCGGTCTTTCCCCGCATTCCGGACGACCGCGGCGCCGTGGAGGCAAGCATCCGGGAGAAGTACGGTTACTACCCCCTCCTCGAGTACTTCTACGACATGGCGCAGATCTGGACGCTCCTGTACCTGCAGGAGCATTACAAGGCGAACAAGAACCTGCGTTCGCTTTCGCGGCTCGGGAACGGCGAGGAGCGCATTCTGAAGTTCATGCGGTTCCTGAAGGAAGATCCCATGATGATCGATATCAGGGAAAAGCTGACAGAGTCGTTCTTCGGCGACGCCCCGGAGGATGATCTTATGGACCTCCTTGCCCGGGCGATCTATACGCTCGAAGAGATGTTCCCCTGGCCCCTCGACCGTCGCTGCATTTGCGGCGGGGACCTTACGAAGGAGTTCAAGTGCTGCGGCAAAAGCACGGTGCTCGACGACCATGACAAGCTGCTCTCGCAGCATTACATCATATACTGCCCGGACTGCGGCGAGTCGCTGGCCGGGGCCTCCTGTAACTCCTGCGGCAGGGTTTATACCTGGAAGCTGGGGACCGTGGCCTCACACGAGAAAAAGAAAAAATCAGGCAAGAAGCGGCAGGGCAAAGCTTCGGAGACACGGCCCGGTCCCAAGACCGGCCCGGCAGGGAGCTGACACGCGACCGTGCAATTGCCGGGTAGACGGAGTTTCTTGCTCGAACCAATTAAAGTGCCCGCAGAAGGCTGCAGGGCGCCTCGATCTTCGAGTCAGTAATGTCATCCTAATTGCTCCCTAACCACTCAGCAAGCTACGGGGTCAGCGATTGCTTCTGGGCTCACGGGTTTGATGCATAAGGAAAAATTAAAAGGCGGCGGGGATGATCCCCGCCGCCTTCGCTTTTCTCCTGACTTCTGATCGTATTACGCCTTCGCCGCAGCCTTCGCTTCCTTCATCACCTTCGGGGCCGATACCACGAATCCCAGCGCTGTCCCGATCAGGCCGCCCGTGATGATGTGCACCGTGGCCGAAGCCGCGATCCCGACGCCGATGCCGACCACGATGGCCGCCCGCACGAAGAGGGTCGGCTCAACCGTCCCGCCCATCAGCTTCTGCAGGATGAACAGGGTCCCGTAGCTCCCGAAGTAGAAGCCCGCCATCACCCCGAATACCAGGAACAGAATGCCGCCAACCACCGCTCCGATCTTCATGCCCGTCTTTACTGTTTCGTTCTTCATTGCCGTATCTCCTTTTCTAAGGTTTTATAGTATCATTCTCGCTTCTTGTTTGCTGTTGTCTTTCCTCTGACCCCTGACTTTTACTTATGCGCCGCCGCTTCCTTCTGGTCTTCCCGCGCTGCCGAACCCTCAAGCAGCCTGCCTGCCAGCCAGCCCACCGTGGTGGTCGCTGTCACGATCACGATGCCCGAGACCAGCACGCCCACCAGCATGGACACCAGCACGATGGCCCGGGAGATGAGGCCCGGCTCGAGCGGAAGTCCGAACATCCAGCCGGCGATATTGATGCCCATGGCGCCGCCCAGAAGGCTGCCCGGGAGAAGTCCGAAGATGGCGAAGAGCACCAGTCCTGCTCCTGCTCCAATGTAAGCACCTTTTTTTGCGATTGAGTTCTTCATGTTCGTTGCCTCCTTTTTTCGTTCGCTTCTGCCCTATATATTGCAGACCTTATGCCAAAATGTAAGTGTCTGATATTCTGAATAATACCCTTTGGAAGCGGTTTGCAAGAGTGAGAATCAAGGCTTATCTTTGGAAGAAATGCAAAAGAACAGGGTTCTAAAGCATGTATGAAGGTGCTGCGGGCGGGGTCAGGAGAACGCTGCTTAACCTCTAAGGTGACAATCTACGAAGTGGCCGCTCCCGAGGTCCGTGGTCTTTGGTACGACCTTGTCGCAGGGCTCGAACCGGTGGATGCAGCGCGTGTGGAAGCGGCAGCCGGGCGGGACCTGCGTTGGGCTCGGGATGTCGCCCTTCAGCAGGATGTGCTTCTTTTTTGCGGCCGGGTCCGGTACCGGGATGTCCGCGAGCAGTGCCTCGGTGTAAGGGTGGGAGGGGTTGCTGTAGATCTCATCGGCAGGGGCGGTCTCGACGACCTTCCCGAGGTACATGACAGCCACCCGGTCGGAGAAATGGCGCACCACGTTCAGATCATGGGCGATGAAGAGGAACGAAAGGCCCATGTCCTGCTGCAGGTCGCCCAGGAGATTGATGATCTGGGCCTGGACCGAAACGTCGAGCGCCGAGACCGGCTCGTCGGCAACGATGAAGGACGGGTCGCTCGCGAGCGCCCGCGCAATGCCGATCCGCTGGCGCTGGCCGCCGGAGAACTCGTGGGGATAGCGCATCAATGCGTCGGCACCCAAGCCGACCTTTTCGAGGAGCGCCGAGCCGCGGCTGTCCAGTTCCTGTTTCCCGGCGAGCTTGTGGATCACCAGGGGCTCGGTCACAATGTCACGGACCCGCATACGGGGGTTCAGCGATGCAAACGGATCCTGGAAGATGATCTGCATCTCCTTGCGCAGTGCCCGCAGCTCATCCTTCCCCACGTTCCCAAGGTCCCAGCCCCGGAAGAGCACCCTTCCCGCTGTGGGCGGCAGGAGCCCCAGAGCGAGCCGTCCGAGTGTCGACTTGCCGCAGCCGCTCTCTCCGACGAGGCCAACGACTTCTCCGCGTGACACCGTCAGGCTCACCCCGTCTACCGCGCGCGCGTGCACGGTCTTTCCCGGGCCGGCCTTCACGGGAAAGGTCTTATAAAGATCTTCGAGCGTAAGGATACGATTATCCATCAAAGTGAACCAACCCCGGAAAGAGCGGCAACCCGTAAGAACAGGTCTGTCACGAAAGGACGGATATCACGAATGACGGCGACGTATCGGTGAGATCTTCGCGATCCCCGGTCTTTTTTCGCACTCCGCATTCGGGACTCCTCAGTCAAACTATGTCGCCCTCCAGCATCGCACCAGATGTCCAGGCTTAACTTCAACAAGGTCTGGTTCTGTTTCGCATTGAGCGATCTTGATGTCGCAGCGCGGCGAGAACGTGCACCCCTGCGGCAGGTCCGAGAGCCTCGGCACCGAGCCCGGGATGGTCCTGAGCCGGCTGCGCCTACCTTCCCCCGGCCGAGGGATCGAGGCCATCAGGCCCCTCGTGTAGGGATGCAGCGGCTCCGCGAAGAGCGCCACCGTGTCCGCTTTTTCCACGATCCTGCCTGCATACATCACGGCGACCTCGTGGGCGCGTTCGGCAATGAGACCCAGATCGTGCGTGACGAGGACCATGGCCATGCCCATCTCGGCCTGGATCCGGGTGAGCAGCTCGAGGATGTGCGCCTGAATGGTGACGTCCAGCGCCGTGGTGGGTTCGTCGGCAAGGACCAGCGACGGCCGGCAGGCGATGGCCATGGCGATCATCACGCGCTGGCGCATACCGCCCGAGAGCTGATGCGGATATTCGTGGACCCGCTTCTCGGGCGAAGGGATGCCCACGGACTGAAGAAGCTCGACGGACCGGTCGAGGGCCTCCCGGTCAGTTATGTTCTGGTGGGTGGTGAGGACCTCGCTGATCTGGTTTCCGACGGTGAACACCGGGTTCAGCGCGGTCATCGGTTCCTGGAAGACCATGGAGATCCGGGCACCGCGCACCTTCCGCATCTCCGCCTCGGAGAGCGTGAGCAGGTCCCGGCCTTCGAACAGGATTGTTCCGGCGGTGATCCTGCCGGGAGGGGGGACGAGGTTGAGGATGGAGAGGGCGGTTATGGTCTTGCCGCATCCGGACTCCCCGACGAGGCCGAGCACGCGGCCGGCGCGCAGCGAGAGGCTCACATTGTCTACTGCCCGGATGACACCCGAGCGCGTCGTGAAACTGGTGGAGAGGCCCGCTATTTCCAGAAGGTGCACGGAGGCTGCTCCTCAGGACTGCTGGGGCTTGACGAAGTTGAGATAGGTCTTGACGGCCGCGTTGCCGGGGTCGATCTTGAGGGCTTCCTGCCACTCTTCCTCGGCGAGACCGTAAAAACCGCGGGAGTAATAGGCGAGGCCCAGATGCACCCGGGCGGGGATGAAGCGGGGATTGACCTCCTTGGCATGGCTGAACTGCTTGATGGCCTCGTCGTACTCGCCCTTTTCGCGGTAGGCGATCCCGAGCTGGGTAATGATGTCGGCAAAGTTCGGAGCAAGGCGGATGGCCTTCTGGTATTCGTCAATGGCCTCATCGAGCAGCTTGAGGTCGGTGTAGATGGACCCGATCTTCAGGTGCTCGTTCGCGAGCTTCCCTTTGATGAAAGGGTCGAGCTCGTTGCTGCCTGCCTTGCTGATCCTCGCCGCCCGCTCGAACACCTCGCGGGCCTGATCATACTTCCCCAGGTCGCTGTAGGTGATCGCGAGGTTAAGGGAGGCCTCGGTGTATCCCGGATTGATCTCGAGCGCCTTCTCGAAGGCCTTGGACGCGCGCTCCATGCGGTTGGTCTGGTTGTAGATGATCCCCAGCTTGTTCTGGATGTCCGCGAACCGGGGATTGATGTTCAGGATCCGGTGGAACAGGTTCTCGGCGATCAGGTAATCGCTCTTATTGAAGGCGTCCATGGCCTGTTCATAAAGCTCATCGAGATTATCGGTCATGTTCCCTCCGTAGGGTCCGGCTGCATGCGTCGAGCGTTTGCAAAAAATCTATCATACTCCCTTGCAGTGTGTCAATGTAAAACGGGGAAGTCCCGGGAGCAGTGGACACGCCTTGGCGCGGCTTCCGTGCGGAGCGGCGGCGGTAATTGAGCGGTCCAGCCTTGTAATGGATGGCCCGTACGGCTCCTGTCAGCCGCAGCCTCAGGAAAAAAATAAACCGGCCATGCTGTTCGCAGTCCGGCTTATTGTATGGCAAGGGAGGGGTAGTAGCGCTAGCTATTTTTCTTCAGGTACTCTTCCATGATGGCCGGCCCTGCGCTCGTTCCGATGCGCTCAGCGCCCGCCTTGACCATGGCCTCCACGGTCTCCAGGTCCTTGATACCGCCGGAAGCCTTTATGCGACAGGTGGAGCCGACGACCGCGCGGATGGCGAGAAGGTCGTCCACGGTGGCGCCTCGGGGTCCGTAGCCGGTCGAGGTCTTGATGAACTCCGTGCCGGCGCGGACCGCGGTCCTGCACACGTCGGCGATCTCGCCCGGCGTCAGGGCGCCGCACTCGATGATGATCTTGTGTACAACGCCCTTGGTCATGGCGACCACGTTCTTGATGTCGATCTCAAGGAGCTCCTGCTTGCCCGACTTCACCATGCCCAGGTTCACGACGATGTCGAGCTCCTCGGCGCCGTTCTTCATGGCTTCCATGGCTTCCACGATCTTCACCGTCGTCGTGCAGGCGCCGTGGGGGAAACCCACCACCGCGCCGACCTTCACCCCCGTTCCGGCAAGGGCGGCCTTGGCGCGCGCCACATGCCAGCCGTTCACCATGAGCGCCGCGAACCGGTAACGCTTCGCGTCAGCGCAGGCGGCAGCGAGGTCGTCCAGCGTCGCATCGGGCCTGACGAGCGTGTGATCGATGAGCTGGGCGAGCTGACCTGCATCCTTAAACATGACGTTGCACCTCGTTCCGATAGGCGTTGATGAGCGTGTTGGTGATCGGCCCCGGCATTCCCGAGCCGACCTTGTTTCCGTCCACGGAGGTCACCGGCATGACCTCGACGGTGGTGTTCGTGATGAAACACTCGTCGGCCCGGTAAAGATCGCTTGTCCGCATCAGAGACTCCTGCACCCGGACCTTGTTCCTTTTCGCGAGCAACAGGACCAGGTCGCGCGTGATGCCTTCCAGGATGCCCGTATCGAGATGAGGCGTGTGCAGCACGCCCTTCTTCACCGTGAATATGTTACTGATGGTCCCCTCGGCCACATATCCCTTCCAGTTGAGCATGATGCCTTCATAGGCGCCGGCCTTCAGGGACTCGATCTTGGCCAGGATGTTGTTCAGGAAATTCGTGCTTTTGATGGCGGGGTCCTGAGCGAGGGGATGGTTCCGCCGGGTCTTGACGACGGCCACGGCCACGCCGTTCTCGTAAAGTTCAGCGGGATAGTCCTTGAACGGTTTGACCAGGATGACCATGGTGGGTGCGGGACAGAGCGCCGGATCGAGGCCGATCTCGCCGGGGCCCCGGCTGATCTGGATCCGTATATACGCCTCGCGAAGTTTGTTGACGGTGAGGGATTCGATAAGCGTGCTGCCGATCTTTTCCAGCGGAAGGGGCAGGTTCAGCGAAATGGCATCAGCGGACAGCTTGAGACGGGAGAGGTGCCTGTTGAGGAGGAAGATGTTGCCCCCATAGGCGCGCATGGTCTCGTAGATGCCGTCGCCATAGAGATACCCGTGGTCGTAGACCGATACCCGCGCCTCGTCCCGAGGGACGAAGTGGCCGTTTACGTAGGCGAGCATGGGAAACACTATCATGCCCGAAAAAGGGTGTCAACCCGAAACAGCTGCAAAGGAGGTGATGAGACCATATCCGCGGTATCATCATGGCAAACGAAATACGTATTGTTATACGGTCGTTGCGGGCGACCGTAGGGCGCGCGGCAATCTTGCTGTTACGGAGAGATTGCTTCGCCGATCTGCTCCTCACCATGACTGAATATTGAGGGCGTTTTTATTAATATCCGGTGATTGAGGGGTTGCGGGACCGGTCGGACGGAAGCGGGCATTGAAGCTCCCTGCAGCAAGCTGCAGGGAATCTTCGATCCTCAGGGTAATAATACGTTGTTCTAATCGCTCGCTAACACCGCAGCAAGCTACGGGGAATGCGCTCGCTCCTGGATTCAGCGGGACGTGGCCTTGAGCGAGCCGTCGTCGCTGTCGATGATCCTGCGCACGGAGCGCAGAAGGTCCATGGGCGAAACGGGCTTCAGGATGAAGTTCGCTGTATCGTCGATGCCTTTGCTGAGGAGGACATCGGCATTGTAGCCGCTGATATAGAGGACCTTGACATCCGGTTTGAGCGCTGCGATAAGGTCGCGGGCCTCCTTGCCGTTCTTCTTCGGCATGACGACGTCCAGGATCACGAGCTTTATGCCTTCCTTGTTCTCGCGGAACTTCAGCACCGCATCCTCGCCGTCAACGGCCTCAATGACGTCATAGCCGAATTCCTCGAGAATGGTCTTTGTCAGTTGGCGGATCGTGACATCGTCCTCGGCAACCAGGATGGTCTCGTGACCTTCGTCTGTGAGTGCCGGCTCAGCGGTCTTTGTCGCTTCCGCCGACGTGGCGATGAGCGGAAAATACAGCAAGAAACAGCTGCCCCCGCCCGGTTCGCTCTCCACGATGACGTAGCCGTTGTTCTGCTTCATGATCCCGTACACAATGGCAAGGCCCAGGCCGGTTCCCTTCCCGAGCTCCTTGGTCGTGAAAAAAGGCTCAAAGACCCTCGCAAGCGTCTTTTTGTCCATACCGAACCCCGTGTCACGCACCGAGACGCGGATGTAGTTCCCGGGTCTGCCGAATCCATGCGTTTTTAAGAACGCATCGTCGATCACGGCGATCTCTGTCCGTATGGTAAGGGTGCCGCCGTGGGGCATGGCGTCCCGGGCGTTCGTTGCGAGGTTCATCAATACCTGTTCGACCTGGCTGGAATCGGCGAGGACGGTCATTTCAGCATGCGCGAGGTCGGTCTGCAGCTCTACGTCCTCGCCGATGAGCCGGTGGAGCAGCTTTTCGAAACGGCGGATAGAATCATTGAGGTCAATGGATCGGGGGTTGATGACCTGTCTCCTGCTGAACGCGAGCAGGCTCTGGGTGAGATTGGCGGCACGCGCGGATGAGGCCAGGATCTGCTCGACGTACGAATGCAGAGGGTCGCCTGCGCGGATCTTCATCTTGAGAAGGTTGCCGTAACCGATGATGGCCGTAAGGATGTTGTTGAAGTCATGGGAGATGCCGCCCGCGAGGAGCCCCACGGCCTCCATCTTCTGGGAATGGCGCAGCTGGTCCTCGAGGTGCTTCCTGTCCGTGACATTGTGGATGATCTCGATGGCGGCGACGACCCGTCCGGCTTCGTCCCGGAGCGGGAACGCTTTTGTCTCGACGAAGAGGCTGCTTCCCTCGGCATCATGATGGGTATGGATCACTGTCTGCGGCGTCTTGGTCTCGAAGGCGCCGCGAACAGGGCATTCTTCCCCCTTTTCATAGCACGGGCGCGATAACCTGTGCGAGACCTCATAGCACTTCCTCCCGATGATGTCCTTCACATCCATACCCGCCTGCCGGGAGTACGCTCTGTTCACCGACATGACCGTGTAGTCACGGTCGATGACCAGGAAGCCCTCGTCAACGGTCTCGAGGATGTTCCGCGAAAATTCCTCGGCGCGTTTCTGCGCCGTGATGTCCGTGACGAGACCGTCATAGGACGTCAGCCTGCCCTGATCGTCAATGTGCGGGACGACCGCGCTGCGAAGCCAGACAAAGGTCCCGTTCTTATGCTGTACCCGGTGTTCGACCGGTCCCGGGTGTCCGCCCGCGAGCAGGTCTTCTGCCTGCTGCAGGACCAGTTGTTTGTCCTGGTTGTGGACCATGCGGTACCACAGGAAAGGGTCCGCTGCATACTCGCCGGACGTATATCCCGTCACCGCGACGCAGCCGGGACTATGTACGGTGGAAACGGCCTTGCCGTTCTCCACCGTTACCGTATAGATATAGTTGGTGACCGACTCAAGGAGCTGTTTGTACCGTTGCTCGCTCGCAAGCAGCGAGTGCTCGACAAGCTTTCGATCGGTCACGTCCTGGATCGTCCCGAGCATCTTGATCGGAACGCCCTTCTCATCGAGTATCAGCTCGCCAAGGCCGGAGACCCACCGTTCCCTGCGATCACGCTTCCGTATGATGCGGTAGTCGGCGTCAAAGCGTTTTTTTTCGGCAACCACTTCCGCGAAGTGTTGCATCATCCGCTTGCGGTCCTCGGGGTGAACGAGGTCTCTCCATGAGTTCACCGACCGGTCATCCTCTTTCCCGATCCCGAAAATATCGTCGAGGATATCCGAGCTTGTCCATGTGCCGGACCGGATGTCCAGAACATAGGAGCCGAGGTGCGCGACCCGCTGTGACTCTCGCAACCAGTACTCACGCTCTTTGATGGCGTTCTCGATCTTTTTCCGGTCGGTGATGTCATAGGCCGTACCGCGGGTCCCGGTGATCGCACCTTCGCTGTCGCGGATGGACTTTGCGTTGAAGACCAGATGGACCTTCCGACCATTCTTACCGATATGGACGGTCTCGTATCCCTTTACGGAGATCCCCTGCAACAGCCGCGCGAACTCGATGATGTCCCGCTGCATCTGCTCCGGGGACTGGAAATCCGCGAAACGTTTGCCGAGCATTTCTTCGACCGGGTAGCCGAGAACCGCCTCCCATGCGGGATTGAGATAGGTATATCGGCCCTCGGCGTCGCACTGCCAGATAAGGTCCTGGGACGTTTCCACAAGATCATGATAGAGCGCCTCGGACCTGCGCAGGGACTCTTCGGCCCGTTTTCGCTCGGTGATGTCGCGCGTGATGCCGAGGGTGGCGATGATCGTGTCCTTGTCGTCACGGAGTGGAACGGCATGGGTCTCCAGCCAGATCGGTCGTCCCTTGAGCCCGACCGCTTCGAAGGCGAGCGTCCCGCTCTTCCCGGCGAACGCGCTCTCCGTGAGCGCGGCGAACTGCCGCCGGTAATGAGGGACGACCAGGTCGTATACCGATTTGCCCTGGACCTGGCCGAACGATTCCGCCTGGAGCATCTCCAGTCCTGCACGGTTCATCATGAGCAGCGTGCCGTCCTTCGCCAGCATCTTCACGCACTCAGGCTCGGTGTCAATGACGGTTTGGAGGAACTTCTCGCTCTCCCGAAGTTTCTCTTCGATCTTCACGCGGTCAGTGATGTCCCGGGCGATCCCCTGCAGGGCGACGACCCTGCCGGACTCATCCATGATAGGAATGTTCCGCTGCTCGGTCCAGATCACCCTGCCGTCCTTCCTGATCCAGCGGAGCACGAGCGGACGACGGGGGTCCATTTTCCCTGCGGCGATATCGGCGAGCTTGCCCCGGTCATCGGCATGGATGAGCTGGAAGCCGAGATCAGGGTTCGCATAATGCTCCAGGGGGGTGTATCCGGTGATGTCGGTCGCCGAAGGGCTTACGTACTCGAATTTTCGCTCCGGAAAAAGCCGGTAGACGTAGATCAGGTCCGCGGCGTTCTCAGCGAGCCGTCGGAATTTCTCCTCGCTTTCCCGGAGGGCGCCTTCGACCCTTTTGCGGACGGCGATCTGGGCGGAGAGCTCTTCATTGGTCCCGGCAAGCTCCCGGGTGCGTTCCTGCACCTCCTGCTCCAGGTGATCGTGGGCATTCCGGAGTTCCTGGTCGATGCGCCGGCGTTCCGTGATATCGTCGAAGAGGATGTACACCTGGAAGGGTTTGCTTTCGCCGGGGTGGAAAATGGGCATGGCGCTGACGCTGATCCAGCGGTATTCGTTCTCCCGGGGGTTCAGTGTGGCCATGACAAAACCGGTGCTGGGCTGGCCGGTCCTCAGGGCGACGTCGGCCGGGAACGCTCCCGCCGGAAGGGGGGCACCGTCATCCGTCAGCGCCTCGGTGTGCACTTCAGCGCTGGTCTTGCCGAGCATGTCCTTCAGCGTCCTGCCCAATATCCGCTCAGCAGCAGGGTTAGCAGATAGGATCCTGCCTTCCCCATCGCGGAAGATGACGCCCTGCGACATGGTGTCGAACAGGATCCGGTAATGTGCATCTAAGAGGTTCGCTGCAGGAGTTGCCTGGGGATCCGTCCCGGGGTGCGTGCGCTTCGGGGAGGGTTTCTTGCCGTCTGTCGTCTTGTGAGGGAGGTCTTTTTTCATAGCGCTCTGCCGCCGGCAGCTCGTAATGGTTCCTTATTATAGCAGAAGAGCGCCCCGCATGACGGTCACTGCCTGGCCGGAGAGGATAACACGGTCAGCGGCGACACGCACGTGGACCACACCGCCCCGGCGTGAGGCCTGATAGGCGTAGAAGGTGTACTGCTTGAGACGTTTCTGCCAGTACGGGCCGAGACAGCAGTGGGCGGAGCCGGTGACGGGGTCCTCGTTGATGCCGACGGCGGGGGCGAAAAAGCGCGAGAGGAAGTCAAAACCCTTCGTGATCGATCGCGAGGTCACCATGACGCCGCGCATGGGAACGGTCGTCAAGAGGGTGAGATCAGGCGTAAGGCTCCGAAGGACCTTCTCCGACTCGATCTCGATGAGCCAGTCGTTCAAGCGGTTCTTACCGGTATAGAGGGGCGTGATGCCGAGCGCGGTGATAAGCTCAGGGGGGGGCATTTCACGCCGTTCCGGCTCCGCCGGGAAGTCCATCTCGACCCAGCCGTCCTTCCAGCGGGCGGTCAGGCTGCCGCTTTTCGTGAAGAACCGGATCTCTTCGCTGCGAGGAACGCGGCCGTCCTCCCACAGCATATGGGCCGACGCAAGCGTCGCGTGGCCGCACAGGTCCACTTCGGCCTCGGGCGTGAACCAGCGGAGGTCGAAGCCCTCGGGCCTTTTGACCAGGAACGCGGTTTCCGAAAGGTTCATTTCCCGCGCGATGTCCTGCATCCACGGGTCGTCCTTCAATTCCTCGAGGATGCAGACTGCTGCCGGGTTGCCGGAAAAAGGCCTGCTGGTGAACGCATCGACCTGGATGATCGGCTGTTCCATACGAGAGAATTATAGCAGACATCATGCCCTTCGCAGGACGGTCAACAGATCAGAACATTTTTCTGAGCCACGTGAGGTGGTCCTGGTAGGGCGGGTAGCGCAGGAAGATGTCGACGAGGAAATTGTTCCTGACGATGCTCCGGTCGTGGGAAAAGGCGTCGAAGCTCGCCTTGCCGTGGTACTTGCCCATGCCGCTGTCGCCCACGCCGCCGAAGGGCAGGCTGGTGACGGTCTCATGGATGACCGTATCGTTGATGCACCCGCCGCCTGACGAGGTCCCGCGGAGGACCTTCTCCTGGTGGACCTTGTCGCGGGAGAAGAAATAGAGCGCCAGGGGCTTCGGCCTGGCCGCCACGAAGTCGATCGCCTCGGACAGATCATCGTAGGTGATGACCGGAAGGAGGGGGCCGAAGATCTCATCTTCCATGATGGGTTCGTCGCCGGTGACGCCGTCGATCACCGTGGGTGCGATGTACCGGCTGGCCCGGTCCGACCCGCCGCCGATGAGGACATCGCCCCGTCCGAGCAGGGCCAGCAGGCGGTCGAAGTGCGCTTCGTCCACGATGCGGGCGAAATCCGGGCTCCGGGAGGGGTCTTCACCGTAGAATTCCTCGATGCAGGCGATGATCCGTGACAGCAGCTCCTGCTTGACGCGCCGGTCCACGAGGAGATAGTCCACGGCCACGCAGCTCTGGCCCGCATTGAAGAACTTGCCCCACACGATCCTCCTCGCCGTGATGCCCAGGTGGGTGCCGGCGTCCACGATGCAGGGATTCTTGCCGCCGAGCTCCAGCGTCACCGGTGTGAGATGCTTCGCCGCTGCGGCCATGACGAGCTTCCCGGTCGCGGGGCCGCCGGTGAAGAAGATACAATCGAACCTCTCGGCGAGCAGCTCCTGTGCCGTCTCGGCCCCGCCTTCGACGATGGACACATAGGCAGGGTCAAAATTTTCCCGGATAAGCTTCGCGAGGATGTGCGAGGTGTGGGGTGTGTTGATGGCCGGCTTGAGCACCGCACAGTTGCCGGCCGCCATGGAGCCGACGAGGGGCGACAGCATGAGCTGGACCGGGAAGTTCCAAGGCCCGATGATGAGCGCCACGCCGTAGGGTTCAGGCTGCACGAAGCCCCGGGCAGGGAAGTGCGCCAGCGGCATCCGGACGCGCCGCGGCCGGGACCAGCACACGAGATGCTTCCGTGCATGGTCGATCTCATTGACAACAATGGCCGTCTCTCCGCCATAGGCTTCGAAGGCCGGCTTGCCCAGGTCCTCCTTCAGCGCGTGAAAGAGCGTGTGCTCGCAGGCAAGAAGCGCCTTTTTAAGGACCAGGAGCTGCTCCCTGCGGAAGGACGGATCCTTCGTGATGCCGGACGCGAAGTAGGAGCGATGGTCCTTGATGAGCTGTATAATCGAGGTTCTGTCCATAAAGGTCCTTTGCTGCAGAGCGGGTCGGATGAGGAACCAAGGAGCCTTGCCCCGGTCCCCCAATATTACGAGCGGCGCGCCGCGGCCTTCAGGAACCGCTGCAGGTCGAACTCGATGCCCATGAGCTCCTTCGCGCGGTCGAGCTTGGCCTTCTCGCGGATCCGGGTCCTGCCGATGGTCGCCTCGATCCTGTCGATGGTCGTGAAGGTGTCGTCCGCCACGGAGATGATGGGTACACCTTTCATCTGGGCCTTGCCGATGACCACATCGTTCGTGGACAGGCCGCCGGTGAGGATGATGCATCGCGTCGAGGTCTCGAGCGCCGCAAGCTGGATGTCCGAGCGATGTGCACCGGTGATGACCGCCTTGTTCGGCGTCCTGCGGAAATAGCTGAGTGCGCTGTCCACATCCATAGCGCCGATGGAAAAGTTCTCGATAAACTCGTCGAGCCCGTTCTCGCAGCAGAGCACCTTTCCATGCAGAAGGTCGGTGATCTGCCGGACGCTGATGGAGCCCAGGAACTTGTCCCGGGGAAATACGCCGAAGACCTTGACGCCTGCCTTTTCGAGGAAGGGTCGGACCGTCTCGCTCACATAGCCCGCGGCCGCGGGAGAGACCTTGTTGATCACCCCGCCGAGAAAACGCTTTCCCATAAACTTGCGCATGCCGAGCAGGGTGTCGGCGGTCAGCTCTCCCACCCAGGGCTCGATCATCAGGACCCTGGCATTGAGCGCGGTCATGAGCGACAGGACATTGATGCCCAGGAGGCCGCCCTCGAACAGGCTGGCCGGGCCGCCCAGGAGAATGAAGTCCTTTGCCTTAAACGATCGGAAAGCTGCGAGGACGCGTGCTTTCGCATCGGGCGCTTGACCGGTGAAGATCCGGGTCTGGGTCTCGTAGTCCAGCACGAAGGGCGAGACCGTACTGAGTGGCTCGGGTAGCTCGAGCGCCTCCTTGATGAAAACCGCGTCGGCGTCGTAGAGGTCCTTGCCGACCATCACCGGTGTTGTTCCCAGCGGTTTGATATACCCCACAGAGAACCCCTGCTCCCGAAGCTTGAGCGCCAGACCGAGCGCGATGAGGGTCTTGCCCGAATAGGGTGTTGTCGATGCCAGAAAGATGGGAACCATGAGAACCTCCTGCAATCACTTACATATGCTTAAAGATGATACGCGCGTCAAGCGCGACGGCGCCCTGCTCCATCACGACCAGCGGATTGATGTCCAGCTCCTGGACCTCCGGGAAGGCCGTCACGAAGGCGGAGAGCCTGACGATATTGTCGGCGATGGCGGCAAGATCAACGGACTTCTCGCCCCGCGCACCCTTGAGCAGCCCCACGGTCCTGATCTCGCCCACCATGGTCTGGGCGTCCCGGCGTGTGACCGGCACGATGCGGAAGGACACGTCCTTCAGGACCTCGACGTAGATGCCGCCCAACCCGAACATGATCATGCGGCCGAAGGTCCGATCGGTGGTGACGCCCAGGATGACCTCTTTGCCGCCCTTGACCATCTCGTAGACCATGACGCCCTTGAGGAAGGCCTCGGGCATGAACCGGCGGGCGTTCGCCGTGATGGCCAGGAATGCCTCCTCGGCCTCCTTCGCGGTCCGCACACCGACCTTTACGCCGCCCACATCGGTCTTGTGCAGGATGTCGGGGGACGATATCTTCATTACAACCGGGAAGCCGATCTTCGCGCCTGCTGCTCCGGCTTCCTTTGCCGTGCGCGCCAGGAGCCGTTGGGGGAACTTGAAGCCGTACAGAGCGAGCATGGCCACGGCTTCCTCTTCTCCTGCCTGGTACACACCGCGCTTCAGGAGGGCGTCTATCTGGTCCTGCACGGCGTCCTCGTTGAACCAGCCCACGTGGAGTTCCTCGTCCTTCACGGTCTGCCACTGCCGGTAATCGGCGAGCTTCTTGAACGCACGGACAGCGGTCTCGGGATAGGAAAAGTTCGGTATGGATCCCTGCTTGAGCTTCTCCACCGCACCTTGTACGCTAAGCGATCCCATAAAGGACGTGAGGATCGGCTTGTCCGTTGTGTTCGACGTCCGGATCGTGAGATCTGCCACGTTATCCACGTCCGTCATTGCCTGGGGCGTCAGGATCACGAGCACGCCGTCCACATTGGGGTCTGCCACGGCCTTCTCCATTGCTACGGCATAGCGCTCCGACGTGGCATCGCCGATCAGGTCCACGGGATTGTAGACCGAAGCGCTGGGCGGCAGCTGCTTGATCAGCGCGTCGAGCGTATCCTTCGTCATTTGCGGGAGCTTGACGCCGATGCGCTCGGCCGTGTCCGCAGCGAGGATGCCGGGCCCGCCGGCGTTCGTGACGATGAGCAGCCTGTTCCCGGCAGGGAGCTTCCTGCCTGAGAAGGTCATGGCCGTGTCAAAAAGCTCCTCGACGCCCGAGGCGCGGATCACTCCGGATTGGCGGAAAGCTGCGTCGAAGGCCACGTCCGATCCGGCCAGCGCGCCGGTGTGGGACGACGCGGCCCGGGCGCCTGCCTCGGTGCCGCCGGATTTGAGCAGAACGATGGGTTTGACCCGTGTTGCCAGTGACGCGGCCTTGAGGAACCGTGTGCCGCTCACCACGTCCTCGATGTAGCCCAGAATGATGTCCGTATCGGGATCGTTCATGAAATATTCGATGAAGTCGATCTCGTTCAGGTCCGCCTTGTTCCCGAGGCTGATGAACTTGGAGAAGCCGATCCTGTTCCCGAGGGCCCAGTCCAGGATGGCGATGCCGAGCGCGCCGGACTGCGAGAAGAAGGCGATCCGCCCTTTCGGCAGCATGCCGCCGGCAAAGGTGGCGTTCATGTCGTTCCCGGTGTTGATAAGGCCCAGGCAGTTGGGGCCCAGGACGCGGATGCCGCGCTTTTTCGCGATGTCCTTGACGGTCTGCTCAAGGCGCGTTCCTTCGGCGCCGGCCTCCTTGAATCCTGCACTCAGGATGACAGCGGCCTTGACGCCGGCAACGGAACAGTCGATGAGCGTGTCAGGAACGAACTTGGCCGGCACGGCGATGATCGCCAGGTCGGTCCTTTCCTCTGCCGTGGATACCTTGGGGTAGGTTTTGAGGCCGAGGATCTCGGGGCAGCTGGGGTTCACCGGGATGAGCCGCCCCTTATAGCGGTACTGGATGAGGTTCTGAAGGACGGCATGTCCAACTTTTTTCGCGTCCGCAGAAGCGCCGATAACCGCGATGGACTGCGGATTGAACAAGGCCGAGAGCATGTCTCAAGTGTAGTCGAGGATAGGCGAATGGTCAAGGGAGATGCGGATACATCGAGAGGCTTAGCACCGTAGCAAGGCCAAGGTGACGCGGGGAAACAGCGGTCAATGGCTGTCCTTATTCTTTTTGCCCTGTGTCGGGCCGATCCGATATCCGAAGGAGCCCGGCAATGATCGTGACAACCAGGACGATGAAGGCGAGAGGTTGAAGCACCCTGCAGCTAGCTACAGGGTGCTTCGATCCTCAGGGTAGTTATGTTTATCCATCTCCACCCCGCAATCGCTCGCTCCTGGATTCAAGAAGAACGGCCGTAAAGCGGGGTACTAAAACCGAGGGAAGAATTAAGTTGTTTCTTGTGCACGAGGACTGGAGAGGGGTATGTGACGCAGCTATTCTGCAGGATAACCTGCACGAAGCTCCCTAGCAAATAAAAACGGGACAGTGCGACCTGTCCCGCCGTATCATGGTTGCCGGTTACCGACCTACTCTTTGTCGGCATCCTTCTCAGCCCTCTTCGTCCTCTTGGCCTTCATCATCTTTCTCCCGGCCAGGTAGGCCTCGATGGGCCGCCATCCGAAGGATACGCTGCCCGTTGCCACCGATGCTGCGCTTTCAATGAGCTTTTTGCCGACCAGGTTCAGGGTCATCACGATGCCAATGAAGGGAAGGAACACCGCAAAGACCAGGCCGATGACCGGTGCCGCCATCAGCATCACTGCAACGTGCGCCTTGATGTACCGGGTCGTTCCGCTGCCCGGAAGCACGCCTTCCTGTTCCATCTGCACCCGGCTGCCGTTCGAAAGGTTCCAGTAGGTCCCTGCCTTTGCCGTCTGTCCGCCGTTGTTCAACATGTTCTGTCCCTCCTTAAGGGTGGTCTCTTGTTCTTGTTGATTCAAGGATACCTCGGGGAGGGAGAAAAGGAAATTGGGATTAGTTCTTATCCTGAGGGGCAATAGTTCCTAGGAAGAAGTTCGTAGGCAACGGGCAGGCGAGGACGAAGATAGGTCCGATTCTCAACAGGTCCTGCCCGTCTCTCCTTCTTACGGTGTTCGGATGATTGTCGTGCAGCGTACAGGAAGTTGACATGAGCTCTGTACTGCCCGAAGCGGTATGGCGGCTATCGTTACCTGCCATTGACGAAGTTTCTACTGAGCGCAAGGAGCGCAATGCCGTCCGCCAGGAGGGCGAGGTTCAGGACGGCGCTGATGCCGTGGAGCTTCCGGAATTCCCTACGGGCGGGCGAATCAGGCGCTGCCTTCTCGAAGGAGACAACCTGCTGCTTTATCTGGACCGCCTTCGGGTGGAGCGAGAGCAGGACATAGACGTTGATGATGACCGCAACGACAAGCAGGAAGAGGGAGGCGCGGATGGGGCGCGACGCGTGGTCCGCGCTGAGCAGGAAGAACAGCACCAGCGCCAGGGCCGATAGCACGAGCAGGTAGAGGAAGTAACCAGGGAAAAGTTTTCCCACGATCTCTCCCGCCTGGTCCCTCCCGTAGGATCGAAAGATCGCCGGTGTGACGATGAAGGTGAACAGGGCCATACCGCCGGTCCAGAGCGCAAGGGTGAGGGTATAGAAAGAGAAGAGGATGGGTTTCATGGCCGTACCATGATCTTCTTGTGGCACAGGAGGCAGAGATTTCCCGGGCTTTTTTCTTCGCTCGCAAAAAGCTTCTTCCGTTCAGACGCATGGGGGTTGTGGCAGCTCGTGCAGGAAAGCTCCCTGCCGGATTGCGAAGGATCAGGCTTGCCTTTCACCGGATGGGTATCGGATGCGCTGAAGGCCGCCATCACGTGTCGACCCGATGTCTGCTGGTCATGACAGGTGGCGCAGAGGTCCGCAAGGGGCTGGGTGAGCACGGCGGGATGATCCGAAGCGTGGGGTGAATGGCAGTAGGTGCACTGGCCGTCCTTAACCGGAGGATGGACCGTCTTTTTTGTGAACATGCTCTTGTCATGGCAGGTGAAGCACAGGTCTGGCGGCAGGGCAGTCAGGAGTTTCGCGTTCTTGCTCGAATGGGGATTGTGGCAGGAGGTGCACATGCCGCCGGCGACCGGCGTATGAACCGACTTCTTTTCGAACGCTGCCTTGTCGTGGCAGGTGAAGCAAAGGTCCGGAACGGCAGCCGAGAGCTTCGGAGAAGGCTTTTCACCTTGATGGTTCCCGACATGGCACGAGCTGCATCCCATTTCAATCGCAGGATGCACCACGTTCCCTTCTCGTTTATCGGGATGGCAGTCGAGGCACTGGGGTTCCGCCGCGCTCAGGACGAGCGGAGCCAGGACGATGATGGAGACAAAAACTATCGCGAACAGCTTCCTTCCCATAATGTCAAATTGTATAGGAAACCAACACTCAAATCAACGGAAAAACTTGGAGTTGCAAAAAATGTTGCAAAACATCTCGTATTGCGGCAGAAGAAAGGTTGTCGCGATCAACATCGGATGACCAGTATTTCTTTGAATTCGATTGACATTTTATCCGGGTATCTCTATTATCGTGAACAACTTGGATGGAGGGATCGTGCCGGTGCGGACCTGTCGCAGATCTTGCTGCCGTGACCTGTTGATGCGTTCATCGCTCGTCATTGTTATGGCCCTGCTGTTCCCGTTGCTGACCTATGCAGCTGATGAAGTTCCCGCTGTTCTTTCTTCCCCCTCATCATCACCCGACCCATCCCTGTCCGTGAACGGTTACCTTTCGGCCAGATACGTTTACCGAACCGCCTCCTATTCCGAGGGGAGAACAAGCGATCAGGATCTCTTTGGTGATCTCCGGCTCGACATCACGAGGCCGAAGGACAACCGCTTTGAGTTCCATTTCCTGGGCTCGGTCCGCTCGGACCTGGACGGCAACCAGGACGTGAGCGCATTCAATCCTCTCGAAGATGTCGGGGACACCTACGGGAAGCGGACGATCGCCTATCTCTACGAGGCGAATGTTGTGCTGAACGAACCGGTTCAGCATCTCACGAGGGTTCGCATCGGCCGTCAGTCAGGAACCCGTGACGAGCCGGTGTTCTTCGACGGCGTGGCCATGGACCTGGGGAGCGAGAAGGTGAACTTAACGCTCTACGGCGGCGCGGCGGTCCACTTCTATGAGGTCAATGCGCACTGGGGAGAGGATACCCTTCAGGGCGCTGGCTTCGATTACCGGCCGCTCCCGGCGACGGGCATGAGCGTCGACTTTCTCGCCGTGAAAGACAAGCGGGAGTTCACTCCCGAGGACGCGACCATCTACGACCGCATGGTATCGTTCAAGGTCTGGCAGCTGTTCGAGCCGTACACCCGGGTGGCGGCGAAGTACCGGTTATTGGACGGCGAGCCGCGCGACCTTTCACTCAAGGCCTCGACCGCCTGGCAGGCCGCGAACATCGATGCCACCGCGAGCTACTTCCGGCAGTTCCGGCCCCAGAACGAGCTGACCACGGACCTCTCTCTCTACTATGATGTCATTGGCGTTTCCGCACCGTATCAGAGCTTCGACATCAAAGTGCGCAAGTTCTTCGCCGAGCGGGTGGCCGTGGACCTGGGATACTTCAAACGCGAGCTTCTTGACTCCTCCGACGAGGGCCCTTTCAACAAAGAGTTCTGGCGCGCGTACTTTGATGTTGAGGTGATGGACCTCCTCCTGAACAACCTGTCCGGCACGCTTCTTCTCGAACAGTGGGAGAGCCAGGGGCGGTCCTATGACGCCGTCGGCGCCGACCTGTCCTATAAGATAAAGAAGAACAAGAAGGAAGCGCGGATCAGCATCGGCACCAACTACAGCCTCTACAAGTACGACTACTATACCGAACTGGGGGTGCGGGAGCAGGTGCGCACCTGGTACCTGACCGGAAAGTATCCCCTGAACAATGGGTTCTCCGTGAACGGCGGCTACGAATACGAGCACAGTTTCGAGAAATACCAGACCCTGAGGCTGGGAATGCGCTATGACTTCTGACAACAGTACTATGAAAAGGACGGTGATCATCCTGCTGGCCCTTCTTGTGCTCGGGACCGGATTCGTTGCCCTGGCGGCACAGAACGGCGGACAGGATGCCCGGATCCCCTTCCCGAAACCGGGTTCTCACAAAGGAAACTGGCTCGAGTACCATGGGAGGGCGGTCGGGGCCAGCGGGAACAGCCCGGGCCAGCCGGGCAAGGCGTGCCTCACCTGCCATGAGCAGACGGACTGCATCGTCTGCCATACCACGACCATGCCGCGGGACCATAACAATACGTGGAGGGTCCGGGGTCATGGGCTGATGGCAGATGGCAACCGGGAGCGCTGCCTCACGTGTCACCGCCAGGATTACTGCATCCGCTGCCACAGCGAGACGGCTCCGCGTACGCACACCGGCAGCTGGCGAAAGCGCCACTGCTCCTGGTGCCATTTCGGGTCCGGCCTCGTGCCCGCGGACAACTGCGTGGTCTGCCATAAGGTGTCGCCCCATACCTCGGCGCCTCACGCGGTCAGCCCAACGATGAACTGCTGGTTATGTCATAAATAGATTTGTTCACGATAATGGAGCACGGCGATGAAGACCCGTTTCACCTGGTCAATGCTAGCACTTCTGTTCGTAATCGCAGGCTGCAATAACTCTGGCCACGGTCCGGACTCGCTGTTCAATCACAAACCCGGCATCCGCCAGCCGGCATCAGCTTGCACTGGATGCCACAACGCAACGAGTTCGGTCGCGCCTGATCCCCTGGTCACGAACGGATCAGGCACCTATGGCAAACACGTCAAGCATGTTCAGGAACGGCGTATCGACTGCGAGAGGTGCCATGTAAACTATATCAACGCACCGACCCATATGAACGGCACCTTGGATACCGGCAATCCGGCGGTGAATGTGGTCAATATGGGCATTGTTGGGCCGGTGGGCCTCTGGACGAACGATACTGGCACCGGGACGGGAAGCTGCGCGGGCGTTGCCTGTCACGGTAACGCGACGCTCGACTGGTACGGGACGACTCCCTGGACGTTACCCGCGTGTACCGTCTGCCATGCATCCACGTTCTCGACAGCACTCGACCCTGCGGTAACGAACGGCAACCCACCTGCGGGCCGGCACGTGAAACACGTCACCTCAAGGAGCATTGCCTGTGAACGTTGCCACTATGACTATCCGAGCGCATCGACCCACGCCAACGGCGTACTCGACACGCCCGATCCGGCCGTGAACATCGTCCGTTTTAACATCGTCGGTCCGGCCGCGTCGTGGACCAATGATACGGGCGCGCAGACCGGCGACTGTGCGACGGTAGCCTGCCACGCGTCAAATACGCTCAGCTGGTACGGGACCGGAACGTGGACGCTTCCCGCGGCATGTACGACCTGTCACTCCTCGAGCTACGCGAGCGTGCTTGATCCGGTCGCGACGAACGGAAGTGGCCTTGCGGGCAAGCATGGGAAACATGTAACAAGTTATAGCATGGCATGCTCAAAATGCCACCTCAACTACCAGGCGAAGACATCCCATACCAACGGCACCATGGACACGCCCGATCCTAGCATCCTGCTGGTGTATTTTGATTCTACGAACCCCACCGGAACATGGACCAATGACACCGGGCCGCAGATGGGCACCTGTTCCTCGATGTATTGCCACATACCGCCCGATCCCGACTGGTACGGACTGGCAGGGGTAAGCCTGCCGCCCTGCTCCGTATGCCATGTAAATGTGATGGGCCCACGCAGGGCGATATTGGGCCCGGGCGGCGACTTTGGCCAGAACGCAAGCGTGAAGTCCCATCATGTTTCCGGTGGGAATGATCCGATATCGACGCAGTGCATGGTATGTCACGACATGTCGCAGCACATGGGCGGGACAGTGCGGGTAATGAACGCGGACAACGGATTGGTCATAACCTACGATCCCGCGAGCCCCTCCACGCTCGAACCGTTCTGCCTGAGCTGCCATGACATCACCGGCGCCGCGTCTACCTTTGTTTCCGGCGGAACACCGACGACCCCCTTTAACGACGGTTCAACGCTCGGTGTTGTGCCCTATACGTTTGCGATGAGGATAAAGACCAGCTGGACAAATACCAATGGCCATGGCCCGAACGGGAATCACGCGACGATCAAGAAGCTCACCTGTCTCGGCACCGGCCAGCCGGGGACCGGCTGCCATGGGAACAATGGGAGCGTGAATGCCCATGGTTCCGTGAACCAGGTCCTGGCTGCCCGACCGTTCAAGTATGACAATGACGACATGTATGCAGCAGCGGACTTTGCCCTGTGCTTCGACTGCCATGCAAATTATCCCGGCTTTACCAAGGAGGACATATTAGGCGTGAAGGCCGGCGGAATTCTCGACTGGGAATACAACATGTCGCCCTATGGTGGCCGGGGGCCGAACGGCTTCGCTCCGCCGTACACGATACCCTCGGTGATAACGCACTTCGCCGATCACAATGAGGCTGGCGGCGCGTACAACGACGCGACCTTCTGGGGGGACAACATGAACCTTCACTGGGCACATCTCGGGATCCTGATATCGGACTTCCGGGGGACCGGAACCACCTCAGGGGTCAACTGCGTCAACTGCCATGATGTGCATGGTTCTTCAATCCCTTATGGTGCGACGTATAACGAAATGGGATACACGAATCTATTCCCTGATGCAACCAACAGGCTAGGGAAGATGACCGATAATGCCTATCTGACAAACCAGCTGGATGTTCATCCGACCTTCTGCGCAGGTTTTAATTGCCACCCCATGCAGGGACCAACCAGGGCATGGTATTACCCGATCGTTGAATAAAAGGTATTCGATTGCGGTGGGATAGCTGGCGGACGGTTATAGGATTTAAGAGGATACAGTTCAGGTTTCCCTGAAGGACATGATGAGCTCGTAGGTACCGGCATCGAGCCGTTTTTCAATCTCAAAACCCATGCTCTCGAACAAGTGGAGCATGGGTTTGTTGTCCTGGAGCACGGTTGCGGCGAAGCCGAGGAGCCCCTGCTTCTTGGCAAGGAACGTGAGGTAGGTGAGCAGCTCCGCGCCGATGCCCTTGCCCTGGTACACGTCAAGCACCACGAAGGCCACTTCCGCCGTATGGCTCTTCTCGTCGATCATGTACTGCCCCATCCCGACCGCGACCTCTTTCCCCTCCTGCTCGATCGTCGCCAGGATCACCATCTCCCGCCGGTAGTCGATGGCCACGAATTTCTGGAGCCGCTCGTGAGGCATGTCGGTCCGCATCGAGATGAAGCGGTGGTACATGCTGTCGTTCGTGAGCTGGTAGAAGAAGTCCTTCAGGAGGTGCTCATCATTCATCCGCACCGGCCGGAAGAACACGGCGAAGCCGCGGTGGGTCGTGCGGTGCGCTTCGAGGTGCTCGGGATACTCGCCTCCTTCGCCGGTGATGTAGAGCTGGTCGCGGTAGATGAGGTGCCGGCGCTTGGCCTCCCCGATGAGCATGGGCCGGAACTTCGGGTGGGCGATGGAGATGAGGTCCATGGCGCGCTCGCGGATGTTCTTGCCGTGCAGGTAGGCGATGCCGTACTCGGTCACCACGTAGTGGATGTCGCCTCGTCCCAGGGTAATGCCCGCGCCTTCCTTCACGAAGGGGACGATGCGCGAGACCTCGCCGTTCTCCGCCGTGGATTGGATGGCGAGGATCGTCTTGCCGCCCGGCGAGAGGATGGCGCCGCGCATGAAGTCGGCCTGGCCGCCGATGCCGCTGTAAAAGATCTCGCCGATGGACTCGGCCGTGGCCTGGCCGGTGAGGTCGATCTCCAGCGCGCTGTTGATGGCCGTCATGTTCCGCTGGCGCGCCAGGACCGTTGGATTGTTGGTGTAATTCACCTGCCGGAACTCGACCGCCGGGTTGTCATGCAGGTACCGGTAGGTCTCGCGTTTTCCCATGCAGAACGCGGCCACGGTCTTGCCGCGGTTCAGGTCCTTCTGCGAGTTGTCGACCACTCCCGTCCGCATGAGCTCGACGATCCCGTCGGTCATGAGCTCGGTGTGGACCCCGAGGTGCTTCTTGTCCTTCAGGTGCGACAGGATCGCGTTCGGGATGCTGCCGTAGCCCACCTGGATGGTGTCGCCGTCCTGTACGATGCGGGCGACGTACTTCCCGATGCGTTCGGCGATCTCATCGGACACGACGCTGGTGAACTCGAGGAGCGGCTCATTCCCGGGGACCAGGTAGTCCACATCCCGGATGTGGATGAAGGTCTCGCCGTGGACGCGGGGCATCTCGACATTCACCTGGGCGACGACCAGCGACGCGTTCTCGACCGCCGCTTTCACGATGTCCACGCTGATGCCTAGGCTCAGGAACCCGTGCTCGTCGGGGAAGGAGGTCTGGATAAGCGCCACGTCCACGGGCACGATCCTGCGGGCGAAGAGCGAGGGGACCTGGGACAGGAAGACGGGGGTGTAGTCCGCGAGCCCTTTGTTCACCGCCTGACGGGTATTGTTTCCGATGAAGAACGAGTTGTAGCGGAAATTGTCCTTGAACTTCTCGTCCCCGTAGGGCGCCACGCCGAGGGCCCAGACCTGCAGGAGCTCGGTGTCGAAGAAGGCCTTGGGATTGGACTGGACGTACTCGATGAGGGACCGGACCAGGAACTGCGGTTCCCCGCAGCCGGTGCCGATGAAGATGTGGTCCCCGGGGTGGATCTTGCTGAACATGATGTTCGCGGTTGCGAACTTGCCCGGGTATTGCTGTGATACCTTCTGGAGCCAGGGATGCATGTCGAATTCGGTCATGGGAATCTCTCGGGTAAAGTATAACATACAATGCAGGAGACGGGAGACGGGAGAATGGAGACAGGAACGTGACTGCGGCGCGGTGTTCTGGAATTCCAGGCGATGAATGGCGGGGTGGACGGGACTCGAACCCGCGACCTCCTGCGTGACAGGCAGGCGTTCTAACCGGCTGAACTACCACCCCCGTGGTGAGTGCAATTTGAAAATTTCGGAGTACGGATCGGGAAAGCCGTCATCCGAAGTTGCTGCTATTGGTAGGCGGAACAGGGATCGAACCTGTGACCCCAGCCTTGTAAGGGCTGTGCTCTCCCAGCTGAGCTATCCGCCCGATTTCCGCCGAAACGGAAATATAAATATCTATTATTCGGCCTGAAAAGTCAAGCGGAATCTGTTTCTTTGTCAAGCCCAAGCAGAAATGTCGTATTCTTACCAAAGCAGAAATGTCCTGTTTTAAGAGGTGCTGGACACTGCTGTCTTTTCTTTCTGATCGAGGTTAAGGGGCGCTCTCCACGGATGTGCCCCTGCCGGCTTTCCCCTATCCCAAGTCTTGTGCAGCTTCAGCGACTCCCTACGTTCTTTTTCCGGCCGGGCAGTAATCTTCTGAAACCTCAAGCGTTGCCCATTATGCAGAATCCGCATTGAACCATCCGTCCGCTCTTCCACCAACACCTTCTTAGCCCGGATATTGTCTTTGATCTGATAGAGCTTCTTGTCATGAGCAATGGTGAAGTCATTGCGCAATGCCCGCACGGTCCGAATGGACAATATCCGTTCCAACTCCCTGCGATCTGTAAACGGTCGGTGGAGATCCGTGTCCTTCGCCGGAGATACCCGATATCTCTGATTGTAGCCAGGCAAGTAGGTTTCCAAAAACGCATTCCCCTCGTCTTTACTTCTGATGCCTGCTAGCCGCATTTCTTTTATCACCCGGTCCTGAAATGTCCCGAATAACCGCTCCACCCGCCCCTTGGCTTGCGGAGAATAGGCATGGATCACCGTCACGCCGAGTTCCTGAAGGCTTCTTTCGAACTGGCTCATGAGCTGTCGGCCTTCAAGCTGGTCTTCGATCGTCTGATACTGAACCGGCGCTTTATAGGTCGAATGGCGGTCTAAATACACGCTCTGAGGAATGCCGTACTGCCTGATATATCCTTTGAAGCTGTCCATGGCTGGAAGCGTACCTTCGTAATCATAGAACCTGGCGTATACTTCACCGGTGGCATCGTCCACGTATCCCATCAGTACGCAGGCCGGGCCGCGGCCCTCAAACCAGTCGTGGTGGGAACCGTCCAACTGCACCATGGCGCCCCGGCATGCTTTCCGTTCCCGCCACTGCCGGTGCGGCCGCCTCTTGCGCTGCCGGTACGGCAACCCTGCCTCAAGAAACCAGGTCCGCAGGGTCTCAACGCTTACCTTGATGCGGTTCTTCTCCCGAAGCTTTTCGCTCGCGAGGGTAGGACCAAACTCATGGTAGCGTTCGCGGCAAAGTTCGATTACCGTGTCTTTGACCGTCTCCGCTATCTGGTTGTTGGGCTTCCTCCCCCGAGCACAATGGCAAACCCCGGCATCGCCTTCCCTCCTGACACGCCGAATGATCCGCTGCAGCTGTCGAAGGCATAAACCAGCCATATCTGCCGCCTCTGCTTGGGTTATCCTTTTCTCTACGGCTTTACGAACAAGATGTAACCGCTTTGCTTCCTTCATGCTCATCGTGATAATGCCTCTCCCCATCGTGCCCTCCCTTGACGGAAGGACAATACGACATTTCTGCCTGGGAGAAATACGACATTATCACTTTGGAAGAACAGCGGAATCTGTTTCTTTCAAGGCTGCAGGACAGGCTCTTTTGGCGTTACGGGCTTCAGTTGGCGCAGTCGTTCCAGGGCGTTATCAGCTGCAAGACTGTCACCTGCAGTATGGTACGCGTCCGCCAGATGCTGATAGGCCTCGGCAAGGAGGTCCGGCTGGCTCCGGGGGATTGTTTCCGCCGCTTCCAGGAGCGAGGTGATCGCGTCCGGGATCTTTCCGAGCTTGAGCTGGATGACGCCGAGCGTATCGAGGTAGTAAGGCCGGTGGTCGGGAGCGAGTTCCAGAGCCCGCATGACCAGGTTCTGCGCCTTGCTCAGTTTCCTGTCCTGCTGGACATAGACCCATGCTAAATTGTTGTGAAGATCGCCGCTCTTCGGATCAAGGTCCAGTGCCTTCCCGTATGCCTTCTCCGCTTCGGGATAGTCCTTTTCCCGGTAAGCGATGTCGCCCAGCAGAGACCACGCCCGGCCGTTCTTCGGGTCCTGTCGCACCGCGAAGCGGTACTGTTCACGCGCGAGCCCGGTCTTTCCCTGGGAATCGTAAATGCCGCCGAGCTTGATGTGTTCCTCGGCCGAGAGCGGGTCATGCAGCACGATGATCTGCGGGAGGGAGCAGCCGGAGAACAGCAATGCGAGCAGGAAAACGGCATAATGTACGACGCGCTGGGGCATGCTCCTGGTCACTTCCTTTTGGTAGTAAAGGCTGGGGTGGTCGAGACAGCCATGATCTCCCTGCCCTCAGGGTTTGATCACGATCATCCATCGTCCTGCCCGCGCCCATTTTTCCTCAAAGCCCTCATAGGGCATGGTCCTGTCCGGGGTAACGCCATCGTGCATGATGAACAGTCCGTTCCCATCATCGAAGCCGATGATCGTCACATAATGCGGCTGCCGGTACGGTCCCAAGCCCAGGTCAAGGAGGCAGATGATCGGAGTATTGCTCCTGACAGCGGATCTCAGGTCGTCGGTGGTCCCGTCTGACGATGCTGTCTTGAGCCCCGCGTCCTTGGCGTAGCGCTCGAGGTCCATGGGCAGGGTCCCCCGGAGTTTGGGCAGATAGATGCTCGCGGTTATCGTTTCCAGGTCCACGGGCCTGCCGTAGAATGCGAGGATGCCGGCGAGTGCCGCCGGGCCGCAATCATGTCCGGTCTGCCGGAAGAAAGGGACGCCGCCGATGTAGTGGCCCCGCGCCTCGATGCCGGGCCTGATGGCTTCGAAGCTTTTCCCCCCGCACCCCGCCGCAAGGACGATCGCACCAAGCAAAAAAAGGCCGTGAGCAGACAGTATGCTGTTCACGGCCTTTGTGTTCTTCCCGTCAGGGATCATTTTTTCTTGATCTCGATCCGGCCTTCGAGGAGGTAGATGATCAGCACCACCAGGAGCGCGATGATCACAAGGCCCAGAAGGATGCCAAGGACGCTATCGCCGCCGGCCTGGACCGAGTCCAGGTTTGCGGAGAGCTGGTGGAGCTGTTCGTCGGAAAGGGCAGCGATGCGGGCCTCGGTCTCTTCAGGCGTGAGTCCGTAGTCCAGGAGCTTCTGCCGGAGTTCTTTGGATTCGAGGGTCTTCTGGACCGTTGCGAGGTCAGCGGCGCGGTCATAGGCCGGAGCACCCGGTGCTGCGTCCGGGGAGACCGGCAGGAGCATGGCCTCGGCGGGTCCGGCTGCGGTCGAGATGGCAACGAGCGCAAGGACGAGGTAGATGACAAGAGGCCGGGTATAGAACGCTCTGAGCATGTGCTTCATACAACACCTCCTGAATGCAGGGATGACTGCCCGCGTTTTAATGCCTGATAACGACGTGGTGGCCGGTCAGCTCGAGGATGGCAATGACGATGACCACGATCAACAGGATGACGAGCACATCGCTGAGAACATCGCCGCCTGCCTGCACCGCATCCATGTGTGCGGCAAATTGGTGCATCTGCTCGTCCGAGAGGGCTCCCAGCCGTTTTGTCGCCTCGTCGGGCGTGAGGCCGTAGTCAAGGAGCCTCTGCCTGACCACCGAGGATTCGAGCGCTGTCTGGACCTTCGCCAGGTCTGCCGACCGCGTTTCTGCCTGGTCCGCGGGAACGATCATGGCCCATCCTTGCGCCGGAAAGGCGAGCGCGAACAGGGCGACGATGAGGTACAGCGAAAGGATCCTGGCGAACGGTCTCTTCAGCATGGTCGCTCCTCCTGCCGCGCATCACACGGTCATGATCTCTTTTTCCTTGTGGGCAAGCAGCTCGTCGAGCTTTTTGATATGGCTGTCCGTGAGCTTCTGGATCTCGTCCTGGACCTTCTTGACCTGGTCCTCGGATACGTGGGAATCCTTGTCCTTCGCTTTCTTCTTCAGGTCGTTGATGGCCTCATGACGGATGTTCCGGCAGGCCACGCGGGTGTCCTCGGCGAGCTTCTTCGCGTGCTTCACGATCTGATGCCGACGCTCCTCGGTAAGGGGCGGGATGGACAGCCGGATGACCTTGCCGTCGTTGCCGGGATTGAGCCCGACGTCCGATTTCTGGATGGCCTTTTCGATCTCGCTCAGCAGTTTGGGCTCAAAGGGCTGGATGGTTATCGTCTTGGGGTCCGGCACGGCGAGGTTCGCCACCTGATTCAGCGGCGTGGGCGTGCCATAGTAATCCACTATGATGCCGTCGAGGATGCCGAGGGACGCCCGGCCAGTCCTGATGGCGGCGAACTCCCGCTTCAGGGTGTCGTGGGCCTTGTTCATCTTGTCGTCGGCCTTTTTGATAAGCTCGTTCACCATAGCAGTATTACCTCCCAGAGACCAGCGTCCCCACTGGCTCGCCTGCCACGATCTTTTTGATGTTGCCGGGGACGTTGAGATTGAAGACGATGATGGGAAGGCTGTTGTCCATGCAGAGGGAGATGGCCGTCGCGTCCATGACCTTGAGGTTCTTCTGGAGCACGTCGAGGTAGGAGAGGCGGTCGTACTTGACGGCGGAAGAGTCCTTCACCGGGTCCGCGCTGTAGACGCCGTCCACCTTGGTGGCCTTCATGATGACGTCGGCTCCGATCTCCATGGCCCGGAGCGCCGCGGCCGTATCGGTGGTAAAATAGGGATTGCCGGTGCCGGCAGCGAAGATGACCACCCGGTTCTTCTCGAGGTGGCGCACTGCGCGGCGCCGGATGTAGGTCTCGGCGAGCTCCCGCATCTCGATGGCGGACTGCACCCGCGTAGCCACACCCTTGTTCTCCAGGGTGTTCTGGAGGGCGAGGGCGTTCAGCACCGTGGCCAGCATGCCCATGTAGTCGGCACTGGCGCGCTCCATGCCCTTGGCCGCGGCCGAAAGGCCCCGGAAGATATTGCCGCCGCCGATGACGATGGCGATCTGGAGACCGTTCTCATAAATCTCCTTGATCTCCGAGGCGATCTTGTCGATGACGGTGAGGTCGATGCCGTGTCCCTGCGAGCCCATGAGGGCCTCGCCGGAGAGCTTCAGGAGTATGCGCTTGTAGGGAGAGCTCGTCATCGGTCACCTGCGCCGTTGGTCCCGCCGGAAGGGCGGGAAGAGTCGAAGAGCGTTGTCCTGGACCATAGCGGGCTGCGGCCCGCCCGTCACGTCGCGCGCTACTGCTTCAGCTGCGCGGCCACTTCCTCGGCGAAATCGGCCTTCTTCTTCTCGATACCCTCGCCGAGCTGAAGCCGGGTGAATCGCTTGACCGTTGCGGTTTTCAAGATGTTCTTGACCTTCTGCTTGCCGTCCGGGTCCTTGACGAAGATCTGCTCCAGGAGGCAGTTGTCGCCGTAGAACTTCTCCATCTTGCCGTCCACGATCTTGCCGATGACGTTCGCCGGTTTGCCGGTCTCCTTTGCCTGGGCCTCGCAGATCGCGCGCTCCCGGGCGACTGCGTCGGCAGCGACCGTATCGCGGGAAAGGTAGGACGGGTTGGCCGCGGCGATGTGCATGGCGATGTCCTTGCCCAGCTGTTCGTCGCCGCCCGCGTACTCCACCATCACGCCGATCTTGGTGCCATGGAGGTAGATCGCAAGGCTGTCGTTCGTCTGGAACCGCTCGAACCGCCGGATCGAGATGTTCTCGCCGATCTTCTGGACCAGTGCGTTGCGCTTGGCCTCGACATTTTCGCCATCGAGCGTGAGCTGGGAGAGGGCTGCAACATCGGCCGGCGCCTTCTCTGCCGCGAGCAGCGCCAGGCCCCTGGCGAACTTCTGGAACTCCTCGTTCTTCGCCACGAAGTCGGTCTCGCTGTTCACCTCGATCAGCACGCCGACCGAGCCCTTCTGCGCCGAGGCGATCATGCCTTCGGAGGCGATGCGCGCCGCCTTCTTCGCCGCCGCAGAGAGCCCCTTCTTGCGGAGGATGTCGACCGCCTTCTCAGCGTCCCCGCCGGCCTCTTCGAGCGCCTTTTTCGCTTCCATCATGCCCACGCCGGTCTTTTCGCGCAGGTCCTTGACTGCAGATGCGGATATTGCTGCCATGGTATGTGTGATCCCCTTCCTCGTTATTGTTTGATACTGATTTGCTGCACCATGCCGCCGGTTCCGGAGCATGTCGATCGACCATGCAACTGTTCAACGCGAAGCACGGTGCGGTCGAGCGCTTATTCCTCGTCCGCTACGACGTCCGCAGCTGCCGCGGGTACCTCGGCAAGATCAGCGGCGCCTGCTGACTTGGCGGCCTCCATAGCAGCCCCTGCTTCCTTGGCGATCGCCTGCCGGCCCTCGATGACGGCATCGGCGATCTTGGAGGACATGAGGCGGATGGCCCTGATGGCGTCATCGTTGCCCGGGATGACATAGTCGATGTTGTCGGGGTCGCAGTTGGTATCGACCACGGCCACGACGGGAATGCCGAGGCGGTTCGCTTCCTGCACGGCGATCTGCTCGTTGCGGGGATCGATGACGAACATGAGGGACGGCAGCCCGGGCATGGTCTTGATGCCGATGAGGATCTTCTCGAGCTTCGTGCGCTCTTTCTCCAGACGGGCGACTTCCTTCTTGGTGAGCTTGTCGTAGGTGCCGTCCTCTTTCATCTTTTCGATCTTCTTGAGACGATCGATGCTCTTTTTGATGGTGGCGTAGTTGGTGAGCATGCCGCCGAGCCAGCGGCTCGAGATGTAATACATCCCGCAGCGCTTGGCCTCTTCGGTGATGGCATCCTGGGCCTGTTTCTTGGTGCCGACGAACAGGATATCCTTGCCCTGGGCGGAGGAATTGCGGACGAAATCGTAGGCTTCCTTGAACAGCTTGAGGGTCTTCTGGAGATCGATAATGTAGATCCCGTTCCGTTCTCCGAAGATGTACTTCTTCATCTTGGGATTCCAGCGCTTGGCCTGGTGGCCGAAGTGAACCCCCGCTTCCAGCAACTCCTTCATCGTGATCGTGGACATAGTGTCCCCCCTTCTGGTTTTCCCTCCGCGCCGATCATCCCCGCAGCAGACCCTGTTTTCCCGACAGGGCACCCTGCAGCAGGTCCCGGGCGCGTGTGGATTTTGAGATAGCCTTCTCAAATGTTAAAAAGGCGACCCTTAAAATACCATACTCCCCCGGAGGGTTCAAGGAAAAAGTGCTTAAGATGGGAAAAAACAGCGTTATGGTCATGAGCGGCATCCTAAAGGCGCACCATCTGGCGAAGTTTACCCTTTTCGGCTTCAGGTGCAGGGCGTCAATTCCTTCCCGGGAGGGCGGTCATTGATCAATGGTTCACCTAACAAGCTGATTTAATGCGATTTATCGAAATACGCATGGTCGGGTCTCGCTACATTTCTTACTATCCGTCCATAAAAACGCTTGACAAATATCATCAACTTGTTTATATTCACATTTCTCAAAATCGTTTTCAAAGGCGGATATTATGGCTACGGTTTCGGCAAAAGCAGAAGATGTGAAGAGAAGCTGGTTCGTCGTGGACGCCAACGGGAAGACCCTCGGCAGGCTTGCAAGCCGTATCGCTTCGGTGCTCAAGGGCAAGACAAAGCCCATCTACACCACCCATGTGGACACCGGCGATTTCGTGATCGTTGTGAACGTCGACAAGATCCACCTCACCGGAAAGAAGCTGGACCAGAAGACCTATTACAGTCATTCCGGCTATCCTGGCGGCCTCAAGTCCGTCACGGCGGGCAAGCTGATGAAGACCAAGCCCGAGCGGGTGCTCAAGATGGCGGTGGAGGGCATGCTCCCCAAGACCCGGCTCGGCAAGCAGATGCTTTCCAAGCTCAAGGTCTATGCAGGCGACAAGCATCCGCACGCGGCGCAGCAGCCGGCGGAGATGAAGTTCTGATAAGCGAAGTTCAACGCGTGGGCCCCAGGCCCGCGACAAACGGAGGGGATTGAATGTCAGCAGCAGCGGTATCACGGTTCTATGCGACCGGCAAACGGAAGAATTCCATCGCGCGGGTGTGGATGATGCCCGGCAGCGGGAAGATCACGATCAATGACCGTACGTCTGACCAGTACTTCGGCCGGGACGTGCTCAAGATGATCATTCGCCAGCCCTTTGAAGTGACGGGCACGGTGGATAAATACGATGTTCTTGCCACGGTGGTCGGCGGCGGGTCCTCGGGCCAGGCCGGCGCCATCCGGCACGGTATTTCCAAGGCGCTGCTTGCTGTGGACACCGAGGCAAAGGGCAAGCTGCGCAAGGAAGGGCTGCTTACCCGAGACCCCCGGAAAAAAGAGCGCAAGAAGTACGGGCAGAAGGGCGCCCGCGCACGGTTCCAGTTCTCGAAGCGGTAAACCGGGGCTTTGCGAGGGGGCTGTTCGTTTCCCGGGCGGACCCCCGGAGAGGGCTAGCGATCACATTGAGGACGTGCACCCTGTTATTGAACGATCGAGGGAAGGTGAAGATGCCTTCCCTTTTTTATTAACCATATTAACCATGAAGAACGATAAGCTCAAAATAGCCATCGTGGGTTCCAGCGGGTACACCGGCGGGGAACTGTACCGCATCCTGCTGTATCATCCCAGTGCTGAAGTTACGGTCGTGACCTCGGAAAAGTCGGCCGGCAAGCCGATCACCGACATCTTTCCGCATCTCCTGGGGCTCTCGGACCTTATTTGCGAGCCGCTGGACCCCGCGTCCATCGCGAAGAAGGCGGACCTTGCGTTCCTTGCCCTGCCGCACGTGACCGCGCAGGAGGCGGCTTTCCAGCTCCGCAAGTTGGGCGTCAAGGTCGTTGACCTCTCGGCCGATTACCGGCTGGCGGACCCGGCGCTGTACGAGACATGGTACGAGCATTGCCACCAGTATCCCGACCTCCTGAAAAGCGCGGTGTACGGGCTCCCGGAGCTTCATCGCGAGAGGATCAGGAAGGCATCGCTCATCGCGAACCCGGGCTGTTACCCCACGAGCGCCATCCTCGGCCTCGCACCGGTCGTCGCGAAGAAGATGATCGACGTCGGCACCATTGTGGTCGATTCCAAGTCCGGGGTCTCGGGCGCGGGCAGGAGCCCGGCGCTTGCCTACCATTACCCGGAGGCGAACGAGGGCTTCATGGCATACAAGGTGGGGACCCACCGTCACACGCCGGAGATCGAGCAGGAGCTGTCGCTCCTTGCAGGCGCATCGGTGGTGCTCTCATTCACACCCCACCTCGTGCCGATGACCAGGGGCATCCTGTCGACGATCTATGCGAAGCTCACTGGGCCTGCGGACACCGGATCGCTCCACGCTGTCTTCCAGGAATTTTACCGGAACGAGCCGTTCGTACGGTTACTTCCGCTCGGGCAATTCCCGAACGTCCGGAATGTGCGGGGTTCGAACTTCTGCGACATCGGCGTGCACTCCGACGTCCGCACAGGCCGCGCCGTGATCGTGACTGCCATCGACAACCTGGTGAAGGGTGCATCTGGCCAGGCGGTCCAGAACATGAATCTTATGATGGGGTTCGAAGAGACCGCGGGCCTCAAGTTCGCGGGGCTCTGCCCGTAGGGACAGCAGCATCATTCCATCAGGGAGGACATCAGCGAGCTCAGTCGAGCCGCAGGTCAGTCACGGCACAGTTCAGGAAGGCCGCGCAGTTCTACCGTCATGCGCTTCGTTACATCTGCCGCCTCCGCGGCAGGAACGCTTTACGATAAAGGACAGGACCCATGAAAAATCTCGACGCAAAGAACTTTTCCGTACCAGGCTACAAGGCCTGGGGGATCCATTGCGGGATCAAGAAGACCGACAAGAAGGACCTGGCTATCATCATCTCGGACCGTGAGGCATCCATAGCGGGCGTATTCACGAAGAACCGGGTCAAGGCGGCATCAGTGGTGATCGGCATGGCCAAGGTGAGGTCCGGCAAGGGAAGGATCATTGTTGCCAATAGCGGGTGCGCCAATGCCTGCACCGGAAAGCAGGGCCACCTTGACGCCCGCGAGACGGCGGAGATCGTGGCGAACGAGTTCGGCACGAAGCCCGACCTGGTCTATGTTGCCTCCACCGGTGTCATCGGGGAGATGCTCCCGGTTCCGAAGATCAGAACCGGCGTCGCGACCGCCGCGGGGCTCCTGTCGCCGGCCGGATGGGGACAGGCGGCCGAGGCCATCATGACGACGGACATCTATGCCAAGATCGCCGTTGTCCAGGAGGAGATCGGCGGAAAGACCATCACGCTTGCCGGCATCGCCAAGGGCTCCGGCATGATCCACCCCGACATGGCCACCATGCTCTGTTTTATCGTGACCGACACGCTCATCGCAGCGCCCATGCTCAGGAAGATGCTGACCTCCTCCGTTGACCGGTCGTTCAACGTGATCACCGTGGACGGAGACACCAGCACCAACGACATGGTCCTGTGCATGGCCAACGGCGCCGCAGGCAACAAGCGGGTCGCGCCGGGTACGAAGGACTACAAGAAGCTGCAGGCGTGCCTCGATGCAGTGACCCGGTCCCTTGCGATGCAGGTGGTGAAGGACGGCGAGGGTGCAACGAAGTTCGTGGAGATCATGGTCCGCGGTGCGAAGAACCCTGTCGAGGCAAGGCGCGCGGCCTCTGCCGTTGCGAAGTCCAGCCTGGTCAAGACAGCCCTCTTCGGTGAGGACGCGAACTGGGGGCGGATCATGGCCGTCCTGGGGAGCTGCGGCGTCGATATGGACGAGGCGCGGACCGACATCTCCTTTGGCAAGTCGAAGCTCGTGGAAAAAGGGGTGAGCATGGGTAAGCACGCCGAGAAGGAAGCTTCAGCGGCGCTGAAGCAGCGGGAGGTCCACATTGGCATTGACCTGCACAAGGGGAAGGGTGAATCCACGATATGGACCTGCGATCTTTCCACGGAATATGTGAAGATCAATGCAGCCTACCGGAGTTGACGATCCGTCTTCCTCGGTGACGAGTTGCAGTGCTCGGAACTCTGCAAAAATATAAGAAAAAAAGCAATATTTCCCTTGACAAGATAGGGCGGAGTTGTTAATTTTAATCTTTACAAGCGTTCTGATCAGGTCTCAATAGGTTCTTTTTTGCAGGGTCTTTTAAAATATTTATCAATATTATCATAAAGATACAGCCAGGAGGGGGGTGCAGGTAAAAGTGCCGAGCATACGATTACGAGACAATGAGCCGTTTGAAGCAGCGCTCCGCAGGTTCAAGAAGAGCATCGAAAAGGAAGGCATCCTTTCCGAGGTGAAGAAGCGCGAGGCATATGAGAAGCCGAGCGTGAAGCGGAAGAAGAAGGCGATCGCGGCGAGGAAGAAGGCCGCGAAGACCGCTCGCATGTTCAGGAACGGATAGGACGCAGATGGGACTACGGGATCAGATCGACGTCGATATCAAAAGCGCCATGAAATCCGGCGCCAAGGACAAGGTTTCGGCCCTGCGGATGCTCTCCGCCGCACTCAAGAACAAACAGATCGAGAAGCGGGCGCCGCTTGTTGACGGAGAGATCGTCGACACCGTGCGTTCCCTCATCAAGCAGCGCAAGGACTCCATCGAGCAGTTTGCCAAGGGCGGCAGACAGGACCTGGTGGACAAGGAGGCGGCGGAGGTCGCCGTCCTTGAGGTGTACCTGCCCCAGCAGATGGCCCGCGAGGAGATCGAGAAGATCGTTCGCGACGTCATCGCACAGACCGGCGCGCAGGGAGCGAAGGACATGGGCAAGGTCATGAAGGCCCTGGTGCCTCTCCTCGCGGGACGGGCGGACAACAAGCTGGTGAGCGAACTGGTCAAAAGCTCATTGGTGTAGGGACTTGGCGGTATGGAGAAGTGACTCACGGAAACAGTTCAGCAGAACAGGGGGCCACGAGGACCGGGGCCCCCTGTTATTTTTTTCTGGAGCCGTGAGCAGGACGGACCGAGGACGACCCGGGCCGCGGCATTCCCGATCATGAACGACCACGCACTCAAGGTCCTGGAGTACGACAAGGTTCGGGAGATCATGGCCCGCTTCGCGGCCTCGGAGCCCGGACGGGCGGCGGTCCTCCGGCTCCTTCCCTCGCCTGACCCGGACACCGTTGCGGAGCGGCTTGCGGAAACGCAGGAACTCCTCGGGATATTTGCCGCGGGCGAGCACCCGCCACTGGATGCCATCGGGGACATCGGTCCCTTGCTTGAGAAGCTCCGCGCGACCGGTGTGATGCTCCCGCCCGGCGAGCTGCTCGCAATCGCGGCGACACTTGCCGCGGCGCGCAGGCTCAAGGCCTTTTGCCAGCGCTTCGAGGGCGATGCGACGGGGCGGCGCGCAGCGCCGCTCCTGTGCGCGCGGGCGGCGAAGATCACGCCGCTCAAGCCCCTTGAGGACGCGGTGCACGCGGCGATCGACGAGACCGGCGAGGTCCGGGACTCGGCCAGCCCCGAGCTCCGCAGGGTCCGGAAGCTCATCGGCCGGACGCGGGACACTATCATGGACCGCCTGTCGCGCATCCTCCGGAACGAGGATGCGAAGAACGTGGTCCAGGAGCAGCTGATCACGGTCCGCGATGACCGGTACGTGATGCCGCTCAAACCGAACTTCCGGCAGAGCATCAAGGGTGTCGTGCACGGCCACTCCGGTTCGCGCGCGACACTCTTCGTCGAGCCGCTCGAGGTCGTGGAGCAGAACAACCGGCTCGCCGAGCTCCGCATGGAAGAACGCGAGGAGACGGAGCGCATCCTGCGGGAGCTTTCGGCGTTAGCGGCACAGGACGCGGCCGTTATCGGGGAATCGGTCGAGGCCGCGGCGGACATCGACGCTATCACGGCGCGTGCGCGGTTCGGTGTCGAGTTCAAGGCGGTCGTGCCGGAGCTTTCCGAACACGGCGGGATTGCTCTTCGCGCCGCGCGCCACCCGCTGATCGTTGCAAAGCGCAAAGCGGGCGCCGCAGCGCAGGACGCGGTCCCGAACGACATCAACCTGTCCGGGAACAGCCGGGCACTCATCATCAGCGGGCCGAACGCCGGCGGCAAGACCGTCGTCCTCAAGACCATCGGCCTCCTTTGCCTTATTGCGCAGGCAGGCATCCCGGTGACCGCGGCAGAGGGGAGCGAACTTCCGGTCTTCAGCGGCATCTTCGCCGACATCGGCGACGAGCAGAGCCTTGAGCAGGACCTGAGCACATTCTCCTCCCACGTAGGCCAGATCGCAGGGATCCTCAACGAGGCGGGAAAGGATTCCCTCGTCCTGCTCGATGAGCTGGGCTCGGGCACGGACCCTGCGGAGGGTGCGGCCCTGGGCGCAGCGGTCCTTACGAGGCTGCTTGAATGTAACGGCATGAGCGTCATCACCACGCACCACAGCGCGCTCAAGCTTTTCGGGGCCCATACCAACGGCGCGGTCAACGGGGCCATGGAGTTCGACCCCGAGACACTGAAACCAACCTACCGGTTCATCCTGGGAAGGCCGGGCAGGAGCTACGGACTGGACATGGCGGCCCGGCTCGGAGTACCGGACAGCGTCGTGCAGGACGCCCGCTCGCGTCTCACCAGCGACGAGGCCGACCTCGACCGGCTCCTGGAGCAGGTAGAAGAGGATGCAAGGAAGCTCCGGTCCGAACGGCAGCAGGCGGAGCAGGACCTGGCCGCGGCGCACCGCTTCAAGTCGGAAACCGAGCAGCTCCTGAGGAATGCGTCCGAGGACATGCGGACCGCCAAGGAGAAAGCAAGGCAGGAGGCTCGCGAGGTGCTCGCAGACCTCCGGCGGAAACTGAAGGACCTGTCCGGCACCGCAATGCTTGACCGGGCAACGGTCGCGCAGGAACGCCGGGAGATCGAGGCCCTGGTGAAGAAGCTTGAACCGGCGGACGAGGGACCGGATGAACTGCCCCCGGTTGTTCACGGAAAGATCCGTCCCGGCGACCGGGTACGGGTCCCGAAGCTCAAGAAGACGGGCACCGTGCTGTTCGCGCACGGCAATGTGCTCGAGATCGACGCCGACGGCCTGAAGCTCAGGCTCCCGATTCGAGACGTGGTTCCGGACGAACAGGTTGCGGAGATAAGGCAGGCCGGTCCGGCGTCAGGGTGGGGCGCGGACCTTGTGGAGCGCGAAGGCATGCCTGACCGCGTGAACCTCCTCGGCCTGCGCGTGGACGACGCGCTCGCCGAAGTGGAGCGGTTCATTGACCGGGCGGGCGTTCAGGGGTTCCATCAGGTCATGATCATCCACGGACTCGGCACAGGAGCGCTCAAGGCAGCAGTGACGGAGTTTCTGAAGGGCAATCCCCTCGTCGCATCCTTCCGGTCCGGTGAGCCCGCCGAGGGCGGGGCCGGGGTAGCTGTTGTGGAGTTGAAAAAATAAGGTGTATAGTGAAGATGTCATACGTCGGGTGCGGGACAGTGTCGACATCTACGACGTTGTCTCAGGGTATGTTTCGCTTAAGAAAGCGGGCAAGAACTGGCTGGGGCTCTGCCCGTTCCACAGCGAGAAAACACCGTCATTCAATGTGAATCCGGCGAAGCAGATCTTTCACTGCTTCGGATGCGGTGTCGGTGGCGACGCTTTCAAGTTCCTGGAACTGCAGGAGGGGCTGAACTTCCCCGAGGCGGTGAAGCAGCTCGCTAGCCGCGCCGGCATCACGCTCCCCGAGAGCCGGCCGCGCGCCGACGAAAAGAAGAGCGATGACGAGCGTAAGGCGCTCCTCAAGATCATCGCGGAGGCAGCCGACTACTTCCTGCGCGAGCTCGAGGGTCCTGCCGGGAGCGCGGCGCGGGCGTACCTCGCGAAACGGGGCCTGACCGAAACCGTCATCAGGGATTTTTCCCTGGGGTACGCGCGGCCTGAGTGGGACGGGCTGCTCAAACACCTCCGCCAGAAGGGCCATCCGCCGACGCTTCTGGAGAGGGCGGGGCTCATCGTCAAGCGGAGCGAGGGAGAGGGCCACTATGACCGGTTCCGGGGCAGGATCATCTTTCCCATCCGGGACATCAGCGGCCATGTGATCGCCTTCGGCGGCAGGGTGATGGACGACTCCCTGCCCAAGTACCTAAACTCTCCCGAAACGCCGCTCTACAGCAAGAGCAACGTGCTTTATTGCCTGGACCAGGCGAAGGAACCGGCGAGAAAGCAGGGCTACTTCATCATCGTTGAGGGATACCTCGATGCGATAGCCTGTCACCAGTACGGCGCGAAGAATGCCGTGGCCACGCTCGGCACGGCGCTCACGGACGGTCATCTGCGGCTCATGCGGCGGTTCGCCCAGAAGCTCATGCTGATCTTCGATCCGGACCCGGCAGGCGTGAAGGCCACCCTCCGCGGGTTCGAGCTTTTCGCCGGGAGCGGGATGAAGGTGAACGTGGTGTCGCTGCCCGACGGCGATGACCCGGACACGTTCCTGAAGAAGAATGGCTACGAGGCCTTCGCATCCTGCCTCAAGGGATCGGTGAAGTTCATGGACTTCGTCCTCGGCCAGGTAGTGCGGAGCGGGTCCACGACGTCCATTGACGAGAAGGTAGAGCAGGCAGGCGAGATGCTGGGATTCATCGCCAAGCTCCCCTCGGGCATCGAGCGGGACCACTATCTCAAACGGACCGCCGAGGCCCTGGACGTGGACGAGGGACTGCTGCGCCAGGAGATGACGAAGCAGCGCACTGCGCATGCGGGACCGCGAGAGCGGACCGCGGCAGGGACGACGCCGCACAAGGGCCAGCGGCCCCGTGCCGAGGAAATGCTGATCCACCTCATGTTGAGGGACGAGACCATCGCCCGGACCCTGTCGGAGCAGATCACCCCCGAGGACTTCACGGACCCGCTCTACCGGCGGGCCGCCGAGCGGATCTTCTCGGTCATGAAGAGCGGCGGGGAGCTCCATCCGCGCTCGCTGGCCGTCCCGGGGGACGACGAGCTGGGCCGGCTCATTTCCCATTACAGCGTTCTGGAGATAGCCTACAGCGACCAGACAGGAACGGACCAGAACCAGAAGGTGAGCTTGGAAAAGACCTGCGCGGACTGCGTGGACCGGATCAGGCAGCACGGCTCGGCGAAGAGGATGAAGTCTCTGCTCGCTGCGATCCATGAGGCGGAGTCCCGCGGGGACAGGGAGCGGCTCCGGTCGCTCCAGGAAGAGCTTGTTCAGATACGGCGGCGGGAGACGCAATAGCAGAACGTCTTCGCAGCAGAGAAGAAATCGGGGGAAGGAATACAGGTATGCCGAAAACAGAACAGAAGGGCATGATCAAGCGGGGCAAGGCAGGAGAAGCCAAGAAACCTTCGGGAGCCAAAGAACAGGGCTATATCCCATTCGAGGACGGCGCAGAGCCGATCTCGGCCGAGGAGGTCTCCACGGAGCAGCTCGATAGCATCATCTCTCTGTTCGGCGATGAGGAGATGGACATCGAGCTTGGCGCACCCCGCCAAGACGGCAAGGCCCGGGCTGCGGGCGAAGAGGAAGTCGAGGAGGGGATCGAGACCGAAGATGCCGGACCCGAGGAGGCTGCCGAGGAAGAGGCCGAGGAAGAGGATGTGGACGTAGGGCTCGGCAAGACCGACGACCCTGTCCGGCTCTACCTCAAGGAGATGGGCACGGTGCCCCTCCTTTCCAAGGAGGGCGAGGTCGCCATTGCCAAGCGGATCGAGGAGAGCAAGCGCGAGGCGGCGCAGATCATCTACAGCCTTCCGTTCGCCATGCAGGACGTCCGCGACCTCGGAGACCGGCTGCGCAAGGGTAAGATCAGCATCCATGAGATCGTGCACGCCGGCGATGACGACTTCGAGGACCTCCAGATGCAGAACGAGGACGAGCTCCAGGCCCGGGTGCTCAAGCTCATCAATGAGATCGACAAGCACAGCCGCGACCTGAACACGCTCATGAAGAGTGCTGCCAACACCCGCCTGGGCGAGGCGAAGCGAAAGAGCATCCGCGACAAGGCGCAGACGGCGCGATACGCCCTCTTCGACAAGCTCGAAGCGCTCAACATCCATTGCCGCCAGACGGACCGGCTGGTCATGAAGGTCCGCGAGCTGGTGACCGAGATCAACCAGAGCGAGCGCGAGGTCCACGCCTTCGAACGGAAGACGGGGAGGACCGTCGCCGAGCTCCGGGAGGTCTTCCGGAAGGTCCGCGTGGGTGGACGTGATTTCAAGAACGCGGCCAGGAAGGTGGGCATCAAGCCCGAGACGCTGCTTGACATGGAAAAGGCCTACCGGAACGCCGCCAAGCGCGTCAAGAAGGTGGAGCAGGACTGCGGCGTGCCCGCGGACAGCCTGCGAAAGGCACTGCGTGCCTACGAGCGGGCTGAAGAGCGGGCGAAGCTCGCCAAGAGCGAGCTGGTGGAGGCCAACCTCCGGCTGGTGGTGTCCATTGCCAAGAAGTACACCAACCGCGGGCTCCAGTTCCTCGACCTCATCCAGGAGGGCAACATTGGCCTCATGAAGGCCGTGGACAAGTTCGAGTGGCAGCGCGGCTACAAGTTCAGCACCTACGCCACGTGGTGGATCCGCCAGGCGATCACCCGCGCGATCGCTGACCAGGCGCGAACCATCCGGATCCCGGTCCACATGATCGAGACCATGAACAAGCTCATCCGCACGTCGCGCGCCCTGGTGCAGGACCTGGGGAGGGAGCCCACCACCGAGGAGATCGCCGCCACCATGAAGCTGCCGGTGGAGAAGGTCCGAAAGATCATGAAGATCGCGAAGGAGCCCATCTCCCTCGAGACGCCTATCGGCGAGGAAGAGGACAGCCACCTGGGCGACTTTATCGAGGACAAGAAGATCGCGTCGCCCCTCGAGTTCGCCATCCGGAACAACCTGCATCTGCAGGTACGCAAGGTGCTCAATACCCTGACGGACCGCGAGGAGAAGGTGCTGCGGTGGCGGTTCGGCATCGGCGAGCACACGGACCATACGCTCGAGGAGGTTGGTCAGGAGTTCGATGTGACCCGCGAACGCATCCGTCAGATCGAGGCCAAGGCGCTCCGCAAGCTGCGCCACCCAAGCAGAAGCAAACAGCTCAAGAGCTTTGTGGAGTAATTTTTTCCGGCTCCCTTGACTTTTAGGTGTCGCTGTGTCAATATGACGTTCGCCTGGAAGGAACAGCACTTCTCGAACGAGATGAAAAAATGTGAATTGAAGAAGAGCGGATGCCGCGCCATCTTGAAACTTGCATTTTCCTGTTAACCTTTCCTTCGGGCCCATAGCTCAGCTGGTAGAGCTACCGGCTCATAACCGGTTGGTCCCAGGTTCGAGTCCTGGTGGGCCCACCACTTTTAGAAGGACGCACGGAATACCCATGAGCTTCGAGCACGATGCCATCGACAGGATCAAGAAGACGAAAAAATCTATCGTAACGAACAATGCGCCATCAGGCGCATTTTTCTTTTGGAGAGGGCCATGGAAGAACAATTGAACCTGCTGATCCGGCTGCAAGACATCGACGGCGCGATCCGCGCCCGCCATCAAGAGAAAAAAAAGCTTCCCGAGATGCTCGCCGATCTCGAACGAAAGAGCGAAGCGAACAAAGCCGAGCTTGACCGGGTCCGCGAGGCCCTCGATGCCGCCCAGAAGGGCAAGCGCGATCGCGACCGCGATCTCGAGGAAGGTGGGCAGAAGGTCGAAAAGCTGAAGTCCCGGACGCCGGACATCAAGACGAACAAGGAATACACGGCACTGCTCAAGGAGATCGAGACCGTGGAGCAGGAGAACAAGGCGATCGAGGACGATATCCTCAAACTCATGGAGAAGATCGACGCTGCAGCCGGGGAGATCAGGAATGCCGAGTCCCGGTCCGCGGAGGAGGCTGCTGCTATCGCTACAGAGCGGAAGCAGCTCGAGGAGAACATGGCAAAGCTCGAGGCGGAGCTGGCAACCATCGAGCGCGAGCGCAACGAACTGGCTGCGCGCGTTGACGCGCCGCTGCTGGCCAGGTATCAGAAGCGGTATGGCTCGCTTGCGGGCAAGGTCGTGGTGGAGGCCCGGGGCGAGTCCTGCACCGGCTGCTTCATGAGCATTCCGCCCCAGCTGTTCGTGAACGTCAAGAAAAACACGGAGATCATTACCTGCCCCCATTGCTCCCGGATCCTCTATTATAAGGAAGCGCTCACGCCGCGCACCTAAGGTGCGGCCAGCCTGCCAGCCTGTCATGGAACTGACCATCTATACCGACGGTGCATCGCGGAACAATCCCGGAGAATCGGGTGCCGGCATCTACATCCTGCGGGACGGCGAGCCCTTCGAGCAGATCGCACGATACCTGGGGACGACGACCAACAACATTGCCGAATACACCGCTGCGATCATCGGCCTGGAGCATGCCGCGAAGGCGGGCGCCAAGAAGGTAAGGCTCTTCGCCGACTCGGAACTCATGGTCAAGCAGATCAACGGCCTGTACAAAGTGAAGAACGAGGGGCTCAAGCCGCTATACACCAAGGTGAAAGGGCTTATTGCCTTGATCGGCAGCGTGGAGGTACAATACATACCGAGGGAGAAGAACAAGGAGGCCGACGCCCTGGCGAACAAGGCGATCGATGAAAAGATAAAATAATTCACCGCAGAGATCGCAGAGCACGCAGAGAAGAAGCTGTAATTTTATTAACAAAGCCTGGGTGTTGTAGGTTTTCTCCGCGACCTCTGCGTCCTCTGCGGTAAAAAAGGTTATGCGATTTCAGAGCGGGTGAGGTGATCGCTCCCCGGAAACGGGGGGAGGAAAGTCCGAGCTCCGCAGGGCAAGGCGGTCCCGAAACGGGACAGGGGGCGACCCCATGGAAAGTGCCACAGAAAAGAAGACCGCCCGCAAGGGCAAGGGTGAAACGGTGGGGTAAGAGCCCACCAGATTCCCGGGCGACCGGGAATGCTTGGCAAACCCCGCCTGGAGCAAGATCACATAGGGAAGCGCTTCCCGCAAGGGAATAAGGACGGCCCGTCCGAGACTTCCGGGTAGATCGCTCGAGCCGTTGAGCAATCAACGGCCCAGATAAATGCTCACCGCCCCGGGAAACCGGGGACACAGAACTCGGCTTACGGCCCGCTCTGATCTTTTTCTTTACCGCCCCTGCTGGTTCTCCAGCAGGGGTTTTGTTGTCTTACGCCGCTTATTCGATTTCCTCAAAAAAAATCAGCCGGCTGCTGACCTTTGGCATTCTCCGCTACCCTGAAAATACCCCATGGTAAGGCTTGATTATAAAGAGCGGCTGTATTATGCTCCTAATCAAGATGGAAATCGCATTGTAGAGTATTTTCTGTTTCTTGCACACTAATTGAATAATCAGTCATTACGAACGTCAACCAGTATTGTGTACTAACGAAACACCGATATTGGTAAGAAGTGACCATCTATCCGAAATAGCATGTTAGACCGTTAGCCGAGGGTTGATAACATCCGATTCTGGACAAATGGCGTGAACTGTAGAATTACTTGTTAGGTGCCATGATGAAAAGCAAATATTACATAGCCAACGCTCTAACTGGTGCTGTATTCGGCTATCTTGGATACCTGGTATTCATTTTCTCCGAACATAGAGCCTATAATTTTGCATGGGCAACAATTACGTCTTTCGTCGGCTTCATTATAGGCGCGACCGGTATCGCATTCCTAAAAAAGAAAGGACCAGATGTTTACAATTCACCTTATCTTACCGTTCGGTCTACACTCTCTATCAACTTATACCTCTACTTCGGAATATTCCTCGGTCTAGGAGCCGGAATGAGTGCTTCTTATATTTTATTTATCATCTTCTCCGCGATATTCGGACACCCAGAAAGTGATGCCTGGCGTGGTGGCCTATGGTACGTCTTTATTTTCATTGCTATAGTCATTAATGTCTTTAGTCTTTTTTCATTTACTCGATCAACTTTCATGTATGGCATTAAACACATCGAAATGAAGAATAACACCTAACATGCGGCTCAAGTCCGACGCGCAAAAACGCGCGTCTTAGCCGCACGTTAGACGTCAAGGAGACATCATGACAGTTAAGCGTATGGACAACGTCGGCATCGTGGTGGAAGACATTGATGCCGCCATTGAGTTCTTCACCGAACTTGGTCTCGATCTCGAGGGACGTGTTCCAGTTGAAGGAGACTGGGCAGATGGTGTCACCGGATTGCGCGGCATGCGCGTCGAGATTGCCATGATGCGTACGCCGGACGGTCACAGCCGGCTCGAGTTGTCCCGCTTCCTCGCGCCGCCCGTGGTCGCCGATCACCGCATCGCCCCAGTGAACGCTTTCGGTTACCTACGCGTCATGTTCACTGTGGAGGACCTCGACGATACGCTCGTCCGGCTCGGGAAACGCGGCGCGAAGCTCGTCGGCGAAGTGGTCCAGTATAAAAACATGTATCGGCTCTGCTACATCCGGGGTCCCGAAGGAATTCTCATCGGGCTCGCCCAACAGCTCGGGCAGCAGATTTCCCGAGAGAATCCCATAGGACGTAACCGCTGAGAACTAAGGAAGTGGCGTCTAACCCGGCAATCGAGCGAACCTGCGCGAAAAGCCGCACAGGCCGCTCACTTCGACGTTCATGTGCAAGTAACAACCGAAAGACTGCAATGCTGTTGCCAATTTATCCTCTGCAAGCTTGTAGCTGCAGTTGTTAGGCCCGCCTTGTGACATACCTGTTGACTCTTTCCTTGCTCTGCTTTATCGTGTAGCTTGCTTTCTGAGAATAAGGAAAGACCACTCAATGCCAGCATGTTCGCCCCTCAGGCCGTCCCAGATTCGTTCCTTTCGTAAAAAGGTTATCGCCTACTACGACACGTTTGGCCGAGACCTACCGTGGCGAAAGCGCATCACGCCATACCGCGTCCTCGTCTCCGAGATCATGTTGCAGCAGACGCAGGTGGATCGCGTCATCGAGAAGTACCGCGAGTTCCTCGCCGCGTTCCCTGACTTCAAGGCGCTCTCGAAAGCGCCGCTCCCGAAACTGCTTAAGATCTGGTCCGGCATGGGCTACAACCGCCGGGCGTTGTCGCTCAGGAAGCTGGCACAGGTCGTTTTTGCGGAGTACAAGGGCAGGCTGCCGTCGGACCCGGACGTCCTCGTGACGCTGCCGGGCATCGGGAAGTACACCGCGGGCGCAGTGTCAGCCTTTGCGTTCAACAAGCCGGTCGTGTTCATGGACACGAACATTCGCCGGGTGTATATTCACGAGTTCCTGCATGACCGCCGGAACATCCACGACGACCAGCTGGTCCCGCTGGTACGGCAGACCCTCGACACGAAGAATCCGCGGAAATGGTACAATGCTCTCATGGACTATGGGACCATGCTGAAGCAGGAGCATGGCAATCCGAACAAGAAAAGCGCCCACTATGTCCGCCAGAGCCCCTTCGAGAACTCGAACCGCCAGGTGCGGGGCAGGATCGTGAAGGCCCTGGTCAAAGGACCACCGCTGACCGCCGCCCGGATCGTGAAGGAGACCGGGATGGATGCTGAGCGGGTGAGGAAAAACCTGGACCAGCTTGCGCGGGAGGGGTTCATCGTGAAGAAGAAGGACCGGTATCTCATCGAATGACGTACAAACCGCTTGCACCCGAATATGTCCAATTCTCGCCGACGTTGCGCTGCGACCGGAGCTGTGACTTCTGTTTCAATCAGTCGCTGCCCGGGGGAGAGGACATGCCGCTCGCTTCATTCCGGAGGATGATCGACCGGATCACGGGCGCGGGCGTGCAGGTCCTCGATATCATCGGCGGCGAACCGACGCTGCACCGGGAGCTCCTGCCGATGATCGAGCATGCCTGCGGAAGGGGCATGAGGGTCAACATCAGTTCGAACGGGAGGGACCCGGACCAGCTTGCGGAGATCATGCGGCGGTTCGCGAGGGCGACGGTCGGGGTCTCGGTGAACGACCATGCGACGCTGCAGGGTCTCGAGCGATTTCTCCGGAAGCACCGTCCGATCGTCAAGACCGTATTCAGCAGGGCCGTTGATCACGGGCTGATCGAAAAGGTCCTCGCGCTGGCGCCGCGACGCTACTACCTCCTGTACCGCGATGCGCTCGGCCCCGATGAGCTCGATGGGTCCCTTCCCTTTGACCGGTTCCTCGAGGCGGTCGGCAGCCGGTATGGCTCACGGACGGGCGTGGTTTTCTGCTCAGGGTTCATTCCTGATCTCGATCAGTATCCCCAGCTCCGGATGGCCCGCTGCCCCGGGGGGACGACGAAGCTCGGCATCCTCCCCGACGGCTCGGTCTATCCCTGCAATCTCCTGTTTGGAAAAGAGCAATACCGGCTCGGGAACATCCTTGCTGATCCCCTTGATGCGATCTGGCGCCATCCCGTGCTCGCATTCTTCAGGACATTCACGGGGAACAGATGCCCCCGGACCGCCTGCGCGCTCCATCATCAATGCCACGGCGGCTGCCCCGCCCACGGCCATGCGCACACCGGCAAGCAGTCGGCGCCCGAGCCGCGGTGCGTGCCGGGATAATCGATTTTCGTGATTGGCAGTTATAAATTTGTTATACTAGCTCACAGCCGCGTAATTCCTCCCCCTTGCTGGGGAGGTTAGGTGGGGGTGATATCCCAGCTGACCACCCTCCCCTTTATCCCCTCCCATCAAGGGAGGGGTGACGTTACCAGGAGGTTCTCATGGTCACTGCACTGGTACTTCTGAATGTCTCGCGCGACCGGGTCAATGAGGTCGCCGAGGAGCTTGCCGGGATGAAAGGGATCTCCGAGGTCTATTCCGTTGCCGGGAGGTACGACCTGGCAGTTGTCATCCGCGCCCGGGACAACGACCAGCTTGCCGACCTGGTGACCCTTCACATGCTCAAGGTGAAAGGGATCCTCGCCTCCGAGACCCTCATCGCCTTCCGCGTGCATTCCCGCCACGACCTCGAGGGGATGTTCTCCATTGGGATGTGATCAACATCAGTCGTGCCACAGAGGCACAGAAAGCGCAGAGGAAGGCAGGAGCAGATCAAGGTTCATTATTGCGTCGTATTTTGCTTTTTACCGGCAGGCCGCCTCTCTGTCTTTCTCTTTCTGGTCGTTCTGATGTTCTCTGTGCCTCTGTGGCGGATGTCGATCTAGCCTCCCCAAAATCCCGTTGTACAAGCCCGAAAAATAGTATAGAATACCCGCACTTTTCAGCACCTGACCCCTTATTTTCTATTGCAGGAGGATGTGATGCGACAGACCAAGATCGTTCTTTCGGACAAAGAGATCCCCACGAAGTGGTACAACATCATGGCGGACATGCCGAACAAGCCAAAGCCGCCGCTCCACCCCGGGACCAAGCAGCCTGTGGGTCCCGACGACCTCAAGCCCATCTTTCCCATGGACCTGATCCTGCAGGAAGTGAGCGCTGACCGATGGATCGATATCCCCCAGGAAGTGCTGGAAATATACACCCTCTGGCGGCCGTCCCCGCTGTTCCGTGCGCATCGGCTCGAGGCGGCCCTCGGCACGCCGGCCAAGATCTATTATAAATATGAAGGCGTAAGCCCGGCGGGCAGTCACAAGCCCAATACCTCGATCCCCCAAGCCTTCTATAATAAGAAGGCAGGCATCAAGCGCATCGCTACCGAGACCGGGGCCGGGCAGTGGGGCTCGTCCATGGCCCTGGCGGGCAAGCTCTTTGGGCTCGACGTCACGGTGTACATGGTGAAGGTGAGCTTCGGCCAGAAGCCATACCGCCGGATCATGATGGAGACCTGGGGTGCAACGGTCCATGCCAGCCCGTCGAAGTTGACGAACTCGGGCAGGAAGGTCCTGGAGATGGATCCGAACAGCCAAGGCAGCCTCGGCATCGCCATCTCCGAGGCCGTGGAGGATGCGGCCACGCACAACGACACGAACTACGCCCTCGGCTCGGTGCTGAACCATGTCTGCCTGCACCAGACCGTGATCGGCCAGGAGGCGAAGAAGCAGCTCGAGATCGTCGGGGACTATCCCGACGTGGTAATCGCCTGCTGCGGCGGAGGGAGCAACTTCGCAGGCCTGGCCTTCCCGTTCCTGCACGACAAGTTCGGCGGTAAACAGGTGCGGGCCATCGCGGTGGAGCCTGCCTCCTGCCCCACTCTCACCAAGGGCGAGTTCCGGTACGACTTCGGCGACGTTGCCGGCCTCACGCCGCTCATGACCATGTACACCCTCGGCCATGATTTCATGCCGCCGGGCATCCACGCGGGCGGCCTCCGGTATCACGGCGATTCGCCGATCGTGTCCCAGCTCTACCATGATAAGATCATCGAGGCCCGGGCATACAACCAGGTGCCGGTGTTCGAGGCGGCGCTCCAGTTCGCCAACACCGAAGGCATCATTCCGGCACCCGAGAGCGCCCATGCTATCCGGGGCGCCATCGACGAGGCGCTCAAGGCCAAAGAGGAAGGAAAGCAGCGGACCATCTTGTTCAACCTCTCCGGCCACGGCTACCTGGACCTGCAGGCCTACGCCGATTACCACGACGGCAAGCTGAAAGACTTCGAGTATCCCGCGGAAGAGATCAAGAAGTCGCTCGCGAAGCTGCCAAAGATATAGTAATCTCCTCAAACGAAAATAAAACGGGGGAGCCGGTTCACCGGCTCCCCCGAACTGTTTCTGCAGTCTGACGCCGAGACGTTACAGCGACGGCCGATGCTTGAGCCGCTCCAACGCGTTCTCGGCGATGAGCATGTGGCCCTCGGCCTCCTTGACGATCCCGTTCGTCGCCAGGACCTTCATGCATTTCGACACGGCCTCGCGGGACGATCCAATCATGCTGGCCAGCTCCTTGTGGGTCCGCTTGGCGCCCTTGAGGAATCCCTTGGCGACCTTCTCCTCACGGCTCGATCCGTCGAGCAGCGTGCGGATCAGTCGTTCAGCGACCTCCTGGAACGCCAGCGACTCGATCTTCTCGTCCGCATTCCGCAGCCGTCCGACCATGGTGGTCATGAGCGCGATGGCTATTTTGGGGTCCTTGGTGACCAGATCCAGGAACACGGGCTGGCTCAGGACCGAGAGTTCCGAATCGGTGTCCGCAACGATCGTTGCGGACCGGCCTTGCCCGTCCAGCAGGCTCAGTTCGCCAAAGAACGCGCCGGCTTCGAAGCGGGCCAGAACGATCTCGTCGCCGTCATCGTCCGACAGGACCGCCTTGAGGGTCCCGCTGTCCACGATGTAAAGGTCGGTGCTCATGTCCGTCTTGTGAAAGATGACCTCTCCCTTCTTGAACAGGACCTTCTTGCACCGCGAGGCGATCTCCTTGAGCTGGGCGTCCTTGAGATGGGTAAAAAGGGGTATCTCCTTCAGATAGTTGATCAGCATGGCTCCCCGGGGGGGCGCGATATCCGGTTCCGGGCGCGCCCCGCGCTCCTTTCGGTGGATTTGAAAGGCTGGAAAGCAGTATACCATAGAGCGCCTTTGAAGGAAATATCAGCTTGACACGGGGTGTCGAAATCATTATTATTGTAAACGTCCGCTGCTAATGCGGATAAATAAACATGAAAGGTTGAGGTAACGGAAATGGCAGAAGGTGTGGTGAAGTGGTTCAATGACAGCAAGGGGTTCGGGTTTCTGAAGCAGGAGAACGGTGAAGATGTGTTCGTGCATTTTTCCGCGATCCAGACGGAGGGTTTCAAGTCGCTCAAGGAAGGCGAGCGCGTGTCCTTTGACATCGTGCAGGGTCCCAAGGGCCTGCAGGCTGCCAACGTCCAGAAGATCTAAAGAAAGTTCAGCGACAACCATCCTGAGCCCCGGAGCGATCCGGGGCTTTTTTGTTTCCCGCCAAATGATCGAATAGCTTCGTAGCGGCCGCTGCAACCACGGGTCTGCTGCGCGGATACACAGATGAAAGCGGAATACGAGACCATGAACAGGCTGTTGAATAAGGATTTGCTTTGCTATTTCCGTCATTCCCGCCCAGGCGGGAATCCAGGGCATTCAGATATTTGCTCTATCTCCGTTTTCACGGGGACGAAGAATTAATCCGCCGCGCAAGATACGTTCATTAAACTGCTAAGGATGCCTTTCCCCCGAGCTGGAAATTCCGCTTTTATCTGTGCTCATCTGCCTGTCCCCGGGAGACTCAGCCGGGGATGGTTCCACGAATTGTTCCTGCTGCCCGGTGCGGCCCGATGGCCGTTCGTGGTACGCCGCGCTGATCAGGGCATGCGCCCTGGTGGCCAGGTCTTTTCTCGAATGATGCTGGTGCGTCGAAATGGGCCGCAGCACGACGCATTCCACCTCGATGGTCTTGAGCTTGAGCAGTCGCGGCAGGTGCTCGAAGAACGTCGTCCCTCCGTAGTAATAGACCAGGTCCCGGTTATGCGTTCTCACCGGGTGGCCGTTGACCTTGGTGTAACGGATGCAGACCGGGAGAAGGCTCGAGCCCGTGCCGATGGCCGCGGTGATAAGCGAGTTCTTGAAGGGCCTCACGGTATCTCCGTCCGAGGTCGTACCTTCCGGGAACAAGGCGACCGAGGTCCCTTCGGCAAGCACCTGCTCGATCTCTCTGATCTCTTGCTTGAGCCCCGCCGGACTTCGCCGCTCCACGAAGATGCTGCCGCCGAGCCACGCGAGCATGCCGAGCGGGAACGTGCGCTTCAGCTCAACCGAGGTGATGAACACCGATGGCATGAGGGCCCCGACAACGAGGATGTCGGTGTAGGAGAGATGGTTCGCGATGATGAGATAGTTCACCGCGCGCGCGCGGATGCCTTTTCGTTTCTGACGGCGGGAGAGCATGCGGATGCCCAGCACACGGAGGCCGAGGCGCGCGAAGAACATGACGTTCCCGGTCAGACGCGCCCGCTTCCGCGCGCGCCCTGCGGGCAGAGCCATGATGCCCAGCGCGATCAGCGTGTACAGGAGAAGGAACAGGAAGATAATGATCGATTTGAGAACGATTCGCATGAGCATGAGAGCGCGCGCTTATGCTTTGAATCCAGGAGCAAGTACGGTCCCCGCAGCTTGCTGCGGGGTCTTGCCCCCAGCGTTTACGAGTGGAACCGCGAGTGCAGGGGGCTAGCGAGCGATGAGGCTAACCATACTACCCTGAGGTTCGAAGATTCCGTGGGACCTTCAAGGGATCAAGTTCACGGCCTGATCTGCTCGACAAATCTTCCCTTGTATTGAGCATGGCCTTCACATTTCTCGAATACGAACTGACAGATCTTGGTGCCCGGATACAACGCCAAGGGTCCATGCCCGAGATTGACTATTTCCAGGACCTGATGGTTCGAGATGCCGGGATGCATGAAACCTGCGGTAACATGGACCGCAAGTCCAAAACGCGCAAATCTGCTCCTGCCTTCAAGCCGGCCCGAGATATTATCGGCGAGGGTGATCTTTTCTTTCGTGATCCCCAGGATCATCTCGCCCGGTTTTATCACGACATAGCCGCCATCCGCAACATGAACGCTTTTGGTTATATCTTCGAACCGGGAGTCATTCTTGATGTGATAGACCTTTGATTGCTTTTTAAAGACCCGGAAATCATTGCCGAGCGTAAGATCGATCGAGCCGGGTCCGATCTGCGATCTGTCGAATGGTTCGACAGCGATCGATCCATTTTTTAAAGCCTTCAAAATTTCTTTTCCTATCAATATGCTCATGGTCGTTGAACCTCATCAATACATACGGAACTCAGCGGCGCCGCAGTTTGAAGCCGTTGCGACATGCGAACACCATCTGTTTCTCATTATGAAGTAAAAAACATTGTTTTTCAATGAGAAACTCTTCTCCGAGGCACAAGCGGTCCTTGCGCGTCACGGCTGCATTCCTTTACATACCCCGTAACGAGCGCTATACTTTACTTGTGAGGTACGTGTACTTATATTATCAGTGTTTTTCTCCGCAAGTCCTCGATTCCTGAGAAGAAGGAGGCAGCTGAACATGATGGCCGAGTTTAGCATTGTCCCGCTGGGGAAAGGCGCGAGCGTCAGCCCGGTGATAGCCCGGGTGATGAAGATCATCATGGAGAATGGTGTGCGGTATAAGGCGAATCCCATGGGGACGGTGGTCGAAGGGGAGTGGGGACAGTTGATGGACCTCATTAAAAAATGCCATGACGAGGCCCTGAAGGACGCGGACCGGGTCGTGACGACCATCAAGATCGACGATTACAAGGGCAAGGGCGAACGTCTCGACACCAAGCTCGAATCGGTCGAGCAGAAGCTCGGGCAGAAGCTTAATCGCTGAAGGGAGGGAGCAGCCATGCCGAAGATAACGGATGATGCCTTGGAACGGGTCAGGATCCTCGAAAAGGCTGTCGCAAACCTCGGTGACTCCTTCAAGAAGCGGGGCCTCGATCTTGAAGAAGGCCAACGCGACATCGTGAGGGAGCTCAAGGCGCTGAAGCTGTTCTTGACGAGGAACCTGCCGGAGTTCAAGACGCAGTTCACTGAGATCCATCGCAAGGTGAGATAAACGGTCACCGTCAGCAACGTGAGCAGTGAGGAGGCAGGCCATGAAGACACCCGCAGGGAAAGGAAAGAAGTACAGCACCAGCTATAAGAAAAAGATCGTGATCACCGATACGTACATTACGAAGGGCGGACAGGGCGCTGCGGTATGCGAGGGCTGCCAGGCTGTGTACCGGAACAAGCGCTGGTACGTGGGCCCCGAGATCATCAAGGCCGGAACGGTGATGATGAAGGTGGTCTGCCCTGCATGCCTCAAGATCCGGGACAACTTCCCGGGCGGCATCGTGACCTTAGTGGGCGGTTATGTGCTGCCACATAAACGGGAGCTCATCAAGCTTGTCAAGAACGAGGAGGACCGGGCCCGCGGCTTCAATCCCCTGGAACGGGTGATGTCCATCAAGGAGAACGGTCACGGGAGCATCATCATCAACACGACGAACGAGAAGCTCGCCCAGCGTCTCGGCAGGGCCATAAAAAAGGCATTCCACGGCGACGTGAAGTACCACTGGTCCCACGACAACAAACTGGTGCGAGTGGACTGGGCGCGGGAAGAGGTATAGCGCCGACACGGCAACAGGGGGATAAGAAAAGACTGACACGGAGACGCGGAGACGGGGGGACACGGGGAAAGGTCAAAACCTGATAAAGATACAGCAAGACATTGCAAAGCGGCAAGACAAAGAGAAGCGAGGATCGATGATCCCCGCTTTTTTTTGAGAAAGTCATTTGGATGCGGATCAAATCTAATAACGTCCGATAAGGGCGGAATTCAAAGAAGTTCTACAATCATGGCCTTTTCTTTTCTCATTGAAGCTCCCTTCAGAAAGCTGCAGGGAGTCCTCGATCCTCAAGGTAGTAATATTTATTCTAATCGCTCGCTAACCCCGCAGCAAGCTTCGGGGAATGCGCTCGCTCCTGGATTCAAAACAAAAGCAATTGACGGATCAGATCTTATCTGAGCAGATCCGCGTCCGATCGCCCTGTCCGGTTTATTCCTCTTTTTTCAGATTCGCCAGGTACTCTTCCCATTCCGTAGGGAGGAGGTATTTTTTCTTGGTGTTGCATTCCTTGCAGGCGGGGACCACGTTGCCCGCGATCGATCTGCCTCCGCGTACGATCGGGATGAGGTGGTCCATAGTAAGCTCATCAGCCTTGAACTTGCCGCCGCAATAGTAGCAGGTACCGCTTGAGCGTTTCCGCTTCCACCACTGGGAATTTCGGAGCTCCCGGGCGCGTGCTTTTTCCCGCTTGATGTGCTCTTCGTCCGATGAGATGAAATGATCGGGCATGATAGGTTGAAAAGTGAGAATTAAAAAGTAAGAGAAAAGCGAAAGCGACTGTTTTTTATCTGTCCTTTTACCGCTTTCTTCTTTCACCTGCCGGCAATTCTACCCATTTTCAATCCCCTTGTCACGAATAAAATTGGCAACGGTCCCAAAAGCTGTCCCACCCTGTAACTTCTCAAAATATAAATAATTTTCTTGACAGAAGTCTTGTGGATAGTTATACTTTGCGCAATAGTGGTATAAAGTGGGGAAGGGTGGAGAGGGTGAGCTGAATGTTCCGCGGCAGCTTCGAACATAGTGTCGATTCCAAGGGAAGAGTGAGCGTCCCATCGCGTTTCCGCGACATCCTCGCGGAGCGATACGAAGGCAAGCTCGTGCTCACCATGGACTTCGACAAATGCATCATGGCCTACCCCCTTGAGGAATGGGAGCGCGTCGAGGAGAAGATCAAAGCCCTTCCCCAGTCGCAGAAGGAAGTGAAGGACTTCACGCGGTTCGTATTCTCGAACGCCACGGAGTGCGAGCTCGACAAGCAGGGCCGCATCCTCATCCCGCCGGCGCTCCGCGAGCGTGCAGGCATCAGCAAGGGCGTGATGGTCGTGGGGATCATCAACAAGATGGAGATCTGGGACAGGGCGGCCTGGGAAGCGAGGCGTCCCCAGAATGGCGATAAGATCGGAGAGGTGCTGTCCACGCTGGGCCTATAAGCGATGGAGGGAAAGATCAAGATATATCAGATGAACCTCGAAGGAGAGGTCGACGCGGCCAAGATGGCCGAGATCAGCCGCATAGTCGGCCAGCTGATCAAAGGAGAGATGTACGGCCTGATCCTGAACTTCGAGGCCGTGGAACATGTCAACTTCGCCATCCTTCCTTCCCTCGCGGATGAGAAGAAGCGGCTCCAATCCTTTGGCGGCGACATCCGGCTTGCCGCCCTTTCCGATTATATCAAGAACATTTTCAAGACCACCGGCGTCCTCGAGGCGTTCCCGGTATTCGATACCGTGGGCCAGGCGGCGAAGAGCTATGGCGTCGCCCTGAAGGATGTGGAGACGAACCTCCCGCTGGGGCTCTGAAGATGCATTGCGGAATGCGGATTACGAATTGTGGATTGTGAGCGCGGATTCGCGAAGCGCGGTGTTCGGTGAGAGGTTCAATCCGCAATCCGAAATGCATAATCCGCAATTGGAACACACAACCGTTCTGCTCCGCGAGGCGGTGGATCTGGTCGCTCCCCGGCCGGGCGGCGTGTATGTTGACGGCACGCTCGGCGGCGGCGGCCATGCGGAAGAGGTCCTGAAGCGCTCGGAACCCGACGGCGTTCTGGTCGGTCTGGACCAGGACAAGGAAGCCGTGGCCCGGAGCCGGGAACGGCTGGCACGGTACGGCGGGCGTGCGATCATCTGCCAGGCGAATTTCCGCGACCTGAAGCAGGTCCTCGCCGAGCTCAAGATCGAGTGTGTTGACGGCGTCCTGCTGGACCTGGGGCTTTCCTGGTTCCATCTCAGGAGCCCGGAGCGCGGTTTCAGCTTCATGACGGAGGGCCCCCTGGACATGCGGATGGATGCGGGCCGTTCCACCACGGCCGCGGACCTGGTGAACACCCTGTCCCGGCACGATCTTGCTCGCATCATCCGCGAGTACGGCGAAGATAATAAGGCATATGCCATAGCGAAGGCCATTGAACGGGCGAGGGACCGGGAGCCGATCACCAGTACCACGCAACTTGCACAGATAGTTTCCACCGTGTTCCCACCGTATCCTCCCCGGCGGACCCATCCCGCCACGCTGACCTTCCAGGCGCTGCGAATCGCCGTGAATGACGAGTTGGGTGCCCTGCGCGACGGGCTGGAACAGGCGGTCAGCCTGCTCAAGCCCGGCGGCCGAGTGGCAATCATCTCGTTCCACTCTCTCGAGGACCGCATCGTGAAGCAGGCCTTCGCGGCGCACGCGAAGGGCTGCATCTGTCCTCCCCGACTCCCGGTGTGCCGGTGCGGGAAGAAGCCGGACCTGAAGGTCCTGACGAAGCGGCCGTTGATGGCATCGGAGGACGAGACCGCAGCGAATCCGGCCGCCCGAAGCGCGAAACTCCGGGCGGCGGAGAAATTATCTGTATGAACACTCGTGCCGGAAATATCGGGTCCTTCCCGTTCCCCCGGACAAGGAGCAGCAACCTGCGCCTGGTGCTGATCTCCGGCTTCGTCGTGCTGGTCCTGATGCTGTACGTGGGTGGCAAGGTGCAGATCATGCGGCTGGGATACCAGATCGAGGAGCTGGAGAAACAGAAGCGCGATCTTGAACGCATGAACCGCTCGCTCCAGATCGAGGCTTCGAGCCTCTCGGCGCCAGGAAGGATCGAGGATATCGCTGTAAAGCGGCTTGGCATGGTCCGGCCGTCAAAAGAGAATGTGGTGGTCGTAAAACGGAAAAAGGCGGACGCCGCGGGAAGCGAGTTGCAGCCTCCCGCGAAGTAAGGACAGTCACCGGGGGCCATGCCGCCGGATTATCAAGGACATGAGGGAAAAACGGGGTCGCATACTGTTCGTTCTCCTGTTGATGGGCGCGGGTTTCGCGGCCGTCGGGCTCCGGCTCGTCCATCTGCAGATCATCGAGCACGGGGAACTGTCGCGCCGCGCCGAGCGCCAGCAGGAGCGGCTCGTGAAGCTCGAGCCCAAGCGGGGGACCATCGTCGACCGCAGGGGCCGCGAGCTCGCGGTGAGCGTGGACGTGGATTCCGTGTACGGCGTGCCGACAGAGGTCGGGAATCCACGGCCTGTCGCGCGGGAGCTCGCCCGCATCCTGCACGAGAACCCAGCAGAGCTCGAGCGGCGGCTCGCCAGTGACCGCCGCTTTGTCTGGCTCAGCCGCAAGGTGGATCCGGTACGGGCCGAACGGGTGCGGGACCTCGACCGCTCGGCCATCGGCCTCCAGACGGAGTCCCGCCGGTTCTATCCCAAGAAGACCTTGGCAGGTACCGTGCTCGGCTTTACCAACGTGGACAACAAGGGCATCGAGGGCGTTGAGTTGTGGTACGACTCCATGCTCCGGGGCGTTGACGGCCTGGTGCTTGCGGAGAAGGATGCCCGCGGCCGGACCGTGTTTCCCGGCGGCCATGGATTTCAGTTCAGGCAGCCCCAGGCGGGCAAGGACATCACGCTCACGCTCGACGAGGTCATCCAGCACATCGCCGAGAAGGAGCTCGACAAGGGCCTCGCCGAATCGAAGGCCCGCGGCGGGGTCTGCATCGTCATGAACCCTCAGACGGGAGAGGTCTTGGCGCTCTCTGTCCGCTCCACCCTGCGCGGGCGGGGCGCGTTCAACCCCAACGAGCCGAAGCAGTACCGGCCCGAGGAGTGGCGGAACCGGGCGGTGACCGATGCGTTCGAGCCGGGCTCCATCTTCAAGATGGTAACGGCATCAGCGGCCCTCGAGGAGAAGGTGGTCCATCCTCAGGAGCGGATCGACTGCAGCGCCGGGAGCATCCAGGTGGCAGATCGGGTGATCAAGGACGTGCACAGGAACGGTGTGCTCACCTTCGCCGACGTCATCGCCGAGTCGAGCAACGTAGGGACCATCAAGGTCGCCCAGCGGCTGGGCAAGGCCCGCTTCGCGAAGTACCTTTCGGCATTCGGGTTCGGCAGGAAGACCGGCGTCGACCTTCCCGGTGAGATCGCCGGGCTCGTCAAGGACCACCGGCTGTGGTCCGGCGTTTCGCTCGGCTCCATATCCATCGGCCAGGAGATCGGCGTCACACCCATCCAGATGGCCGCGGCCTATAGCGCCATCGCCAACGGAGGCATCCTCATGAAGCCCTATCTCGTTTCCGAGATCAGGGATCCGAAGGACAAGGAAGGCAGGGAGCTGGTGACCGTCGGACCTGTGGCTGTCGGCCGTGCGGTGTCCGAAGAGACGAGCCGGACGGTCAGGCAGATCCTGCAGAAGGCGGTCGAAACAGGGACCGGACAGAAGGCAAAGCCAGCGGGTTACAGCGCAGCGGGCAAGACGGGCACGGCTCAGAAGATCGACCAGCGCACGGGCCACTATTCGAAAGAGGATTATGTGAGCTCCTTCGCCGGCTTCGCGCCGGCAGGGACGCCGAAGCTGGTCATCGTGGTGATGGTCGACAGCCCGGTCGGCGTCACCTGGGGAGGCAGCGTCGCGGCTCCGGTCTTCAAGGCCGTGGCGGAGCAGAGCCTGACCTACCTGCAGGTGCGGCCGGACGATCTGGGGGGCAGGATGCTCCTGGTGTCGCAATGAAGCTGGGTGAGCTGGTTTCCGCGCTGGACGGGGTAGGCGAACTCCCCGGACCGTGGCGCCAGCGCGAGGTGACCGACCTTGTGCAGGATTCACGGAAGGCGTCACCCGGTGCAGTCTTTGTGGCCGTGCGAGGATTTCACTCGGACGGCCATCACTTTGTTCCGCAGGCCGTCCGGCAGGGTGCGGCGGCTGTCGTGGTAGAGGAAAACGTCCGGATCGAAGCGCTTCCGGACACGCCGATCATCCGCGTGCCGGACTCCCGTCGGGCGCTGGCGCGTCTCGCGGCGCGGTTCTACGAGTATCCCTCGCGCCGCCTTGCCCTCGCCGGCATCACCGGGACGAACGGCAAGACCACGACGAGCTATCTGGTGCGATCGATCATCGAGGCCGCAGGCCATACCGCGGGGTTGATCGGCACCATCGACTACCGTATCGGCAAGACGGTCTACCCGGCGCCGAACACCACACCGGAATCGCTGGACCTGCAGCGGCTGCTGGCCGAGATGGCCGGGGGCGGCGTGAGCTATTGCGTTATGGAGGTCTCGTCCCATGCACTCGCCCTGGGAAGGACCGAGGGCTGCGAGTTCCGGACTGCCGCGTTCACGAACCTGACGCAGGACCACCTGGATTTTCATGAGACCATGGAGGCCTACTTCCAGGCCAAGCTCCGGCTGTTCTCCGGGCTTGCACCTGATGCGGTCGTGGTCGTGAACAGCGACGATGCGCGGGCAGGCGACATCATCGCGAATACCCGTGCGCGGATCATCACCTTCGGTCTTTCGCAACAGGCCGATATAAGGCCCGCCGGCCCCGTCGACCAGGGGCTCGGCGGATTGACCTTTACCGCGACCACACCGGCAGGCACCATCAACATCGAATCACCGCTCGTGGGGAGGCACAACATCTACAATATCCTGACGGCGGTCGGCATGGGGCTTGCGCTGGGCTTTCCCCGCGACGCCGTCGTCGCAGGCATCAGCAGAATGAAGGCCGTCCCCGGCCGCATGGAGAAGGTGGATGCAGGGCAGCCCTTCGGGGTATTCGTTGACTATGCCCACACCGAGGACGCACTCCTCCGGCTCCTCGAGGCGGTGCGCGAGGTCGCGGTGAAGCGGGTGATCACGGTCTTCGGGTGCGGCGGCGACCGCGACCGCACCAAAAGGCCGAAGATGGGGGCCGCGGCAGTGCTGGGCAGCGATATCGTCATCGTGACGTCCGACAATCCGAGGACCGAGGACGCGCAGGCCATCATCGCCGAGATCGAGACGGGCATGGGCAGCGGGCGCAAGGTGTCGCGTTTCGGTGAGATCACGGCCCAGGGCGGGCCGACGCCGTACCTGGTCATTCCCGATCGCGCGGAGGCCATCGACACTGCGGTTTCCCTCGCGGAGCCCGGCGACATCGTGGTGATCGCCGGGAAGGGCCACGAAGATTATCAGATCGTCGGCTCCACGAAGCACCATTTCGACGACCGGGAGCAGGCGCGGACGGCGATAGCAAAACGCAGTGCGAAGAACGGAGCGCGGGGCGCGACGAAAGCATGACGTTCGCGTGTGCACGGGACCATGAACGATCAGGATAAGAAAACGCTCGAGCAGCTTCAGAAAAGGCTTCAGCAGATGGAGATCAAGGGGATATCCATAGACTCCCGGACGGTCAAGGAAGGCGAGCTCTTCATCGCCATCCGGGGCGAGCGGTACGACGGACACGACTTCGTCCCCGACGCGATCCGGAAGGGCGCCTGGGGGGCGATCGTGGACCGGAGCGCCCTGGAGGCGAAGTACGCCGACATCAGCGGCCTCAAGAACGTCATTCCCGTTGAGGACACGCTTTTCTCCCTCCAGGAGATGGCGCTGATGCACCGGAAGAAGTTCCTTCTGCCCGTCATCGCCGTCACGGGAACGAATGGCAAGACCACGACCAAGGAGATGCTTGCCGCCATCCTGCTCCAGCAAGGACCGGTGCTCAAGAACGAAGGGAATCTGAACAACCACATCGGAGTGCCGCTCACGCTCCTGAAGCTGGAGGCACGGCACAAGGCCGCCATCATCGAGATGGGCATGAGCGGCTTGGGCGAGATCGAGACGCTGGCGCGGCTCGCCATGCCCTCGGTGGGCGTGATCACGAACATCGGGCCGGCGCACCTCCAGTTTCTCGGCAGCACGGACACGGTCGCCCAAGCGAAGGGCGAACTGCTGCAAATGATGCGGTCCGACGGAACCGCGGTGCTGAACGCCGACGACCGGTATTTTACCACGCTCCGGAGCAAGTATTCCGGCCGCGTCCTCTCCTTCGGCATCGACCGGCAAGCCGACGTGCAGGCAAAGGACATCCGCCAGGAGCGCGACCTGACGGACCTTACGCTCCACGCCGCCGGGCGGTCGGTCCTGGTCCGGCTGCGGACCGTGGGGAGGCACAACGTGTACAACGCCCTGGCAGCGGCCGCTGGGGCGCTTGCCACGGGACTTCCGCTTGAGACCGTGAAGTTCGGCCTTGAGGAGTTCCGGCCGGTGGCCATGCGCTCCGAGCTCAGGGTCCTGAACGGCCGGACGGTCCTCGCCGACTACTACAACGCGAACCCGGCCTCGGTCAAGGCCGCCCTCGAGACGCTGGCCTCGCTCAAGGGCGGGAAGCGCGCCGTTGCCGTGCTGGGCGACATGCTGGAGCTCGGCGAGACGGCGGCGGAAGCGCACCGCGACACGGGACGGACCGCGTCCAGCCTGGGCATCGACCTTCTGATCTGCGTGGGACCGCTCGCCCGGCACATCGCCGAGGGGGCGGTCGCGGCGGGCATGGCCCGCAACAGGGTATTCGAGGCTGAAACGACCTCACGGGGCGCCGCACTCCTGCGGGAGCATTCGCGGCCGGGCGACACGGTCCTCGTCAAAGGGTCGCGCGGCATGAAGATGGAAAAAGTTCTGGAGGGGTTCTGATGCTTTATCACCTGCTCTACCCGCTCAGCAAGACGTTCTCCGGGTTCAATGTATTCCGGTACCTGACGTTCCGCAGCGCCGGCGCGGTGATCACGGCGCTCGTGGTGAGCTTCCTGCTCGGCCCGGTGATCATCCGGCGGCTGCGATTGCTCAAGGTGGGCCAGCAGGTGCGCGATGACGGACCCCAGACCCACCTGACCAAGCAGGGCACGCCGACCATGGGAGGCCTGCTGCTGATCGCGGCCATCGCCCTATCGGTCCTCCTCTGGTCGGACCTGACCAACAAGTACGTATGGGTCGTGCTCTTTGCGACCCTGTCGTTCGGCGGCATCGGCCTGTGGGACGATTACTTGAAAGTGGTGAAGCGGCGCTCCACGGGGCTCCGCGCTGTGGAGAAGTTCGGGCTCCAGATCGCCGCGTCGCTGGTCATCGGCGTCTTCCTGTATTTCTTCTCCGGCGATCCTGCGGCTGCATACCTTTCGGTTCCCTTCGCGAAGCAGCTGGTCATCAACCTCGGCTGGTTCATGATACCCTTCACGGCGCTCGTGGTCGTGGGCTCGTCCAACGCCGTGAACCTGACGGACGGGCTCGACGGCCTTGCAGCAGGGCTCGTGGCCGTAGCGGCAACGGCGAATGCCGTCATCGTGTATGTCGGCGGGAACCGGATCATTGCCGATTACCTCAAGATCCAGTACATCCCGGGGAGCGGCGAGCTGGTCGTCTTCTGCGGCGCGCTCCTGGGTGCGAGCCTCGGGTTCCTGTGGTACAACGCCCATCCCGCCGAGGTGTTCATGGGCGATGTGGGCTCCCTCTCCCTGGGAGGGGCGCTGGGGGCCCTCGCGGTCGTGACCAAGCACGAGCTGATCCTGATCATCACCGGCGGTATCTTCGTTGCCGAGGTCGTATCGGTCATGCTCCAGGTCGCATCGTACAAGGTGACCGGGAAGCGCATCTTCAGGATGGCGCCGATCCACCACCACTTCGAGCAGATCGGCTGGCCGGAATCGAAGGTCATCATCCGGTTCTGGATCGTGGGGATCATCCTGGCGCTGGTGTCGCTCAGCTCGCTGAAGCTGCGGTAAAGACGGTTTCACCGCGGAGAACGCAGAGATCGCAGAGGTATGGATCGAGCCTGAATTTCTCAGCGGGCTCTGCGCCCTCTGCGGTGAAAAAAGAATTGTTGGAGGGTGTGTGCATCCTGATTTTACCGGTAAACGGGTGACGGTGGTGGGCATGGCGCGGAGCGGCATCGCCGCGGCGCGGGTCCTTCACTCGCTGGGTGCCCGCGTGACCATCACGGACAAGAAGCCGCTGGGACAGCTCGCTGAGCAGGTCCAGGCGCTCGGACGTGGGGAGATCAAGATCGAGGCGGGCGGCCACCCGGACCGGATATTCGTCGAGGCCGGGCTCATCGTGCTCTCCCCCGGCGTGCCGAAGATCCCGCAGGTGCTGGCAGCGCGCCGGCACGGCGTGCCGGTCATCAGCGAGCTCGAGCTCGGCTGGCTCCTGTCCGATGCCCCCTTCCTAGGGATCACCGGAACGAACGGCAAGTCCACGGTCACGACGCTCGTGGGCCTCATGCTCAAGAAGGCCGGGATAAAGGTCCTCGTTGCCGGGAACATCGGGAACGCACTCACCGAAACACCTGAACTGCTCCACGGACAGGACTGGATCGTGGTGGAACTATCGAGCTTTCAGCTCGAGGACATCGACACCTTCCGGCCCCGCGTGGCGGCGGTCCTGAACATCACCCAGGACCACCTGGACCGGTACAAGGACATCACCGAGTACGGCGAGGCCAAGGCGCGGATATTTGAGAACCAGCATAGGGAAGACGTCCTGGTCCTGAACTTCGATGATCCGCTCGTGCGGGCCCTGGCGTCGCGCGCCCTGTCGCGGGTGGTCCCGTTCTCCCGGTCCGAAAAGCACGAGACCGGGGCCTATATCGAGAACGGCCGGCTCATGGTACGCGGAGAGACCGTGTGCGGCATCGATGAGATCCTGATCAAGGGTGTGCACAATATCGAGAACGCCATGGCCGCATCTGCCGCGGCGCTCGCAGCAGGAGCGGACCAGGCCTCGGTGGCCGCGGTCCTCCGGGAGTTCCCGGGGCTCGAACACCGTCTCGAGTTCGTGCGGGAAAAGGACGGCGTAACCTATATCAACGATTCCAAGGGCACCAACGTCGGCGCCGTGATGAAGTCGGTCGAGGGGTTCACCCGGCCGGTGATCCTGATCGCCGGCGGCCTCGACAAGGGGAGCGACTTCAGCCCTCTCACCGGACTGTTCAAGGAAAGGGTGAAGCTGCTCATCCTTATCGGCAAGGCGGCTGGCACAATGGCCGGGGCGCTCGGTGGATCCACCGAGACCGTCCTCGCGAAGACGCTCAGGGACGCCGTGCAGCTTGCCGCAACGCGGGCCACACGCGGCGACGTAGTGCTATTATCGCCTGCCTGCGCGAGCTTCGACATGTTCAAGGACTTCGAGGACCGGGGGCGGCAGTTCAAGGAAGCAGTAAAGAACCTCTAACGTCGAGTGGGGAGTTCGGAGCGCGAGTACTCAAGCATGGTCGAATCACGGGGACAATACGACAGGATCCTGCTTACGGCGGTGATGGTGCTTCTCGCCGGCGGCGTGGTCATGGTCTACAGCTCGAGCAGCGTTGTCGCCCTCACCACGTACAACGACCCCACGTACTTCATGCGCCGCCAGATCATCTGGGCGGCGATCGGGCTTATCATGATGATGGTGACCATGCGGGTTGACCATGAGATGCTGGCGAACAAACGGGTGGTCGCCGTGCTCCTGCTCGTGTCCTTCGCGCTGCTTGCGGCGACCTTCTTCCCCGGCATCGGCAGGACGGTCAACGGCGCGCGGCGGTGGCTCAAGGCGGGGCCGCTCACCTTCCAGCCTGCGGAGCTGGTGAAGTTCACGCTTGTCGTCTACCTGAGCTCATACCTCAGCGGCAGGAAGGAGCTCATCCGGGATTTTCAACGGGGCCTGCTGCCCGCATTCGCGGTGACCGGGACCCTTCTCGGCCTGGTCCTGCTGCAGCCCGATTTCGGAACGGTCATGGCCATGGGTGTCGTGATCATGCTCATGCTGCACGCCGGCGGGGCCCGCATCACGCATCTCGGGCTCGTTTCCCTCGCGGCCGCGTTCCTTGCGTTCCTGGCGATCGCGCAGAAGGCCTACCGGCTGCGGAGGATCACGTCGTTCCTGAACCCCTGGGACGACCCGCTGGGAGCGGGCCACCAGATCATCCAGTCGTACCTCGCCTTCGGCAGCGGCGGCGTGTTCGGCAGGGGGCTCGGCGAGGGGCGGCAAAAGCTGCTCTTCCTGCCCGAGCGGCATTCGGACTTCATCTATGCCGTGATCGGCGAGGAGCTGGGGCTGATCGGCGCGGGCGTGGTGCTGCTGCTGTTCTGCGTCATCCTGTGGCGCGGGCTTCGCATCGCCCTCCACGCCGAGGGGTTCAGCAGGATGCTGGCGCTAGGGATCACGTCGCTCATCTGCGTGCAGGCCCTGATCAACATGGCGGTGGTCACGGGCATCATGCCGACCAAGGGCATCGCCCTGCCGCTGATAAGCTACGGCGGGTCCGCGCTCGTGGTCACGCTGGCCGCGGTGGGCGTGCTGCTGAACATATCGAAGGAAACGGGTTAGAACGACGGAGGATCTTTTACCGCAGGGGTCGCAGAGGTCGCTGAGCATGAAAGATCAATCCTTTGCTTTAGACAAGAATTCCACTCTGCGTTCTCCGCGTTCTCTGCGGTGGACAAATCTCTGATGAAGGTTGTGATCGCGGCCGGCGGCACCGGCGGGCACCTCTACCCGGGGATCGCCATCGCGCGCGAGGTCCTGGCCGAGGAAGGGAACGAGGTGCTCTTCGTCGGCACCGAACAGGGGATCGAGGCGCGGGTGCTGCCGAAGGAATCGCTCCCCGTGCAGTTCATCACCGTCGGACGATTGAAGGGCATGAGTACGCGGTCCATCGTCAAGACGATCGTTACGATGCCGCGGAGCCTGTCCCGGTCCGTAGGTCTTCTCCGGCGGGAGCGGCCGGACGCGGTGGTCGGCGTGGGCGGATACGCCTCGGGTCCCGTGGCACTTGCAGCGTGGCTCCTCAGGGTCCCGCTGGTGATCGTGGAGCCCAATTCCTATGCCGGGCTGGCGAACCGGGTGCTCGGCAGGTTCGCGAATACCGTGTTCGTCTGTTTTCCGGGAAGGGACCTGCAGGGATTCTTTTCCGCGAAGAAGAAGGTCCTGACCGGGCCGCTGGTGCGGAAGGGCATCACCGGCGGCGACCGAAGCCGGGCGCTGGCCGCGTTCGGGCTTGAGTCGGCATGGTTCACGGTCTTCGTCATGGGCGGCAGCGGCGGAGCCCATGCCATCAACATGGCGATGAAGGAGGCGGCACAGGAGCTGAAGGGCGTCCCGGGCCTCCAGGTGCTGCACCAGACCGGCGAGAAGGACGTCGAGGACGTGAAGGACGGCTATCAACGGGCGGGGGTGAAGGCCGCAGTGCTGCCCTACATCCACGACATGGCAGGCGCCTATGCCGCGGCGGACCTCGTGGTCTCGCGTGCCGGCGCCACGACCGTCGCCGAGCTCGCGGTCTGCGGCAAGCGGGCAGTGCTGATTCCCTATCCGTTCGCTGCGGACAACCACCAGGAACACAACGCGCGGTCGCTCGCGGAACGGGGCGGCGGCGAGGTGATCGTCCAGAAGGACCTGACGCCATCGAAACTGGCGGCAGTGATACAACGGTACGCACGCGGAGAAGGCAGGACAACGTCCCCCCTGCCATCGACCGCTGCGGAAGAGATCGTGAGGGCCTGCAAACACCATGTTCAAAAAGATTAAACATATCCACTTCGTCGGCATCGGTGGGATCGGCATGAGCGGCATCGCCGAGGTTCTGCTGAACCTCGGCTACAAGGTCTCGGGCTCCGACCTCCGGGAATCGGACACGGTCCAAAGGCTCCGGCAGCTGGGCGGTGATATCCGGATCGGCCACCGGGCCGAGAACATCACGTCGCCCCATGTGGTCGTGATCTCGTCGGCGGTGAAGAAGGACAACGTCGAGGTCGTTGCCGCGCGCGAAAAGCTCGTACCGGTGATCCCGCGGGCAGAGATGCTGGCGGAGCTCATGCGGCTCAAGTACGGTGTGGCCATTGCGGGCGCGCACGGCAAGACCACGACCACCTCCATGGTGGCCACGGTGCTGGCGGCCGGCGGCATCGACCCCACGGTGGTCATCGGCGGAAAGCTCAACAGCCTGGGCTCCAACGCCAAGCTGGGCCAGGGTGAGTTCCTCGTGGCAGAGGCCGACGAGAGCGACGGCAGTTTCCTGAAGCTGTCGCCAACCATCGCCGTGGTGACGAACATCGACGAGGAGCACCTGGACTACTATAAGGACATCAACGAGATCAAGGCCGCGTTCCTCGCGTTCATCAACAAGGTGCCGTTCTACGGGGTGGCGATCCTCTGCCTGGACCAGAAGCACATCCAGTCGCTCCTGCCGAAGGTCGAGAAGCGCTACCTTACCTACGGGACAAGCACCCAGGCGGACTACCAGGCGAAGGACGTGACGCTCCTGCCGCTGGGATCGAAGTTCCGCGTCACGAACCATACGGGCGACCTCGGGTGGTTCGAGCTCGCGGTGCCGGGCATGCACAACGTGAGCAACGGTCTTGCCGCCATTGCCGTCGCGCGTGAGCTGGAAATCGACCTCGAAGTGATCCGCCGGTCGCTCAAGGAGTTCAGCGGCGTGCAGCGGCGTTTCCAGATCAAGGGCGAGGCGAAGGGCGTCCTCGTTGTGGACGACTACGGCCATCACCCAACCGAGGTCCGCGCGACACTGGCCGCGGCCAAGGCGGCACTCGGCCGGCGGGTGGTCTGCGTGTTCCAGCCCCACCGGTATACGCGCACCAAGCACCAGCTCGAGGATTTTTTTACGGCATTCAACCAGGCGGACAAGGTCATCATCCTGGACATCTACGCCGCGGGGGAACAGCCCATCCCGGGCGTTTCAGGACAGGCAGTGTACGAGGGGATCAGGAACTACGGACACAAGGACGCAGCGTATATCGGAGGCAGGGAACAGGCAGTGGAGCACCTTGCGGGTACGCTCCGGAAGGGGGACCTGCTCCTGACCCTGGGGGCGGGCGATGTATGGAAGCTGGGCGAGGCGGTGCTCGAGGAGCTCAAGAAATGAAGTTCGCAAACGTACGGGGAGAGGTAAGGCTGAACGAATCCCTGAGCAGCCATACCTCCTTCCGCATCGGCGGTCCTGCTGACGCGCTGGTCGTGCCGGCAGACCGGGAAGACCTGATCACGCTGCTCGCCGAAATCCGGGAGCAGGGCATTCCCTCTGTGGTCCTCGGCGGCGGGACGAACCTGCTGGTCCGGGACGGGGGCTTCCGCGGCGTGGTCATCAGCCTGAAGCAGATGTCCGCGATCAAGGTCGCCCGCGAGTACCGTTCCCTGGGAGGGTCGTTCGTGCTCGTCCATGCCGAGGCCGGCGCGGCCCTGGGGCAGCTCCTGAGCATCTCGGTGGAGCGCGGGCTCACGGGTCTCGAGTTCGTGACCGGGATCCCCGGCACGGTGGGCGGAGCGATATGCATGAACGCAGGCACGGCGCAGGGTGAGATCAGCGATGTCGTCGACACGGTGACACTGCTTGCCCCGTCGGGCGAACTGGTCCTCCGGCACCGCGATGAGATGGGCTTCGGATATCGGACGGCAAACGTGCCTCCCGGCCATATCGTGCTCGATGCCAAGGTCATCCTGCGGCACGGCGACGCCGAGAAGATCAAGGCGCAGGTCAAGAAGCTCATGGAACAGCGGAAGGCCCATCAGCCCTGGGGCCTGCCGAACGCCGGCTCGGTGTTCAAGAACCCCATGGACGAGGCGGCCGGCAAGCTCATCGAGGAGGCGGGCCTCAAGGGTCGTACCGCCGGCGGCGCGAAGGTCTCGGACAAGCATGCGAACTTCATCGTGAACACGGGGAACGCAAAAGCGGCCGATGTGCTGGCGCTCATGGATGCCATCCGGGAAAAGGTGCTCGAGATGCACCGGATACGGCTGGAGCCGGAGATCAAGATCATCGGCGAGGATTAACATCATGTTCACCGCAGAGTATGCAGAGTACGCAGAGGAAAACAATAAACCAGGGCGATTTGGAAGTTTCTCTCCGCGATCTCCGCGGTCTCTGCGGTAAGAGGGGTTAAGCATGGCTCTTGTGACGAAGAAAAAGATCGGCGTGCTGATGGGCGGGCTGTCGTCCGAACGGGAGGTGTCCCTCGCCTCGGGCACCGCGGTGCTGAAGGCGCTTGTCGACCGGGGCTATGATGCCGTCGCCATCGACGTGGGACGCGACGCGGGAGAGCAGATCCGGAAGGCGGGCATCGAGGCCGCGTTCAATGCGCTCCATGGCAAGTTCGGCGAGGATGGCGCCATCCAGGGACTGCTCGAGATCATGGGGATCTCCTGCACGGGTTCCGGGATCCTTGCTTCTGCCATGGGCATGAACAAGATCGTCTCCAAGACCCTGTTCCGGGCCTATGGACTTTCTGTGGGGCCGTTCATGGTCGTATCGCGCGGAGACCGGGAGGCCCTCACAACAGCGGAGAAGGAGGTCGGTTACCCGCTGGTGGTGAAGCCGAGCTCCGAGGGATCCAGCGTGGGCGTGAGCATCGTCAACGGCATCGAACAGTTCGAGCCCGCGGTGAAGCTGGCGTTCCAATACGATCCCGAGATCATCGTCGAGAAATACATCAAGGGCATGGAGGTCCAGGTCGGGATCCTGGGGGAGCGGTCCCTCGGTGCCATCGAGATCGTGCCGAAGGACGTCTTCTACAGCTATAAGGCAAAGTACGAGAAGGGCGGATCGGAACACTTCCTCCCCGCGCGCATCCCGGAAGAGGTATACCGGCGGACGCTCGACGCGGGGCTCCTGGCGCACCGGTCGCTGGGATGCCGCGGCTACAGCCGGGTGGACTTCATCATCGGCCATGACGGCGTGCCCTATATATTGGAAGTGAACACGCTGCCCGGCATGACGGCCACGAGCCTGCTGCCCGAGATCGCCCAGGGCGCGGGGATCCCGTTCCCATCCCTGGTGGAGGAGATCCTGCGGTTGTCGATCAAGAAATCGTGACGAAAGACGAGTGACGAGAGACCAGTAAAACATGCGCGACTACAAGAATGTCAAGGTACCCCGGAGCTACCGTACGGCGAACCGGCGCACCACGACGAAGCGGCTGAACGTAGGTCGCGGTCCGGCCAGGCACAGCAGCGCGGAGAAAGGCGCACTGGGCGCGATCTTCGCGGTCCTGCTGACCGCAGGGCTCTGCTACGGCGGGTGGGAAGCGTACCGCTGGCTGACCACTGCCGAGATGTTCCAGATCGCCGGCGTCGACGTGCGGGGCGTACGCTCGGTGAGCGACGCGGACATCCGGGAGCTGGCCGGGATGTTCACCGGCCAGAACGTCTTCCGCGTCCACCTGGATGCCGCGACCCGGAGGGCGCTGGCAAACCCCTGGGTCCGCGAGGTCAGGATCGAGCGAAGTCTGCCGAACCGGATCAGCATGATCTTCACGGAACGGGCGCCCCGGGCGGTGCTGCAGGCGGCGAACGGACGGTACCTCATTGATGCCGAGGGCGTGGTCTTGGTGCCGGTCCCGAAGGATGAAGCGGCAACCGCAGGCCTTCCGGTCATCGCGGTCCGGGACTGCCGTGCCGTGCCCCGTGAGACGGTGACCGCACGCGCCGTGGCTGAGGCCCTGGAGCTGGCGCAAGAGCTCGCTGCGCGCGGCGGATGGGACCCGGGCGCAGTGACCGTGAAGGCGGACACTCCCGAGACCATCGCCATCGTCTATGCGGACCATGAATTCCGCATGGGCAGCGGGAGCTACGGAGAGAAGCTGAAGCGGCTGGGCGAGATCGCTGCGGACATGCGCCAGCGCGGCCTCGAGTACTCCTACATTGAACTGCGGCCCGAGCGTCAGGCAGCGGTGATGGTGATGAAGGACAGAAGCAAAGGTCAAGGGCCAGCGGGTAGGGGAAAGCGCAAGGGATAAGCGCCGTCCCGTTGAACTTTGAACTTTACACTTTGAACTCGCTGTTCAAAGGGGGGTGTAGCGTGGCGAAGAAACTGAACAATATCATCGTGGGCCTCGATCTGGGGACGACCAAAGTCTGCGCCATCGTCGGCGAGGTCAAGGAGGACGGCCAGGTGGACATCATCGGCATCGGCATCAGCCCGTCCAACGGCCTCTCGAAGGGTGTGGTGGTGAACATCGACCGGACCGTGGAGTCCATCAAGAAGGCGGTGAAGGAGGCCGAGCTCATGTCCGGCGTCCAGATCAACGCTGTCTATGTCGGGATCTCGGGCGATCACATCAAGGGCATGGAGTCCAAGGGCGTCGCGGCGATCAAGAACCGGGAGGTGGGAGCGGCCGATGTGGCGCGCGCCATCGACACGGCGAGCTCCATCAACATCCCGGGCACGCAGCGGATCCTCCACATCCTGCCCCAGGAGTTCGTCATCGACGACCTCGAAGGGATCAAGGAACCCCTGGGCATGTCGGGGACGCGGCTCGACGTGAAGGTCCACATCATCACCGGCGCCGAGACCGCCATCCAGAACATCGTCAAGAGCTGTTCCCGCGCCGGCCTGCAGGTGAACGACGTGGTGCTGCAGCCCCTGGCGTCGAGCCGGGCGGTGCTGACCCAGGAGGAGCAGGAGATCGGCGTATGTGTTGTGGACATCGGCGGCGGGACCACGGACATGGCGCTCTTCCGCGACGGGAGCCTCTGCTACACCGGCGTCATCCCCGTCGGAGGGAACCACGTGTCGAACGACATCACCGTGGGCCTTCGCACGCCGTCGGCAGAGGCCGAGAAAATCAAGATCAAGCACGGCTGCGCCATGGCTTCCATGGTCAGGCACGAGGACACCCTTGAGGTCCCGACGACGGGCGGCAGGCCTCCCCGTCTCCTGTCACGCCAGATCCTGTGCGAGATTATCGAGCCCCGGATCGCTGAGCTTTTCGAACTGGTGCAGCAGCGGCTCCGGAGCACCGGGTCCGAGGACCTGATCGCTTCGGGGGTCGTGCTCACCGGCGGGACCGCACTGATGGAGGGGATCCAGGATGCTGCGGAGAAATACCTCGGCATGCCGGTCCGGCGCGGCGCGCCGAAGAACATCGGAGGGTTGATGGATGTGGTGAACAGCCCGATCTACGCCACGGGCGTGGGGCTCGTGCTCTACGGTGCCGAGAACCACCAGGCATCGCCGGGGAAGTTCAGCGGCGGCGGGATCATGAGCAGGATCCTGAAGGCGATAAGCGACTTACTGTGACGGAGGGACGCGCAATGACAAGGAAACCCATGAAGAATTCAGGAGAGCATGCCATGGACGATAAAATGGAAATGCAATTCCAGGACATCATGGAGTTCGTCGCCGGCGAGCAGAGCGGCGATGATAGGAGGGAGGCGACGATGATCCAGTTCGATGACGAGCAGAAACTGCCGGCCCGGATCAAGGTGATCGGGGTGGGCGGCTGCGGGGGCAATGCGGTGAGCACCATGGTGCTGGCGGGGATCCAGGGAGTGGAGTTCGTGATCGCCAACACGGACCGGCAGGCCCTCGACCGGACCGGTTCGCCCAACAAGCTCCAGATCGGCTCGAAGCTCACACGGGGACGGGGCGCAGGGGCCAATCCCGAGGTCGGCAGGAACGCGGCCCTTGAGGACACCGATAAGATCAAGGCCATTCTGGAAGGGACCGAGATGGTCTTCATCACGGCGGGCATGGGAGGCGGGACGGGCACGGGCGCTGCGCCCATCATCGCAAAGCTGGCGCGCGAGGGCGGCTCGCTCGCGGTCGGCGTGGTCACCCGGCCCTTCAGCTTCGAGGGCGTCAGGCGGATGCGCTACGCCGAGGAAGGCATCGCCGAGCTCAAGAAAAACGTGGACGCGCTCATCGTGATCCCTAACGACCGGCTCATCAACCTGTCCGAGAAGAACACCCGCATCGGGGAGGCCTTCAAGCTCTCCGACGACGTGCTGATGCAGGCGGTGAAGGGCATCTCCGACGTGGTGCTGGTGCCGGGCCGCGTGAACGTGGACTTCGCGGACGTGAAGACCGTGATGGCCAACCGCGGGAGGGCCGTCATGGGCATGGGCATCGCCAAGGGCCCGGGGAGAGCTGTTGAGGCCGCGCACAAGGCGATCTCGAGCCCGCTGATCGAGGACGGATCCATCAAGGGCGCACGGGCGGCGTTGATCAACATCAGCGGCGGCAGCGACATGGGCATCACCGAGATCGACGAGGTGATGGGGGTCATCAAGGCCGAGGCCGATCCGGACGCGAACATCATCTTCGGCATGGTGGACAACGTGGACATGAGCGAAGAGCTCAAGGTGACGGTCATCGCCACGGGATTCGACGAAGAGGGCGTCAGGCTCCTGGTGAAGCATCCCGCGAACCTCAAGGAACTGATGCAGAAGGAGCAGCGGCAGGTCGTGGACCGGCCCGCCGCGTTCAAGCGGGGGCGGGAGGCGGCGTCCAACGCCACCGGCGACCTCTTCGGATCGAAAGTGAACCTGGACCTGCCCGCGTATCTGCGGCGCGCGGCGGATTGACCGCGGAGCACCGGGAGCGGAGGAAACTATGCGCATCGCTATCATTCTCGCGGTCCTGTCGATCGCAATGCTCGCGGCATGCACCATCAAGCGCGGGCCGTCCCTTCCCCCGCCCGACGTTGTTCCGTCCGTGGATCTCGCCCGCTATGTCGGGACCTGGTACGAGATCGCGAGCTATACCAACCGTTTTCAGAAGGGCTGTTCCGGCACGTCGGCCACCTACACACTCATGCCCGACGGCGGGATCGAGGTCCTGAACCGCTGCACCAGGGCCGGGAAGACCGACTCGATCAAAGGCAGGGCAAAGGTAGCCGATGCATCGACGAACGCGAAGCTCAAGGTCACGTTCTTCTGGCCCTTTTCCGGGGATTACTGGATCATCGAGCTGGGAGCGCAGTACGAGTACGCGGTGGTGAGCAATCCCGACCGCTCCTATTTGTGGGTGCTGAGCAGGACGGCCCGCATGGACGAAGCCGCCTATGCAGGCATCGTGGAACGACTGCAGAGCAGAGGATTCGATATCGGCAGGCTTGTCAGGACGGCGCAGACCGGGAGCTGAGGTCGCTGCATTCATTCCAGAAAGAACACTAGACACAGAAGAAGCGGCTTGATAGCATGATAAAAGCGGATAAGTTCCAAAGCAGATCAATCACCTCCTTATCCGATCTGATCCGCGTCCTATTGTCGCTGTACGTTTTGCGGCAGCGGGCGTCGCGGGGATAAAAAATCCCCTTCGTGACAGCCTCTCGGCCGTCTGGCGAAGGGGAAACGTGAAGGGGTGCGGTTCGGGCAATACTCCTAGTGGTCCGAGTTCACCGGATCAGCGGTCTTTCCGCCTTTTTTCTTTTCCAATACCCGCTCCAATCCCAGCCGCGTTGCCGTGAAGCCGAAGTCGGCGGGCTCTTCTTCCTTCTTCACCGCGGTCATGAAATCACAGCGCCAGCAGTTGGTGAGCTTCTGCGCATAGGTCCCCTGGATCTTACCGCCGCAGAGCGAGCCGGCCACGACCCAGCAGGCCCTGCCCGCGTTCTTTCCGTCGTGGGCACCGTGCAGGTCCTGGTGGACGGTCACGGGGCAGATGCCGAGCTCATTGGCCTTGTGCCCACCGGGCTGACGCCCGCACTTCTTGTGTTCCCAACAGTTCAATTTTCCCATCGTCGATGATTCCCCTTTGAATAAGGATATTCAGGCCCTTCGGCCTAACGGAACTCTTTCCACTTGGTCTTTTCGAGCACCTTCTCAATGCCCAGCCGCGTCGCCGAGAAACCGAACTCTGTGGGCTCTTCTTCCTTCTTGACGAGGTTCATGAATTCGCAGCGCCAGCAATTGAGCAACTTTTGCGCGTAGGTCCCCTGAATCTTGCCGCCGCAGAGCGAGCCCGCGATCGCCCAGCAGGCCCTTCCCCCGTTCTTCCCTTCGTGTGCGCCGTCGAAGTCCCCGTGGACCGTCACCGGACAGGTGCCCAGTTCTTTTTCCTTGTGCCCGCCTGGTTGGCGGCCGCACTTCTTGAACTCCCAGCAGTTGATCTTGATCGCCGTTGCTTTCTTTTGGTCAACGAGTATCACCATGGTAATCACCCCGCTCAAGCATGTCATGCAGCGTAAAGGACGATGCGCTTGATCACATAATTAGCAAATACATTGCCAAACACAATTCCTTCGGAATACAGGAAGTTGCGTTCCTGCTGCTTGTGGTTTTTGTCTCAAGATTAAGACGGGAGTCTCAATGCTGTGATAGTGACCATGGCGCAGGGTCGCTGCTCTAAGACAGGAGGAACAAGGAATTCAAACCAAGATTGTGGCTGGAGAAGTTATGCAGTTGCAGCTTTAGCCGTCGTTTCGCTTAGGTGTACCGGCAACGGCGGAGAGGATACCGCGCAGGATCTTTACATCACGCGGCTCAAGGCGGGCCCTGCCGAAGAGTTGGCGGAGCGAGAACATCATATGCTCCGCGTTCGCATCGTCAAGGAACCTGATATACCGGAGCGCGGTCTGCAGGTGACCGAAGAAGCGCTCGACCTCTTCCGCGGAGGCAAGCGTTCGCCCGTCCCGGGGCAGGCCGTCCCGGGCCAAGAGGAACAGCTCGTAGGCGATCACCATGACCGCGTGGGAAAGATTGAGCGATGGGAACGCTTCAGACGAGGGGATGGCGATGAGCTCATGGCAGAGGGACAGGTCCTCTTTCTCGAGGCCGTTCACCTCCCTGCCAAAGACCAGGGCGATGCGGTTCCTTCCGAGCAGCGGGATGATCCATTCGGCAGCGTCTCGCGGAGAGTGGATATTCCTCCGATGGCGGGTCAGGTGCCGGGAGGTGCCGATCACGAGCTGATGGTCAGCCACGGCCTCCCTGAGCGTCTTGAACTGCTTTGCCTCGAGCAGGACCTTCCCAGCCCCCGCAGCGAGCTTCATGGCCTCGTCATGCATGTCCCCGGGCGGCCGAACGAGGATGAGTCGGGACAGCCCGGCGTTCATCATGCACCGGGCAACGGACCCGATGTTGGCCGGCGCCTTGGTGTTGACGAGCACGATGCTGATATTGTCGAGGGGATCCGGTACGGTCATGGCTGGGGTGATTATACGAAAAGGGGTCCGGGCAGAGCAAGGATATTCAGGGCAGTAAACGAAGCTCTCGTGATGTCTCTTTAGCCTTTAAATCTGAAGGAGACATTATCAAGGGCATTTCTTGATTCAATGCCCATTTGTTTCCCTGCGTCTTAACGGGCCGTTCCTGCCCGTACGGTTGCTTCCGTCGATGGCAGCGGAGCGTCCGGCCCTGCACATCCCATAGCTACGCCTTCGGCGATCCCTGCTCGGCGTCGACGATCTGAAGGATTTCGAGCTCGAAGAGCAGGACCTGGTTCGGGCCGATGGGCCCCCCCGGCGTGCCGGACTCTCCGTACGCAAGGTCCGGCGGAACGGCGATCCTCCATTGGCCCCCCTCCTTCATCAGCTGCAGGGCCTCGGTCCACCCCTTGATGACACCCATGACCGGGAATGAGGTCGGTTGGCCCCGCTGGTAGGAGCTGTCGAATTCCCTGCCGTCGATGAGCATGCCGCGGTAGTGGACGCTGACCGTATCGCTCGGCCGGGGAGACCGCCCTGAACCCTCCTTCAGCACCTGGTACTGCAGGCCGCTGGGCAAAAGGATGACCCCCTCCTCCTTGCTGTTGCGTTCAAGAAATGCCGCTCCGTCCTTCTTGTTCGTCTCGGCCTTCGCTTCGTATTTCGCATACTGCTTTGCCGCATTCTCGGCCTTGACCTTCGTGAAGACCTCCTTGATCTCCTCATCGGTCATAAGGAGGGGCCCACCTGCCAGCAGGTCCTTCATGCCCTGGGCGAGCACTTTGACATCGACATCCGTACCGTTCCTCTGCAGGCTTCGTCCGATGTCGACCCCGATACTGTAGCTTACCTTGTGCTTCTGGTCCTTCAGCTCCATGACATCCTCCCCTGGATAAGAGATGGGTCGAAGATATCAGACGGAAAAGATAATGTCAACCTTACGTCTTATCCTGATCGATCCTCGCGTGGATACTCCAAAATAATTTTGTGTCTCTGAAAAGGGCTGCAAGCATTCTCGGCGCTGATACGGCGATCGAAAAAGTAGGGTGGGAGTCCCGTGCTGCCCGCTCGCGCAGAAGATGATTTCATAGAAATACATGCTCAACTTGGCCCGTGCCGGGTTTTGTTTTGCGCTCATACGCGAAAGCATAGTATAATTGCACATGTCCAGAGGGCTCAAAGAAAAGGCCGAAGCACTGCTCGCCGCGGAGAGGGGGACCGTCTTCAAGGCGCGGGGGGCCGATATCGAGATCGCCTTGGCCTATCCCAACACCTACCATGTGGGCATGTCGAACCTCGGCGTGCACCAGGTCTATTCTGTCCTGAACCGGCGTCGTGACACGGCATGCGAGCGCGTGTTCCTGCCCGATGAAGTGGACCTTCCGGAGTACGAGCGGTCAGGTACGAGGCTCTTTTCGATTGAGACCCGGCGGCCGGTTCGGGACTTCGATATCCTCGCCTTCTCCATCTCTTTCGAGCAGGACTATCTGAACGTGCTCGAGATGCTGCGGCTTGCGGGCATCGCGCCGGACAGAACAGAGCGGACCGGGGAAGATCCGCTCCTCGTCCTTGGCGGCATCTGCACGTTCTTCAATCCGGAGCCGCTCGCGGACCTCTTCGATGTGGTGATCGTGGGTGAAGGCGAGGAGGTTGCCGGCGAGTTTCTCGATGCCTACAAGGCGAACCGGGGTCACGGCCGGCAGGAGCTGCTTCGCGCCCTTTGTTCGATACCGGGCGCGTATATCCCCGAATTCTACGAGATCACGTACAACGATGATGGCACGGTCCGGGAGCGGCGGACGCTCATGCCGGAGGCCCCGGCTATCATCAAGAAGCGGCGCGTCGCGGACATCGACGGCAAGCCGGCAGCTACGGTCATCCTCACGCCGGACACCGAGTTCAGCGACATGCATCTCGCCGAGGTGACGCGGGGATGCGGACGGCACTGCCGATTCTGCATGGCCGGCTACATCTACCTCCCGCCGCGGAACCTTTCGGCCCAGGGAGGGCAGGCACAGGCGAAACAGGCTGACGAACGTTGCGGAAAGATCGGCCTCGTCGGGTCGGCCCTGTCCGATTATCCTGCGATCGACGACCTCTGTTCATCGATACAGGGAAGTCTGTCCGTGTCGTCCCTGCGCGCCGATTCGCTCAGCCGGCCGCTCATCGAACGACTGGCGAAGAGCGGCCACAAGACCATTGCTATCGCGCCCGAGGCGGGCTCCGAACGCCTCCGGAAGGTGATCAACAAGGGTATAACGGCGGCGGATATCCTGCGCGCTGCGGATATGGTCTTCGGCGCGGGCATCCCCAACCTCAAATTATATTTCATCATCGGTCTGCCGACGGAAACGCAGGAGGACATCGACGCCATCATCGTCCTCGCCGAACAGGTTCGCAAGGTCCAGCTCAGGCACGCGCGGCCCGCCGGCAGGATCGGCAGGATCACGCTGTCCGTGAATTCCTTCGTGCCCAAGCCATTCACGCCGTTCCAGTGGGAGCCCATGGAGGAGGTGGCGGACCTGAACCGGAAACAGCGCCATCTCGAAAAGGCCGTGAAGAAGATCGGCAATATGAACATCATCCACGACCTTCCCAAGTGGGAGTCCATCCAGGCGCTCTTGTCGCGCGGCGATCGTCGGGTCAACAGGCTTCTCAAGGCGGTCCATGAGCGGGGAGGCGACTGGAAGGCGGCATGCCGTGAGCTTAAGTTCGACACGGCGTTCTACGTAACGCGGCAACGGGCCTTCGACGAGGTCCTTCCCTGGGATTTCATTGACATAGGGGTGAGAAAAGAATATCTTAAGAACGAGCATACGCGGGCGCTGGAGGGCAGATTCACGCCGCCCTGTAAGGTCGGAACGTGCAGGACCTGCGGGGTCTGCGCATGAATCCAGGAGTGAGCACATTCCCCGCAGCTTGCTGCGGGGAATCTTCAACGAAAGAAGCGAACGATGAACACGGTAAGGTCCCATCATAAGAGAAGCACTATCGCCGGATCGGTCAGCGAGATGGAGTATCTAACGGTACCGGCCCTGGACAAGACGGGGAGATTCCTCCACGCCTTTACCACACGGCACGGCGGGCTGGGCGCCAAGAGCAACGGCGTCAGGCAGCCTGATGACTGGAGCGCAGTTGCCGACGCCTTCGGGATCCATATCGACCGCGTGGCGACGGTGAACCAGGTGCATGGCGAGAACATCATCCGTATCGATGAGCTGAACATCCGGGGGGCCCGGTCCGTCCATGCCGACGCTTTGATGACCGATGTACCGGGGATCGCCGTTGGCGTCGAGACCGCCGACTGCGTGCCCATCCTGCTCTTCGACCCGGTGAGGCCGGCTGTGGCCGCGGTGCACGCGGGATGGAGGAGCACGGTGAAGAAGATCGTCCAGAAGGCGGTCTATCGGATGCACGAGGAGTTCCGCTCCGAGCCGTCCCGGCTGATCGCCGCCATCGGCCCTGCTATCGGGCCGGAGTGCTACGAGGTGGACGAGCCGGTCATGGGGCCGGTGCAAGCGGCCTTCTCTTTCTGGCGGGAAGTTTCTGAGCCGCAGGGGAAGGACCGGTGGAGCCTTGATCTCGTGAAGGCGAACCACATCGAATTAATGCAGGTCGGCCTAGCGGAAAAGAACATTCACGCCGCCGGCATGTGCACGTCCTGCAGGAAGGAGCTGTTCTATTCCTTCCGTGCAGAGGGCAGGACGGGCAGGATGCTGTCGGTGATCATGCTGAAGCAGTAAGCCGCCTGGACCCGAAGATAACGTCACAGGTTTCTGAACCGCAGCTGAACGCAGATCAACATATGCTGCGGCGTTTTTTTACTTGGGCAGCCCGGTAGCCCTGCTGTGCTGAGCATGGAGAATGCTGTTGCGCGTTTCTGTCACGAGCCGGAGTCTTCGGCAGCGCTTCCCCGTCGGACGCGCTGCCTTCTGGTCTGTTCTTGCTCCATGCATGGCGGGGCATGCGTAATCCATAGGGATCGAAGCTCCATGCAGTTATTTTCAGGGAGCTTAAACGCACAGTCGTCGCAGCCGGACTACCCGGGGTCGGGACAAAAGCAGGTAACATTTTCATGTCTATTGCTGAAAATCTCAAGACTGTCACAGACAGGATCGTTGCCGCGGCGAAGCGCGCAGGCAGGGACCCATCAGCCATCCGGCTCGTGACCGTTACCAAGACCGTGGACCTTGACCGCATTCGTGAGGCGACCGCGGCCGGGGCTTTGGTCCTCGGCGAGAACCGCGTGCAGGAAGCGAAGGAGAAGATCGATGCGCTCGGCAGGATTGCGAGCTGGCACTTGATCGGCCACCTTCAGACGAACAAGGCGAAGTACGCGGTGAAACTCTTCAACCTCATCCATTCCGTCGACAACCTTGAGCTCGCAAAGGAGATCGATAAGCAGGCCGCCAAGAACGGGAAGGTACAGGACGTCCTCATCGAGGTGAGCATCGCGGGAGAGGCGGCCAAGGCCGGCGTGAGCATCGGGGACACGGTACGGCTCGTCAGGGAAGCGGCGGGGCTGAAGCACATCAGGGTCCTGGGCCTCATGACCATGCCGCCGCTCTCGAATGATCCTGAGGACTCACGCCCCTATTTCCGGAAGCTGCGGGACCTGGCCAGTGCCGTCCGGAAGGAAGGGATCGACGGCATTTCGATGAACGAGCTGTCCATGGGCATGAGCGGCGACTTTGAGGTGGCGATCGAGGAAGGTGCGACGCTGGTGCGCGTGGGATCGGCGATATTCGGGGCAAGATAACAGGGCTTTTCGCCACTAAGATACAGCGACAGAGTATCTGACGAAAAGGAAAAGCATTATCACGAATGACACGAATTGATATCGAATAGCACGAATGACAAAGGGAGCTGTTGCTGTAAAGCTCTTATTCGTGAAATTCGTACATTCGTGACATTCGTGTTATGATATTTAATGGTTCTTTATTCGAGTCGCATGTATCAGATGACTTTGGAGGTTGTATGGCCTTAGATCAAAAGATCGCCTTCCTCGGCGGCGGGAATATGGCCGAGGCGCTCATCAAGGGGATGCTCGCTGCAGGGATCGCGAAGCCGGACCGGATCCTTGTGTCCGACGTGTCCACCGAGCGGCTCGAGCATCTGAACGAGACCTATGGAATCGTCGTTCAGAGGAGCAACAAGGACGCCGCGGCACAGGCCGATATCATCCTGCTCTGCGTGAAGCCCCAGATCATCGACGTGGTGCTGTCCAAGATCGAGCCTGTGGCGGACAAGGAGAAGCTCGTGATCTCGATCGCAGCGGGGGTGACCATCGCCCGGATCGAGACGATGCTGACGAAGAAGCCCAGGGTCATACGGGTGATGCCGAACACCCCTGCATTGGTGCTTTCCGGCGCGGCTGCGCTTGCCGCCGGGTCGATCTCCACAGCGTCGGACATGATGATTGCCCAGCAGATCTTCGGCGCTGTCGGCCGGGCCGTGGTGGTCGAAGAAAAGCTCATGGATGCGGTGACAGGCCTCTCGGGCAGTGGGCCGGCATACGTCTTTACGATCATTGAGGCGCTGACGGACGCCGGCGTCAAGGCAGGCCTTCCCCGGCCGCTCGCACTCGAGCTCTCGGCCCAGACGGTCTATGGCGCGGCAAAGATGGTGCTCGAGACCCATGAACACCCCGGAAAGCTGCGGGACATGGTGACCTCGCCGGGCGGCACGACCATAGAAGGGCTGCATATGCTCGAGAAGGGCAAACTGCGGGCGACGCTTATAAACGCGGTGGAAGCGGCGACAGCAAGGAGCAAGGAGCTGGGGAAGTAAGTTCCGACAAGGGGACAGTGAAACAGACAAGGAGACAAGGGGAAGGGAAAACAGACGCGGAGTCGGGGAAACACGGGGAAGGCAGAAAGTAAATCAAGGTAGGAAGGTAAGAAGGTAAGAAATTCTGCCAATGCTTACTCTCCTTTCCTCTTCTTACTTTGTGGTCTATCAAGGGAGGAACAATGTTCGTTTTCGGAAACGTCATACTTGGCATCGCCAAGGTCCTGGGCATTGCTCTCAATATCTACCTGTGGATCATCATCATCCGGGCGCTCCTGTCCTGGGTGAACCCGGACCCCTATAATCCCATTGTCCAGTTCCTGACGCGGATCACCGAACCGGTACTCAGGCCGCTCCGGAAGCTGGTGCCGGCATACCGGCTGGGGATCGATCTCTCGCCGCTCATTGCTGTCCTGATCATCTATTTCCTGGAGATCGCCGTTGTCGACACGCTGGTCCGTATCGGCTATTCCATGCGCTGAGGAAAGGGAGAACGTGCCATGAAGGTAACACCACTCGATATCCAGCAGAAACGGTTCCACATCGCCTTCCGCGGCTTCGAACGCACCGAGGTCGAGGCGTTCCTCGACGTGGTGCGCGAAGAGATGGAGGGCCTCGTACGCGAGGTGACCGAGCTTCGCGAATTCCGCGACACCTATGACGAGCGCATGCGGGACTACCGGGACCGGGAGGACACACTCAAGAGCACCATGATCACGACGCACAAGCTGGCCGAGGACATCCGTGAGAACGCCCGGAAGGAGGCGCAGCTCATGGTGAAAGATGCCGAGATCAAGTATCAGCAGACCCTCGAGCGCGCCCGGGAGGAGCGGCTCCGCCTGGAATCGGAGCTGATCGAGCTGCGGCGCCAGAAGCACCACTTCCTGCAGGACATGCGGAAGATGCTCCAGATGCACCAGGAAATGGTGAGCTTCGAGGAGGCGGGCAGTGAAAGCACGGCCGAGCAGCCGGAAGCAAAAGCAGACTGAGATCAGCGCCACCCTCAGCGTCCGGATCCAGCCCCGTGCCTCGAAGAACGGCATCTCCCGCATGCAGGACGGCTCCCTCAAGATCAGGCTGACGGCGCCGCCCGTTGATGGCGCCGCCAACGAGGCCCTGGTTACGTTTCTTTCCGACACCCTCTCTGTCAGCAAATCGCAGATCGAGATCCTCTCCGGCCACACCTCCCGGGAAAAACGCGTGAAGATCAGCGGAAAGAGCGAGGAAGATGTCATTCGGCTATTGAATACAGCCAAGCAATAGGTTATTATATATAGCAGAGAGTTTGACCACGGAGAACAAAGAGGAAGGCTATACGGGCATTTGTCCCCGCGTCACCCCTTCCCCGTGTCTCCGTGTCAGGTAGTTGATTCTTTAAGAAAGGGGGCGACTGGCTTCGACGGGGATCGAGAGATCGGGAGTTGCATGCCGAGGTGCCATGGGGCTCGTAAAACACATGGCAAAATAGAACTGCCAATAACGAACTGGCATACGCTGCTTAACTAAGTAGCGCGTCTCCCGGCTGCCGCCTGAGCGGCTGAAGAGATGTCACAATTCGGGCTGGTCTCTTCGCTATGTCCGGGGCGGAGCGATAAGAACTACCGGGCTGGCTGATCCCGGAGCTTTCCCTGAGGCGCCGGAGGAAGCGAGAGCTGTAAACGAGGGGATAAGCATGTATGAGCTTTCGGTTGAAGGTTTTCGGACGCGGGTTCAATTCCCGCCGCCTCCACCATTTAATAAGTCATTGATTCTAATGGATATTTTTTGTCTTTAGGCAAGCCTGCCACCCTATAGACTTTCGCGAATTTGAGCTAATTCCTATTAGGAATTAGCTCTTTTTTTAACATTAGCATGAAGGGCATTTTTCGGGAATCTGGGTTTTCTATACTGCTATACTGATAAAAGGTGGGAACGGGCAGGTTTGGTATAACAAGGAGGCGACCGATGAAAATACTGTTTGCCACAGACGGTTCGAAATACTCCGATAGCGCGGCCCGTTTTCTTGGGCGGTTCAAGTTCTCGCAGGCCGATGAGATCACAGTGCTGTACGTCATACCTAACGTTCCCCACAGCAGTGGGTCTTACCTAAAGGCCTTGATGCAGCTCGGCGAGGAACTGGCGCCTATGATTGTAGACGAGACCGCCGGACTATTGAAAGACCTCGGGGCGTACGTCTCCACCTTAGTGACCAGGGGCCATCCGGCCGATGCAATTCTTGCAGCGGGCAGGAGGTCCGCCTCAGATATCATCGTCATGGGCAACCGGGGCATGAAGGCGGTCGGTTCATTTTTTCTCGGGAGCGTGACGCGGGCCGTGGTGATCAACTCAGAGCAATCCGTCCTCGTCATCAAGCCGTTCCAGGGTAAACAGGACGGGCCACTCAACGTGCTCTTTCCCACAGACGGTTCGGCCTGCGCTGAGGAAACAGAAAAAGTATTATCCCTGATACCATTTTATCCTGAAACGAGCCTCACCGCTGTGTATGTCTCGCCTTCAACGTATATGGATATTCCCGAACGGTTCTATCCGGGGATGGACGAACGGCTTAACAAGATCGCTGAAGGTATGAGGCTGGCGGAGACGGCTCACGCCGAAAAAGTCCTCGACCAGGCACGAACTCGGTTGCGGGAGAAGTTCAGGAACACGGCGGTGCTAATCAGAAACGGAGATCCGGCGGACCAGATACTCCAGGCGGCGCGGGAAACGCGGGCGCAAATCATCGCTCTCGGCAGCCGGGGTATGCGCGGTTTCAGCGGTATGCTCGGAAGCGTAGCCCGGAATATCCTTGGCCATGCCGACTGCTCGGTGCTGGTTTGCAGGCGTGGAGATACAAGCCTGCGGAAATAGGAATTGACGTATTGAATGGCCAGTCAACATCTCAAGTCTGCAAACGAATTGCCTTGCCGCTTCTGATGCGCTTAAACAGCTCAAACCAAAGAATACTTATGCATCCGGCTATAATACATATGAAAACGTCTAGGCTGTGAAGCACTGAAAAGCGAAAAACACTGCGGACAGCAGGAACCGCCACGGTGAGCCAGAGGAACAGCAGTGCGCCAGCCGTCACCCACCAGAGTGCGGCATTCGGTTTTCTGATCATCTGGAATATTGACGCGGTCCAGGAACGGTTCGTCAACATCAGTCCGAGATTGGCGATGATAAGCGTGGTGAAGGCAAGTGTCCTCGCTTCCAATTCACCCTGCCCCCTGACGAGTGTAACTCCGTAAACAACGAATAAGATCATCAGTACGCCGATTCCCTGGAGGGTGCTGAGCAGGAGAACCTGCCGATTGAATAGCGGTTCGTTAGGAGAGCGCGGTTTTCTGTTCATAACGCCGTCCTCGGGAGGCTCCACCTCGTACACGACGGAACATGCCGGATCGATAATCAGGTGCAGGAATGCAATGTGAATTGGCATGAACAGCAGCGGCCATTTGAAAAGCACCGGAAGCAGTGACATTCCGGCGATTGGGATGTGGATAGCCAGGAGGTAGGCCATTGCTTTCTTCAGGTTGTCAAAGATCCTTCTGCCCATTTTGACAGAGCGGACGATGGAGGCGAAATCATCATCAAGCAGGACAAGATCGGATGCCTCACGGGCCACATCAGTGCCTCTTTCACCCATGGAGATGCCGATATGGGCAGCTTTGAGCGCAGGTGCATCATTCACCCCGTCGCCGGTCATCGCCACTATCTCGCCGTTGGCTTTGAGCGCGGTCACGAGGCGGAGTTTTTGTTCTGGCACGACCCGGGCAAATATGTCCACGTCGGTGATTCGGCGGCTCAGTTCCTCGTTGCTGAGCGCATCCAGCTCCGGCCCGGTGATCACGGTCTCGTGGTTCTTGAGCCCTATCTGACGTGCTATGTTGCGCGCTGTTCCGGGGTAGTCCCCGGTGATCATGATCATTCTCATGCCTGCCCGATAACAATCCTGAAGTGCCGCTGCCACCGTAGGACGCACCGGATCAATGAGGCCTATGAGCCCGAGAAATTCAAAGGTAAAATCATGCTGCTGTCCGGGGAGGCTTTCCTCCTTGAAGCGGGAGCGGGCGACGCCCAGCACACGCAGACCCTGATCGGCCATCTTCATCACTGTCTGATTCAACGCTGACAGCTGTTCCGTACTGAAATGGCACAGATCGGCGACAGCCTCCGGAGCCCCTTTGGCCGCGATGACGTAGTCACTGCCGTCGAGTGATCGCCAAACGTGAGACATGGCCAGAAGCTCAGGCGAGAGAGGATATGACCGCTCCAATCGCCAGTCTCCATGAAGGTGTTCTGTACGGGCCAGATACTCTTCGCCGAACTTTTTGATGGCCCTCTCCATAGGATCGAACGGGTCGCGCTGGCTGGCAAGAATGCCGAATTCAGCAAGATCATGGAATTTATCAGGCGGCGGACCGCAGGTGTAGTCCTGAACATTATGAAATGAACCACCCGAATATAACATACCGACCGACATTTGATTAACGGTAAGTGTGCCGGTTTTGTCCACGCACAACACCGTGGCCGAGCCCAGCGTTTCTATGACCGGAGCGTTTCTCGTCAGCACCCTCTGGAGGGACAAGCGCCAGGCGCCGAGCGCGAGAAAAATAGTAAGAACAACCGGCAGTTCGTTCGGCATAACCGCCATGGCAAGCGTTAAGCTGCTCAAGATGCCGTCAAGCCAGGCTCCGCGTATGATCACATGGATCACGAAGAGCAGAAGACATAGTCCGGATACAGCCAGCGCAAGGATTCGGACAAGTTTCCCTGTCTCCCGTTGGAGCAGCGTCTCCTCATCGGTTACCGTTTGAAGTTGCGTGCCGATTGTGCCGATGGCACTCCTGGCGCCTGTTGCAGATACCTGAGCTATGCCCTGGCCTTGAACCACGAGCGTTCCGGAGAACACATGCGGCAGATCATCGCCGCCAGGCCGCGAAGAGGGCGCGGACGGGGTACCGGCTCTTTTTCTGACCGCTACGGATTCGCCGGTAAGAAGCGACTCGTCGAGGGTCAGATTCGAGCATTCGAGCACAACGGCATCTGCGGGAACCCGGTCGCCTTCCGCCAGAAAGATGATATCTCCTCGAACGACCTCGCGGCCAGGTATGCGCAGACGGGAGCCGTCGCGGACGACCGCTGCACGAGGGCTCGAAAGATCGCGCAGCGCTTCGAGCGCCCGCTCAGTTTTGCGTTGCTGATAAAGCGTAATGCCCATGACAAAGAACACGAAGGCGATCAGCATCAACGCTTCCTCGCGGTCGCCGATGACCAGATAGACGATGCCGCACGCAACCAACAGAAGAAACATCGGCTCTCTCATGATTTCAAAAGCAATCTTCCAAATGCTGCGCGGCTTTGCTGAAGGCAGTTCGTTCGGGCCTTCCTCCGCCAGTATCCGTGAGGCGTCATGGGTGGTGAGGCCGATATATTTCTTTATTTCAGTGTCAATCTTCATCGCATTGTCCGGCGGACTAGTGTTACTCCTTCTTCTTTAAAGCCTCGTTGAGTCCTTGCGCGTTATTCTCTGGTTTTGTTATTTTCCACCACGAGAATAACGCATCAATCCATCCCTTCAATGGCTTCACCGAGATGCCGGTATAGCGTTCTATAACGGAAACGATATAATGCGGGGTTGAGGTAAATTCCCCAGCCTTTTTGGTGACCTCGGTTTTCCACTCATCCATCTTCTGAATCTGGATGGGATCTAGAAGTCCAACGAGCTGTTTCTTCAAGGCTGCCCGGTCGGCCAGCGCTGTTTCCCGCGACATTCTCTGTACAAGGGGTATAATCTGCGTCTTTTGCGTCTCACTAAGAATCAACCCCTTATTTTTGAGAAGCTCCTGCAATGCAAGCAGGTCAAGATCGGGCGATGACGCAGCGAGGCTTTTCAAGCCGCTGATCGCAGAATAAATCAGAAGACCTGCAACCATGATACAACACAATAATATCACACCGGCATAAAGGATGATTTTCTTCATCCGGCGTGGGTTGTCACGCGACAGTTCACACGCGCGGTATACTATTTTCTTGCCGAATCCCATAATTGTAGGACCTCCTTTGGCTACTTGGGAATTATCACATCTTCTTCATCATATATGCCGCTATCTGCACGCTTATGACATGCGCTGCATTTAGCCCGAGATCTTATGGTCTTTCTAGCGAAAATATCTTCGCTGATATCACGGTGCTTCTTCTTGATATAGGGGATTTCCGAAATTCTTGTGGGAGCATTATTGCCGATCGAAGCCAATACTTTTTGCGATCTTTTTGACGGAATTTTATCCGCACTGTTTTGAACGAGATATTTCTCTATTTCAGCCTTTGCTTCCCGATTAAGAGAAACATCACCTCCGACGTGGCCGCCGGAATTAAGTATTTTCAACCAAGATCGCTCAGGCAATAGACCCGCTTGATATGCCATATGACAGGACCCACAGGTATTTTTATAGGTGTTATTCGTGACCTTTAAAAGTGATTCGCTTTCGCCGTGATTATCCAGTGCCATAAGCAATGGAACCATCGACATGACTATCAGCAGGCCAATAAGCCTTTTATTCATGTTGGTGGACCTCCTCTCAAAGCGCGTTGAACGAAAGACTGTTAAGTCAATATGAGGATGGAGATGTCTCCATCCTCATGCCTGATACTGCTAATCAAACAGCTCGCCCATCCATGATTTGCGTCTCTTGTGGCCCCCGCTATGGTGCTCATCCTCATGATGATGGTCGGTCTCATTCTTAATCGTACGCGCATCGTGCTGGGTGACCGGAGCAGCCGGTGCTACCTGGCTGTACGACCGTTCGATTATTTTGTCCAGTTCGCCTCGATCCAGCCAGACACCCCGGCATGTAGGACAGTAGTCGATTTCCACACCCTGCCTGTCGGTCATAACAAGATCAATGGATGTACATATAGGGCATTTCATGGCAATAACCTCCTGACGATTCTCAATATAGGTGCGATCGGATTGTATTCGCTCAACAACTCGTCAAAGGAGAGCCCTTTCTCCACGCACCGATCGCGCGATTCCTGTATTACGATAATGCGGCGTTCACCGTAACGAAAAACGTGTCACGTTGATAGCAAACGAGGCTGGATTATTATCAGGAAAGAAACTGCGGAGGAGTGAAAATGGAACTGACCAATACTGGCATAAACATCGAGTTGTTGATAGCGGCGCTGCGCACAGGTGTCGGGCGTGTCTTATAGGTGTGAATTTCAAAATCCTGATCTGAGTCATTATCGTGATTCTCAAGCGTGTCACTGATTGAGCATACTGACGAATTAGGCGCGGATGTCTCATTGCACATTTCCAGAGGATGTGCAATGCATGCCATTGCAATAAAACAAAATAGAAAGATATTAATGAGTGTCAGATATGATATCTTCATGGCGAGCTTTCACCTTGTGGCTTAAATAGTAATCGAACGATATGCCCCTGTCAAGCTGATCAGTAATCTAATTGATGTTTTATCAAAGGATCATGCTCTGTGCTAAGAATACGAAAACTCTGCACGAGAGCAAACCGAAAAGGATAGATGTCCTCCGAGGACCAGATTAGTCCAACAAGATCTTATGACATCCAGCTTTTTATGGGTATTAATTCGGGGTATGTCGATTTAACGCCAAAATACTCAGCGTGGAATTTCAATCGGTTGGACAAACTATTCAATTCCCGCCGCCTCCACCATATCTATTTGATATTGCAGTGATATTTTTATTTTTTCCGAAAGTCTCTATCGACTCCATCGAACACAGATGGGAACTGGAGCTAAGTCCTTAAAGGATTTGGCTCTCTTTTTGTTTTCTAGCATTCACAAGTTGGGGTAGTTTTTAGGGTATGTTGAAATAGATCGCGCTGCAAGTAGTGACAGTAATACAAGTGATTGGACGAATTATTAAATGGAGCAAGCTAATATAAGTGGATTTCTTGGATGCGGGTTTAATTCACTGCTCAGGACTTGAATTGCCAGCTTCTTTATGGTTTCTCATGTCCCTATCCAGAAGAACATTCATTATCAAGTCAACACCTCTATACCTTCGCCGATCGAGACATTAATATTAATTGAATGGGAAATATTTAAACCTGCGATGAGTTAATTGCATCCAACTCTTCGGATTTTGATAGATGGAATTTATCGAAATTGTCTCGGTTAGTCAAGTTCAACATCAGAATGTTCCCGCCAGTTTCATTACTGTTCAAAATCAACCAGTAAATGTATCGCTTGATGTTCTAATCTTCCCTTAATCTCCACTGTGATAGTATCGCAACAACATCAAAGGATTGGACAACCGAATTCTATTTCACCGGAATTAAAGGAGGATGTCATGATATCTAATACTCGGAATTTTGTTGAGGAGTCGAATATTACGATGGCATGCCGTAAGGCCAGCTTTATTGCGGCCGCGGCGTTGCTTAGCATGTTTTTCGCGGCTGGAGCTGCCTTGGCCAGCGATCATGAAGGTCGCCGTGACGGTGAGTACCGGGAGCATGGCGAATATGAGAGCAAGATTTATGGAATTATCGAAAAGGTGCCGCAGGATCTCGTCGGCATATGGGTCGTGAACGGCAGGGAAGTCGCTGTGACTAAAACTACGAAGATCAAGGAAAAGCACGGCAGAGCAGAGGCCGGGGCCTACGTAGAAGTTGAAGGCAACACCACGGGCAAGACATTTACGGCCTACGAGGTTGAAGTGAAGCGGTCTAAATAAATCGGCAGCTAATACCGCGGCAGGTTACCGTCTTACACGCAGGAGGAAGAATGCCATGTCAAGACAAATCGATGATAAGAACAGCAAACTAGGCCCTGTTGCAATCCTCATCCACTTGGGTCTCCTGGCCTTTGGCCTTACAGCGTGGCTTACCGGCCTTATGGCCGACGATTATAAAAGGATGATGCACCCGGGATTTACGGTCCACAGCTGGCTCGGCATGGGTCTTGCGGCCTTTGCCGGTCTGAGGCTGATCACGGGGATCATCGGCCCCCGGAGCGTACAGTTTCTGCGATGGATGCCTTTCACGGCGGCGCGGATCAAACTCGTACTTGAGGATATTTCAGGGTTGCTGAAGTTTCGCATGCCTGACCGGAGCACCCACGAAGGCCTGGCCGGTGTGGTCCAGACATTCGGTCTTCTGGTGTTTATTTTCGTGGCAGCGACAGGCGCCTATCTGTTTTTCTACCTGGAACCGGGGCAAAAAACTCGGGGTCTCGTTCATGATGTCAAGGAGCTGCACGAGATCGGCATGGTGCTTATACCGGTGTTCTTGTCGTTTCACGTCGGCGCGGTCATCATGCATGCCCTGCACGGCAACCACATCTGGAGGAAAATATTCTTCATCTCTGATACAATAAGCACGCGGAACGACCAGCCGGAAGCGCTTCTAGAACGACAATGAAGATCCTTATTATCGAAGACGAACAAAAGCTAGCGCGCATCCTGAAAAAGGGGCTCGAAGAGAACGATTTCACCGTGGACCTCTCCTTTGATGGTGAGGAAGGCCTGCACATGGCCGAGTCCTATCCCTACGACGCCGTGCTCCTGGACCTCATGCTGCCAGGCAAGGACGGCCTCACGATCCTGAAGACCCTGCGCGCAAAAAAGATCGATGTGCCGGTGCTCGTTGTCACAGCCCGAGGAGAGATAGAGGACAGGATCAAGGGACTCGATTTCGGCGCTGACGACTACATTCCCAAGCCTTTTGACCTTGCCGAGTTAATGGCCCGCCTGCGCGCGGCGATTAGGAGGAACAAGGGAAAACCATCACCGATCGTAGCGGTCGAGGATCTTGCCATTGACACGAACGCAAAAACCGCTACCCGGGCAGGCAAAGCTATCCCGCTCTCGGCCCGGGAATATATGCTCCTCGAATATCTTGCGCTCAATGCCGGCCGCGTGGTGAGCAGGACCGAGCTGATCGACCATGTCTACGCCACGGAATACGAGTGGGACAGCAACGTCATCGACGTGTACATCAATTATCTCCGAAACAAGATCGACAAGGGCTTCGGAAAGCCTCTCATCCATACGAAGCGCGGCGCGGGCTACGTGCTCAAGGGTGAGCCATGAAACTTGTCCTGCGATCCATATCCGGGAGACTCGTGGCCTGGCTCTTCCTCGGCACTGCCATTGTCCTAACCGTTGCGGCAGCCTTCCTTTCCAGAGAGGTCAGAGGGATCGTCGTTGGGTCCGTTGATCGCACCCTCCACTCCAAGCGGCAAATGGTTACCGGGCTCTTGCACGAAGAGCACGGCAGGATTGAACTCGAGCTTTCGGACATCATAGCCGGTGAGTACGTCATTCCGCGATCAGGCCATTACTACCGGGTGATGATGGACAACGCGGTTCTTGCTGCGTCACCATCCCTGGTCACTGATGGTTATGAATTTATTCCCGCCGGCGCGGCAACGGTCAACGGACCTCCCGGCGAGAGCATGTACACCTCAATGGGGCCCGATGATGAACCGGTGCGCGTGCTTCGGTATCGATATTGGGCCTTCGGCAGGAACTTCGATATCACCCTAGCCGAAAGCCTGACAGACGGCATCGCGATGATTTCCACGTTCGAACGATATTTGCTCGTTTCCGTTCCTCTGATCATTTTGGTCCTTTGCCTGGCAGCCTGGAGGATCGCAAAGGCGGCGCTCCGTCCGATCGAATCCCTGTCTACGACGATCGAGACGATCACCCATAAGAACCTTGCGGACCGCCTGAATGCCGGGGCCATGGATCATGAGCTGGCGCGGCTTGCGCAGGCGTTCAACGCCATGCTCGATCGTTTGCACACCGTGTTTGAAAGCCAGAGGCGGCTTATCGCCGACGCGTCTCATGAACTCAAAACTCCACTCTCGGTACTCAGGACACAGTGCGATGTGGCGCTGCAGAAGGCGAGAACGCCTGAAGAGTACATCGACGCACTTCGTACGGTCCAGTCGTCGTCAAAGAGTATGACGAGACTTATTAACGATCTCCTCTCCCTGGCCCGCCTTGACGCGGGGCTTCTTTCGACCTCGGGCTTTGCCGCGGTGTCGATCAAGGAGTGTATCGACCACGCAATAACCATGACAGCGCAACAGGCGAACGAGCGACAGATCAACCTCTCCGTCGAAATTGATGAAACGCTTCTGGTTACGGGATCGCGCATCGCCCTGTCCGAGGCTTTTCTGAATCTCATTGAGAACGCGGTGAGATATAACAGGGAGAAGGGAGCGGTCACCGTCTTCGCGATACACGAGGCCGGGAAAGCGGTCATCACCATCAGTGACATGGGGATCGGCATCAGGGAGAGCGACCGGTCGAAAATCTTCGAGCGCTTTTATCGCGCCGACACAGTAAGAAGCATGGACGGCACCGGACTGGGGTTGAGCATCGTCAAGTCTGTTGTCGAGGCTCACGGCGGAACGATCACGGTCCAGAGCGAACCGGACAAGGGCAGCAGGTTCACGGTGGTTATTCCTATCGCTGAGAACCGCACCCGGTCCCCGGGAAGCAACGAGCCGACAGGGGACGAGAACAGCACATGACGCTTGAAAAATCATATCGCCTGGGAAACTACCGGATCACCATGTATGATGCTGTTCTCGTCCAATGGGAGCGGCATGTTCCCCTGGCGATGGCGCGCAGCGGAAAGTGCTTTCTCTTCGGAGACGTTCTCATCATTGGAAAAAAGTATCACGATGAAGACGGCTTCCAGAGCGGCGAGTTCCTTGACCATTTGAGGAAATTACCTCCCTGGACCCTGACGCGATTTTATTGTTTCGAAGGCGATCTGCTCGACAGCGCGACAGGTCAGGCACTAGCCGGCGAGCCGCTGGAGCAGTTATCCTCCTTTGCCAGGATGAACCGCGCAGTCCTCCCCCACGCAGAACTCGCGCACCCCGGAGCATACCGTGTCGGACGCTATCAAATTACAATTGCAGCCGACGGCCGGATCCAGTGGAAGGCGCATGAGGAATTAGACCGAATCGTGAGCGGGCTCTGCAATGTCGAGTCTAATATGCTCATTATCGGCCCACGGGAGTATGACGAGCAGGTGGAGGGCAAAAAGGAGTTTCTCGACGCACTCAACGGTCTACCGCAATGGAGCGGAACCATGCTCTGGTGCCGGGGTTCTGTTCTGCGGCAGTGCCGGGAAATGCAGCAGGAAGAGGCAAGCGGTATGTTCGGACGGTTTCGTAAATACTGGGATGACCGTCCTGCTGATGAGAAAGCGCATCAGCAGTTGAAGGAGAGTCGAGAATCGAAGCGGGAGCCGTGGCCCGCTGTGGCAAACGCTAGCCGATGCAGTGAAACAGCCAGGAAAATCCTTATGAAGGGCCGCACTGCGATGAGAAGCGCATGGCGATACCCTAGCCCAGGGAAGGCGTTGTGGAAATGGCTTGCATTATTCATTGCTGCCCTGGCCGCAGTCGGCTTGGCAGCAGGTCACGTTATTATAGAAAAGGGCTTCCACTGGGGTCATGGCGCCAGGAAGCATCATCAAGAACACCATGACCATGACAGATGAGGGAACGATGACCATCCAGAACAAATACCGTCTTCTGCTTCGTGTCAGCGCCGTGGTTGCGCTGGTCGTAGGCGCAAAACTCCTTGTCCATTTCTTCGGGGCAGAGATCCTCTCCATCAATCCGCTCTTCTCGGGGATTGTGGCCGCAAATGTCTTCCTCATGGGATTTCTTCTGAGCGGCGTTCTGTCGGATTTCAAGGAGAGCGAGCGCCTTCCAGGCGAGTTGAGCGCATGTTTGGAGAATTTGGCGCAAGAAGTGCGCGGTATCAAGATGACGCGATCGGAAGCCAGTGTTGGCGCCTGTCTGCTCCTGCTGTCCCAATTGAGCCGGGACATTCTGGACTGGTTCCATAAGAAGCACCGAACCACAGAATTGCTGGAGCACGTGAACGATCTAACCCCTCAGTTCGCGGCGATGGAACAATGGACTCAGGCGACTCTGGTAGCTCGATTGAAGCAGGAGCAGAGCAATCTCCGACGTACGCTCCTTCGCGTTCACACTATTCGGGAAACGTCTTTTATTGCCTCGGGTTATTTGCTCGCGGATCTCACCACGATCCTTCTATGTATAGGGCTTATATTGGCAAAGATCGAGCCGTTTTACGAGTCGTTGTTCTTTGTGGGAGTTATTTCGTACCTGATGATTTACCTCCTGATGCTGATCAGGGATCTCGACAACCCCTTCGGGTACTACGAGCGACATTCCGGCGAAGATATATCTCTCAAGCCCCTTGAGGATACAGCAGGACGGCTTGCGCAACTCGCCTGCGCCGAAGCCTTTGCGCTCAAGGAAGGTGCCGAACAATGCGACGCTGCACCGGATGCGGCCTTGCCGCGCCGATGAGCGGTCAAGATTGAGTTTGTTGCTGCGTCGTTTCTTATCGGTAGTCATTGCGGTACGAACCGGCTCCGTCGAAACGCGCGTCGTTCACTTTTTAGCAAGGTATATATAGGTTAGATGTGCAATAACGGCCGAATTAGTCCATCTAGAGCTTATGACATCCAGCATTTTAGGGGTATTAATTCGGGGTATGTCGAAATAACGCCGAAAATAAAGCGTGGAATTTCAATAGGTTGGACAAGCTATTAAATTCCCGCCGCCTCCACCATAACTATTTGACATTATCGTGATATTTTGATTTTTTCCGAAAGTCTCCATTGAACACAGGCGGGGACCAGGGCTAACTCCTTAAAGGAATTAGCTCTTTTTTTGTTTTCTAGCGTTCACAAGTTGGGGTATTTTTTGGGGTATGTTTTACAAATCGAATTTCTAATAGTGGCAGCAATTCAGGCGATTGGACAAACTATTATATTGCGTGCCCTGGATTCCAATTAGGAATTCCCTCTTTTTTATCATGAACAGAAAGGCAGGAGGAGCCGAGCATCAAGCGAGGGTATAAACATGTATGTGCTTTAGGTTTGATGGCTTTCGCACGCGGGTTCGATTCCGCCGCCCTCATGGAACACAGCTCCCAGCGAGTCTACGGTATAACAGAGAAACATTCTGGCATAAAGAATGCTATAATTAAATATAAGAGTGAATTTGTCTTTAATAAGCATGCATAGCTGGCATATGCGGAGGGTCGGTGAGACAGACACTGTCTGTTATGGACCCGAAGGCCATTACAATCAAGGAAATGGAGTCCGCTTTGAAAAAGGCCGGAACATATGTTGGAATGATCACAGAAAAAGCGAGGAACTGACCATGCTGGTGAAATTATTGTTGATAGGAACATTGCTGATTCTGCCGCTCATGGCTACTCAAGCCGATGCAGGCAGTATGACTCATCTTGAAAAAGCAACCTTTGCGGGCGGGTGCTTTTGGTGCATGACGCCGCCTTTTGAGAAATTGAACGGTGTTAACGAGGTGGTATCAGGGTATACAGGCGGCAATAGCCCGGATCCCACCTACAAGGACTATGCAGAGAAGGGCCACATAGAAGCGGTGCAGATCACCTATGATCCTTCCAAGATAAGCTATTCGGCATTGCTTGACGTCTTCTGGCGTCAAATAGACCCGACGGATCAAGGCGGCCAATTTTGCGACAGAGGACCGCAGTATCGTTCAGCGATATTTTACGAAAATGCCAAACAAAAACGGCTGGCTGAAGAATCGAAAGAAGCGCTCGAAAAGACCGGTAGGTATCAGAAACCCATTGTGACCGAACTGATCAAAGCCTCTGCATTCTATAAGGCCGAGGAGTACCATCAGGATTATTATAAAAAGAACCCTATCCGGTACAAGTTCTACAGGTCCAGCTGCGGCCGTGACAAGTATCTTGAGAAGGTCTGGGGGAAAGAGAAAATGATGCATACGGCAATGGCCAATGAGGCCAGTGGAGCCTTTGTGAAACCGTCAAAGGAAGAGCTGAAAAAAAGACTGACCCCGATGCAGTATAAGGTGACGCAGGAGGACGGAACGGAACCGGCCTTCAACAATGCATATTGGGACAACCATAAGCCCGGCATCTATGTCGATATCGTCTCCGGCGAGCCTCTGTTCAGCTCTCTCGATAAATACGAGTCCGGCACGGGATGGCCGAGCTTCACCAGGCCGCTCGAGCCCGGCAATATCGTTACAAAGAAGGACCGGACATGGTACTTCGCGGTCAGGACCGAGGTGCGGAGCAAACAAGCCGACTCGCACCTCGGCCACGTGTTTGATGACGGCCCGGCGCCGACGCACCTGCGTTATTGCATGAACTCGGCGGCTCTCAGGTTCATACCAAAAGAGGACCTGGTAAAAGATGGTTATGGAAAGTACGTGAAACTTTTTAAAAATTGAAGCCGACGTCGCCAATCAGATCTAATCCGCGTGATTGGTGTAATCAATGGCTTGTCGGGCGTATCAGAAAAACTCTCCAAAATTGAGTCAGGAGAGAATGAAGTATCGTGAGAGGAGTGATCGATCGTGAAACCTGTTGAGATACTTGAATGGACCATGGGATGGCCAGCGCCTATTATTATCGTTCTCTGGTCCCTTATGGGATGGGGTATATGGCGGTTGATGAATTGGGATGAGCAAGGGACTGAAGAGCAACCATCCGGTCTGAACCAAAATGAACAGTGTTCCTGCATGTGCGATGTACATTGAGAGTCAACGTTCCAAGACGAGCGGAGGGCAATATTAGCATTCCCGACAGGAACAGTTTGGGAAAGGAACGGATGAAATTTGCCACGATCTTGAAAAAGAACGCTGCGTCATGTTTTGGGGGGAAGTGTGAACCTTATGAAGCAGAGGTTCGGATCGGGCAGGAGGCGGAGTTCCTCTCTCTCCGGTGCCAGGTGTTCTCCGTAGAACCAAATTAGAAAAAAGGCTCCGCATTCCTGCGGAGCCTTTAACGAAAAACAGAACGCTTCTGGCATCAGCAGCGTTCCAAGATCTCGTTCGCGACGGCTACCCTTCCTTCTTCATGATAGGTAATGGTCGCATTACTGCCGACATTTATGTCCCTGGCAGGTTCGCGTTCCTTGCAGATCTTCACCATGGTGTTCTGATTCGTAAAGATGTTCAGCTCGTTGTTGGGGAACGGGCCTATCTGGGCAGACCGGACGGTCAGGACCGTCACGTAGCCGACGTTGTCGACAGCCACTATCTCCCCTCTCAGGGTATTTGTCCTGCTCCCCTGCAGGGGTACGGCGGCAAATGCCGTCTCGACAAATGACACCACAACGAGCGCGACAGCGATCAGAACGAGGATATCCGCCAGGATACGCGCCGCCGTCGAAACATTGATGGTCAATTTCTTGCGGAGCATGATTCGCACCTCCCTTTCAGCCAAGAACAATACGGTTCCTGATCTATCTACAATTATTTTACATCCGGAGATCGTCAAGTTCCACAGGGCAGGGCAGCCCTCCCGTACCATCTGACTAGACGGGAGGAAAATTCGGGATAGGTATAGGTAGGGCAATATTTCTCCGCCGGCGCAAGAAATATAGTGCTACCTTTCAGAGCCAACGTGATCAGCTACGTGAGCCGGTTTCCTCGCACAGGCCGAAAGAAAATCCGCTAAAATTATAATAAATCATGAACAGAAAGATCACAGATCTGATTGAGTCCCTCCTGGGTCTCGTGTTCTTCCTTGCGGCCCTCTGGGTCCTCCACCGCGCGTTGTCCGAATACCACTACGGGGATATCACCGCAGCGGCGCGCGCCGTTCCAGCGTTGCGATTGATCGCTTCCATGCTGCTGACGGCGCTGAACTATTTTGTCCTCACGGGATACGATGCCCTGGCGTTCCGATACGTCGGCCGCAATCTGGAGTATGGAAGGATTGCATTCGTATCGTTCATCGGATATGCCGTCAGCAACAACATCGGGCTGTCCATGCTGGCGGGAAGTTCCATCCGGTACCGGTTGTACACATCGTGGGGCCTCTCGGTGCTGGATGTCACGAAGATGGTGGTTTTTTCTACGCTGACGCTCTGGCTCGGGCTCCTGACAGTAGGAGGCATCGTTTTCGTTGTGGAGCCCGTTGAAGTGCCGTCACTTCTGGGACTACCTATCCTTTCTGCGCGCCCGCTGGGAATTCTCTTTCTTTCCGTAACAGCCTTCTACCTCACCTGGAGCACGGTCTCCAGGAAGCCCCTAATGATTCGGCAGCGCGAGATTCCGCTCCCCTCGACGGGACTGTCTTTGGCGCAGATCGCGGTATCCGCTCTTGACTGGCTGCTGGCCGGGAGCGTACTGTTCGTGCTTCTCCCCCCCACGGCCCTCTCCTCGCTGCCGCTCCTTTATGGCGTCTTTTTTCTGGCTCAGGTGGCCGGGCTTGTGAGCCAGGTTCCGGGGGGTCTTGGCGTGTTTGAGACCGTATTTCTCCTGCTCTCCCCTCCCGGGCTCACGACCTCGCAAATTGCGGGCGCTCTCCTGTTGTACCGGGGGATATACTACCTCCTGCCGCTCATCATCGCGGCGGTCCTGCTCGGTTCCTATGAACTTGCCCGGTTGGAGGCCAAGGTCGCCTCTTTCAGCCGGATCATGGGTCAGGGAGCGGCTGCCATTGCGCCCCGGGTCCTTTCGGTGATCATATTCGCAGCAGGGGCGCTGCTTCTGTTCTCGGGCGCGACGCCTGAACTTCCGGCACGGCTGGAATGGATCACCGACATCATCCCGCTTGCTTTCCTGGAGGCATCTCATTTTTTTGGCAGCCTGAGCGGCGTCGCCCTGCTGCTTGTGGCACGCGGGATACAGCGAAGATTGGATGCGGCGTACCACCTCACGGTCGCCCTCCTTGTCGCGGGCATTCTGTTTTCCCTGCTCAAGGGCTTCGATTACGAGGAAGCATTAATCCTCGCAGTCATGCTTGCCGCCCTGCTGCCGGCTAAAGGGTTCTTCTACCGCCGCGCCTCGCTCCTGGGCCAGAGCTTTTCCGCCGGGTGGATCATGTCCATCGTCGCCGTCCTGGCCGGAACGGTCTGGCTGGGGGTATTTGCCTATCGTCACGTGGAATACTCTCAGGATCTGTGGTGGCAGTTCACCATAACGGGCGACGCATCGCGGTTCCTGCGGGCGAGCGTCGGCGTGATCTGCCTCGCGGTTATCATGGGGATCACGCGGCTCCTGAAGCCGATGCCGCCAGGCGCCTATGTTACCGGACCAGCAGACAGGGACAGGGCCCGCGCGGCCATCTCGGCGAGCAGGGAAACCAGTGCGTACCTTGGCCTCCTCGGGGACAAGAGATTTCTTTTTAGCGAGAGCAACCGGTCATTCATCATGTACGCTGTGGAGGGAAAGAGTTGGATCGCTATGGGGGACCCGGTGGGTCTCGAAGAGGACCGTAAGGACCTGGTTTGGGGTTTTCGGGAGCTGTGCGATCGGCACGGAGGGTGGCCCGTATTCTACGAAGTAGCCAAGGACAACCTGTATTTCTATGTCGACCTTGGTCTTACTACACTGAAGATCGGCGAAGAGGCGAAGGTTGTTCTTGCCGAATTCTCCCTGGAAGGCGGCGGCCGGAAAGGCCTGCGTTACGCACACCGGCGTGCGCAGCGGGATGGTGCAGTCTTTTCGGTCGTGCCGGCGCAGGAGATACCAGCGCTCCTGCCCCGGCTCAGGGTCATCTCCAACGCCTGGCTTGCGGCAAAGAATACGAGAGAGAAACGCTTCTCCCTCGGGAATTTCAACGATACCTACCTGCGGGAGTTCCCCATGGCTCTGGTCACGAGGGAAGGGAACATCATCGCCTTTTCCAATATCTGGCCTGGAGCAGGCAAGGAAGAGCTTTCCATTGACCTCATGCGTCATGCACCTGATTCCCCGGAGGGCATCATGGAATTCCTCTTCGTGGAACTGATGCTCTGGGGCAAGGAGCAGGGCTATCGCGAGTTCAACCTCGGTATGGTGCCCCTTGCCGGCCTCGAAGATCGGGCACTTGCACCGGTCTGGAACCGCCTGGGTGCGCAGATATTCCGGCATGGCGAGCATTTTTATAACTTCCAGGGATTGAGACAGTTCAAGGGAAAATTCGATCCTCTCTGGGAGCCGAAATATCTTGTCTTTCCCCGGATCTTTCTGCTCCCCCGCATTCTGGCGAACCTCGCATCCCTGATATCGGGAGGTCTTATGGGGGCACTCAAGAAATGAAGAGATTATTCGTTATCTTGCTTACCGCAACCCTGGTCCTGGTTTGCTGTGACTTCGTTCATGCTGAGGCGGAGTCATTTAACTTCAGACCCTTCGGGAGGGTCTTCCTGTACCGGGAGGTGGCGCAACCGCGTGCCGTGGTGATCTTCGTCTCCGGGGACGGCGGATGGAACAAGGGAGTAGTGGAGATGACTCGCGCGCTCGTCAGGCTTGGCTGTGTTGTCGCAGGTGTGGATATCACGCGTTATCTTCACAACCTTGAAACATCAAGGGACAGATGCATCTATCCGGCAGCTGACTTTGAGGCCCTCAGCAAGTACGTACAGAAACGGCTGGATCTCCCGCGGTATAAGCTTCCAATTCTTGTTGGCTACTCATCCGGCGCGACGCTGGTCTATGCCGTTCTGGCACAGGCTCCGCCGAATACCTTTCAGGGAGGCATCAGCTTGGGATTCTGTCCCGACCTTGCGATGCGAAAGCCGCTGTGCCGCGGTTATGGGCTGGTATCGAAGCAAGAGCCTGATGCTAAAAAAACGATATTCCTGCCAGACCGTAAACTAGAGACGCCCTGGACCGTTCTACAGGGCGAGATCGACAGGGTCTGTAACGCTGAAGCGGCGCGATCGTTCATGCGGCGTGTTCCCGATTCCCACATAGTTGTACTTCCCTCCGTGGGGCATGGATTTTCTGTGGAAAGACATTGGCTCCCCGAATTTAGGAAAGCTTTTGACCAGCTCGCTGATGGAAAAGAAATGACTACCACAGCGAGCGGTTCTTTGGACGACCTGCCCCTCGTGGAGGTCCCGGTGCAGGGTGACCGGTCGGACTTGTTCTCCGTCATCATATCCGGAGACGGCGGCTGGGCAGGTTTGGACCGGGAAGTGGGAACTACACTCGCCGAACGTGGCATCCCCGTAGTTGGACTGAACGCCCTCCAATATTTTTGGACCAGGCGAACGCCCGAAGGTGCTTCAGAAGACCTCGCCAGGATACTGCGGCACTATGAGCGCATATGGAACAGGAACAACGTCCTTCTGGTCGGTTATTCCCTTGGTGCGGACGTACTTCCCTTTATGGCGAACCGTTTGCCGAAGGACCTCCTGGACCATGTGCGTGAGATCGTCCTTCTGGGTCCGGCCAGGAAAACGGAGTTTGAATTCCATTTCTCGGAGTGGCTGGGATATTCAGGTGGCGAGTCTGCAAGGCCGATTTTGCCGGAAGTAGAAAAACTGAGGGGCAGAAATGTGGTTTGTCTCTACGGGGCAGAGGAAGCGGACAGCCTCTGCCCCCTGCTTGGACAAGGCGTGGCAAAGGTCATTCGGATGCCCGGAGGACACCATTTCGAAGGAAAGTACGGACACATTAGTGACGTCATTCTTGAAGAAGCTGGCGTCAGGCAGGGAAGGAAGAATGGCGCTGATACCGCAGGGCACTAGAAGGTATCGAGCGGTCATTCTATGGTGAGTCGAACCAGCAGTCTGCCCGCTGGCGTTCCTCTCGGCTGACGCGACCGCTGGATAGGATTATTCGGCATCAACGGTATATGACGTTCAAATCGCGAGGACGACCCGGGCGGAGAAGCTGATAGCCTGCGAAGAAAGAGAGATGGATATATAATTCAATAAGAATGCCTTCGGGGAATTGATGAAGTGGATTGAACGCTGGTACATTTCGTATGCTTTGCTCGGCATGACCGCGGCTGGGCTGGTCCCGATCCTGCTGCCCATTCTGATCGGTCGGACCGGCGGAGCAGCGGACATTGGCCTTGTCATGGCGACATTCAGCATGGGAGGTCTCACGGCGCCGGTCTGGGGCGGACTTGCCGACCGCTTTCGCATGCATCGACAGCTGCTCATAGGCGGTCTTTTCGGGACTGCTCTCGGAGCAGCCGTCTTCCCTTTCGCTCTGTCGTTATTCCTTCGGACCGGGCTGGCACTCCTGTCGGGCATCGGTCTGGCAGCGGCCTCGACGGTCGCGAACCTTTTTATCGTCGAGGTCCATCCGGAGTCGGAGTGGGGCGCACGCATCGGCTGGCTCCAGACCTTTTACGGTGGCGGTCAGGTCGTAGGACTGGTGCTCGCGGGAGTGATCGGTCAAAGCAGGCCTGATGCCGGTCTTTGGCTGGCCGGTGGGATAGGAATTGGCGCGATTATTCCTGCCCTGATTGGAACGCACCGGGTGCCGGCTGCTCCCCTGCAGCGCCGGCCCCTGCTCTCACACCCCGTGCACCATGCAGAGTGGCCTGCCGGCTCACCCCAGCATCTTTTTCACCATCTGAGCCTGCAGGGCATAAGGATGCTCCTCACGCCGTTGAAGACGTCCTTCGGTCTTTTTTTGATCGCCTGGCTAATGAGTTTTTCAGGCAGCGCGGCATTCTTTTCCTTCTATCCTGTCTTAATGCAGAAGGTCTACGGGGTGCAGCCGGGGCTGTCGTCAACAGGATATGCCCTGGCTGCCGGTCTGGGACTCATCCTCTATGCTCCGGCGGGGACGTGGTCTGCGCAGAGGGGGCCGCTGCCCCTCCTCCGGGACGCGCTGGTCCTTCGTATCGTAGCTTTTATTGTGTTGACCATGCTGGCAGTCCTATCCGTGCCAGGACGCGGTTGGCTTGCCCTGTCGTTCTTTTTATTCGTTGTGCTTGCATGGTCTTTGCTCAGCGTGAGCAGCACGGCACTGGTTGCCGGCCTGTCGCCGAAGAACGAGGGGGAGGGAATGGGCGTCTTTAACGCGGTCACCGCGCTGTCCGGCGTTATCGGGGCGGCCCTGGGAGGATGGGCAGCGAATCGATGGGGTTATGCCGCGATTCCCATGATGGGGATCATCGGCGTCGGCGCTGGCCTCATCGTGCTTGCTGGTACACGATTTGCTTCCTCCCCGGCAGATCATGAACACAAGGAGGTTCATCCATGAAAGCGATCGCACTCACCCCTGGATCATCTGTGATCAGGCTGATAGATCTTCCTGAACCGTCAGTCATTTCTCCCGATGATGTGAAAGTGCGCATTCTTCGCGTGGGCATCTGCGGCACGGACCGCGAAGAGGCGTCGGGGGGGCGGGCCTTAGTCCCCCGTGAACAAAAAGAGCTGGTGATAGGCCATGAGATGTTCGGCCGGGTCGTCGAGACCGGGAAGGCCGTGACCCGGGTGAAGCCGGGCGATTATGCTGTGTTCACGGTGCGCCGCGGCTGCAGTGAATGTCTGCCCTGCATGATGAACCGCTCGGACATGTGCCTGACCGGCAACTATCATGAGCGGGGCATCTGGGGATTGAACGGGTATCAGACCGAATATGCCGTGGACAGGGAGCGGTACATTGTCCGCGTCCCCGATGATCTGCGAGCCGCGGGCGTGCTAACCGAGCCCCTTTCAGTAGCTGAGAAGGCCATCGACGAGTCCGTCCGCATCCAATCAGCACGCCTTCCCGAAGCTGCGGCAACACCCAACTGGCTCCACGGCCGCCGCTGCCTCGTGGCGGGCCTGGGGCCCATCGGGCTTCTTGCGGCGCTCGCTTTGTGCCTGCGCGGGGCAACGGTCTACGGCCTCGATGTCGTGGATAGGGACAGCGCCCGTCCGCAATGGCTTGCCCATATTGGCGGCAGCTACGTCGACGGCCGGAAGATTCCTCCTGACAGGGTCGAACGCGAACTCGGGCAGATGGACCTGATCCTTGAGGCAACCGGTGTGGCTGCGCTCGAGTTCAACCTGCTCGACGCGCTCGGCAAGAACGGCGTCTATGTTCTCACCGGCATTCCCGGCGGGGACCGGCCTCTTCAGCTCGATGGCGCCGAACTGATACGAAGGCTTGTGCTCGGCAATCAGGTGATGATCGGAAGTGTGAATGCTTCCCGCGATCATTTTCAAATGGCTGTTGACGACCTCCTTCGTGCGCGGCTCGCCTGGGGAGACCATGTGACGCGCCTCATTTCTCACAGCCGCCCTTACACGGAATTTCAGCAGGCATTAACGCGCCATGAAACGGATGAGATCAAGGTCGTATTGGAGTGGTCACATGAGTAAAGGATGTCGCAACGCTCCCGGCTGGCCCGGGATCCTGTCTCGATGGACGTCGAGCGCTAAGGACGGCGTGGGCACATCCCTGAACCCCGCGAGCCGCATCTGGTTCACGGTGAGCCACGGCATCGTGAACGAGATCTACTATCCCCGCATTGACCAGGCATGCACCCGCGACATGGGGCTGATCGTGACCGACGGCGCGGAGTATTTCTCCGAAGAGAAACGAAATACCAGGAGCATGATCAGCCAACCGTCGCCGGGCGTCCCTGCCTATCGCATCGAAAATAGGAGCCTCGACGACCGGTATAAGACCGAGAAGGAGATATTGACCGATCCGTGGCGTGAGGTGCTGCTCCAGCAGACGCGTTTCGTGCCGCTTCAGGGAACGATGGAAACATACCGGATCTATGTTCTTCTTGCTCCGCACATTGCGAATGGGGGTTCGGGAAACACGGGCTGGCTCGGCGACTACAAGGGAGTGCCGATGCTTTTTGCCGAACGGGCGGGGATAACGCTCGCTCTTGCCTGCTCGGCGCCATGGCTCAATCGGTCCGTGGGTTTTGTCGGTTTTTCCGACGGATGGCAGGATCTTTCACAGCATAAACGGATGGCCTGGACCTATAACAGGGCGGAGAACGGCAATATCGCTCTCGTGGGAGAGATCGATCATCAGGCTGCGCAGGGAGCATTTACGCTTGCCCTCGGCTTCGGTAGAAATGCTGCGGAGGCAGGAAACCGCGCTTTAGCGAGCCTGTCCGACGGCTTCGACCGTGCAAAAAAGGACTACGTCAGCGAGTGGCAGGCATGGCAGCATGGACTTTTTCCGCTTTCCGAAGAAAAAGAGGGTGCTCGCGATATATACCGGACCAGCACGGCTGTCATGCGTACCCACGAGGCAAAGGACGCTCCCGGAGGTCTGATCGCGAGCCTCTCGGTGCCCTGGGGTTTTTCCAAAGGCGACGACGATCTGGGCGGCTATCATCTTGCCTGGCCCCGCGATCTTGTGGAGACCGCCTCGGGGCTCCTGGCGGCAGGAGCGCACGAGGACGCGCGAAGGGTGCTCCATTATCTGCAATCCACGCAGGAAGCGGATGGCCATTGGCCTCAGAACATGTGGCTCGACGGCACTCCTTACTGGGGCGGGATCCAGATGGATGAAACGGCGCTCCCGATCCTGCTCGTCGATCTTGCGCGGAGGGAACAAGCGCTTGACCAGGGAGAGCAGCAGCGGCTGTGGCCCATGGTGAAACGGGCGGCGACCTTTATCGTCCAGAACGGACCGGTGACGCAGCAGGACCGGTGGGAGGAGGACCCGGGCTACTCCCCCTTTACACTCGCAGCGGAGATTGCGGCCCTGCTCTGTGCTGCCGATCTGGCGGAGTTCGCTCAGGAGCCGGAAGTCGCGATCTATCTGCGCGAGACTGCGGACTTCTGGAACGAAAACATCGAACGGTGGATCTATGTAAAAGGGACTGACCTCGCAAAGCATGCGGGAGTGGAGGGCCATTATGTCAGGATCGCTCCTCCCGAGATATCCGACGCATCGTCGCCGGCGTCCGGCTTTGTGACGATCAAGAATCGGCCGCCGGGCCAGAGCAGTCTGCCCGCTGCAGAGATCGTGAGTCCCGATGCCCTCGCGCTCGTTCGCTTCGGGCTTCGACGAGCCGATGATCCCCGGGTCCTGAACACCGTCAGGGTCATCGATTCCCTGCTCAAGGTCGATATGTCCTACGGTCCGCTCTGGCACCGGTACAATGACGACGGGTATGGAGAACACGCGGACGGTTCTCCTTTCGATGGCACCGGCATCGGGAGGGCATGGCCCCTGATCGCGGGCGAGCGGGCGCACTATGAGCTCGCGGCAGGCAGGAGGAGCGAAGCAGAGAAACTTCTTCGCGTCCTGGCGTTTTCCGCGAATGCCGGCGGTCTCATCCCCGAGCAAGTCTGGGACGAAGGGGACATTCCGGGAAGGGAGCTCTTTTTCGGCAGGCCGTCGGGCTCGGCCATGCCGCTCGTGTGGGCTCACGCTGAATATGTCACGCTGCTGCGGTCCCTCCGCGACAACAGGGTCTTCGGCATGCCTCCCCAGACCGTACGGCGCTACCAGGTCGAGAAGAAAGCCCCGCTCCATGCAATATGGCGTTTTAACCACAAGATCCGCACCATGAAGGCGGGCAGGATATTGCGCATCGAAGTGCTCGCTCCGGCTGTGATCCACTGGAGCGCGGATAACTGGCAGGCAGCACAGGATATCCCGACCCGTGATACCGGGCTCGACGTTCACGTTGCGGATCTGCCTTCGATCGGCCTTTCCGCCGGCGGCATGATTTTTTTCACCATCTATTGGACTGATCAGGCGAGATGGGACGGCATTGACTATACTGTGGGAATTTCAAGAACATGACGGGGTGGTTCCCCCAAGCTGACAGCGCGAAAGGATTCTCATGGACAAAGAACATCGGCTCGACAATGGAAAAGGTCTTTCCAACTCGCTCCTTCCGCTTATCGTGGGGATCTTTCTAGGAGCTCTTCTGCACAACTATATTTTTGGTGATCCTTATCCATCAACGGCAATCCCGAAGCAAGCTGTCCCTCAATTTAACTTGATGGCGGAAGCCTGGAATGCCATTGAGCAGCACTACGTCGACCGGTCCGCGGTGCAAACGAAGACGATGGCCTACGGCGCGATCGACGGTATGGTGGCCTCCCTGGGCGACACCGGCCACAGCGTCTTTCTGACCCCGGACATGGTGCAGGCCGAACGAAGCATTGAACGCGGCGAATTCGCCGGTATCGGCGCCGAGCTTCAGGTGAAAAACAAACAGCTGGTGATTGTTGCGCCCATGGACGGATCACCAGCGCAGAAGGCCGGACTTCACCCGGGCGATGTGATCATGCGGGTTGACGGCCGCAGCGTGGAAGGCCTGCCGATACAGCAGGTTATCGGCAGAATCAAGGGCCCTGCCGGAACAAGGGTGTCGCTGACAATCATGAACCCGACAAACGGGCAGGAACGAACAGTCGAAATCATCCGCGCGAACATATCGCTCCGCAGTGTTACCTGGCAGATGCTCCCGGGTACCGATCTGGCGCATGTGCGGATCGCGCTTTTCAGCGATGGAACGTCCAAGGCCCTGGAAAAAACGCTCGTTGATATTGAGCGGATGGGAGCAAAAGGGCTGGTTCTCGATCTCCGGAACGATCCTGGCGGCCTCCTGGACATGGCAGTTGGCGTGGCGAGTCAATTTCTGAAGGAAGGCAATGCGTTGATTGAAAAGGACGCTCATGGCAAGGTACGGTCCGTTCCCCTTGAAAGCGGTGTCAAAAGAAGCGGTCTTCCTCTTGCCGTTCTCATCAATGCCGGGACCGCCAGTGCGGCGGAGATCGTTGCAGGAGCACTCCAGGATGCACTGCGCGCGACGCTCGTGGGGGAAACCACCTTCGGAACAGGTACGGTCCTGAAAACCATCCCGCTCTCCGACGGATCGGCAGTGCAACTCGCCTTCCTGGAATGGCTTACCCCGAAGGGCCGCACGATCTGGCACAAGGGCATCACGCCCGATATCAAAATTTCGCTTCCCGTAGGTGCATCGCCTTTGCTCCCGGAAGCGGAACGGCACATGACCTCCGAAGAGTTGCGCGCAAAGAAGGACCGGCAATTGCTTCGCGCGATCGAATTCATGGAGGGAGAACAGCCGCAATGATAGTTCCCGACCCTCCTACCCGGGCACCGGTCATCAATACCGTCGGTCCGGAGGGCATCCGGGAATATAGCAGAGGGTTGTGCGCTTCAAGGGAGGAAACATGAACTTGTCGCCGATGGCAACCACGATCTTGTCCCTGTTATTTGTCTTAGCAGGAAGTGTTTCCCTTGTCATCATGTTGGGGAAACTAGGGGGAAAGCAATTTGCCCGTCCGGAGTTTGCAACGCGTGTCCATCGCGTTATGGGTTGGAGCTTCGCGGTCCTGTACCTGATCCTGCTGGTCGTGATGGTCGGAAGGATCGAGCGGTACTGGGAGACAGCGCCTGCGCGCATTGCGATCCATGTCACCCTGGCGTTCAGCCTGTTCGTGCTTCTTTGCGTCAAGATCGCGATCCCGCGGCTGTTCCCGGGTCTGTCCAAGCATCTCTTTGTTTTCGGTGTCTCTATTTACTTGGCGGGTTTCGTCCTTGTGGGCATAACGGCCGGTTACTACCTGCTGCAGGCGTTCCGCGGTGTGCCATATATCTCACACAGGACGCTTCCCGGCAAAATGGAGGACCCACGGCTCGGTCTGGAGCTTTTCATCACGAGATGTTCCGTTTGCCATCCACTACGGGACATCCTGACCCCGCGCAAGCCGAAGGAGTGGGAGGCAATCGTCACACGCATGGTCAAGCTTGCTCAACCGCGGATCAGCCCTGACGAGGCAGGCCAAGTCCTCGATTATTTGCAGGCGACACGTGTTCCGAAAACCTCCGCGCCGGTGTCCGGGACGTCGTTGGTCGGCCGCTATTGTTCAGCTTGCCATGTTACCGAGGACATCGAGCGCCGGCATTTCGACCGCACGGAATGGACGAAGATCGTGCGCAGGATGAGCAAACGCGCGCCCGATATCGTCCCCTCGGACAATATCAAAACGATTGTCGACGCTCTCGTAAGAGGCAACTTCTGATCCGGCTCCTTTATTCACCCGGAACAAACAATGAATCCGGTAGCTTAGGGTTCACTTGGTAATCGCGGATACGGATTTCTCCAACCTTTTGTCCTCCGGCATAATTGACAACCCGGAAGGGCAGCAGCCTGCCATTCACTTTTCTGAAGTCATGAAATTCAGATGAAAGTTCCGTTTCCACCCCGCCCATCGAGAACGTCCCTGAATCCTTTACGATCCGGTAGTTCTTCATGTCGATGTACAATGTCATGGGAGGACCTTCTTTGTCACTGAGCATGAGGATGAGCACCGGTGCGCCCTGTAAGGTGCTCCTGCCCTCATCAGTGATCGTGAATGCCTTGGTCATGAGCTGATAGGGCATGGTGAGCTCTTTGAACTGATAGACCATGGAAAGGAATTGGGGTCCCGAGACCTCGGTCAGGGGAGAGTCAGTCGTCCGGTAATAGCCATGCTTAGCATCCAATATCCGCACCTCTAACGAGTTGCCTGACCGCGTCTCGACACGGAGCCTGCGGTCACGCCTGATGAAGAACGAGTATTCTGCGGGTCCCTCGTAAAGGGGCGATTCGATCACCCCCTTAGCGGTGAGCGATCCATTCTTCTCGAGGACAGCCTTCCCTCCGTAGGCATGAACGATCTTACTCACAATGGCCTGGACCTTCCGGGCGGCGGGGGGCGTTTCTTCCGCCACGAGCCCCTCATCTCCGACAGCAATGACGGTGGCAATCAGGAAAAGGGGGATAGCTTTATAGAGGATGGCACGTACGTTGTGCATGGGATGACCTTATTTTGCGTTCTTTTAAACCCTGCGCTGTCCTGAACCGAGGTAAGCGTAGACGGAGTTTCGTACCCAGCGTTTGGATGCTGCACGGTATTCGCGTAATGAAATAAGCCAGTCTTTAGTATACTGCTGTTGTAAACAACACCTGCTACCTGCCCAACATCGGGGAAAGCGGATCCCACCAGTCGGGTTCCTCCGGGCCTCGCGTTCTCGGCCAAAGCTTGAGCTCCTTTGAAACAAGAACGGGATAGGTGTATTTGGTGAGTTCCGAATTTTCCGATAATTTCAGTGTGGTCCCTTCTATTTCACCGGCCACGGTGATCTCTCTGCCAGGTGCATAGACATCAGGATCGATATACACCAGCGTATATATCAGAAACCGCCCTTTTACTCCATTTGTGCGGATGGGCTTGCCCCAGTAATCAAGGGGGGCCTGATAAACGTCGATCAGCGAACCCTCCGCTAGGCTGGTGACCGCGGCGATACTCCCGCCGAGTATGATGAGTCTCCCCTTATAAAGATCGGGGTCAGCCTGCAGTATTTCAAAGGTGACGGTCCTGTCTGTTTTTGCAACGAGATCCCCCGAAATCGGATAGATGCAACCCTGGAGAAGAATGATGGAGCCGAACAGCAAGATGATTGTCTTCATAAACAGCCATTTATTAAGACCAGCGCGGTTATTGCTACCATCTCGTTCCGGGACCCGGTTCCGCACTCGTTGGCGACATTCTTTCTTCGCAGGCATTCCTTATGGTCCCGGGTTCGGCCCAAGAGTCACTTGCACAAATCCCGCGGGTCGGATCCATTTTTCAAAGGCTTTCTGCACCTGTCTATCCGTAATTTTTAGGTACTGAACTGCGGCGCGGACCGGCTCGTCGAGCGGCAGGTCCTCCTGTGAACGGGAAAGTATTCCCTGGGCGATGCTGTCCGTGCTGGCTTCTGAAAGAGGCAACTGCCGTATCAGCAGGATTTTAGCCCGCTGCAATTCAGCCTGCGTAACAGGGACAGTCTGCATTGCCCTCAGGTTGCGTTCAACAATGGTACGTGCCTTGACAACATTCGGGGGATCGCAGGCAAAGAAAACCCCGAAAAGCGAACGGGTCTTTCTCGCTTCGATGAAGGACTCGACCGTGTAGACCAGGCCGGCCTGCTCGCGGAGATCGTGGTACAGGCGAGAAGCGTAAAATGCACCTGATAACACGTGATTGCCGAGCACAAGTTTGTAATAATCCGGATGTGAGCGCGTGATGCCGACGGTCTCCAATAATGTTACCTCGTCCTGGACCCTGCTTGCATCGGGCACCGTGGATGAAGAGGGCTTGTTGGGCGCTACCGGCGGGAGGTCGGTCTCCGGCTTGCTACCGCGTGGCTTCCATGAACCGAGATACTTTTCAACGATGACCCTGGCTTGCGCAGGAGTTGTCCGACCGATGACAACGATCGTCGTCAGATCGGGGCGAAACACTGTGTCATAATAAGACCTGAGGTCTTGTAACGACAGCTTGCTTACTGTCTCGGGCAAGGCCTGACGGAGGGATGGGTCATTCTTGGGATAGAGCGCTTCACGAAGTGCGCGCCGTGAAAGATAAGAAGGGCTTTTGAGCAGACCCGGCAGTGAGCTTAATTTTTCCTGCCGCATGATCTCGAACGCGGAATCGGGAAGAGCGGGGTGCAGTAGATTGTCGGCGAGAAGCGCCATACCGCTGTCGAATCGGTCGGAGAGAACCCTGAGCGAAAAAACTGTGCCCACGGAAATGTTTGCTCCGATATCATCCTGTGCCTTTTGAAATGCAAGCCTGTCAAGGGACGTCGTACCGTATGAGAAAAGGCTTTCCAGGAGATCGGCGACCCCTTCTTTTCCCGCGGGTTCTTCAAGCTCCGGTTTGTTCTTAATTTGCCCCAAGACAGTTATCGTTGGGCTCACGTTTTCCGCTTGAAGGATCAAACGGATGCCATTGGGCAATGTGGAGACCGTGGGTTTGACCCTGGAAATCGGGACACCGGGCAATGATTCTACACTTTTCGCCCAAACGGGAAGTTTGGTATGAGTGGTACCTGTTGGGGCAAAGGATTCCCCGCCGCCAAACCCTTTTGCCGACGCCGGCTTTCCTGAAGGGCGCGGTGTAAGAACGGCTGTAATTGCTGTATCATTCACGAGGTATTCTTTGAGAACACGGTTCACGTCCGCTACGGTCACTTTTTTTATTGCAACGATATCGTCGTCCGGAGAGGAGCGGCCTTCCACAGCAAGCGCCTGGGACCAAACCGCAGCAAGTCCGGAAATGGAATTGGCCTGAAATTCAGCGTCCGCAATTTCATGGCGTTTTGACGCCTCGACAATATCGGCCGGAACCCCGTTTTTTACATAATCAGCCACTATATTTTTTATTGTGGCGACCAGTGCAGTACCATCCCCTCCAGAGGGGAATGCTGCTGTTGCATACCCGAATGAGGCTTTTGGAAGTGACCCACCGTCGAATCCGGTGAAAAGTGCCTTACCTTCAGTAACCAGTGTGTAAAGGCTTCCCCGCCGACTGTCCAGAACATCGGACAAAATTTGCCCAGCCGCATAGTCAGGACTGTCGTAGCCGGGCAGACGGAATGCCACAATGGCAAGACCATAGGGAAGGTCGGTATCGAGCTCGATCGACGTCGGCCTGAGTGCCTCAAGATGAATATCCGGGCGCGTTGGTAAAGGTCTTGCAGGAATCGATTCGAACAGTTCCTTCACCTTATTGAGGGTCTTGGACGGGTCTACATCTCCCGCAATAATAAGAATGGCATTGTTCGGAGCATACCACATGTCGTAGAATTTTTTGAGCATTGCACCGGTCGTCTTGTCGAACGAAGGGCGCGTACCCAGGGCATCATGGGCATAGGGCGTATTGCCGAACAGGTTCTCGAGAAGCCGCATGGAAAAAACGTACTCGGGATTTGAAAGGTCCTGTGCCACCTCCTGCTCGATCGCTCCCCGTTCCTGCGCCCACAGTTCCTCCGAGTCGAGAATGTCGCGCATGCGTACCGCTTCCACCTTCAGCGCAACATCCAGGTCATCCTTCGGCACTGTAAGGAAATACTGGGTAACGGTCTGCTGCGTGTCTGCGTTGAAATTGCCTCCCATCAAGGCGATAATGTTCGCTAGCTGGGCGGCAGACATCCCAGGGCTACCGCGAAACATCATATGCTCCTGGGCATGAGCCATTCCCGGATAGCCGTCGGGTGCTTCATTCGAACCTACGAAATAGTTTACTTCAGTGGTGACCACGGGCGCCAGGGTATTTGGAACGATCACCACGCGCAGACCATTCGCAAGGGTCGCGCGGAGAACATCAACGGCCACAGCCGCCCCTGCCGGCATCGACAAAAGCAGGAACCACACGACCGCGCCCCGTACGAAACGTGTCGTTACTGTACCCATACGCACCCCTTCAGTCTGCATCTTCATTAAAGAAGAAATGACGATGGTCCCGTCCGTCACGGCTGTATCGTGAGATAGGCAGAACCGCCATTCCGGTAGATCAACAGCAGCACGCTGTCATGCTCGCCGATCTTCGAAACGATTTCCTCATACTCCTGCGCGCTCCGGATCGCAGTGCGATTAACTTCCTGGATCACGTCGTTTGGCTGCAGCAACCCCTGTGAGGGGCTATCGGAACCGACATCCGTGATCACGACGCCGACTAAATCCTCGGGCAGATTCAGCTTGTCCCGCAGGCTTGGGATAAGCTCCTGAACAGTTACACCCTTGAGCGCGTTATTGAACTCAGTCTTCTTTACTATCCGCTTTTCTTTATACTCGCCGAGCGTCGCGGTAATCGACATTTCTTTACCGTTCCTGATGACCTTGAAATCAATCTTTGTTCCGGGTGCATTTGTGGCTACCATATTTCTGAGGTTCGTTACATCAGAGATTATTTTGTTTCCCATCCCGATAATGAGGTCCCCGCGTTTCAGACCAGCCTTATCCGCGGGGCTATCCTTGTCGATGCCGGACAATAGAGCGCCTTCCGTCTCCTTAATACCGAGCGATTTAGCGAGCTCGGGTGTAAGGTTCTGGATGCTCACGCCAAGCCAGCCACGAATCACCTTGCCGTGCTTGATGATGCTGTCCATGACTGTTTTCGCCATGTCCGACGGAATGGAGAATCCGATGCCCATGTAGCCGCCGCTGGTCGAAAAAATAGCCGTGTTGATGCCCACCAGCTCCCCGCCGCCGTTCACCAGTGCTCCTCCGGAGTTCCCCGGGTTGATGGCGGCATCGGTCTGGATGAAATCCTCGAAATCAGAGAGGCCGATGTTCGAGCGGCCTACTGCACTCACGATCCCCATGGTAATGGTCTGGTTCAGGCCAAAGGGATTGCCGACGGCTAGGACGATATCGCCGGTCTTCAGCTTGCTGGAATCACCGAACGAGAGGGTCGGCAGGTCTTTCGCATTGATTTTTATCACAGCGAGATCCGTTCGCGGGTCGGTGCCCACGACTTTGCCCTTGAATTGACGCTTGTCGTAGAGGATGACCTTGATCTCATCCGCGCCCTTTACGACGTGATTGTTCGTCAAAATATATCCCTGCTCAGATACGATTACACCGGAGCCGAGGGCTGATGATTTAAATTTTCGCTTCTGTCCTGGATGCCCGCCGCCGGGCTGGTCGCCGAAAAAGTGTCTAAAAAATGGGTCGTTGAACATATCGCCGAGGGGGTTGTCCTCCATGGTCTCTACCGAGGTCGTGGATATGTTCACGACCGCAGGCCGCACAACATCGGCGACCTCGGACAGCGCTTCACTTAATTTGCCGAGTGTTTTTATCGATTCCTGCGGGATGATCTTTTCCTTAGCTGATGCAATACTGGCTACAGATAAAATTGCCGTGAGCAAAACTGCTGCGTGAAAAACAACATAGTAGCGGAGGAGCGCGGAATATTTGCTTTTCTTGTTCATTGTTGGCCTCCCGATGTGAAGTTCTTCCTGATTTACGAATCTGTATTCAAGTATACTATAAAAAAATGATAGTAAGGAATTGGCAGTCAAGGAAGTCGTGACAGTCGAATACTGTTATACAACTTAAGCCTTAATATTATTCGGCTAGACGTTCCCAGTGCTGCTATATTTAGTAGTAATCGTACCCGGGAAAAGTGCTAAGTATTAACTGATACTATCAAGATTGGATGGGATCATTTTTCACTGTTTATTGCTACCATAGCTCTTTTACAACGCTACCATCTTTACATTTTATAGATACAGGAGAAATCGAAGATGAAATTGGAAGAGTTGTATAAGCTAACCAAGGGCTTAGCTAACTTGATCACTATTCTGCTTATCCTCATCGCAGGCATGATTTTAACGAGTTGCGAAAAAAAGAATACCACAGTCGGGAAGTCTCGTAGCACCCCTCCTGAAGTCGGGGTCATCGTTGTGCAGCCGCAGCGTGTTACACTTACCACAGAGCTTCCCGGTCGTACCTCGGCTTATCTTATTGCCGAAGTGCGGCCGCAGGTAGGTGGCATCGTCCAAAAACGTCTGTTTACTGAGGGTTCGGATGTCAAGGCGGGCGAGATTCTTTACCAGATTGACCCGGCTACGTACCAGGCAGCCTACAACAGTGCGAAGGCTTCACTTGCCAGAGCTGAAGCCAATGTCATTAACGCCAGGCTTAAAGCCGAGCGATATCGTGAACTTGTTAAAAATAATTTTGTCAGTAAGCAGGATTACGACGATTTGAATGCAGCATTCAAGCTGGCTGAGGCAGACATCGAGGCCGGCAAAGCGGCACTCGAGACCGCCCGGATCAATCTGGCCTATACCAGGATAACCGCTCCCATTTCCGGCAGGATCGGCCGCTCTACTGTGACCGACGGGGCACTGGTGACCGCCAACCAGCCAGCGGCCCTGGCCACCATTCAGCTGCTCAGTTCCATGTATGTGGATGTCACCCAGTCGAGCGCCGAGTTGCTCCATCTGAAGCAGAATCTGGCCAGCGGCCTGCTGAAAAACAGCACGACAGACCAGGCGCGGGTCAAGCTGGTGCTGGAGGATGGCAGCGCCTATTCGTTGTCGGGCACTCTGAAATTTTCGGACGTCACTGTTGACCAGAGCACCGGCTCCATTACCCTGCGGGCGATCTTCCCAAACCCGAAACAGATCCTGCTCCCAGGCATGTTTGTCAGAGCTATTCTGGATGAAGGGGTCAACGAACAAGCTATTCTCGTTCCCCAGCGAGGCGTCACCCGCAGCCCCGACGGCAATGCAATGGTGATGGTGGTCAATGGCGAAGAGAAGGTGGAGACGCGTTCCATAAAGGTCGTGCGAACGGTGGGCGACAACTGGCTGGTCAGCGAAGGACTGAAGGCAGGTGACCGTGTCATCGTTGAAGGACTGCAGAAGGCGAGGCCGGGAACCCCGGTCAAGGCCGTGGAGTTCGGCAGCAAAACAGGCGCAGCTCCGGCCGGTGATCCGAAAGCGGCATCAGCTAATAAATAAAGGAAACCGTTATGCCGAAATTTTTTATAAATCGTCCTATCTTTGCCGTGGTGATAGCCATCATGATCATGCTGGCTGGCCTCCTGGCGATAAAAACGCTGCCGGTCTCTCAGTACCCGCCCATCGCGCCGCCGCAGATCGCCATCAATGCCGTGTATCCGGGCGCTTCGGCCCAGACCGTCCAAGACACGGTCACCCAGACGATCGAACAGAAACTCAATGGCATTGACAATCTGATCTACATGTCGTCCACCAGCGACTCTTCAGGAGCTGTGGCCATCACCCTGACCTTCAAGGCGGGAACCGACCCGAATATCGCCCAGGTCCAGGTGCAGAACAAGCTGCAACTGGCTGTGCCGCTTCTGCCCCAAATCGTGCAACGGCAAGGCATATCAGTAGTAAAATCCACCAGGAACTTTCTGCTGATTGTCGGGCTCGTATCGGAAGACGGGAGCATGGACCGGAACGCCCTGACCGACTACATGGTCTCCAACCTTCAGGATATCATCAGCCGTCTGGATGGGGTAGGTGAACTCTTGCTGTTCGGCACCCAGAATGCCATGCGGATCTGGCTCAACCCGGCCAAGCTGCATAACTTCCACCTGACCGCCAACGATGTGATTGCGGCGTTGCAGGCGCAGAATGCCCAGATATCGGCTGGACAGTTCGGCGGTACGCCCGCCACCCCGGGCCAGCAACTGAACGCCACCATAACGGCCCGTACCCTGCTCCAGACAACGGATCAGTTCGATGCCATTATCCTTCGCACGAATAGTGACGGCTCGACCGTGAGGCTCAAGGATGTGGCCGAGACCAAGATCGGCACGGAGAATTACGATATTCAGTCTTTCTACAATGGGGAACCGTTAGGAGGCATGGCCCTCAGGCTGGCATCCGGGGCCAATGCCCTCGAAACAGGCAATCGAGTTCGGGCCAAGATGGAAGAATTGTCCAAGTACTTCCCTCACGGCATGAAGGTTGTCTACCCCTACGACAGCACACCCTTCATCAAGATCTCGATCGAGGAAGTTGTCCAGACCCTGATAGAAGCGGTCTTCCTCGTCTTTATCATCATGTTCATCTTTCTGCAGAATATCCGGGCCACCCTGATCCCGACCATCGCGGTGCCGGTGGTTCTGCTGGGCACCATGGGGATCCTGGCAGCTGCCGGTTTTTCGATCAACACACTAACGATGTTTGCTCTGGTAATTGTCATCGGACTGCTGGTGGACGACGCCATTGTGGTGGTGGAGAACGTGGAACGGATCATGTCCGAGGAAGGGTTGTCACCTCACGATGCTACCATCAAATCCATGGGACAGATCACCAGTGCACTCTGGGGAATAGCCACGGTACTGACCGCAGTCTTTTTGCCGATGGCTTTCTTTGGCGGTTCCACCGGCGTCATCTATCGTCAGTTCTCCATCACCATCATCTCCGCCATGATTCTCTCGGTGCTGGTGGCGATGATACTGACCCCCGCGCTCTGCGCTACTCTGCTCAAGCCGATGGAAAAGGGGCATCACTTCGGGGAATCCAGCTGGTTCAGGTGGTTCTTTCGCCGGTTCAACAATTTGTTTGAACGCAGCAGAGCACAGTACGAACGAATCGTAGGCAGCTCCTTCAAAAAACCGGTGCGCTACCTGATAATATACGGCACTTTCGTTATTGCCATGGGGTTCCTGTTCCTGAGGCTTCCCACCGCCTTTCTTCCTGATGAGGATCAGGGATTCATCATTTGCCAGGTCCAGCTGCCTGCCGGAGCTACAATGGAGCGGACCATCCAGGTGATACGGCAGCTGGAGAAACATTTTCTTGAACAGGAGACCAGTACGGTGAAAGGTGTGATCACGGTAACCGGATTCAGTTTTGCCGGCCGTGGCCAGAACATGGGGCTGGCATTTGTGAGACTCAAGGACTGGAAACTGCGTAAGACCCCGGACTTGAAGGCTCCGGCTATTGCCGGACGGGCAATGAAGGCGTTTTCGCAATTCCGTGACGGTCTGGCCTTCGCCTTTTCTCCACCGGCGGTGCTTGAATTGGGTGTGGCCAACGGTTTTGACTTCCAGCTGCAGGATCGGAGCGGCCTGGGACATGAAAAGCTTATAGAAGCACGCAACCAACTTCTGGGCATGGCTATGAAAAATCCCAAGCTGGTCGCAGTACGCCCCAATGGTCAGGATGACGCGCCCCAATTCAAGCTCGACATAGATGATGTGCGGGCCGGCGCCCAGGGAGTGTCGCTGACGGATATCAACAACACCCTGTCAACAGCCTGGGGAAGCTCTTATGTTAACGACTTCATACAGAATGGACGGGTCAAAAAAGTTTATCTCCAGTCGGATGCCAGATACCGGATGCTGCCGGAGGACATTTATAGGTGGTATGTCAACAACAAAAACGGCGACATGGTGCCGTTTTCAGCTTTCGCAACTGGACGATGGCTGTACGGCTCGCCCCGTCTGGAACGTTATAACGGCATCCCGTCTATGGAGATACTGGGACAGGCAGCGCCGGGAATAAGCACCGGTGAAGCGATGACCGAGATTGAGGCAATGGCTGCCGAACTGCCAGTCGGGATCGGGTACGAGTGGACCGGCCTCTCCTATGAAGAAAAGAATGCCGGGGCACAGGCGCCGGCGCTCTATGCGATCTCATTGCTGGTAGTGTTTCTCTCTGTGGCAGCGCTGTATGAGAGCTGGACAATCCCCTTCGTAAACCTGCTTATGCTTCCGCTGGGGTTGGTTGGAGCGGTCACTGCGGTTACGCTGCGGATGCTGCCGAACGATGTTTATCTCCAGATCGGCCTGCTCACCACCGTGGGCCTTTCCACAAAGAACGCCATTCTTATTATCCAATTTATCAAGGCGCAGCTGCATCAGGGCCATGAACTGATAGAGGCTACCCTGATGGCGGTGAAGATCAGGCTTCGGCCAGTCATCATGACCTCTTTGGCTTTCTTCTTCGGCACCCTGCCGCTAGCCCTTACCAGAGGTGCCGGGGCCGCAGCGCAGAACGCGATTGGCACAGCAGTAACCGGCGGGCTTCTTTCGGCCACCTTCATTGACCTGATCTTTATTCCGTTTTTCTTCGTCCTAGTCTCTCGTCTTTTCGGCCGGGGAAAATATAAACCGCAAGCAGCAGCGCCTACTGTTGCCACAGCCACAGAGGGAAAGTGATATGAAGAGACGATTTATTACCACAGGAAATTGTTAATTTTCTGCTTAGATGCCAACCAATGTTTGTAGGTGTAGGTCACAATGCTGATAGGTCAAGTTACAACCAGAAGACAGCACTACTGTTGATTAATCGTCTATTCCACTCTTGTAGGTGTTCTTCACAGAGCCAGAATCTTCCAGAGCTGAATTATATCGATAGAAACATGCAGTGAATGGTCCTTCTTGAATCGGGTCAAGCTGAAGGCTATAAAAATAGTAGCATATAAAGTTGATGTCTTAAGAAGTCCGAATTAATCCATCTAGAGCTTATGACATCCAGCATTTTATGGGTATTAATTCGGGGTATGTCGTAATATTACGAAAAAATAATCCCGTAATATCGAGGGGTTGGACAAACTATTAAATTCCCGCCGCCTCCACCATTTAGGAAGTCATTGATATTGCACGATATTCCTTGGTATTTTGCGTATGTTTATACGAATACCTGCGACCTTTTGAGCTAATTTCAATTAGGAATCAGCTCTTTTTTGTATTCATATATGAGATGTCACTTGTCATATAACATTGACCATGCTATTTTATGGATGTATTTGCTGTCGTATAGAGGTTCTTTGGCGTCTCAGGGGAGGTGTGCTATGGTATTCACGGTAACGAGCAAAATAGTAAAAGGTATGATTCGCCTTCCTAAAAAAGTAAAAATTCCCGAAGGTACAAAGGTGATCGTCAAGATCGAACCCGCCTTGAAGGTTGCCGAAAAGCGGAAGATCATATCATCGCTCTGCGGCGCATGGGCAGATGATGCCACGATCGTGCCGATCTTCGAAGAGATCGAGAAGGAACGGCATCAGTATCAGGGCAGAGAGGTTAGCTTTGCATGATTCTCCTGGATACGAATGTCGTCATAGCTTTTTTGAACGGGAACAAATCGGTCTTGGACCGGATTGCGGGCAATATCGATAAAGTCGCTGTAAGCGCCTTGGTTGTGGCTGAGTTGAATTATGGTGCGAAGGCGTCGCAGAATGCATCGCGCAATCTTGATAAACTGACCAGACTGCTGGATGTTGTCCAATCGATACCCTTCGATCTGGAATGCGCCGACGCGTTCGGGTCGATCAAAAGCAGACTGAGAAGCATCGGCAAGCCGACCGGAGAGGTTGACGCTCTTATCGCGGCAACGGCGATTGCGCATAAAGCGGTTCTGGTAACGGGCAACAAGAAGCATTTTGTGCACATTGAAGGGTTGCGCATTGAAACGTGGCCGCTGTCCTAAGCATCCTCTTCTCGATCCCCTCCGTGACGTATCCCTCAACCTGTTCGATATTGCAGGGCATAATGTGACAATTTAAGCAAATCTATGCCAAAGGGGATCAATTTGCTTTATTTTTTTTGGCTTCACCGCGCGGATAGACTTAATGCGTTCGTGGTGTGAAGTGGAAAGTGAAATGAAGTTGATGTCGAGGGGGTGTTTTAAAAAAAAGCGGCTAACGAATGAATGACCAGGACCGATAGGTCATGCTTCTTCCGCTGGTTACGCTGTTCAATTCGCCGCTCAGCGCACTGATGTGCCCTATTTCGAGCTCGAGCCCTAGATTCTGCGTGATCTCGTATCGGAGGCCCCCTGCGCCATGGACGATCGTTCCGCCTCCCGTATCGATTCCTCCCCCGCCGCCGGCGCCGCCGAGCAGTTCAATGAACGCCCTGGTCCTCTCCGTAAATATCGGCTGCGTCTCGTATCCAATGCCCATGAACCCTGCGGAATATCCGCCCGCATTGCCGAGAACAGCGCTATAGGCCTGCCCGGTAATGTAGAACTGCGTACCATTTATGATCTTATCGAGCTTCACACCCAGAAGGGAGATATTCTGCTCGATGCCGTCCTTGGATGTTGCGTTATAATACTGCTGGACAGCATATCGAATGCGCCATTCGCTGATTTTAACATCGTGAACGGTTGTTGCGGGCTCTTTTGCTGGACCTCCAAGGAAGGCGGCTTCCCAGGAGTAACGGAGCGATGTTTCGTACGTATCTGCTTCAAAGGTCCCGTGCGAAGTTGCCTTGCCGACCCTGAGTGACAGCCCGAACTTACGGTCTGCTTCGATGATTGCTCCCAAGGAGATCTTGGTGATCATCCCATTACCGGTGTCGAGATTGCCTCCCCCTGCCGCGCCGACCGCACCATTTGCGTCCATATAGAGTGCGAATGACCCGCGTCTTTCTATTAAGGGCAATTTAAGGCCCAGGCCGGCGAAAACTTCCGCGTATCCGTCCGTATTTCCTCCCACGGCCCCTGAGGTCTGGATGAGGACGTACGGAAGGTCTCCCAGCCAGTGATCGTACTCGATTCCAAGCACCTGGAACGGTCCGGTCTTCGTCGCGTGGTCGGCGTTCCTTGCGGAGTCGGCGGGTCTGTAGTAGGTATAGCGGGGCGCGATGGTGGATCGGGTGAAGAGCACTTCACGGCCTTCTGTCACAGAAGCCGCACAAAGCGATGATATAGGGTCATCCTTCCCTGATGCGGTTGCCGCAAGGTTTTCGAAGGGGAAATCCAGGACGCCGGAAAACTGGTTGCTATGGATATCGCCATTGGGGAACTGTACGGATGAGTATTCTATTCTTGAGAATTCGCCGCATAGGGCTTCTGACAGATCGCCGTAGATGCAGTATCACAGTCACTTCTCAAGTCACTTCTCATGAGGATACAATAAGGATTAGCGCTTCTGTTCGGAATCGAACACTACAAGGTCATTGTTATCGACGAAGGCCGTGATCCGGGCCTACGTTGAGAATTGGGACCGGATAGGGGGCCTTCGGAAAGATACGAGGGAAGGAAGATTTATCGTAATCGCATTATTTCATCAACGATATTTTTTAGGACAAGATGCCTTGACAAAGAGAACAGACTAATCATAATTAAACCTAATTCGGAACCATTCCTATTATGTATATTATGAAACAGTCCTCAACTCCGCAGGAAATTGAAACGTTTTGCAAAAGAGCCTCAGAGAGAAGGGCTACAAACTAACCTCGCCGAGACGAGCGATCATCAACCTGCTTTCGAAGGACATGACGCATCCCGGTGCCGCTGACATATTGAAAAAGATAAGGAAAACAGTGCCGCACGTCAGCATGTCCACAGTTTATTTAACTCTCGACATTCTGAAAAAAGAGGGCTTCATCCACGAACTGGAATTCTACAACCGGGACAATCGGTACGATGTCAATACAACGAACCACATCAATCTCATCTGCAAGAGGTGCGGCAGGATCGAAGACCTTCCCGGCGGAATCACGCTATCATATGCGCAGGTACAGCAGAAGACGGATTTTCAACCCGTGGCAATGAGATACGAATATTATGGATATTGTAAAGATTGCCGCCGAAAACGTGCAGGCTGATTCACCGCGACGGCGCGGCTTCTCTTTGAGAACGTTCTCGCTGATGAGGAGCGGCGCCACGATACGTTCACGAGCCGGTTGGATCAATAAAATCAATGTAAACCATTTCGACGAAAGGAGTAACTATTATGAACGAAGACAGCAAGTGCCCGGTAACGGGCAAATCCGGTAGAACCACTTCCGGCAGAGGCACATCGAACCGCGACTGGTGGCCGAACCAGTTGAAGCTCGATATCCTGCACCAGCATTCCTCCAAATCCAACCCGATGGGCCCCGATTTCAACTACACCAAAGAATTCAAGAAGCTTGATCTGGCCGCCCTGAAGAAGGACCTGTCCGCGCTGATGACCGACTCGCAGGACTGGTGGCCAGCCGATTACGGTCACTACGGAGGGCTCTTCATTCGGATGGCGTGGCACAGCGCCGGCACCTACCGTACCGGTGACGGACGCGGCGGCGGCGGCACCGGCAACCAGCGTTTTGCGCCGGTCAACAGCTGGCCCGACAATGGCAACCTGGACAAGGCGCGCCGCCTGCTCTGGCCTCTCAAAAGGAAATACGGCAACAAGATCTCCTGGGCCGACCTGATGATTCTGACCGGCAACGTGGCGCTGGAGTCCATGGGCTTCAAGACCTTCGGTTTCGGCGGCGGTCGCGTGGACATCTGGCAGCCCGAGGAAGACATCTACTGGGGTTCCGAAGCCGCATGGCTGGGCGACAAGCGCTACAGCGGTGACCGCGAGCTGGAAAACCCGCTGGCTGCCGTGCAAATGGGCCTGATCTATGTGAACCCCGAAGGCCCCAACGGCAACCCCGACCCCGTGGCTTCGGGCCGCGATGTGCGTGAGACCTTCGGCCGCATGGGCATGAACGACGAAGAAACCGTCGCGCTCGTCGCCGGCGGCCACACCTTCGGCAAGGCGCACGGCGCGGGCGACCCGAAACTGGTTGGCCCCGAGCCTGAGGCCGCCCCTCTGGAAGAAATGGGCCTGGGCTGGAAGAACAGCTTCGGCACCGGCAAGGGCGTGCACACCACCACCAGCGGCATCGAGGGCGCATGGAAACCCAACCCCACGAAATGGGATAACGGCTACTTCGACATGCTGTTCGGCTACGAGTGGGAGCTGTCCAAGAGTCCGGCCGGCGCTCATCAATGGCATGCCAAGGACGTGAAGCCGGAACACATGATTCCGGACGCCCATGACCCATCGAAGAAGCACCGGCCGATGATGACCACGGCCGACCTGTCGCTGCGCTTCGACCCGATCTACGAGCCCATCGCGCGCCGGTTCCACGAGGATCCGCTGGCCCTTGCCGACACTTTCGCCCGCGCCTGGTTCAAGCTGACCCACCGCGACATGGGGCCCAAGGTCCGCTACCTCGGCCCTGAAGTCCCGGCCGAAGACCTGATCTGGCAGGACCCGCTCCCTGCCGTCGATCACCCCCTGATCGACGCCAGGGACATTGCCGACCTCAAAGCCAAGGTTCTGGCCTCGGGCCTGTCGGTGGCGGAGTTGGTATCCACTGCATGGGCCTCGGCCTCCACTTTCCGCGGCTCGGACAAGCGCGGCGGCGCCAACGGCGGCCGCATTCGTCTGGCGCCGCAAAAGGACTGGGAAGCCAACCAGCCGGCGCAACTGGCCAAGGTGCTGGGCGTGCTCGAAACGATCCAGCTGGCCTTCAACAGCAGCCGGACAGGAGGCAAGAAAGTCTCCCTGGCGGACCTCATCGTGCTGGGTGGCTGCGCTGCGGTCGAGGCTGCGGCCAAGGCTGCCGGTCACGCGGTGGAGGTGCCCTTCACCCCGGGCCGTACAGACGCCTCGCAAGACCAGACCGATGTGAAATCGTTCGCCGTGCTGAAGCCCGAGGCCGACGGTTTCCGCAATTACCAGAAGAAGGCATTCACCGTGTCGGTCGAGGAAATGCTGGTGGACAAGGCACACCTCCTGACCCTGGGCGCGCCCGAGATGACCGTGCTCGTCGGCGGCCTGCGCGTGCTGGGCGCCAACGCAGGCCAGTCGCAGCATGGCGTGTTCACGAAACGGCCTGGGAAGCTGACCAACGACTTCTTCGTCAACCTGCTCGACATGGACACCGTGTGGAAGCCCGCCTCCGATGCCAAGGACACGTTCGAAGGGTGCGGCCGCAATACGGGCGAGCTCAAGTGGACCGCTACCCGGGTTGACCTTGTATTCGGCTCCAACTCGCAGCTGCGCGCCCTGGCCGAGGCCTATGCACAGGACGACGCAAAGGAAACGTTCGTGCGTGACTTCGTCGCAGCCTGGAATAAGGTTATGAGCCTAGACCGCTTCGACCTCATCTGATCGTGGCATCCAGGTCTGCATGGTCTCTTGACGGGGCGGAACAAACAGTAAACTGACCTCCGGTTCCAGCGGACGGCATACTGCCACCGCTGAACCGGAACGTTATGGAAAAGGAGTGGCAGAGGCACTCGGCATTCCGCTGAGCAAGGTGCCGAAGTAAGCGCATTTGTTCCCTGGCAGGCTAAGACCGAATTAGTCCAATGCGGTCATCATGACATCCAGAATTTCAGGGGTATCTATTTGGGGTATGTCATATATATAAGGGCTGAATAATAATCGTGAAATATTGAGCGGTTGGACAAACTATTAAACTCCCGCCGCATCCACCATAATCATTTGTTTTTACAGTGATATATTTGTTTTTTTTCGAAAGTCTCCATTGAACACAGGTGGGGACCAGAGCTAAGTCCTTAACGGATTTAGCTCCTTTTTTTATTTCTAGGACTAGATGGTTGGGGGTACTTTTGGGTGTATGTTTGAGAAATCGAATTTCTGATAATGACTGTAATTCAGGTGATTGGACAAACTATTAAATAGCGCCTTCGGGAATTCTACCCAATATGAATCGCATGTGTGTCGGTCGGGGGGCTATCAAAGAATCTAAATCTTAAGCCACTCTTTTCTGAGTGCATTATCCATGATCACGCCAACGAGAAACGCGACTCCCATATTCCACATGGCAACAGCTGCAACCACGAGCATCACGTAAAAGTCGGCCTTCTTGTCGCCGATATCTCTTACAACGATGGCGAGCTCCGAACCGGCAAAGAACAGGATTACGCCCAGGATCGCGTTTGGGAATATTTTGAAGATAATGGAGACAGAATCGCTTAGAAAAAGAGCGATGAAAATCAGCAAAGTCCCGAGGATGACCAGTGCTCCGCCGGTCCTTGCTCCGAAGCGGACATGTCCGGCCATGCCGCCGGCGCCGTGGCACATCGGAATGCCGCCAAAGAGGGGTGCGATGAGGTTCATGATGCCTTGAGAAATTGCAATTTTCTTCTCCGTAACCGGCCTATCAGGGAAGAGTTCGTTGTTCTCGGCGGTAATTGCGATGACCGCGTTGCCGAGGGTCAGCGGGATCTGGGGGAGGGTGAAAAGCAACGTGCCGGTCACAAAATCGTTCCAGGTGATCATCGGAAGGCTGAACACCGGCATGTTGAACCCGATGTGGATCTTCGCCAGTTCTGATAGAAGCTGAGGGTTCATGATCACCGCGGACAAAACGCCGATGATAAGGAGCATGAACATTGCCGGGACTTTGGGATTGGTGAGGAGAATATAGGTGACGACCAGGGCGATGCCAGCCAGAACGGGCGCTGTTCTCATCCGGTTGACACCGTCAACCATGAACGTGAGGCCGAGGCCGAGCATGATACCGCGCACAACGGGCTTTGTTGCCAGCTTGGCAATCGGCCGCAGAATTCCGGTAATGCCTGCAAGAAGCCAGAAAAGCCCGGTCGAAAAGCCTGCACCGTACAGGGCAGCGGGGCTGATGCCTCCCGCGATTGCCGCCGCACCGATGGCCTTCATGGGCTGGATGGGAAGCGGCGTTCGGTAGTAGAGTCCGGACGCGAGCAGCATAACGCCGAACATGAAGAGAAGGCCGAGGGGAGGCATCTTCACGATCGTGATATATGCAACGACAAAAGGGATCAGCGTTCCGACGTCGCCGAAAGCGCCGGCCCATTCCATGCGGTTGTATTGATTCCTTGTCTTAACAGCAATGCCTGCCTCGGCCCGAGCCTTCGCATCCTCGCTCTTCTCGTCCTTGATGCTCAATTCCATGACAGAACGACATCCTCCGATGCTGTCTAAAACGAGGTGATATCTTTAACCGCAGAAATCACCCTCGCTGGGGCAGGTGCTACTTGCCGATCATGACACTACTGGCCTTGATAAGGGCGATAACCTTATCACCCTTCTTCAATTTGAGGTCATTTACAGCATCTGCCGTGATCGTGGATGTGATCGTGTTACCGCCGCCAATGTCGATCTTCACTTTTGCTGCGACAGCACCTTTCTTCACCTCAATCACCTTGCCTTTGATCTGATTTCTTGTGCTTAACTTCATGGCGTTCCTCCTTCATGAGTATGATTTGTGTAATATCAATCTTTGGACCATTTGCTGAATATCAGAGACTGGTGGCAGCTTCCGATCCTACCCCGTCAATGCAAGGGCTATCTCGCGAATTTCATGAGAAATAAGCCCCATAAGAGCGATCCCCAAGCGATGAGCACTATATAAGTGGCAATTTCCGACCTCTCCATTTTATCGCGCCGCTTGCTAATAGCAACGCTTATCCAAAAAATAATAACGCTGAATGCGAGCATTCCAGCAACCACTGTATCGAACCTCCAGCCAAAACAGACTACTATGTATAACACCAATTATATCATGGACGCAATGTCGTAGTGAAAATATCATTTACGCTGCGATTAGAGGGAAGAGACGAAACAAAATTTTGCACACTGGACGGCAAATTAGAAAGAAGCGCATGTAATTGCCGGCACATTTTTGCTTGACTACCGTTATTCCCTATGATATATAACGCTTTATCAATAATGTAGTTACTGACACTTCGTATATTCTGCAGTCAAGCTATTCGCAAGAACGTGGAAATATCTTATCTAAGGAGGTTGCGCGATGAGGAAATTTGCAGCAGGTCTTTCACTAGCGGTTTTTGTAAGTATTAGCTCCCTGGCGCTGGCGGCAGAAGGCGACGCGCCGACGGTCAAAGGCAACATCGAGATCTATGGTGCAGCAAAGGTGTCTTACGACATGATCGACACAGGAGCGAAGTCCCCGGCTGACCAAAAGCTGTACAAGGTCTCAACCAACTCGTCGCGCCTCGGTTTCAAAGGCTCAGAGGACGTTGGCAATGGCTTGAACGCGGTATTCCAATTAGAACTGCAAGTCAACCTGGACGGAACGCAGACAACAGTAGTTTCGAGTGTAACACCCAGTCCGGTGACTTCAAAGACGACGGACATCGACAAGATCACCTACCGGAACACCTTCCTAGGACTAAGCCATAAGGCCGCCGGCACGCTGCTTCTCGGCATCTATGATACCCCGTACAAGACGTCCACGGGCAAGCTGGACCTGTTCGTTGATTCCATGGGCGACTACAACGCTGTGATCGGGACTGTGAACGGAACGGCGAATTTCGAGCTCCGGGCGAAGGATTCGGTCGTGTATCTTTCGCCCTCGTGGAGCGGCATTAGTTTCGCCTTGTCGCGTTCCATGACGGGGAATACCAATACGAGTACGGGTACGAGTTCGGGAACGGAATCGAACAACAACAACCTCGGCAGCGCGAGCCTATCGTCCGCATCGGTGGTTTATGACGCAAAGCCCGTATATTTCTCGGCGGCCTACGAGATCCACAAGAACGGCTACACGACCTGGGATTCGGACGGTTCCGAGAACAAGGGGACAAAGTTCGGCGCAGGTCTTACCTTCGGGAACACGAAGATCTCGGCGGTATACGAGATGATCAAGGACGAAAAACCCAACTCCGACAAGACCCGTAACGCCTGGTACATCGCGGCCAGCCAGACATTCGGAAAAGAGACGATCAAGATTGCCTATGCAAATGCCAGTGACGGCGATAACCCAGCTACTAATACGGGCGCTACGTGGATGGCGGTAGGCATCGACCATGCTTTGTCAAAGCGCGCCACCATCTACGCCCTATATGCGCAGACAAAAAACGAAACGAATGCCACCTACGGCCTCGGCACAGCCGGTCCAGGCGGTTCATTCACACCGGGAGCCGGCGAAGACCCGTCCGTGGTTTCCTTCGGCATCAATTACATATTCTAATTTGCAAGATTCATCGTTGCTTCCCAATTGCCCCTGAAGGGACATAAACCCCTTCAGGGGATTTTTGGGCCGTTACCGGGACGAGTGCTACTGAGCAGAGAGGCATAGATAATCATCCGCGATTTTGGCAAGGACAAGTATAGCGAGCCACTGTTCTTCCACAATACGCCGGAAGGGAAGAAGCTGTAATTTAACAACGATAATAGGTTGGCACAAACCGGTGGATATGCGAGGGCTACTCCCAGGACTTCTCGGCAACACCGATTCGTGCCGAGTTTTACGGTCAGCAGAAAGCCAAATATCGCAGCAGGGCCGGCTTGGACAGGAGCTGTATAATGGAAAATACCATAGTGTCTATGCCTGACGTCGGGAAGATAAGCGAGCTGATCACTGCGCTCTCAAACTATGCGGAAAAGAGCGCGCGCGAACAGTGGGCCCAAAATATGTCTTCTGCATATCTTCCACCTCGTGTACGTTGCTGGGATGAAAGCGATTGGTACGAACTTGCAAAGGATTGGCAGGTTGTCAATTACCTTCTTTCTGATTTAGCCGGCGCCTGGGTATTAATGAGAACCCTTTACTTCTGCCTTAAATGGTACGGACAGGCCGAAATTGATAGACTTCAAGGAATGGATATTAGCAACTGAAAGAATTATGAACAGAAGGTTCAATCGTCAAAGAATACTTCAACACTAGTAGTTTATTCTCGCTCCGCTCAAACGCGCTCTACCTTTTGCTCGCGTTCCGCTAACATAGGCCCATACGATATCTCGATGAGCTATGAAAGCCGAATTAGTCCAGCAATGTCTTACAACATCCAGCTTTCATGGGGTATCTATTTGGGGTATCTCGTAATATCGCGAAAATATATACGCGGAATATCGAGCGGTTGGACAAACAATTCAATTCCCACCTCCTCCACAATAACTATTTGATATAATAGTGTTATTTTGATTTTTTCCGAAAGTCTCCATCGAACTCAGATGGAGACCAGAGCTAAGTCCCTAACGGATTTAGCTCTTTTTTTGTCTTCCAGCAATCACAAGTTGGGGTAATTTTGAGGGTATGTGCCACTCGGATTTGAATCGCCAGTTGTGAGGCTTTCACACACGTCCTAGATATAAATTATCATCGTTAAGGCTTTACAATAGATATAATAAAGACCAATATAATCCTAACTTGATATTGCGTTGCTTGATAAAATGACGTATTATCCAACCTTAATGCAGCTGAAATCACTTCTCATACTCACTCTTCTGGTAAGCGTTATTGCCGCACCTATAGTGGACGCGGTTGCATGCGACGACTGTGCGGACATCGTCCCGCTTCGGGATATGCAACAGCGCTTTACGGATGACGTGCATCATTCTGATGCCAATATCTCGTCGTCTGACGCCGATCGACCCGCTCAGCAAGAAACAAGCGCTGCGCAAGATCTTTGCCCCGTTTGCGCCAACACCGCCGCTACAGTGGTTAATACGTGGTGCGGCGCTCCGTCTATGATCATCCACACGAACCATCTCCCGAAGCTAATCGCATTTTCAGACCCTTCGTATTCCATCGCCAAGCCACCTCAGAATTAACCCCCGCAGCGTTATCAATGATCCGTATCGTGCCCGAGCGACCTTTGTCGTGCGGTGTGTGTTTGCGCGCTCGCGCCCCTTTTCCTAATTAATTGAATCGAAGTGAGGTGTACTCATGACACGGATGTCTATTTTTGCGTGCAGTTTATTGCTGTTTGCGCAGCCGGTCTTTGCCATAACAGTCGGCGAAGCGGTGGACACGGCGCTCAAAAACAATCCCGACCTTCAGTCCGTCCGGTTGGAGAAGGACACTGCCCAGGGTAGACTTGATCAGGCAGGGTTGTTGCTCAGAAGCAATCCGGTTATCGAGGGAAGTCTGTCCAGGAAGGACACGCTGCCGGACGGCGGCGAGAAGGCCAAAAACTATGAAGTACGACTATCTCAGGAATTCGAGCTGGCGGGACAACGAGGCCTGCGCGTAGACGCCGCCAGAAGCGGTCGGGAGAAGGCGCTCCTGGACATTCGAGACAGAGAGCGCGTCCTTATTGCAGCGGTCAAGGACGCCTTTGCGCGAGCCCTTGCTGCAAAGCGGAAAATAGACCTGGCAGAGGAAGCGGTAAAGCTCCAGGAGGAACTGGTCGCCTCGGCAACAGTTAAGTTCCAGACAGGCGATATTTCGGCGCTCGAACAGAATCTGGCCGATGTGGAGCTCGGCAAAGCAAGGCGTGATCGCATGCTCGCGGAGCGGGAGCGGCGGGAAGCGCTGCTCGGCCTGCAGGAGGTTCTCGGCATGAAACCATCTGCCGATTTCACTGTTGAAGGCGAGCTTCCATCGGAAACCCCGGCTATTCCCGACAGGGAGAAGATCCGGGACGCGGACGCTCCGCAGCGATCCGACGTACAATCCGCCGCCGCAGAGGTTCAGCAGGCAAAAGCGGCCATGAAGCTGGCGGGTCGCGAGGCGATTCCGAGCGTTACCGTCTCAGGTTTCTATAACCGCGACACCGGGCTGAACGAGGCAGGCGTAATGCTGTCGTTCCCACTTCCTTTCTTCGACCGGAAGCAGGCGGACCGGAAGGAGGCTGCTGCCAAAGCCGGGCAGGCCCTGATCAGACAGGCGTCTCTGGAGAGGATCGTGGTCCGGGAGATCGAAGAAGCCCACGCGAATCTCATAGCAGCGGTGGAAGAGCTGAACCTGTTCAAGAAAGATGTTCTCGGCAAGGCCATGGAAAACCTGAGCCTCATGAACCTAGCCTTCAAAGAGGGGAAATTCGGGTTCTTTGAGGTGCGGCTCGCGCAGAAGGACACCATCGACGCCCAGTTCGCCTATTTGGAGTCGCAGGTTCGGCTGCAGCTTGCGCTGAACGCATGGGAAAAAGCAACGGGAGGAAGCCAGAAATGAAGGTCATGAAGGAATTGATCCGGGATAAATGGGTAGCTATGGAAGATACAGCACGGCGCAACAGGAAATCAGCGCTCATAGCTGCTGGTGCGATCGCACTTCTCGTCACGGTCCTGTCGTTTTACGGATCGACGGAAAAAAAGGAGCATGCAGAGGTGCACGAAAACGAAAAGACCCGCGAGGAAGCAGCCGTTGTGCACCTGTCAGAAGAAGCGCAAAAGGCATCAGGTGTCGAAGTTATGGCTGCAGCGCTGGAACCTTTCTCAGCCCCCATCGAGGCGACGGCCGCGATCGAGCTGGACGGAGACCGAGTGGCGAAGATCAGCGCGCGCTCCTCGGGACGGCTTGTGAAGATTGTAGCGTCCCAGGGTGATGCGGTAAAGACCGGCCAGGCACTTGCCTGGTTCGACAGCCCCGAGCTGGGGCAGGCATGGGCTGAATATGCGAAGGCGAAAGGCCGGGCCGTACTCGCGCGGAAGAACCTTGAGCGCGAGGAAACCTTGTTCTCGAAGAAGATATCCCCGGAAAAGGACGTGATCAAGGCGCGACAGGATCTGGCCGAGGCAGAGGCGGACCTCACCTTTGCGCAAGAGAAGTTTCATCTGCTCGGGATTGATGTCGAACAGTTCGGGAACAAGCAGAGCGGTAATCAGCATCCGCTCATCGCTATGACCTCGCCGATCAGCGGTTCGGTAATCGAGCGCACGGCAACACAGGGTGAAGTCGTGAGCCCCGAAAAACCGCTCTTCATCGTTGCCGACCTCTCCAGGCTCTGGGTGATCATAGACATCTACGAGAAAGATCTCGGGCGGGTGAAGTCGGGTACGGCGGTCAAAGTGTCGACAACGGCCTATGCCGAGAAGAGCTTTCGGGGCTTTATATCCTATCTCGGCGAGATCATGGATGAAAAGTCGCGAACGGTGAAGGCCCGCGTGGAAGTCGAGAACGCGAACCGTCTCCTGAAACCGGGCATGTTCGCCACCGTGACCATCGACGCAAAGGGCATGCAGATGGAGAAAGCGATCATAATACCTGAGGAGGCAGTCTTTCTCGACGGTTCCAAGAACTATGTTTTCATTCAGACCGCTCCGGAGAAGTTCGAAATGCGTGAGGTAGCGGTGGGCCGGACGTTGGGGAAGCGTCTGGAAGTAATTCGCGGACTCAATAAGGGCGAGCCGGTTGCCGTCAAGGGCGCGTTCATTCTCAAATCAGAGCTGAAAAAAGGCGAGCTCGTCGACGAACATGGTCATGGCAAGTAATTAGCCTTTCCTGGGCGGGAGATCATCTATCATGCTGGAAAAAATTATCGAATATACGCTGAAGCAGAAAGGGATGGTCATATTCCTTTCGCTTCTGATAGTAACAACCGGATTGTACTCCTATTGGAAATTGCCGATAGATGCTTTTCCGGACGTTACGAACATCCAGGTCGAAGTTGTCAGCCACGCGGACGGACTATCGGCAATAGAGATCGAACGAAATGTAACCTACCCGATCGAGATGGCAATGCGCGGCCTGCCCGATATCGAGCAGATGCGTTCGGTCACGAAGTTCGGGCTCTCGATCGTAACAATCGTCTTCAAGGATGATGTTGATATCTATTTTGCCAGGCAGCTGGTATTCGAACGGCTGGCGGAGGCACGGGAAAAGGTTCCGAAGGGAGTCGAGGTCGCCATGGGACCTATCGGCACGGCCATGGGTGAGATCTATCAATATACCCTTGAAGGCACTATGCCGGATGACCCGCGGGAGAAGATTCCCTACCTGACCAACCTGAGGACCATTCAGGAGTGGATCATCACACCGCAGCTGAAGAGTGTCGCCGGGGTGAACGAGATCAACTCCTTCGGCGGGTATTTCAAGCAGTACCAGGTGATCGTGTCGCCGGAAAAGCTGCTGCAGCACCGCGTAACTGTGGAAGAGGTGTTTTCGGCGATCGGAAATAATAATGAAAACGTCGGCGGGAACCTGCTCGAACGCGGTGCAGACCAGTTTATTGTCCGCGGAGTAGGGCTGATAAAGGATGTAAAGGACATCGAAAACATCGTCCTGAAATCGGCGGGTGGGACGCCGACCTCTATTCGCGACGTAGCCCAGGTCAAGATCGGCGAGGCTGTCCGCATGGGCGCTGCCATAAAGAACGGCAAGGATGAATGTGTCGGCGGCATCGTCATGATGCTGCGCGGCGAAAACAGCCGCGACGTGGTGCGGCGGGTTGCGGAAAAGGTCAAGGAGATCAACGAAAACAACGTGCTCCCGGATGGGATCAGGATTGTCCCCTATTACGACAGAAGCGATATTGTGAAAGCGAGCGTCAGCACCGTAAACAAGGCGCTGATCGAGGGTTCCCTGCTGGTCCTGATCGTGCTCTATCTGCTGCTGAACAGCATCAGGGGCAGTATCGTGGTTCTCATTGCATTACCGTTGTCGCTCCTGGCAACGTTCATAGTCATGAAGCTTACGGGGATCAGCGCAAACCTGATGTCTCTCGGGGGGCTGGCCATATCCATAGGAATGATCATCGACACTGCCATTATCCAGGTTGAAAACGTCCAGCGGCACCTGAGTGACGAGGGGGCCCGACACCCCAAAATATTTACGGTGCTCAGGGCGGTCATGGAGGTCAGAAAACCGAGCATCTTCGGCGAACTGATCATTGCGCTCACCTTCATCCCTATCCTTTCGCTGGAAGGGATCGAAGGAAAGATGTTCGGGCCATTGGCGATCACGGTCGCCATCGCCCTGCTCGCCTCGCTGTTCCTCTCGGTATTCGTCATACCGGCACTCTGTATCCTGTTCCTGAAACCGCACCGGTCAAAGGAGAGCTTCATCATGCGGCATGCAAACCGGCTCTATCTGCCGATGCTCGATTATGCCATGAACAGGAAACAGGTGGTGTTGGGCATAGCGGGAGCTCTCCTGGTCGCTTCGCTCTTTCTGGTAACCCGACTGGGGACGGAATTCATCCCGATCATGGATGAAGGCGCTTTCGATATGGATGTGTCCATGCTTCCCGGAGTTTCCCTGGCAAAAGCGATGGAGGTGAATCAGCAGGCTGCCGACAAGCTAAAGCAGTTCCCGGAATTGGATACCATCGTGGGACGAATCGGACAGACCGGGGTCGCCCTGGACACGCGAGGCACGGACAAGACCGGCTACGTGGGGATCTTCAAACCGAAGAGCAAATGGAAACGGGACATATCAAAAGAAGAGTTGACCAATAAGATGCGGAAATCGCTGGAGTCGATCGCGGGGATCACCTTCGGATTCAGCCAGCCGATCCAGTGCCGCATCGACGAACTGGTGGCAGGCACCCGGGCGCAGCTGATCCTCAAGCTCTTTGGCGAAGATATCAATGCGCTCAGCGAAAAATCGGCGAAGATCGCCAAGGTGCTTTCCACGATCAGAGGCGGCACCGATCTGAATGCGGAAAAGGTTTCCGGGCAGCCCTACCTGACCGTCAACATCGACCGCTCGAAGATCGCCCGCTATGGCCTGAACATCAGTGAAGTACAGAAGGTGATCGAGATTGCCGTAGCCGGCAAGGCGGCATCGCAGCTGTACGAGGAAAACCGCAACTTCCCCATCACTGTGCGCCTGCCGGAGGAGAAGCGCAATTCCCTGGAAGCAATCAAGAACCTGATGATTACCGCGAAAACCGGCATCAATATTCCGCTCGAACAGCTGGCTGAAGTGAAGATGATTGAAGGGCCGGTCCAGATCAGCCGCCAGGACGGGATGCGCCGGATCGGTATTGAACTGAACATCACGGGCCGGGATATCGGCAGCTTTGTTGCCGAAGCAAAACAGAAGATCAGTGCTCAGGTCAAACTACCGGCCGGCTATTATCTTACGTGGGGCGGGCAATTTGAGAACCAGCAGAGAGCGATGACCAAACTGATGATCATCGGACCCGCGGCCGTAGGCCTGATCATGCTTCTCCTGTATTTATCGTTCAGATCGGTCAGTCTGTCACTGCTGGTTATTTCCAACCTGCCGTTTGCACTCATCGGCGGGGTCTTCTCTCTCTATCTGTCCGGGCAATATTTGTCCGTGCCGGCGTCAGTTGGATTTATCGTTCTTTTTGGCGTTGCTGTTTTGAATGGGCTGGTGCTGGTATCACGCATCTCGCAATTGCGGGAAGAAGGACATGAACTGCAGGAGGCGATCAGAAAGGGAAGCCTTGACCGATTAAGGCCGGTATTGATGACGGCATCAATATCAATTTTCAGTTTACTGCCGATGCTGCTGGCCAGCGGAACCGGTTCTGAAATACAAAAGCCATTGGCTACCGTTGTTGTGGGCGGGTTGTTTACTTCAACGCTGCTTACGTTGTTGATTATCCCTTCGGTTTACAGCTGGTTTGAAAAGAGAAAGGTCGAAGCAGAAATGTGATGAATCCAGGAGCGAGCGCATTCCCCGTAGCTTGCTGCAGGGAGCTTCAATGACTTCTTCTCCATGAATCAATGAAAGGACAGGAAAAAACCATGAAAGAGATAAAAGCAATAATAAGACCGTTCAAATTGCTGGAGGTAACGGAAGAGCTGCACAAAATTGAAGGGTTGCCGGGCGTAACGATATCGGAAATCAAAGGGTTCGGTAAAAGCAGGGCCAAGAATGCGAAAGACAAAGATCGTATATGAGATGGTGGAATTTGTTCCGCGAATAAAACTAGAAGTTGTTGTACGTGATGAGATGGTTGCTGATGTCGTCAACGTGATTCAGAAAGTTGCCCATACGGGAAATACGGGCGATGGAAAAATATTTGTGATCAATGTGGATGAAATAGTGAAGATAAGAACAAATGAAAGAGGAAGAGATGCGATATGACGTGCGGCAGTCAGTTGATGCGTCATTGCGGTCAGGACCAAGACCAGAGAACACGGCGAGAGCGCAATATAATAAGGAGAAGAAAATGAAGAGAATAAATGCATATGTTTCGGTTGTCCTGTTGCTTATGATCCTCGCAGGCTGTGGTGCGACGGCAAAAATGATCGCCGCCAAGTCACAAAGCGAGAGGGCGGACGTTTTCACCGAAATGAATGATACCGGCGCGAAACCTCAAGGCTATATTGACCTCGTCGTCAAAGCGAACATTAAGACCCACGTGGAAGGCTATCATAGCGACGAGTCGGGAAAAAGCCTGCATGGAAAGCCGGGCTATCCATTTGTCTTGAACATCGACGGTCAGGCTGTGGTCTGGAAGGTGGACGGACAGAAGGATGTCGATCCTGCATATGACGAGCAAGGAAATACGAGCAGAGACCCAGAGGCAGGGACGGGAGTAAGTTATATTTTGGAAAGAAAGATCCGGCTACGTGAGGGAGCGCATAAGGTATATTTTGTACTGCCGGAGGACGACTATATTGTGGACGCTGACATCACACTTCGCAGCGGGGAAGAAGCGGTATTGGAATTCAAGCCGCTTTACTGGCACAAGCACACACCATACCACATCCCGACGTTTCTTAAGGGCGTAAGGAAGTATGAAATCTATCTGAATGGCGTAAAGATGAACTAGCTCCTTGACCTCCTCTCTTGAAATTATCGCATGGGAGGCCGTATATGAATGTCCGGAGCGAGCCTTGTTCGAAACTATTCCCAAATAGGGCTTGAATGGCTGCTTCGGAAGCTGGTTTGAGAAGTGAACACAAGAATCAGGCTGATAAAAAATAGCACAGGAAAGCAAGAGAATTACGGAATATCATGGGATTGGACAAACTATTAAATTCCCGCCGCCTCCACCATTTTAAAGTCCCACCATATCTAGGAAAGTAAAAAGCCCATTGAAAAATGGGCTTTTTACTTTTATATTGTATAATATGATTCATAAACCGTCCATTGACATTTGTGGTAACATTGCGGTGAATCTACCCCATGGTAAAGAGCGTTATCCTCCAAAGGAGTTAAACTCCTATGTTGACAGATGTAAAGGTCAAAAATGCAAAGGGAACTCCTCAAGAGTCACCTGGTTGAACGGGTTCCTCCAAATATATCTCCGAGGCCATTCCGTACCGAAGTCTGGACAGACGGGTGAAATGAATGACCACAATGATTGACAAGCAATCGAGAAACCACGGCACGAAACGTCGCCGGAAAGGTGCAAACAACGCGTGTCCGCCCACCGTGGGAAACACCGCGCCTTCCCAGATATTGATCGTTGACAGCGATACTGGGTACATCGAGAACCTTTCCGACGCCTACGGAATCATTTCGGCCCAGTCCGGCCGGATTGCGATCGAGCGGGTGGAGCGGCGCAGCGACATCGATCTCGCGGTCATCGAATACCGGCTGCCCGACATGTCTGGCATCGATGTCATGAAAGAGATCAAGGACGTTGCGCCCTCCGTACTCGTTATCATCGTCACGGCATACGGCGACGAGGATGTGGCGGTCGAGGCATTCAGGAGCGGCGCCCGCGATTACCTGAAGAAGCCCTTCAGCATATCCGAGCTGTCCACGAAGATCGACTTCTATCTCGCCCTCCGGCACGCGGATCAACAGCGCAGAAAGAACATCCTTCCCGGGCCCAATACGCCGGCCGCGCCGGGTACGCCGCCTGCCGCAGTCACCCCCAGCCAGTACCATAAGATCCAGCAGGCCGTTCGTTTTATCAACGACAACTACCGGACCGATATCTGCCTCGACGACGTTGCCGGGGAGGCCGGCATGTCACCGGCACACTTCTCGAGAATATTCAAGAAGGTGATGGGCTTGCCCTATCAGGACTATCTTAACGGCCGCAGAATCACGAAGGCCAAGAACCTTCTCCGCACCAGCGCCCAGAGCGTGACTGATATCGCCGTCTCCCTCGGTTTTGCCGATCCGACCGGCTTCGGCAGAATTTTCAAGAAGCTGACCGGCCATACGCCTTCCACTTACAGAAGCCTGCCCCAGAAGTAATTTCTTTCCCCACAAGCATAAAAAGCCGAGACAGAAGAGGTTTGTCTCTGCTCGTGTTTTCCCGATGCGGGATCTTCCTGGTCACAGCAGTGCATGCAGCAGGACCCTGCCGAGGAACGAGGTGAAGAAGATGGGTTATTCCTACGCCTATCGAATTGTCATGGCCCGGAGCGGCCTGGTTGCGGTAGAACGGGTAAAGCGGCGCCCCGACACTGATCTTGTCGTCGTAAAATACCGGTTGCCCGCAATGTCAGGCAGCGATGTCATGAAAGAAATCAAGGACGTTGCACCATCCATTCTCGTTCTCATCGTTACGGCATACGGCGACGAAGAGGTGGAGGTCGAGGCATGCAGGAGCGGCGCCTGCAATTACCTGAAGAAGCCCAACAGAAAGAACATCCTACCCGGGCCCAATACACCGGCGCTGCCGGGGACGCCGCCTTCCACCGTCACCCCCAGCCAGTAGTATAAGATCCAGCAGGCCGTTCGTTGCATCAACGACAACTACCGAACCGATATCTGCCTCAACGCCGTTGCCGGGAGGCCAGCATGTCCCCATCCACTTCTCGAGAATATTCAAGAAGGTGATGGGCTTGCCCTAACAGGACTATCTTAATGGCCGCAGAATCACGAAGGCCAAGAACCTTCTCCGCACTAGCACGCGGAGCGTGACTGAAATCGCCGTCTTCCTCGTTTTTGCCGATCCAACCGGCCTCGCCAGAATTTTCATAAAGCTCACCGGCTATACGCCATCTTTCTACAGAAGCCTGCCTGAGATCCCGCATCAAAAAGCACTTTTTGCTCAAAAAAGCATAAAAGTCCTTGCGCACGTCATAAAAAGCCGAGACAGGAGCTCCTGAACTCCGGTATCGTTCATCCGTTACAGACATTTCCGCATTTAATTGTTCAAAGGGAACAAGGACGAAGTCATGGAAGAACACAAAGGGATCACGCCACCCGTCCTCGACCATAGCGGCACGCCAGAAGGAGTCGAGGAAATGGGTCCCAGGGTGGTAAGCAGCAGCGACAGCGGATTTCTGAGGAAACCCTTCCTAAAGGACAGCCTTCTCGGAACCCCGACAGAGGACGAGCCAAAAGCACCGTCAGCCGCCGTCATCAATCTCCAGTATCACAAGATACAGAAGGCCGTTCTATTCGTCAACGACAACTACAGGACAGATATCAGCAGAGACGCCGCTTGCGGTCTCGCCGGCATGTCCCCGTCCCATTTTTCGAGAACATTCCGGAAAGTGGTGGGCATGTCCTATCAGGAGTATGTAAACAGCATGAGGATCACAAAGGCCAAGGAACTTCTGCGCACCAGTCCCCAGAGCATAGCCGAGATCGCCGCATATGTGGGTTTTGCCGACAATACCGGGTTCGGCAGGATCTTCAAAAAGGTGACCGGTCATACGCCGTCGGCTTACAGAAAAGGGTCATGAAGTCTGGCCCGAAGGTGATTTATGAGCAAAAAAAGCATGAAAAGCCGATTGCACGTCATGAAAAGCCGAGATTTTAGGCGCCTTGTTCTGTTACGTTATGGCCTTAGAAGATTTATTTACCTTTTCGCAATGGAGAGGTCGATTCGTTGAAGCATACATTATCAACAAGCTTAATGAGGAACCTTGGTAAAGCAGCCGCATACGCAGCGATCCTTATTTTAGCTGCAGGCACAGCCTTTGCGGCTCCCTGCGACATCAAGAACAATGCCCCAGAGTTCATTGACCATGACCTGACCGGAAACTCCAGCTACGCGGAACTCTGCGGCTACAGTTATGTTTCGGTCGTCGTTGCGAACCCGTACTCCGGAGCGGCGATGACGGGCATGACGGTCACGGAGAATCTGGGAAGCTCCGGCCTCACCTACGACCCGACCGCGCCGACGCCTATCAGATATAGCGTTAACGGCGGGCCGTTAGTCGCGGGGGCGGCCCCGGTGATCAGCGGCGGCGGTTCTGTGCTTACCTGGACGTCTGCACAGATCCCGGCCCTGGCAAACCTTGATTCTGACCAGAGGCCGGTATCAAACGCAGAGACCATTACCATTATTTTTGCTGTTCGACGCACCACCAATCCCGAAGGCCTGGTCAGCGCAAACCGTACCATCCAGGCGAACCTGACCTTCGGCACCAACTCCGGCTGCTCCGACTCTCCGCAGAACGCAGTGGATACCCTGCCCCTTCACGAACCTGTCCCGGCCGTAACGAAGACCGGCTGGAATTACGACGCGAACCAGCGCGAGGGGAGCCGCAGCAATCCAGTATACGGCAATAACAATGATGATGTTGTCTGGCGTGTTAGCGTGAACAATACCGGCCTTGCGGGACTTCAGGACCTTCGCTTTAACGATGTCATGCAGGCCAATAATCTTGTCATTAACCATGCTTGTCCGACGGCCGCAAGCGCCAATGCGATCGCCGCCAATAACGGCGTACGGCCGGGCGGCTCTCCCTGTGTCGCCGCAACGAACAATATCTCCGCCTTTGTTGTTACAAATCCCTTCGGCAACATGGGAATTTCCCCGGACGGCTTTGAAGTGGATGTCACTGCCGGTGGTACCGCCTCCTTCTATCTCGTAGGAAAGATCACGGCTGACGGTTCATGCGTAAGCAGCAAGACCAATACCGTGAGCGGCGTCCAGTGGGGTTGCGGAGTGCAACCGCCCGCCGGAGGCATCACCGCAACGTCTACCGGCAGAACGCCGGCTAACGCTGTTGCAACCCTGTATACGCTTTACGGCCAGCGCGCGAACCTTAACATAGGGCGCGCGATCACCGGCATCAATACATCACAACCGGTAGGAAGCAAAGGCATGGTGACCATCACCATCACCAATGGGTCCGGCGGCACGGTCAAGAATATCCGGCTTACCGACCTTCTTCCAGCCGAGTATGTCATTGACCCCACGTACTGGGCAGGAGGATTTACCAAAGCCCTCCAAGTACGGGGAGCCACCTTTGGCGTCAATACGATCGACCCCGCCTACGGCAGCTATCCGGGAATGGTAGATACCATCACATGGACCAATCCGGCCGCGGGTACCTTGACATCCACCAATCCCGCCGTACCGCTCGCGAATACGCAGCCTATATTCACCCTGACCAGCTCGACCACGCACCCGATCTACGCCGACCAGTTCAATATGCTCCGTGAGGGCGACGTCCTTACGGTGACCTTTCCCATCGTTCTTATAAAGACGTCATCTTACGACAAGGTCGCCAATCTCGATGTCCGGGTCGAGGCCCCGAACAGCAGCCCGCCGGGAACAGATCCTGCCAACCAGACAACACTGGCGAACAGGCTGACCGTCGATTTTGACCCATTCTGCGCAACGCAAGGCCATCAGGCCATTACCTTTAACGACAGCCCCCCGGCATTCCCGGAGGACCTCGACGTTGACATCATCGGCACGGAACTTATCTTCATCCTTACGAACGACGTGACCCAGCCGCTGCCCTTGACGGTCGCTGTAACGAACAACGGCGGGCATGACGCAAGCAACAATAACGATAGGAGCCAGTACCATACCTACGTCACTTTTGGGCAGGGGATGGCAGTATCGACAGCGCCTGCTGCCTGCACCAGGACCACAAACCCGCCGCCGCTCGCTGCCTGGACACTGCCTGCGGCCATACCGGTTACTGCAATAGTCTACGATTGCACCGGAGGAAGGATCGCCCCCGGCGCTACCGTCAACTATGCCTTCCAGGTCATCAAAAATGTTGACCCCAATGCGGCAGACGACCTGACGTTCCGCGCGGACACGGTAGGAGAGATCAGGCTATGGGACGGCACGCCTTTGTGGTTCCCGACGCCGACCCCGCGTCCGGACGGCATCACCGACCGCGCGAACAACTACACATTGGACGGCATAAGGGCGCGTGTCATTGGATTCAATCTTGTCAAGTCCGAGTACGGCAACTGCACGGAAAACAATGTGCCGCTGCCGCCGCTCCCCGACCGCTTTGTAGAGATCGGCGAAGAATGCACGTTCCATATCGATACAGGCGGCTGGTTCGGCTTCAAGACCCCGGGCTTTACCTACATTGCGGTCCAGAGGATCCAGGTCATTGACCAATCTCCGGCGGGACAGGGATACATATCGTCCACGGATCCCTTTGCAAACATCGCCCCCTTCGGCAGTACGACTACCGCCATCAAAGGCATCAGCCTTAACAGGGGGGTAAGCCTCGTTCCGCCCGCTCCTCAAGTCTTAGATGAAGGATATTATAACTGGACGTTCAACCAGGCCGTTCCCGCAGAGCGCATCACAGTGAAGGATGAGTGGTTCCGCGTCAATACGTCGAACCGCATCATGAATAATCCCATAAACGTGAGCGCTGCCCCGAACCTCCACGCAGCCAACAGCCGCAACATCCTCGTTTCATATTTTCAGGCTGTATTCTTCAACTCCATTACGAACCTCGAAGAAGTGTATGACCTGGGACCGAATACCGTGGGCTACCCGCGCGAGGCAGGAAGGCGCGTTGATCTCACCGTCCGAGAGCCGAGGGTAACGATCGTTAAAGAGGTCTGTAATGAAACGCTCTACGGCTTGGGACCGGCCTGCAGCCATTTCGTGACGCTTGCCGATGATGGGGACGCCTACAGCTCCTACATCTACCGGCTTACGATCACCAACGAAGCAAGCAGCAACGGCGTCCCGCGCTCCCCGGCGTACGATGTCATAGTAACCGATACCCAGGACGCGAGCGACCTCGCTTATGTTCTTCCGTTCGGGAGCGATGGACTGGACAATGAGGGTGACGGGCAGATGGACGGCGCAGACCCCGACGGTGAAGGGACGATCACGACCGACAACACGGTCAAAAACGGCGTCCCGGCGACCGTCCAGTTCTCCTATACCCACAGCAAGGCTCTGCAGCGTATCGACGCCGGTAACTCGGTAAGGCTCTACTACCGCGTTGACTTTGACGACAGCGCGGCGCCGCTCCAGCAGTTCGGCAACACCGCGAACGCTTCATACGACACCCTTGAAGGCCCCTCCGGCCACCAGAGCGTCCCGCAGAAACCAAACGGCGACAGGGGCGGAGCACGTGTCTATGCGACCGCCGACGCCCATGCCACGGTCAGGATCATTCCGGTACTGACACAGCCGAAGAAGATCGTCAACCTTTCCCAAACACCCTTGAGCGCATCCAGCCCCCAGCCGGTGTCGGTAGGCGAGGAGATCAGATACGAACTGACCACGTCAATTCCCGTCTCGCAGCTCCGGAGCTTTGTGGTCCGCGACGAACTCCCTGTGGGCGTACGGTGCGCCGAGGCGCCGGCCGTAAACTTAAGCGCGGCGCCGTATTCCGCGGCAGGCTTCGTCCCGGGCGGAACGATCACGCCGACCTGTTCCAACAACTTGGTTATGTGGAACTTCGGCGACCAGGAGGTCACGAAAGGGACGACTAACAATCGTTACGACCTCAAGGTCAGCTTCATCGCTCGGGTAGAGAATACGGCAAATACCAATAATGGCGGCGCGATCAGAAATGGCGGCAACTCGACCAACGTGACCGCGAACTATATTGACCAGACAGGGCAGCATGTCAACCTTACCTACGGAGAGGCCGCCGTTGTCGTGCAGGAACCGAGGATCACCATTACAAAGGCATTCTCGGTCGCAAGCGGCGATGCCGACGACACCGTTACCGTGACCGTGACGGCCACCAACTCCGGCACGGCGACTTCGTACAACCTGCGGGTCTTGGATGACCTCGCTGCTGTCAGGGACTTGACCTATGTTCCCGGGTCTGCGGGCGGCGTGGATATGCCCGACATCGTTGATACGGCATCGCTTGGTGCCAATCGCCCGATATTCAGCTGGAACGCATCCAACCCGAAGTATTCCATAGCTCCGGGAGCCACCCGGACATTCACCTTCAAGGTCAAGGTCGCGGGCACTGCACAACCGCAGGAGATCCTGACCAATACCATTCAGGCCAGCTGGCAATCGCTTCCTGGCCAAACTACGGCCCTTAACAGCACCGGAAGCATAGGAGCGGACGGCAGCGACATGGGTATGCGTAATGGCGCCTTGCCCAACGCCGGGAACGCCATAAACGATTATGAAACGACTGCCAGCACCTCATTCCTGGTCCCGGCCGTACAGGTAACGAAGACCGACCTGTCTCCAGCAGTCATTCCCGCCATCGGCGCACAGAAACAGTTCCAGATCGAGATACAGCTTCCGGAGGGCACTACGAGGAATATCTCGGTCACCGACAACCTGGCAGCGACGGGATTAAGTTATGCTCTTTCGAACAATGCCAGCTACGACATTACTTATGAGTTCATCGGCATTACGAGCATTAATGGCAGTTCACCCGGCGAAGCGGCATTCACCTCGTTTCCGGCTGACAACACGACCGGCAACGCCATATGGAACATCGGTACGGTGATCACCGCCAGTGAGGACGACAGTGCCGTAAACGCGGTCAACCCGACCATTCGCATCAAGTACTCCGGACGCGCAAATAACGACCTATTGACCAGGGCAGGCGGAACGCTTCAGAACTCCGCTATCGTCAATTATACGAATGGTGCTACTGGCGCGGTACAGTCGGTGACCGCATCCACCTCTTTCGTTACCATTGTAGAACCGAAACTGACGCTCAATAAGACCGCGGCCAACGTTACACCAGGCAAACAGCCGGGTGATGCGGCCGTGAGCGGCGACATCCTCGAATATGACGTTATCGCAACGAACACCGGGAACTCGACGGCCTTCGACGTCGACGTGAAAGACACTCTTCCGGCCGGACTTTCGTGGTATTCGGGCTTTGTATCTACAGCTACGATCAATGGTGTTCCTGTCCCCGGATTCGCAGCGACACCCACTGGCCAGCCAAACGGCCCGCTCATCTGGGGGCAGGGGAATGGCGACGGGAGCCTTGATATCCCTGTTGGCCAGACCTTGATACTCACCTACCGTGCCACTGTCGTCATTGCCAACAGCACGATATTAAACGGTGTGATCGCCGACTGGACCTCGCTCGATGGACAGAGTCCGTATGAAAGAACCGGCGCGGGCTGCCCGAATGTCACGGCGCCCAATGTCTACTGCGTTGGACCCGTGACCGCGACCACGCTTGGCGTGCAGCCGGTTTTGGTGTTCCAAAAGACCTTTACGAACGTGACGCCGGGCAAGCAACCGGGCGCAGTCGTAACACCTGGCGATATGATTCGGTACCGCATCCTGGTCAGGAACATCAGCACAGCAACAGTTAACAATTTCTCCATTACCGACGAACTGGACAGGCTCAATGCATCCCCGATGTTCGTCCCGGGCACTCTCAGCCTCGTTACCGTGCCCGCGGGCGCCTCTGCCTCTAACACCAGCCCAACGGGCGGCAGTAAGGGCACAGGGCTTGTGGACATTCGTAATCTCAATATCACGGCCGCGGGCGGGACTTCTGACACGATAGTGATCGAGTTCGACGCGAGGCTGGTTCCCGTGATCACTAACGGTACGGTCGTTTTAGACCAGGCTCAACTTACGGTATCCGGCATCCTTTTCAGTGACAGCGACGATCCCAACGTCAACGGTGCCGACAATCCCGCGATACAGGGTGATGAAGACCCGACACGAACCGTGATCTCCTCCGCACCGGCGTTTCGCATCCAGAAAACGGCGCAGGACATGACGGGCGACCCGGCCGTCTTGATGGCGGGGGATACCGTCCGTTACACGATCACGGTCAAGAACATCGGCACCGAGAACGCGATGGGAGTGTCTCTTCGGGACCAGATACCGGCAAATACAACATACGTTGCAAACAGCACCAAACTTAACGGGACGGCTGTAAGCGACCCCGCACCCGGCGTGTCGCCGGTCCAAAACGGCATGCTCGTGCATGCACCCGAGAACGCGGCGGCCGGCGCCATGCGCGCCGACGCTACCTCTGCGACGAGCAATGTGGGAACTGTCACGTTAGATGCCGTCGTAAGCCCCGGCCTTATAAATGGGTCGGCCATTTGCAACCAGGGCTTTGTCTCCGGCTCCGGAGCGGGCAGCGGTCCCTTCCCTGAACAGCCTACCGACAACCCGGCCACCCCTGCGGCAGGTGATCCTACCTGCAGGGTGGTCGGCAACATGCCGCTTCTGTACGCGCAGAAATCAGTCGCAATCGCCGTCGACAATGGAACTCCGGGGATCGTTGATCCAGGCGATGTGCTCCGCTACACCATAACGGTCAGCAATTCCGGGGCTACGCCGGCAACGAACGTCGTTTTGACGGACTTGGTGCCTCTGAATACGACGTATGTCGCTAACTCTGTGATCCTTAACGGCATCGCCGTATCCGATAGTGGCGGCTCTCCTCTTATTGGCGGTCTCCCGGTCAGTTCTTCTGACAGGACGCCGCCGCTTCCGGGAACCGGGGCCGGCATATTGTCTCCCGGAGCAGCAGCGACTGTCATGTTCAGCGTCCGGGTGAACGCAGGCGTTCCTTCTGGCACCATAATCAGCAACCAGGGCAGTGTAATCAACACAGAACTGCCAACGCTTTTGACCGATTCGGACGGCAACCCATCAAACGGTTACCAGCCGACCCTTGTCGTCGTTGGTAACGGCCAGCAGGTAACGATAACCAAGCAGGTCGCCGTTGTTGGCGGCGGGACGGCCAATATCGGCTCAGAGCTCGAATATGTGGTGCAAGTGACCAATATCGGCGCGGTGCCCGCGACCAACGTGGTTATAACCGATACTCTGCCTGCCCAGCTTTCCTACGTGGTTGGTTCGGCATTGCTCAATGGATCGAGCGCCGGGGTCTATGTCGCCGGAGCGGTCATTACGGCCAATTACGCAGCGGTCTATGGGAATCTGCCTTCGAACGGGACGGCCGTGCTCAGGTTCCGCGCAGATATCGCATCGGGTGTTATCGGGACAACGGTTACCAATACCGCGCAGGTCACATGGAACACGCCTGCTCAATCCGCCTCTGCCTCCGCATCAGTTGACATAGGCGGTACGCCTGGAAGCGCCGCAATGAACGGCCGCCTCTGGCATGACGCAAATTTCAACAATACGGCCGATAGCGGTGAAAGGACGCTTTCCGGGTGGACGGTCCAGATTTACCGGAGCGGCACTCTTTTAGGTTACGTGGTAACCGATAGCTACGGAACGTACAGAATAAACGGCTTGGCGCCCACGACGACGCCTGCCGACCAGTATGAGGTCCGGTTCCGTGCGCCCGGGGCCACTGCGACAACAGCGCTTTTGGGGCTCGCATCCTCGGCGTTCACCAATGGTCTCCAGCGCATCACCGGCATCACGGCAGCGTCAGGCAGCAATCTCCAGAACCTTGACCTGCCTATCGACCCGAACGGCGTGGTCTATAACTCCGTCCTCCGTACTCCCATCGCGGGCGCCACCGTTACCATGCTTCGCGCATCGACGAATGGCGTGCTTCCTTCCGCCTGTTTCGATGACCCCGCGCAGCAGAACCAGGTGACCATGGCAACGGGCTATTACAAGTTCGACATGAACTTCAGCGACCCGTCCTGCCCGTCGGGCGCCGACTACCTTATCCAGGTGACACCGCCGGCTTCCGGATACGGCCCCATGCCGTCCCAGCTCATTCCGCCCACAACAACCGGTGCTACCGCGTCGTTCTCGGTGCCGGGTTGTCCCGGCACGGTCGATGATGCCATCCCGGCAACCTTGACCTATTGCGAAGCGCAGCCATCCGAGTTCGCGCCGGCAACGAGTGTCGCCGCGGGTTCGGCAGGGACAAAATATTATCTCCATTTTACGCTCAGTAACGCAGGCCCGGGGAGCGTGGAACTATTCAATAACCATGTTCCGGCAGACCCGCCGCTTAACGCCGCATTCTCTATCACGAAGACGGCATTGCTCCCCAACGTGACAAAAGGCGGAATGGTGCCGTACACGATCACGGTCAAGAATACATTGGGCGCGCCGTTCCCGAACGCGACCATCGTCGATACCTTCCCGCCGGGCTTCAAATACGTCAGCGGCTCCGCGCGTTACGACGGCAAACCGCTTGAACCGACGATGACGACGCGCGACCTTCGCTTTGTCAACGTTTCGCTCGCAGGCACAGACCAACACGTTATCAGGCTCTTGCTTATTGCCGGCGCAGGCGTACGGGAAGGGAACTATGTTAATAGCGCGCAGGTGATGAACGGTACTACCGGTGAAGCCGTGTCCGGCGTGGCAACGGCGACGGTCAGGGTCGTACCCGACCCCACGCTGGACTGCACGGACATCATTGGCAAAGTGTTCGACGACGAGAACGCCAACGGCTACCCCGACCAAGGCGAGAAGGGCCTTGGTGGGGTCAGGATCGTCTCCGCGCGCGGCCTTATAGCTACGACCGACAAGTACGGCCGTTACCATATTACCTGCGCCGCCATACCCAATGAGGACCGGGGCAGCAACTTCATCCTGAAGCTCGATGACCGGACGCTGCCTACGGGGTACCGCGTCACCACCGATAACCCGCTTGTCAGGCGCGTGACCCGCGGTAAAGCAATTAAATTCAACTTTGGCGCGGCACTGCACCGTGTCGTCCGTCTCGACATTGCCGACGGTGCGTTCGAGCCGGGAACGACCGAGATGCGCGAGCAGTGGAAGCCAAGGATAGAGATGCTTCTCGCCGAAATGCGTAAAGCCCCCTCTATCCTCCGCATCTCGTATCTGGGTGACGTGGAAGACCCGGCAGTTGCAAAAGCTCGTACTGAGGCGGTGAAACGCGAAATTGCTAGAAGGTGGGGGCAAGGGCTCTATCAACTCATGGTCGAGACAGAGGTCTATTGGCGGAAGGGCGCGCCTCCCGAAAAAAGATAGATAGAGCCTGGCGCCGATAATAAGACCGCCATGACGCTTTTAAATAAATAATGCTTAAACGTATTCATATTATCATCATCTCGTGCCTTGTTCTCTCTGGAGCGCAAGCGCGCGCTGAAACAGCCTCTGTTTCTACGCCAGCCGCTCTTGGTCAGGCTGTGGAGAAACAAGAAGGCACCGATCTGCCGCGCACCTTATGGGGGCAGGGCAAGGATGAGGACGGCAAACAGGGCGACAAGATCGAAATGAAGAAGGTCATGGAAAAGGCGGTCAAGACCGTCAAGCTTCAGAACGTCGTCCCTCCGATCCACTTTGCGTCCGGCGAGGCGGATATACCTAACGGCTACGTAGAGAGGCTTCGTAACGTGCTGGACGGCATGAAAGGAAAGGACAACGTCCGATTGCACTTTGTGGGGCATACGGACAATGCACAGCTATTCGGAGAAGTAAAGCAGAAGTACGGCGACAACCTAACACTGTCCCGGGAGCGGGCGGGAGTCACCGCCGAATATTTCCAGAGGGCGCTCCATCTACCGGCCGAGTCCATCACGTACGATGGCCTAGGAGAATCCAAGCCGATAGCCAGCAATATAACCGAACAAGGCAAAGCGCAAAACCGGCGTGTCGAAGTTGAGGTCTGGTACGACGAGATCACCGATAAGCTCGTGGACAAGGAAGTGGTGGTCGCTTCCGAGATGAACCGCATAAAGGTGTGCCGCGTTGAGACGGTTTGCAAAGTACGGTATAAGAAAGGGCAATCAAAGCGCGCCCGCATCAAAAATCTCGTAGAACCGCTTCGCTTCGACGAAGAAACGACGGCCATATCAGGTGAGTTCGTTTCGAAGGTACGGCAGGCGCTTATAAACCTGGGCAATAAAGAGCATGTTGTTGTCAAGTTCATCGGTTATACCGATAACCTGCCGTTATCAGGCAGGTCCGGGCGCATTTATGGAGACGCGGTGGGTCTGTCGAAAGCGCGGGCTCGCCGGGCGGCGCTGGCCGTTCAGGATGCTCTTAAGATCCCAGCGTCGGCGATCGACGTTGAAGGCAAGGGAGCGGCCAGCCCTATCGCATCGAACGACAGCGAAAAGGGCAGGGCGCTCAATAGACGTATAGAGGTTGAATTTTGGTATGACGACGCCCTGCAGGAACAGTCGGATGAACCGCAGCTCTGCCCGGAAGCGGCCGGTTCCGAAACCGTGACCCGCGTGTATGATTCTCCATCAGGCGGCATCAAGCCGATACGTATTGCAGATGGCAAGCCCGTCATTACGGCAGAAGATCTGGAACGCTTGCGGAGCAGCATGGACGAGATCAAAGACAAAACGAATGTGCGTCTGCGCTTCATCGGTTATACCAATAATGAACGTCTCGAGCGCCGCACCGCGGTCGTGTATCAGGACGATGTCGGCCTTTCGACCGCGCGGGCCCGCCGGGCCATGGATACCGTTAAAGGAGAACTTCGTCTTAAAGAACCGCAGGCGGAATTCGAGGGGCATGGGTTTGTTCAATCGGATGACGTGGTGAATACCGGCTTCGTAGGGTCCGATACGGCGCGGGTAGAAGTACAGGTCGTATATGACGAGCAAATGTCCCTTGACGACACCGAGAGGATGGATATCACGCGCTTGACGCGTGAGGCCGCTCCAAAAGACCCCCTTGCGCTTAACCTCATGCGCATCACGGTGGACGGGAAGCCGGTCGACGATCCGGGGAAGAGCATCGCCGATATCGAACGGTGTACCGACGTATTGCTCAACAAGGCAAACATAGAGTTCAAATTCGACAACCTTGAACTGAAACCCCGGCTCGCCGCTACGGCCTGGCCCCTGTCCATTCGTTACCAGGACGACCCAAAGACGGAATATCGTGAGAACCTGATGCGGTTCCGCACCTACACGAACTACGCCGGCTTCATCAAAAGATGGGAGATCAGGATCTTTGACAAAGAGGGGTCGGTAAACGGCAAACCCATTGCGGTGATCGAGGGGGGTAAAGATGGCCTCGCAGAGTGGCAGCCAGCCTTCCCGGAATACAAGGCGCCCGGACTTGAACTTAAATACGTGCTCCGCGTCTACGATCCTGCTGAGCGTTTCGACGAAACAAAGCCGCTTCCTATCTGGATCGTTGACCAGCAGGCTGCGGATATTATGGAGAAAGACGCAGGGCAGGAATTACTGGTCGGTTACGGCGAAAACCATCTCGTGGCGGAAAATATCCCGAAGAAGGGTGGGACGATAAAGGTTTACGGTAGCGAGGTCCCGGCGGGACATTCTGTTTTCGTTGCCGGGCGTTCCGTTCCCATCGGGGATGAAGGCAAGTTCGTTGCCGAAGAGATACTGCCGTCAGGCCTGCACACCGTCGAAGTGGCGATACTCGATAGATCCGGCAACGGCGACCTGTTCCTGCGCGATCTCGATCTCAAAAAGAACGACTGGTTCTACGTCGGCATCGCCGACCTCACTATTGCGCGGGATAGAACTACCGGCCCGGCGGATATCGTGACCAAAGACAGTACGCACTTTAATAATGAACTAAGCGCGGACGGCCGTCTGGCCTACTATACCAAGGGCAAGTTCGGCAATGGCTGGGAGCTGATCTCAAGCGCTGACTCGCTCGAAGGGCCGGTAAAGGACATCTTCAGGAACTTGAACAATACGCCCGACGCATTGTTCCGGAACATCAACCCCCAGTATTTCTATCCTACCTACGGTGACGACAGCACCGTGGAAGATGGGGCGCCGACCCTGGGCAAGTTCTATTTAAAGATGAAGAAGGACGATAATTACGGCTTGTGGGGCAATTTCAAGATCGGCTACAACGAAAACGACCTGGCACAGGTAGACCGGGGATTGTATGGCGCGAATGCCCATTACCAGACACCGGGAGTGACGGGCTTCGGCGAGAAGCGGTTCATGATGGACGGGTTTGCCGCACAGCCCGGCACGGTCGGGACACGCGACGAATTTTTGGGGACCGGCGGGTCTCTCTATTATCTGCGTCATCAGAACATCCTTACAGGTTCCGACCGCATGCGTATCGAGGTGCGCGACAAGGATTCAGGTCTGGTCCTCGCGGTCAAGAACCTGACGCAGAACCTCGATTACACCGTTGATTACCTCCAGGGCCGCGTTTTGCTGACAGCGCCTCTGTCGCCGACGGCTAACGACAACCTTATAGTGATGAGCGAAGCTGCTCTTGGAAACCCCGTCTACCTGGTCGTCCGCTATGAATACGAGCCCTCTGCAGGAGACACCAACAGCATGAGCCTGGGCGGACGCACCCATGTGTGGCTGAACGACTATGTAAAGCTGGGCATAACGTCAACCAAGGACGGAGATTCGGAGGACCCGAGCGGGTTAAGTGCCGCCGATCTGACCCTCCGGAAAAGCGACCTATCATGGGTGAAGGTGGAGACGGGGAGAAGCAAAGGGCCTGGCCTCACTTCCCTTACATCCAATAATGGAGGTTTTACTTTTAGCCAAACCTGCTCAAGCTTTACCGGCACCACGGCCAACCCGACATGCCAGAGCTTCGGCTCTTCCACTCCTGTTTCTGCCGGCGCGTACCGGGTCGACACCAGCATCGGTTTCAGGGACATCATCAATGGGGCTGACGGCCAGATGACCTTATACACACAAAGCATTGGCGCCGGCTATTCGGCTCCCGGCCTTGAAACGGCTACGGACACATTGCAGTACGGCGGTACCCTGAGGGCGCCGGTGACGGACAGGCTCGATGTGGCGGCCAAGGTGGACAAAACAGAAAGGCAGCAGGGGCTTACCACCAATTCGTCCGAAGTCGACCTTCATTACCGTCTCACCGGGCATTGGACCATAAGCCCCGGCGTACGGCAGGACGGCCGTAGTGACCATTCGCCGGTCGTCCCGCCGACCCAGGTAGAGGGTGACCGGACGGATGCGGCTATTCGGGCGACATACGATTCCAAGGAAAGATGGAGAGCCTACGGCTTTGTTCAGGATACGGTCAAGAAGACCGGGAACCGCGAGGACAACAGCCGCTTGGGAACGGGCGGTGAGTACCGCGTCACCGACCGATTCAAGGTGAACGGGGAAGTTTCATCCGGCGACCTCGGTGGAGCGGGCAAGGCCGGCACGGAATATCTCTATTCTGACCGGACCAGCATGTACATGAACTATGTTTACGACAACGAGATCCCGGACAACGGCATCCGGTCGAACAAAGGCAATATGGTCACCGGGTTCAAGACCCGTTACTCGGATACAACGAGCGTGTACGCTGAAGAAAAGTACACGCACGGGAATGTGCCGACGGGGCTTACCCATGCCGCAGGCGTTGACATAGCGCCCTTTGACCACTGGAATTTCGGCGCAAATGTGGATTTCGGAACTCTCCGTGACCCCATCACCGCGGCACATCTTGACCGCAAGGCGGCGGGAGTACGGGCAGGCTACAGCAACCTCCGCCTTACCTGGACAGCCGCGTTCGAGTACCGCATAGACAGGACGGAAACCATAAATCCCGACATGACCACGGGCACATCGGACATGAACAGCTGGCTCATTAAGACCGCATTCAAGTACCAGCTAGACCCTTCATCTCGTCTCCTCGGGAAACTTAACTACGCCGACAGCAAGAGCTCTTTGGGCGGCTTCTATGACGGCAAATACACGGAAGCGGTGCTGGGCTACGGCTACCGGCCTGTGATGAACGACCGCTTGAATACTTTGTTCAAGTATACCTACTTCTATAATCTTCCGACCGTGGGACAGGTCACCGACACGGTCACCAATACATCTGCCGGCACGGTCACCAATACCGCGGCGGATTTCATCCAGAAGAGCCACATCTTGTCCCTGGATGTGATGTATGACCTGACGAAACAGTGGGCTATCGGCGGCAAATACGCCTACCGTCTGGGGCAAGTGAGCGAGGACCGTGTAACGCAGAAGTTCTACGATAGCCGGGCGGAGCTTTTTGTTCTTCGCGTGGACTGGCAGTTCGTACACCAGTGGGATGCCATGGTAGAAGGCCGCGTTCTTGAGCTGCCTGATGCACAGGATAAGATGAGCGGGGTGCTGGTGGGAATATATCGTCGCCTCGGCAATTTCCTCAAGATGGGGATCGGCTATAACTTAAGTAAATTCTCGGACGATCTGACCCAGCTGGATTACAAGACCCAGGGCCTGTTCATCAACCTGATCGGGCAAATATAGGGCTGAAACACCGTTTATTGTTAATGAGACATTAGGAGGACAAAATGAGTTACTGGCAGAAAGCGCTTTTTTTCGGGATCACCGTGCTGCTCATGGGGAGCGCCTCTTATGGGCAGCAGATCTCCAAGGAACAGGTCAAGGGCCTTGACGAGCAGGTCCAGGAGATAAAGGGCGATGCCCTCTCCATTTCTGCTGAACTGGCGAAGCTCGAAGAGAAGCTCCTCTATCCGTCAAATACGGAGGTCTCGGTATTTGTATCGCTAAAGACCGGCGAAACCTTCCGTCTCGACTCAGTTGATATTCAGATGGACGGTAAACCGGTTACCCATCATCTGTACACCTTGAAGGAGCTGGAAGCCCTTCGGAAGGGCGGGGTACAGAAGATCTATACCGGCAATGTCCGTACCGGCGACCATGACCTTCATGTCCAGGTTTCGGGCAAGACCAGCAGCGGCTCGGATTTCCAGAGATCAGAGCATTTCATGGTGAGCAAAGATGTGGCTCCGAAGATCGTGGAAGTATCTTTAGCTTCTGAAAGCCTTACCTTTAAAGACAGGTAGACTATGAAAAGGCTGATCATTTTATTCATAATTTATATGTTTCTTGCGACTTCGGCGCAGGCAGGAACGGCCGCACCCCGTGACCGGAAGGACCTCTATTTCGGAGAGGCCCTTTATCATGCATATCAAGGGGAATGGTTCGATGCGGTTTCAAAACTCGATACGGAGATCGCACTGCACTACCATGTGGATGAGCCCGAAAAGGATACGCTTCATTACCATATCAATGAGGCGAAGTTCGATGTGGGCGATTTCGAGCTTTACTACCGGATGCATCAGCGCGCCGGACGCGCCATCAAGTCGGTCATCGAAGGGAACGTCCCCGAGCCTGTCCGTAACGAGGCTATCTTCCGCCTCGCGCGCATCTATTTCCAAAAAGGACAGCCCAAGGAGGCTCAGGAGGCTGTTGACCGCATCAAGGGCGCCGTTCCCGAGAAGATGCGGAATGATCTGGCTTTCCTCAAGGCAGAGATCCTCATGGCCAACGGCCGTTTTGCCGAGTCAGCCCGCATCTTTACGGACATCCAGGACGCTCCGGGCTTTTTAGGCTTCAGCACCTACAATCTCGGAATCGCCCTTATCAGGGACGGGAAGGAGATCGAGGGCCGAAGCTCGCTCGGCGGTGCCGGCCAGATCAAGAACGACGACAATGTCACGCTGGCGATCAAGGACAAATCCAACCTTGTCTTAGGTGAAAAGTTCCTTTCAGAAAAAAAATTCACTGCTGCCAAGTATGTCCTGGACAGGGTACGGCTCACCGGTCCCTTCTCCAACCGGGCGCTCCTCAGTTCCGGATGGGCCGATGCCTCCCTCGAACGGTTCATGGACGCCTTGGTCCCCTGGACAATACTTTCCGAGGGCAGGGTTTCGGACCCTGCGGTTGAGGAAGCCATGCTTGCCGTCCCGTATGCGTACGGCAAGCTCGGCGTCTACAGCAAGGCGGCGGTTTTATATGGAAAAGCATTGGAATCGTTCGGCAGGGAGATCGACAAGCTCGGAGCTTCCATAACGAGCATCCGCGAAGGCAAGTTCCTAGCGGCATTAGTACGGGAAGAGATCAAGCAGGATCCTAACTGGGTCGTGAGGCTCCGCGAACTGCCGGAAACGCCGGAGACCTTCTACCTGCTTGACCTCATGGCATCCCATGATTTTCAGGAATCACTGAAGAATTATCTCGACCTTGAAGAGCTTCGTAAAAAATTGGATGTCTGGTCGGATGACCTGGTCGCCTTCAACGATATCATCGGGAAGCGTAAAGCATATTACCAGCCACTTTTACCCGAGATCGACAAGGAATTCCGGCGGCTCGACTCAAAAATGCGCCTGCGTCTGGAGCAGCGCGACCGGATCGAGCGTCGGCTCAAAGCCATGCTGACAGCTCCGCATCCCGAGTATCTGCAGACCGTGGATGAACGCATCATAGGTGAAAAGATAGCGCTTATGGAACGAAAGCTCAAAGCAGGCGGCAAGGCCGTGCCTAAAGATATCGCTGCCCGCATCAACCGCTTACGGGGGTTACTGCGCTTCAATATCTATACGGAATATGACCGCAGGTTCACGGAAGCCCATAAGCATCTCCTTGACCTGAACAATGAAATTGACCGGTTAAAGAAGGAGTACGCATCCTTTGTCCGTACCCGGCAGGCCGCCACGCAAAGCTATGAAGGCTACGACGAGAGGATACGCACCATGCGGAGCCGCATCACGGCCTCCCGCGAAAAAGTAGGGGAACTTATGCTGCGTCAGGGAGAAATGCTTGAGACCATGGCTGTAAATGAGCTCGGAAGCCGTCGTACAAGGCTTACCGAGTACCAGACCAAGGCGCGCTTCTCCATGGCGGACAGCTATGAACGTGCCACAAGGGCAGCGACCCATGAACAGGTGAGCAAATGAACGTCGTCAGACTCATATTAGCCGTATCTTTAATGCTGGCCGCCTGTCAAACAACGGGAAGCAGGGATACGATCGCCAAGCTGCGGGGCCAGCAAATCGAGATCAAGGAAGAGGAGATCTCCGGCGGCCTCGATAAAGCAATGCAGGCCTATCAGCAATTTTTGGAGGAAGCGCCGGACTCCGCCCTGAAGCCGGAAGCCATCCGCCGTCTGGCAGACCTTAAGATCGCAAAGGAATACGGCATCCTTGCGAATGGACCGGAACCTGCCGGAAAGGCATCGGCAATGTCTGCCCCGAAACATTCCGTAGTCACGAAAGTCTCGCCGGCTATCGCGAAATCGCCGGGCCATACATCGGCGGAGGCCCCGGCACCGCCAGAGTCCGATGCGGATTTTGAAAAACGTGCAGTCTTGAGCTCGGCAACCCTTACCGGTGCCGCAAATTCTGAGGATCTTGAGCGGGCAAGCGCCCGCGAGGCGATCGCGCTTTACGAAAAGCTTATCAAGGATTACCCCTCATATGACAGGAACGACCAGGTGCTCTATCAGATGTCCCGCGCGTACGAGGAACTGGGTCAGGTTGACCCGGCCATGAAGGTCATGGACCGTCTGGTTAAGGAATACCCCAAGTCCCGCTACATTGATGAGGTGCAGTTCAGGCGTGCCGAATATCTATACACCCGCAGGCATTACCTTGATGCCGAAGATGCTTACGGAAGTATCGTCAAGATGGGCGTGCAGTCACCCTTTTACCAGCTGGCCCTCTACAAGCTCGGCTGGACATTCTATAAGCAGGAACTTTACGATGAAGCCCTGGACAGGTACATTACGCTTCTCGATCACAAGGTGTCGGTGGGCTACGATTTTTACCAGACCAAGGATGAGCAGGAGAAAAAGCGCATCGATGACACCTTCCGCGCCATCAGCCTGTGTTTTTCCAGCCTGCATGGAGACACGTCACCGGCCGCGTACTTTGAAAGCCACGGCAAGCGCAGTTACGAGGATGGGATCTACAGCAACCTTGGAGAATTCTACTTCGATAAACAGCGTTACGCCGATGCTGCGACGGTCTACAATGCTTTCGTTAACAGCAACCCGGTCCACAAGGTAGCGCCGCAATTCGCCATGCGCGTGATCGAGATAGATACTGCCGGGGCGTTTCCCAGCCTGGTCATTGACGCGAAAAAGCAGTTTGCTCATAATTACGGGCTTAAGTCCGAATACTGGAAGCATTTCGAGCCAAGTGCCCGTCCAGAGGTCCTGGCATGGCTCAAAACGAATATTACCGACCTGTCCAAGCATTATCACTCGCTTTACCAGGACCCGAAAGAGGTAAAGGAGAAAAAGGCAAACTTCGAGGAAGCGCGTAACTGGTACCAGGAATTCCTCACGTCCTTCCCGAAGGATACCGAGTCTCCGGGCATGAATTACCTGCTCGCCGACCTGTACCTGGAAAATCAAAACTTTGACCTTGCGGCTATTGAATACGCAAGGACAGCCTATGAATACCCGCGCCATGAAAAGTCCAAAGAAGCCGGTTACGCCGCAGTTTACGCCTATCGTAAACATATGGACAGTGTTCCTCCCGAGGAGAAGGATAGCGTAAAGCGAGTGGTCGTAGCGAGCTCTCTCAAGTTTGCCGACACCTATCCGGAGCATGAAAAGACGGCAATCGTTCTTGGGGCAGCCGCAGATGACCTTTACAATATGAAGGATTACGAGCAGTCAGTGGCCGCCGCGCGGAAGCTCATAGATAGATTCCCCGGTGCCGGTACTGATGTCGTTCGCGGAGCGTGGATCGTGGCAGGCCACGGGACCTACGAGCTCCATCGGTACAATGAAGCGGAAACCGCCTACGCAAAGGCACTCACGCTCTTCCCTGATGGAGACAAAGGCCGTGAAGCCTTGACCGACAACCTTGCTGCGGCGATCTACAAGCAGGGCGAAGACGCGAATGCAAAGGCAGACTACAAGGCAGCTTCCGAGCATTTCCTGCGGGTGGGACGCCTTGCCCCTGTGTCCAAGATCAGGGTCAATGCGGAGTATGATGCGTCAGCAGCACTTATCCAGCTTAAGGACTGGCAGGCAGCGGCCGCGGCACTCGCCGGATTCCGGACCCTGTTCCCCGGACATGCGCTCCTGCCTGAGGTGACCAAGAAGATCGCCTATGTTTACCGCGAGGACGGTAAATTTACGCTTGCAGCCGGAGAATATGAACGCATGGAAACGGAGTCGCAAGATGACGAGGTGAGGCGGGAAGCGCTTTTGACCGCGGCAGAACTTCATGAGAAGGCGGGAGACCAGGCCAAATCACTTCTTGTCTATCGGCGCTATGTTGAACATTTCCCGCATCCGGTGGAAGCAAACCTCGAAACCCGAAACAAGATAGCAGAATCCTTAAAGAAGAACGACCGGGAGAACTATTTAGCCGAGATAAAACAGATCATCGTCATCGATGCCGGAGCGGGGGCGGAACGGACTCCTCGTACCCGCTATCTTGCAGGGAAAGGCGCCCTGGTCCTGGCCGAGGAGACCTTCGGCCAGTTTACCGGGATCAAGCTGGTTGAGCCATTCAAGGCGAACCTTGACAAGAAAAAGAGCTTGATGAAGGTTGTGACCCAGCAGTTCAGCAAACTCCTCGATTATGAGGTCGGCGAGGTCACTGCCGCTGCGACCTTCTATCTTGCCGAGATCTATTCCGACTTTAGCCTGGGCCTGAAGGAGTCGGAACGTCCTAAAGACTTGACCGCACTCGAGCTTGAAGAGTACGAACTTGCCCTTGAGGAACAGGCATATCCCTTCGAGGAGAAGGCCATTTCCATGCATAAGAGCAATCTCGAGCTCGTCTCCCGCGGGGTATATAACGAGTGGGTCGATAAGAGCCTGCATAAACTGGCAGCGCTTCTTCCCGCCCGATACAATAAACCGGAAGAGGATAGCCCCGTCATAGGTTCAGCGGACCATTACCTGTACGCCATAGAGCGTCATGAACCAGCCGTGCAGAAGGCTGATAGTCCAATGAAGGACGAAAAAGTAGAAGTGCCAAAGGAACCGGTGAAGGCTGTGAAACAGGAACCTGATATGGATCCGGCTGATGTTCAGCAAGAGGGAAAGAAGGCGGACCCGGGACAGAATGTGAAGCCTCATAATCTGGTTAAGACATCGGGCGAGATCGGCGTCAAGAGTTCCCCATCTGAGACAGCGTCAGAATAATGGTCCTGTGACCAGGAAAGGATCTGTGCCATGCAGGGCAATAATAGAGAATTGATATTGCTGTCAGGACCTAAAAGGATGGCCGTTTGGTTATCCATGATGACCCTAGTCTTTGTATTTACAGGATGCGCGGCCAAGGCAAAGATATCAGAGACTCCGACCCCTAACGCAGCCGTTATAGACCAGGGGCCATCCGTGGCACAGCTTGAGAATGGCCAGCAGGGGTTCGTCATCAGGGAAAACCCTAAAATGGACAGCGAATCCAAGGGGGAATTCGAGCGCGCCGTTTCACTGATGAAGGACGGGAAAAATGACAAGGCCATAGAACTTCTGACAAAAGTTATCGAGCGGCAACCGGGCGTCACTGCGCCATATATTAACATTGCGGTTGCCTATATGCGGATGAACAAACCTGAGCAGGCCGAGCAGAACCTAAAAACCGCTTTGGGATTATTTGACGCTCACCCGGTAGCCAGCAATGAATATGGGTTGCTTCTCAGGAAGGCTGGACGATTCAAGGAGGCGCGAGAGGTTTATGAGAAGGAGATCGCACGCTTCCCGGAGTATCTGCCTGTCCATAAGAATCTCGGGATACTTTGTGATCTTTATCTCAACGATCCGGTATGTGCGCTCAAACAGTTTGAGGTCTACAGCGAGGGAATGCCCTCTGACCCACAGGTCAATACCTGGATAGCCGAACTTCGTATGAGGGCCGGACATTAGTTTAAAGAAAGGAGGGAACATGCATCTGAAAGGATTGCTTATTGTCGGACTGCTTCTTACGATGAGTGGCATGGCCATGGCTTCTGAAAAGAGACCGGCGGCCCAAAATGCGCCAAAGACGACAGAGTCCAAGCAGGATGCGAAGGCATCTGACGCAAAGGAGCTTTCAGGCATATCCATCGTCGGTAACGATGAAGCCCCGAAGTCCCTGTATATCGTGCCGTGGAAGAGCTCGGAAATAGGCGCGGCGACAAGCATGGGAATGAAGCTGGATGAAAGCGCAACGCCGGTTGATCGTGACGTGTTCAAGCGGCAGCTGGATTTTTACGAGGTCAGCAGCAAGAAATAGCAACATTATCGCGTTAGCGAAAACAAGGAGGAAGCAAAATGTTTATCGTACGGTTTTTTCAGAGTGGTGGGTTCTTCATGTTCCCTATTTTGCTCGTGTTGTTGGTCGGCCTGGCCATCGCGATCGAACGATGGACTCACTTGAGCCGGGTCCAGACAGAGAACGACAAGGCGTGGGACCAGTTGCATCCGGTACTCGAAAAGGGTGAGTTCGACCAGGCCCGGGACATGGCCAACAAGGGCAAATCCAGCATGGCTCAAATGATGGGGATGGGACTGGCCCGCCAGGGAGCGGTGAAACGTCGGGAAGACATCGAGATCGCCATGGAAGAGAGCCTCATGGAAATAGTCCCTCAATTGGAAAAGCGCACTCCGTATCTGGCGCTGCTCTCGAATATCGCTACCCTGTTTGGACTACTGGGCACCATTATGGGCCTTATCAGCGCCTTCGCCGCAGTAGCGACCGCGAGCCCCGCTTCGAAGGCCGCCCTGCTCGCGGCCAGCATTTCAGAGGCCATGAACTGCACTGCATTTGGTTTGATGGCGGCGATCCCGCTTCTTTTGTTCCATGCCCGCCTGACGACAAATACGGGCAAGATCGTGAACAGTCTGGAAATGGCGTCGGTAAAGGCGTTAAATACCATTTCCAACTTTGCGAAGAGACAGGCCGACAGACCTCCGGTCCTGCCTGGTACGCAACTTACAGGAGCCAATCATGATCAAGCGATTTCATAAAAGAAGGGGAGGAGAAGAACCATCTGATTTCGATACGGATATCATGCACCTCCTTAATTTGACGCCAATGATGGATATCCTTACCGTTCTCGTGGTTTTCCTGCTCATCACCGCCGTCTTTATGAGCATTACGGTCCAGGAACTCTCCGTTCCGACCGCAGGCGGCGGGGCTTTGGCCAGCAAGCCCAATTTCGCCATCGAGGTGATAGTCCGCAGGGCAGGGCTGCAGGTCGCCAATGGCTCATCAGTGGAAGCCTCGATCCCCAAAAAAGGCGATAGCTATGACCTTGAGCTTCTGTCAAAGGTCCTCGCGCGTATCAAGAACCAGTATCCGGAAAAGGACGACGCGACGGTTTTGATGGAGCCGGATATCAAGTACGACCATCTTATCGAGGTCATGGATGCGGTGCGGAGCGCAGATGTCCGGTCGGAAGGAAGCGATGAAGTGAAGAAGATCGCCCTCTTTTCAAAGATAGCCATAGGAGATGCGCCATGATACACAGCAGACGCATGAGGCGGATGGAGCGGAACAACAAGAAAGGCGCGATCAAAGGTCTTGGTATAAACCTGATCCCGATGATGGATGTCCTTTGCGTTCTGGTGTTTTTCCTGCTTTTCCACTCATTCAACAGCACTCTGCCGGATGCGCAGATCGCACTGCCCGTGTCCACGGTAGAGGCCAGACCGAGGGAAACGATCGCGATCGTGGTAAGCCCGGAAACAGTCATGATCCAGAACGAACCCGTGGTCAACACCCCGAGCCTTTTGGATGACAGCATCGGATTAGTTCGTGAAATACGAGATCGGCTGAAGCAGCTTGAAAGCGATATGGTCGGTATGGGCACCAACGTGGTCGCTGAAAGCAAGGAAATCACTCTCCTCGCCGACAAAACGATCCCGTTTAAGGTGCTTAAAAAAATAATGTCAACGTGCACGGCCTCTGGATATGGAAGGATATCACTCGCTGTCGTCCAGAAGGCGGAGTAATAGCGGAGTTATCGTGAACACATCCATTTTATCAGAAGAATTGGCTCATCTGAGCACCAATATCGAGCAGATCCAGCGACAGCACGATGCACTGCAAAGCGAACTTCGATCTGTAGAGAAGGAGATCGAGGCGTTCTCGGACGACATGCAGCGGTTCGATGCGTTGCGGGACGTTCTAAACGCGCTCGGCAAACTGGGGGAGCTTAATGCAGGCGAACTCTTTTGGGACGGGATCGCAAATACCCCAAGCGCCAAGCACCTTGAACGGATCAAGAACCGGATCGCCCTTTTTGACGGCGATATTAAAGGCATTCTGGAAAAACGGACGGTTCTCGAGGGGCAGATAAGACAGTGCCTCAACGAACTTGACATTCTCTCGGAAGAAGTACGCGATGCGTACGCCCGTGAAGAGCGCCGCGAGGAAGAGTACATCATAGAACGTGAATTTGTGGAAGCCCCCAATCGTTCAATGACAATGCCATGGAGGAAAGAATCCGAGAGCGAAAAACGTTTTCGCCGGTTGCTTCTTTTCGCCTTCCTGTTCTATATTGTTTTTGGCACGGTCATTGGCCTGTGGAAGCTTCCTCCGCTCACACGCCCGGTAGTGGCCGTTGTCCCGGAGCGCCTTGTCTCGATGCTCAGGAAGGAACCGCCCATTCCTGAGCAGGTGCCTGATCGTACCAAAGAAGAGAAGAAGGCCGACAAGACCCGGGAAAAAGCGTCTGAAAAGCCGAAGGAAGAGCAACCCGCCCCGGCTGAAAAGCAGGTAGCGCGTAAACGGGCGGAGACCACGGGGGTACTTGCTTTCCGGGACTCCTTTAAGGACCTGATCGAGGAAACTCCCGCTGCAAAGCTCGGCGCTGAAGCCAAAATCAATAACCAGTCTGCCGCAGCAGGTCAGGCCCGTGCCAGCCGGTCGCTTGTCGCAATACCCGGAGCGAGTGGCACAGGCGGCAGCGGCGGCATCAGCAATTCAGGAGTCAGCCGCAACATCGGTAACGGCAACGGCAATCGCATTGGCGGGGTAGGGTTTACGCGGGTAGAAAGCAGTATGGCGGGCCTGGGTGATGGTTCAAGACCTCTCAGTTCCGGGCCCGGACCGGCAAGGACGGACGAAGAGATCCAGATCGTCTTCGATAAGTACAAGGCATCGCTCTACCGGATGTATAATACCGAACTCAGAAAAAACCCGACCCTGCGCGGTAAGATCCTGCTTCGGATCACCATTGAACCGGGCGGCGAAGTCTCTGCATGCACGATGCAGTCCTCCGATCTGGCCTCTCCGGAGCTGGTGGCCCAGGTTGTTGAGCGCGTCAAGAAGTTCAACTTTGGGCCAAAGGAGAATGTACCCAAGACGACCATTCTGTACCCGATCGATTTCCTGCCCGGAGGCTAGTGCCTGAGACCGGAGACTGAAGTCGGGTTCCAGACCGAATTAGTCCGACAATGTCTCGTGACATCGAGCATTAAAGGGGTATCTCTTTGGGGCATGTCGTAATTTCTAGAAATAAATATCGTGGAATATCGAAGGTTGGACAAACTTTAGAATTCCCGCCGCCTCCACCATATCTATTTGATATTCAGTGATATTTTGATTTTTTCGAAAGTCTCCACTGAACACAGGCTGGAACCAGAGCTAACTCCTTAAAGGAATTAGCTCTTTTTTTGTTTTCTAGCGCTCACAAGTTGGGGTATTTTTCGGGGTATTGTAATTTAGGCGATTGGACAATAGATATAGAGCTAGCAATTTCAATAAAATGAAACTGTCGTGAGCTGCAGAAAGAAGCTGCTGTTCAGAAACTACATCATAAAATCCAGGTTACACACAGCATCATGTAATCGGGATATTGTCCCCATTGCGGGATTTTTCGCTGCGCTCGAAATGACAGCGAGGGGCTTTTCTTTTTCCTGACACCACGTGTTATAATTATAAACACACAGAGCCTCTTGCTTGGTAAGACGACAATCTGAAACCTGGTCGTGCTACCTGTCTGCCCGGAAACACAAGATACAAGGAGCTAGAACGATCATGACCCGAAGGAGAAAGTGGCTTGTCGGAGTAGGCGCAGGCCTGTTGCTGCTGGTCGTGGCCGTAAGTGCATTCGACTGGAATCTGGCTCGTCCGTATGTAGCGCGCCAGGTGACACGTTCGACGGGCAGAAGCTTTGAGATCAAGGGTGATCTGGATGTGCATCTTTCGCTGTGGCCGCGCATCATCGCCAACGACATCGTGATGGGCAACGCAGAATGGGGTAACAATCCGCCCATGGCGAAGATCAAGCGCGTTGATCTCACTATCAGCATACCGAAGCTCCTCATTGGCCGTTTGTCAATTCCTGAAATATCCTTGTCCGATTTTTATCTGGCGCTCGAAGTAAACAAGGACAGCACGCCGAACTGGGTTTTCAACAAGGCAGGCAAGCAATGGCAATTCCCCCACATAGGTTCGCTTTCCATCGATAATGGAACCCTCACGTATCGCAATCCAACGAACAATACGAACCTGTCATTCGTGATAAATACCTTAGCCGTTGCCGAGGGCGGGCCGGATACCATGGTCGAAGTGAAGGGAAAAGGCAGGTTCAGGGGAATGGACGCCAAGCTCTATATGAGCGGCGGAGCGCTGCTTGCGCTGCGCCGCGCCGACCGGCCCTACCCGATCAAGGCGATTTTGATGCTGGGTAGGACCAGGGCCAGCATCAACGGAACGCTGCTCGACCCCCTGCACTTGAAAAACGAAAAGGTAAATATCATTCTCGAAGGTATCGATCTTGCCCAGCTGTATCCGATCATCGGTGTGCCTTTTCCGCCGACGCCTCCCTACAGGCTGACAGGGTACCTGACCCATACCGGCAACATCTGGACATTCAAGCGCTTTGAGGGGTTAGTGGGAAAGAGTGATTTGACCGGAGATCTGTCGGTGGACCGCAGCAAGATCCCCCAACTGATCACCGCCGACCTGGAATCACGCCGCCTGGAAATGAACGACTTGAGCGGCTTCATAGGCGCAGACCTCGTCAGCGGACCGCGCAACAAGGTGCTGCCGACCATGCCCTTCAGCCTCGAAAAGATCCGCGCTGCCGATGCCGATGTCCTTTTCAAGGGCGATAAGATCATTACCACGAGGCTGCCGATCGAAAAGATGGATGCACATCTCATCATAAAGGACGGCACGCTCAAACTTGCGCCGCTGAACTTCGAAACCGCCGGCGGCAAGCTGGTCACGGAGATCACGATGGACGGGCGCGGGCCACACATCATCACCCATGCCGACATCACGGCGAAAGGACTGCACCTCGACCAATTGCTCCCGACCTCGAAACCGACTGCCTCCAACCCGGGAGTCATTGGCGGGCGCGCAAAGCTCGACGCCAAGGGAGACTCGATTTCGCAAATGATGGGATCGGCGAACGGCGAGGCGGCGCTGATCATAGACGGCGGCACCATAAGCGAGCTGCTGCTCAGAAAAGCCAACGTCGACATCGCCAACTCGTTCCTGGTGCTGCTGCGCGGCGACAAAAACGTCCCGATACGATGCATGGTGGCGAACTTCAAGGCCGTCGAAGGGGATTTCAAAGTCCAGGACCTGGTGCTGGATACGCCCAAGGTAAATATTACCGGCGATGGCAACGTGAACTTTGCCGATGAATCGCTGCACCTGAGACTGGTATCGCAGTCGAAGGGGTTCAGCCTGGTATCGCTGCGAGGCCCGATCCTTGTCACTGGCACGCTCATAAAGCCGAAGGCTAAACCTGACACGAACAAGGTGGCAGTGCGCGGCGGCTTCGCGGTGGGTCTGGCCGCAGCGACCGTGGGCGTGGCCGGGCTGATACCCCTGCTCGATTTTGGCGATAAAACGGACAGCAACTGCGCCGCACTGATGGATCAAGCCAAGTCAGATGCAGGCATCAAGCAGAGCGATATCACGCCGCAGTGAACGACTGAAGCTTGACCTGCCCCTTAAAACCTGTAGTGCAAAATGCATAGTATGACTACATTGTCCAATGCTGTCTTATATCATCCAATGCAGACTTACAGCATCCAGCATTTCAGGGGTATCTATTTGGGGTATGTCGCAATTTCTCGAAAAAATACTCGCCGAATATCGATGGGTTGGACGAACGATAGAATTCCCGCCGCCTCCACCATTTAAGGCACTGATTTTCAGTGTTTTATTGGTCCTTGGAGTGCACCATCGGCCAAAGACTTGCACGATCTAGAGCTAACTCCAATCAGGAATTAGCTCTTTTTTTCCAAAGAAAACAAATATATTTAGTATTGACCAATTTTTTTATTGACAATATGTTTAATTTGGCATAGGCTTCTCCACAAATGAAATCACTCTCTACTTTAAAATGTTAAGGAGGCAGGAGGTCATGCTACTAAACACTACCAAAATCAATTTACAAGTATTGGGTTTGATATCACTCCTGGCGCTTGCAGGATGCGGCGGAGGAAGCGGAGGGAGCGCGAACACACCCACGGGTAAGAATTCAGTGGTCACAGCGCTCAGATATACAGCGCCGGTCAGCATCTGCCCGAACGGTGGCATCTCGGTGGACGCGGGAATCGATGTCAATGCCAATGGCGTCCTTGACCCTTCGGAGGTCACCAGTACGCAATATGTTTGCAATGGAGCTAACGGCAATGCCGGTCTATCGGCACTGGTATCGGTTACGACCGAATCTGTGGGAACGAACTGTTCAAACGGCGGCGTAAAGATCAGCGTGGGCCTGGATACCAGTGGGGACACGGTTCTGGATTCCACAGAGGTAACTTCCAGCAATTACATTTGCGACCGGATCCCTGTTCCGGTAACCCTGACCAACATCGCTGTTACACCTGGCTCCGCTACGATCGCCAAAGGGATGACAGGCAGCCTTACGGCCACCGGAATCTACTCGAATGGGACCACGGCTGACATCACCACTGCGGTCATGTGGACCTCGATAGATCCTGCCACCGCCAGTGTCGGGAGTGCCACGGGCGTCGTTTCGGGTATAGTCGTGGGAACGGCCACCATCACGGCTTCAATGAACAGCGTTACTTCGCCTGCAGTCAACATCACTGTCACTGCAGCTGCCTTGAACAGCATCGCTATAACGCCTGCCTCTGCGTCAATCGCAAAAGGCACAACGACCACGTTCACCGCCACCGGATCCTATTCAGACGGCACCTTCGGTGACATTTCCGGATCGGTCACCTGGAACTCCAGCAATTCCCTTGTGGCCACGGTCAATGCCAGCGGCATCGCCACAGGTCTGACCCTAGGCACAAGCTCTATTTCGGCATCGTTGAGCGGAAGAACATCTAATACCGCGACGCTGACCGTCACAGCCGGTATCGGCGGCACGTTGACCGGTTTGGCGGCCGGTAACAGCATCACGCTGGCCAACAATGGCGCGGACACCATCACTCTATTCGCCGATGGACCGTTCACCTTCCCGGCAAAGTTGAATAACGGCGCTGCCTATGACCTTTCCATTGTTTCTTCGCCGGCGAACCAGACATGTACCCAGACCTACGGTGCGAGTACCGTGCATAATGAGAACGTTGCAGCTCTCAAAGTGATCTGCGGACCGCTGCCGCGTGGTGGGATCCTTAACGCGGCCAGCCTTGCTGCGGCGCGCTACTCTCAGACTGCCACGCTGATGCTCAATGGCAAGGTGCTGGTGGTTGGGGGGCTTTCTGGCAGTGCTTTGGCCAGTGTCGAAATATACGATCCAGCTACCAATACCTGGACCGCAGCAGCGAGTCTCACTACTGCGCGCTCGACGCATACCGCTACGTTGCTGCAAAATGGCAAAGTGCTGGTCGCAGGGGGGTATGGTGTGGGTGCGACTTTTCTGGCCAGCGCCGAGTTGTACGATCCTGCCAGCAACACCTGGTCTTCGGCAGGCTCTCTCTCTGCGGCGCGCTACCTGGCAACCGGTCTCCGGTTGCCCAACGGTAAAGTCTTGGTGGTGGGTGGAACGAATGGTGCGACAGCCTTTGCCAATGCCGACCTGTACGATCCAGACACCAATACCTGGTCCTCTGCAACGGGCCTCATTACTGCGCGCTACTATCACGCAGCCACCTTGCTGCCCAGCGGCAAGATACTGGTGACGGGCGGATATGATGGTTCGTCAACGCTTGGCACTGCAGAGCTCTACGATCCGGCGACGGGAAATTGGACTGCGGCAGCGAGTCTCAATTCAGGGCGAATGTACCACGCCGAAAAGCTGTTGCCCAATGGCAAAGTGATGGTGATGGGTGGGCATACTGGCGGCAGCGGTACGGCCAGCGTCGAATTGTACGATCCCTCCACCAATACCTGGGCCTATGCAGCGAGTCTCATCACTGCACGCTACAACATGACGGCGACACTCTTGCCTAATGGCAAGGTGCTGACGACGGGAGGATTGAATGGTCCCGTCTCGAAGGATAACGTCGAGCTGTATGATCCAGCCGCCAACACCTGGACTGCAGCGCAGAATCTCTTTACCGCTCGCCACACCCATACAGGCACGCTGCTACCCAATGGTAGAGTATTGCTAGTGGGTGGCTACGGTCCGCCGGTTCTGGCCAGTGCCGAGTTGTATGATCCGGATGCCGGCAGATGGTCGGCGACCTCCAGTCTCGCAGATGCGCGCTATTCCCACGCCGCTTCTCTGCTGCAGAACGGCAAAGTGCTGGTAACGGGTGGGTCGAACGGGGTGATTGCTCTTGCCATTGCCGAGCTGTACGACGTGTCGACCGGGCTCTGGTCAACGACGGGCAATCTGGCCACTCCCCGTGAATATCAGAGCTCTACGGTGATGTCGAACGGCAAAGTTCTGGTTGCAGGAGGTTGGAGCGGCATTGCAGCGATTGACAGTGTCGAGTTGTATGATCCCGTCGCTGGTACATGGTCTGCGACAGGCGGTCTCGCTACGGCGCGCAATGGTCATACTGCCACGCTGCTGCCTAACGGCAAGATACTGGTGGCAGGTGGATGGGATGGTGCGGCAGCGCTTGCCAGCGCAGAGCTCTACGATCCGGTAACGGGAATCTGGACTGCAGCGCCGAGCCTTGCTAATGCGCGTTTAGGCCATACTGCAACGCTGCTCGCCAGCGGAAAAGTGCTGATAGCGGCAGGACGAGATACGATTGGCGGCCATCTTGGCACTGCTGAACTGTATGATCCAGCCACCAACACATGGTCGCCAACGGGCAGTCTTATAGCTCCGACCTATGATCACACTGCCACGCTTCTGCCTGATGGCAATGTGCTTGTTGCGAGCGGTTTCGGCGGCAGCAGTGCCGAGCTTTATGATCCGGCATCTGGCACATGGTCAGCGACAGGGAGTCTCGCCAGCGTGCGAAATCAGCATACTGCCACGTTGTTGCCCAATGGCAAGGTACTGGTAGCCGGCGGTAATATCAGCGGTGTCGGCAGTGTTCTCGCTGAACTCTATGATCCGGCGGAAGGCACTTGGTCAGCGGCGCCGAGCCTTGCCACTGCACGCGCAGCACATACCGCCACGCTGCTATCGAATGGCAAGCTGCTGCTTGTGGGCGGATTTTCCACCTCTGCACCAACCACAACCGCCGAAATTTACTGGTAGAGCCTAGTTCGTTTGACAAAAGGGCCGGAGAGATCCGGCCCTTTCTGTTGACCCGCCCCCCGATTATTGTACCAGGTTGGGAATTGGACTTTTTGCTTGGACTGCCTTCGGGGTTGCCTAAAACAAGCATGATAGCGTCTTAGGCAGATTTAGTGTGAATTAATAATGGCAGGTTTGTTACCCAGATATTTCCACTTTTTAATATAGCATCAAACAAAACTATTTTTACTGTACTCGTTGAAATTTAACCTCCTGGAAACTGAAAATTCTCTTTCGAGATAACGTCAATATGGTAATTCCACCCCTCCGTGTCGGCAATTAACCCATCCCTTCTATCCCCCTCTAACCAGCACATTGTACTAAATAGTTGAAATGATGATAATTACAACACTGGCGATAAAATTGCAATTATCTAACTTAAGTTTTACTACTTTTGGAGTACTGTAAAAACAATTAATTTGGTTTATCGGGGTGACCAAGATCAACACCCTATGGATGACCCGAGCCTCAGCGAAGAAGTCGCGCTGGTTGAGATTGGACAAGGAGACCATACCCCGACAGAGTACCAAAACCCAAGCCTACTTTACGTGTTCATCTGGGATGAACAGGAAAAGAAGCTTGTTAACTAAATTATATTTAGTACTAAGGTACCACCACATACCCGCGAGCCCTAAGAACAAAGCCGAGTCAGACTTTAACATTAGGGCTATTTTCGTCAGTAGACAAAAAGGTATTGGGAGTCAAAATGATTACCCTCAGACGTTACACAATAGAAACCGAAAACCTCCTGAAGCACATCAAGAAAGTCTCATTTTTCCTTGGTATCATCACCACCCTAATCGCCATTGGTATCTTCATCGGGGTTGCAATCACCTCATCTAGGTCAGCTCAAGCAGTAGTTCCTGATAGTGTGAAGCTGACACAGCCGGCTGCATACACTCCAGAGAAGATGATTAGCATGCGGAAAGAAGATATCGAATTCAAGATTCTTCTTGCCTACGCTCGGCTTCACAATCCTCGGGTTGACCCAGTCAATATCAGGCAGATCGTCCGCCTAACCAAAGACCTGGAGATTCGCTTCCTGCTTTATGCAATTATGCGGAAGGAAAGCAACTTTGAGCCCGATGCAGATAATGGCCTTGCCGGCGGACTCTGTGGTATCAACTATAAGGTCAATACGAACGAGCTGATAGAGGCCGGCATCTGGAGAACACTTGAAGACGTTTACGAAATCGAACCAAACATCAAAGCCAGCATCTTTTATCTGCAACGCTACATCAAGAAGTCCCCTCAGGACATCAAGTATGCCCTGAGAATGTACTTCATGGGAGACACATATGCCAGAGACAAAAGACGCATATCCAATTATCCCGAACACACTCTCGAGATTCTTGGTCGCATCAGAGGATTCTACGAGTTTAACCTTCTGAAGGAAGGACTTTACAGAACCTCTTCCTAAGATCAAAGCGAAATACCCTGGCAATTCCTGATGGTGTTGGTGTTCAACTCGATCTCGAACCAGAGATTCTCGACAAGCCAGCGTCGTTGCAACTACTGTAATTTTCGGCCCCAACGCCACCAGCTTCGCGTTCCATAGCGGCGGTGTGGGCGATTGTATGGGCGCCACCAGATTCACGGCGCAAAGGCCGCTAACCTTCTGCAGGATTCTGATACTCGCTCGACCTGCCTGATCTGCCATAACGAGCCGGTCCAGAGAACCTACCATGTCTTGACCCCGGATTCACAGATGCCTATTGGCGTCCCTCCCCTCAACTTGACCCCCGGTGGCGACTTCGGCTGGCTGAAGAAAGGCTGCTATTTTGGACCGGAGGGGAGGGGCCGCCGCGCGGTCCTTGTCCCAAGGATGAGATGGGCCAGTGCCATGGCCACAACATCATCGCTCTTGGCTTTAGTGTGGAATGCGAATCGATAATTACAGCGCGATCATCTTCCTGTAGTCTGCACGTAGACCACAATAGCTCATAGTGCAATTATCACCCCAACTTCAGACGGTCCGACAAATAAGAACTTGACAAAACCGCACCGCTTCGCTAACATATAAAAAATATTTTATATGAGGTGAAGTGATGCTAAAGGTCTTGGCTGATTATCTAGTGTATGACCTCTTTGGGATGTCGCGGGGCGCACGGTTGTCGGGAGCCCTGGAATTCTTCATTTATGACACTATAAAGATATTTCTGCTGCTTTCCGTCATTATTTTCGCCGTATCCGTCATCCGGTCCTACTTCTCGCCTGAACGTACCAAGCGAATCCTGTCCCATAAACGAGAATTTATAGGCAATATTCTCGCTGCGCTCCTGGGAATTGTTACTCCGTTCTGCTCGTGCTCTGCAGTGCCACTCTTTATCGGCTTCGTCGAGGCCGGAGTACCGCTCGGAGTTACATTCTCCTTCCTGATCTCATCTCCCATGGTGAACGAGGTCGCCGTTGTGCTTCTCTGGGGCCTGTTCGGCTGGAAGGTCGCAGTGATCTACATGAGCGCCGGGCTGTCGGTGGCCATTGTAGCAGGGTATATTATCGGTAGGCTTAAACTCGAAAGTTGGGTCGAGGAATACGTCTATAAAATACAGTCAATGGGCATGGCCATCAACTCGGTCAAGCAGTCTTTTAAGGACCGCCTTGTTTATGCCCGGATGAACACCGCCGAGATCCTCCAAAAGGTGTGGCTCTATGTCATCATCGCGATAGGCATCGGTGGGTTTATCCATGGGTATGCGCCAGATGATTTCCTCGTGAAATATGCAGGCAACGGTAATCCTTTTGCTGTGCCGCTTGCGGTCATGATCGGCGTCCCGCTCTACTCCAATGCAGCCGGAGTCATTCCCATCGTCTATGCTCTTATGGAGAAGGGGATGAGTATGGGGACCGTGCTTGCGTTCATGATGGCTGTAACGGCTCTATCGCTTCCTGAAATGATCATTCTTCGGAAAGTGTTAAAGATCAAGCTCCTTGCCGTGTTCGTGGGGATCATGACCGTCACGATCGTCGGGGTAGGCTACCTGTTTAACGCAATTCTGTAGGAGGCAAGCAGGGATGAAGACGCTTGTTGTTGAATGGCAACGGCTGCTTGATGAGCAGAAACAGACCTGTCCTCGGTGCGGTACTACGGAGCAGGAAGTTGAAAAGGCCGTCCAACAAGATCCTGATCGCTGGAAAGCTCATGGAAGAATGGCTTGGCGCGAAAACCGGTCAGAGCAAATGCTGTGAAACGTGCGGCGAAGCGAAATGCAGAACCGTTGTATATGCCGACGAGACCCATGAAGCGATTCCCGCTGATTTGATCGTCAGGGCCGGACTCGTTGCAGCTGCCCATGAATTCAAGCTGCAGCCTCCGCATACAGTTTCGCGAATACCAGCACTACAATTAAAGTTCAAGAGGGTTTAAGAGGAGGGAGAACAATGGAAATCAAGGTACTTGGTCCAGGCTGTTCAAATTGCTTCAAGATGGAGGAACTGGCGAAAACAGCTGTGAAAGAACTTGGTATCGAGGCAAAAATAGAGAAGATCACCGACATTGGCCAGATCGCTATGCACGGCATTCTATCCACACCGGGGCTTATCGTGAACGGCAAGATCAAGCATTCGGGAAAGCCGCTCCCAAGCCTGGAGAAGGTGAAGGAACTGATCAAAGGTGAAGCGTAGGGGGTGGACATGAACGAACTCGTGACGATATTCAAGGCGCTTTCCGACGAAACCAGACTCCGGGTCGTAAAGCTGCTGGAGCAGGGCGAACTGTGCGTGTGCGACATCACGGCCGCGCTGGACATGGTGCAGCCGAAGGTGTCTTTTCATCTCAGTGCGCTCAAGGAAGCGGGGCTCATCAAGGACCGCAAACAGGGGAAATGGATCCATTACAGCCTGAACGAAAAAGACCTGTTCCGGAGGATGCTGATCCTCTCCGCTTGTGAGCGGATGCAGGGCGGTACGATGTCAGGCGACAGGAAGCGTCTTGATTCTTTTCTTAACAGGAAAGAACAAGGCGGAAAGGTCGTGTCGCTGAAGAGCAAGGTCCGCTGCTGCGGTTGAAGAAAAGGGGGAGAAAACAATGGGTGAAACTTCGGAGAAAAAGCTTTCTTTTGTAGACCGCTTTCTTACACTCTGGATTTTCGCGGCTATGGCCCTCGGGGTGGGTCTCGGGTACTTCATCCAGGGCACGGAAGCCTTTATCAACAGCTTTCAGGTCGGCACGACCAATATCCCTATAGCGATCGGCCTTATCCTCATGATGTACCCGCCGCTGGCTAAGGTCAAGTATGAAGAACTTGGTGAGGTCTTCCGGAACAAGAAGATACTGGGCCTCTCTCTGGTGCAGAACTGGGTAATCGGTCCGATTCTGATGTTCGCTCTTGCTATCATCTTCCTCCGGTCGTATCCCGAATACATGGTCGGCCTAATCATGATTGGCCTTGCCCGCTGCATTGCCATGGTGATCGTCTGGAACGACCTTGCCTGCGGAGACACCGAGTATGCAGCCGGTCTAGTTGCATTCAATTCTATTTTTCAGGTCCTTTTCTTTTCCGTGTATGCTTATATCTTTATCACTGTCCTTCCAGGCTGGTTCGGGCTTAAGGGCGTTGTGGTCAATATAACGATCGGCCAGATCGCGGAGAGCGTCTTCATCTATCTTGGCATTCCGTTCATCGCCGGGATACTGACCCGCTTTACGCTTATCAAGCTGAAAGACCGCCAATGGTATGAGACCGTCTTCATCCCGAAGATCAGCCCGATAACGCTTATCTCGCTCCTGTTCACCATCATCGTCATGTTCTCGCTCAAGGGCAACTATATCGTCAAACTACCCCTTGATGTGCTACGCATTGCTGTGCCGCTCTTGATCTACTTCGTGGTCATGTTCCTGGTGTCGTTCTATCTCGGGAAGAAGATCGGCGCTGACTATCCGAAAACCGCGACGCTCTCCTTTACCGCTGCGAGCAATAATTTTGAACTTGCTATAGCCGTCGCAGTTGCCGTGTTCGGGATCAATTCGGGTGCAGCTTTCGCCGCCGTCATCGGTCCGCTGGTGGAGGTGCCGGTATTGATCGGTCTGGTCAATGTCGCTCGGTATTTTCAGAAAAGATACTTTTCTGTTGAGTATTGCCGGGTAAAAGGTTCAGCATCTCTTTAACATGAAAGGAAAAAAAGCATTTATGAAAATCGAAATTTATGATCCAGCCATGTGCTGCTCGTCCGGGCTTTGCGGCCCGGCGATCTGCAGGAACGGCCAGGTGAGGACCGCGGGGATATCAAAAACGCTCAGAAAGGCCATGGCTTGATGAAGATCGAGATCCTCGGTTCCGGGTGCCCGAAATGCAGGGGATTGACAGCCATCGTCGAGCGGGTGAAATAAAGAAATGGATCGGAAATGAAAGTTAAAAGAGGACGCAAGACAAGGTTGAGGATAATGATTCTGGCGGTTCTGGTCCTGACGCTTTCCACGTCGTGCAGCAATGCAGGCGGTCTCGATGATTCACTGAACAAGGCGAAGGCCGAAGGAAGGATCGTGATGCTGGAACTCGGTTCTGTGGGCTGTATTCCCTGTGAACAGATGAAACCGGTGATGGCAAAGCTGTCCGACACCTACAAGGGAAAGCTTGACGTAATCTTCATTGATGTTAAGAAGGACCAGCAGACGGCTCGCAGATACGGTGTGTACATGATCCCGGTGCAGGTCTTTCTGGACAAGAGCGGCAAAGAGTTTCACCGGCACATTGGATTCTATCCTTATGAGGAAATCGCGGCCATGCTGAAAAAGACGGGGATATAATTGCCATGGAAAACCAAATTTGCTACTGCTTTGGGTATTCGGAAGAGGACATAACGCGGGATGTGCTCGAAAATAAGAACCGCTCCCTGATCATGGAGCGAATACTTGCGGAGAAGAAGGGCGGAGGGTGCAACTGCGGCACGAACCACCCGCTCGGCAGGTGATGCCTGGTTGATGTCCGCCGGGTCGTGGACAAGGCAAAGGCAGGGCTGAAAAACGGGTAGCGCGGACCGCGTAGAGAGATTTCGATGCAGTACTTGTTGGAAAATATACAGACGATCATCCAGAATAATCACAGCCTGGCGTTTCTGGCCGTGTTTGTCGGCGGCTTGATCTCCGCCGCAAGTCCCTGCGTGCTCGCGGCTATTCCGCTGATCATCGGGTACGTGGGCGGATATTCGGAAGGGAACAAGAAGAAAGCAGCCTCCTATTCGCTCGTCTTCATCCTCGGTTTGTCCATTACCTTCACGGTCCTGGGAGCTGCGGCGTCTGCTATGGGCTCCTTCCTTTCCTTTGCCGGGCGGTGGCTCTATGTCGGCCTCGCCCTGATCGCCGTTATCATGGGGCTCCAGCTCATGGGCCTGATCGAAATCCCGCTTCCATTTCAGAAAACGCGTCAGGTGAAGTCCCGGGGTCTCTGGGGCGCGTTCATTCTCGGCCTTCTGACCGGCACTGTTTCGTCCCCCTGTGCTACGCCGGTGCTGGCGGTGATCCTGGCCTATGTCTCGACCCAGGGCGATATCCTGTACGGCGGATCGCTTCTGTTCGCCTACGCTGTCGGTCACTGCGCTCTGATCTTTGTTGCCGGTCTTTCCATCGGCCTCACGGAGAACATCGTCAGCTCAAAAGGCATCAAGAACTTTTCCCTCTATTCGAAGCGGTTCAGCGGCACATTGCTCGTGGTCGTGGGGCTGTATCTTGGCGTGACAAACTGGTAGGAGGGCAGAGAATGGACGCAGTAAAAAAAGACAAAATACGACAGGCCGTACGGTTCAATTATGGCAAAGTGGCACAGTCTGGAAACTCCGGTTGCTGCTCCACTTCCTCGTGTTGTTCCCCAGATAGCACATCTGCAGCTGGTGAGGTTTCGGTTCGGCTTGGTTATTCAAATGAAGATGTATCTGCAGTTCCGGATGGGGCCAATATGGGCTTGGGGTGCGGAAATCCGCAGGCAATTGCCTCCCTCCAAAGGGGGGAGACAGTGCTTGATCTTGGGAGCGGTGGCGGATTCGATTGCTTTCTTGCTGCTCGAGCCGTCGGCGAAACAGGCAAGGTCATCGGCGTGGACATGACTCCCGAAATGGTATCGAAAGCCAGAGAGAACGCCATGAAAGCGGGTTACAAGAATGTTGAGTTCAGACTCGGCGAGATTGAACACCTTCCGGTGGCCGACAAGAGCATTGATGTGATCTTATCGAATTGCGTGATCAACCTTTCTCCGGAAAAACATAAGGTGTTCGACGACGCTTTCCGGGTACTCAAATCCGGCGGGCGTCTTGCCGTATCCGATGTCGTAGCCACAGCTGAGCTTCCGGAAGAAGTAAAAAACGACCTTGCTCTTCATGCCGGATGCATAGCCGGGGCGTCGCTCATCAGCGATGTTGAGGCTATGCTCCAAAACTCCGGTTTCCGTGATATCCGTATAAAGCCGAAGGACGAAAGCAGGGAATTCATCCGGACCTGGGCACCTGGCAGGAATATCGAGGACTATGTTGTTTCGGCAACGATCGAAGCAAAGAAGCCGTGAGAAGTCAGGTCGCTGATAAGCGGCCATGGAGCTGACAGGGGCAGTAACACAAGGAGGCGTGCGATGAAAATACTGCTTGCCGCAGATGGCTCAAAATATTCTGATGGCGCAGCTCGGTTTCTGGCGCGTTTCAATTTATCAGAGACCGATGAGATTACCGTGTTGCACGTCATACCCGGAGTTCCATTTCCTCACAGCGGCGGGTCTTACATAAGGGATCTGATGCAGCTCGGTGAAGAGCTCGCGCCCATGATCATTGATGAGACAGCCGGATTGTTGAAAGACCTCCGGGCGAAAGTATCCACCGCAGTGACCACGGGCCATCCCGCCGATGCCATTGTTGCCGTAGGCAAACAGTCCGATTCAGATCTCATCGTTATGGGCAACCGGGGAATGAAGGCGATCGGTTCGTTTCTTCTCGGGAGCGTGACGAGGGCCGTGGCAATCAAGTCCGCGCAATCCATTCTGGTCGTCAAACCGCCCCAGGGGAAACAGGGCGGACCGCTCAAAGTGCTCTTTGCTACAGACGGCTCGGCCTGCGCTGAGGAAACAGAAAAAGCACTTTCCCTGATCCCCTTTCAACCTGACACGAACGTTACGGCTGTGTACGTCTCGCTTTCTGCGTATATGGATATTCCCGACCGGTTCTGCCCGGGAATGGACGACCGGATGAAGAAGATCGTGGCTGGTATGAGGCTGGCAGAGACGGAACATGCGGAAAAAGTCCTGGCGCAGGCCCGAACTCGGTTGCAGGAGAAGTTTCGGAACGTAGCTGTGCTGATCAAAAACGGCGACCCGTCGGAACAGATACTTCAGGCGGCGCAGGAAACACGCGCGGATATTATTGCTCTCGGCAGTCGGGGGATGCGCGGCGTCAGCGGCATGCTCGGGAGTGTGGCCCGGAACATCCTTAGTCATGCCGACTGCTCGGTGCTGGTTTGCAAGCGCGGGAAAGAACAGGCCTGCAGGAGCGCGCGTTAATAGTGTAACGGCAGCACGATAGGGAGGTGCGCCATGAAGATCGAAGTATGCGGATCGGGATGCGGCAAGTGTGCGGAACTCGAAAAGCGGGCAAAGGAAGCGGTTGCTCTGACCGGCGCAAATGCCACTGTGGAACATGTCTATGATATGGGGAAAATCATCGAACGGGGCATATTCATGACACCGGCATTGCTTATAGACGGCAAGACCGTGGCAAGCGGAAAGATCCCCAGCGTTGAGGAGATCGCTTTGTTGCTGAGGGGGTAGTATGGACATCTATGCGATAGTATCCTCAGGCTTCGCGGCTGTGTACGATTATGTGCTTGCGCATACACTGTTCTGTCTCGTCCCGGCGTTCTTCATCGCAGGTGCAATGGCGGCGCTGATTCCCAAGGACCTGCTCCTGCCGTACCTCGGGAAAGACTCTCCAAAGCATATTGCATACCCGCTATCGGTTGCTTCGGGTCTCTTGCTGGCCGTCTGCTCTTGTACGGTCCTTCCGCTCTTTGCCGGAATAAAGAAAGGCGGCGCCGGAATCGGTCCGGCCATCGCGTTCCTCTATACCGCGCCGGCAACGAACATCGTAGCCATACTGTATACCGGCAGTCTCATCGGCTGGGACGTGGCAGGGGCACGGATATTCCTATCCATCCTGTTCGCCGTGTCGATCGGAATGATCATCAGCAAGATGTTTCACGAACAGGAAGAAGCGCTAGCAGCCGATACGTTTGTCAGAAGCTCGGAAAGCCACGATATTAAACGGTTGGTCTATCTGTTCAGCGTCCTTCTCGGGATACTGCTGGTCGGGACACGGGTAAGCGTTCCCTGGATCAAGTATGTGACCGTGCTCATTCTGATCGGCGCGAGCGCCTTGATAGCGAAAAAGCTCTTTATCAAAGAAGAGATTGCAGGCTGGATGAGAGAAACGTGGGGTTTTGCGAAAACGATCGCCCCGCTTCTTCTTGGCGGCGTCTTCGTTTCAGGCATGGTCAAGGTCTTATTGCCCCAGGAGTTCGTTACGACCTACGTGGGGTCAAATTCCCTGACCGCCCTGCTCATACCCGTTCTCTTCGGCGTGCTGGTCTATTTCCCGACGCTGGTAGAGGTGCCGATGGCGAGGGTATTTCTCGATCTCGGCATGGGCAAAGGTCCGCTCATGGCCTATCTTCTCGCGGACCCCGTGCTGTCGCTTCCGAGCATCCTGGTTGTCAGCAAGATCATGGGGACAAAAAGAACGGTTACGTATGTAAGTCTGATCATTGTATTCACGGTCTTTGGCGGGTATCTGTTCGGACTTATACAGAGGTAGAGACGTACAGGAGATTTTGAACATACTATGAAGATCAGGGCAAAAAAAAGGTTCTCCGTCATTTGCCAATGCTGGTGGAACGGCTGGTAACCTCCGGGTGTATGTCCGCGTTCAAGAGGGGAGAACCATGTCAGTCACACACTAACTAACGGAGGACTATCATGCAGGATTTCAAAGAACTGTTGGAAATGGGCCTTAAGTTCCATGGCCACAAGTGCCCGGCCATGCCCATGGGGCTTCGGGCAGGACTCACCGCAATGGAGAAGCTCGGCGTATCGAAAGCGCCGGACGGCCAGCTTATGGCGATCGTAGAGCTGGATGAAAATCACTGTGCAACCTGTTTCGCAGACGGCGTGCAGGTTGCCACAGGCTGCACCTACGGCAAGGGAAACATCACCCGGACCGGCTACGGCAAATGGGGTCTGACACTGATCGACAAGAAGACAAGCCGCTCCGTGCGCGTGGTGCCCAAGGCCGAAGTGATGGCCAAGAACAAGGGTTCCAAGTTCATGGAGATGCGCAGCTCCGGCATCCCGGCCTCGCAGGTGCCGCCCGAGGTCGTGGCCCCGTTGTTCGAGGGTGTGACCACCGCACCGGCCGAGATGCTGTACAACGTAGGCGAGATCAAGAACCATCCCTGGAAGGACGTGCCCCATACCTTCGAGACCATGGCCTGCTCCCAGTGCGGCGAGATGGTCGTGGAGAGGAATACCCGCGTCAAGTCAGGCAAGATCGTCTGCATTCCCTGCTCAGGATACGAGAAATAGCGGCGGACACAGACGCAATCCGGTCCATACTGACAATCCCTGTTCTCTCCTCCTGAAACGGGGGAGGGGACGGGGGCTGTTTTGCCGGAAGCGTTGTTCCCTGAAAGGAGGCATATTGTGCCTGTCATCAATATTGCCGCTGCTGGCATCGTATTCGTCTTTACCACGGTCCTGACTATCGCGGGTGTAGGCTCGGCATTCATCGTCATCCCGACGTTCTACTGGCTCGGCGTACCCCTTACAGAGGCCATGGCCATTGGCCTGCTCTTAAACGCCATCAGTATGACCTTCGCGTCGGCCAACTATATCCGCTATAGCCTGGTCCTGTTCAGGACGGCCATTCCGATCATTGTTCTTGCCGTGTTCTTTTCTCCCCTGGGCGCGTATTCAACGCGGTACTTTCCGAAGAATGTGCTCATTGTGCTATTCGTGCTCTTTCTGGTCTTTGCGGCGTCGATGATGTTGTTTTATAAGCCGAAGAAAAAAGCCGAAGTTCAGGGGGGTGGCGGGAAGGAACTCAAGACCGGCATCGGCCTTGGCATAGGCGCCGGCTATCTCGGCGGTCTTTTGGGAGTGGGCGGCGGGAACTTCATCGTTCCAGCTCTCATCTGGCTCGGCATTGATCCCAAGAAGGCTTCGGCCACCACGGCCTTTATCGTCGTCTTCTCGTCACTTTCGGGCTTTTTCGGCCATGCTGCCACAGGAGCGGTAAATTGGAACCTGCTGACATTCGCCGCGGTCGGCTCGATCGCGGGAGCGATTCTGGGATCATGGCTCATGCACAAAAAACTCGACGCGAATCAGGTAAAGAAGATCATAGGAGTAGTACTTTATGCCATTGCAGCGAAGATGGCGTGGGGGCTTTTGTGAATTTAACCACGGAACGGCAAATTTTGCACCCAAACGTGAAAGGAAACCATGGACGATAAATCGCAGAGAAGACTTATCCTCAGCCTACTGGTAACGATATTCATTTTTGTCGCGGAAGTAGTCGGCGGGATCATGAGCCACAGCTTATCCCTGCTGAGCGACGACGGGCATGTGCTGACCGACGCCTTCGCTCTCGCTGCTCTACCGCACACGTTTGTTCAAAAGATAACGTTAGGATGCTGAAAAACGGCCTCGGCACGGGAAAAGTAACTAAACAAACCTGCGCGTGTCAAAATAGCAGGTGATATTTCCGACACTGCACAGGCGGAGATCAATTCAATGGATGGAAGTGACCCCGAAGCAGCGGTGCTTGAGCTGACTCGGTTTCGCACGAGGAAGTTGACATGATTAAAAGATCGAACATCACACTAAAAACCGGCCCAAAGGAGGGAACAATGAAAAGAACAAATATTATAAGCGTAATAGTTGCGGTATCATTGCTGTTCACGGTCTCAACCGTCTTCGCAGGCCCCTGGAAGGGCTGGCGCGGGAGCGGCGGCTGGGGCATGGGATCGCAATATAACAGAATGTACAACCCAGCGACGGTGGAGACCCTGTCAGGCTCGGTCGAGGCGGTGGACAAGGTGACGCCGATGAAGGGCATGAACTCCGGCGTCCACGTCATGCTCAAAACGGACAAGGAAACGGTCTCGGTACACCTCGGTCCGGAATGGTACATTGAGCGGCTCGATACCAAGATCGAAAAAGGCGATAAGATCGAGGTGAAGGGTTCGCGAGTGACGTTCATAGGTAAGCCCGCTATAATTGCCGCCGAAGTAAAGAAGGGCGACAGCACACTCGTTCTAAGGGATAGCAACGGAATTCCCGCATGGGCAGGCTGGAGAAAATAAAATAGTGATAGCGGCCCCGTTCTGAGCCGGGGCGGGGCTGTTGTCTAAACAAGGAGAAACAACATGGGGCTTATAACGGCGCAAAACATTCGGAAAGATTATCAGACGGGCGAGGTAAGCATCGCGGCGCTCAAGGAGATCAACTTCGAGATCGAGCCCGCTTCCTTCGTCTCCTTCGTGGGTCCGTCGGGAAGCGGAAAAACCACGCTTCTGAACTTGATCGGCTGTCTCGACAGGCCCACAGGCGGTAAGCTCACCGTCGCTGATACTGACACCGCGGCCCTTGACCGAAAGAAGAGCGCGGCATTTCGGGGAAACAACATCGGCTTCATATTTCAGGACTTCAATCTCATCCCGGTGCTTACAGTGTATGAGAACATTGAGTACCCGCTCCTGATGGTCCAGAACACACCGATGGAGGAACGGAAAAAGAGGGTCGCGGCCCTTTTAGCTGCCGTAGGTATGAGCGAACAGAAGGATAAATACCCGGACCAGATATCGGGCGGTCAGAAACAGCGGGTGGCCGTGGCACGGGCGCTGGTTACGAACCCGAAACTCGTGCTTGCAGACGAGCCCACGGCCAACCTGGACCATAAAACAGCGTATATGGTCATCGATCTGATGAAAAAGATGCGGGACGAGTTCAGGACGACGTTCATCTTCTCGACCCATGACCAAAAGATCGTGGGAGAGGCAGAGATCATCTACTCACTTGAAGACGGCGAGCTGAAGGACAAGCGGGTACAGGGAGGGAAGAATAATGGGTAATCTCTTCAAAATAGCCGTCAGGAACCTTCTGCGGTACAAAAGAAGGACGTTGCTCACCGCCTCGCTCATCACCATCGGCGTGGTCTTTGTGCTCGTGTTCATGTCCGTGTCGGGTTCCTTCAAGAACATGATGATCGGCCAGATCACCGACTCCATGCTCGGCCATCTGCAGGTACACCGCAAGGGCTACGTCGCATCCATCGACAACCTGCCGCTGAACCTGAACATGAAGGCAGGCGCCGTAAAACGGGTTGAGGCGGTCCTGAATGACCGTCCCGAGATCGCTGCCTGGTCGCCACGCATCAAGTTCGGCGGCATGTTCAGCAACTTCGCGGAGACAACTAACATCCGGCTGAACGGCGTCATCCCCGAAAAAGAGTTCGCTACCACACCGCTGCTGACCTCGCGGATCATTGACGGTGCAAAGGAGATCAAACGCGGAGAGATCCTTATTCCCGAACTTCTTGCCAAGGGCATGAAGGTGAAGGTCGGAGATGTGGTGGTCATCGTGGCCACGAACAAGGACGGCTCCGTGAACGGCAAGCAGTTCAAGGTCGGCGGCATCCTCCAGAGCGTGACGGGCCCCGGCGGCCGGGACGGCTACATCCACTTCGACGATGCCGTGGAGGTTCTGCGCATGGAAGAGCCGGAGGTGAGCGAATTCGCCATCCGGCTGAAAAAGTTCGATGGGCTTCACGGCTTCACATCAACGCTCGTGGCGCTGCTCGCGCAGGAGTTGAACAAAGAGGGCAAGCCGATCTTTGAGGTTCATACCTGGGAGCAGCTCTCGCCATTCTACAACATCGCGCGCATGATCGACGTGATGACGTTCTTTATCAAACTTATGCTCATCGCCATTGTCCTGATCAGCATCATGAACGTCATGATCATGGCCGTCTACGAGCGGATACGGGAGATCGGCACGATCGCAGCTATCGGGACACTGCCGGGAAAGATCCTTAGCATGTTTGTGATCGAGGGGTTCTGTCTCGGCATTGTGGGCGCAATCATCGGCAATATTGTCGGAATAGCGTTAGTCTCCATCATCAACATGTCCAGGATTACCTTTAATTTCGGAATGCAACAGGGTCTGGTCCTGCAGGCAACCATAAAGCCGGCCGATATTTTCATTATATCGCTGACGGTAATAATCGTTTCGGTGATCGCCAGCCTCCAGCCGGCATTCAAGGCGTCACGGATGGAGCCCATCGAGGCATTAAGGCATGTATAGGAGAAATGCCATGTTGAAAATACTGATTGTCATCGTAACAACGCTGTTCTCCGTTCCTGCCTACGCCGTTGATGGTACGGAGCTTCTCAGGCAAGTGGACAGGAACCTGAATCCCGAGTCCTACGAATCCTACCGAAAGCTCATCAACATCGAGCCTGATGGGCGGAAGAAGGAATTCACTCTTTTCACTGTCAAGAAGGGCGTGGACAAGGTCGCGTCGCTCTTTATCGCGCCTGCCAGCGAAAAGGGCCGGAGCACCCTGCGGGTCGGGGACAATATGTGGTTTTATATCCCGAACGTGGGCAAGCCCATCCGGATCACGAGCCTCCAGTCCGTAGTGGGCGGTGTGTTCAATAACGCCGACATCCTGCAGCTCGACTACACGGCAGAGTATACTGTCGAGAAGGTGGAGGAGCAGGGGAACGAATACCTTCTTCATCTCAAGGCAAAGACAAAGACCGTAGCCTATGACCGAATAAGACTCTGGGCCGAGAAGGAAAGAAAACTCCCGACGAAGATCGAATGCCTGACGGAAGCGGGTATGCTGATCAAGACGCTTTACTTCAAGGACGTGAGGGACTTTGGCGGCATAGTGAGGCCTGCGGTCATCGAGACCGACAGCCCGCTCTATAAGAACTACAAATCGATAATGATATTGGCAAAGATCAAGGCGCGAAACTTCAAGGACGAAGTATTCACATTGACCTTCATGCCGAATATCGAATCGCTGCGGTAGGACGAAAAGCGGATCATACGCCGAATATAGATCATGCCTACATGAAATTCATTCGAAAGCATACCATACTGCTTATTGTTCTCGGGACGGTTCTGCAAGCCGGCGTCCTTTACGCGGAAGAATACTCCTTTGACCCCTCGGAAGTAGAAAAAAAACCGTACTATCTCGGCGGCTACGCGGAACTCAGACCGATCCTGTACGGACTCGACCGGGACGCTGCCCTGTATCAGCTCCGGTTCTATAACCGAGACGAAGGAAATACCCTGCCGGAATACAACGCCGCTCTTCAGCTCGAAGGCGGTCTTGAAATGGGCATGACAAAGTTCTTCGCGAGAACAAACACCGCTTATCAGGATTCCTATCTCGGAGCGACATCCACGACGACCGTGTTCGAAGCCTTCCTTTCCGTTAAGCCTGCGCCATCGCTCACGATCGACGCGGGCAAGAAGACCCTTAAATGGGGCAAAGGCTATGCTTGGAACCCCGTGGCATTCGTGGACAGGCCGAAGAACCCGGACGAGCCGGACCTGAACCTCGAAGGGTTCGTCGTCGCCTCTGCGGATTACATCAAGAGCTTCAACGGGCCGCTCAAGACGCTTTCCATCACACCCGTGCTCATACCGGTCTCGGAGCACGTGAACGACGATTTTGGAACAGCGAGCCACCTGAACACTGCAGGTAGGGTCTATCTCCTGCTTTACGACACGGACATCGACTTCCTGTTCCTCACGGGCGCGAGCAAAACGTCGCGCATGGGTATGGACTTCTCCCGGAACATCACGACGAACCTTGAAGTCCACGGAGAAGTCGCCCGCATCAACGACTTCACGCGGAGCTTCATCACCGTTGACGGGACAACGCATCAGACCGTGTATGACGCTACGAGCTGGCTCCTCGGGCTCCGGTATCTCACGGAAAAGGACACGACCTATATCGTCGAATACTATCGGAACGGGACCGGCTTCACCGAACAGGAGACCCGGGATTACTATACCTTCGTGCACAATGCGTATGATTCCTATGTTTCAACGGGAAACGACGCGCTTCTTCAGAAGGCGACTGCAGTGACCGACAAGAACTACGGCAGACCGAACACCGGGCAGCAGTATCTCTATTTGCGTGTGAGCCAGAAAGACCCCTTCGACATACTCTATTGGACGCCCGCGTTGACAGCGATCGTGAACGCCGAAGACCGAAGCTACCAGCTCTCACCGGAGATCGCCTACACGGGCATCACGAACCTTGAACTTCGTCTCAAGGGGACTATTCTGGCCGGAGACCCGCTGAGCGAATTCGGCGAGAAGCCATACGACTATCGCATAGAGATGAGGGCTAGGTACTATTTTTAACTACGACGAGAAAAAACCGAAAAGGGAAAATAGAAATGGGTACGGGTGCCCAGTTCTGAGTTGGGGCCGACTTTTTACGGAGGACAGATTGTGAAAACCATAATACTATCGGTTTTGCCTTTCCTCCTGCTTGCGTCGCTGGCATTAGCGCTGGAACCCATGCCTAAAACAGGTTCTCCTGGACCGGATGTCGCCGGGGAATGGTATTTCCCCGAATGGCTTGGTGCCGCGCCATATGCTCCGTTCTTTGAGGTCCGGGACGCGGAGAACAAGTACGGCAGATATGCCAGGCAGACCAAGACCATCACGATCAAAGACCTGATCAAGTTCCACGGTCATTTCTGCGGCGGGCTCGTAGAAAGCGCGGCCTCGCTTCGAGTTGCCTTTGATCTTCTCTTCCCGGACAAGGTTGTTGACCGCACAGACCTCAGGATCGTCTCGAACAACTCAGCCTGCGGCGGGGACGTGGCTGCGTATCTCACCGGCAGCCGGGCGCGGTTCAATTCCCATGTGATCGATAACTCTCTGACCGAAAGCGAGTTCCTCGTACAGCAGGTTTCAACAGGCAGGACCGTGCATGTGAAGCTCAATCCAGCGGTCTATCCTAAAGAGGTCAAAACGCAGATGAAGAAGATCGAGTCCGGCGAATTCGAGCCGAAAGACATTGACCTATTTCAGGAACTCCAGTGGGCCTATGCGAAACGCATGGTCAACAAACCGCTCAAGGAATCTTTTATCATCGACGAAATGAAGGACTATAAATGGCCAGAGCCATCGTGCAAGGACCTGGGCAAAAGGAAGGACAACGATTACAAGAATACGCCAGTGAAGTGATAGAAGGAGAGCTTATTCTATGATAAGTGATATCTTAGCAGCATCAAAATCGGACGGTCGCCTTGCAGCGTTGGTGGACGAAGCCAGGGAGTTCGCACAGGTCTATATTCTCGCAAAGAATCGTAAGAAAGGCTGCGAAGGAACAGGCGAACTTATGACCTTGAAAGAGGACTTCAAGGATGTGATTGATAAGATGGTCCGATACTGCAAGGAGAGAGGGTACTTATCTGGCCCTTGCGAGTATGACCCCGATGCGATTGCCGCTGACCTGGAGAAAGTCCCGAAATAGATCTTCCGGCAGACGCAGTACAGTTCGGCCAGCTTTGTCCAATAGCATCCAGCATTTTTGGGGGTATCTATCTTGAGTATGTCATAATATCTCGAAAAAATACTCGCGTAATATTTAATATTGAAGAATTGGACAAACTATTAAAAGTACGCCGCCTCCACTAGTTTGTTTCACCAGGCCGACATTAACGAGATGACGGCTTTTTTTGCACAGGTACCGGGATGTCGCAGAAGCAGAAAATGGGAAAACACGCTTGCTCCTTTCTGCAAACAGTAATATTGTCAACACCATGACGGTTCCCTTAATGTACTTTCCTGTCCACATCCTCGCCCTTTCCGGAGACGCCATGCCATACGTTAACGTCCGTCTTCCAGACCCTTGGCCTCTGGCACTGATACCCAGTGCGTTTTGAGCAGCGGTGTAATGGAAAGGCAACGAAGGAGACGGACTCTGCCGACCGCCCCCTGAAGTGCTTGCTCCCCGAGTGACATGCCGGAGAGCGGCTGCCATCCTGTCCGGAGGCCTGCCGACCCGGCTGTTTCATTTTTATTGACTCTTTATCGCGTCTTTAGTACACTCGCGGTGACTGGCGGCAGATACCGCCGACCTATTCTGTCCGCCCGACCGCCGGAACAGCGGCCGGAGCGAGAACTTCTGAACGCGGGATCATCACTAGGACGGCCCGCAGGAAGGTGGGATCACATGACGATGCGGAGTGCTATCGTGGGCGGGGTTATCATTCTGCTGACCATGATCGGTCAGTCGGCGGCCGGGTCCAGCTACCTTGATTCCGGAGAAGTGCCGAAAGACGATGCCTCCACAGTGATCAACCGACCGGCCAATATCCAGGGCCTCACGGGGCTGATCTTTACCAACTCGGCCTATACGCAGCCCAAGGGGCGCATCGTCGTGGGTCTTGCCTCCATTGCCGAGAACAGCAGCGATCCGAATTTCAGCATTGCACAGGGTTTCGCCACGATCACTGCGGGCATCACGGATCGCATCGAGATCGGCATACGCGCACAGGCGATCGGGACCAACTTCGGCAGTTCGACGACCCGGGAGACCGGCTTCGGTGACACCGATGTCCTGGTCAAGTGGCGGATCTCGTCCGAGAATGACCCCTTGCCCGCCATAGCGCTCGGGATCGCGTATACGTTCCCGACCGGGGATGCCGCGAAGGGATACAACGACGTGGAGGATATGGGCCTGCGGTTCATGGTAATCGGCACTGCCGAGAAGGAGATGCCCGGGGATTACTTTATCGGCGTCTATTTTGAAGGACAGGTCTGTTACAAGGACAAGATTCCATGGACAGATGGCAAGAGTTATTCAGAAAAGTATGGGGTCGTGAACGCCGGACTGCTCTTCCCGCTCACGGAAAGCCGCAAACTGCAGGCGATGTTTGAGTATACGACCGTGGTCAAGAAAAATATCCCCACGGTCAATGCAATGAATTCCACAGGGCTTATGCCGGGCTTGCGATATGTGACGGAGCATGCGAACATCAGTGTTGGTGTGCAATTCTACCACCGCGATGAGGCAGGCTTTAACGACACGCTGAGGTACGTTGGTACGCTCAGTTATGCTTTCTGACCAACCTCCTTCCCGGACCCTGAATCCAGGAGCTCCGCCAATTCCAGAACGCAGGCCGGCATCCAACGGGATGCCTGCCTTTTTTTTCGCATAGTTCGTGGGGGACCGGAGAAGCAGAGTGATGATACCGACGCCGATTAAGGCGACGATCATCTCTGAGGAGAAGCCGGTCGATGTAGGCGTTGCGATGTATGAGGAGAACCTCGTCCATGAGAAGGAGGTCGCAGCGTTTGGCTTGGCAGCGGAAGGCAAAGGAGCGGTAAAGGAGGTCGATGAGCACACCCGCATCTGGGAGTCCTTCTTCGGCCCTGGCTCTGGTCTGCCGTAGCGGACCACAGTGCACCATGACCGTCCGGGAAGGACGGAAAAACATGCAAGTTACCACAGCTTGAAGAGCAGGCGAAACAGCAGCCTGCTCTTTCTGTTTGCTCATGGTGACAACTATCGGTGTGGATGTAAGGCGCTGAAGGGTGCTAGGGAAGGACGGCGCCCTGCATGGCGCCATGGCTGGTTTCAGCATCATAGGCATGCTGGTCCAGCGTGAGCTGCTTCATGAATGATCGGCCAAGGGCTTCCACGGCCCGGTCCAAGTCAGCGCAGGTGGCCGCAGGCGGGATCGCGGTAGCGGCGCGGATCAGCCCGTCGGCGGCTGCCACAGCGATATCGCGGTGGACCTGTTCATGCTGGATGAGGCTGTGCAGAAAGGCGTCCCAGGCATTTGCCAGCGGAGCAGGGGCGTCATCGTTCGAAACCCAGCGGGGGTAGCGGATGGTCACGTCCACGACTGCGCGGAAGTCATCCACCGAGCATCCGCCAGGGGAGCGATCGTAGTCGTACTCCCACTTCACATCCCAGCTGGTCAGGGCATCGTAAATGTCGCCGTTATTCATCCGGACGCCGTTACGGCTTAGGCAGGCGCACAGCTCGGGAATGCTGGTGCCGTGGACATTGTACGTGTCGTAGGTCTCCCGGACGAGCGGCGCCGAGGACCAACGCTGTGCCGGATGAACGACCGTAAAGTTTAGGGACGCCAGCTCCGTTGCCCGGGCTGTTCCAGGGGCATGCGCAGCGGCCATGAGCGCGGCGACGGCGAGGACCCGTCCCGCGACAGGGCGCCGGAAGGCGCAACGGATGAACCCGGCAATGGCCGCGCAGAACATCGGCTGCGGCGCGGCGTCGGTCGCGGGAAGATCTGTCGATAAGAGGTCGGACATGTGCATGCGAATGTTCCGTATAGAGGCTTGCGGCTGATGAGGGTTCGAAGGTGGAAGGAATGCCGTCAAGGCCATGAGCAAAACCTCTTATAAATTTTACCCCCGCGCACGGGATAGATGCAATAGGAAAGTTGCATCTTTTAAGAAGGCCCGGAATCGGCGATTAGGATCATCCCGGGACTGGCCGATCCCGTGGCTTTCTCTGAAAATTCCAATCAGGAATTAGCTCTTATTTTGTCACACCACGTTTTTCCGCTCGCTCAAGGGCATATTACATCATGAATTCTTTGCTCCGCCGCAAAATTGGCAGTGCAGACCAGCAAGTATACTTGACGAAATCCGCATCGTCGATACGATACTAATTAGACCATCAGTCCCCACGCCTCTACATTCCCATTCCCCTGCCCATACCCATACCATGACCCCGATGGGGCGCTGGATGCTCATCACTTCTCTGATAGGAATCCCAGTACCGTTCCTCTTCCCATTGTCTCCAGTACCTCTGTACCACAGGGTAGGGCATGCGCTCATAGGCTGGAGGTACATTCCGATAGCCGGGCCGCAGACTGACCAGCGGCGGCGGCACATTCCCGATCGTTATGCGGCCCCAGGGCCCGTTGTATCCGAGCGAATAATACCATCCTCCCTGATGGGGCCGGTACCAGTATCCGTGATAGAAAAAAAGGTCAGCTTCAACATCAGGGGCAAAGTACACATAGGCGCCGGGGACAACCACCATGGCTGGCGGTCCGGCTATGGCGATGTCGGGCAGGGGAACATTAATGTCTACATTTATCCCCGCATTGCCAGCAACCGGAGAGAACAGTCCAAAAACAGCAAACACACCGCTCAGAAAATATGCAATCAATAACCTCTTCATTTTCATAATGCGACTCCCTCGCAGTAAACACGTTAGAATAAAAAATATTATTCTTTCTTTGGAGCTCCGATAAAATATTCTTCTTCCGGGTTGATGCCATATGAGACGAAACAAATCATAAAAGGTTACAGGTAAACATGTATGGATTTGTCTTGCGCTGATTTGAAGTTGCGATAATAGCGGCAGGAAGCGGCGATTATATATGACTGCGAGTACAACATCGTTTAAATGTGCAACAGTCGCAATCTATTTATCCATGCATTTCGCTTTTATTATTGACTTCGTTTGCGCAGAGTCGGAACATACAGAGTTGCATAACATCGAAACAGTCGGCAGGGCGCAGATGTTTAGCCTGGGAGGAGGCAAGCGGCAAAGAGATAAGAAAGAGCCTCATCCTTCAACATTTGATTTTTGGTCACTGGAGTGTAGTTTCTTCAGAGAACTAGCCTTACGTAGACCTAATACCATCACGTCAAGCCGTTGTTCTTCCCGAAGGAAATCCCAATAATCTGGCATGCGTCGAGTGGGCTCTTTTTTCAACTATCCGCTGCTTGAAATCGACAATTATCCTGTTTTGCAGTATTCAAAGATAGATGAGACGATATTTAAGGAATAACTCGTCGTGAAGTTATTTGTAACCTTTTAGTCGTTACCTCGTCTAAATCACAATGGCAGTAAAATTAGTTTAATTTAGGGGGATGTAACAAATGCAAAAGCACAAGAAACTCAAGGTAATGTTAACTCTCACTCTCTTAATCGGGTCAATGTCGCTTCTTTATGGTTGTGGCGGAGGAGGGAGCAGTGCGACGACTCCTGGAGGAACAACAGGCGCTAACGGAATGATCAGTGGTACGGCGGTCAAGGGACCGATTAGCGGAGGGACAGTAACGGCATATGCCATCACCAATGGGACCATGGGCATGCAACTCGCCAGTGGAGCAACGGACAGTCAGGGAAATTTCAATATATTAGTTGGCGACTATGCAGGCTCCATTATGCTTCAGATGGGCGGTGGAACATACGTGGATGAGGCGACCGGCGTTACCGTATCCATGGCTCCCGGTGATGTGATGACCGCTGTTATGACAACGCTATCTACCGGCTCGACGGTTACCGGAATTCAAGTAACCCCTCTGACCTCCATGGCCCAGGCAATGGCAAATAATATGGCGGGCGGCATGATGGATGTAAATATCACGGCAGCAAACACCGCAATAGGAAATTACTTCATCGTGAACGATATCCTGCATACGCCACCCATGAGCCCGCTTGTGTCCGGATCAAGCGGCACCGCGACCCAGGACATGAAAAACTACGGCATGGCCATCGCGGCAATGTCGCAATCCGCGAAGGACATGGGAATGACCTCTTCCTCCAACATGGTCACGGCCATGATGAATGACGCGTCGGACGGCGTTATGAACGGCTTGATGGGAGGTACCCCGGTCATGATGGGCGGAATGATGGCCGGCAGCTCCATGATGACGACAACTGCGGGGACGAGCGGGCTCGCCACGGAAATGGCGACGTTCATGACCTCCACCCTGAATAAGTCAGGCGTAACTGCTGGAGACATGACGGCGCTCATGAACAAGTTGACTACTTCGGCGACCGGCAGCATTCCGAGTGGCGGAGGAACGCCGATGAGCGGGATGGTCGGCGGATCGGTCTTCAACGGAACGATGGGCAACGCCACGGTCATGGCATACGCAGTGAGTGGCGGCTCTCTGGGCGCTCAATTGGCTAGCGGGACCACGAACAGCATGGGCAGCTTCAGCCTGTCCCTCGGCGCCTATTCCGGGCCGGTCATGCTCAAGATGAGCGGGGGGTCGTATAACAACCTGGCAACCGGCACAACCATGACCATGTCGGCCGGCGATGTGATGACCGCAGTCATTCCAACCATCTCAAGCGGAGCCACGATCACGGGCATTCAGATGACTCCTCTTACGTCTATGGCGCAGGCCCGTGCCCAGGCAATGGCAGGCGGTATGACTGATGCCAATATTACGGCAGCAAACACGGCGGTTGGCAACTACTTCATGGTGTCCAACATACTTGAAACCGTCCCGATGAATGCGGCAGTACTAGGATCCGGCGGTACTGCTACTGTGGACATGAAGAACTACGGCGTTGCCATTGCCGCCATGTCTCAGTATGCACAGACCATCAGCATGACGGACCCCGCAGCCCTGATCTTGTCCATGATGAACGATGCTTCGGACGGCATCATGAACGGTCAGATGGGAAGCACCCAGATAACCATGGGTGGTATGGGTGGTGGCATGATGGGTGGCGGCGGTACCATGATGCAGTCCACGGCAGGGACCAGCGGATTGGCGAGTGCAATGACTTCGTTCCTGGGTTCTGCCATGAACAGATCAACCCTTACCACGACCAACATGCAAACGCTCATCAACCAGTTGAGCACCACCAACGGGGCGATCTAAAGCATCCTTACTTAAACTGCTGTAAACTTAGGGCAGCCGGATAAAGGTCCGGCTGCCGCTTTTTTGCCGTCCTGTTTTCCCTGTCCAGGCCATGTAAATCAATGTTTACCTTGCAAACCTTGTGAAACGAGCGGTATCATAAACATATAGTGAAATCTACAATAACCATGAAACCGCGCCTGTCCATGATATCGATCCTGTTCTTTTGCTCGCTCATATCAGCCTGCGGACCGAAGCACCTGGGCCCGGAGCTGACGAAAGAGGGCGTCTCTTTCACCTTTTATGCGCCAGAGGCAAGCAGTGTCGCGATTGCCGGCAGCTTTCAATGCCTGGGACACTCATAAGAACAGGTTGTCCGGAGCCGATAATAAGGGTGTCTGGAACATTATCATCCCCCTCCCTGAAGGGCGGTACGAATATCTGTTCATCGTAGACGGGAAAAAGTGGCAGCCAGACCCTTCTGTCCCGGAAATTGACGACGGGTTCGGCGGGAAGAATTCCGTTCTTATTGTACCGGAAGAGAATCCCGGGCTGTAACCTTTTCGAGTCAATCATCGTCTAATAGGTACAACATGAGCGCAGATAGCGTTGAAGAAGAATATGCCGTTATCAGAAAGTGCCTCGCCGGCGACTCCGACCAATATGCAGTGCTGGTGGACAGGTACAAGGACATGGCATACAATATCGCCTTTCGGATGCTCGGTGATTCTGATGCGGCCAAGGATATGGCGCAGGAAGGCTTTATTTCAGCCTATAATGCACTCGGGGATTTTAAGTTCAATTCCCGGTTTTCCTCCTGGCTGTACCGGATCGTGGTGAACAAGTGCCGCGATCATTTCAGAGCAGGCAAGGAGACCGTGCCGGTAGATGAGATCTGCGACTATACCGCAGGGCCGGACCCCTCGCCGGAGAAGATTGCTTCCTGCCGCCAGACCGGGGACGCGGTCCAGCACGCACTGAACGGGCTGCCCCCTGACTACCGCGAGGTGATCGTCCTGAAGCATATTGAGGGGCTTGATTATCAGGAGATCTCCGACGCATTGGGTGTCTCGGTCAGCGCTCTCAAAGTACGTGCACACAGGGGAAGAGAGATGCTCAGAAAGCTCCTGGAAGGCATGGGGGTTGGCTTATGACGGATAGACAAGAAATCGATAGGGAACTTATTCACCGGATGCTGGACGGGGACCTCGGCCCTGACGAAAAGAAGGTGCTTTTGGACCGAGTTCAGTCGGATCCTGCGTTTAAGGAAGAGCTCGACGGTATTACGGGAGCGCTCCGTACGATCGAGACGAGCGAGAGGATGCAGGCCCCTCCCTTCTTTACCGCAGAGGTCATGCGGCGGCTGCCCGCACGAAAAGCGACGATCACGAACCGGATACGGGATTTCCTGCTCAAGGGACGGGTGCTCAGGTGGAACATGGCCACGGCATTTGCGGCTGCGGTGCTCTTCGCCCTGGTCTTCACCCAGGTCGTTCGCACCCGGAACGCGCCTGTTGAGACCGCAGCCGTTCCCCGGCAGGAACAAGTCGTGACGGTGACCATGAACCTGCACGCGCCGGAAGCTCATCGAGTGGCGGTTGCGGGCACGTTCAATAAGTGGAAGGCTGATGCACATATGCTCACGAAGCAGGAAAACGGGGTTTGGACGGTCAGCATACCTCTGAAGCCCGGGGAGTACAGTTACATGTTCATTGTGGATGGAAAGGCATGGGTGACCGACCCGAACGCGGAGACCTACCGCGATGACGGCTTCGGAAACAAAAATGCTGTGATGAGGGTCAAGACATGAAAAGGAACATGACAGAGGGCATTTTTAACATTCTGATTGTCCTGCTGCTGGCCGCAGCAGCGCTCCTGACGGCGGCGCCGCCCGCCAGGGCGGAAGAGGCGGGATCGAAGCATCTTGAACAGGCAAGGATCGCTGTAGAAAGGTCCTCGCTCTCGAAGGAAGCCAAGGCCGGCATACTGACCAAGGCCGGTCAGGCGGTGGCTGCGGGCATTCCGGCCGAGGATGTCTCCATCATTATCACCCGCGGCTTGGATCAGGGCGTAGAGAGCCGCCATGTTGAGGGTTTCCTCGAAACTGCAACGAGGGCAAAAGGACAGGGCTTGCCGGTCAGGCTCATCCTTGACCGGACCGAGCAGGGGCTTGCCAAGGGCGTACCTGCGGAGAAGATATCAGGCGTTACGCAACGGCTTTCCGGGTACCTTGCCGCTGCCAAACCGCTCGTGAACAGGGTGGAGAGCGGGGGCGTAAAGGCACCCCATGCAAAAGCGTACGATGATGCGATCGAGACCGCGGCGAGAGCGATGGAAAAGTCGATCCCGCAGGATGCTATCATGAAGACCGGAGAGAAAGTAAGGGATCGCAAAGGATCGCTCGGGTTGTTCAGCCGGGCGGTGGATACGATGACCACCTTTGCTGGGAGCGGCATGACTGCCGGACAGGCCGCGAAAATGGTCCATACGGCAGTGGACAAGGGCTATTCCGAAGGAGACCTGGAGGCCATGGAGCGCTACATGGTCAACGAGCTCAGGAAGGATCGCCCCATGAACGATGTTGTTTCCGGCATGAACTCCCGCATGGAGCGGGGCGAAGGGATGCGTGACATGCAGATGCAGGACAGGTCCGGAGGAGGGACGATGCACGAGCCTGCCTCCGGCGGCATGGGAGGCATGTCAGGCATGGGCGGGCGGAAGTAAGCAGGAGCAGTCCTTAAATCAAGCTAGATAATCGAGGAGGTGCCAACATGAAAAAGCTACTGACGATAATTGTGACAGGGAGCATTCTGCTGTTCGGTATGACGGCATTCGCTCTTACCGTGGATGAAGCAAAGACCAACATTGACAGGCAGGCTACGGAAAAGAAGTTGAATGCCCAGGACCACTCCCAGGCAGTGAAGACGCTGCAGAGCCTGGTGGACAAGGGTGTGCCTGTTGATCATGCCTACCGCGTGGTCGAAGCATCCATCAACCAGGGCATGAAAGGCAAGGACCTGGCCGAGGTCGCGAGGTCCATAGAGGCAGCGGGACCCGCTGCGAGGAAAGATGCAGCCTCGGTGGCAGGGGAGGCGATACAGCATAGGTACACTGCGCGGGAAACGGTGCAGATGACGAACACTTTCGGCAAGACTGTGGCAGCAGGCGCCCCGGCCGACAGGACCTCGCAGGTAATGTCCAATGGGATCAATCAAGGGGCCGGAGCCGCCAGTATAACGGCCGCCACGACTGCTTATGCCGGGGACTTAAAGTCCGGAACTCCTCCCGACAAGGCCGCGGACAACGCGACGCGGGCCATGGACAGAGACAGGACCAGGCAGCATGACCGGGATATGTCGCACGACCGTGATCACATGGGCACCGGGCCGGGAATGGACCACGGCGGTATGGGAATGGATCATGGTTCCGGCATGGGGCCTGGCATGGGCGGGCCAAAACGGTAACGTAACGAAGATCCGCTGTTTACATGACCATAAGCAAACCAACCTCATATGGCAGTCGCACCATGCGGCTGCCTTTTTTAATATTTTGCCCTGTTATACTTATAACAAGTCGATTTTTATTATTTCTGATATACACAACAAAAGTATACTGGCGTGAGCGTAGGAGAGGAAATGCACATGCGATCTCATCGGGCGGTAAATGCGGCGATCACCGGCTGCATTGTTCTGTTCCTGTATCTCACTATTGCTTCAGTCGCGCAGGCCGGAATATTCTATGACGTGGCAATTAGAGGTACCTATGAAGACAATGTTGTAGGTCTCTTATCAGACAAGCGCGGCGGCACGGCGGGAATGCCTGCAACCGGTCCCGGGATGATGGGCGCTGTAATGGGCCCGGGGGGTATGGGCGGCATGGGAGGCAGTATCCCGCAAGATACGGGAGTGCAATCGAAGAGCGATTTCTCGATCAATTATTTCGCGGACATCGGCGGTTCGACCGACATAGCCTCCGGGACATACCTGTTCCTGATTGGCAGCGCACAGCACACTTCTTACAACAGCTTTAACGAATTCGATAACACCATCGGAGGCTTGACCGCCGGTATTGATAAGAATCTGGGCGATATCGTCACGGTCAGACTCGCGATCAATGGCGCCATCAAACGATACACGGATTCACTGCGAGACAGCTCAGCGTTCGGCCCGATAGTGACCTTCAAGGAGCAGTTCACGCCGTTACTCTGGCTGAAGGAAAGCTATTACTATGAAAAGAACAATGCAGATTCGGCGTTCTTCACCTACACGGGAAACTTCATCGGGATCTGGGGAGGTTACCTAGTTCTGCCAAAAACAACGCTTCTTCTCGGGTACAACCACCTCGTGCGCGATTATGATGAGCCTGCAGGTTTCCAGGTTACGTCGAATACCATTTCCGCGGGTGTTGCGCAGGAGTTTGCCAAACGATGGTTTATAGATGCTCAATATGATCATCAGATGAGTGATTCGAACGTCCCGGGCACGAGCAGTAACGATAATATCTTCAGCGTAGGTGTCAGATTCAGCTATTAGCCACCGCAAGGTGCAAACTAACGCTGTTGAATGGACAGGGGAATCTGCATGATGTCGTAATAGTGTTGTCGGCTGACACCTAATCGTTAACAGGCTTCACGAATATTGCCGAGGTGGTGCCTAATTCCAGAATGTTGAGCTTTCGTCCTATGATATACTGCTGTTGAGTCATGGTCCTTCCTCCTAAGGTTAAGATGTGTTTTCGCAAAACTATCTTAACCGGAAGGCCATGACACCTCAACTCTTAGGAGTCTTCAGCTGTAAACACAATTCGTGACTAGTGCACATCAATCATGATGTCATCACACAGTTACGAATTTCCTCTTTTCCTATACGACGTAAAATATCATCATGCAGATTACCTATGCATGTCCTTTGATGTTGCTACTGTTTTAACTCTTCTCCCGCGCCAGCGGCAATTCCGACGGAACGCCCTCTTCTGTCGTCGCAAAAGGAGACCGGCTGCTGCAGAGATATCCTCGATGCCACGCCGGCGATCCTTCCGCCCTATCGGCTGTTCTTCCTTACTGTTTTCTCAAATCGTTCTTTTTGGCCGTGTTTGTGGTACTATACGTCAGATAACGTACCGGAGGTATTCTTTATGGAAGGCAAACGAGTCAAGGACAGCAGCGTTATCACCGCCCAGATGATGATCCCTCAGGACGCCAATCCTGCGGGCAACGTGCACGGCGGCGTCGTGGTCAAGATCATCGACGAGGCCGCCGGCGTGGTCGCTGCGCGGCACTCGCGCTGCAACGTGGTCACCGCTTCCATCGACCGGATGGATTTCCACCTTCCTATCTTCGTCGGCGACCTGCTCTTTTTCAAGGCCTGCCTCAACTATGTGGGCAAGACATCCATGGAGATCGGCGTGCGCGTTGAGGCCGAGAACCTCATGACCGGCGCGGTGAGCCATGCAGCATCTGCCTATTTGACCTACGTGGCCATCGATAAGAAGGGACACCCCGTCGAGGTCCCGCCGCTGATCCTCGAGAGCGACGAAGAGCGGCGTCGCCATCGGGAGGGAAAGACCCGGCGGGAGACACGGCTCGGAGAACGGAACAAGAAAGATGCCTGCCACAAGGACCCCGGCAGCTGCACATGATAGGGCTTCCTATTCCGCAAGAACGGCGTTACTGAGTCGTTACTGAAATGGACCTCCATCCAACGAACCTCGAGAACCTGAAGCGGTACAATATTACCGCCTGGTTCTACGACATCCTTGATCTTCCTTGGGAGATGCAGTACCGCAAATGGCGGCCCCAGCTCCTGTCCGGCGTATCGGTAAACGTACTCGAGGTGGGGGCGGGCACCGGACGGAATTTGCGCTACTACCCTCCGGGAGTGACACACCTGACCGCCCTCAACTTCAGCCCTGCCATGCTCCAGCATGCCCGGCGTGAGCGGACGGAGCGTCCTGTCCGGTCCTGTTCGTTCAGGACGATGTCTGCACCATATCCTCGATCCCTCCGGACCAGTTCGATTGGGTCGTGGCCTGCTTCCTCTGCTGCGCGCTGCCCTTCGAGTTCCAGGACCAGGCGCTCAGCCAGATCAGCCGGGTGATGAAGCCCGGCGGCCGGTTCTGCCTCCTCGAGATGGTCTATTCGAAGGACCGGTCGCACCGCAAACGGCAGGACTTCTTCGCGCCCCTCGTGGAGAAGGTCAACGGCGCGCGGTTCGACCGGAACACGCTTTGTCAAGCAGGACACCTATCTCCTCATCGAAGGCAGGAGCGGGAAGTAGCCGCCTGCCGTTTTCTCGTTCCTCCTGATCTGCATCATAGCTCTGCGAACTGCCCTGGCATATCATGAAGCCCTGGATGACCCGACGGTTTTTTTATGCTACCATTGAAGAAAACAATGAGGAGGCACCATGGAGCTGAATGCCAACACGAAGATCGACGACCTGCTGAAGGAATACCCCTTCCTGATGGAATTCCTGATCGCCCGCTCGCCCAAGTTCAAGCTGCTGGAAAACGCGGTCATGCGGAAGACCGTGGGAAAGGTGGCGACGGTTGCGCAGGCAGCATCCATCGGCAACATCGAACTGACCGCGCTGCTGGCGGATATCGCGGCGGAGATCAGGAAGCGGACCGGCACGGACGTGGCGATCGGGTCCGCGACGGCCGGGAGCGCCCCGCTCATGGACGCCGATGCCCGCCAGGAGCTGCTGAAGGACATCATCCGGGACCTGCACAAAGACGTTGAGATGTCCGTTCTCAAGCACCGGTTCCACGAGCTCATCAAGGACATCGATCCGTCCGAGATCGCGAAGATGGAGCAGCGGCTCATGGCAGAGGGAATGCCCGAGAGCGAGGTGAAACGGCTCTGCGATGTGCACGTGGAGGTGTTCAAGGAGTCGCTTTCAGCGCAGGACGCACCGGTGGTCCCGCCGGGCCATCCGCTCCATACCTATATGCTCGAGAACCGGGCCGCTGAGGGCATCTTGCACGGGCTGGACCACGTCCTGGCGAGGCTCGGCGAAGCTCCGGAAAAGGCTGCCTTTGAAAAGGAGCGGGAGGTGCTGGCAAAGCTCGTCGAACAGCTCAGCACCATCGACCTTCATTACCTCCGGAAGGAGAACCAGCTGTTCCCGGTGCTCGAGGTCCATGGCATCACCGGGCCTTCGCAGGTCATGTGGGCGCTCCACGACGACATCCGCGTGGCCGTGAAGAGCGCTAAGGCCGGCGTCAGGGACGCGCTCGTTCCCGATGTGATGAGCACGCTGCAATACCTGTCGAAGAGCATGCGCGACATGATCTATAAGGAAGAGCACATCCTCTTCCCCATGGCGAAGGACCTCCTGACCGACAAGGAGTGGGGCAAGGTGCGGCAGGGCGAGGAGGAGATCGGCTATGCATGGATCAGGCCGGAGGCGGACTGGACTATGAGCGCCGAAGAGGCGAAGGAACGGCCCGCCGGCCAGGAAAGTGAGGTCATGCTCGACACCGGGGTAATGACCGCGGAGCAGGTCAATATGCTTCTGAAGCATATGCCGGTGGATATTTCCTTCGTTGACGAGAAGGACGAGGTTCGGTACTACTCCGCGACGAAGGACCGCATCTTCCCGCGCAGCCCCGGCGTCATCGGCCGGAAGGTCCAGAACTGCCACCCGCCCAAGAGCTTTGGCATGGTGCAGAAGATCCTGGATGAGTTCCGGGCAGGCAGGCGCGACAAAGCTGATTTCTGGATCCAGATGAAGGGCAGGTTCCTGTTGATCCAGTATTTCGCGGTGCGCGACGAGAAGGGGGCGTACCGGGGGACGCTCGAAGTGAGCCAGGACGTGACGGACATCAGGAAGCTAGAAGGCCAGAAACGGCTGCTGGATTGGGATTCATAACGACAGCAGGAACTCCCTTTATCACGCGCCTCAAACCGTGCCATGGCAACACTTGATGACCATGATGCAGTGGAGTTAATGCTCCTTCGCGAAGAAGTGAAGCGGCTGCGGCAGGCGCTGAACCGCCTCACTCCCTCTCTCGAGACGATCCTCAAACGCCGCGGTTTCCGGGTTTTTAAAAAGGAACCGACCGACGATCTCCTCGTGCCCGACGAACCGTTCCTCGGCAGCTTCTTCGACATGCTGCATAAATATTCCTTTCGGTTGCTGCTCCGCGACGTCATCAAGCACCAGGACCGGTTCACGCTCGAACAGGTGACGCGGTATTCGACCGCTCGGGTCATCCGGTCCTACCTTGGTTATCTTCGGGAAATCAGGCTGATCACCGAGGGAGCGGCGGGGTATGTCCTTTCTCGGTCAGGAATCACGAGCTTCGGGCCGACGCTGGAATGGTACATCGCAGAGCTGCTCCATCGGGAGTTCGGCGCCGAAGTTCTCTGGGGCGTCAAGTTCAAACGTCCGAAGGTGGGGGGAGATTACGACGTGCTGGCAAAGATGGACGGTTCGCTCCTGTACGTGGAAGCGAAGTCCTCGCCGCCCAAGCAGGTCACGGAAAGCGAGGTCGCCGCGTTCCTCGACCGCGTGGAAGACCTGGCACCGGAGTTATCGATTTTTCTGATGGACACGGAGCTTAGGATGAAGGATAAACTGGTGCCGATGTTCGAGCAGGAGCTGGCAAAGAGGAGCAGCGAGCCACCGCCGGTCCTGCGGCTGGAACGTGAGCTCTTTCACGTTCAGGAACGCATCTTCATAGTGAACGCAAAGGAGAACATCGGCAGGAACATCGAGACTGTGGTGAACCGACATTTCCGAGGCGTTGCTGACCGACGGTGAGCCGGACAGCAACGATCAATAGCTAGCGTGAACGATCACTGCGCACTGCCGCCCTGCCGCAGGAGACGGCCGTCGCCCTGGTACGAGCGCGGTGGTTCCGGGTTCTTTTGTTCCTGCTGGTTTTGTTCGACCGGCACCTGCTTCGGGGCCTTGCCCGCGCGGGCATGGTCGTTCTTGATGTCCCGGTTCGCGTTGTTCGCCGCCTTCCTGACCTGGCTCACGGTCTTGCCAAGCTTCGTCCCGAGCTGCTGGGCGACCTGCCCCCACCCTATGATCGGCGGGCCCTGCCTCAGGGCGAGCACCCTCTTCACGTTAGCGTCCGTGGCGCTCCCCGGCAGGGTCTGAGCGAGCGACAGCACGATCGCGACCTCGCCGTAGCCGAGCTGCCGGTCCCGGAGCGCTTGCACCTGGGATTCGGTCGTCTTGAACTCCACGGCAAGCCGCTTGACCACGGCTTTCTCGCCGTCGGGCTTCGCTGCCGTGTCGTTCAGGCGCTTCGCCTCCCGCTCGAGGTTCCTCTCGTCCTTTGACACATCGGCCGCTGCCGCGACGACGGACAGCAGAGACAGGACGCAGAGTATGCCAAGGGCTGCGGAAAAACGCTTCATCAACCGGTCCTCCTGTTGTTAAGGAAAGGTGCAACCAGGGCTGCTCCGGAACAGCGTCATTATACCACGGCGCGGCCGGGGAAGAATCACGAATCTGCAGCGGGAGGCTCCGGCGAAGGTGAAACAGCCTCTTTACAAGTTCTCAGAATAATGGTATTTTCATCGTTACTTTTTCCCGGATTCAAATATTCATTGCCGGAGGCCTCTTCCCTGATGAAAAAACTGCTCGAAAAGAGCGTATACCTGGTGCTGATCAGCGTGGTGTTCTCGCTGCTCGCCGCGCTTGCGGCATCCGTCTGGGGTGCCGTCAAGACCGTGCTCGTCATCAAACACCTTGTGCTGAGCACGGCCGCATCACCGGTGGCATCAGTGGAGCTCATCGCGCTGATGGATTCGTTCCTGATCGCCACGGCGCTGCTCATCTTCGCGCTCGGCCTGTATGAGCTGTTCATTGAGGAAATCAAACTTCCCGAATGGCTGGTGGTCCATAACCTCGATGACCTGAAGGTGAAGCTCTCGAGCGTCATGATCCTGGTGATGGCGGTCACCTTTCTGGAGCACCTGGTAGAATGGAAGGACCCGCTGGGGATGCTCTACTTCGGAATTGCCGTGGCAGCGGTGTCCGCCTCGCTGATTGCCTTCGGCTGGATCGGAAAAAAGATCTGAGCGAGCGCCCCGCCTTGTGCGGGAGCGAAGGAGCAATGTCCATGGAGCGAACGATCAAAAAAGTGCTGGTGGCGAACCGCGGCGTTCCCGCGGTGCGGGTCATGCACACCTGCCGCGACCGGAACATCCCCACCACGGCTGTGTACAGCTCGCCCGACCGGCTGGCCCACCACGTGTTCATGGCCGATTCGGCCGTGCACATCGGCGAGGCCCCGCCCATCGAATCCTATCTCAATATGGATCGGATGGTCGAGGCCGCGCTCCGGAGCGGCTCTGACGCCATCCATCCGGGTTGGGGCTTCCTGGCCGAGAACGAGACCTTTGCGAAGAAAGTGATGGACGCGGGCCTCCTGTGGATCGGCCCGCCGCCCAAGGTCATCCACCTCATGGGGGACAAGATCCAGGCGAAGCAGCTGGCGCGCAAGGCAGGCGTGCCGGTCATTCCCGGTGTCAGCAACGTGACCGACCCGGCGCAGATCAGGTCGTGGATGCGCGACGAGCAGGTCGTGTTCCCCATCATTATCAAGGCCTCGGCAGGCGGCGGCGGCAAGGGCATGATCAAGGTCGACCGTGCAGAGGACATCGCCCTGGCCCTGGCCCAGGCCCGGTCCGAGGCGAAGAAGTCTTTCGGCGACGAGACGATCCTGGTGGAGAAGTACATCGAGCGGGGCCGGCACATCGAAGTCCAGATCGTGGCCGACAGCCACGGGAACGTGCGGCACCTCTACGAACGCGAATGCACACTCCAGCGCAGGAATCAGAAGATCATCGAGGAGGCGCCGTCTCCGAGCCTCGACGAGAAGCTGCGCGAGGATATCTGCTCTACCGCGGCGCAGCTCATGCGCGAGATCGGGTACGTCACCGCGGGCACGGTCGAGTACATCTTCGATTCGGCGACGCGGAAGTTCTACTTCCTCGAGGTGAACACCCGGCTCCAGGTGGAGCACGGCATCACCGAGCTCATCACGGGTCTCGACATCGTCGGCATCATGATCGACACGGCGTTGGGCAAGAAGCTGCCGTTCAAGCAGGCCGACATCCGGCCGAACCGCTGGGCCCTTGAGGTCCGGCTGAACGCCGAGGACCCGAAGACCTTCAGCCCCTCCTTCGGGAAGATTTCCCGGCTCCAGACCCCCATGGGCCCCAACGTGCGGGTCGCCTCGGGCGTGTACGAGGGCGGGGACATCCCGCCGTACTATGACTCCCTCTTCATGCTGCTCATGACGGCCGGCGCGGACCGCAAGGACGCCATCCGGGTAATGGACCGCTGCCTGGGCAGGAACCTCCGCGTCGAGGGCATCAAGACGCTCCAGCCGCTGCTGCTCAGCATCATCCGCCACCCGTCGTTCATCTCCGGTGAATTTTCCACGCGGTTCATCGAAGAGCACATGGATGAACTGATCTCCATGTTCAGCGATGACAACAGCGAGGACGAGGTGCTCAAGATTGCGCGCTACGTCGCCGAGATCTCGGCGCTGGGGCCGCAGAAGTGGATGTAAGAAGTATCGGGGTCAGGAGACAGGGGTCCGGGAATGAAGGACATTAACAAGCTGCTGGAGAACAACAGGGAATGGGCCCGGCAGGTCGAGATCGAGAACCCCGGGTTCTTCGGCAAGCTTCGGAAGCAGCAGCGGCCCAAGTACCTGTGGATCGGCTGTTCCGACAGCCGGGTGCCGGCGAACCAGATCACGGGACTGCTGCCGGGCGAGGTCTTCGTCCATCGGAACATCTCCAATCAGGTCATCAATACAGACATGAACCTGATGTGCGTCCTGCAGTACGCCGTTGAGGTCCTGAAGGTCAGGCACATCATCGTGTGCGGCCATTACGGATGCGGCGGCATCGCGGCCGTCAGGAAGAACGCCGCCACCGGCGTGTTGGAACACTGGCTCGAGAGCGTGCAGATCTCCGCGCGGAAGCACAAGCGGATCTCGCTGAACGAGCTGTGCGAACTGAACGTGAAGCAACAGGTGGAGAACCTGGCGCACAACACCATCGTCCAGAAGGCCTGGGAGCGGGGCCGGAAGCTCTACATCCACGGGTGGATCTATTCGATCTCCGACGGCCTCATCAAGGACCTGAAGGTGAAGCGAAGCGGAGCTGCTGCCAAGAGCAGCAAGTGACAAGAATCAGGAAACAGAAATAAAAGCATCTCACCGCGAAGGCGCGAAGGACGCAAGGACGTCAAAATCGATCAGGACACTAGCTTTTTTATAGTACGGCCTTCCTCGCGACCCTTTGCGCCCTGGCGGTTCCAGCGTCTTGACAGAGGTTGTGCCGTGTTCGTCCGTGGTTAACTATTGCAGCGATCTTAAGAGGAAGTGATGGCAAATAACATATTCGTCAAACCCGGGATGTCGCCGAAAGAGATCGTGAAGGCCGTCCGCGGCCTGAAGGGCGCCTGCCTCACCTCGGTGGGCATGCGCGACGCGGGTCAGTCGGACTTCAAGAACCGCCACCGCATCCACGACCTGAAGACCCTGGCGCCGCACTATGATCGCATGGGCCTGTTCAGCGCCGAGTGCCACGGCGGCGCCCGGTGGCACGTGGGCATCATGAACCGCCGGGAGAGCCCCTTTGAGGAGACTGCGCTCCTCCGGCAGCTCATGCCGACCGTGCTGCTCCAGACCCTCATCCGCGAGACGAACCTCTGGGGCTATCGCCCCTATCCCCGGAACGTGATCGAAGAGGCCGTGGGCGCGGTGGACATCGACGTGTGGCGGTGCTTCTCCTTCCTGAACGACGTGAGGAACATGCGCGCCGTTGCCGAGGTGGTGATGAAGCGGGGCAGGCTGTTCGAGCCGACCATCTCCTTCACCTCGGCGGACTGGACCACGAACGACTACTATCTCAAGGTGGTGCGGGACATCGTGGACCTCTGCGGGGGCACGGACGAGATCGTCCTGTGCGTGAAGGACATGGCCGGCGTGGGAGACGTGACCCGCATCGGCAGCCTGATCAGCGCCATCAAGCAGGCCCACCCCGGCCTGGTTATCAACTACCACCGGCATATCACCGACGGCCTGGCCATCCCGGCTATGCTGGCGGCGGCCAAGGCGGGCGCCGCGATCTTCGACGTCGAGGAGGACTCACTGGTCCGGTTCTACGGCCACTCGCCCATTCTGGCGGTGCAGGCGATCTTCGAGGAGTCGGGCATCCCGGTCCACCTGGACCGTCAGGAGGCCGAGGCCGCGGTCCGAAAGGTGCGCGAATGGATCGCTGACTACGAGTGGGCCGAGTCTCCCTTTAAGGGCTTCGACCATACGGTCACGCTCCACAAGATGCCCGGCGGTGCGTTCCCGAGCTCCTTCGAGCAGGCGCAGAAGGCGGAGTTCCTCCATCTCATGCCCGCGATCCTGAAGCTCATGTCGCTGTACAACCGCATCGTGAAGTACTTCGACGTGACGCCGGGCTCCCAGATCACCTGGGTCACCTGCAGCGGCATCGTGAACAAGTACGCCAAGGAGAAGGGCGACGCGGGCGTGAAGCACGTCATCGATCTTATGGTGAAGTTCGTCGAGGAGAAGGCGCAGGACCTCGGCGCGATGACGCCGGCGGAGCAGGACGAACTGCTGACGCTCTTTCGCAACGCGCCCGGCGACTTCAAGAACCTCCTGCTGGGCAACTACGGCCGCATGCCCGTGGGCTGGCCCGCTGACTGGGTCTACCGGAGTGCCTTCGGCGACGAGTGGCAGACGAAGCTCAAGGACCGGAAGGAGCTATCGCCGCTCGAGTCCGTAGCGGAGGACGACCTTGCACGGCTGCGGCAGGAGCTTGGCGCAAACCTCGGACGGGACGTGACGGATGAGGAGTTCATCCTCTGGCTCATGCACCCCAAGGACGCGCTGGAGTATTTCGAGTTCCGCGAAAAGTTCGGCGAGGCTCCGCTGGTCCTCCCCACGGGCGTGTGGCGGGAAGGGCTCCGGAAGCCGGGCGAACGCGTCGACTTCGAGCTCTGGGGCAAGCCTTACTCGATCGAGCTCGTCTCCATCGGCGCCGAGCATAGCGGCATCATCGACGTGGTGATGCGCGTGAACAACAAGACGCGGGTCTACACGGTCGAGACGCCGCGGGCCAAGAAGGTCGAAGTGCGGCTGGCCAAGACCGCCGGCGACGTGGGCGCGCCGATCAACGGGAGCGTATGGCGCATTGGCAATCCGGCGCGCGGCGTCCTGAAGGTGGACGATATCGTTCACAAGGGCGAGGAAATGGCGAACCTCGAGGCCATGAAGATGGAGAATGCCATCCTGGCGCCCTTCGACGGCAGGATCGCCGAGGTCTGTGTGAAGCTCAACGAGACGGTGCGCGAGAAGCAGCTGCTGTTCGTGATCGAGAAGAAGTAACGGAACAGCGGGACCCTTGCACCGCGCTGAGGCACGGATGAACGGGATACGAGAACGCGGAGCACCGCGATCTATTTTGAACGACACACGGTAAGGAGGATCTAGGTCATGACCCTGAGGAAGCCGAGCGAGAAGGAAGAAGAGTATTTTGCCCGGGAGATGTTCGAGAAGAAACAGAAGGTCGAGCAGGAGAAGCAAAAGAAGCTCGCCGACGCCGAGCGGCAGAAGGCCAGGGAGCTCCATCACATGAAATGCCCCAAGTGCGGCATGAACCTGGTGGAGATCGACTACAAGTCCATCAAGGTCGACCGGTGCTCCGCCTGCGAGGGGGTCTGGCTGGACAGCGGCGAACTGGCCCAGATCATCAATCTCGAAAAGAGCTCCCTCGACAAGCTGTTCAGCGTTTTCTCGAAGTGACCGGCAGCGCGGACGGCCTTGACACCGTCCCGCGCGCTCTGCTACACTTGGTCTGTAAAGGGGAGTAGCGTTCTGCAGTGATGATCGTCATCACGTTCCGCGATAGCGGGACCGGCATCACTGGTCAGGTGAGCCTGATATGCGAGACCTTTACCACGTTAAGGAACAACCGTGGTAAAGGTCTTTTTTGTTCCAGCAGCAACCATTGGGCGACAGGAGAATCGAATGACACAACAGGCATGGCATGCACGCGAATCAGCCCAGGTCATCGCAGAGCTGAAAACAGACGCGCGGAAGGGCCTCTCCGCGGCGGAGGCGGCCCGGCGGCTGGGTCAGTACGGTCCGAACGAGCTCCGGAAGGAGGAGGGCGTCTCGCCCTTTGCCCTGTTCCTGGGTCAGTTCAAGAACGTGCTGGTCATCATCCTGCTGGTCGCCATTGCGCTGTCCGCGCTGGTCGGCGAGGTCATGGACGCGGCCATCATTGCCGTGATCGTGGTCTTCGTGGCGGTCCTCGGCTTCATCCAGGAGTACCGCGCCGAGCGCGCGATCGAGGCGCTCAAGAAGATGCTCTCCCCGACGATCACGGTCCTGCGGGCCGGACGGGAGGAGGATGTGCCGTCGAAGGACCTGGTGCCCGGCGACATCATGGTCCTCGAGGCAGGCGACAAGATCCCGGCTGACGGCCGCATTGTGGAGGGGCACTCTCTGAAGTGCGACGAGGCATCGCTCACCGGAGAATCCATGCCCGCGGGCAAGTCCGCGGACGCGCTCCCTGAAGCGACGCGGGTCAACGACCGGCGGAATATGGTCTTTACGGGAACGACGGTCACCTACGGCCGGGGAAGGGCCGTGGTCACCGCAACGGCCATGGGGACCGAGTTCGGCAAGATCGCCGAGGAAGTCTCCACGGTCAAGACGGAGAAGACGCCGCTGGAGAAGCGGACCGAGGAGATCGGCAGATGGCTCGGCATGATCGCCCTCGGCATCTGCATCCTGGTCGCGGGCATCAGCATCGCCCGTGAATATCTCACCAAGGGGACCGTTGAACTGCCTTTCATCGTGACGATCACCATGTTCGCCATCGCCCTCGCCGTTGCCGCGGTTCCCGAGGCCCTCGCCGCCATCGTGACCGGCGCGCTCGCCATCGGTATGCGCCAGATGGCGAAGGAGCACGCGCTGGTGCGCAAGATGCCTGCTGTTGAAACGCTGGGCTGCACCACGGTGATCTGCACCGACAAGACCGGCACGCTCACGCGGGGAGAGATGACCGTCCGGAAGTTGTATCTGCCGGGCACGATGATCGAGGTAAGCGGGGCGGGGTACGCGCCGGAGGGCGGGTTCACCGCGCGCGGAGAGACTCTCAAGGCTGTCGGGAACCGTCCCCTCGAGGAGTTCCTCAAGTGCGGGGTCCTGTGCAACGATTCGGACCTGCAGGAGAAGGACGGACAGTGGCGCGTCACCGGAGATCCCACCGAAGGCTCGCTCGTCGTGGCTGCGGCCAAGGCGGACATGCGCGTTCGCGAGACGAGGCTCGGGAGCCCGCGGGTGGAGGAGATCCCCTTCAGTTCGGAACGGAAGCGCATGACCACGATCCATGAAAAGGCCGGACAGCGCACCGCCTGCATGAAGGGAGCCCCTGAGCTGGTGTTGGGGCGGTGCAGCCATGTGATGGAGGAGAGCGGGCCGCGTGCGCTCACGCCCGAGGGCCGGGATGCCATACTCGCCGCGAATGAGAGCATGGCAAAGGATGCTCTGCGTGTGCTCGGCCTGGCCTCCCGCGACCTGCCGGCGGGCGCCGCCTTGTCCGAGGATGATGTGGAGAACGACATGGTCTTCCTCGGCCTTGCCGGCATGATGGATCCGCCTCGGCCCGAGGCCATTGAGGCGATCCGGGTCTGCAAGCAGGTGCACATCAAACCGGTCATGATCACCGGCGACCACAAGCTTACTGCCGTGGCCATTGCCCGGGAGATGGGCATTCACCAGGAGGGCGACCGGGTCCTCACGGGGGAGGAACTGGAGAAGTTGTCGGACGAAGCGTTCGCCGCGATCGTGCAGACCGTCACCGTCTACGCACGCGTGTCGCCCATGGACAAGCTCAAGATCGTGAAGGCCTGGAAGCAGCGCGGCGACGTGGTGGCCATGACCGGTGACGGCGTGAACGACGCCCCGGCGCTGAAGCACGCCGACATCGGCATCGCCATGGGCATCACCGGGACCGAGGTGACGAAGGAGGCGGCGGACATGGTGCTGACGGACGACAACTTCGCCACCATCGTTTCGGCGATCGAGCGCGGCCGCTGGATCTACGACAACATCAAGAAGTATCTCACCTATCTCCTGCGCGCCAACATCACCGAGGTGGCCGTCATCGGCGGCGTGGTGCTGATGATGGGGCCGGAATATCTGCCGCTCCTGCCCGCCGCCATCCTCTACATCAACCTGGCGACCGATGGCCTGCCGGCTCTCGCCCTGGGCGTGTCGCCGCCCGACCCGGACATCATGCAGCGGCCGCCGCGGGACCCGAAGGAAAGCGTGTTCACCCGGGAAGTGATGACCTTCATCCTGCTGGCGCTCGTCGTGGAGGCTCCGCTTTTCTTCTGGCTCTTCTTCCATGACCTGGGAGAGATCGAACACATGCGGACCGAGATGTTCTTCCTCTTCATCGTGGTCGAGCTGGTCATCGCCATGAGCTTCCGCTCGCTCAAGTACAGCATCTTCAAGGCGCCGCCCCACAAGTGGCTGCTCTTGGCGATCTTTTGGGAACTGGTGCTGGCCTTCGGACTTATCCAGATCCCTGCGCTGCGCGAGACCTTCGGGATCAGGCTTCCCACGTTTAAGGACCTTGCCACAGTCATGGCTATCAGCGCGGTCGTGCTGCTGTCCATGGAGGCGCTGAAGGCGGTGCTGCGGAGACAGGCAGCGGGGCAGACGGGACCGTAGAAGGAGGGGCAAGGGTCTAGGGTACAGAGTCGAGGGGCCAAGAGACAAGGACAGAAGACGCGGATGTGAGAAGCGGAACAACGAAGCTTTGTCCGCGCAGATGCGCAGCTTTTGGTTGATGTGAAAAAATTTGGTAACAAGGCAGTTGCCCTCAGAACAGAAACTTGCCGTTCTCTGTGCACTCTGTGTTCTCTATGGAGAGAGTTTTTGATGGCGACGGTATCATTGAGGTACCTTCATGTGCGGACGGTTCGAACTGCATAGTGCCTTTGAGATCATCGCCCAGATCTTCGGTCTCACCGGGGGTGTGAGCGCCTTTCCGGCGAGCTACAACATCGCGCCCGGCCAGGACATCGCCATCGTCGTGAACGAGGGCGGGACGAACCGGCTCGTGACCTGCCACTGGGGGTTCGTGCCGTCCTGGTGCAAGGAGCTGAACGATGGCTACAAGATGATCAACGCCCGGTCGGAGACCGTTGCTGAGAAGCCGAGCTTCCAGCAGGCCTTCAGCAGGCACCGGTGCCTCGTCGTTGCCGACGGGTTCTATGAATGGAAGAACGAGGGCGGGAAGAAGAAGCCCGTCTATGTGCACCTGAAGAGCGGCAAGCCCTTCGGCATGGCCGGCCTGTACAACCTCTGGACCTCGCCCGAGGGCGAGCAGGTCTGCACCAGCACCATCATCACGACTGACGCGAATGAGTCCTTGAAGCCCATCCACGACCGAATGCCGGTCATCCTTCCCATGGATGAGACAGGCCTCTGGCTGGCCCCGGGTGTTCATGAGAAAGAGAAGCTCCTGCAAATGCTCAAGCCCTACCCGGACAAAGAGCTGGAATTGTATGAGGTGTCGACCAGGGTGAACTCGCCGAAGAACGACTCGGCGGAGAATATCCAGAAGATCAAGTAACGCGATCGAGTAATGAGAGATTTAGTAATGAAGGGTTCGGCTTGAGATCTCAATCACCAGCGGCTATTTTCTCCATGCTAAACATATTTCCACCAACGTTCGCCCTCAATTTCGACCGTCCGGACCGTTCCACCCACCGGATCTCGGCGTCGCAGGTCCTGCCCTTACCTCGGAGGGAAACGTTCCTCTTCTTCGAGGACCCGCGGAACCTCTTCGATATCACACCACACTGGCTCAGATTCGTGATGAAGGACAAAAACTCGAAGACCGAGATGTACGAGGACGCCGAGTTCGACTATACTATCCGATGGTTCGGCATCCCCATGCCCTGGAAGAGCAGGATCATCGGCTACAAGCCGCCCGAGCAGTTCACGGACGTGCAGCTTGTCGGGCCATACCGTTCCTGGAGCCATCTCCACACGTTCGAAGAAACGGACGGCGGCACGCTCATGCGCGACACGGTCTCCTACCGATTGCCCTTCGGGCCTCTCGGCGACGTGGTCCATGCAATCGCGGTCAGGAGGCAGCTCGAGGATATTTTCCGCTATCGGGCAGTGCGGATCGACGAGTGGGCAAGGGGTGCGTTACAAAAGAAGCCCTGATGGAATAATTGACAGTTGACGGCTCGAATGGAAAACCATAGACTACTTTCTGAAGCAGCTGTAGTTTTCCTCCATTGAGCATTATAACGTTACAAGCCGAGTTTGGTAGCCCCCGACTTATTCGAAAGCAAGAAAAGACAATAATGCATGAAAATGTGTGACCATAATCATCTAAAATGGGGAGTACCTCGAGAATTCTCTCAGAGCGATTCTCGTCGTCGCTTTGGACGGATGGTAGGGTTATCTATCGTACTTTTTGTGCTCTTAGCGCATCTAAGCCATGCGTCTGAATGGCAATCTGTTGACAATACGACCGACGGAATTCAGATCTTTAGGAAAGAAGGAAGCGGCAGCGGACTGATTGCGTTTCGGGGTATCGGCGATGTCGAAGCACCATTGCCCTTAGTAGCGACGGTCATCTTTGATACTGACAGGCGGCGGGAATGGGTAGAGGGCCTTGTCGACTCCAGACTCCTCCGTTGGGAAGACAAGGACAATTTCATTGAGTATGACCATATTGAAATGCCATTCTTCATGAACGAGCGTGATTTTGTATCGAAAATTACCATGAGCGTCGATCTGCCCAAGAAACAGATGGTTTTTCACTATCAGTCAACAGACGATCCCTCTGCTCCGCGTACCGACTATATCCGTGGCGAAGTGATCGACATGACCTTTATCCTGAGCTCTATCGATAACGATAGGGCGACCAGGATCGATGCCGCGTTCCTTTGCGATCCAAAAGGGTGGATTCCGAAATGGCTCGTTAATTTTTTCCTTGAGGACTGGCCGAAGAGGACTTTCAGGAATTTGCGAAAGGAAGTCCTGAAATCCGACCTCTCGGTCGACACGCATTTCTCCACGGTACTTGAACGTGGGACAATCGACCGGTAAAAGACCAACATCATAACGTTGATTTCTTCCTGTTGATTACACGCATAAAAGTCGCCCTCAGGTGAATCCAGGAGCGAGCGCATTCCCCGTAGCTTGCTGCGGGGTTAGCGAGCGATTAGAATAAATAGTTCTATCTTGAGGATCGAAGATTCCCTGCAGCTTAGGGAGCTTCAATATTTCATGAAGTAGTCAGTAGATAGGTGTTAAGATTATTTGATCTATATTGTAGTGGGAAATAATAATGCCATAGACACACCTTCACCTTCTAACGAACCCCGCCTTAAACGATCACAGCTCACGCTGCCTTACGCATCTACATAGCACAGGTCATTGTCGCCGAACTGGCAGTCATCAGGCAGGACCGTCTGCTCGCCATGTCCCTTGGCCGTCTTCTTAATGGCCTGCAGCGCACCCGGCTCTGCAGGCGGGACTTCGGGTAGGGCTGCTTCCATAACCTTGGGCACCTCTGACTCATCCCTGAACGCCCTCACCTCGTAGGCCTCGGTCAGTGTTTCCCGTTCCGGCTTGTTCCGCTTTTCTTGACGGGCCGCTTCATAGTGCTCGCCTCCTTTCTTCGGAATCTCTTTCTACTGAAAAAATAGCACCGGATTAGTGAATGAGGAGTGTGGAGCAATGATTGCGGAATGAAAAAACAGAGAGGACAAGGTGGTTACGAAGAAAGGAGTATAAGACTGGATAACTGCGATACTCTTTGGATAATCGACCGAACCCGGACAGGCCGGAACTAAAACCTTGGAACCGCAAAGGCGCGAAGTACGCCAAGGAAGGCAATTAATTGTTCCTGTATTAAAACAAAGAATTAAAGATTATTCTTCGCGACCTGTGCGCCCTGGCGGTGAAAATGAACTTGCCATTCTCCGTGCCTCTGTGGCTATTCGGTGGTTCTTACGTCGCATCCATCGGGCTCTGCCAGGTCCCGTTCTCCTTCACGAACATGGCTGTCCGCTTGATGTTGAACAGCACGGCCTGATCGTGGCCGATATCGAAAAGCTTCTCGATGACATCCTGGATGCGGGGCTTGACCATTTCCGAGTCCTGGATCGTTATCTCGAGCTGGGCAGGTCCTTTGACCGCGATCGCCTCGATCCCCGGCCTGATGTCCTTCTGCTTGCCGTCCTTTTCCACGATCACTGCATCACGCTCCAGGAATACGATGATCCGCTCTTCAACATCCGCTGTCCGGTCGGCAGGCACGTTGACCTCGTAGAGGTATCTGCCGATGCTGCCGGAAAGCGACCCTGCTTGCTTCGGAATGATCCGGGCCTCCAGGACCCTGACGCCATCGGGCAGGGCGCTGTTTAACGACTTTGTCACCTGCATCAGGTCAATGAATGGATCGGTCTCCATATCGAGGAACTCGGCCACGCTCTCCATGCCCACGGACAGGGCAGGACCGAATGCTATCTTCGGGTGGGGGTTGAAGCCCTGGGAGAAGGCGACGGGCACTCCTGCGCGGACCGTTGTCCGGTGGAACAGGGTCATGAAGTCGAGATGGGACAGAAAGCGGATGCGGCCGAGGCGAGAGAACTTCATCCTGATGCGCGTTGTGATCTCCGGAGGGGCAGAGGACAGCTTCTCCGCAGGCAGCGGAGCAGCCTCTCGTTCTCCTCGGGCAGGTGCAGCAGGCTTGCCGAGCCCGAGCGTTCCGCCGTCCTTGCACCCTATGCCGCAATGTTCGCACTCGGTCCGGCAGTTCTCCGTGACCGTTGCCTCCATGGCGCGCCGGTATTCCTTTCGGAGAAATTCCGTGGTCACGCCGCTCTTGATGTGGCCCCAGGGCAGCGCTTCCGAAAGATCGAACGTCCTGCCGGCACAGGCTGCGGAGATCGATGCCGCATGCTGCAAAGGCCTCGGTCCATTTCTGATAGTCGAAGGACTCCGTCCAGCCGTCGAAGCGGCAGCCGAGGTCAACGGCCTTCTCGATCACCCTCCCGAGCGACGCGTCGCCACGGGCAAAGGCGCTTTCAAGCTGGCTCGTCTCGGGGTCGTGGACCTTGAGCACGATGCCGCGTTTACGGAGCCGTTGGGCAAGGTATGCCTGTTTTCTGCGGACCTCCTCGATGGGCGCCTGGCCCAGCCACTGGAAGGGCGTGTGTGGCTTGGGAACGAAGGTCGAGACGCTGACGTTGAGCTGTACATGGCGCTTCGAAGAACGCCTGCCCCTGGCAAAGAGCTCGTTTGCCAGCCGGATGATGCCGTCGAGGTCCTCGTCGGTCTCCGTGGGCAGGCCGATCATGAAGTAGAGCTTGAGCGTGCTCCAGCCGTTCGCGAAGATGGTCTCTGCCGCGTCCATGAGATCCATGTCGGTCACGGGCTTGTTGATCACCCGGCGCAGCCGCTCGGTCCCTGCCTCAGGCGCCAGAGTGAACCCGGTCTTCCTGGTCCCGGCAATGGCCTCGATCATGGCGGGCGTGAGCGTGCCGACGCGGAGCGAGGGGAGCGAGACCGAGACGCGGCTGTCCTTATAGGTCTTCATCAGTCCGGTGATGAGCGGTTCGATGTCCGAGTAGTCGCCGGTGCTCAGGGAGGCGAGGGAGAGCTCTTCGTACCCCGTGCATGCGAGCGACCCGTGCAGGAGGTCCTTCACCGTTTCCGGGCGCCGCTCGCGGTAGGGCCGGTAGATGATGCCTGCCTGGCAGAAGCGGCAGCCGCGGATGCAGCCGCGCGCCACTTCGACCGTGACCCGGTCATGGATGGGCTTCATCAGTGGCACGAGGGGCTTTGCAGGATAGGGCGCGGCATCGATGCTCGTGAGAAACCGGCGGCGGACAGCGGTCTTTCCCAGCGACGGGAACATAAAAGCCTGTCCGTTTTGCCAGGGCCTCGAAGAATAGCTGACGTGCCCCGTGTTCCTGTTTCAGTTCGATGAGCTCATTCACCGCCTCCTCGGCCTCGCCGATGAAGAAGACGTCGATGAAATCCGCAAGCGGCTCGGGATTCACACTGCACGGACCGCCGGCCACGATGACCGGATGGCTGTCGTTCCGGTCCATGGATCGTCGAGGGATGTGCGATAGGTCGAGGGCGGTCAGGATATTGGAATACGAGAGTTCGTACTGGAGCGTCACGCCGACGATGTCGAACTCCCTGACCGGGAGGTTCGACTCCAGGCTCCGGAGGGGGCGGCCCGACGCGCGGAGCTTCGCCTCGTAATCGGTCCAGGGCGAGAACACGCGCTCGCAGACGGCGTCCGGCCGTTTGTTGATGATATCGTACAGGATGCGCAGGCCGAGGTGCGACATGCCGACCTCGTAGGTGTCGGGGAAGAGGAGACAGACCTTCGTCCGCATAGACCCGGGGTCCTTGTGCACTGCGTTGACCTCGGAGTCGATGTACCGGGCCGGTTTGCTGACGAGCGGGAGAAAATCTTCGTACATGGAAAGACCTCAAGTGCGGGTCAGGGGTCATGAAGTGCCGTGCCGTGACCCTGGACCCATGCCCCTTGATCCTCTGTTTTAGTAGAACAGCATAAACCGGCGCGAACGGATGTTCAAGAGCAATCCGATGGCGAGGAAGGTGGTGATGATGGACGTGCCGCCGTAGCTTACCAGGGGGAGCGGCACGCCCACGACCGGAAGGATGCCCGCGGCCATGCCGATATTGATGAAGACGTAGAGCGTGAGCATGGACACGATGCCGCCCGCCATGAGCGTGCCCATCTTGTCCTTGGCGCTCTTGGCAGCGTCCACTCCCACCAGGAGCAGAATGACGTACAGCACGATGAGGAAGCTTGATCCGATGAACCCCCGTTCTTCGGCGATGACCGCGAAGATGAAGTCCGTGTGGCGCTCGGGCAGGAATGCCATCTGGCTCTGGGTGCCCCTGCGGAAGCCCTTGCCCGTGGTCTGGCCCGAGCCAACGGCGATCTTGGCCTGCGTGGCGTGATAGCCGCTCCCCAAGGGGTCCGAGGACGGGTCGATGAAGGCGGTGATGCGCTTCTGCTGGTAGGGTTTGAGCGATTTCCAGATCTTGTGGCGCACGGGCGGGACCAGGAATACCGCCGACGCCACGACCGCGCCAAGGACGACAATGGTCATCACGGTCTTGAACCGGATCCCGGCCAGGATGACGATGAGCGACGAGGTGAAGACAAGCATGAGGGCTGTGCCGAGGTCCGGCTGCTTCATGACGAGCACAAGCGGGACGAGGAGCATGACCCCTGGCACGAGCAGGTCCTTGAGCTCGTACCCGCCCTGTTTCGGGTCCTCGGCGAAATACCGGGTCAGCGCGAGGACAAGCGACAGCTTTGCGAACTCCGAGGGCTGGAACGCAAAGGAGCCGATGGGGAGCCAGCGCTGGGCTCCCATGCCGGTCTTGCCCACGAAGGCCACGAGGAGCAGGAAGATCAGGGAGAGCGCATAGAGGATGTAGGCGTAACGGCCCACGGTGTGGTAGTCCGGGATGAGCGCGGCGAACATGACCGTGATGCCGAGGCAGACCCAGATGATCTGCTTGGTGAAAAGCGATGAAGGACCGTGCGCGGTATAGGTGGCGCTGTACACCGCCGCGAGCCCCATCATGGCGATACCGATGATGAGGGCCACCATGCCCCAGGGCACGTTACTGAGCAGTCTTCGTTCCAGCATGTAGTAAATACTCCTCGATGACCTTCCGCGCCACCGGTGCGGCCGCTGCTCCGCCGTGTCCCCCGTGCTCCACCAAGACGGCCACGGCGATCTTCGGGTCCTTCGCGGGGGCATATCCTATGAACCAGGCGTGGTCCTGCGTTGATTCCGTGAGCTTGGTGCCCGGGACCTTCTGGGCGATGACCTGTGCCGTACCGGTCTTGCCGGCGACCGGCGCGAGCGGCGTCGCAGCACCGTGGGCGGTGCCTCCCGCCTCGGATGTGACGCCGAGCAGCGCGCTTCGCACCTCCTCGAGCGCCTCGGGCGCGAAGACCTCCCGCCGCTTCTCTATGGGCGCGAAGACCTTCTCGGCGCCGGTCTCCCGGTTCCTTGTCCGTTTCAGCAGCAGGGGCTGGTAGAACACGCCGCCGTTCGCCACGGCGCCGATCAACTGGGCCGCCTGGATGGGGCTTACCTGCAGGAATCCCTGGCCGATGGCATTCATGAAATTGTCGGCGGGATACCAGGGCTCATGGACCTTTTCCCGCTTCCATGCGGCGGTCGGGACGAGGCCGGGCTTCTCATCCGCCAGGACGATATCCGTTTTGCTCCCCAGACCCAGCTTTCTGGCGTACTGCGCGACATGGTCAAAGCCCATGCGGTCGCCCATGGTGTAGAAATAGACGTCGCAGGACTCCACGAGCGCCTTGTGAAAATCAACGACGCCGTGGCCGCCCCTCTTCCAGCACCGGAAGACCTTGCGGCCCGTGCGGAGGGAGCCGTTGCAGGTGACCGTGTCATGGGGGTCGATCTTGCCGGAATCGAGTCCCGCAAGGGAAACCACGACCTTGAACGTGGAGCCGGGCGGATATACGCTCTGGACCGCACGGTTGTAAAGGGGGTGCGAGGGATCGTTCGAGAGCTTCACCCAGTCCTTGGGCGAAATGCCCCGCGGAAAAAGGTTCGGATCATAGGTGGGGTGGCTCACGAGCGCCAGGACCTCGCCGGAGTTCGGGTCCATAGCCACAACGGCACCGGCGCGGTCACCGAGCGCCTCTTCGGCCGCGCGCTGGACATCGAGGTCCAGGGTGAGGTAAAGGTCGGTTCCCGGCTTCGGCTCGTCAATGCCCAGGTCCTTCACCTTCATGCCCGCGGCGTTCACCTGGATCATGCGCCTGCCGGCCGTGCCCCGCAGGAGCCTGTCGTAGACCTTCTCGAGCCCTCCCTGGCCAATGAGCAGTCCGGTGTCCGCCTGCTCCTGCTTCTTCTGGACCTGGCTCACCTTGCCGATGTAGCCGAACTGGTGCGATGCCATACCGCCGTATGGATAATACCTGCGGTGTTCGGGTTCAACGATGACGCCGGGAAGATCGTCCTGCCGTGCCTCCACGGCCGCCACCTCTTCCCAGGGCGCTTCCTCGACGATCTTCACCGGTTCGTACTTGTTGCGCACGGCCTCAGCGTCATCGAGCGCCTTCTGGATCGCCTCGGGCTTCATGCGGACGATGGGCGCGAGCCGAGCGATGGAGTCCTCGAGGGAAGCCGCATCCTCCGGCACCAGGGAAACATCGAAGGTGAGGACATTCTCCACCATGGGTCTGCCGTTCCGGTCGTAGATGATGCCGCGCGGCGGCCGGAGCTTTATGGGACGGATGCGGTTGCTTTCAGCGAGTTCCTGGTACGTCGCTCCTTTCACGACCTGGAGGAACCACAGCCGGAAGAAAAGGACGACGGCGAACAGGACGATGAAGGCCGCGAGGAGTGGCAGCCGTTTCTGGATGTCGATGGGGCTGTCCTGCTGCATCTAAAGCTCCTTCTGCAGCTCGCGCCGCAGCATCCATGTAAGGACGTTCTTGCCGGTCATGAGCCGCAGGAACGCGTATCCGACCAGGGCCGTGGTGACCGCACGGGGGACCATGTGGCCGAAGAAGAGGCCCACGAGCGGGACCGATCCGTAGGTGATCTCCAGGAACAGCGCGGAGAAGAGCGATTCGGCAAGGCAGAAGCCGACGAGAAAAAAGATGTTCGACGAGCTCTGGAGGTCAAGGACACGCTTCCCCAGGAATCCCGCGAAGAGCCCCACGACCCCTCGGGTGAGACCGGAGAACCCGATGAGGCTTGCCGAGCCCACGTCCTGCAAAAGGCCGATTGCAACGCCGGCAAGGGCCGCTTCCACCGGGCCGGTCAACAGCCCGATGCAGTAGAGGACGGCAAGTCCCAGGTCAGGTGTGATGCTGCCAAGGGGGAGGGGGCCGAACAGGCTTGCCTGGAGCGGGAGGAGCAGCAGGAGAACGATGAAATACATCCGGGGCTTCATTTTTTGAACACCAGCACCTCTTCGAGGCGGGAGATCCTTACGACGGGATTGGCATAGACGGTCTGGAACGAACTGGCCTCGTGCTTCCGCACCGTGGACACCCTGGCCACCGGCAGTCCCTTGGGGTAGATGCCGTCGAGGCCCGAGGTTACCAGGAGATCTCCCTCCTGGACATCGACGTAGAAAGAAACATACTTGAGAGCGCACCGGTCGAGCTTGCCCTCGAGCAGGCCCTCTTCCCGGTTCCGCTGCACCCGCACGGCGATGGTGATGCCCGGATCGGTCAGGAGCTGCACGCGCGCGGTGCCGGGCAGGACCGCCTGGACCCTGCCCACAACGCCGTCGGGCGTGATGACCGCGAGGTCCCGGTCGATGCCGGCGAGGGAGCCCTTGTTCACCGTGACCGTGCTCGATGAGGGCGAGGAGTCCCTGCCGATGACCTGCGCCGTGACCGACGCGGGCGGATTGAGCTTCCTGAAACCCAGGGCCTCGCGGAGACGCTCGTTCTCCGAAAGCAGTTCGTTCGTGATCTGGTTCTCCAGCCGGAGATTGCCAAGCTCCTTGGCGAGGCGCCGGTTCTCCCGCTCCGCGCGGACCAGGAACACGTAGCCCCTGCCGAGGCCGGCAATGCCGTTGTAAGTACCGGTGATGATACGCTCGAAGAACCCCGAAACGGCCAGGACCGGCGTTTCCAGCACCATGAACCGCCCGGCCTTCACCTGGATGGTGACCAGCCAGAAGAGGAGGAGGAACAGTGCCAGGATGGCGATGTATTTTTTGTTCTTGTCGAAGAAACCGGGCATGCTGACGCCGTTTCGATCTACATCATGACTTTTCTGAGGACGTCGAGGTCGTCCAGCACCTTGCCCGCGCCGAGGGCGACGCAGGTGAGGGGGTCCTCGGCGATGATGATCGGGAGCGAGGTCTCCTCGCGCAGGAAGACGTCGAGTCCCTTGAGGAGCGCGCCACCGCCGGCAAGCACGATGCCTTTGTCCACAATGTCCGCCGAGAGCTCCGGCGGTGTGTTCTCGAGCGCCAGCTTGATGCCGTTCAGGATCTGGCTCACGGGCTCGGCAAGGGACTCGCGCACTTCGTCGTCATCGAGGATCAGAGTCTTGGGGATCCCAGACACGAGGTCGCGCCCCTTGATCTCCATGGTCTGGCGCGTGCTGTCGATCTTGTACGCGGAGCCGAGCTCCATCTTGATCGTCTCGGCCATCATCTCGCCGATGAGGAGGTTGTACTTGCGCTTGATGTAGTTGATGATGGCCTCGTCCATCTTGTCCCCGCCTACGCGGATGGCCTTGCTGTACACGACGCCGTCCATGGAAATAACGGCGATGTCCGTGGTGCCGCCGCCAATGTCGACGATCATGTTGCCCGAGGGCTCGGAGATAGGGAGTCCGGTGCCGATGGCCGCCGCCACCGGCTCCTCGATGAGGTAGACTTCGCGGCCGCCCGACGAGATGGCGGCGTCCTTCACGGCGCGCTGCTCCACCTGGGTGATCCCCGAGGGGACGCCGATGACGATGCGGGGCCGCATGAAGGACTTGCGGTTATGCACCCGCTGGATGAAATACCGGAGCATCTCGCCGGTCACATCGAAGTCGGAGATGACGCCGTCCTTGATGGGCCGGATCGTCTGGACATCGCCGGGTGTCCTGCCAAGCATCTTCTTTGCCTCGGCTCCTACGGCAAGGACCTTGCCCGATTTGACGGACTTGGCGACGACCGAAGGCTCGTTGCAGACGATGCCCCTGCCCTTGACGTAGACGAGCGTGTTAGCCGTGCCGAGGTCGATGGCCATGTCGTTGGAGAACCAGCCCATGATGGAATTGATGAACATTGTCGTGTGAAGCTCCTTTCGATTGCAAATACCGGACTGAGTAACGGTACGACCGCTGCGTGTTCAGCCGATGCGATGCGACCTGCGATCAGGTCCAAAGCTCAGGCACCTCATCGCGCGCTCTCCGGCATGGCGGTGATGTTCTTTATTCTGCAGTCAGGAGTCTGCGGTCTCCCGTCACGAGACGTTCTGCGGATTGTCATTCCCGGAAGCCGGCCCGTCTCCTGTCTGCGGGGCCACTGCAGAAACCGCTGCAACGGCCGCGTCGGGGACCCCCGCAGTGACCGGGGCCGGGGAGACCGACGGTCCTGCCTGCACAGCGCAGGTCCGCGCGAGGAGGTCACCAATGCGCATCCCCCGCTCGTCGCCGAGCGCGGCGAGGGCCTCCACGCCCAGGACCAGCGGGCAGAGTATCCAGCCGGCATAGGGGATCTGGAACAGCAGGAAGGCGATTGCCAGCGGCATGTTCCGGATGATGGACTCCCGGAAGGACAGGGCCCTGCCCGGGTCGTCGGCAGAAACGACACGCAGGCCGATGACCCTTTTCCCGGCGCTCTGCTGGCTGAACAGTCCGTCCCGCACAAGGATATAGCCAGTAGCGGCGAGGTAGCCGACCACGTCGGGCAGCCTCGCCAGTCCGATGACGATCAGAAGATCGATGAAGCCCGCGACCGTTCTGGTTGTGAGGTCCGTCTTCTGCATGCGCCTCCTCAGGCCCGCACATCATAGCAGAACACCCGGGTGATTTCAAGGCAAAAAAGGAATGAAAGGGCTTCCGAACGCCCGGGAAGGGCCTTCTGACGGCGTTGAAGCTCCCTTCAGCAAGCTGCAGGGAATCTTCGATCCTCAAGGTAGTTGTCGTTCTTCTCATCGCCCGCTGACCCCGTAGCAAACTACGGGGAATGCGCTCGCTCCTGGATTGAAACTCCCCGAAGCAAGATGCATGGAGCTTCGATCCTCAAGGTAATATTTTATTCTAATCGCTCGCTGACCCCGTAGCAAACTACGGGGAATGCGCTCGCTCCTGGATTCAGGCCGCGGTCCCGGCGGCAAGCCGAACGGCCACGAACTGCCGGAGCTTCCCGAGGGCCCGCCCGACCTCGGGGGTCTGCGGCACCGTCGCGGACAGCCGGTCGATGACACCCCGTTCGACGACCATGCGCAGGCTTGGGGCGAAGTTCAGGTCGTAGATCCAGGCGAGCTGGAGCAGCTTGAAGTCGTTCAGGGTCCGGAGGCTTGTGAGCCGTACCATTTCGCGCCGTTCGAGGGAGTCGAGGATGCCGGGTGAGTGCTCCGGTGTATCGGGGAGGCCGAGGCCCGCGGCCGACGGCCAGTCAGTCGTGTCCCGGTCGAGGAGCTCCATGAACACGCGCCAGATATCGAGCTTGTCCGCGTCGCGGACCAATTTTGCCTGCAGGAGGACCTCAACGGCGAGGCCCTGCGGTAAGGCGAAAACGTTGTGCAAGGCCACGGCACGGACGATCAGGGACCTCTCCAGCCTCGGAAGGTCCCGGAGGACATTACGCTCGAGCAGGACCTGTGCGCCCAGGACCGCGTGGTTCACTGACAGGCTGTCCTGGAAGGTCCGGTAGCGATGGTACTGCGGGAACCGCCCGATATCATGGAAAAGCGCGATGGTCTCGGCGATCGCGGCTGCGCGTTCATCAAGCCCCAGCTCCGCGGCGATCCGCCGGGCGTTGCCGCAGACCTGAAGGGTGTGCTCTTCCTTCAGCGCGATGTTCTGCTGGTCCTGCTCGTTCCGCGCAGCGTGGTCCTGAACGAAGCGGGAGAACCAGGAGCGGTATTGGGCGACGGTGTCAGCGTTCATGGCAAGTGGGAGTATGTACCATAGTTCCGTGCAGGACTGCAAGAGGAAAGGACGCCTTGGACCGGACGGTCCGATACAATTTCATTGACAAGTTCACGGCACCGCGATAAATTGCAAATCGTCGCAGATGCACCTCTTGCCATCCCGAGGACCTATGATAAAACCGTCACATTTCCGGTACGAGGAAAAGGTCGTACTCGTCTCGATCCTGGTCGGCATGGGCGCCTGGGTCCTGGACGCCTTGATCGATTCCCTTGTGTTTTCCCAAGCCACGTTCCTGGACACCCTGATCCTGGAGATCACTCCTCACGAGCTCTATTTCCGGCTCTTTCTTCTTCTGGTCATCTTTCTCTTCGGGGTCATGACCTCGCGCACCCTGACGCGGCGCAAGTTCGTCGAAGAGGAACTCCGGAAGGCACTGGCCCGGCTTGAGGACGAAAAGGCCAAGACCGACGCGGTCGTCGCGGCCATCCCCGACGGTATCAGCATTCTGGACCGGAACTATCGAGTGCTGTACCAGAACCAGGTCCACCGGGACATGGTTGGGGACCAGCTGGGAAAGGTCTGCTATGAAAAGTATGCCGGCCGCGATACCATCTGCCCGGGATGCCCGGTGGCGCGCTCCTTTGAGGACGGCGGCAACCATGTCCTGGTGAAGAGCGTGCCTTCCCAGAACGGGAAAAGTCATATCGAGATAAGCTCTTCCCCTCTCCGGAACGCGAAAGGCGAGATCATCGCCGGCATCGAGGCGGTACGCAACATAACGGAGCGCAAACAGGCCGAAGAGGAGCTGAAGAAGCACCGAGAACGGCTCGAGGACCTTGTGGAAGAACGGACCGCGGAGCTCAAGAAGGCCAATGTCCGGCTTCAACAGGAGATCGTCGAGCGGGAGCGCATGGAATTCGAGCTGACCCGGGCGTCGAAGCTGGAATCCCTGGGACTGCTCGCCGGCGGTATTGCGCACGATTTCAACAACCTCCTGGGCGCCATCATGGGAAATTTATCGCTGGCCATGCTTGACGTGGACCCGGCGAACCCAGCCGCTCATCAGCTCGCCAAGGCGGAACAGGCCTCCCTCCGGGCGCAGGAGCTTACCCGGCAGCTGCTCACCTTCTCGCGCGGCGGCGCGCCGGTCAAGAAGCTCATAGCACTTTCCGGCGTCATTTCCGAGGCGGCCGGGATCTCCCTGCAGGGCTCCCGCGTCCTGCACGAGCTCGCGATCCCGAGGGGCCTGTGGCCCGTCGAGGCCGACGAAGGGCAGATGATGCAGGTCTTCAATAACCTGCTGATCAACGCCGACCAGGCCATGCCTTCGGGCGGGATCATCCGGATCTCCGCGCAGAACATCACCCTCGGGCCGGGCAACGACCTCCCGCTCGGCGCGGGGCGGTACGTGAAGATATCGGTCGCGGACGAAGGCACCGGCATTCCCGCGGAGCACATTGCGAAGGTCTTCGATCCCTTCTTCACCACCAAGCAGAAGGGGAGCGGGCTCGGGCTTGCAGCCAGCTACTCGATCATCCGGAAGCATGAAGGCCTCATTACCGTTGAATCCGAGCCGGGCAGAGGCACAACTTTCCATGTCTACCTGCCCGCGTCACAGGGGGATGTCACCTATGCATGGCGGGACAACACGTTCACGAAGGGGAACGGGCATATCCTGGTCATGGACGACGAGGAGGAGATGCGGAACACCACGGGGGACATGCTAATGCGGTTGGGCTACACTGTGGACCACGCAGGCGAGGGCGGTGAGGCCATTGCCAAGTACCGGCAGGCGCAGGAAGCGGGCCGCCCCTTTGGTGCGGTCATCATGGACCTTACGGTCCCCGGAGGCATGGGAGGAAAAGAGGCCGTCCGGAAACTGCTCGAGATCGACCCGGCGGCACGGATCATCGTGTCCAGCGGGTATTCGCATGATCCGGTCATGTCCGATTTTCGCTCCTACGGGTTCCAGGGGGTGGTGACCAAGCCCTACCGGCTGCGCGACCTTTCCGAGGTCGTGGCAGCGGTCATCAGGAGCGGAGGTACCTAGGAGCCATGTTCATTCGCAGCTTGAACGACTGTCCCGCCTTCACCGCAGGCGACAACTGCACGCTCCGGGAGATCCTGCATCCGGATAAGGCGGAACTTGCGCTCCGGTACAGCCTCGCGCATGCCGTGGTAGCCCCCGGCCAGACCACGTGGCTCCATGCCCTCAGGACATCGGAGGTCTATTACATCCTGTCCGGCGAGGCTATCATGCACATCGACGGCGGATCGAAGCGGATAGTGGCAGGGGACACGATCTACATCCCGCCGAAGGCGAAGCAGCAGATCACGAACAGCGGTTCTGTGGACCTGGCGTTTCTTTGCATCGTTGATCCCGCCTGGCGGAAAGAGGACGAAGAGGTTGTGGAAAATAATTCTTGACTTTGGCCGGGGGATATGCGAGTATCGGCACTGAAGTTCGGAAGTCTTTGTCGTTCACGCGGCCGCAAAGATCCCATCTTTGCGGTTTTTTTGTGACGCACGTTTCCGCTTCTTCAATTCTCACGGAAGGAGGTTCTGCACACATGGCAAAAGGAACCGTGAAGTGGTTCAATGACTCCAAGGGTTTTGGATTCATTGCCGCAGAGGACGGCGCAGACGTGTTCGTTCACTTTTCTGCGATCCAGGACGCTGGCTTCAAGTCCCTGGCCGAAGGTCAGGCAGTGACGTTCGACATTGAAGACAGCCCGAAGGGCCCGAAGGCAGCGAATGTCGTAAAGGTCTGAGCACCACCCATCAACCAATAAAGGCAGGTTCACCGTCAGGTGGCCTGCCTTTTCTTTTTTACGCGACCACGGAAAAAACCGGGCAGGGAGCCTGTCTCCCTGCCCATCTGCTATCCCCTGTGGCGCTTCTCGCGGATGATGCCTTGCGGCAGATGCCGCGTTTCTTCTGTCAATGAAGATAATATAAATCCTGTATTATGTCAAGGGAAATCCTTCCGGTCTCCAGGCACGGGAAGCGGGGCGCGCGTGACGGCAGGCGTGTTTTTTTACTTTTCCCCTTGCGGGCGACTATGTTATACTCCCCGCCATGAAAAAGGAGATTCTACCTCTCGACCAGATGCTGGGAGAGCAGGCCCGGCGGATCCCCCGGAAGACGTTCGTTAAGTTCGAAGGCAGGAAATATTCCTACCGGGAAATGGACCGGCTTGCCTCGGTGTTCGCGTCGTTCCTTCTGGAGCAGGGGTTCAGGCGGGGCGACCGGATCGCCCTCCTGAGCTGCAATTGTTACGAATACATCGCGGCCTACTTCGGCATCATCCGCGCAGGGGGCTGCGTCCTGCCGGTCAATAATCTGCTGACCCACGAAGAAGTGGACTTTATCCTCGAGGACGCGGGCGTTGTCACCGTGTTCCACGACGCCGAGTGTTCCGCGACGGTGCAGAAGCTCATGCAGCGCGAGCGGGGTAACCGGCGGTATCACTCGCTGCCGGAGGTCGCGCTGCGGTCCTCGGGAGCGGGTGCCCAGCCCGCGTTCCCCCGGACCGACCCCGATGAGGTCTCGACCATCCTGTACACGTCCGGCACGACCGGCAGGCCCAAGGGCGCGCTCCTGACCCACCGGAACATCATCGCCAACGCGCTCGCTGCCTGCGAGGTCATCCACATCTCTTCGAAGGACCGCTTCGTGGTTTTCCTGCCGCTGTTCCATTCCTTCACCTACACGGTCTGCGTGGTGCTGCCGCTCCTGCGGGGCGCCATGCTCTCGCTGCTGCCGGGCGTGCGGCCGTTCCAGCGCGTTGTGAAGAGCCTCATCATGGACCGCATCACGCTCTTCGTAGCCATCCCCACGGTCTACAAGATCCTGGCCGAGAAGGACATGCCCTTCTTCATCAAGCTCCTGCTGAACCTCCGGCTGTGCGTCTCCGGCGCTGCGCCACTGCCGGTGAAGGTCATCCGGGAGTTCGAGGCGGCTTTCAAGGTCCCATTGCTCGAAGGCTACGGTCTGACCGAGGCTTCGCCGGTTGTATCCATCAATCCGCTGGAAAAGGGGATGAGCAAGCCCGGCACGGTCGGCAAGCCCCTCCCGGGGATCGACGTGATGATCGTGGACGATGCAGGTGCACCGCTTCCTGTCGGAACGCCCGGCGAACTCGTCGTCAAAGGGCCCAATGTGATGAAGGGATATCTGAACCGCCCCGAGGACACGGCCAAGACCATCAGGGACGGATGGCTTTTTACCGGCGACATCGCCGCACTCGACGAGGACGGGTACATCAGGATCATCGACCGGAAGAAGGACCTGATCATTGTCGATGGCCTGAACGTATATCCCTACGAGGTGGAGGAGGTCCTGTACCGGCATCCTGCGGTCAAGGACTGCTCCATGATCGGCGTTCCCCACGAGCACGAGGAGGGGAAGGAGCTGGGCATCATGTACGTGGTGCTCCAGGAAAGCAAGAACGCCACGGCGAAGGACCTCCGTGATTATCTCGCCGAACACGTTGCCCACTACAAGATCCCGCGGCGGTTCATCTTCACCGAAGAGCTGCCCCGCACCGCGACAGGCAAGATCATGAAGAAAGAGCTCCGCGTCTGGTACCGCGAGCGGGACATGAAGCGCTCCTGACCGCTCGCCATCCTCCTCTCAAAGCAAGCCTTCCTGCGCCGTATCGCATGCGCCCATGCAGCGGGAAGACCGTGCCGACTGGGCACGAAGAACACTCCGCGCCCGGCACTCTTTTTGTTATACTTATCCTGTGACACGCTGGTCCTGCTGCAGCCAGAGAGGGTCAATCTATAGTGCCAGGCCCGTGAAAGGAGCGACGATTGACGACCGCGATCCGCAAACTCCGCATGATCCTCAATCGTTCGCCCCGCGCCGGCTGGATCGCATCGCTCTTTATTCTCGGCATCCTGATGCTGATGGCCCTCCTGTGGTATCAGGTCCGCACGGCGTCGAACATCGAACTCCCCGTCGATCAACAGCGCATATCCAGCATGATGGGATCAATGGCCGTCCCGGGCAGGGACAGCCGGGAGGTCCTGATCCTCAATTCCTACCATCTCGGCTATTCCTGGTCCGACAACGAGATGCGGGGGATCGTCGAAAGGCTCATGAAGGCCGATGCGAGGATCCAGCCGCGAATCGATTTCCTGGACTGCAAGCATTACCCCAAGATGGAGCATTTTGACCGGCTCCGCGATCTCTTCCTCCAGAAATATGGCGGCAAGGACTTCCCTGTTGTCATCGTTGCCGACAATCCTGCGCTGCAGTTCGCGCTCAAATACCGGCCACAGCTGTTTCCCCGTGCTGCCATCGTTTTCTGCGGGATCAACGGATTTGATGCAAAGACGATCGAAGGCCATGATAATGTGACCGGCGTCGCGGAGATCCTCGATGCGGGCGATACTCTGGAGCAGGCCCTCAAACTTCATCCCGGTGCGCGGAAGGTCGTCGTGGTCCATGACTACACCATCACGGGCCTTGCGACTAAACGGGAGACCGAGGAGCAGCTCAAGCCCTTTGCCGGGAGGGTCGAGATCCAGTACCTGCCGAACCTGTCCGCCGCTGAACTGGTGGAGCACCTCCAGGGGCTTCCCGCCGAAAGCCTGGTGCTTGCCCTGTCGTACAGCCTTGACAAGGACGGCCAGGTGATCAATCACGAGAAGATCGCCCGGCTCCTGAGCCAGAGTGCGCCTGTGCCGGTCTACGGACTGCACGAGGAGCGGCTCGGCTACGGCATCGTCGGAGGCAGCCTGGTCGGCGGCAAGCTGCAGGGGGCGAGGGCCGCGGAGCTGGCGGCCCGGGTCCTTGCGGGAGAACCTGCGTCCGACATCCCGGTCGACCTGAAAAGCCCGACACGCATGATGTTCGATCACAACCAGCTGGTCCGCTTCAACATCCCGCTCCGGTCCCTGCCTGCCGGCGCAGTCATCGTCAACCGGCCGGTATCGTTCGCAGCAAAGCATCCAGGGCTCGTAGCCACGACCCTGGGGATCTTCCTTCTCCTGGCCGGCGGCATCGCGGTCCTCGGGTTCAATATCTACCAGCGGATGATGGCGGAGCAGGAGCAGGAAAAGCTCCATTCACAGCTGCTCCAGGCACAGAAGATGGAGGCCGTCGGGCACCTCGCCGGCGGCATGGCCCACGATTTCAACAACATCCTGACGGCGATCATCGGCTATGCCAACATGATGAAAAAAAAAGTGCCGGCCGACGAGCAGCTCGCCTTCTATGCCAGCCAGATCCTCTCGGCAGGCGACCGGGCCGCGCGGCTGACCAAAAGCCTCCTCGCCTTCAGCCGGAAGCAGGTGATCGAACCGAAGCCGGTGGACCTGAACGAGATCGTGCAGAGCGTCACCAAGATCGCGAAGCGGCTGATCGGCGAAGACATCGAGTTCCGGACGTTCCTCCGCGACAAAAGTATGAACGTCCTGGCGGACAGCGGCCAGATGGAACAGGTCCTGCTGAACCTCTGCACCAATGCCCGGGACGCCATGCCACATGGCGGCCAGCTGATCATCGAGACCGACCTGGTCGAGTTCGACGAGAGGTCCCGGAAGGTGAACTACCTCGACCGGGCGGGACGATATGGCGTCATATGCGTGTCTGATACCGGCGCCGGCATGGACGAAGGGACCCGTAAGCAGATCTTTGAGCCCTTTTTCACGACGAAAGAGGTCGGGAAGGGCACGGGCCTGGGACTTTCCATCGTCTATGGGATCGTCAAGCAGCATAACGGGACGATCAACGTCTATAGCGAGCCGGGGAAGGGGACGACATTCAAGATATACCTGCCCGCGATCGAGATCGCCGGAGAATCCCCGGCAGCCCGGATCGAGGACCGGCCCGCTGGCGGCAGGGAGACCATCCTGCTCGCGGAGGACGAGAACGATGTCAGGGCGCTGATCACGATCGTGCTGCGGGAAGCGGGGTATACCGTCATCGAATCGGTCGACGGCGAGGAAGCCGTGCAGCAGTTCACGGAGCATGCAGGTTCTCTCTCGCTGTTCCTCTCCGATGTGATCATGCCGAAAAAGAACGGGAAGGCTGCCTATGAACAGATCAGGGCCGTGAAACCCGGTATCAAGGTCATTTTCATGAGCGGCTACACTGCGGACATCATCCAGAGCAAGGGCATCACCAATGACGGGATACCGTTCCTTCCCAAGCCCATCTTCCCGGATCAGTTGCTCAGGAAGGTCCGCGAGGTCCTGGACGCGTAGCAGCGGAAGCGGCAGCCTGCCGAAGACGGCACACCAAGCGGAGGTCACTCATGCGTTACCACATGCTCATCCTTATGCTCGCCCTTTCGTTCGCCCTGCAGGGAGCGATCACGCCTCCCGAGGAGAAGAAGAACGCGTCCGAGCAGGAGTTCTGCCGTCTAGATAAGAACAACAACCGCGAGATCACCTTTGACGAGTTCTCGGCATGCGAGTTCTACAAGCTGGAGCACGTCCGGGCGCTTCCCTATGCTCAACCACAGGACCTCGCACCGGGCAGGGACGGCAAGCTCTCGGACGATGAGCTGAAGGCGTATCTGTTCAACAAGGCGGACAAGAACAGGGACAATAAGATCGACCGGAAAGAATGGGAGGAATTCTACAATTCGCTTATAGAGCCGGGCGGCGGTGTCGCGCCGGTGCATCGTGACCACCGCTAGCCGTGCTGACAATGAACGGTAAGGCGGTCGGTGACCGGATCAGGATGTCCTGGCCGAAGGTCTAGGCGATATTCATGAGCAGCTAAACCGTGGATGTCGTGCGGAACAAGGGGTGTGGCGGGAACGGAGCCCTGTACCTGCCCCGGCAGATCATCGCGGACCAGCTCCCGAGAAGTGTGCAAGGTTCCGGATGCCTGAGCAGTGATCGAGCGGGAGTGGGAGCAGCAGGAACGGCGTCAGCCCGACTGGGTTGACGCTTTTTTTTGTCCTGTACCAGCGATGAGCGCTGTGCCGGCAGGGGAGTCTTCGAAAAGACGAAGGCGCAGTTTGCATTCCGGGTGTGAATCAGGAACAGTGCCCTCTTCATGCTAAAGGGGGCGGGGTTATCATGCTGGTCGTTGCGGGAGGCGCTTTCTTTTTCTTCTTCTTTTTGGTCGTGGCTGTCTTTTTTTCGACGGTCGGTTCTTTCCTCTGCTCGACCGACAAGGGAGGAGTTGACGGGGCCGGTTGGCTGAGGGTACCCGCTGTCCCGGTAGCCTGACCCAGCGGCGCTGGCAGGCGGGCCGGAGCGGTCTCCACGGGCCGTGACAGGGGCGGCCCGGCAGCTGACGGCAGAGTGGCCGGCGCAGCAGGAGGCCGTACCGTTGCCTGGTCTGTCCGCATCCGCTGATAGTAGAGCCCTACTCCTACTGCCAGGACGATGAGCGCTGTAACAGCCGCGATCGACGCCTTGAGCCGTCCAGACAACTTCGCTTCCGGCGGGACAATCATCGTATCCTGTTCCGGCGCTGCCTCAAAGACCTTGCGCGAGACGAGGCAGTCCGAGATCCGCTGGAGCGAGGCAGCCTTCGTCGTTCTGCCCGCGAGCCGCTTTCCCAGTTTGCGCTCGACCTCCAGCATGGAAGCATAGCGCCGCTTCGGCTTCTTCCGGAGGCACTTCTTGATGAGCCACTGCAGCCGCCGGGGGAGGTCTCCATTCACGCGGCGGGGGGCGAGGAAGTCATCATGCACGATCTTTGCCGTTACCGGCCGCTTCTCGTCGTCGGCAAAAGGCTTGACCCCGGTGAACATCTCGTACAACACGATGCCGAGAGAAAAGATGTCAGACCTGACATCGAGCTGATGGCCGAGGATCTGTTCAGGTGACATGTAGGCCGGCGTCCCGATGAGCGTGCCGGGCAGGGTGAGGGCGTCAAGGTGCCGGGTGTGGGCGATGCCGAAGTCCATGAGTTTGACCTCGCCGTTCCGTTTGATCATGATGTTGCTCGGCTTGATATCGCGGTGGACGAGTCCGCGCATGTGGGCGTACTCCAGGGCGCTGCACACTTGGATGGAGATCATGACGCCCACGTCAACGGGCAGGGCGCCGGTCTTCTCGATGACGTCGGCAAGGTTGGCGCCATCAACGTACTCCATCACGATGGCGTACGTCGGCTTTTTCCAGTAGTCGTAGATGTGGACGATGTTCTCGTGCTGGAGCGAGGCGGCCACCCTGCTCTCGCGCTCGAAGCGCCGGACGATCTGCTCGTCGGCGTGGTAGGACCGCTTCAGCTGCTTGATCGCCACCGGACGGGCGAGGGACTTCTGGACAGCCTTGTACACCGTGGCCATGCCGCCTGAGCCGATCTCGTCCTGGATCTCGTATTCATCCTTGAGCTGCTGGATCGCCATACTGCCATCCTGATCGGGAGATGCCCGGACCACTGCCTCTTAACCACGGTCCCGCAGGTGCGCGGGAACACGAATAAGAACGATGATTCCTTGATACAAAAGCGAATCTTTTCCGCTGAGATAACAGAGCTCACCGAAAAAAGCCCGGACGAGAGGTGTTTCGCGTTCCTCTGGGTCCTCGGTGGCCTCCGTGGTCAACGTATGTAGAGCTCTTCTCTGATCTGTGCATCCCAACGGTGCCGGGACCCGTGCTTCCACGAGGCGTTGTTCTGTGCAGCTAGATCTCCAGCACCTGCACCACGACAGCGGTGATATTGTCCACGCCGCCCCTGCCGTTCGCCGCGTCGATCAGCTTTTTCACTGCATCCCGGGTAGGGAATCCGGAGAGGATCGTCCTGATACCGGCGTCATCCACCATCTCGGTCAGGCCGTCGGAGCACAGCAGGAACGTGTCGTTCTTCTGTATCGGCCGCTCCGCAAGGTCGGGGGCGGCATCCTCGGCGATGCCGAGCGCCCGGGTGATCACGTGGCGGTAGGGGCTGGTCTTCGCTTCTCCGGCCGTGAGACGTCCCGCACGTACCTGCTCCGCAACGACGGAGTGGTCGTTCGTTATTTGGGTGAGTTCGCCGGCACGGAGGAGATAGGCCCGGCTGTCCCCGATATGGACCAGGTACGCTCGTTTATTCGCCAGCAGTAGCGCCGTGAGCGTTGTACCCATGTCGGCAAGACCGGGCGCCTTCCCGACTGCGGCGCGAATGGTTCGGTGGGCGAAGGAGACCGCCGAGCGCAACGCAGTCAATTCCGTCCCCTCGCCGGAAGAGCGTCCGGCGGGCGGGGTGCGGTCCCTGTCGCCGAGCAGGTCCGGCATCGCCTCCCCTAGCGTTTCCACGGCGATCCGGCTCGCGACCTCGCCGCCTTCGACGCCGCCCACCCCATCGGCAACGGCGTACAGGCGCAGCCGGTCATCAAGGAGATAGGCGTCTTCGTTGTTGGCCCGCTTCCTTCCGGGGTCGGTCGCACCGAAGGTAATGAGCTTCATCTACGCGATCTCGTAGGTCCTGGCCCTGCCGCTGTCCTGGAGGATGAACTGGAGGACCGTGTCTCCCACGCGGAACTTGTCGCCGTGGCGCAGTTTCCGCTGCCTGATGGACGCGCCCCGCATGTGCGTGCCGTTGGTGCTCTCCAGGTCCTTCAGGACGAAAACGCCGTCATGGAACACGATGACAGCGTGCTCACGCGAGGCGAGGGGGTCCCTTAGCGGGACCGCAGCGTCCTTGTTCCTGCCGATCACGGCGTACGTTCTGTCGACGGAATATTCCATGCCCTCGGCGTATCCCTGCACGATCACTACGGAAGCCTGGTACCGCGCCGGGATCTTCTGTTTTGATACTGATGGAGTACTTATCCGGGTCTTGTCGTCTCCTGCCGCAGGTCCCATCGGTCGTTCCCTCCGCGTTCCAAGGTCAGATGGAAAATATGATAAGACACTCCCGGGGAAAGGTCAAGGTCAAAGCATGCGTCGTACCCCTGAATCCAGGAGCGAGGTATTCCTAGCAGCTTGCTTCAGGGAACTTCAATGAGGGCATGGTCGGCCGATCTCTTCGGTATCATCATTTCCCCTGTCTTGTGATACAATGTCGATATGAAAAAAGGCGAGAAAAAGACCGCACCGGGTGAAAAAAAGGGCGATCGGACCGAGGTGCTGGCCGGACAGAACCTTAGGCCGCTCATCGTCAAGAAGGCGCGGTTCACGGTGAAGAACGGCAAGGACGCGGGCAAGGAGCTCGTGATCCAGAAGGCCTTTGTCATGATCGGCACGCTGCCGGGAAGCGACCTGGTTCTGACCGATCCCACGGTTTCCCGCCGACACGCCGAGGTGGAAGAGCGGTCCGACGGCTACGTGCTTCGGGACCACAACAGCACCAACGGCACATTCCTGGACGGCGTGCGGGTGCGCGAGGCCTATCTCTCTCCCGGGTCGGTCATCCGCCTGGGCCAGACCGAGATGACTTTCTCACCCCTGGAGGAGCGCATCGAGATCCTGCAGAGCAGCGCGGACAGCTTCGGTGAGCTCATCGGTTCGGCGTCGCCCATGCGGGAGGTCTACGGCATGCTCGAGCGCATCGCTCCGACGGATGTTACGGTCCTGCTCGAGGGCGAGACGGGTACGGGTAAGGAGCTCGCGGCCCGGGCAATCCACACTTACAGCCGCCGGGCCGACGGGCCGTTCGTTGTGTTCGACTGCGGCGCTGTAGCGCCGAATCTCATCGAGAGCGAGCTCTTCGGCCACGAGAAGGGCGCGTTCACTGACGCAGTCAAGGCCCGGCAGGGCGCCTTCGAGCTCGCCGACAACGGCACTATTTTCCTCGACGAGATCGGCGAGCTCTCCCCGGACCTCCAGCCCAAGCTGCTGCGCGCCCTGGACCAGCGCGAGACCAAGCGTGTGGGCGCTGACAAGCCAATGAGCTTCAATGTCCGGGTCATCTCCGCCACGAACAAGGACCTCGAGAAGGAAGTGAAGGCCGGACGGTTCCGCGAGGACCTCTTCTACCGGCTGTCGGTGGTGCGGGTTTCCATGCCGCCGCTCCGGAAGCGGAAGGATGACATCGAGACCATTGCAGGCCACCTGCTCGCGGGGATATCCGCCGAGATCGGCAAGAAGATCGCGGGCCTCTCGCCCGAGGCCGCCGCTGCGCTCACGGCCTACTCCTGGCCGGGGAACGTGCGGGAACTCAGGAACGTGCTCGGCCGCGCCGCCGCGCTTTCGGACAGCGGCAGGATCGACACGAAGGACTTGTTCCTGTCGCAGGGGAAAAAGACAGCCACCTTCGACGGCCTGAGCGGCAAGACCCTTGAGGAGATCGAGAAGGCCGCCATTGCCGCCACCCTCAAGTCGGTCAACGGCAACAAGACCGAGGCCGCGAAAGTTCTCGGCATTGCCTACTCGACCTTGTACGAGAAGATGAAGAAGTACGGGATGCGGGAGTAGCAGTAGCGTCTGACGACGAGCGAGCAACTTCCTGTAACTGTTGTTGTTTCAATTCTTTGTAATATTCAATGTCTCATTTAGTCGTAATTCGTCATCCCCTCAATTACCCGTCTTCTCATTTTTCTGAAATACTTCAACTCGGACATATGATTTACCACAGATCCGTGTCCAAGAAAACCGGGGCCGTTACACAAGGGCGCCATTTTCAGTGGTATAATAAAATATATTATATTACTACCGCAGAATTACACATCATGAAGATGCCAAGCAAACGCTGCCGTAACATCTGACGAGAAAAGGAGGAGGTGCGTCATGAGTAAAAGAAATGCATTTATCAGTGTCATTGCGGGAACAGTACTGCTCATTATAGCGGTCACCGTGTTCAACTCCTGCAGCGGCGGGAACAGCGGGGGAGGAGCTTCGACCGGCACGGTGGCTCTCTACGCCACCGATAACATGTCGGATTATAAGCAGGTGATCGTGACCATCAACAAGGTGACCGTCCTGAATACAGGCAGCACCGCAACTTGTGACGTATTGACGACAATGACGACGCCATCGACGCCGCTGAAGATCGACATTGCTAATCTATCTAATGTGTTGCAGCTTTTGAGCATTGCCGAATGCCCTGCAGTGCCTTACAACAGGCTGCATATCGAATTTGACAAGTCCGTTGAACTCATGGACAGTGCCGTGACCAAGTCGACTTGCTCCTTCACATCCTATAAGGACGAAGCCAACCATGTGAACAGGCTGTATTGCAACGGAGACTCTTGCTCACTGGACATCAACGGCGCAGTCAACGTGCTGGTAAACCACTACAACAAAGTTGCGCTCGATTTCAGGCTGAAAGATTTTGATGTCGATAACTTCGGCACCCCGTCGTGCTCTGTAACCATGAAAGTGTCGCCTATCCACGGAAATGAGTTCGAGCGCCTTTACCGTCACGAGGCAATTACCGGCCTCGTCGTGAATCTGACCACATCAACCGATGCATTCACCCTTTCGAGGCATCCTCGTTCGTTCACGGTGTTGTATTCGGGCATCACATCGTCTCAGCAACCGGCTCTTGACGATCTTCTCCAACGTGCTCAGCAGGATGGCTTGAGAACACTGGTTACGACCTCGACCATCGATTATGCTAACAAGACTATCGAGGCATCCGAGATCTTTGTGAAAGTGGAGGGATTGGTTTCAAATTATACGACAACGAACCATACCTTAACCCTCACCTACAAAAAGGGAAAAACGATGACTGTTGACTTCAGCAAGGCAGTTGTCAAGGGAACTCTTGCCAACGACGCATGGATTGAGGTCAAGCTGTACGGATATGATAGCGCAAGCACCAACTTCCTTGCAGCCAGGGTAGAAGTTGAATATGAGTGTACAGAGCCGATTGATCACAAGAAGGAAAAGAACACCGAAGATTAAACTGCAGTGTTGCAGCAGGGCATAAGGTTATTGCAGCGAGACTTCATAGTGCAATAATTGTGATGCCATAAAACAATGACAACCATTTAGGAGCCTATTGCTCAAATCAATCCAGCGGGGATCAATATCCCCGCTGGATTTTCGTTATGTGCATGTTTCAACTGATATTCTGCATTTCCCATTGACCGTCACCGTTTCAGATTGTAGGTGAATCCCTCAGTGTCTCCACCTGCTCTACTTCACCATCAGCATTACCGCGACAGCACCACGATTAAACCAGCATCAATGACCAGCAATGGCCAGGTCCGCGTTAAGGTTGTTTTGGTTTGTTAAAAGGTAGGATAGACCATCCGTTCAACCATTACGGATTCCATCTGAGCCTTGAAATTTCTGAGATCGGTTTGGGCCGCTGCGTTGTAGGCCTTCACACGATATGACGCGAACTGCGGGATGGCAACTGCCGCCAGAACGGCGATGATGGCCACCACAATCAGGAGTTCGATAAGCGTAAAGCCCTTCATGTTCTTCATCATAATCTTACCGCATAACGGTTACTCAAGTAACGCCATTATATCATAACGGTTAGTGAATTTACACCATAATACCTAGGACGGTATTCTCTGCCAGTTCCGCGCGCCTGACGTTCTTCCCTCCGATTCACTGTTTCAGTCCCGTGCCGTCAGTCCTTATGATGGCAAAGTCATCGTTCCGGATAAGAGCGATCTGCTCGCCATCCGCAAGCCATGAGGGGGACTGGTGGTTGATCCTATTGCTGTCCCGGCTGTTCCCGGCGGTCACGTTAAAGAGCACTTTCGTGTTGACGTCGATGATATAGATCTCGCTCATCATTCCGTCGACAGCAGCCTCCATGGCGATCTTCGTTCCATCGGGCGACCATGCAGGTCGGTCATAGGCCCCTTGCGTACTCAGGGCATCGGTCAACGGCATCTGATCGGAGCCATCACTGTTCATGATCCAGATGTCGCTGTGACTGCTGCCTTCGATCATGGTGCTGCGACGAAAGGCGATCCTCTTTCCGTCCGGCGACCAGGAAGGGTACAGATCGAAGTACCCTGAGGTAAGCTTCGTACGCCCGCTGCCGTTTACCTGCACTGTCCAGATCTGATAGTTGTCGTCGTAGTAGGCGATCTGTGTTCCATCCTCCGAAAGTACGGGGGCCTGGCCATCGCCGACCAGTCTGAAGATGTCTGTTCCCAGCTCGCCGGTCTTTTCATTGATGACGGGCTGATTCGTTGCTGGATATCCGCCACCGATGGCGCCGGGATCTCCATAGGCGAAGCCGAGCAATGACCCTCCAAGAATCAGGGCGATAAATGCAGTAAACAGGGCGGCAAATAGCGCGATCAGTCGATCTTTCATATCAGGTCCCTCCTTTGTAGTTCTATGGTAAATAGCTTAACTAATTTTAATAGTTTTGTCAAGTTTAATTTGTTTTTTGCTAGACAAGCATATAACATATTGTATTTATTGTATATTTATATCTAGAGAGGTGAAGATACCCTTCAGTGCGGGCTTATTGGTTCTGGGAGGTCATTACAGGTCATCGTACAGGATCAGTGCAGGAGATCATGGTGCGGATTTAACAGGTCATTGAAAAAGACTTATTTACTGTCTTTGCGAGCGTAGCGAAGCAATCTTGCAGTTAAACATATCAGGTGCTTAGAGATTGCTTCGTCGCACAAATCGCTCCTCGCAATGACAATCCTGGACTCTTTCAGCAATCTGCAAAACTTTTCGGATATATGGGGGAAGTTGTTATCCCTGTTGCTTGGCGCAATGGGAGGAGAAGCACGAACAGGCTGTTAAATAGTGCTAATGATGATGTTCCCTATACGAGAAGGTTTGCGCAACAAGCGGAATCTTCTCGTCAGTGAGTCTTTTCCTTACCTTATCATGAACAACCCTGCTAGAGCCGCCGCAATGATCGCCGCTTCGATCAGCATCCATGGCCATGGCCGCTTGAAGGACAACTGCGGCCGGAGAATGCCGGCATCGGTGCACACGGTGATCCGCGGGTGGTACTCCCTTCCCATCCTGAGCTTTGCCCCGTCGACGCGGAACAGAAGCTGCGACGAACCGTGGCTGAAGGCCTTGGGCCTGGGATGGAGCCAACGGTCATCGGACGACAGCGTACCCGTTGTACCGCTGCATCCGAGTGCCATCACCGGCACGCTCACCCAACTGGTCTTCTTCCACCACGGCAACGTGATGGGCTTTCCCGGCTCGGCATGGATGACGTTGTCAACACCCCGCGGCAATATCTCGATGTTCCGGAGCACGCTCTGGAGCGCCCGTTTCATATCGAGGGGTGTTTTGTACCGCCTGCCCATCTCCAGGTCGAGCGCCTTCGTGAGGATCCGGGAGGTTCCCTTGTTCAAATTTGGGTTCAGCGACCGAGCATCAGGAAACTCGAGAGGGCTTTCCGAGGGATCCCTTCCAGTAAGGCAGTGGTGGAGCGTGGCGCCAAGGGAGAAGATGTCGGAGCGCACATTGGTCTGGCCTGTGCCGTACTGCTCGGGCGCAGCATACCCCGGCGTGCCGTACACATAAGTGTCCTCCCGCTTATCCTCCTTGAAGAACCGGGCGATGCCGAAATCGATCAACTTGACCTTGCCGTCCGGTTCGATCATGATGTTTGAGGGCTTGAGGTCGCGGAACACGACGGGCGGCTTCTGGACGCTCAGGAACTGCATGGCCCGGCAGATCTGGAGCGCCCAGGACAGGGCCAGTCGTTCATCCACGGGCTGCCCCTTGCGGCTGCGAAGCAACGCTTCCAGCGTCTTTCCCTTCACGTATTCCATGATGATGTAATGCCTTCCCGGCAAGCTGAAGTAGTCGTAGACCTTGGGAAGGTTCGGGTGCGTGAGCCGCGCCAGGATCCTTGCTTCGGTCTGGAACTGGGTGAGGGCCTCCTGCGCCTTCACCAGAGAAAGCCCGTCGGAACGGAGCTCCTTGGCAGCCAGGATCCTGCCTTTCCAGTCCCGGTCAGCGACCTTGTAGACAGAGCCCATCCCGCCCGTACCGAGGAGGCCGATGATCTCGTATCTATTTTTCAGCAGCCGGCTCATAGTATGACCTCCGTACATAGCCACTTTAAAGAAGATCTTTGATGCTGATCGAGGCCGATCAGAACCCTGAAAAAAGAGCTGATAGGGCAAAGTTTTGATCATGCTTCTTCATATGTAAGATCCGCCCTTGTCCGTGTCAAGGGTTATCGGTCCTACCCTAAGCCTGTTTCGCTCCACACTTGGCGCAGAACTTCGCCTTCGGCCTCAGGGCGCCGCCGCAGTCAGGACAGGTCGGCCTGGTCTCCTCGCTGAATATGATGGTGGCGTTGCCCATGGTGATGACGTCGCCGTCCTGAAGCGCCTGCCTGCCCGCGACGCGGGTCTTGTTCACGTAGGTCCCGGCAGCAGAACCCTTGTCCTCGATAATATATTTGCCGCTCTCCCGGACGACCTCGGCGTGCCGCTGGTCGATGCCGCTGTCCTTGAAGAGGCCGAGGGTATTACGCTCGTCCCTTCCAATGGTCACACGGGAATTGATATTGATGTCCTTCTTCGTGCCCGTGCCGCGCACGAGGCTCAGATGGCCGGTCTCGTAGTACCGCTCCACCCTGCGGAGCGAGACGGCCACAAGCCCCAGTATGCTCGCAAGAGGGACGGCAAAGGCCCATGGGGGCAGCATGCTACCGGCACCGAAGAGCGAGGACTGGGGCTGGAAATAGGAGCGTGTTGCATGTTGGCCTGAAGCAAGGGTGAGCCAAAGGTTACGGAGGTATGCAGCCCGCTTTTCGGTCACGAAGGTGACGGCGTACTCGTTCCGGATCCTGTTGCCGATGGTATCGTAGATATCCATCAGTCCGACGGCGGAGGGCGTAAAAAAGTAGGAGCCCCCGGTCTCTATGGCGATCCGCTCGAGCCGAGATGCCCGGACGTCCTTGCCCAGGCCGATGACGGAGACTGAGACGTACTCTTTAGCAGCTGCGGCGATTGCCTGGTCGATGTCGAGGGAGCCGCGGTTGGCGATCCCGTCGGTCAGGACGATCACTGCCCGCCTGCCCGGTACTCCCTGGACCGAGGCCACGCCGGCAACCACGGCATCGTAGAGCGCAGTGTGCCCGCCGGGCCGGATGGCGGCCGTCGCCTGCCTGAGAAGTCCGATGTTGTCAGTCAGTGATTCGAGCTTCACGATGGAATCGCTGAAGGCGATGAGGGCTGCCCGGTCTCCCTGCTGCATGAGCGAAAGAAAACGGTCGACCGATTCCCTGGCGTGTTCGATTTTTTCGCCGGTCATGGACTCGCTCCGGTCCACCACAATGGCAAGGCTCAAGGGCTCGCGCGTGACTTTCGTCCCGGTCATCTGCATCGCGTCCACCGCGACGGGGCGTCCGTTCTCGCTGAGCGTCACCGCTTCCTTGCTCAGGCCGCGGACCGGGTTGCCGTCCGCATCAAGTACGGAAACATACATCTTCACTGTCGGGAAACCGCTCAGGTCGAACTGGGTGATCTGGGCTGATGCGGGTCCGGCCGCCAGTGCCGTACTCCCTGCCACCACGGAGAGGCACAGCATGACGGTCACGGCTGCGATCGCCACTGCTTTCCTGACCGCCGAGAACATGAGCAGGATGCTGCCCACGCGGATGACATCGCCATCGGCGAGCCTGCTGTTCCGCGTCATCTTCTGGTTCACGTACACGGGTTTTCCCTCTTCGTCGGTCTCGATGATGAAATGGCCGTTGTTCCGCCGGATGCCTGCGTGCTGGTTCGCTACGCCTTCGGCGCCGGAAAGACAGACATCTGAGCGGTCATCGCGGCCGATGACGCTCAGTTCCTTGAGGAGCGGGAACTCCCTGCCCAGGTGCCGTCCCTTGATCACTTTCACCTTTGCCGAGACAAAGGCTTCCTCGACGAGACTGATGAAAGCGCCGATGGAAAGCCCGAGCAGGGTAAGACCTGCCAGGGCCGACCAGACGTTCGTTGTCGAGAGGGCATTGAACAGAAAGCCTCCGAGAAATCCTCCCAGGGATCCGCCGGCCAGGCCGTACCAGGCGCGCGAGCGGGAGCGGACCATTAAGCCGCCGCTGATGCCGATCGCGGCCCCCAGGACCGCCCATCCCAGGGCCACGGAGAGGGCAATGCCCAGGGACGCGCGGAACCCGCCCAGGTTCGCTACGTATCGTCCGAGTGCGGAAAAGACCGTATTGCCTTGACCCGCGCCGAGCCCTCCGCCCAGGATGCCGGCCAGAGCGCCGAAGGCCGCGCGCTCGAGCGCGGTGCGGAACTGCCTTCCGGTAATGGCCTCGTGGCTCCAGACGAACCCGCCGATGAACATGCCCACGATCGAGCCGAGCGCTATCTCGGTCAGGAGACCGCTGCGCATGGTCTGGGACAAGGCCAGGACAAAGGCCCAGGCGGCTGATCCGCCGAAAGCCCCTGCCGCGCCGTAGACGAGTGTCTTATAAGTGAGCCTGGGCATTGGTACCTCCGTTTCATAATGCGGAATGGTGAGTGCGGAATGCGGAATAAGAACAGGTTCCTTCTTTAGATTCATCACTCCGCACTCCGAATTCCGCGCTCTGCATTCGCGTTATGCCGCCTCGAGCGAGAATGCCAGTTTGCCGAACCTGACCTCGTCGCCGGCCTTGATCGCCTGCGGCACATGGGGCTGGATGCGTTTTTTATTGATATAGGTCCCGTTCGTGGAGCCCATGTCCTCAACGGTATAGTCCGTTCCTGACCGATGGATGACCGCGTGCTTGCGCGATACACCGTTCTCCATGCCGCCGAGGTCTGTCAGGTCCACGTCGGGGAACACCTCGCTGATGGGGTCTTCCCTGCCGATGACCACTTCGTCCTTGTCCGGGATGTCCAGCGTACCGCCGCCGGGGGACGCGAGCACCAGGGCCGTCCCTTTATCGGCCATTGTTCCTGCAGCGTCAATCAGTTGACTCGCGGTCCCGATCTTCGCCCCGCATTCCTCGCAGAAGAGCGCGCCTTCGATGTACTCCGTCTGACACTCTGTGCATTTCATGGGTATGTCCTCCTTTTTAGGATCATGCATAGCGCATGGCGCAGAGAGCATGGCGTTCAAGCCATTGCGGTCATCTCTCTGCCCTATGCAATTATTTCAATGCCTGCGTCAGTTTTCGGGTGCCGTATTCGAGCTTCTTCGTCCCTGCTGCGGTGAAGGCCCCGGTCCTCTTGAGCGACAGGATCTCCTTCTCCGCCGCCTCGGCGAGCTCGTCCTCGCCCAGGTTCAGAAGTACCGTGGCAGCGGACTGAAGCTTCTGCGTCGCTGCGGCGATATTGCCCGCCTCGGCCTCGGTGAGCGCCCGGGTCTGGAGCTTGAAAGCGCTCACCTTCTCAACGAGGTTCATCGCCTCGGCGTTCACCTTTGCCGCGGCTGCGGCGTCATCAGTGAACATGACGAACAGGTCCGCCTTGACGCTTTGCCCCTTGATCCCCCGGGAGGGCACGTCATAGGTGACCTCTACCTGGCCCAGCCGGAATTTGCCGGCCTTTTGGGGCGGTACTCGCACTTCAATGAGCATTGCCTGTCCCCGCCTGCTGTCCAGGGAGCCCAGGTCGGCCATGATGTTCTGACCGTTCACGGCCTTCGTGCTCATGTCGGAGATCATGGGCATGGTGGCGTATGCCTTCACCGGTTTGACTCCCGGGCTCATGCGCGCCGTCATGCTGAGGTTCGTTGCCGCGACAGATTGCGCCCCCTCGACCTCCTGCCGGAACGCGTCGAGGATGGCGATGGGATTCTGGATCCAGTGCGAATTGCCGTGAGAGCGCTCGGCGAGCTGGAGCAGGAGCTTCTCATTCCACTCATCGCCGATGCCGATGCTCGTAACGGCGATGCCCTTTCTTCCTGCCTCGTCGGCGAGCGTGAGGCACGCGGCCTCATCGTCCCACGTCTGGCCGTCGGTGAGCAGGAGTATGCGGTTTACGCGGTCCTTGGAGAATCCCTTCCAGGCCTCCGCCAGACCGGCCTTGAGCCCGTCCGAGATCTGGGTGCCGCCGCGGGGGATGACCGATCCGAGCCGGGACTTGACCTCTTCGCGGTCCTTCAGGGGCTGGTTCGGGATAATCGTCTCGACCTGGTCATCGAAGACCGTAACGGAAACGAGGTCGTTATCATTCAAGTGGTCCACCACGTAGCCCGCTGCCTCCTTCAGATTCTCCATCTTCTCGCCGTCCATGGAGCCGCTCCGGTCGAGCACCAGGCCGAAGTTCGCCGGCATGGTGCGGTGCTGTCCGCTGCTCACCGCCTTGATATCCACGAGCGCATAGACCGCCTGCTCCGCCCCGGTCACCGTCAGCGCATCCTTGCTCATGACGCATCGGATGTTCAGTTCGTTCTTCATGTTCTGTACCTCCTTTTACAACGTTGGACCTTGTATTTCATTCATTCCAGGAGCCATGCGCGGGGCTTCGCCATCAGAGGACCTTAACCACCACTGCGGTGATGTTGTCCTTGCCGCCGTTCGCGTTCGCACGCTGTACCAGCCTGGCGCAAACGATCTCGGTATACGGCTCTTCGGTGCAGATCCTGCGGATCTCTTCCTCATCCACATCCCCCCAGAGCCCGTCAGTGCAGAGCAGGAGCGTGCCGCCTTTCTTCAGTTCGACCCGGAACATGCCGGCCTTGACCGTTTCGTCGGTCCCGATGGTGCGGTAGAGCAGGTTGGACCGGGGGTGGTTCCTGGCCTCCTGTTGTGACAACTTCCCGGCTGCCACCAGCTTCGCCACCAGGGAGTGGTCCTCGGTGATCTGGGAGATGGAACCGTTCTCCATCCAGTAGGCCCTGCTGTCCCCCACGCTGCCGATATATGCCGCGCCGTCGGTTACGAGCGCTACGCAGAGCGTCGTGCCCATGTTCGATCCCTTGCGCGCTGCTTCGCGCCTGACCTCCGCATTTGCCTGCTGAACCGCCCGTTCAACGGTCATGAGGGGGGCCTCGTAAGGCATGGTGTTGTTGCGTACTTCCCGGCGCACCGCATCAACGGCGATGCGGCTCGCCACTTCGCCGGCATCATGGCCGCCCATGCCGTCGGCCACGACGAACAGCGCACGGTTCCCCAGATCGAGGAGCGAAAAGCTGTCCTCATTATGGTCTCTCACGAGGCCGGTGTCGGTGATCCCGTGCCAAAGAAGCCCGGGGACGCCGGCTGCAGGGTCTTCCTCCGCCGGTTCCGGTCTCAGCCGTATCGTGTGTGCGGGCTGGAGCACCTGTGTCAGAGAGCGCGCGGTGACCGGATCGATCCCGACGCGGGAAAGAGTCATGATGCTCCAGGATGTCTCCATTCCGAAGAGCGCTCTGACGAAATTGGCGATCCGTTGCATCATGAGGCACCCCCAAAGCTGATTTTTTCCGTACTACTGGTCTGATAGATTGCATTGTCCGTGCCAGAAGGCGCCGTATTGCGTGCGATGAAAAAAAACGTTCAGGAACAGGATGTTGTGCTCCAGCGGGGAGCATGCATCATCAGGAAATACGCCCCGTGTGTCAGGCCGTTGTATGATTCTCGGAGGGTGGGTATTCGATTTTCGAATGGCCGGACCTGTACTCTTATACGGTGACAATATCAGGGGGCAGGAGAGTGCCTGGAGGCGTGGTTCATGGAAAAAAACAGACAGGATTCAGGACAAGCGGTTGCAGAGCGAGGCGGACAGCCATCTTCGCTATGCTCAGGACAGGCTCTGAGCGACGCGAAGGACCGCAGACAGGGGTAAAGGACCGGGCTCAGTGAGGAACTGATCGTGATATGCAGGATGGCGGGAGGCATTGCGCCAGCTGTGCACGGCAGCGCCGAAGAAGGCGCTGCCAGAAATGATCCTGCACCATTGATATTGAAACGACCTACGGAAGAGCGACCCGATGCGCTGATCACCTGGCGGAATTCGATGAAAGTGCCTTGAACTTGCTGCTGTCCAGGCTATGCAAATGAGGAAGGATATGGGGTTCTTTGACCTCGCCGTTCAGTTCCTTGCGCAGGACATTGAAGAACGTGTTCGTGATCTTGGTGTCGAACTGGGTCCCTTTGCACCGCATTACTTCCTTCAATGCCTCGCTGACAGGAAGCTTGTCCCGGTATGGCCGGTCTGATGTCATGGCGTCAAAGGCGTCTACCAGCGCGAGGATCTTTACGCCATCGCTCAATTCCGCCTCCTTCAGTGAATCGGGATACCCTTTCCCGTCCATGCGCTCATGGTGGTGCCGGACGAAGTTCTCGATATTTTTCCACGGGAACCTGATCTTTGACAGGATATCGTACGATATCTGAGGATGCTTTCTGATCTCCGTCAACTCAGGGGTCGAAAGTGTTGCTCCCTTATTGATGACCTTGACATCAATAATGATCTTCCCGATGTCATGGAGAAGGCCGGCGATATAGATGCCCTCGACATCCTTCTTTTTCCAGCCGAGCTCGCGCGCGATCGCGACGGCATAGCTGGCCACCCGGTAAGAATGGTCCTTGGTATACTCGTCCTTGGCGTCGATCGCGGTAGCAAAGGCCTGAATGGTGTCCTGGTAGATCTGCTGCATGCTGGAATAGAGTTTTTTGTTTTCCGCGGCCTTTTTGGCCACCTCCAGGAACAGCCGCGCATTGTGAAGGGTTATCGCCATTTGATGCGCGATCACCCGGAGGACGTCCTTTTCCCCTTGGCGGAAGGGTGCTCTCCCCAGCTTCTGGCCGAGCGCGATGGCGCCGACGAAATCGCCTTTAGCAAAAAGGGGAAGAAAGATCGTTGTCTGCAGATCGCTGAACACCTCCTTATTCCGGACAAAGAAGGCGCTCTCTGCCATGTCGCGAAGCGTATGCGGATCATTCATCCGGAATCGCTTGATGTGCTCCGGAAGGAGGGGAAGCCCTTTGACTTGCCGTTCCCTGACCCGGCGCCCTTTTTCGACGAAGAGCCGGAGAAGTTTTCGCTGAGGGTGGTACACGAACAGGGCCGCCGTCGGCACGGAAAACATGCCCGTGATGACGTAGAGCGCCGCCTTCATTTTCGCACTGAGGTCCTTCGAGGAGGTCGCTTCCTGTCCCAGGTCGACCAGTGACGCCATGCTGAACAGCAACCGCTTGAGATCCAGTTTCTTATTCAGCATTGCTCTCCTTTCGCCTCAAGGACCTCAGGGCGTCCTCTTCGTTGTTAAACACCTTTACGTGCTTTATCAGGCCCATCATCTCAAATACATCCCGGTGGACCTTCTTCAAATTGGTAAAGCAGAGCACGCTGTTGTGTTCCTGTGTCTTATGAACCATGCCGGTAAAAATGGAGACCCCGATGGTGTTTATATATTGGACGTCGGCGAAATTCACGATGAGCGTTTTTGCACCCTTCCCGAGGAGCTGTTCGCTTGTCTGCTCCAGGCTCACCGCTCCCATGTCATTGATGTACCCTTTGGGCATCATGACGACCGCGTCCTTTGTTGATTTTGATGACAACGAAAAATTACTCACGATTTGCCGTATCCTCCTTCCGCGCACCAGTGGATGTTCCAAGATTTTTAATAAGGACCGTCCGCGTACCCTGGGCGGTCCTTTCGAACACGACCTCATCGGCAAAGCGTTTCATGAGCTTTACGCCCCATCCTCTGCCCGACGCCTTCGCAGCCGCCTGGTCGCCAAACGGCTCGCCGGTCTCCTGCACGATGAACTCCGGCCCAGCGCTTTCGATCGATACCTCAAGGCGGCCCATCTCCACGGCAACGACTATCCGGACCTTATTATCCATTCCCTTGCCATGTTCTATGGCGTTGATGCATGCCTCGATCACGGCTATCTGCATCTGTCCTATGGCGTCCTCGTTGAGTTGGAGGTTCTTGCCGATCTGCTCGAGACATTGCGCGACGACAAGCTCTGATTCCTTGACCATGGGGATGGTCATTTCAAAGTGAACGGCGTTCTCCTTTTGCGGGAGCAATGATTCAAGGAAGAGCCGTTCCCGTTCATGGCGGGACTTTGCGAGGATCTCCTTCTGGTAGAGCTCCTCAAGGATATCCCGGACGACCCGGTCTTCCGTTGCCCTGAATACACCGAACTCCCCGCGGATGAGACCGGCGAGATACAAGGAGTGCGCCGTGGCGCTCACCTGAGCGTCTGTCAGCCCAAGGGATTTTGCGAACCATCGGCGGGGGTGGGGGTCCGCCGCGTGGCACATCATGAAGGCCATTGCGAGGGCGGCCCTGCGCACCTCCAGGTCCGGGAAAAAGTCCTTGAGGACAGCGGACCACGAGAGCGAGAGAGGACCTTCCATGATCTCCCGGACATAGGCATTCCAGAAATCCTTCTCGTCAAGGACCTTCTTCGCACATGCCGTCCGTATGACACACGCCAGGTAAAAGGGATTGCCGCCGAGATGCCGCAGGAGAAGATGGGGTATGGTGCCTTCGGCCCCATGCACAGCGAGGAGCGCGCGAGCCCTCGACATTGCGCTCTCGGCTCCCAGCGGCTGGACGGGTATCCGTTCAAGGCCTTGCGCAACGGCCATTTCCTGGATCTCCGGATCGTTCCCGGAGATCAGATGGGGCGTTTTCCCGGAAGCCATCGGCTCTTCGAAGAGAGAGACCAGCTTGGGGTCGGGGTTCCCTTCGATCGTGATGCCTTTGAGCCGCTGAAACTCATCGATCAGGACCGCTACCGGCGTCCCGGTGGCCAGCACTGACAGGTGGGGAGCATTGAGGGCAATGCGCAGCGCATCGAGAGGTTCAGAGGCGCTCCGTTCATAGCGGTCAAGGATGTCCCTTGCCCACGTCGCCCCCCGCTCCTCCGCGAGCGTCGCTATATCATCGATCGAAATCCCGTCATGGTAGAGAAGGGCCTGTTCCTTTTTCTGATACGCGAGCCTCTGGGACAGGAACTGGACCAGATAGGTGCGGGAAAAGGCTTTCGCGGACAGCACCGCCGGACTGGCCGCATAAAAGAACGGGGCGACGCGGTCATGCCCCCAGAACAGGCGCCCGAAAAGCTGCTTGAGCAGCTCCGTCTTCCCCATGCCCCGGGGGCCTGACAGAACCGCGCTCCTGGCCTGGCTTCCGTGCGCAAGGACGATCCGCTTCGTGAGCCCGTCCAGCTCTTCCTGTTTGCCGACGAAATCCTTTTCCGGGAGTGAGCTGAATAGCATGCTAAGAGAATACCTCGATCCTGTTCTTCCCCTTGTTCTTGGCGCGGTACAGCGCTTTATCAACGTTCTCGAGCAGGAGTTCGCCGGTCTCTCCGTGCTCCGGATAACAGACAATGCCGATGCTGGCCGTCAAGGAACAGGGCTCCAGACCCGAACCCGCTTTCCGGGTCCACGCTGTACCCGTGGACACGCTGTTGCGTAGGCGCTCACCGATCTCGATTGCAACCGGCTCGCCGGTTTCCGGCAGGATCACCATAAACTCGTCCCCGCCATACCGTGCCACGATGTCCATGGACCGCACCGTCTTCAATAAGGTCTCGGCTACCTCCTGAAGAATCTTGTCGCCCACGAGGTGCCCTTCGCTATCATTGCAGGATTTGAATCCGTCCAGGTCTAGCATGAGAAGGCTCATCGGGTGGATATGCCGCTCCGACCGCGCCAGTTCGTCTTTGAGCCGTTCTTGCAGGTATCTGCGGTTCAAGAGGCCGGTCAGGGTATCGGTGATCGTCAACTTCTTGAGCTCCTCCGATTTTGCATAAAATTCGTTCCGCTCCACGACGACGGCGGCGTGGGTCGCAATGGACTGGATGAGCTTCAGGTCCTCCTCGTCGAAGACCTCGCCGGTCGTCTTATCCGACAGGTTAAGCACGCCGATGACCCGGTCTGCGATCTTGAGCGGCACGCTGACGAACGACCGGGTCCGGTAATGATTCCGGTTCTTCTGCTTGATACGCGGATCGTCCTCGAGGTCCTTCACCAGGTAGGGTTCGCCGCGTTCTGCCACTCTGCCGGCGATTCCCACGCCGCGCTGGATGCTGATCTTCCCCGAGACTCCCTGAATGATGCCTTTCTTCGCTTCGAGGAGCAGGGCGTCGGTCTTCTGGTCGAGCATCATGAGCGATCCCTGCTCCGCCTTCAGCAGCTCGGCGGACTTGTCAAGGATCATCTGGAGAAGTGTGTCATAGTTCTGGATCGGCGTTATCGCCCGGTTTAGCTCCGACATCAAGGCGAACCGGTTGAACTTTTTATAGAGGTCCTGGTGCAAGTGATAGTTCTCTATGAAAAGCGCGGTCTGCTTGCAGAATCCGGCGATGATCTGCCGGTCTCGATCGAGAAGGATCTGGTTGGTGATGCAGAGGATCCCCCCCAGGGTCTTGTTCACCAGGATCGGGAAAAGAAACCGGGACTCGCGGTCGGCAGGCGCTTTGGAGGACGGTCCGGCAACCTGTGTCATGGTGCGAATATATGGTTTTCCGCTGAGCAGCTCTTTGACGACGGTGTCATTCTCGTCGATGGTGATCGCCTCGGTCGGGGCTCCGCTCTTGGAGATGCCGTACAGACCGGTATATCTGCCCGCCTCCCGATCGAGAGCGAGGATGGTGATATGATTGATGTCAAGCAGCGTTGAAAGATTATAGAGCATGTCCTGGTACCGCATTTCGGGCTGCTCCACGGTAGCAGAGCCCCACAGCGAGAAGACGCTCATGAGACTATCGAACTTCTTTCTCAGTGCCGCGGTCTCCTGCATGTTTAGGAGGGACCGGTTCACCGTATCATGAACAAAACGACATACTTTCCACGCCTGCTCTTGGCTGGTGAACGTGAGCGGCGCTCTTATCGCGATCGCGTCTACGCCACCGGCTGTCGCGAGATTCATGTATTCGCGGAAATCCTCATACGAGGAGAAGGACCCGCGCCCCAGGATCACCGCTTTTTCCCCCAGGTATTCGACGGGGAGTGCAAAGCATATGATCTTTGCGAGGCATTTATAGACGTCAGGCTTGCCCGTTGCGAGAACGTTCATGATGCGGGGATGGCAGTATACTTTGCACTGAGATTCGAGGCCGGGTGAGGTTGCGAGGAAACTACCGCATTGTGAATGCTCGGTCAACGGAGCGAAGATAAGTCTTCCCGTCTGTGCATAGACGCTTAGAGAAAAACCGAGGCTGTCGGAAAGGGTCGTAAGGAGGTCATGCCATGGTTCCGATACGAAGAGATCCTGCAGGCGTTCCCCGGTGATCGCATTCATCATTGATCCTCCGACTATTGCACGACCGTCGTTGAACAACGTTCTTCGCTTCTAAGATGTTGCCTGGTGCATGTTGCCGATACCGGTCAGCGAAAAGACCCCCAACGACGTTTGATTCCAGTCGCTTCTGCCTCACGATCGCGGAATTCCCTGCTACTTTAATAGCAATTAGCGTACCATTCTTGATACTTCAGTACCATGGCCTTAATTTCTCAATATTTACAACGTGCGTTGCAGAAAGTTCATATTTTGGTATCAGGGAAAAGACATTATATTAGTGAATTTTCTGGAAAAAACACGGTGATTTGAGCAACTCCCAGGTGACAGAAAATGCGCAGAAGTATTATTTCTTCGTCTATTAAAAAGCTATCATAAGTGAAATAGGGCGTCAAGACATATATTAATACTTCAGTACTATGATTTTAATTTCTCAATAATTACAATGTGTATTTCAGAAAGTTAACATTTTAGCGTTGGGGAAAAGTCTTTTTATTCATGAATTTTCTGGAAAAAACACGGCGATTTGAGTAACTCCCAGATGACAGAATATTGACCAGAAGGATTATTTCTTTGTCTATAAGAAAACTAGCATAAAGTGATATAGGGCGTCAAGACATATTATGATTTCACGCCAGGACCGGATGTCCCCGACACGGCGAGCGCACCGTTGAACGCAAAACAGGATAATTGAACTGTTGCATGATACGCCGTATATGGGTCCCTGAGGGTTCTTTACGGCGACACTACCCCCCGAGGATCGAGGTTGATGTCCCGGGCGAAGAACCACTGCTGAATTACGTCCGGTGGCGTCGCTGAGGATGCCGCGCGGCTTGTCGCGGTCTTGCTTGCATCGTACGTTCTTCGTTAATGCACATCTGCCAATAGGTCTTCATCCGGGAAACAACATGTCCATTGCATGAAACGCCTTGCCCAAAGAGCGGGCTACCGGTATTTCAGAAGACAGGGATCGGCCCGTGAGGCGCGATCATGGCGGTGATGCGAAGAAAGGGTGGATATCAGGGGATTTCCGCTAAGGTCTGGGCGACGCATACTCGCCTCCGTCGCTTGCCAAGTGATAGTGCTGTTGCAAGGTCGCGGCTTTTGTGCTAATGTACGCCTCCTATGGAGATCGTTCTCGCCACGCGTAACAAGAAGAAGATCGAGGAGATCCGGCGGATCACTGCTGACCTACCGATCACCGTGCTTTCCCTCGATGACTTTCCTGACTGCCCTGAGACCGTCGAGGACCGGGACAGCTTCGAAGCCAACGCGATCAAGAAGGCTGTCGAGGTAGCGATGTGCACGGGCAAGATATCGCTGGCCGACGATTCCGGCCTCGAGGTCGATGCGCTAGGCGGGGCACCCGGGGTCTATTCCGCCCGATATGCCCCGGATGCGACAAGCGGGAACGACCCCAAAAACTATGAAAAGCTGCTAAAAGACCTAAAAAGCATCCCTCCCCAAGAGCGAAGCGCCCGGTTCGTATGCTCCCTGGCAATTGCCTACCCAGACGGCAGGACAAGAACCTTTTTTGGCTACTCCCGTGGTCGGATCGGGTTCGAACCGCGGGGGAAAAAGGGGTTTGGATATGACCCGGTCTTCCTTCCCGAGGGTTTTGACCGGACCTTCGCCGAAATGACGGCAGAAGAGAAGGACTCGTTGAGCCACCGCGGGAAAGCTGTTGAAAAACTAGCCGAATTCCTCCATTCTTTTTCAAAGCATAAAGAAAACTAATATTCAAATTATAATTTTTAACTTGCAAATAAAGGCCGTTTCAACGATATTACTGCCTGCGCCGAACCACGCTCGCCCGGGAGCACTTCATATCACACTCCCCGTCACTCCTTTCGTTCGGCTGAGATCATAACTCGTTACGGAGGTTCGCTCTCATGGCATCACGAGTAGTTCTGCTGGGCGCCCCCGGTGCCGGCAAAGGCACCCAGGCAAAGATGCTGATCGACAAGTTCAAAATCCCGCAGATCTCTACGGGAGACATCCTTCGAAAGGCCGTTGCCGATGGCACGCCTCTGGGTAAGGAAGCGAAGGTCATCATGGATTCGGGCGGTCTTGTTTCGGACAAGATCGTGCTCGGCCTGGTGGAAGAGCGGCTCAAGCAGCCGGACTGCAAGAACGGCTTCATCCTCGACGGGTTCCCGCGCAACACCGCCCAGGCCGAGGCCCTCGACAAGATACTCACCGGCGCGAGCATGCCCCTCACCGTGGCGCTCAACATCGATGTGGACCTGAACGACCTCCTGAAGCGGCTCACCGGCCGGCGGACTTGCAAATCCTGCCAGCAGATGTACAACATCTATTTCTCCCCTTCAAAAAAAGAAGGCGTCTGCGACAAGTGCGGCGGCGCGCTGTTCCAGCGCGACGACGACAAGGAAGCGACCATCAAGAAACGGCTTGACGTGTATCAGCAGCAGACCGCGCCGCTCATCGATTACTATTCGAAGAAAAAGATCATGAAGACGGTCATGGGCGTCGGCAGCATCGACGACATCTTCAAGAAGGCGGTTGCCGCCATCGAAGGAAAATAAACAATAAGTCCTATACGACCAATAGGACCTATGACTTCTGTAAATTCTGATCAAGGAGGAACGCAGCATGGCACTGGTAAAGCCTCATGGCAAAAAGAAGAAGCTTATGCCTCTTCTTCTGGAAGGATCGGCCCTTCAGAAAGAGCTTAAGAAGGCCAAGACCCTGAAGCAGCTCAAGATCTCGTCGCGCGAAACCGCAGACCTCGTGATGATGGGCATCGGCGCATTTACGCCGCTTACGGGTTTTATGACCAAGAAGGACTGGAAGGGCGTGTGCGACAAGTTCAAGATGGCTGACGGAACGTTCTGGCCCGTCCCGGTCACGCTCTCAGCGACGCCGGAGTTTGCGAACAGCCTCAAGAAGAACGAAGAGATCACCCTTGTTGACGAAGAGTCGGGCGAGATCATGGCCACCATGAAGGTGGCCGAGAAGTACGCCATGTCGAAGTCCGACAAAGAGCACGAATGCACGAAGATCTTCCGCACCAATGACATCGCCGGTCATCCGGGCGTGCAGAAGGTCATGGGCCAGCCCGATGTGAACCTGGCCGGTCCGGTGAAGGTCCTGTCCGAGGCCCATTTCCCCCAGACCTTCAAGGGCATCTATATGAAGCCGGTTGAGACCCGCAAGATCTTCGAGGCCAAGGGCTGGAGCAAGATCGCGGCGTTCCAGACCCGGAACCCCATGCACCGTTCGCACGAGTACCTTGCCAAGATCGCCATCGAGACCATGGACGGCGTGCTGATCCACCAGATCCTGGGCAAGCTCAAAGAGGGTGACATTCCGGCCGATGTCCGCGCCGACGCCATCAACACCCTCATGGACAAGTACTTTGTGAAGGACAGCGCCGTTCAGTGCGGTTATCCCATGGAAATGCGGTATGCCGGTCCGCGGGAGGCCCTCCTGCACGCGCTCTTCCGGCAGAACTTCGGCTGCAGCCACCTGATCGTCGGCCGCGACCATGCCGGTGTGGGCGACTACTACGGCCCGTTCGATGCGCAGAAGATATTCGACGAGATCCCGGCGGGCGCGCTCGAGACCCAGCCGCTCAAGATCGACCACACCTTCTATTGCTTCAAGTGCGACGGCATGGCCTCCATGAGGACCTGCCCCCACGGCAAGGAAGACCGTCTCATGCTTTCCGGCACCAAGCTCCGGAAGATGCTCTCCGAGGGTGAGAACGTTCCCGATCACTTCAGCCGTCCCGAAGTGCTCGAGATCCTCAAGAAGTACTATGCCGGCCTTACCACAAAGGTGGAGATCAAGCTTCACAGCCATGCCGAGGGCACGCATACGGAGAAAAAGTAACCGAAGGTTTAACGACTGCGGAAGCAGTTAATTTTATTCCAACGATAGGAGGTTAGTACCATGCCGAGTTATGTAATCACCGAGAAGTGCGACGGCTGCAAGGCGCAGGACAAGACAGCATGCCAGTACATCTGTCCGAACGACCTCATGACCCTGAACAGGGACCTCATGAAGGCCTACAACCAGGAGCCGGAGCAGTGCTGGGAGTGCTACAACTGTGTGAAGATCTGCCCCCAGCAGGCGATCGAGATCCGGGCCTACCAGGATTTCGCCCCCCTGGGTGCAAACGTTATCCCGATGCGGGGAACGGATTCCATCATGTGGACCATCAAGTTCCGGAACGGGAAGCTCCAGCGCTTCAAGTTCCCGATCCGCACCACGGCAGAAGGCTCGGTCGATCCCTACAAGGGCAAGCCTGAAGTGGACATGGCAAAAATCAAACAGGCCGGTTTTTTCACCACCACGAAGCCGATGCCGGTCATCAAGAAATAAGGAGGATAGGATAAATGGAAAAAGAAACCTGTACGTTTTCGTTCTGCAAGAAGCCTGAGATCGAGACGGTCGAGACCGACCTCCTCCTGATCGGCGGCGGTATGGCCTGCTGCGGCGCGGCTTTCGAGGGCGCACGCTGGGCGAATCCCAAGAAGATGAAGATCACCATGGTGGACAAGGCCGCGACCGACAGGTCCGGCGCCGTTGCAATGGGCCTTTCCGCCATCAACACCTACATGGGTGAGAACGATCCGGCGGATTATGTCAAGATGGTTCGGAACGATCTCATGGGCATCATCCGCGAGGACCTGGTCTATGACCTGGGCCGCCACGTCGATGATTCCGTGCAGCTCTTCGAGGAGTGGGGCCTTCCGATCTGGAAGATCGGCGACGATGGCTTCTCCCTCGACGGTTTCCAGGCAAAGGAAGCCGGCAAGGTTTCCCTCAAGGACGGCGGCAAGCCTGTCCGCTCCGGTAAGTGGCAGATCATGATCAACGGCGAGTCCTACAAGGTCATCGTGGCGGAAGCCGCGAAGAAGGCCCTGGAGTCCAACCGTGCCGCCACCGGCGTGAAGACGAACCATTACGAGCGCGTCTTCATCGTGAAGCTGTACAACGATGCCAAGGAGCCCAACCGCGTTGCAGCGGCGGCCGGTTTCAGCGTCCGCGAGAACAAGATCTATATCTTCAAAGCCAAGGCCATGGTGCTGGCAGCAGGCGGCGCCGTGAACGTGTTCCGTCCCCGGTCGACCCAGGAAGGCCAGGGCCGCGCCTGGTATCCGGTGTGGAACTCCGGTTCCGGCTACGCGCTCGGTCTGCAGGCCGGCGCAGAGCTGACCATGATGGAGAACCGCTTCGTGCCCGCCCGCTTCAAGGACGGCTACGGCCCGGTCGGCGCCTGGTTCCTGTTCTTCAAGGCCAAGGCGACCAACAGCCTTGGTGAGGACTATTGTGTCGATGCAGAGGCGCTGGCGGAAGCCAAGGCCAAGTATGGCAAGTATGTCGACAACCTCGGCACTGCCATCCGGAACCACCTGATGATGCGCGACATGAAGAAGGGCAAGGGCCCGATCCTCATGAGGACCGATGAGGCGATGGCAGCCATCAACAAGACCTTCATCGAGAAGCTCGGCGAGAAGGAAGGCGCCAAGAAGGTGAAGCACCTGGTCGCTGAAGCATGGGAAGACTTCCTCGATATGGCCATCGGCCAGGCCGGCCTCTGGGCGTCCAAGAACGTCGAGCCGGACAAGGTCCCGTCCGAGATCATGCCGACCGAGCCGTACCTCCTCGGTTCGCACGCGGGCTGCGCGGGCTTCTGGTGCTGCGGTCCTGATGACCTCGGCGCGCCGGAAGAATGGAACAAGAAGTGGCCGGCAGGCAACTACAACCGTCAGTCGACCGTGAAGGGCCTCTTCATGTGCGGCGACATCTGCGGCGCTTCAGGCCATAAGTTCTCGTCCGGTTCGCACGCGGAAGGCCGCATCGCCGCCAAGAACGCGATCGCGTTCATCCTCGACAATCCGAACTACACCCCGACGATCAAGGAGACCGAGGACCATCTGGCCGCCGAGCTCTACCTGCCGTTCGAAGTGTACGAGAAGTACAAGACCTACACCACGGCACCGGAGATCAACCCGAACTACATCAAGCCGAAGATGCTCCAGACCCGTCTGCAGAAGATCGCCGACGAGTACTTTGGCGGGATCTCGACCTGGTACATGACCTCCAAGACGATGCTCGAGGAAGGTCTGCGGCTCCTCCAGATGCTGAAGGAGGACACGTCCAAGATGGCTGCGAGCAATCTGCACGAACTGATGCGCTGCTGGGAGAACTACCATCGCATCCTGTCCGTGGAGGCCCATGCGCGCCACATCCTGTTCAGGGAAGAGTCCCGGTATCCCGGCTACTACTATCGCGGCGACTTCGACCTGGTGGACGACAAGAACTGGAAGTGCTTCGTGAACTCCAATTACAACTTGGAGAAGGACACCTGGGAAGTGAAGAAGGTGCCCTACGTACAGATGGTTGAGGATGCAGCTCCTGTAAAGCATTAAGAACATTCAAAACTCCGGGAAGGGCAATGCCCTTCCCGGAGATTTTCTTGTAAATTGAAAAGTGCAAATTGTAAAATAATGGAAAGCGAGCGATGCTCGCTTCTTTTTTAAGGTTCAAACCCGCAATTTCCAATTTCCAATTTACAACATTGTGTGTCGGTCTTACTGCCTTGAAGGAGGATCAGGTACCATGGCGGAAAATACAGTATTAGTCGTCGGCGGCGGGTTCAGCGGCCTCACGGCGGCTGTGGAGGCCGCGGAAGCAGGCTCCAGCGTCATCATCGTGGAGAAGAACCCCTATCTCGGCGGACGGGTGACGCAGCTGAACAAGTACTTCTGGAAGATGTGCCCCCCGAACTGCGGTCTCGAGATCCAGTACAAACGGATCAAGAACAACGGCAAGGTGAAGATCTACACTATGGCCGAGGTGGAGAAGATCTCGGGCACCGAAGGCAACTTCGACGTGACGATCAAGACCCAGCCGCGGTTCGTGAATGAGAAGTGCACGGGATGCAACAAGTGCACCGAGGTCTGCCCTGAGGAGCGGTCGAACGACTTCGACTTCGGGATGAGCAAGACCAAGGCGGCCTATCTGCCGCACAACCAGGCGTTCCCGCTGCAGTACGTCATTGACGGCAAGGCGTGCAAGGGCGCTTCCTGCGCCAAGTGCGTCGAAGCTTGCAAGTATGACGCGATCCACCTCGACATGAAGGGCGAGACCGTCACCGTAAAGGCCGGCGCCGTGGTCATGGCCACGGGCTGGGATCCCTACGACGCGACCAAGATGGACAACCTCGCGTTCGGCAAGGTCCAGAACGTCATCACGAACATGATGATGGAACGGATCGCCGCGCCGAACGGGCCCACGGCTGGCAAGATCGTGCGTCCCTCCGACGGGAAGGAAGTGAAAAACATCGCCTTCGTGCAGTGCGCGGGCTCGCGCGACGAGAACCACCTGGCCCATTGCTCCTATATCTGCTGCCTGGCCTCGCTGAAGCAGGCCTCGTATGTCCGGGAGCTCTACAAAGATTCGAAGGCAAAGATCTTCTACATCGACATCCGCACCCCCGGCCTCTATGAGAACCGGTTCTATACCAAGCTCAAGGCCGATGCGAACGTATCGTTCCTCAAGGGCAAGGTCGCGAAGATCGAGCAGGGCGAGAACGGAGACGTGAAGGTGACCGCCGAGGACATCCATGGCGGCGGCAAGATCACGGAGACCTTCGATATGGTCGTGCTGGCAACGGGCATGAAGCCCACGGCGCGTTCGTTGACCGGCGCGGGAGTGACCGTCACCGATGACGGGTTCATCGACCAGACGACCCTCCCCAAGGGCATCTATGCAACGGGAACGCTCAAGACCCCTGTGGACGTTGCGCGGTCAGCGCAGGACGCGACGGGTGTGGTGATGAAGAGCATCCAGAGCTTGAGGAGGAACTAGGGATGGAGAAGAAGATCTGCGTATATCTCTGTAAAGGATGCGGCATTGCCGACGCCGTTGACATCACGAAGCTCGAGGGCGTTGCCAAGAAGGTGCCGCTGTCCCGGACCCATGACACCCTCTGCAGCCCCGCGGGCGTGCAGATGATCAAGGACGACATGGCCAAGGAAGGCGTGAACTCCATCGTTATCGCCGCCTGCTCGGCGCGCGCCAAGGCCGCCGAGTTCTCCTTTCCCGGCGCCATTGTCGAGCGGGTGAACCTCCGCGAATTCGTGGCCTGGGCCCTGGAGCCGAAATCGTCCGAGGCCTATGATGCTGCCTACGACTACCTGAACATGGGCATCGTGCGGGTCCAGAAGTCGGATTTCGCCGTTCCGAACATCCTCCCCGACCTGAACAGCACCATCCTCGTGATCGGCGGCGGCATCGCCGGCATGACCGCGGCCCTGTCGGCCGCGGGTGCGGGCCAGAAGGTCGTGCTCGTGGAGAAGGCCGCCCAGCTCGGCGGTTTCGTGAACAAGCTCTACAAGAAGATCCCGACCGGCTCGTACATCAACAAGCCGCTGATCGTTGACACGGACATCGCAAAGACTGTTGCGGAAGTAGAGGGTCATGGGAACATCAAGGTCTACAAGTCCACGACGGTCGACGAAGACCGACGGACAGCCGGGCCTGTACGACGTGACGCTCTCGAACGGCGAGACCATGAAGATCGGCGCCATCGTGATGGCCACGGGCTGGAATCCCTACGATGCGAACAAGCTCGATTACCTCGGCTACGGCAAGCTCAAGAACGTGGTCACCAACTTCGAGCTCGAAGAGATCGCCAAGAAGAACAACGGCAAGCTCCTGCGCCCCTCGGACGGCAAGGAGGCCCTCAAGGTCGCCTTCGTGCAGTGCGCGGGCCAGCGCGACCCGAACCACCTCCCGTACTGCTCGTCCATGTGCTGCGCCACATCGCTCAAGCAGTCGCAGTATGTGCGCCAGAACCCGAATGCCCTTGCGATGATCTTCTACAAGGACATCCGGACACCGGGCAGGACCGAGCTTTACTACAAGGAAGCACAGAACAACCCGGGCGTGATGCTCTCGAAGGCAGATGTGACCGGCGTGTCCGATGCGGGCAACGGCAACCTCTTCGTCGAGATGGAGAACACCCTTTTCGGCACCAAGACCGGCGAGAAGGTGAAGGTCGAGGCGGACCTGGTGGTCCTTGCCACGGGCATGGTCCCGACGACGCGTGGAGCGCAGGAGTACGCGGACGGCCTGACCAATGCGGCTGCGGGCGGCGACGAATCCAAGAAGAACTATCTGGAGCAAACGCCGAAGCCGGACTACATCCTGAACCTGGGTTACCGCCAGGGGCCGGAGCTCCCGACCCTCGAAGGGGCGTCCGGCTTCGCTGATTCGAACTTCATCTGCTTCCAGTACGAGACCCGGCGGACGGGCATCTACGCCGCCGGCGGCGTGCACCAGCCCATGAACATGGCAGAGGCCCAGGAGGACGGGGCCGGAGCGGCGTTCAAGGCCATCCAAGCCATCGACCATGTGCAGCGCGGCGTCGCGGTCCATCCGCGCGCCTGGGACACGACCTACCCGGACCCGATGCTCATCAAGTGCACGGCCTGCAAGCGCTGCACGGAAGAGTGCCCCTTCGGCGCAATCGACGAGGACGAGAAGGGCATCCCCAAGTACAACCTCAACCGCTGCCGCCGCTGCGGCACCTGCATGGGCGCCTGCCCCGAGCGCATCGTGTCCTTCAAGGACTACAGCGTCGACATCGTGGGCTCCATGCTGAAGACCATCGAAGTGTCGGACGACGAGGACACTTTCCGCATCGCCTGCCTGGTCTGCGAGAACGATTCTTATCCTGCCATCGATACGGCCGTGCTCTCGGGCAAGAAGATCGACCCGTCCGTGCGCTTCGTCTCCATGCGCTGCCTGGGCGGCATGAACCTGGTATGGGTCGCCGACGCGCTCTCCAAGGGGGTCGACGGCATGCTGCTTCTCGGCTGCAAGTACGGCGAGAACTACCAGTGTCACTTCGTGAAGGGTAGCGAGCTGGCGAACACCCGCTTCAGCAAGGTCAGCGAGACGCTGAACCGGCTGCAGCTCGAGTCCGAGCGCGTCGGCCTGATGCAGATCGCCATCAACGAGTACGATAAGCTGCCGGAGATGATCAACGATTTCGTCGAGAAGGTCAAAGGGTTCGGCCGGAACCCGTTCGGGGTCATGTAGTCTTGGTTCGGAGTGAACGGCACGATACTCCCAACACAGCAATTCGGAGGACGAAGAAATGTCAGAAGCAACGATCATCAAGCCTGATCTGGACTTTGTGAACGAGATCATCAAGGGCGGCGGCGAGTCCCTGAAGAAGTGCTACCAGTGCGCCACCTGCTCGGTGGTGTGCAACGTGACGCCCGACGGAAATCCGTTCCCGCGCAAGGAGATGGTGCTCGCCCAGTGGGGCCAGAAGGACAAGCTCATCGCGAGCGCCGATGTGTGGCTCTGCCACCAGTGCAGCGACTGCACGGCCTATTGCCCGCGCGGCGCCAAGCCGGGCGAGGTGCTGAACGCCATCCGCAAGCAGAGCATCAAGGAAGTGGCGCTCATCCCGTTCTTCGCCAAGATCGCCACGGACCCGAAGCTCGTCTGGCTCCTCTTTGCGATCCCGGCGGTGCTGTTCTATCTTATCATGCCCTACAAGAGCTTTAGCGGGGTGCCTCGCAATGCGGAAGGGGCCATGGCATATCATCTGTTCATGCCCGTGTTCCCTCATATTGACGTAACATTCATTCTGACGGCGCTCTTCGCAGCCGTGTCCGCTTTCGTGGGGATCACGCGGCTCTGGTCCGGCATGAAAGCCAATACCGGCGATGCCGCTGGATCGGGCAGCCCCTTCGGCCATATTGTCCCGGCGGTCACCACGATCCTGGCGCACAAGAAATTCGCCGACTGCAACGTGAACCGGCTCCGGCAGTGGGGCCACCTCCTCCTGTTCTACAGCTTCGCGGGCCTCGCAGTCGTGACCACCTGGGCGATCGTATATCTCTACGGACATGAGTTCTTCCACATCCCGGCGTTCGGCCCGTTCCACTTCGGCGAGTCTCCCTATCCCATGACCGATCCCGTGAAGATGCTCGCCCTGGCGAGTTCCGTGGCCTTTGCACTGGGCATCACCATCATCCTGCTGAACCGGCTGGGCAAGGCGGCGAAGGCCGGCATGGGCTCCTATTTCGACTGGATCTTCCTTCTGGTCGTCATCGGCGTGGGCGCCACGGGCATGGCGTCGTGGGGTCTGCGGATCGCCGACATGGAGATCGGGTACTTCGTCTACTACATCCACCTTGTCTTCGTCTGGTCGCTCTTCGCCTACGCTCCGTACTCCAAGTTCGCGCATCTCTTCTACCGTACCACGGCAATGGTATTCGCACGGTATAGCGGCAGGGAGACCACGAAGTAAAACCGTAATGGTCGTTCATTAATAGAGGTGTACCATGAAAGTAAAAGAACTGCTAGGCATCAAGGGCATCGAATGTTTCAGCATCATGAGCGACCAGTCGCTCCTCGACGCATCGAAGCAGATGGCGGAGTGCCGCATCGGCGCGCTCCTCGTGATGGATAAGGGGACGCTCACCGGGATCATCACAGAGCGCGACATCGTGCGTTCCGTCGCGAACGGCAAGAGCTGCAAGGAGATCAGGACCAAGGACGTCATGACCACGAACCTCATCGTCTCCAAGTCCGGCGATGACCTCGATTACGTCATGGCCGTCATGATCCAGAACAACATCCGGCACCTGCCGGTCGTGGACGAGCACGGCCTCGTCGGCATGCTCTCCATGCGCGACGTGGTGCGGGTGCTGGTCAAGAACCTCAAGGCAGAGAACCAGTACCTGAAGGACTTTATCGGCGGTTTCGACGCATAGGGAACATACACATACACCGGGCGCTGTCCGGACGATGCCATGAGCAGGGAGGGATGCCGGGAAAAGGAAAGAGGGTTTCAAGCGTTACCGATTCACCAGTGATCATTATGATACGTTGTCAGGCATTCATGTGAAATAGGTATTGTTCTCAGCTTAAAAAAACCGATGCAAAAGGAGGAGATTATCAATGAGTAACACGATTCTTTTTGCCCTCGTATGCGGCATCGCCGGAGTCATCTACGGCATCATGACCGCTATTTGGGTGAACAAGCAGGATTCAGGCAATCAGAAAATGATCGACATTTCCAATGCAGTGAAGGAAGGCGCTAATGCGTTCCTGGCGCGCGAGTACAAGACAGTCGCGATCGTCGCAGTGGTCCTGTTGGCTATCCTGATCTTCGTTCCCGCCCTCGGTAAGTGGGCAGCCGCCGGATTCATCATCGGTACGGTCGGTTCCGCTCTTGCCGGCTTCATCGGCATGTGGGTTTCGCTCCGCGCCAACGTGCGTACCGCAGCGGCAGCGAGCAAAGGCCTTCAGGCCGCGCTCAGCCTCGCGTTCAAGGGCGGCTCGGTGACGGGCATCATGGTCGTGGGCCTCGGCATCATCGGCCTCGCAGGTTTCTACTTCATCGCGAAGTCCATGGCTCCGGCCGAGCAGGTTTCCACTGCGCTCATCGGGCTCGGCTTCGGCTGCTCGCTCATGAGCGTGTTCGCCCGTATCGCGGGCGGCATCTACACCAAGGCAGCTGACGTGGGCGCCGACCTCGTGGGCAAGGTCGAGAAGAACATCCCCGAAGACGATCCGCGCAACCCGGCGGTGATCGCCGACAACGTGGGCGACAACGTGGGCGACTGCGCCGGTATGGCTGCCGACCTCTATGAGACCTACACGGTGACCCTCGTGGCCGCCATGCTGCTCGCCAAGACCGTGTTCGGCGCGGACAGCCCGTGGATCGAGTTCCCGCTCATGCTGGGCGGTGTTTCGATCATTGCTTCCATCATCGGCACCTATGCCGTGAAGCTCGGCAAGAACAACTACATCATGGGCGCCCTGTATAAGGGTCTCGCCGTTGCAGGTGTTATCGCGGCAATTGCGTTCTACTTCGTGGCCAAGAGCTTTATCGCCGGACTTGGCGACAAAGCCGGAGTGTTTACGGCGAACACCGTGTTCTTCATTTCCCTCATCGGCCTTGCCCTCACCGGGCTGATCGTATGGATCACCGAGTACTTCACCGCGAAAGAGTATCCCCCGGTGCAGCACATTGCGCAGGCGAGCCTGACCGGCCACGGCACGAACGTGATCGCCGGACTCGCGGTCAGCATGAAGTCCACCTCAGCGCCGGTGCTCGTGATCGTTGCCTCGATCCTCGGCGCATACTGGCTTGGCGGCGGATTCTCCGGCCAGGCGAACGCTGCCTCGGGCGGCATCTTTGCCATCGCGCTGGCAGCGGTATCCATGCTCTCCATGACCGGCATCGTCGTGGCGATCGACTCGTACGGCCCGATCACGGACAATGCGGGCGGCGTCGCTGAAATGGCCCACCTCCCGAAAGAGATCCGCGATATCACGGACCCCCTCGATGCGGTCGGCAACACCACCAAGGCCGTGACCAAGGGCTATGCCATCGGCTCCGCGGCTCTTGCCGCTTTGGTGCTGTTCTCGGAATATTCACGCTCCTTCGGAACGACGATCCTGTTCGACCTTTCGAACCCCATGGTTCTTTGCGGCCTGTTCATCGGCGGCCTGCTCCCCTACTACTTCGGCGCGCTCCTTATGGAGTCCGTGGCAAAGGCCGCAGGCGGTGTGGTGGAGGAAGTTCGCAGACAGTTCCGCGAGATCAAAGGCATCATGGAAGGCACCGGCAAACCGGAGTACGGCAAGTGCGTTGACATCGTGACCAAGAGCGCCATCCATGAGATGATGCTCCCGGCGCTCCTCCCGGTGGTCGTGCCGGTTCTGGTGGGCCTCATTCTGGGCAAAGAAGCCTTGGGCGGCGTGCTCATCGGCGCCATCGTGACCGGCCTGTTCCAGGCCATTGCCATGACCTCGGGCGGCGGCGCATGGGACAATGCCAAGAAGTCCTTTGAGGACGGCGTCACCGACAGCAAGGGTGTCGTGCACAAGAAGGGCAGCGACGGGCACAAGGCCTCGGTCACCGGCGACACGGTCGGCGACCCTTACAAGGACACCGCAGGACCGGCCATCAACCCGATGATCAAGGTCATCAACATCGTTGCGCTCCTGATCGTACCGTTGATCAAGTAAGCAGCGTCATCCGGCAGTATCAACGAGGGGCTGGCCAACAGGCCAGCCCCTTTTTTATAGTGAGCACAGAGCTCCTCAAGAACTGGTTAAGCTCCCTGACCGATCCCTGCGGGCGAAAGCAGTTCTTGGAGAACTCGGTGCCCTCTGCGGCAAGGCGTCTTTTGTTTTTTGTTTTTGACAAGTGATGTGGTAATATGCCTCTTCAATGCAGGATGAGAAGATCTTGATAGAGGCCGGGTGCTCCCCGGGCGTGGTCGCGCACTGCAGGGCCGTATCGCAAACAGCGGTTGCCTTCGCGGAGCAGGTCAAGCAGATCAGCGTTGATCGCGAACTGGTACGGTTAGGCGGGCTCTTCCATGACATCGGGAGGGCGCGGTCCCACGATATCCATCATGCCCTTGAGGGCGCAAAGATCGGCCGGGAGCTCGGCTTTCCCGAGGCACTACTTGCCATCATCGAGCGCCATATCGGGGCAGGGATCACGGCAGCTGAGGCCGAGCGCCTGGGTCTGCCGAAGAAGGACTACTTGCCGCTCTCGCCCGAGGAGAAGATCGTATCGTACGCGGACAATCTGACGAAGGGTGCAGCCGCCATGTCCTTCGAAGAGGCGATGGAACGGTTCCGGCAGGTCCTCGGGCCGGGACACGAGGGAATCGAACTCCTGCTCCGGCAGCATGAGGAGATCCAGGGATGGATGCAGTGATAAAGTACGGAGTGGCGAATACGGAATAGACAGGGACAAGAAGCGAAAGGAAACGGGACGATGAGCAAGAAGAAAATTGATGATGTGGAAGCGGAAGATTTCGATTTTGCGGTCAGCAAGGGCAAGAGCGACAAGGTCGTGCCGGTCAAGCTGACCAAGGACAGCCGGTTCAAGTTCCGCTGTCATCCGAAGGTGCGGTGCTTCACGGCGTGCTGCAGCAACGTGAACATCGCGCTGCCGCCGTACGATCTGCTGCGGCTCCGGAAGCGGCTCGGCCTTGCAGCCCACGAGTTCATACGCAAGTACGGCGACATCCAGATCCTTGACAAGACCCTGTTCCCGGTCGTGACGCTCAAGATGCGGGACGACGAGAAGAAGAGCTGTCCTTTCGTGACGCCCCAGGGCTGCACGGTTTATGAGGACCGGCCGAACATTTGCCGCTACTACCCCGTCGGCATGGCCACGCTCAGGAAGGTGGACGCCGAGGGCGGAAAGGATGAATTCTACTTCATGACCAAGGAGGACCACTGCAAGGGGTTCGAGGAGGACAAGCAGTGGACCATCGGTGAGTGGCGGGCTGACCAGGGCGCTGATCTCTATGACGAGATGAACCGCGGCTGGATGGAGATCCTGATCAAGAAGAAGTCCCATGGTCAGGGGAAGGAGTTCCCGGAGATCAAGAACGAGATGTTCTTCAAGATGAGCTTTGACACCGATTACTTCCGCGCCTTCGTGTTCAACAGCACCTTCCTCGAGCTCTACGACATCCCTGCGGAACGGATCGAGAAGGTTCGGACCGACGACACCGAGCTCCTGAAGCTCTCCTACGAATGGCTCCGGCAGGCGATCTTTGCCGAGGATACGCTCCCGTTCAAGGAAGGCGCGCTGGAGAAGCGCAAGGAACAGGCAGGCGCGACCATGCGGAAGGTGTACGGGAACAAGCCGAAAGGCCAGATCGGCGATATCGATTAGGGTAGGCCGCAGGTCCTGGCATCAGGCTGCAGGAAATACACGCGTTCCTGGGTTCATGATCGGGACGGAAAAAGGCAGGCCATCGTGGCCTGCCTTTGTTTATGGTGCAGTATTGTCGGGTCAGAGAGAGCGCTGCGTTATGCGACGATGTTCACGACAAGGAGCCGTTCTCCAGCATCAGGTTCATTTCCTTATATATAGCGTTGCCGATGGTGATGCCCTGGTCGATGATCTCCGGGCCGAACTGGAGACCCGTTCTGGTCCGGAAGGTATCCTTGATCTTCTCGATGCCCTTCATCTTTTCCTTGAACACCTTGTGCAGGCTCTCGGGCGGCATGTCGTAATCTTTCACGATGGTCCAGAGGGTCGTGGTGAAGTTCTCGGGCCCCCAGCGGAACTTGTCCGCGTCGTAGAGTGCGTCGCTCACCAACTGTCCCTCCTCGTCATCCGCCTTTGTCGTCCCCTTGAACGCCTCGTGGTTCCTGATGGCGTCAACAATGTACTTCCGGTAGTCCTTCTCCAGCCCCAGGTCCTTCAGGATGCGGTCCGCCTCGATGCTGCCGAGCCGCGCGTGATCCTTTTCCTTCCGCTTGATATCGTGCAGTAGGCCTGCAAGCTCGGCGGCAAGGAACAGGCCGGCAGCGTCGTCCTCGCCGATGCCCCGGCCCGGGGCCTCGATCAGGACGAGCGCGCCCGCGTCGCGGGCAACAGCCTCGCAGTGGCAAAGCCCATGGGCGCATTCGAGCTTGGACTCGTCAAGGTAGGCGCGGCACTCGGAGAGCAGTTCGCTTGCAGCGAGGTGCTCGCCGGCAAAGCGGATCGTCTTCGCGTGGCGGCCGTAGAAGGCAGGCACCGGAAGGGTCTTCGCGACCCGGTGGGCGATGTCCTGCAGTTGTTCATAGGCCGGATGGCTCATGGGGGCATAATAGACGGCGGGGGAGGCCGATGTCAAGACCCGAAACACGGATTGACATGCCGGGGCTTCGTTGGTAAGATGCTTGAACTATTCATCAAGCCTGTCAGGCAAGGTCAGGATTTTGGAACTGCTAAGGTGCGAAGGACGCCAGGGGTACCAAACCGAAGAATCCTATTTGCCTGGTATTCTTCGCGTTCTTTGCGACTTCGCGGTGACGGATCTTTATCATTGCCGCATTGTTCGTCTTCGATCTTAAAGCAGTAAAAGGAGTCATTTGTGTCCGACATCCATAGCGAACGAATCCTTATCCTCGATTTCGGGTCCCAGTACACCCAGCTCATTGCCCGACGTGTGCGCGAGGCCAAGGTCTACTGCGAGATCTTCCCCTATAACGCCGGGCTGGAGAAGGTCAAGGCCTTCCGGCCCAAGGGGCTGATCCTCTCGGGCGGTCCGTCCAGCGTCTACGATACCGGCGCACCGCTCATCGACAAGGCGCACCTGGACCTCGGTGTCCCGGTGCTCGGCATCTGCTACGGCATGCAGCTCCTGACGCATGTGCTCGGCGGACAGGTGGCGAAATCCACCAAGCGCGAGTACGGCAGGGCCGACCTGAACATCCATAAGAACGAAGGCCTCTTTGCCGGGATCGGCGAAGGGGGCAAGGCAACGGTCTGGATGAGCCACGGCGATCGCATCGAGAAGATGCCCCAGGGGTTCCATGCCATCGCGCACACCGGCAACTCGCCGACCGCTGCCATGGCCGACGAGCAGCGGAAGTTCTACGGCGTCCAGTTCCATCCCGAGGTGGTGCACACGCCGCAGGGCGTGCAGATCCTCAGGAACTTCGTGTACACCTTATGCGGCTGCAAACCCTCCTGGACCATGGCCTCCTTCGTCGATTACTCCGTGGGAGAGATCCGCAAGGCCGTGGGCAGCAAGCAGGCAGTCTGCGGGCTTTCCGGAGGGGTCGACTCCTCGGTCGCCGCGGTGCTCGTGCACAAGGCCATCGGCAAGCAGCTTACCTGCATCTTCGTGAACAACGGCGTGCTCCGGAAGGACGAGGCGGAAAAGGTGCAGCACTCGTTCAAGGACATGGGGCTGAACCTCAAGTACGTCGACGCTTCCGCTAAATTCCTCGACCGGCTCAAGGGCGTCGAGGACCCGGAGAAGAAGCGGAAGATCATCGGCGGCACGTTCATCGAGGTCTTCGAGCAGGAGGCGCACAACGTGGGCGGCGCCGAGTTCCTGGTTCAGGGCACGCTCTACCCGGACGTGATCGAGAGCGTCTCATTCAAGGGCCCGTCGGCCATCATCAAGTCGCACCACAACGTGGGCGGCCTGCCCGAGAAGATGAAGCTGAAACTGGTCGAGCCCCTGCGCGAGCTGTTCAAGGACGAGGTCCGGGCCATCGGCAGGGAGATGAAGATGCCCGACGACATCATCGACCGCCAGCCCTTCCCCGGCCCGGGACTCGCCATCCGCATCCTGGGCGAGGTGACTGAGCTGCGGCTCAGGATATTGCGCGAGGCCGACGCCATCGTGATCGAGGAGATCAAGAAGGCGGGGCTGTACAAGGACATCTGGCAGTCCTTCGCCGTGCTGCTCCCCATCAAGACCGTGGGCGTCATGGGCGACGAGCGGACCTATGAGAACGTGGTTGCCATCCGCGCGGTCACGAGCCAGGACGGCATGACGGCTGACTGGGCGAAGGTCCCCTACGAGCTCCTGGGCATCATGTCGAACCGGATCATCAACGAGGTCAAGGGCGTGAACCGCGTGGTCTTCGACATCTCGTCCAAGCCGCCGAGCACGATCGAGTGGGAGTAACGGTCCGTCCCAATTTCATCCGGAGCACAGGCGCTGACCCGTGCTCCGGTTCTCGTTTGAGGTCCCATGAACGTCATCCATTTCTCCCCGCATTTCCCTGACAACTACTACCCGTTCAGCGTCGGTTTGAAGCACGCAGGCGCGAACGCGCTCGGGATCGGCGATGCCCCGTACGAGAGCCTGCGGCCGGAACTGCGGAACGCGCTGACCGAGTACTATCGCGTGAGCAGCATGGAGGACTATGAACAGGTCCTGCGGGCGGTCGGCTACTTCACCCATCGTTACGGTAAGATGGACAGGATCGATTCGTTCAATGAGCACTGGCTCGACCTCGAGGCCCGCATCCGGACGGACTTCAACATGTTCGGCCTCAGGACGGACACCGTCGATTCGGTAACGCGGAAGTCAAGGATGAAGGAGCGCTTCCGCCAGGCGGGCATCACAGTCGCGCGGGGGGCCGCGGTCCATGATATCGATGCCGCACGAGCGCTTATCCGGGACACCGGCTATCCTGTCGTTGCCAAGCCGGACCGGGGCGTGGGCGCCTTGCACACCTATAAGATCAGGAACGATGCCGAGCTGACAGCGTTCTTCCGATCAAGGCATGATGTCGAATTCATCATGGAGGAGTTCATCGACGGCGAGATCATGAGCTTCGATGGTCTGGCCGACCGGGACGGGAAGATCGTGTTCTGCACGGGCCACGAGTACATGAGCGGCATCATGGAGACGGTGACCGAGGATGAGCATATCTACTACTGCTCCTTCCGCGATCTCCCTGCTGACCTCGAGGCAGCGGGCCGCGCCGCGGTGGCGGCCTTCGACGTGCGCGAAAGGTTCTTCCATATCGAGTTCTTCAGGACACGGAAGGACGGGAAGATCGTGGCGCTGGAGGTGAACATGCGGCCGCCGGGCGGGTACACCACCGACATGTTCAATTATGCCAATGACATCGATATCTACCGGGAATGGGCGAACGTGGTGGTCCGGAACGAGTTCCGGGCGACATACGACCGGAAGTACCACTGCTGCTACATCGGACGAAAGAACGGGAAGCGGTATGTCCGGACGCATGAGCAGGTGGTGCAGGAGCTGGGGACCTTGCTGGTGTTCCACACGCCGGTGAGCGGCGTGTTCCGCGCGGCCATCGGTGATTACGGCTACCTTGTCAGGTCAGCGAGCATGGACGATGTCCGGAAGGCCATCGATATCGTGCATGGGACAGAGAAGGGCTGATCATGGACCGCGAATACCACAGGTGGCACAGCCCGAACCTGGGACAGGACATGGAGCTGCTGGTATTCGGGCATGCAGGCCAGCCGTACATCGTGTTCCCCACGTCCAGCGGACGGTTCTTCGATTTCGAGAACAACGGGATGGTCCATGCCGCGGAGCGGTTCCTGGAAGAGGGGAAGGTCCGGCTCTATTGCGTCGACAGCATCGATCCGCAGTCCTGGGACAGCCGGGAAAAGGGGCCGTCGGAGAAGGCCCGCAGGCACAACGATTATGACCAATATATCGTGCAGGAGGTCGTGCCGTTCATCCACAGGCACAGCGGGAGCAGGGAGCGCATCATGTGCACCGGCGTCAGCATGGGCGCTTCCCACGCGGTCCTGTTCTTCCTGAAGCATCCGGATGTGTTCAAGGGGACCATTGCGCTGAGCGGCGTCTATAATTTCCGCTTCTTCCTTGGCAATTACCAGGGCAACAGCCCGGAAGTATACTACAACTCCCCGCTCGACTTCCTGCCGAACCTCGACGACCCCGGCATCCTCGAACAATACCGGAAGAGCGACATCATTGTCTGCGTGGGCCAGGGCGCCTGGGAGGAGCCGATGATCGCGGACACGCTTCGGCTGCGGGACATCCTGCAGGCAAAGGGCGTTCCCTGCTGGGTCGATCTCTGGGGCCATGACGTGAACCACGACTGGCCCTGGTGGCGAAAGCAGTTCCCGTACTTCCTGGAGAAGCTGTACACGTGGACGAACCGAACATGACCATCTCCATCATTGATCTCATCGCTGTCTGTCTTGCTGCGGTCGCAGGCGGGTTCGTGAATGCGATCGCCGGCGGCGGCACGCTCATCACCTTTCCCATGCTGACCGCGGTCGGGGTACCGCCTGTGATCGCGAACGTGACGAACACGGTCGCGCTCTGCCCGGGGTACGTGGGCGGCACGTACTCACAGCGCCGCGATCTGCAGGGGCAGAAGAAACGCATGTGGATGCTCCTGCCCACGGGCATCCTCGGCGGCATCACCGGAGGGGTCCTGCTCCTCTCCACGAGCGACGCCACGTTCCGGAAGCTCATCCCGTACCTGATCCTGACCGCGGTCATTCTGCTGGCGTTCCAGGACCAGCTGCGGAACGCGGTCATGGTGCGTATGAGCGGCAGCGACCGCACCCATCCCCATGAGGCCTGGGCCATCCCGCTGATCTTCTTCGCCGCGATCTACGGAGGCTATTTCGGAGCAGGGCTTGGCGTGATGATGCTGGCAGTGCTGGGCCTCGTGCTGGATGACTCGCTTACCCGGCTGAACGCTTTGAAGCAGTCGCTCTCCTTCGTCATCAATATCGCGGCTGCCCTCTTCTTCCTCTTCTCCGGCAAGGTGCTCTGGACCGCTGCTGCGGTCATGGCTGTGGGAGCGCTGGCGGGCGGCGTGCTTGGCGGCAGGGTGGCGAGCAGGATCCAGCCGATCGTCTTGCGCTGGATCGTGATCGCTGTCGGGCTGGTGGTAGCTGCTGTCTATTTCGTTCGGTAGGAAATAACAGGGGCATTAAATTCTTCGAGCCGCAGAGTTCACCGAGGACACTGAGATAAGCTAAACAACCCGCAGCAACGTCCCCCTCGCGTTTCCCTCATCGCGGCTATCTACAATGAGAATCTGCTGGGTATCGATTTCATTTTCCTGTGATATTGTTCAAGCTTTCTACTCATCACCTTGCCGAGAAGGGCTTTTTGATCCTCCCGCGGATTCGCTCATGTGGAGATCTAAAAGACGTATCACTCCTTAACCAATGTCCACGTGTCGTCTGAATCGTACGATTGCATCTCCTGAGCGATCTTCATGGTGTCCGGTCCGAGGTTTTTCTGAAAAACCTTGCCCTGCTGGTTTACGATAAAGGTCATCACGCCCGACTTGCCCCAGTTCGATGGAAATGCGACCAGACCGAAGCCACCGACCATGTTGCCATTGATGATGTAATCGTATTTTCCGCCAGGCACATGCTCTCCCTGTTGTGTCAGTATCTTGAAATAGTAGCCATGAAACGGCACCGGCTGTTCCTTAAACACAGTCTTTTCCTTCTTATAGCCTTCTATCCTTGCCTTTGCCACAAGTTCACCCAGCGGACTCACTGGTTCGCCTGGCGCGTGTCTCCAGAAGAGACCGTTCCTCTTGCCGGGATCGCTCCGAAGTTTCTGTGCATACGCAAGGATCCCGTCACCATCCCAGTCCTTCAGGATATACTCGCGCTGTGCCTTGACGTATGAGCGACAGACCAGCATGGCAGTGAGCTCGTCTTCTCCGATCCTTCGGTTCAGGACCTCTTCTTTACCCGCTTCGGTATCAAAGAACCATTGGCCATTCTTTTTTACAAGGGGAATCGGATATGGCCAGTTCTCGTTGCCTAGGTGAATGATCACCCTTGAATCATTCTCTTTCACGAGGCTGGTTTTCTCCGCTACGTGTTTGGTAAACTCCTCAAATTCGTTGGCGGCCTGCACTTCGTCACTAGAGCGAAGGTCTTTTCCGGAGGGTCCGAATATTTGATCGAGTGCAGCCTTGTCTTTTGCCTTGACAGCCGCAACGAGTTCTTTCAAGGCATCTTCGGGAGAGGGGAAATATTTTTGCGATGCCGCCATGAGCGGCATGCTCCAGAAAAGGACCGACACCGCGGTTATCAATAGCGCAGCAATAAAGATCATACCCCGTGGGGAACGAGATAGGGATTTCTTGTGAATTGTCTCCATGGTTTTTTCCCTTTCTGAATTCAATTTATGACCCGTTGTCGAAAATACTTGAAACAAACCTGCCCCCTACCGATGTTGTCTGTCTCCGCCCGTGTCGTTTTTCCCCGCAGGAGCTTTGCCATGGCTGGCCGGCGCAGGGGAAGGGCGTGCCGCCTCACTGCTCTGGCGGCTGTTCTGGCCACGAGAGCTCTGCTCCTTGGCCTCCTTACCTCCCCGGTAACCACCAAAAGTGACCGAAGGTGGCCTTTCAGGCTGCACGCGCTCGCGACCAGGACCGGGCTGAGGCTGGGTGCTGACACGTGGAGTCGGTGGTGTCGGTCGCTCGCTGCTACCCGGAGTTGGTGGCGTCGGTCGCTGGCTGACCCTCGGAGTCGGCGGTGTTGGTCTTTGGCTGATACCCGGAGTTGGTGGCGTCGGCCGCTGGCTGACACTCGGAGTCGGCGGTGTTGGTCTTTGGCTGATACCCGGAGTAGGCGGTATCGGTCGTTGGCTGATACCCGGAGTTGGAGGTATCGGTCGCTGGCTGATACCCGGAGTCGGCGTCGTCGGTCGCTGGCTGCTACCTTGAGCCGGTGGTTTCGGCCACTGGTTCACAACACCACGGCTTTCGCTGCCGCGATTGCTGTATGTGTAGGCGTCCCGTCCGCGGTCGTACGTCCCTCCAGCGGGCCTGGGCTGTAATGTAGTGCTCCCCCTTGCTTCGCCCATGCGCGCATACCGGTCGGCGTTCGGACCACTGGGTCGCGATGCCAGGTACCTGGCGGGGTCACCGTGTGATCTGTCATGCCTCCATGTTTGATTTATGTAGGGCCGGCTTTGGTTGATATAAACATCCCTTACGTGAACATATGGCCTTGCATGATTGACCCAGCCAGGGCGATCCCATCCATGATAGATCACGTGGTGGTGACCCCAGTCGAAGTCCATGCTCAGCCAGCCCCCGATCGCCAGGCCAAATCCAAAGGTGATAAAAGGCGAATAACCCATGGTTGGAGCTTGGACATATACCACTGAAGTGTCATACTGAGGGACGTATAGATACTGAGGCTGAGCCGGAACGATCTGGATATAATCTCCTTCGATAATAACAGTCTGTTCAGCATTACTAACAAGATTGCCGACGGCCCTCGCCCGCCACCTTAGCCGCTGGATCGAATTGGTCACGTCTTCCGGCTGGTTGAGAAAGGCATCTCCCACGTTTGCAGTCCAATCCATATTCTCGGCCATCATGGTAAGGATGTCTGGATAGTGAGCAATTGCCCTGACGGACTCAGCCCAAACCTGATCGTCAATACCTGACACATCCCCGCCGCTCTTGAGCCACGCTTCCGCATCGGCAACCTCTGTCGGATATGTCGAAGCCGGCAGTAGCTGGGCCAGGAGAGGATCCGGGTAGAGAGCAATGGGTGCAAGGAGGTTATCAAGCTCATCATCGGTGTATGATATTGAGTATATCAGGTCCGGGTCATCCGCCCAGGCCTGAATGGGCAGGAGCGCCGAAAGGCACACAACAAATGCCGGCAAAAAGCCCTTTATGAAGGTCCTATTCACAGACGCAGTCCTTCCTCTCTTAACGTTGGGGTTTCCAGCGGACACCTGATCCTCGTCGATTGCTTTCATAGCAAATAAAATTGTATCCAGGCTGCGCAGCCGTCCCATGCTGGAATCAGTATACACATAATGAGACACGATCGAGAGAAAAAAGTTTAAGTGAACGCTTAGGTGAACGATAAGTACATTACGGATCGAATATTCCCTGTAGCTTGTTGCACGGGACTTCTTACGTGACCTTCTGACCTTCTCGTTCATGGTGCGGTTAACGCCAAATTCAGCCCCTGAGACATGCGGTCGACCGGAATGGTCAGTTCGGCGCGTTCTGTGGGTCGATCGTCGACGGGGCCAACTTGGGCGAAGCATCGATTCTTGGATAAATGCTGGAATAGCTCAGGCACGTATGCCGAGGTCCGTAACGGGCCGGTATATCCTGTGTCCAATCACTTGGCATCACCAACGAGAATAGCAGGAGCGCGGCGAATGCCAGCCTCCGCCAGCGGAGACCCGCAGGCGCCGGGATCTCTTGCAGGTTGACCGCAGGTGGCACGGCCGCCCTGGACATACCGTGGCTTTTCCACAAGGGAACGAGGATCAGGCCGAGGCCAAGAACAGACATCAGGATGTTCAGAACCTGCCCGGTGGCAAGCCCCAACATCGTTGTGGGATATTCCCGGAAGACGTCAACGAAGATTCTCAGAAAGGCGTACAGGAAAAGAAAAACACCCGTCCGCACGCCCTGCGGTGGCTGTCGCTTCTCAACATACATCAGGACGGGTACGATGAGAAGATTTTTCACTGCGTCATATAACACGACAGGATGGCGAAAGCCGTCGGCGTCCGGGAACTTGACGGCCCAGGGCACGGTGGTCACGCTTCCGACGATCTGGCCGTCTATGAAGTTGCCGAGCCTCCCCACCCCCATGATGACGGCGGCGGGGATAGCGAGCGCGTCCGTGATCTTCAAGAATGACTGTCCGTGACGGCGAGCAAATATCCAGACCCCGACAAGACCGCCCAATAACAGCCCGTGGGTCGCCATGCCGCCGAGCCAATAGGCCGGGATCAAGCTCAGATGTTCGCGGAAGTATGGCCATTCGTAAAATGCGACCTGGACGAAACGGCCACCAAGAAGAACACCACTCGCCAATAAGAGGCTTAGGGTGTACGCCGATCGAATAGAGAGGCTGAGCTGGCTCTGCTTGCGCAGTATGAACAGATGGGCGTTCAGGAACCCCAGAGTATAGCTCAAGCCATACCACCAGAGGTGGACACCGAAGATCGTTCCGATGATCGGATCAATGTGGTGAGTATAGGGGCCTATGATAGACATCTTAGATTCCTTCCAGAGAGCCGAATGCGGGCGAGGCGCGGGAGAAACTTAGGAAACGTAGGGACATCCTGTAGTCCCCCTTGCTGATTATACAACCGGGTGCAGAAAAAAATCCCTTTCTTTTTTGGGCAGCCCGGTGGCTCCGCTGTGCTAAGCATGCAGGGTGCTGTTGCCCGCTCCTATCCTGTTCTTGCATTCCCGGCAGCGCTTCCCCTGCGGCTGCGCTGCTTTGGGACGGTTCCTGTTCGATCCGTAAAAGGGCATGCGTCACGCACAGTCGTCGCAGCCGGGCTGCCCGGGGTTTTGGGTACGGCAGATCCAAAGCAGTTCTGCCCCGTTTTTCTAAAAGCCCCTGCGGTCCGTGAGCACTGGCGATGCATAGGCATGCGTCACGGAAGCATGGAAGATCACCGTGTCGCTTCCAGCACGTGCGTCAGCGGAAGTGCTGAGGATCGGACAGAGCAGAACAGGAAACCACGGACAAACTGCATGCCTGCAGCGCAGTGCGAGCCGGACTGCAGAAAAAAGAGCCTTTTTGGGCAGGCCGGAACTTTGCTGTGCTAAGTATGCAGGTGCTTCAATGAATTGCCCACTTGAAAAGGGAAAGACCCATAATTATAAGCCGTTCATTTTATTAGCTCATGTCCTCTTATCCATGAGCCGCATGAGCCCGATGAAGTCATCTTCCGACCAACCGGCAGCCATTCCCCGTTCGTACATTTTCTTGAGATGCTCCGTTTGTTCAAGTGACAGCGAGAGGTTGGCAGCGGTCTCCAATGCCAGGCGAAGATCCTTCGCCATGTGCTTGAGGGAGAACTGCGGGCTGTAATCGTAACAGCGCAGCTTGGATTCTTTCAGATCGGAAAGGCCCGAATGGGAAACATTAAGCCCCAGCGCGCTGAAATACACGTCATCGGGGATCCCCGAAGCCCGGCATAAGGCCAGGCTCTCGCATAAACTCTGGGCCACACCGGCCACGTTCAGGTTCATCGCAAGCTTCAACGAGGAGGCGGAGCCCAGCGGACCGATATGGATGATGGCGCTTGCTATTGGTTCGAGGATCGGGCGCACCTTTTCGACGACTTCCGGTTCGCCGCCCAGATAATAGACGGTTTGCCGCTTCTCTGCGGCAATCTTGCTGCCCGTAAAGGGCGCTTCCAGGAATACTGCACCGGTGCGTTGGACTTGTTCGGCAAAGATCCGCGTCCAGTGAGCGGAAATGGTGCTCGATTGGATCACCAATGCTCCGGGGGCAAGCTTGGGCAGGATCTGATCCAGAACGGCCTGAACGGCCGGCGGGTCGGCGACGACGATGAAGATCACTTCCGCGACCTCCACTGCTTCCTGAATGGATAAGTGAAAATAAGGGAAATCTTTCGGCGTCCGGTTCCAGCATCGCACGGCATGCCCATCGGCGATCAGATTTTTCGCCCATATGCTTCCGATAATGCCCAACCCCAGGACCGAGACATTCATCGTTATTCCCTCATACTGTACTATGCACCTAGGAATGATGTCTCCTTGGTTACACTAACAGGAAAGGTTCTTCATCTCATCCTACACTGGTCCGGCGGAGCATACAATCCTCCGGACTGCTCGATGATGTCCTCGAATGGTTTTTGCCGACAGCATATCTCGCGTTGCGTCGCTTTCCTTGATGACGAGGTTCTGAGCTCGATTCCATACGTTACAGGGATTGGACCCGGAACAGACACAGAGATAACTAATCAACTACATCCAAGGGCTTCAGGCGCTGGATCAGGTTTTGACCTTTGCGCCTGGAGAGCAGTTCAAGTTCGCCGTCGATCGTTGCAAACCACATCGCTTCGGCGGAACGATGCGTCCAACCCAGTTCGCGTTTTGCTTTTTCATTTGAGTAATACAAATTCGTTGCAGCGGCCAGGACGGTTTCGCGTGAGATGAAGGCCGATAGACCCAGCATCCGTTGCACCGGCTCCAAAGGGGCAAAGCACAAGGCCGCCAGGCTGGTGGGTAGCCATACCAAAGGTCTGAAGGCTCCTGGCCTCTTGGTCCAGTAATTAAAGTGTTCGCGGAAAGATCGGGCTTCGCCGCTTAGAAAATACATCTCGCCGATTCGCCCGTTTTCAGTCGCAAGGGCGATGCCTTCCGCCAGGTCTTCACGGTACACAAGAGCATGGATTGCGTTTGGCGACCAACCCATCGGCGGCAACATGTGGTTGAGGTACAAGCGCAGGAAATAGCCCCAAGATGAGTGGTCGTTCGTTCCGATCACAGCGTGGGGGCAGACAATGATGAGCGGCAGTCCACGCTGCTGGTGCTGGAGCGCAATTTCATGGGCATCCGTTTTCGATTGTTCATAGGCCGTCCGGCATGGCACCTGGCGCACGAAGGTTTCATCGCGTACTTGAGTCCCGGTCTCGCCGAAAGCCACTACTGTTGATACATAGACCGTGCGTGAAATGCCGAGTTCGTAAGCGAGTCCGAGAACATTGTCAGTGCCCGTGACGTTGATGGCGTGCATACGTTGTTTGCCGGCCTTGTCTAAACCGAACTCATAGTGACCGGCGTTGTGCACGACGATGTCTGCGCCGTTCATGGCCGTGCGCATGGATTCGCGTTCCGTAACATCGCCAATCGTCAACTGTGCCCCCACCTTGCTCAATGCCCGTGCCTGGGGGCTGTTCGGATTGCGCACCAAGGCGGTGACGCTCCAACCGCGCGCCAGCAAAGCTTTGGCGAGTAGTTGTCCAATAAACCCTGTGCCCCCCGTAAGAAAAACTTTCATCGTCTAGACTCCTATGCTTGATAACCCACGGCTTTGACCTGAGATACGTCCAGCGGAGCCGGCTTCTCCGCCAGGAAGAACTCTTCACCTCATCCTGCACTGATCCGGCGGAGCATACAATCCTCCGGACAGCTCGATGATGTCCTCGAAGGTCTTTGCTGACAGCATGTCCCTAGTTGCGTCGCTTTCCCTGATGCCGAGGTCCCCAGGCCGGAGGATAGCCTTCCGGTCGCGCAGGTTCTCGACGATCCGCTTGTCTCGCGCCAGCCCGATTGGCGTCGAGCCGGCCACTCCACGAATAGCCTGCTCCCGCTCCTCTGGGGTTGTGCACAACAATAGATTTGCAATGCCTTCCTCAGTGATGATATGGGTGACGTCCTCGCCGTAGATCATCACCGGCGGTAGGTCCATCTTCGCGCTTTCTGCTTCCAAGAGTGGGATGGTGCTGCTTCCGGAAGAACCGGTGTATGGTCAGGGCGGTGTGGTTGGTACAGCCGTAGAACAACAGTACGGTAGTACGATTGAACATTCTTGTCAATGGTTTTTCGAGCCGCTGCAAGGCAGAGGCTGAATATAAATCTACGATTTTAGTGGTTCGTTTCCGGTTCCTGTGACCGTCGGGGTCCGGAGATAGCGAATGCCGGTCCAGGTCAAGAGAACCGCGAATATGACGCGCAGGACCGTATCGGAGAGGACTTGAGCGAAAGTCCCGCCGAGCCAGGTACCAACAAGGACGCCTGAGATGATACCGGGCAGGATGCCGGTCCGCACATTGCCGAGCTTCCAATGCGTGTACGCGCCCATGCCTCCCGCAGGGACCATCACGAGCAGGGACGTGCCCTGTGCCACATGCTGATCGAAACCTGCAAGGAGGGCCATCGCGGGGATCATGATCGCTCCGCCGCCAACCCCCATCATTCCGGAGGCGAACCCCGCCACAGCCCCTGTCGCGAGCAGCACGATGGTCCGGGCCGCGCCGACCGTCAATGTCTGCGGCGTGCCGAGATAAGGTTTGAGCAGCATGAGCGCGGAGACGATGAGCAGGTAGCCGCCGAAGGCGCGCTTCAACTTCCACTCGGGCAGGGAATGAGCGAAGTGCGCGCCGGCGCGGGCGGTACCGACCGCTGTCACTGCGATCAGAATGGATGCGGCAAAGTCCACGCTGCCGTTCAGGGCGTAGGTCACGGCGCCGGCCAGGCCGGTGAAGACCAGTGCAACGAGGCTGGTGCCGTGGGCCGCGTGCTGGTCGAGCTTGACGAAGGCCACCATCAGAGGGATCGATATGATCCCGCCTCCTCCTCCGGTGATGCCTCCGAAGAAGCCGGCAAGAAGCCCTATGCAGATGTTCATGAGCATCATTTGGAGTGAGTTTGTGGGGCCTTGGAGTGGCGCGCCGGGCCTCGCGGCGAGATCGGTTTTCATGATACCATAGGGGGCAGGCGGAGTCACCGGGATTATGAGCACGGTCACAGGCTCATCACCTTCAGTCCCTGTGTCATTGCTATTGCCCCCGCTCGGTCGTTCGCAATGACAAGGTGCGGTCACATGATCGTACAAGGAAGTTTACGATGTATTATTTTCTGCACCCCGGTTAACGCTCCCTTCAGCAAGCTGAAGGAAGCTTAGATCCTCAGGGAAGTAACAATTTATTCTAATCTCTCGCTGAGCCCCAAGCTAAGGGGCTGAGCTCGCTCCTGGATTCACAGGTCCGCGCAGGCATGCAGGGCCGGTACTGTTGACAAGTTTACTCGAGCATCGCAGCACTTCCCCTCGCCCGTCAAAACGGGCTCGTTCGTGTCTGCCTGGCTTGGTGATGCCACCATCCTTGACTGCTTCCGCATGCTTGTGCACAGACCTGTTGAAGCTTCCAAAAGCAAACTGCATGGAGCTTCGATCCTCAGGGTAGTCTTTATTCTAGTCGCTCGCTGAGCCCAAACTGCGGGGGCGACCTCGCTCCTGGATTCACGGGATGCAGGGTCTTTTGGAAAGGCAGATGCGCAGGCCTATACCCAAACCCTGCATATCCCCGGAGCGGCCCTATGAATTTCCTGGGCACCCGTCTTGGCCTAAGGAAGCGTCCCCGCAGGGGCGAACGCGCATGTCTGAGGCCACAGGCCGAGTTTGTGCGGGCGAGCGAACGTGGCCTTAGACGGGTCAGGAAATTCATTCAGGACGCGAAGGGGATATGCAAAAATCGGATTCTATCTTGTATGATTTGCTTGCTTAAAAAAGAGAAGATTCAAAAAGGAAGCGGGATGGCCTTCCGGCCATCCCGCTGTTGTGCATCACAATCTGTCGTTCGACACCCGTTACTGCTTTGGAGGCTGGCCGCCCATACCGCCAGGTCCGCCCATTCCACCAGGTCCGCCCATGTGCCCGCCTTTGCCGTGCTCACCCCGCATCTGATCCATCTCAGCGCGGTGCTTTTGCCTGCATGCCTTGAGATCGTCTTGGTTCTTGGCCGCCTGCACGCAGGCCTTCCCCTCCTGGAGGGAGGACATCCTCGTGTCGATGTGCTTCAGGATATCCGCCTTCTGCTCCTCAAAGCTCATACCCGGCCCCTTGGGCGCCGTTCCGCTGTCTGCGGCGAAGGCCGCTGCTGCAACTACCAGTGACAGAACTGCTGCTGCGATCAATAACCTTTTCATAGCTCCTCCTTGTCCGACAAAGTCGGGAATTTTAGCGTTGTAGGGTAGACACGGAAGAGGAGAATAGGTTTAATCCAGGAGCGAGCGCATTCCCCGCAGCTTGCTGCGGGGTTAGCGAGCGATTAGAATAAAGCACAACCTTGAGGATCGAAGCTCCATGCTGTTCTCTTCAGGAAGCTTAAATCCAGGAGCGAGCGATTAGAACAACGATACTTCCTTGGGGATCGAAGACTCCCTGCATCTTGCTGCAGGGAGCTTAAATCGGCCGGATGATAGGGTTTGCCACAGAAGGGGCTTGCCGTCGCGGAAGAACCGCCCGTCGGTCCGTCGCAGGTCCTAGTCGTTTGTTTTCAGTTCGTCGGCGTCCACGGGCCTGGCCGTTTCGGCGAACTGGTTCGCTGCAGTGACGCCGACCTCCTGGAGCATGCGGCCGTAGGTGTCCTGCACGAGTTCCGCGGGGATACCGAGGTCCTTCGCGATCTTGTCGAGCGGGTCCTTTCCGCTGAAATGGCGCTCAGCGATCATGATCTTCAGGAAATCGGCCTGGATGATCTTCTCCAGCTCCTTGTCGGAAACAATGTAGGTCTCATACGCCTGCTTGAGCGTTTTGCCCTCGCCAACGGCCTCACGGAACTTCGTCACTGCCTCGGTGTAGATGCGGTCCTCTTCAGGCGTGAACTCCTTGAAGGCGAATTCCGTCATGTCCTCTTTTTTCGGGGTCTTTTTCTTTTTCATGATCAGATCCTTTTTACCGCAGCCAAAAGTAGGCGCCTCTAGGCGAGATCGCTGAGAATGGGATCAGGTTATGAATTACTACCTCTGCGCCCTCTGGGTGCTCTGCGGTGAATATGTGCCTTACATCTTCCGTTTTTCCCTGGGCCTGCGCTCCGGCACCTGCCGATGCTCGATCATCCCTTCGTTCCAGTCCGGCGAAACATAGAGCTCGCAGTAACAGCTTCCGTACTCCTTGATGTCCGGGTCGCGGTACACGCAGGGGCAGACGATGTCCTTGTCCTGCTCCTTCGTCCCCCACGCGAGGCGGCAGGGGCAGGAGCGGTATCCATAGCGCCGCTCGTTCGTGAGCAGGCCCCGGAGGATATCCAGGACGAAATCCCGGTCCTTGTTCAGGCGGATGCCCTGGGATTCGGCGTAGCGGGACAGGATGGGATAGAGCTCTTCCGCGGTCATGGCTATTCTCCGAGCGCCTTGCGGATGCGTTCCTCGTTGAATCCCACGACGACCTTGTCATCGATGCAGATCGTGGGGAAGGTGCAGTCCGGGTTCAGCTTCCGCACTTCGTCCATGATGCGTTCGCGCTCCGCGCCGGTCAGGAGATCGACGTCGGTAATGTCAACCTCGATACCCGCATCATTGAAGAACTTCTTGGTCCTCAGACAGTGGGAGCAGGTGCTCAGGGTGTAGAGCTTGATCTTCTTGTTCTTCGACGGGGCCATGCCGCCTCCTTGCTGGAAAGCTGCGGCAGTATAACACGGCGCAACGGTCGATGCAATTATTTTGACCTATCCCGTCTTGACAGATAGCTCTTTCGGTGAGAAAATTATTATATGAAACGGTTATTGATCATGGGGATCGCAGCGCTGCTGCTCGCCGGTTGCTCGCCAGTGTTGGACAAGCGGTTCATGCAGGAAGGGGTCCGTGAGTTCCAGCTTTCCCACCTTGTGGAGACCCCCGAGGTGTTTAAGGACCATCTTTTCGTCTTCGGCGGCGTGATCGTGGATACGAAACTGACGGAGCAGGGGTCGCAGATCGAGGGCTTGTTCGTGAACGTGGACCGTCGGGGTTCCCTGGAGGACCCGGCGTATTATCAGGGCCGGTTCATCGCGCTCTATCCAAGGTCCAAAGGCCTGCTGGACCCCATGATCTACCGGAAAGGGCGTCAGATATCGGTGGCAGCGGATTTCGTCGCAGTGCGGACGGGGAAGATCGACGAGATGGGATATGCCTATCCGGTATTCGAGATACGCCAGATCTATCTGTGGGACCAGTACACGGATTACCCCTATTACTACTGGTCCCCCTCCTATTACTACCCTTATCCATACTATTATCCCTACCCGTACCCGTACTATGGTTATGGTCCGTGGCTGCGTCCCTATCCGTACTGGGCCCCACCCCCGTGGTAGCGGAGGTCTTCTTACCGCCTGCGTCGCCGGCTACAATACGGGAGTGCAAGATCCCGATCAATTGATCGAGTTCAACGACGCTGCACCAACAAAATATAAATATCATGGGGGGAACGATCATGGATGGACAGCAAAACAGGGGCCAACCTTTGGTGATCGCCCTCCTGCCGGCAGCTGGTTTCTCCCTTGCTGTGCTCGCCGGGCTAGCAGCGGCCCTGGCCGGGTTCGGGCACCGGTGGGGATGGTGGCATTACCGGACGGGATTCATGGTCCTGAAAGGCGCCGCTTACCTCGGTATCGCGGCGGCAGCGGTGTCGCTTGCCGGCCTCATCATGACCCGGCCGCTGCTCCTGCGGCAGGGCGCGGTCCTCTCCCTCGCCGGCATCCTAATCGGGCTGCTCACCGCGGGCATTCCCTGGTCATGGCTGCGGACGGTCAAGCAGGCCCCCTCTATCCACGACATTTCGACGGACACGGAAAACCCTCCAACGTTCGTTGCTGTCCTGCCGCTCAGGAAGAACGCCGCGAACCCTGTGGAATACGGCGGCCCCGACATCGCGGCGCAGCAGCGAAAGGGCTATCCTGATATCGTCCCGCTCCATTTGGCCGTGCAGCCGGCCCGCGCGTTCGAGCAGGCCGTGCTGGCCGCCCGGGACATGGGCTGGGAGATCGCGAATGCCAGTTCCGACCGGTTGCACATCGAGGCCACGGATACCACCTTTTGGTTCGGGTTCAAGGATGACGTGGTCATCCGCATCACGCCGGAGCCGGACGGGAGCAGGGTCGACGTCCGGTCCCTTTCCCGGGTAGGGAAGAGCGACGTGGGTACGAATGCAAAGAGGATACGGGCATACCTTCGGAAGCTGAAGTGAATCCAGGAACGGGCGCATTCCCCGCATCTGTCTGCAGGGAGCTTCCATGAAGGGCGGACATTGTGATGCGGTTTTGAGGATGCTGTGCGGTCAACGCAGGAGAGCAGGCAGGTCTATGGTGCGCGTCGAACAGACGCGCTTTTCTTTTATCGGAACTGGACGCGGGTCATCCCTTCACCATGATGATCCGTTTCCGCCAGCTCTTCCCCTTGGCAGGGAGGTCGCTGCGGTAATGCGCGCCCACGCTCCCTTCGCGCTTGAGCGCTGAACTGGTGATCAGCAGGGACGTGGTGATCATGTTCCTGAGCTCCAGCGCATCGCGGTCCCGGGGCGGGTTCCTGATCATGCGGTCCCACTCGCGCAGCTTCCGCATCGCGACGGACAGGCCCTTCCGGTCCCGTACGATACCCACGTTCTCCCACATCAGTTTCTTCAGCGTCGTCCTCACGTGCTCGATATCTGAAGCAGTGAACACCCCTTCACGCTTTGGTCCTGCTGCAGCACGTGCCGGCGCCATTGTTAGGGGTCCCTTCCGGTGTCTTGCCGCGTATCGCGCGAGGCCGATGCCCGCCCGTTCGCCGAAGACCAGCCCTTCGAGAAGAGAGTTGCTCGCCAGGCGGTTCGCGCCATGGACGCCGGTGCAGGCGGTCTCGCCGGCCGCGAAGAGGCCCGGGATCGACGTGGCGCCCCAGAGGTCGGTCCTGACGCCGCCCATGATATAGTGCGCTGCAGGAGAGACGGGGATAGGCGCACGGGTGATGTCGATGCCATAGGTCCTGCAGGTGCTGTATATCCGCGGGAAACGTTTTTGAACATACTCAGCGCTTAAATGGGTCATGTCCAGGTACACATGGTCGGCGCCGGTGGACAGCATCTCGGCATGGATGGCGCGGGTGACCACATCCCGCGGCGCGAGCTCCCGGGCCGGATGGTAATCGTCCATGAAGCGGAGACCATGGATGTTCCTGAGCATGCCGCCCTCGCCGCGCATTGCCTCGGACAGGAGGAACTGGGGGGCGCCGGGCCGGAACAGCGCCGTCGGGTGGAACTGGATGAACTCGAGGTCCATGAGCTCCGCACCCGCGCGCCAGGCCATGGCCATGCCGTCGCCGGTGGCGACCGGCGGATTGGTGGTCCGCTCGAAGAGCCTGCCGGCGCCGCCGGTGGCCAGCATCACGGCGCGGGCGTGGATGAAGAGGACCTTCTGCTGCTTCTGCTGGATGATCACCGCCCCGGTGCATGCTCCCTGTTCAAGGATAAGGTCTTTCGTGAAGGCGAAATCGATCTTGGTCGCCCTGCGCATTGTCCGGACCTTGTCGATGAGGACACGCATGATCTCATGTCCCGTGGAGTCCCCCTGGGCATGGAGGATCCTCCGCTTGGAGTGCGCCGCCTCCTGGGTGAATGCGAGCTTCGTGCCCTCCTTGTCGAACTCCGCGCCCCAGCCGATGAGCTCGCGGATGCGCACGGGCCCTTCCTCGACCAGGGTGCCGACGGACTTCCGGATGCAGAGTCCGTCGCCCGCCTTGATGGTGTCGTCGAAGTGGATCGAGATCTCGTCCTCGTCGGAAAGGGCCACGGCCACTCCGCCTTGGGCATATTCGCTGCTGCTCTCCGAGGGCGCGTCCTTGGTGACCACGAGGACGTCACCGTTCCGCGCCAGCTCCACCGCGGCCCGGAGGCCCGCGACGCCGCCGCCTATGATCAGGAAGTCGGTCGCTATATGTTCAGTAGTGTAATTCATGAGCATTCAGGAGTCAGGCGTCAGAAGCGAGGAGTCAGGAGTAAGAAGTCAGGAGAAACAGCATTTTTTCCTCTTTCTGGCTCCTGGATTCTGACTCCTGTCTTTCTACTCCCTCGCCGGGATCGGTTTCTCCGACGGCAGATAGGGGTTCTTACCCTCGATGCCGAGAAGCTTGTACACGCCGGGTTCGAGAACGAGCGTCACCCGGGCGCCGTCCTTCACGATCTTGCCTCCCGAGGACTTCCATTCCCCTTCCCACGTGAACGTGGCCTTGATGTTCCCCTTGTCCTGGATCATGACGAGCATCTTGGTGTAGTGCAGCTTGAAGCTTATGGTCTGGTAGGTTGCAAAGACCTTTTCCACCGAGGTCCGGAAGGCCTCCCGGTCAGGGTAAGCGGTCGAGACCTTCTCCATGAAGGCGTCGAGATCGCGTCGCTCATAGGTCTTGGCCAGGTCCCTGACCGCGGCAAGGATGTTCTCGCCCTGCAGGCCGACCGGCCCGAGCGGGGCCTTGCCGCAGGAGGATGATACCAGAGCCAGTGACAACGAAAAAAGAAGGATGGCGAGCTTTCGGTACATGAGACCTCCCGGGCAGTAACGTAAAATGCAAAAAGAAAAATGAAAAATGGAGTGACCTCCGGTCACGATAGCATAATGACGTTACTTCAATTTTGCATTCATCATTTTGCCTTTTTAATTTGGGATCTTCTGCCTTTTGAGTGCGTATATTTTATAGCTTGACGAGACATAATTTCTTGCCGCGTTCGCCCTTCGGGACGCTACTTTAGGCCAAGACGGGTGCCCAGGAAATTCATAGGGCCGCTCCAGGGACATGCGGGGGCAGGGTATAGGCCTGTGCATCTGCCTTTCCAAAAGCCCCTGCATCCCGTGAATCCAGGAGCGAGCGCGATCCTGGAGACTACCACAGGGTTAGCGAGCGATTAGAATATAACACTTCCCTGAGGAGCTAGGCTTCCCTGCGGATTTCCGCAGGGAGCTTTAACAGTCTGTGCACAAGCATGCGGAAGCAGTCATGGCCGATGACATCACCAAGCCAAGCAGACACGGCCGAGCCCTTATTCCTGGGCGAGGGGAAGTGCTGCGATGCTCAGGTAACCTTGTCAACAGTACCAGCCCTGCATGCCTGCACGGACCTGTGAACTTGGGTGCAGAAAAAAGAGAACCAAGGTGAACTTCCTCGTACGGACATCAATTTGCTCGAGATCCTTTTATCGTTCCCACTCGTTCTTGAGATGATCCTGAATTTGAAAGGATCTTCCTCAGGAACTGCCCCGTGTAGGATCCCTTCACCTTCACCACGTCCTCAGGCGGGCCCTGCGCCACGATCTCGCCGCCGCGGTCGCCGCCCTCGGGTCCGAGGTCGATGATCCAGTCCGCTGTCTTGATCACGTCCAGGTTGTGCTCGATGACGACGACCGTGTTGCCGGCGTCCACGAGCCTCCCCAGCATGTCAAGCAAACGCTGGGTATCGGCGAAGTGGAGCCCGGTCGTGGGTTCGTCGAGGATGTAGAGCGTCCTGCCCGTGGCCCGCCGCGAGAGCTCCTTTGAGAGCTTCACGCGCTGGGACTCGCCGCCCGACAGCGTGGTTGCGGCCTGGCCCAGGGTGATGTAGCCCAGGCCCACGTCGAGCAGCGTCTGGAGCTTGGTCCTGATGGGCGGGATGTTCTGGAAGAATTCGAAGGCCTGCTCAACGGTCATGGCCAGCACCTCGGCGATGCTCTTCCCCTTATACTTGATGTCCAGCGTCTCGCGGTTGTAGCGCGTGCCGTGGCACACGTCACAGGTCACGTACACGTCGGGCAGGAAGTGCATCTCGATCTTGATGAGGCCGTCGCCCTCGCAGGCCTCGCACCGGCCGCCCTTGACGTTGAAACTGTACCGGCCGACCTTGTACCCGCGCACGCGGGACTCCGGGAGCTGGGCGAAGATGTCCCGGATGGGGCCGAAGGCGCCGGTGTACGTGGCAGGGTTGGACCGCGGCGTCCTGCCGATGGGCGACTGGTCGATGTCGATAACCTTGTCGATGTGCTCCAGCCCCTTGATGTCGCCGTGCTTGCCGGCCCGTTCGGTGGACCGGTAGATGCGCTGGGCGAGTGCACGGTACAGGATGTCCACGACCAAGGTGCTCTTGCCCGAGCCTGAGACGCCGGTGACGCAGGTGAGCACGCCGAGCGGGAACTGCACGGTCAGGCCCTTCAGGTTGTTCTCCGACGCGTTCACGACGCTGATGTGCTTCTCCGGTGTTCTCCGGCGCGCCGGCACGGCGATGGCGAGCTCTCCCGAGAGGTACTTGCCGGTGAGCGAGCGGGGATTCTTCTGGACCTCATCGGGTGTGCCCTCGGCGATGACCTCGCCGCCGTGGACGCCGGCGCCGGGGCCCATATCGATGAGCCGGTCCGCCATGCGGATGGTCTCCTCGTCGTGCTCCACGACGAGCACGGTGTTCCCCAGGTCGCGCAGCCGGACCAGGGTGTCCAGGAGCCTGCGGTTGTCGCGCTGGTGGAGGCCGATGGACGGCTCGTCGAGGATGTACAGGACGCCCACGAGGGACGAGCCGATCTGCGTCGCGAGCCGGATGCGCTGGCCCTCGCCGCCCGAGAGCGTGGCCGCACCGCGGTCCAGCGTCAGGTAGTCGAGCCCCACGTGCACCATGAACCCGAGGCGCTCGCGGATCTCCTTCAGGATCCTTTTTGCGATGATGGACTCCTTCTCGGAGAGCGACAGGTCCGTGAAGAACTCGAGCGAGCGCTTCACGCTCATCTTCGTAATGTCGTAGATGGAGAGCCCGGCCACCCTGATCGCCAGCGATTCCTTCCGGAGCCGGCTCCCGCCGCAGTCCGGGCAGGTCTGGTAGTTCATGTACTGCTCCAGCTCCCACTGGGTGGCGAAGGAGTCGGTCTCGTCGTAGCGGCGTTTCAGGTTCGGGATGATCCCCTCGAAGGATTTGCAAACGTTCCGTGAGGTTGCTCTCGGGAAGAGGGCCCGTGCTCCTTCCTCGCCGGTGCCGAAGATCAGCGCCTTGAGCTGCGACGGCTTCAGTTCCTTGACCGGTACGTTCACGTCGAAACCGCAGCTTTCGGCGATGGACTGGAGCTGTTCGTAATGGTGGACCGAGGTGCGCTTGGCCCAGGGCTTGATGGCGCCTTCCCGGATGGACATGTTCTTGTTCGGGATGACGAGCTCCGGGTCGAACTCGAGCAGCCCGCCGAGGCCGTCGCAGGTCGGGCAGGCACCCTGCGGGCTGTTGAAGGAAAAAGTGTTCGGGGCGATCTCAGGATAGCTGATGCCGTCCACGAGACAGGCGAGCTTCTCGCTGTACAGGAGGTCCTGCTTCTTATCGACCAGGTTGATCAGCACGATGCCGTCAGCCTGTTTGAGCGCCATCTCGATGCTTTCCGCGAGCCGCCGCTCGATGCCCGGCTTAACCACGATGCGGTCGATGATGATCTCGATGTCGTGCTTCTTCTTCTTGTCCATGGGAACCGGCTCGGAGAGCTCTTTGATCTCGCCGTCGACCCGCGCCCGGACATAACCTGAAGCGGCCGCCGCCATCAGCTCCTTCCGGTACTCGCCCTTTCTGCCGCGCACGATGGGCGCCAGCACCTGGATGCGGGTCTCCGAGGGCAGGGCCATGACGGCGTCGGTGATCTGCTGGACGGTCTGGGCCGCGATCTCCCGTCCGCAGATATAGCAGTAGGGCTTGCCGATGCGCGCAAAGAGGAGCCGGAGGTAGTCGTAGATCTCGGTCACGGTGCCGACGGTGGAGCGGGGGTTCTTGCTCGTGGTCTTCTGCTCAATGGCGATGGCAGGGGAAAGGCCGTCAATGGAGTCCACATCCGGCTTGTCCATCTGGCCCAGGAACTGGCGGGCGTAGGCAGACAGGCTCTCGACGTAGCGGCGCTGCCCCTCGGCATAGATGGTATCGAAGGCCAGCGACGATTTGCCTGACCCGGAAAGTCCGGTGATGACCACGAGCTTGTCCCGCGGGATCTCGAGGTCGATGTTCTTGAGATTGTGCTGACGGCAGCCTTTGAGGATGATCTTGTCCATAGATAGCATACGCCCGGCGACAGGGGCGAATTGAAATTATACTCCCATCACGGCGGGTGAGTAAAGGGTTTTGTCGTTGTGCACCTGTACACAGACGCCCGATCCGGCGACCTGCATTATGGAAAGGCCCGACCGTGGCCGGTATCGTGTCTGGTATCCGGCATCTCCAGGCGGCTAGCTGAAACTTCACTATGATGTGGCAAAGGGCAAAGAAAAAGGTGTACTATACACAAAAATTGTACCCAATATTATTGTTCTGCCGTGAGGGCGAAACCCTCCGGGGGTCATTGCCGCAGCGCATCGCTGCAGCCGGTCATTTCAGTGCAGCATGTCGATGGATCGATCATGAGAGCGAGCATCTTTTTCCGACTGATGATGGGGTATATTTTCCTGCTGGTCCTGGCCACGAGCGTGAGTGTGTACTCCATCGTCCAGCTCGGTCGCGTGCGCGATGTTACGCAATCCATTACGCTTGAGGACAATGTGCTTCTCGATCTGCACAAGAGCCTCACCAATGCATTCCTGAAGGAAACGCAGAATGAAAAGAATTTCATTACGCTGCGCGACGCGGCTTTCTACAATAGTTTCCTCCTGGCGTGGAGGGATTTCGAAAAGAACCTCGCGCAAACGAAGGCTGTCGCCCGTTCCCCGGAACTCACCGCCCTGATCGAACGCATCGGAGCGCTTCATGTCGGCTATCAGACGCTGGTCGATGAGGAAGCGGCCTTACGCAAAGCGGGTACACCCTATGTCGCCTTCCGGTATCGAATGAGGAAGGAAGCCGCGGTGAACGCACTGACCGAGGCACTGCAGACCATGCGCCCCATGGTCCAGACGACCATCATCGACAAGGTCACCAGGCTGAACGAGGCGGTCGTGCAGGCCGGTGACATCACGCTGGCGGTCACGGCCTCATCGTTGGTGCTGGGCATCATCATCTCTCTTCTGATCACGAGGAGCATTACCGTGCCTCTGGACCACATGGCAAAGAAGACCGCGGAGATCGGCAGCGGCATCTATGGACCGGCCCTCGACCTTGAGTCGCCTCCCGAGATCGGCGCCTTGGCCCAGGCGTTCAATTTTATGAGCGCCCGGCTCCAGAACGTGGACAAGATGAAATCCGATTTTTATTCGCTCATGTCCCATGAGCTGCGCACGCCCCTCACCTCCATTAAGGAGGGAACAAACCTGTTCCTCGAGGGCCACGGGGGGCCGGTCACAGAGAAGCAAAAGTGGCTGCTTACGATCGTGGCCGAAGAGAGCAACCGGCTCATCGAGCTCGTGAGCTCGCTGATGGACCTGTCCAAGCTGGAAGCGGGGATGCTGGCGTATCATTTCACCAAGGCCGAGCTTCCGCCTCTGGTCACGATGGCCGCGGGCGAGGTCCTGCCTCTGGCCGAGGCAAAGAAGATCAGGATCGGGACGGATATCGATGCTGTGCCGCCGGTCAGCCTTGATCCGGAGCGGATCATGCAGGTGCTCAGGAACCTTATCGGGAACGCGCTGAAGTTCACGCCTCCCGGGGGCACTGTGCGCATTGCGGTCCGCAGCGGGGAGGGCGGCGTGGGTGTATCGGTGACCGACTCGGGGCCGGGGATCCCGAAGGAGCATCAGACCGCGATCTTCGACAAGTACCGGCAGGCGACGCTCGCGGGAACGAAGAAGATCCCGGGGACCGGCTTGGGTCTGGCCATCGTCAAGCACATCATTCAGGATCACGGCGGGACGGTATGGGTGGAGAGTGAAGAGGGGCGGGGAAGCACGTTCACCTTTGTACTGCCGTTCTGACCACGCGGGCCTTCCGGCCTGTTCACCGCGAAAAAGTTCCCCGAGGGCACGTTTGTCGGTGAGGCGAAGAACGTAATCGGCTTGCCGGAGGCGATGGAGAAGCGAAGCAGGTCGCCCCTGCTATCGCAGAGATAAAGAAGGGAGGGGCAATTACGTGACTGCAAAGACACCGGGCAAGGTCTTGATCGTCGATGACGACCGAAACCTCCTCGGACTTTTGAAGATGCGGCTCGAATCGTCCGGCTATATCGTAACGACGGCGCTCCGTGAGCAGGAGGCGAAAGAGGCGGTGGCAGGGGATGTCTTCGATCTCGCCATCGTCGATCTCCAGCTTGCGGAACAGGACGGTATCTCGCTCATGGAAGACCTCCACCGGGTGCTCCCCGGCATGCCCGTCATCATCCTGACGGCGCACGGCAGCATCGGGAGCGCCGTCGAGGCGATGAGGCGAGGAGCCGCCACCTATCTCACGAAGCCCTTCGACGCCCGGGAACTGATCCTCCATATCGAGCGCGCCATGGAGAACCGCAGACTCACTTCGGAGATCTCCCGGCTCAAGGGGCTTCTCGCGGAGCGGTATGGATTCGAGAACATTGTCGCCCGCAGCAAGGCGATGGAACGGGTGCTCGAGGTCGTCTCCCGGATCGCCCCGACGGATTCCACAGTCTACATCCACGGAGAGAGCGGCACGGGCAAGGAGCTCATAGCGCGGGCCCTTCACCTCGCGAGCACGAGGAAGGAGAGTCCTTTCGTGGAGATCAACTGCGCGGCCCTGCCAGAGACCCTGCTGGAAAGCGAGCTGTTCGGCCATGAGAAAGGCTCTTTCACGGGCGCGGTCCGAACCTCGAAAGGCCTCTTCGCCCAGGCCCACGAAGGCACCATCTTCCTGGATGAGATCGGCGATATGCCGCTTTCGATCCAGTCGAAGTTCCTGCGGGTCCTGCAGGAGCGCCGGTTCACGCCAGTGGGCGGAGAGCAGTCTGTGGCGGTGGACGTGCGGGTCATCGTGGCAACGAACAAGGACCTGGACAAGCAGGTGGCCCAGGGGCTGTTCCGCGAGGACCTGTTCTACCGCATCCATGTCATCCCCCTTGAGCTGCCGCCCCTGCGGGAGCGGAAAGAGGACATTCCCCTCCTCGTCGACCATTTCCTCCGAAAATACGGCAAGCAGATGAACAAGGACGTGAAGCGGCTGACGCCCAAGGCCATGCAGCGGCTTATGCTCCATGATTGGCCGGGGAACGTCCGGGAGCTGGAGAATACGATCGAGTATGCCATGGCCATGACGCGCGACGACGTCATCAGGGAGGACGGGGTCCTCCCGGCCAGGGCAGGCCTGTCCGATGGGCCGCTCAAACCCCTCAAGGAGGCGAAGGATGCCTTCGAAAAGGAATACCTCATCAATGTCCTGAAGATCACAAGGGGGAACGTGAGCAGCGCCGCGGAGCTTGCCGGAAAGTACCGCGCTGATTTTTATAACCTCCTGAAGAAGTACGAGCTGAATCCTGGCGATTTCAAGAAAGAGCCGGCCCCGCCTAAATAAAGAATCCCATTGCGGTTCAGCGGGAACACACCTGAATCCAGGAGCGAGCGCATTCCCCGTAGCTTGCTGCGGGGTCAGCGAGCGATTAGAATAAAACTACTACCTTGAGGATCGAAGATTCCCTGCAGCTTGCTGCAGGGAGCTTCAATGCCAGGTCGTCAGGTCGATAGTAGAGGAAAGAAGCGGCATTTTGGCAGGATCGACGGGATTGGACCGGATGAACGGATCCAAGTTCGGTGATCCTGGTTTCCTGTTCAGGACTTGTTTAAGATCGCTTTCACTGTTGCTGCCGGCAGGGTATCGAGCAATCGGCATGTCTTTTTGTGAAGAATATCCTTTTCCGCCTTCTTTTCTGCAGGAAATATCATACAGTATTTAACCTGCCGACTTTTCAAACGTTATCCACTCAATAGCTGGCTGGGACGGTTTTGTTGTATGAGAAACCAGACAACATTTATACCCCAACCTGCCCTCTTTCAACGCTCTATCGAAATTATTGCTGCGTACTATCAACCATTTGAACGAAACTGTCCTCTTCTGGCATGGAGCTTGCTCTATACTGCGTTGATGTCCCGGCCAAGGATGGGGCGGGGTCCGACTTGGCACGCAGAACAATGGAAAGAACGAGGAGAGATTAACCATGAGTCTGGCCTTTTTCCCGAGCAGGGAGAACATGATGAAGGAGATCCAGCAGTGGGTCGCGCTGCGCAAGGTGGAAATGCTGCAGAGCCTCTGCAACTGCTGCACGTACAAACAGTTCGAATACACCATGTCGCGCGATTGCCACTCCTGTAACGTGCAGGCGGGGATCCGCAAACTCGTTCGCGAAGAGAAACGGAACCCAGCGGAAGGCGATGAACTGCTCGGTGTCTGTTGATCCCTGCTCCGTTCGCAGTCGCGGGCCAGAGATCCCATCTGTTGCATCAAGGAGGAACCCATGAGACTGCCGAGAAATCAACGAACATTACCGCTATTAACCTGGATGGGGGTCCTGCTCATCTTTTCGATCGTGCTGGCTGGCGAGTCGCCCGCCTCCGGTCTTTCCGGACATGCCGCATCGTTGCCGCCGCGGGCGGAACAGGCGGTGTATCACCGCGCTGAACTGCGGAAGGTCCTGTCGGTGGTCGAGCACAGGACGAAGAATGAAAAGGTCCGGGAGAAGATGCGGGACAAGCTCTCCGCAATGAGCGACCGGCAGCTACGCCTGGCAGCTTCGCTCTGCGAACGGATCGCCCGTGATGACGACAGCGCCAGGTCGGATATTGCGTTCTCGATCGTCACGGCGCTGATCGTGTTATCGTGATCAGGACAGGTTGGAAAGAGGCGCATCACAGGCGAATGCAGGCTGAAGACGGGTGCAACAGAATCGGTCCGGATCGTGCCTCGATCGGCTTCGATCAGTGTCCATCCGGAGCGAAAGCAGGCCGTGATCGTCATCACCGGGATCACAATTATTACAACTATACGGACTATACGAACGAAGGGAGGTCGCTGCGATGAAGAACCTGCCGCACTTGCTCTACCATGTCGTTGTGATCATTATGTCCGCCGCCATTGCTCTGTCTCTTCCCCTTTTGGTCAGCTTTCTTGCGGGGAAATTCCTGACGTTCTGGGCCTTTGTGGAGAACGAGAAGATATTTCTCGTATCCATTGAGATCGCCGTTGCGGTCCTCCTGGTCCTATTCTTCAACCATATGACGAAGTACTGGCGGAAACGCGATCTCTCGCGTATGGCGAAGAGCGCGGGGCTGGCCCTGGTCGCCCATTCCCGGGGGTTCTTTGCGCGGAAAAAAATGAAGGAATTGAAAGAAAAGAACGGGTTCGGCAGGGACATCATGCTCATGGGCTCCACAGGATACCGGACCTTCGTGGACCCGGATGGAGACCTGCACCGCGTGCTGCAGAAGTGCCGCGGGGCCAAGATCATGCTCCTGGACCCGCTGCGGGAAGGCGCGATCGCGCGTGCGAAAAGCCTCTCCGATCCCGACATATCACCGGAGATCTTCCGGGAGCAGATCATACGGAGCATCGATTTTCTGAAAGGCCTCAAGGGGGCCCAGAAGAACATACGGCTCAAGCTCTATCAGGACATGCCTCTCTTGAAGCTGGCCATCCTCGGGGATGCCCTCTGCGTGCGCCATTATCACACCGGCCTGCACGTGGACGAAATGCCGGAATACGTGTTCAGGCACGATCGTGATCCCGGCGGGCTGTACAATCCCTTCTATCAGTATTTTCTCAACCGGTGGAGCGACCCGGATATCCCGGAATACGACCTGGATACCGATGAGCTGGTCTACCGGGACCGGACGGGGACGGAGGTCCGGCGGGAAAAGTTCAATGACATCACGATGGCCGTGGGAGAATGGGACGTTCCGGAAGAGTCAGGATGCGCAGTACAGGACCTCGCCTTCGCTTTCGGAAGGGAGAAGGTCTATGCATAAAAAATTGGTCGAGCGCAAGGCCGACCGTCAGCAGCTTCTCATGCCGGCGCAAAACCGGCTGACGCGCCAGCAAGGTGCCGAACCTGAACACTCGAACAGGTATCGCGACTTGATCGGATCAGGGCTCTTTCACTGCGCGTGCTGCGGCAATGTCCTCGTCAGTTCGCATGCGAAAATCGTTGCAACGTACGAATGGCCGGAATTTTTAGACCCGAAAGCGAACGAACATATCAGGACCGCAAATGACATCCTGTATCGCACGGTCCGGAATGATGTACTGTGCAGCAACTGTAACGCCCACCTCGGTTATGTGTGCAATGACGGGCGGTTGCCTGCAGGCGTCAATTACTTCATAAATTCGGTTGTCTTGACGTTCGATGAGAGCGGTAGCCGCAACGCAGAAACGGCCCTTGCGTCAAACGAACGGATCGCATCCTGAGGCAAACGCGGGTCTGCCTGGCTGCATCCTGACGCTTCTTCATCGTTCTTCTTATTTCGAGAGGTGCGTGGTCTCCTCCCGGAATGGATTTTTTTACCTCCCGGAAAATCCATCCAGGCTTTTCGCGCCACCTCGCAATGGCCGGGCTCCTCTTACTCCTTCAGGAACCCGGCCATGTTCTTTTTCTCCAGCCGGACCTCTTGTAGTGCTCCCCCTCGTTCCCTTCTGACGCCCTTCTCTCCCTGCTGTGCACATTATCAGACCGGTATTTTCAGCGTAACTCGGCATGGCCTGCTCTTTCCCCCTGATCCGTGGTCATTGGCATGACGGATAGGATCAAAATTATACTTCGATAACGGCCGGAGAGTAAATGGTTTTGTCGTTTTCCATTGTCATCGTATTGCATCGGGGGACCACTGCCCATCAGTTGCGACTGCCCTCAACCATGGAAAGAATAAAAAAATAGTTGTTGACAAAATTGAGAAGTTAGGCAATAATCTATATAATTTAGTATTAACCAAATATATTAGTATATCGTTGAATATCGGCAGCAAAAGTCTTCTTAATCATTGAATTGGCCAAGAAGCAAGATCAGGCATTGGGGGGCCCGGGCATGCATATTTCTACGGTGAACAAACTATGCTTCATAATTCTGGCGGTCATCCTCCTCCCGCCCGTCTCCTCTGCACAAGATCAAGCCCCGGTCATGCTCGCCTCGGTCAGCGAGGAATCGCTCCTGTTCCAGGAAATCCCCTCGGTCTACGGGGCGTCCAAGTTCGAGCAGAAGGTCACCCAAGCGCCGTCGTCCGTCAGCATCGTCACCTCGCAAGACATCAAGAAGAACGGCTATCGCACTCTCGCGGACATCCTGCGGAGCGTCTCGGGTTTTTACGTGACCTATGACCGGAACTACAACTATATCGGTGTGCGGGGGTTCGGCCGGCCGGGAGACTACAATACCCGCGTCCTGCTGCTGATCGACGGCCATCGCACGAACGACAACATCTACAACCAGGCAGCAATAGGCACCGAGGCCATCCTGGACGTGGACCTTATTGATCGCGTCGAGATCATCCGGGGCCCTGGGTCGTCCCTCTACGGCAGCAACGCCTTCTTCGGCGTCATCAATATCATCACCCGCCGCGGCAGGGACTTGAAGGGAACCGAGGTCTCAGGAGAGGCCGGCAGCTTCAATACCTACAAGGGACGGCTGAGCTACGGCAACCGGTACCAGAACGGCAGCAGAAGCGATCATCTCGGGCATCGCCTATGACAGCAAAGGTGATCGGCTGTATTACCCGGAATTTGATCCGGCGATTTCGGCCGCTGATCCGCGAGCGACAAACGGCGGTTACTCGGACAATAGTGACTATGACCGTTCGCAGAACCTGTTCTCGACCGTTGCGTTCGGCGATTTCACCTTGCAGGGCGCCTATGTTTCCAGGACCAAAGGCATCCCCACGGGCGCCTACGGCACGGACTTCAACGATGCCCGGAACAAGACCGTAGACACCCGAAGCTACGCTGACCTGAAGTACGAACACGGCCTGAGCGCGAAGACCGATCTGACCGTCAGACTCTTTTATGATTATTACCAGTACACCGGCGATTATCTCTACTCGGGAGTGATCAACAAGGACCTGTGCTAACGGAACCTGGGCTGGGGAGCGAGATCAAGTTCGTAAGCCGCGTCCGGCGACATGCAGCGCCTCATCGTCGGAGCGAGTACCAGGGAAGCTTCCGGGAGAACCAGCAGAACTACAATGTAGATCCCTATGCTTTCGGCCTTGACGATGTGCGGCGGTCCCGGATCATGGCAGCCTATCTCCAGGACGAGATAACGTTCTCACGGTCGCTGATCCTGAACGCCGGCGTGCGCTACGATAGCTACAGCACCTTCGGCGGCACGACAAACCCCCGTCTTGCCTTGATCGCGACGCCTGCGGAGAAGAGCACCATCAAGGTCCTGTACGGCACCGCCTTCCGTGCGCCGAACGACTACGAGCTGTATTATCAGGTCTCCGGGCCTGTCCGTGGCAAATCCCGAACTCAAGCCGGAAAAGATCACGACCACCGAGGTGGTGTTCGATCAGTACATCGGCGACCATCTGCGGGCTTCGGTGTTGGGCTACTATTACAAGATCAAGGATCTCATCAATTACGGGACCGATCCCGTTACTGGCCTCCCGCAGTTCCAGAACCTTGAAGAGGTCACCGCGAAGGGAAGCACGGCTGAGCTGGAAGGCAAGTGGGCGAACGGCGTCGAGGCCCGGATCAGCTACACAGTACAGAGGACCAAGGACCAGCTGACCGGCGATCCGCTTACCAACTCGCCGGCCCAGATGGGAAAGCTCGTTCTTAACGTGCCGGTCATGAAAGACAAGATATTTCTCGGAGTCGAGGAACAGTATGTGGACCGGCGAAAGATTGATGCCGGGGGGTACGCACCGGCATTTGCCGTCACCAACCTCACCCTGTTCTCCCAGAACCTTGTACAGCGGCTCGATGCGTCGGTGAGCGTCTATAACCTGTTCGACAAAGAGTACGGCGATCCGGTCACGCTGGATTTTGTGCAGCCGACCATCCAGCAGGATGGCCGCAGCTACCGGTTCAAGCTGACCTATGCATTCTGATCATCAGGACGGTGCCGCGACCATGCGTAATGCCATTGCTTCTGACCCTCATCCTGCTGGCGCTGGTGGTCATGTGTCCCGGCGCTGCGCACGCCGAGCGGATCGCACTTCTGATCAGCAGCGATGACGCGCCCTACAAGGAAGCGGTGGCGGGGTTCAATGAATACGTCGGCAAGCAGGGCCTGCAGCCCAGCTACGAGCTCATCAGCCTGGGGGGCGATGCCTCGAAGGCCAGGCGCGGCCATTCAAAAGATCAAACTGGGCAGGTTCGACCTCATCCTTGCCCTGGGGTCCCTGGCTACGGATGCCGTGGCCCGGGAGATCAGCGACACGCCCATCGTGGCGGGGCTCGTGCTGCGGTCGGAGTCGCTCAAGAAGGGGGGCAACCTTACCGGGGTGAGCCTCGAATTCCCCCTGGACCTCCAGTTCTCCTGGATCCAGAAAGTGATGCCCCAAGCGAGAACGATCGGTGTCATCTACAGCCCCGAGGAGAACAAGAAGAAGATCGAAGCCGCCGTCAAGGTTGCGCAGAAGATGGGGTTGAAGCTCGAAGCGCAGGAGGTCCGCACGTCCCAGGAAGTGCCTGACGTGCTTGAGCGGCTGTCCAAACGCGCCCAGGTACTGTGGGGGGTCCCGGACTCGATCGCGCTGTCGATGCAGATGGCCAAGCCGATCCTGCTGTTCTCGCTCCAGAACAGCATTCCCGTTGTCGCGCCGTCGTCCATGTGGGTGAAGGCCGGAGCGCTCTATTCCCTGGACTGCGACTACAAGGATGTGGGCGCGCAATGCGGTGAGATGGCCGTCAAGGTGCTGAAAGGAGCGTCGCCGGGCGCCCTTCCGCCGGAGTCGCCCCGTACTGTTAATTACTCACTGAACATGAACACCGCCCGGATGATGAAGCTTGCCATTCCCGATGACCTTGTTCGCGGTGCAAAGCAGACGTTCTAAGGACGCTACCAGTGCAGCCCGGAGACAATCGATCACGAGGAACAGGCAGAACGCACGCAGGGACAGCGGGCAGAGGTTGTACAACAAGGGGCTCTTTTTTCGTGAATCCAGGGGAGGGCGCATTCCCCGGCAGCTTGCTGCGGGGTTAGCGAGCGATTAGGATGACAACACTTCCTTGAGGATCGAAGATTCCTGCAGCTTGCTGCAGGAGCTTCAACTATGATACAATCCGTCATGCACGCTGATCCGGGAAAATCATGGCCGCGCACGATGAACATCGTTGCAGCGACTGTCCTGGCTGCAATGTTCCTTCTGGCCGGCGGGAGGGCCGCCTGGACAGGGGAGAGGATCGTCCTGTTCGTCAGCTCGAACGAGGCGCCGTTCCAGGAAGCGGTCAACGGCTTCCGCGAGTATCTTGCCGGCCAGGGGGTCCAGGCAGGATACGACGTGTTCAACCTGGACGGCGACGCCGCGAAGACGGGACCGGCGATCGAGAAGATCAAGGCGGGCGGCACCAAGCTCGTCGTGACCCTGGGTTCGATGGCGACGGACGCCGCCCTCAGGGAGATCACTGATATCCCCCTTGTCGCCTGCCTGGTCCTGCGGACGGACAACCTGAAGAAAGCGCCCAATGCGACCGGCGTGGGGCTGGAGTTCCCTCTGGAGACCCAGATCGCATGGATCCAGAAGTTGCTGCCCGAGGTCAGGAGCATCGGGGTGCTCTACCGGCCGAACGAGAACCAGAAGAGGATCGATGCCGCGGCCGAGATCGCCAGAAAGGCGGGCATGCGGCTCGAAGCCTATGAGGTCAATACGCCCCAGGACATTCCCGCGGCCCTGGAAAGCCTGTCCCGGAAGGCGGAGGTGCTGTGGGGAGTGGCGGACAGCCTCACGCTGTCCCCGTCGATCGCGAAGAACATCCTGCTGTTCTCGTTCCGGAACAGCATCCCCTTCATCGGACCCTCGGCCACCTGGGTGAAGGCGGGCGCGCTCTATTCCCTGGACTGGAACTACGCGGACCTGGGCGCGCAGTGCGGCGAAATGGCGCAGAAGATCCTGGCAGGCGCCGCGCCGTCCTCTCTCCCCCCGGCGACGCCGCGCAAGGTCCTGTATTCCCTGAACCTGGTCACCGCCCGGCAGATGAAGATCACCATGCCCGAACCGGTGGTCCGTGGCGCTCGGCAGGTATATTGATCCCTATGGTCATACGCAACGATAAAAAACGGTTCAGCCTCGCGTTCAAGTTCAACGCCCTGTCCATCGCGCTCATCCTGGTGACGGCCGTCGGGATCTGCCTGTACACGGTCCGCTCGGAGATGGTGAACTATTATCAGGAGCTTCTGAACCACGGCATCACCATCGCCGAAACAGCGTCCCAGAACTGCGAGTACGGGATCTATACCGAGGACCGGGACGCCCTCCAGCGTGCCCTGCAGGGGCTGTCGAAGGACGCCGATATCGCTTACGTGGCGGTGCTGGACGCCGGGGGGCGCATCCTTGCCTCGATCACCTTCCAAACGTCGGCGGAAATCCCCGAGGCGCAGCACGAGGGGGAGGCCCTCGCGGGCCAGGTCAGCCACCGGGACCATGCTGGACGTGACGGCGGCCGGTACCTGGAGGTCCTTTTCCCGATCGCGGCCAGTACCGGGGGCGTCCTGGACCCCCTGCTGCAGTCCTCAGAGAGGTCCGATCAGAAGGTCCTTGGATACCTACGGCTGGGACTAACGAAGGAAGGACTGCGCAGGAAGATCCGCGACCTGGTCGTTTCCACGGCGCTCTTCACGTCGGTGCTCGTGATCGTGGGCAGCGTCCTTTCCTTCTATCTGTCACGCCGGATCACCTATCCTGTCGCTCGCCTGAAAGCGGCCGCTGAGGAGATCGCCAAGGGCAACTTCGACACGCCGATCGAGATCCGCACGACCGACGAGATCGCCGACCTTGCCCGCTCCCTTGACTACATGCGCGGCCGTGTGCGGGACTATAACGACCAGCTGCAGCACGATGCGATCCATGACGCGCTGACCGGCCTGCCGAACCGGGCGCTGTTCAGTGACCGGCTGCGGCACGCGATCACCCTGGCAAAGCGGCGTCCGGGATATTACTACGGCGTGCTGTTCATCGACCTCGACGGCTTCAAGGTCATCAACGACAGCCTGGGCCATACGGTGGGCGATCTGCTTCTCATCGAGTTCAGCAAGAAGCTCATGGCGTGCGTCCGGCCTACGGACACGGTCGCGCGGCTCGGCGGCGACGAATTCGCGGTGCTTCTCGAGGACATCAGTGGCGTGAGCAACACCATGTATGTTGCGTCACGCATCAAGGAGGGGCTGAAGAAGCCCTTCGCCGTACACGGCAACGAGGTGTTCGTTACGGGCAGCATGGGTGTCGCCCTGAGCTCCAGCGGATATGACACGCCGGAACAGGTCATCCGGGACGCCGATACCGCCATGTATCAGTCCAAGGCCCACCGCCGCGCGGACGTTACGATCTTCGAGCCGGCCATGCACTCCCGCGCGATGGAACGCCTGCAGCTGGAAATGGACCTGAGGCGCGCCATCGAACGGCAGGAGTTCGTTCCCTATTATCAGGCGATCCTGTCGGTCAAGGAAAAATGCATCGTCGGCTACGAGGCCCTGGCGCGGTGGAACCATCCCGAGCGGGGACTTATCCCCCCCGGCAATTTCATTCCGATGGCCGAAGAGACGGGAATGATCGTTGCGATCGACCGGCTGATCCTCCGGCAGGCATGCGTGCAGATGAAGAAATGGCTGGACCGGTTCCGGGGCAACCACCTGAACTTTGTCAGCGTGAACCTTGCGCACAAGCAGATCCTGCAGCCGGACCTGGTCGAACATGTCGCCCTGGTGCTGGAGGAGAGCGGGCTTCCTCCCGAGCACCTCAAGCTCGAGATCACGGAGAATGTCCTGTTCGAGAACCCTGAGTCCGCCTCGACCCTGCTGTCGCGGCTTCGGGGCCTCGGGGTTCAGCTGTATATCGACGATTTCGGGACCGGCTATTCCTCGCTCAGCTACCTTCACCGGCTGCCGATCAACGGCTTGAAGATCGACCGCTCGTTCGTCAAGCGGATCGACGATGTCGGCGAGAACCACGCGATCATCAGGACCATCATGACCCTCGCCCGGGATCTGAACATCGACGCGGTCGCTGAAGGGGTGGAGACCACCAACCAGCTGGCGCATATCGCGTCGCTGGACTGCGCCTATTGGCAGGGGTTCCTGTTCTCGAAGCCGGTGAAGAGCGAGGAAGCGCAGGCGCTCATCGCAGGGTAGTTGGAGGCGTAGGCAGGGGGGAACAAAAATGGGCCATCGATCGATGGCCCATTCCTGTTTCAGCAGGAGGAGAGTTGTCACGTCGCCCCGGCGGGACCAAACGGTCCCCGGGGAGCGTTCCGGTCTGCTATTTCTTAGCTGAATCGATCATGTACTTGACCGCGGCACGGACCTCGTCATCCGAGCAGTCGGCACACCCGCCCTTCGGCGGCATGGCCCGCTCGCCCTTGATCGCGTCCTTGACCAGTTCCTTGATCCCTTCTTTTTTCTCCAGCTGGACCCATACCTTGTCGCCGAACTTCGGAGCACCTGATATGCCAGTGCCGTGGCATGCCTTGCAGATGGACTCATACACCTGTTGACCGGTCCGACCGGCCGCGGCCGCGAGCGAAAGGCCGGCGACGAAGCAAAGGACCGGGACGATCAAGAACGTTCTTCTGACCATGGGTTTCCTCCTTGTACGATCGATGAGGGCCCCTGCCGGGGCCGGAAAGCATTCTACCCGGCCTCCGGACGAAGTGCAAGGGGACATGGGGGGCGGGTCTGACCGGTACTGCCGCGTCCTGGTCCCTTGTTCCCTGACCTATCCCGCCTCCTGCATCTCCCTTTTGAACTCCGATGTGTAGTGGAAGTGGATCTCGGGGAAGTCCTGCTGCAGGCTCTTGATGATCCAGGCAGATTCGGCCAGGTACACGAGGTTCCCGTCCTTGTCCATGGCAATGCGGTCCCACCGGTATTGGCAGAACTTCTCGATGACCTTCGGGTCATCGGCGGTGAACCAGCAGGCCTTGTGGATATCCATGCGCATGAAGCGGCACCTGGCGTTGTACTCGTGCTCCAGCCGGTACTGGATCACATCGAACTGGAGTTCGCCCACGGTACCCACAATTCTTCTATTCCCCTGCTGCTGGGTGAAGAGCTGGGCCACGCCCTCGTCGGTGAGCTGCTCGATGCCCTTGGCGAGCTGCTTGGACTTTCCGGGGTCCAGGTTCACCAGCTCCTTGAAGATCTCGGGCGAGAAGCTCGGGATGCCCTGGAACTGGATGTTCTCCCCCTCGGTCAGGGTGTCGCCGATCTTGAAGTTCCCCGTGTCGTACAGGCCGATCACGTCCCCGGGAAAGGCCTCGTCGATGATGCTCTTTCGCTGGCCCAGGAAGCTGGCCGGGCTGTTGAACCGGATGTTCTTGTCCAGCCGCACGTGGTGGAACAGCTTGTTCCGCTCGAAGCGGCCCGAGCAGATGCGCAGAAAGGCGATGCGGTCGCGGTGGCGGGGGTCCAGGTTCGCGTGGATCTTAAAGACGAAGCCGGTGAAGTTCTTCTCGTCAGGCGTCACGGTTCGGACGGTGGACGGCCTGCCGAGCGGCGGTGGGGCGATGCGCGTGAAGGTGTCGAGCAGCTCCTTCACACCGAAGTTGTTGATGGCGCTGCCGAAGAACACCGGCGCGAGGCTCCCGTCCAGGTACTTCTGCACATCAAAAGGCTCGTAGGCGCCCTCGATGAGCGACGCCTCCTCGCGGAGCTTCACGGCATAGTCGCCGAGCTGCTGGTCCAGCACGGGGTCGTCAAGGCCCTTGATCCCCAGCACGTCCTCGGCCACGGTCACGCCGCCGGGCCGGAAGAGGCGAAGGCTTTTGTTGAAGAGGTTGTACACGCCCTTGAAGGACATGCCCATGCTGATGGGCCAGGACAGGGGCTGCACGCGGATGTTCAGCTTCGTCTCGAGCTCGTCCAGGAGCTCGAAGGGATCCTTGCCTTCGCGGTCCAGCTTGTTCACGAAGACGATGACCGGCGTGTTCCGCATGCGGCAGACGTTCATGAGCTTCTCGGTCTGCTCCTCAACGCCCTTGACGCAGTCCACCACCAGGATGACGCTGTCCACGGCCGTGAGCGTCCGGTAGGTGTCCTCGGCGAAGTCCTTGTGGCCCGGCGTGTCCAGCAGGTTGATCTTGAGCCCGTTGTACTCGAAGCCCATGACCGACGTGGCCACGGAGATGCCGCGCTGACGTTCGATATCCATGAAGTCCGAGGAGGTGCTCTTCCGTATTTTGTTGGACTTCACGGCGCCGGCGGTCTGGATCGCCCCGCCGAAGAGCAGGAGCTTTTCCGTGAGCGTCGTCTTGCCCGCGTCGGGGTGGCTGATGATGGCGAAGGTCCGCCGCTTGCTTATCTCTTCCGCGTAGCTCATCGCTTGTTCTGTTTGCCGATCTTCCTCTTTCTGTCTCGATTTACCCTTGACCCTGGCCCCTGAACCCTTGCCCCTGTTCCTCAAAGGCCCCGTAACATAACAACTTGCACCGGGCATGTCAAGGAGAGAGTTGCCTGCGAAAGCGTCGCAGGCCGGCTCGGGTGTAACTATTTTTCCAGCGGTTTCTATAATCGGAATCCGTGTGGCCATTTATATTATTTATAGGCAAAATTCTTGACATTGCCAGGGGGGTATGTTAATTTTTTCGAACTTAAGCAGGGAAATCATCTGTTCTCGTTCTCGCGGGGCGCACGCATGATCGACATCAACTTCGCCTTTTTTATCCAGCTCGCCAACTTCATCGTTCTTCTCATCGCGCTGAACTTCATCCTGTTCAAGCCCATGCGCGCTATCATGCGGGAACGCGAGGAGGGGATCGGCGGCGCGCTTTCCGACGCCAAGACCGCGCAGGAACGGATGCAGGGCCTTCTCGAACAGTACAATATCTCGCTGGCCGATGCCAAGCAGAAGGCGGCCGCCGCCTACAACACCCTGTACCAGCAGGGGCTTGACGTACAGCGCGACATGATCTCGGCCGAACGCACCAAGGCAAGCGAGCTGCTGGACAAGGCAAGGAAAGAGATCGCCGCCGCCGCCGCAACAGCGCGCGGCGACCTCAGGAAGGAAGCGGAGAAGCTTTCGCAGGATATCTCCGCGAAGCTGCTCGGCAGGGCAGTCTAAGTCTTAAGGAAGATCATGAAAAAGTCCTTATCCATACTGACCAGCATCATGGGCGTTGTGATCGCCGCAACGGCCCTTGCTTCGGAAGCAGCGCACGGCGCCGAGGAATACACCTTCATGGCCGACTGGCTGCCTCGCCTGGCGAATTTTGCCATCATCGTGGGGCTGCTTGTGTACTTCCTGCGGAAGCCCGTCCGCGACATGTTCCGGAACCGCTCCGCGGAGATCGCGAAGGCCATGCAGGAGTCCCGGGAGGCCCGCGAACGCGCCGTCGCGGCGCTCACCGACATGGAGCGGAAGGCCCGGGAGATGGAGGCAGAAACGCGCACCCTGATCGCCGAAGCGCAGGCCCGCGGCGAGAAGGACAAGCAGGCGCTCATTGAAGAGGGCAAGAAGATCGTCAAGGACATCCAGGAGCAGATCAAGACCGGCGCCGATATCGAAGTCCAGAAGGCCAAGGCCGAACTGGCCGCAGAGGCGGCCGTCCTTGCCGTTGACCTGGCCGAGGGCAAGATCAAGGGTTCGATCACGAAACAGGACCATGAGCGGATCGTGAATGATTACATCGCCAACGTGGGAGGCCGCGGTTGATCACCATCGTCGCCAAGAGATACGCCAAGGCCCTCGTGGAACTCGCCCACGAGAAGAACATCGTTGACAAGACCCGTGCCGACCTCGCGGAATTCGCGGCGGCCGTGGACGGCCAGGCGGCAGTCCAGAAGCTTTTCGCGAGTCCCGCGTTCACGCCCGATGCCAAGAAGGTCGTGATCGGCGAACTGGCGGCAAAGCTCGGCCTCCAGCAGTCCACTACGCGCTTTCTCTCCCATCTGGCCGAGGCCGGCAGGATCCGGCAGTTCCGCGACGTGCAGCAGGGCTTTGAGGAGCTGCTGGCAGAGCGCCAGAACCGCGCCCGGGCGAAGGTCACGACGGCGGCGGCCCTGGCTCCCGCAGAGCTCGCCGGCATCAAGAGGAAGCTCGAGACCGTGACAGGCAAGCAGGTGGAGATCGACGCGATGGTGGACCCCGCGGTCATCGGCGGCGCCCGCGCCCAGATCGGCAGCGTTATCTACGACGGCACCATCAAGAACCAGCTCGGCAAGATCCGCGAGAAGCTGGCAAAATAACGGCCAAGAATACAGGAGACAGGGGTCAGGAGTCAGGAGAAAACGCAGGCTGTGCTGCCGTTCTTCTGGCCTCTGGATTCTGGCTCCTGACTCCAAAGGAGTAATCAATGCAGATCAAGGCACAGGAAATCAGCGAGATCATCAAAAAGAAGATTTCGGACTTCGAGAAGACCGTCGAGGTCGCCGAGGTCGGCACCGTCATCACGGTCGGCGACGGTATCGCCAAGATCTACGGCCTGGACAACGTCATGTCCGGCGAGCTTCTCGAGTTCCCCGGCGGCGTCATGGGCATGGCGCTGAACCTCGAGGAGGAGAATGTCGGCGCCGTGATCATGGGCGAGGACATCAAGATCCGCGAAGGGGACATTGTCAAGCGGACCAAGAGGATCGCCGAGGTCCCCGTGGGCGACGCCATCGTGGGCCGCGTGGTGGACGGCATCGGCCAGCCCATCGACGGCAAGGGCGCCATCGCCTCCAAGGAGTTCCGCAAGATCGAGGTCATCGCCCCCGGTATCGTGAAACGCCAGTCCGTGCGCGAGCCGCTCCAGACGGGCCTCAAGGCCGTGGATGCCATGATCCCCATCGGCCGCGGTCAGCGCGAGCTGATCATCGGCGACCGCCAGACCGGCAAGACCGCCGTTGCCATCGACACGATCATCAACCAGAAGGGCCAGAACGTCATCTGCATCTATGTTGCCATCGGCCAGAAGCGCTCCACGGTGGCGCAGGTGGTCAAGACCCTTGAAGAGCACGGCGCCATGGAGTACACGATCATCGTGTCGGCCACGGCGTCCGACCCGGCCCCGCTCCAGTTCATCGCCCCCTACACGGGTTGCACCATCGGCGAGTACTTCCGCGACAAGGGCGGCCACGCCCTCATCGTCTATGATGACCTGTCGAAGCAGGCCACAGCCTACCGCCAGCTCTCGCTGCTGCTCCGCCGTCCCCCGGGCCGCGAGGCATACCCCGGCGACGTCTTCTATCTCCATTCGCGTCTCCTCGAGCGCGCGGCGAAGCTGTCCGACAAGATGGGAGGTGGTTCGCTCACGGCGCTGCCGATCATCGAGACCCAGGCGGGCGACGTGTCCGCCTACATTCCGACGAACGTTATCTCCATCACCGACGGACAGATCTTCCTCGAGGCCGACCTGTTCTACTCCGGCGTGCGCCCGGCCATCAACGTGGGTATCTCCGTGTCGCGCGTCGGCGGCAGCGCCCAGATCAAGGCCATGAAGCAGGTTGCCGGTACGCTCCGCCTCGACCTGGCCCAGTACCGTGAGCTCGCGGCGTTCGCCCAGTTCGGCAGCGACCTTGACAAGGCGACCCTGGCCCAGCTGAACCGCGGCCAGCGCATGGTGGAGCTTCTGAAGCAGGACCAGTACAAGCCGCTGTCGGTGGACCAGCAGATCCTGATTATCTTTGCGGGCACGAATGGTTATGTGGATGATGTTCCTGTTGCCGCACTCAGGAAGTTCGAAGACGAGCTTATGCGGTTCGCGGCGAGCAAGCACGCCGGTCTTCTCAAGGACATCGCAACCAAGAAGCAGCTTGACGACGAGCTCAAGTCTCGCGTCAAGTCGTTGATCGAGGAGTTCAAGAAGACGTTCAGCGCGTAAGGATCACGAATGGCCAGCTTACGGGACATACGAAGAAAGATCGTCAGCATCAAGAAGACGCAGCAGATCACCAAGGCCATGAAGATGGTCGCGGCGGCGAAGCTGCGGCGCGCCCAGGAGCGGGTCATCGCTGCGCGGCCTTACTCCCGCAAGATGCTGTCGGTCATCGCGAGTCTTGCCTCGCGCGTGGAACGGATCCAGCATCCGCTTCTCGCCAAGCGGGAGCCGAAGAAGGTGAAGCTCCTCGTCCTCACGTCGGACCGCGGCCTCTGCGGCGCGTACAACACCAATATCCTGCGCAAGGCCGTTGAGGCGGTGCGCGAGTTCCAGGCCCAGGGCAAGGAAGTCCGGGTCAATATCGTGGGGCGAAAGGGCCGCGACTTCTTCCGGAAGCGGTCGTCCTATACCGTGGGACAGGCCTGGTCGGACCTCGGCATGATCGATTATGAGAAGGCCGCGGATGTGGGGAAGAACATCGTCGAGAGGTTCGCGGCCGGAGAGACCGATGAGGTCTATCTTCTGTACAACGAGTTCAAGAGCGTCATGCTGCAGAATGTGACGCTGGAGAAACTCCTGCCGGTGGAACCGCCAGCGGAAGCGGACCCGTTCACGGCGGCCGTCGATTATCTCTACGAACCGTCGGCTGTGGCGATCCTGACCTCCATCCTGCCGAAGCATATCGAGGTGCAGGTGTACCGGGCCCTCCTCGAAAGCCAGGCCAGCGAGATGGGCGCGCGCATGACGGCCATGGATTCTGCCACGCGGAACGCCAAGGACCTGATCGGCAGGCTGACCCTGAAGTTCAACAAGACGCGCCAGGCAGCGATCACCAAGGAGATCTCGGAGATCGTGGGCGGTGCGGAAGCGTTAAAATAACTATTGAAAATTGAAGATTGGAAATTGAAAATATCAGATTTTAGAACCAACACCTCATTTTCCAATTTTCATTTTTCAATTTGAAATTTGCAATCGGCATGAATTTCATGCCGCATAGGGGGTTGTGATGAGCACAGGAAAGATCGTACAGGTGATGGGCGCGGTGGTGGACTGTGAGTTCCCCGTCGGAAGCCTTCCCCAGTTGATGAACGCGCTCCGGATCGATCAGCCGGAGGACAAAAATCTCGGCACGCCCGAGACCCATCTAACGCTCGAGGTAGCGCTGCACCTCGGCGAGAACCGGGTCCGGACCGTGGCCATGTCGTCCACCGACGGCCTCATGCGCGGTATGAAGGTCAACGATACCGGCAAGCCCATCTCGATGCCGGTCGGCAAAGAAACGCTTGGTAGGATCATGAATGTGATCGGCGAGCCCGTGGATGAGATGGGGCCCCTCCAGACCAAGGACACCCTTCCTATCCACCGTCCCGCCCCGCTGCTCGAGGAGCTCGATCCGACGAAACAGCTCTTCGAGACCGGCATCAAGGTCGTTGACCTCCTTGCGCCGTATACCAAGGGCGGAAAGACGGGACTCTTCGGCGGCGCCGGCGTGGGCAAGACCGTGCTCATCATGGAGCTCATCAACAACGTGGCAAAACAGCACGGCGGCTACTCCGTGTTCGCGGGCGTGGGCGAGCGTACCCGCGAAGGGAACGATCTCTGGACCGAGATGAAGGAGTCGGGCGTCATCAACCGTACCGCCCTGGTCTACGGCCAGATGAACGAGCCGCCGGGAGCGCGCCTCCGCGTCGGCCTCTCGGCCCTCACCGTCGCCGAGTACTTCCGCGACACCATGGGACAGGACGTGCTCCTGTTCGTAGACAACATCTTCCGCTTCACCCAGGCGGGTTCCGAGGTGTCGGCGCTGCTCGGCCGCATGCCCTCGGCCGTGGGTTACCAGCCGACACTCGGCACGGAGATGGGCGCGCTCCAGGAGCGCATCACGTCCACCAAAAAGGGTTCGATCACGTCGGTGCAGGCCATCTACGTTCCTGCCGATGACCTCACCGACCCGGCGCCGGCAACAGCGTTCGCGCACCTAGACGCCACCACGGTGCTTTCGCGCCAGATCTCCGAGCTCGGCATCTACCCTGCCGTGGACCCGCTCGACTCCACGTCCCGCATCATGGACCCCCATATCATCGGCGACGAGCACTATGCGGTGGCGCGGAAGGTCCAGCTCGTGCTCCAGCGCTACAAGGAGCTCCAGGACATCATTGCGATCCTGGGCATGGACGAACTCTCGGAAGAGGACAAGCTCTCCGTCTCCCGGGCGCGCAAGATCCAGCGCTTCCTGTCACAGCCATTCCAGGTTGCCGAGGCCTTCACCGGCACCCCGGGCAAGTACGTGCCGCTCAAGGAGACCATCAAGGGATTCAAGGAGGTCGTTGAAGGCCGCATGGACGACATCCCGGAGCAGGCGTTCTACATGGTCGGCCCCGTCGAGGAAGTGTTCGAGAAGGCAGAGAAGCTCGGGTATAAGCGTTGATCTGACAGGATACGCTCTTTCCGGTTGATCCAAATTGAACGCCGAGGATTGGAAAAAAAAGATGGTCGCTGAAAAAGGAAAAATGCTCCTCGAGATCGTCGCCCCGAGCCGGCAGGTGGTCCGTTCGGAGCACGTGGATGAAGTGATCGCCCCCGGCAGTGAGGGCGAGTTCGGCGTGCTCCCGGGCCACACACCCTTTCTGGCCACGCTCAAGGTGGGTATGCTGTCGTATCTCGAGGCAGGGGAGTGGCATCACCTTGCCGTCGAGTGGGGATATGCCGAGGTGGGCCCCGACCGTGTCGTCATCCTCGCCGAAGGGGCGGACCGGGCAGCCGATATCGACCTGTCCGAGGCGCGCATCGAGAAGGATCGGGCGGAGAGGCTGCTTGCCGAGAAGCTTTCGGAAAAAGATTACGAGAAGGCCCGCATCGACCTCATGCGTGCCATGATCCGCATTCAGGTGGCCGAGAAGCACGGGCAAAAATAAGCAGACGAAATGCACGGAGAGGATTTTCTTCCCGGGCGTCGTTCAGGAAAGGCAGTCCTCACGGGCTGCCTTTTCCATTTGCGGGATGTTCCGGCAAACGCAGTCTGCTACAGCTTATACTTGACACGGAGCAGCCGTTAAATTATAGTATCGTACCGTCCGATGCTCAAGAAACTCCAACAAAAAGGCACGATCAAAGGGTTCAAGCGAACTCCCCAGCGGCTCGCGATCCTGGATCACCTCGACGGGAACAAGTCCCATCCTTCAGCGGAGGACATCTACCGGGTCGTCGTGAGGAAGAACCCCTCCATGTCCTTCGCCACGGTGTACAACACGCTGAACACGCTGGTACAGGCGGGGGCGGTGCGGGAGCTCACGATCGATCCGGACCGGAAGCGCTATGATCCTGATACCAGCGGCCACCACCACCTTATCTGCCTCGGCTGCAGGAAGGTTGTGGATATCCCCGGTGATATCCCGGTTGATGTCCCCCGGGGCATGGCAAAGGAATTTTCCATCCTGGGCAATCATATAGAGTTCTACGGGATCTGCTCACCCTGCGGGAAGTCGAAAAGGTGAGGCAACGGTTCCCGCGGCGTTGAAAGCAAAGCCTGCCGATCAGTTGTTCCCGTTCCGAAACCACTACCTCCCCGCGATGATGAACAAGCCATGGATCCTCTCGCGGGGATCGCTGTCGGCAAATAGATCGTGCATTTCCTGAGGAGGTTCTTATGGGTTCAATAGAGATCAAACCCGGCATCCACTGGGTCGGTGCCATTGACTGGGCCGTTCGTGATTTCCACGGCTATATCACGCCGAACGGCACCACCTACAACAACTATCTGATCCTTGACAAGCATGTGACGCTGGTGGATACAGTGAAGCACGACTTCAGCGAGTACACCGTCGACAGCATCCTCGGCCTGGTGGACCCCGGGTCGATCGAGAACATCGTGATCAACCATATCGAGAACGACCACGTCTCAAGCCTCGATAAGATCATGGAACTGACGCCGAAAGCGACGATCTATATCACCGAGCGCGGCAAGAAGGCCCTCGACCGGTTCTTCGACACATCGAAGTGGACGTTCAAGATCGTCAAGACCGGCGACACGCTTTCCACGGGCACGAAGACGATCCTGTTCATCGAGACACCCATGCTGCACTGGCCGGACTCGATGATGAGCTATGTGAAGGAGGACAAGCTCCTTATCAGCCAGGACGCCTTCGGCCAGCATCTTGCGTCGTCGGCACGGTTCGACGACGAGTTCTGCGACCAGTATTCGGTGACGGCGCTCGAGCACGCGGTGCGTGACTACTATGCCAATATTCTGATGCCTTTCGGCAACCTCGTGAAGTCCAAGATCGCTGACATCCAGAAGCTGGGTCTGCAGGTCGACATGATCGCACCGGACCACGGCATCATATGGCGGCGCGACCCCGGCAAGATCCTGCAGATGTACCTGGACATGGCGAACGACAAGGCGGACCTCCGGGTCGTGATCGTCTACGACACCATGTGGCACAGCACCGAGCACATGACGATCCCCATCATGGAAGGCGTCAAGGCGGCCGGCGTGGACGTGGATATCCTCAAGCTCCGGTCCACGCCCATGAGCGTGGCGATCAAGCGGGTATGGGAGTCGCGCGCCATGCTGGTCGGCACACCGACGCTGAACAACATCATGTTCCCGGCGGTCGCCGAGTTCCTGACCCATCTGCGCGGCCTGCGGCCGAAGAACCGGCTGGCCGGCGCGTTCGGCAGCTACGGCTGGGGCGGCGGCGCGGTGCGTGAGGCCTATGAGCATTTCAAGAAGATGGGCCTTGAAGTGGTCGAACCGGGCGTTGAAGTGCTCTACCGGCCGAGCCTGGACGATGACAAGAAGTGCTTCGAGTTCGGGAAGCAGTTCGCCGAGAAGACCATCGAGTACCACAAGAAGTTCGGCAGCGCGCAGCAGCCCCAGTGCAAGCCTTGACCATTTGCAGGTAGAAATGACTGCCGGTCCGGTCAGCCGGCCCCGGTTCCCACTCTCATCAGGAGGTGCCCACCATGTGGAGATGTACCGTATGCGGGTATGTGTATGACGAAGCGAAGGAAGGGAAGAAGTTCGAGGAGCTTCCTGACGACTGGAAGTGCCCGGTATGCAACGCGCCGAAGGACGCCTTTGTGCGGATATAGGGGGAGCGGATAATAGGGGAAAGAAAAAAGCCGGAGGATAAGATCCTCCGGCTTTTTGTTTGGTCCAGGAGCTGCTTAGAACCGGTAGCTGTACATGATCTGCTCATTCATCTGGCTGTGCGTGGTCTTCACGCCCTGGCCGTTCGTCGCTGACACCTCCGGGGCGTAGGTGAACGAGAAATCGATGCTGCTTGCCTTGCTGAAGGCATAGCCTCCGCCGATCATATAATGGTTCTTCACGATCGCCGGGAACAGCGGATTCTCATACTTGTCCGGGATAGGGTTGTTGGCGATGTCGAAGCCGATGCGGCCGGTGAACTCTTCGGTGAATTTATATCCAGCCCCGAGCATGAACACGTTCTGGTCCTTCCAGTTCTGGTACATGGTCGCATCGACGACCTGGCCGCCCAGCCCGAAACCAGCGGCGAGGGGATCCGGCTGCGAGGCGCTGGCCGTAAAGGTCATCTTGAAATTTTTCATTGTGTCTGCCCAATTGATCCACTTGTAATCGAAAACGAGCATCAGTTTGGGAGAGGCCTGATAAGCTGTCCCGAGACCGAGCATCTGGGGCCACTGAAAGTTCTTGACCTTGATGTTGCCGGTGACCGGAATAGTCGCCGGTCCTCCGCCTACTCCGGGACCCGAAACGTTCATGGAGAGAGTGGCCCCGTTTGCTTCGAGATCTCCGATCGAGGTCTTGCTGTGGTACGCGAATCCGAAGGCGAGCTCTTTGTTCATCTGGTACACGGCGCCAAGCTTGCCGGCGAAGCCAGTTCCCTTGGCCTTGCCTGAGAAATCGCTGCCATCGGAAAAATCAAAACGAGCCCAGCTCATGGATGTGAGCCCGCCGCTGCCAAAAGCTCCGGCCAGCGTGTTCACCATGGAGCCGCTTGCCGTGCCGTAGGTCTGGGTTCCGCCGAGGGACGCCACCATATCGCCGAACTGTGCGCCGGAGAGCGCCATCTTGAGGTCCATTTCCGCCCAGACGAAATCAACGCTGCCGGCGACTTTCCACTGGCTGTTCAAATCATAGGAGACCGGGATAATAACCCGGCCCATGCTGACCTCGGACCGGACCTTTTCGCCCGAGCCCGCGGCAAGGAACGAGTTGGCATCATATTCCGTTCCCATGCCGCCCTGAGCAAAAACGCCCAATCCATAGGTGAACTGGCCGCCCTTGCGTGCATACCCGAAGGCCGGCATCATGTAGAGGTCCCCCGAAGACTTGGAATCGGGCATCCCAGTCATGGAGGAAGTGACGTCGGGCCCGAGGAAGCCGATCGCCAGATCGAGGCGGGCCTTCGACTCCATGAGGGATAGTGTTGCCGGGTTGTTCATCATTGCCGCGGTGCCGTTGTCATAGGCCATGGATGCGCCGCCCATGCCGGTGGCGATGGGGCCGTACCCTTCCATATTCATACCGTTCGTGGCATGTGCTGCAGGGACGAGGGTGAGCGAGCAGAGGAGAAGGAACGAGAAAATGCTTACTGCTGACTTGTGTGCGAATTTCATAGAGAATCCCCCTTTCTTTTTTGCAACAGTATAGCAAAGGTAACATCGTTTTACCAGGAAGTCAATGAGTATTTAATATTTGCAACTCTTTGATCCTGCAGCCATCCTGGCCCCTAATTTATTTTGTGAATCCAGGAGCGAGCGCATTCCGCGCAGCTTGCTGCGGGGTTAGCGAGCGATTAGAATAAATAGTACTACCTTGAGGATCGAAGATTCCCTGCAGCTTGCTGCAGGGAGCTTCAATCCGCTCCTGGATCATTTCCCCGGCCAGGCTGCCCCCGGTTTTCCCGTTTGACAGGGTACCAGTAAGCATCTATAATCTCATAATTCTTTATCAACTCGCGCGCGCCTGGATTCCGTGGCGGACCATCGATTGACCGACGAAAAAAGAACACACCTCAAGAACTGGCCTGAAGACGAGCGGCCGCGGGAGCGGCTCCTGAAGCAGGGAGCGGACAAACTGTCCGACGCCCAGCTCCTTGGTATCATCCTCCGGACCGGCGAGGGCGGCCGCACGGCTGTTGACCTTGGGCGCGAGCTCCTGGAACGGTTCCGCGGCCTCGCGGGCATTGCCGGCGCGGGGATCAATGAGCTCCGCGGGATCAAGGGGATCGGTCCCGCCAAGGCAGCGGAGATCAAGGCGGCAATGGAGCTCGGCAGGCGTCACCAGAGGCCCACTCTGGCCGGAGCTTCGCTGTGCGCAAGCCAGGACGTGGCGGCGTATTTCCAGCCCCGGCTCCGGGACAGTAAAAAGGAAGAGTTTCGCTGTGTCCTTCTGGACACCAAGAATCGTGTTATCAGGGAGGAAACGGTCTCGACCGGGAGCCTGACCGCTTCCCTCGTACATCCCCGCGAAACATTCAAGACCGCCGTGCGTGAGTCCGCCGCTGCGGTCATCTTCGTCCACAACCATCCCAGCGGAGACATCAAACCGAGCCAGGAGGACATCCTGCTCACCCGGCGGCTCGTTCAGGCCGGCGACGTGCTCGGCATCAAGGTCCTCGACCATGTCATTGTCGGCGACAGCGGCCATTTCAGCTTTCGGGACAGCGGACTTATGCAGCACACTTTGTGAGCCGGTCCATGCTGAAACACCCGACCTCCATGCATGCTGATCTGATGCTCATTCTCATCACAACGGCCATTGCGGCACTGGTGCTGCTGATCATGGCCCTCCTCCTCGCCAGCATCGTGAGGCGGGTCATGAACGACCGGATGTACGGGAAGCTGGATGCCCTTCGGCATGAGTACGGGCGCCGCCTGTCGCAGGCGCTCGAGTTGGAGGGGATCGCCGTGCAGAAGGAGGCGTTCCTCACCAAGCCGGGCTCTCTCGCCTGGCAGGCCGTCGAGGACGTGCTGTTCGCGGTCGTGTCGGAAGGGAAATTCGCCGATAAAGGGAGAACGCTGTTCCAGAAGCTTGGGTACATGGCGTTCTATGAGGAGCAGCTCGCCGGCAGGAACGTCCTGGCCAGGGCATCGGCCATTGATAAGCTTGGCCGGATGAGGTGCACGGCATCAACGCCGAAGCTCATTCCGCTGCTTGAGGAAGGGGATCCGGAGATCCTGTCCGTGACGGTGCGGGCGCTCAGCAGGATCGGCACGAAGGAAGCGCTCGCGGCGATCATCGGACGCCTGCCGGATATCCTCGGCAGATCGCTCGTGACGCGCAAGGCCATGGAGACAGCGCTGCTCAATTTCGGCGAGATCGCCATTCCCTATCTCATCGGGCATCACTGGGAACGCGCCGATCCCTGGATCACATCCTGCATTCTGGAAACCCTCTCGCACCTGGCCCCCGATGCACGTTCGGTGTCCCTGGCGATAGAACATCTGCAAAGCCCGAATGCCGAGGTGAGGAGCAAGGCGCTCAAGGTGCTGGGACGCGCCGACGCGAACATCCCCCGTCACTTGGACGAGCTGGTCCTGCCGCTCCTCGAGGACCCCATCTGGTTCGTCAGGCTCCAGGCGGCAAAATCAGCAGGCGCGCTCGTGCTCAAAGCGACGGCAAGACCGCTCGGGAAGCTCCTGTTCGACAAGAACTGGCACGTGAGGAGACAGGCGGCGCTGGCACTCACCGGGTTCGGTCACACCGCCATAGACATCTTTCTCGAAGCGCTCTCGGCGTCCGACGGTTATGCGAAGGAGAGCATCTGCGAGGAGATCGAGAAGGCGGGTTTCAGCGACCGGCTGATCGCGAATCTCGGCGGTGTCGACGGGCCGCTCCGGACGAAATCCCGGGATATTTTGAAGATCATGCAGGGGCTGCATTTCTCGACCCCCCTCATCGCATACCTGGAGACGGGCGATGATGAGCGCATCAAACAGGAGATCCGTTGCTTCCTGACGGACGAACGCACACCATGAGAACAGCTATCATCTATTTCGTCATTGGGTTCAATTACTTCGTCGGCGCCTACTTCGGCATCATGAATACGGTCTACGCCGGCCTCCTGATCATTTCTCTCTTCGCCATCCTCCGGCATATTCACCGGGTCAAATATTCTCCGATCAGGGACTTCCGCGCCTCTCCCGAGACCCCTCCGGTCTCGATCCTGATGCCGGTCTATAACGAAGAGAAGGTCGTCATCCGAAGCATACGGGCCGCGCTGCTCATCGATTATCCCCTGTTCGAGGTGATCCTTATCAACGACGGCTCCAATGATGGCACGCTACGGACGGTGATCGACACCTTCCGGCTGAAGAAGATCGACCGCGTTTACCGGAACTTCCTGAAGACGGAAACGGTGAGAGGTTTCTACTACAGCGACGAGACGCCGAACCTCCTCGTCATCGACAAGGTGCGGGGCGGCAAAGCCGACGCCCTGAACTGCGGCATCAACGGATCGCTGAGCCCCTATTTCTGCTCGGTCGATGCCGACTCCCTCCTGGAGAAGGACGCGCTCATCAGGCTCATGACCCCCGTACTCGAAAGCGGCGTTCCCGTCATCGCGTGCGGTGGCGTGGTGCGCGTTCTGAACGGCGTACAGCTCGGGGACGATCTTACGATCAGGAAGATCGACCTGCCGGACAAACCCATCATCCTCTTCCAGATCGTCGAATACCTCCGGGGGTTCCTCTATGGACGGGTCGGGTGGGACGCACTGAACTCGCTGCTGATCATCTCCGGAACATTTTCGCTCTTCCATAAGGCGACCGTCATCGAGGCGGGAGGCTTCAAGGTCGGCAACGTATCGGAGGACATGGAAGTGATCGTCCGGCTCCATAAGGTCAGGCGGAGCCAGAAGAAGCCGTATCGGATACGGTTTATCTCGGACCCCATCTGCTGGACCGAGGTGCCGGAGAACATGAAGATGCTCGCCCGGCAGCGGCGGCGGTGGCATCTCGGGCTGATCCAGAGCCTCTTCCACAACCGCGAGATGATCTTCAATCCGCGCTACGGCACGATCGGCATGCTCGTGATGCCCTACTACGTATTGTTCGAGATCATCGGGCCGTTCATCGAGATCCTGGGATACATCGTTGTGCTGCTCTCCTATGCCGTGGGGCTCCTTGCCTTCAAGTTCTTCATGCTTTTCATCACGCTCGCCATTTTCTACGGCATCTTCCTTTCGACCGCGGGGATATTTCTCGAAGAGCTCACCTACCGGCGGTACCCAGCGTGGGGTCATATGTTCCGGCTCCTGCTCTACGGCGTGTTCGAGAACTTCGGCTATCGTCAGATCAACTCGTTCTGGAGACTGCAGGCAATGGTCAGATATCTGACCGGACGAACGGGGTGGGAACACGTTGAGAACAAGGGGTCACGGTCCGGCCCGAAGGGCGAAAAGCGATGAACACCCAGGAGCTCGGATTTCTCGCCATCGAGCGCGGCGATGATCAGGAGGCCGTTAATATCTTCAAACGGGCCCTCGAACAGCGGAAGGAGGCCGACACGTTCTTCGGCTTCGGTCTCGCGCACTACCATCTGGGCGATCTTCCCACGGCCAGGTGGGCATTCTACCAGGCGCTCGAACTGGAGCGGCATCACGCACGCGCGCTGGATTACCTTGGCCGCATCGAGCGATCGAAACAGCAGACGCCTGTGTCAATGAGGGGGGCCGCGTTCCGGGCCGTCAGGGACCATCTGGAGGTCCATGACGGGGTCTGGAAAAAGTTCTTTGTCAAGGGTGTGAACATCGGGCTCGGCCTGCCCGGAAATTTTCCCGGCGAGTACGCCGTGAAAAAGAAGACGTATCAAAAATGGTTCACCCAGATATCCGAGCTCGGCGCTAATGCGGTCAGGATCTACACGATCCTGCCGCCGGATTTCTACGAGGCGCTCTCGCTCTTCAACGCATCCGGGAGGAAACTGTATCTCTTCCAGGAAGTATGGACCGAGCTGCCGGAGCGGAATGATTTCAGGGACAGCCGGTTCCTCGAGGGCCTCAGGAGCGAGATCAGGAACGCTGTGGACGTGCTGTACGGGAACGCTGTCCTGCCGGAGCGGCCGGGACATGCTCACGGCACGTATGCATTCGATGTTTCACCATACGTCGCGGGGTTCATCCTGGGCAGGGAGTGGGAGACCTGTGCGGTGAAAGGGTTCAACGAGCTTCATCGGAGGCGGGTCAGCGGTCATCAGGGGACGTTCCTGAGCATTCAGAACGGCACGCCGTTCGAGGTGTGGATCACGGAGATGTGTGATTTCCTGCAGCGTTATGAACATGAGCGGTATCACCTGTCGCATCCCGTCACGACCGTCAATTGGCCGACCCTTGACCCTCTCGAACACCCCTCGGAATCGACGTACGCGGATGTTTCCGCAGCACCGACGCAGGGGCCGCAGAGCGACCAGGCCGCCTGCGACCGTGTGCCCATTGAAGATGCGGAGACCCTTGATCTTACAAAAATCAGATCGCACAGCGGAAGCGGGTTCTTTGCTCTGTACCATGTGTACCCTTATTATCCCGATTTCATGAACAATGACTATCCGGACCGGGAGAACGCGTACCTCGCCTATCTCACGGCATTGAAGGAATACCACGGGAGGCAACCGGTCCTGATCGCCGAATTCGGCGTCCCCAGCAGCAGGGAAGCGGCGCACTGGCATCGCGGCGGCTGGCATCAGGGGGGGCACAGCGACCGGGAGCAGGGCGAGATCAACGGGCTGATGATGCGGGCGATCCACAAGGCCGGCATGGCAGGCGGGATCCTGTTCAGCTGGTCCGACGAGTGGTTCAAGAAGAACTGGGTGTTCCTGCCCTATGAGCTTCCGGCTGAACGAAAACCGTACTGGTTCAATCTCCAGGACCCTGAACAGAACTACGGACTTCTCGCGGCGTACCCCGGCTATCCGGGGAAGAAGGTAAGACTTGCCTGCCGGAGCGATGACTGGTCCAGCGCCGTGGTGCTGTACGAAAAAAAAGAGGACACCATGGCCTTCCAGTTCCCTGACGGCGCAGACGGCGCGAGAAGACTGACGCGGCTGTGTGTCCAGCATGACGAGGGCTTTCTCTATATCCTGCTCGAGACCGCCCGGGCGATCGATTTTACCCGCGCGAACTTCCTGATCGGGCTTGACACGTGCTCGGCGGGGGCCGGGGAGCGGATGATCCCCTTCGGTATGAACGTCATGAGCCCGGTCGGCCTCACGTTCCTCATCCACGTGGCGGGGAAGGAGCGGAGCAGGATCCTGACGACAGCGTCCTATGATAAATACCTGAACGGGAATACGGGAGTGATCACACCCGGTGAGTCGGACCAGGGGGCGTGGGTGATGATGCAGAATGAGCCGAACATCAGGAGGAGCAGCAGGGACGGGAAGCGCATCTTTCCGGCGCGCCATTTTTCGATGAGCAGGCTGACGTTCGGGACCCTTGATTCGAAAAGCCCGGACTACCATTCCCTTGCGGACTTCTTTTTCCGCGATCGGACGATCGAGCTCCGCATCCCCTGGGGGCTCATCAACATCACCGATCCCAGTTCGAAGCGGGTCCTGTGGAAGGACCGGAATGGAACGACCAGAAGGACAAAGGGCATCCGGGTGCTGGCGGTCTCGTACAAACCGGATGACGCCGGGGTGACGGCCCGCCGGACGGGGATGCTCCAGAATCATGCCGACAGTCTTCCCGCCGAGCTCACGGCATCGACGATCAGGTCCTATTCCTGGGAGGGCTGGGAGACGCCTCTCTACCACACCTTCCTGAAGGAAAGCTACTTCCGCTATCAGAAGATCCTCAAGAGGATCCCGGAGGGACGTTGAACCTGACACGCAGACAGTTCCTGAAGTTCAGCGGCGCGGCTGTCCTGTCGCTTGCCGTCCCCAGGCACGGACAGGCGCAGGCGGTGCGGATCCCCGTGCTGCTGTACCACGATCTCTCCATCCATCCGGGCGAAGAGGAAACGGTCATGCCGTCGGCCTTTGCATCCCAGATGGAGTGGCTCTATGGCATGGGGTACCGAGCCGTCTCATTCGAAGAGATCGACTCCCTTGACGTGGACCGTGCCGGGCGGGCCGTGATCATTACATTCGACGATGGCCCGGCATCGTTCATGGACCACGCGTTCCCGCTGCTCGCAGAGTACAGGTTCAAGGCGACCGTCACGGTCATCGGGAACCAGGTGGATAGCGTCGCGAGCAGCCATGATCCGAGCCTGAGCTGGGACGAATGCCGGTTCCTCGTGAAGAGCGGCCTCGTGGAGATCGGGTGTCATACCAACGCCCTGCATGTATGGGGAAGAGGGTCCTCGCCGGCGCTCACCCTTGCCGCGTTCAATGAAAAACTGGGGAAGGACCTTGCCGCATTCCAGGACCGCTACCGCCGGGAACTGGGCCGCCCGGCGACCGTGCTCGCGTGGCCCTACGGGAGATACGACAGCACGAGCATCGAGATCGCGAAGCAGGAGGGGTTTCGTTATCTCCTCACCTCGAACAGGGGATATCTCGAGAGAGGCGGCGATCGCTCCGCTGTCCCCCGGTGGTCGGTGAATCACGACGCCGATCTCCTTGCATTCCGGAACCATATCGAGAGAAGAACATGAACAGGACAAGGATCGCGGCAGCCGGTATTCTGCTCGGCATCTGCTGCGCCCTGCCGCCCGCCGCGCGGGCAGAGGGGAGCGGCGGGGCCGGGACGATAGAGTCATACCAAAAGGCCATCAGCGGGGCGACGGACAAAAAGGAAGAGGCGGTCCTCAGAAAGGAGCTTGGGGACCTGTACGCAGCACAGGAGGATTATCCACGGGCCGCCGCCGAGTTCCTCCAGGCACTCGCCCTTGCTCCGTCAACCTTCACGATGCGTGAGCGTCTGCAGATGGCGATCGCGATCTCCTGGGCGGACCGCTTCGATGACGCGGCAACGGTCCTCCGGTCGATCCTCGCCGAGGATCCGGATGACCGCGATGCCCGCATTCACCTCGCAAAGGTGCTGTCGTGGTCGGACAAGCTGCAGGAGGCCGAGACGGAAGCGGACAGGGTGCTGAACAGGTACCCGGAGAATCAGGACGCGCTGCTGGTGAAGGCGAACGTGCTGAGATGGCGGGGTGACGCCAGGGCATCGATCCCGGTCTATGAGAAAGCGCTTGCCCAGGGTGAGAACTTCGACGCACGGATCGGCCTCGCCTATGCCCATCTCGGTGCCGGTGAGAAGGGGGCCGCGAAAGAGATCAGCGCGCCATTGAAACCGGCGTATCCCTATCAGGAAAAAGAGCTGGCACGGTTCTCTGACGCTCTCTGCGGCGTACAGACATGGCATCTGAGCGTTCCGTACAGCTATTATTATGACTCCGACAAGAATACCGTGAACCGAGCCGCGCTTGTTTACGGCTTCCGGGCCGGACGCTGGGACACAGAGCTTGCATACCGGCTGACGGATGCGAAGGACCCCGTGCGGCACGAGAACGCCGAAGATATCGGGATCACGGCCCATGCGAAGGTCGGCAGGTTCGACACCGGCGCGGGGATGGGCATAAGCAAGACCGGCGGCGGGAACCTGGTCACCGGCCTGGCCAGGGCCCAGTCGGACACGGCCTGGGGCGCCATCGGCGTGAGCGCATCGAGGGAAATGCTCACGGATACGGCGCAGCTCATCGAGAACCGGATCACGCGGACGAGCGGGACGCTCAGCCTGTCCGAAACGGTGTCCCCGCGGCTTTCGTTCACTGAGCGCTTTATCTATTCAGGCTTCTCGGATGGAAATAACTCAGAGGACCTATGGCTGGGCGCGAAATATGCGGTCACGCTCTTGTCGCCGAAGATCGCCGCCGGCTACCGGTTCCGGTACCTGGACTTCAGGCGTCAGAGCGGGAGCGGGTATTTCGATCCTGAAGACTTCACCTCCCACCAGGTCTATGCATCCCTATACGCTGAGAAGAACGGATACTATGCCTTTCTGGAGCCGTCGGTCGGATACCAGTCATACACGCGGTTCGGGGACAGGGTCAGTGATACCTTCTACAGCCTCTTCGCCTCAGCGGGCTGGACGATGAAGAAGTGCACGGCATTCGAGATCTACGTCGAGGGTGGCAACTACGCCGGCGGGGCGGTTGCGGGGTACAATTATTATCAGGTCGGGTTCAGACTGACAGCCTATTTTTAGCTGACGGGAGAGAACCATCCCTTCATTGTCCAACGGAAATCCAAGGCAGACAAGCAGCGGAGCCGGCTACGTCGATGCTCACGTGCATCTCACTCATGCCGAAGCGCTTCCGGACCTTGCCCGCGCAGGCATAGCTGCGGTCCGCGATGCCGGCACCCGCCAGGGGATCGGTCTTGCGCTGAAGCGATCGCCGGGGCAGGGGAGTCCTCCCCGGATCATCACTTCCGGCCGGGCGCTTTCGAAGCCTGGAGGGTATGGCGGGTTCCTCGGCACGCCGGTCGGGACGCGGCAGGAGATCGCCGCGGAAATACTCAAGCTCAGGAACGACGGCGCTGATATAATTAAGATCATCGCCTCGGGAATGGTGAGCTTCGAACTGCCGGGTACGGTCACTGCCGGCGGCTTCGGCGCGGACGAGATCCGATTCCTCGTTGCGGAAGCCGGCAAGCATGGCTTGTCGGTGATGGCCCATGCGAACGGCGAAGCGGCGATCCGAGCTGCTGCCGAGGCCGGCGTCCGCTCCATCGAACACGGTTTCTTCATGACCGATGCGGCACTTGATATCCTTGCGGTGCGCAAGATATTCTGGGTCCCGACGGCAGGGGCCCTGCGACGGGCAGCGGAGCGGGCGGAGGCTCGGACCGAGGTCTTGGCTTTCATTCAGCAGGAGATCGACCGCCATCTCGTCATGATCGGAAAAGCATTCCGCGCCGGTGTGCCCCTTGCGGTCGGCACGGACTGCGTTCTTCCGGACCGACGCTACCGGGGCTATTATGACGATGAGCTTGCACTTTTCCGCGGGGCCGGCATCCCGGCGGATACTGTCGAGCGGATCGCCTGCGAAGGCGGCAGGGCGCTGTTGCAACTGTAGGATCCGGTCATGGAGCGAGGGGCATGCGTCAGGGAGTGACCGGTTGCAGTTTCATGGTCCTGATCCGGGACTCGGTACTTTGTCTTTTCCCAGGAGGTTCTCATGCGTATCGGCGTTCTTTCAGGCGGGGGCGATGCACCGGGGCTGAACGCGGTCATCCGTGCGGTCACGAAAACCGCCATCTTCAAGTACGGTTGGGAGGTGACGGGCATCATTGACGGGTTCGAGGGCCTTCTCTCGCCGACCAAGACGCGGCAGCTTACGTCATGGAACACCCGTGGCATCCTCTTCGTCGGCGGCACCATCCTCGGCACGACGAACCGCGGCAATCCTTTCGCCCACAAGACCGTGGTCAACGGCAAGGAGATCACCGAGGATATGTCGCCCCTCGTCCTCGCCAATATCCAAGAGCTGGGCCTCGATGCCCTCGTGGTGATCGGCGGCGACGGCTCGCTCAAGATCGGCAACGGCCTGCACAAGCTCGGCGTGCCGGTCATCGGCGTTCCCAAGACGATCGACAACGACCTTGACGCCACATTCGTCACCTTCGGGTTCCAGACCGCCGTGGACACGGCGACCGAGGCGCTCGACAAGCTGCACACCACGGCCGAGAGCCACCAGCGGGTGATCGTGCTCGAGCTGATGGGCAGGTACGCGGGCTGGATCGCCCTGGAGGCCGGCATCGCCGGCAGCGCCGACGTGATCCTGATCCCCGAGATCCCTTTCAGCATGGAGAAGGTGGCGGAGAAACTGCTCGAGCGCAAGAAGAGCGGGAGCAAGTCGAGCATCGTGGTCGTGGCCGAGGGCGCAAAGCCCGTGGGCGGCCAGATGTCGGTGCTCGAGAAGGCGGCAGACGGCTATGCGCTGCGGCTGGGCGGCATGGGCGACATTGTCGGACGGGAGATCGGCAAACGCACCGGGTTCGATGTGCGCGTCACCGTCCTCGGACACCTGCAGCGCGGCGGAAGCCCGTGCCCCTTCGACCGGCTCCTCGCCACGCGTTACGGCGCGGCCGCGGTCGAGCTGCTCGCGCAGAAACAGTACGGTCAGATGGTCTCCTACCAGCCGCCGGACATCAAATCAGTACCGCTTGCGAGCGCGATTGACCAGCTTCGACTCGTGGACCCCAACGGCGACCTTGTCAGGATGTCGGAAGGCATCGGAGTGAGCTTCGGCAGATGACCCTGTTCTTTTTCTTCATCTTTTTTGTCTATGGCGGCGTGCATGTGTATGCCTTCCTGAAGGCCCGGCAGGCACTCGGGTTCGGATGGGCAGCGGGCGCCCTGCTCGCCCTGTTCATGCTCGCCATGGTCGGTGCGATCTTCCTGATCCGCACGCTCGAACGCCACGATTTCGAGCTCACCGCCCGGACCCTTTCGTGGGTCACCTACCTCTGGATGGCGGCGATCTTCCTCTACTTCTGCGGCTCCCTCGCCTTCGATATCGCGAACCTGCTCCTCCGGGTCCCGGCCTGGCTCGGCATCCCGGGTGTGTTCATCAGGCCCCTGCAGCCGCGCTTCACTTTCGCTGTTTCGCTCGCGCTCTCGCTCCTCATCTGCGTCTACGGCTACTTTGACGCTCAGAACATCCGGACCGAGCGGCTTGTGTTCGAGACGGATCGCTTGCCGAAGGGCACGGACAAGGCTCACGATCGCCCAGATATCGGACGTCCATCTCGGCCTCATCGTGCGATGCGACCGGCTGGTTGCTATGCTCGAGACAGTGAAAGCGGCCAAGCCGGACATCTTCGTCGTTACCGGCGACCTGGTGGACGCGCAGATCAACCACTTGCCGGGCCTGCGCGAACTTCTACAGGAGATGCCTGCCGCGGTACGGCAAGTTCGCCATCACCGGGAACCACGAGTACTATGCTGGCCTTGACAAGGCGATCGAGTTCATCCAGCACTCGGGGCTTCACCATGCTGCGGGGCGAGTCAAGGGACCTGGGCGTCATCCAGATCGCCGGCGTTGACGACCGTGCAGCCGTCCAGACGAAGACAGGGACGCCTGCGCCTGACCGCGTTGCTTTGGCAAAGACCGACCGGTCCAAGAAGTTCGTTCTCTTCCTGAAGCACCAGCCTCATCCGGACCCCGATGCCATCGGCATGTACGACCTCATGCTCTCCGGTCACACGCATAAAGGCCAGATCTGGCCTTTCAGCTACTTCAGTCAGCGCGCCCACCCGCTCCACGCAGGTCGATACGACCTCGGCAAGGGGTCGATCATCTACGTGAGCCGAGGCACCGGCACCTGGGGCCCGCCCATCCGCTTCCTCGCGCCGCCGGAAGTAACGGTCATCGAGCTGGTGAGGAAAAAACAGGCCTGAGCCGCCCCCCCCTCTGGCGGGGAAGGATTGAATCCAGGAGCGAGCGCATTCCCCGTAGATTGCTGCGGGGTCTTGCCCCCAGCGTTTACGAGGGGAACCGCGAGTGCAGGGGTTAGCGAGCGATTAGAATAATAAAAGTTCCTTGAGGATCGAAGATTCCGTGCAGCTTGCTGCAGGGAGCTTCAATGAGAGCTGTGGCCGTCCTAACATATTCCCTCACCCTGGTTCTTTCCGGATGCATGACCGAGCGCGTGCCTCCTGTCTAGGAATACTCCGCAGTTCCGTCGAACGATCAATGGTAGAACACGAGTACGCCTGCTCCTGCGATCCGGTCATCAGCATGCCCCTAAATTACCCCTTGCGTCCCGGCACCGAGATATGCAATACTTTGCATACACGTGCGGATATCCTTGCCCCCTGTTCGCACTGCCCGTACCTTTGCACCTCGAAGAGTATGTTTCTTTCTTGACCAACCGGATCTCCGGACAGGTGAACCTGTAATGACCAAGGCAACAATATTGCTGGCTCAGAATGCGCATACCCATGGCAACAGCACCAAGCGTCACCTGGAAGGTGCGGGCTATGCAGTTGTCTGGGCCGGGTCCGGTGTGGCGGCGCTCGCCGCCGCCAAGCGGCAGTCCGTGGACCTTATTCTGATCGACGTAGCGCTTCCCGACATCGAAGGGAGCGATCTCTGCAGGCGGTTCCGAGCGCGCGAGGCCATGCAGTCCGTGCCGATCATCCTGCTCGCCGGGAACGGGTACACGCCGGTGCGATCAGACGGCAACAACGGCGGGCCCGATGACTTTCTTGTCAAGCCCTACAGCGAGGGCGAACTCGATGCCAGGATCGCTGTGACGCTCAGGAAGCAGGCAGTAGAGGTGCAACCGGAAGTGTCGGCAGCACCAGCGCTGCCACCTCAAGCGGTTATGACAGTGGGGCAGGCAAAGCAGCCGATGCCGGAGCGGACCGTTGTTCCTCAGGAACCGGGACCTGTGCCGGCAGCGGAACCGAAGCTTGCTGTGCCGCAGCCGGAACCGGTTATGACAGCGGTGCAGATAGCGCAGCCGACGCCCGAGCGGACCGTTGTTCCTCAGCAGGAATCGGGACCTGCGCCGCCAGCGGAACCGAAGCTTGCTGTGCCGCAGCCGGAACCGGTTATGACAGCGGTGCAGATAGCGCAGCCGACGCCCGAGCGGACCGTTGTTCCTCAGCAGGAATCGGGACCTGCGCCTGCAGCGGAACCGAAGCTTGCTGTGCCGCAGCCGGAACCGGTTATGACAGCGGTGCAGATAGCGCAGCCGACGCCCGAACGGACCGTTGTTCCTCAGCAGGAACCGGGACCTGCGCCGGCTGCGGAGCCGAAGCCTGCAGGGCTGCAGCAGGTAGAGCCAAAGACGGACCAGCAGCCCGGACAGACGACGGCCGCAAAGCCTCCCGACCCGGTCATGGGGGACGAGGTCGTCGATCACGAAACGGGCCTGTTCAGCCGTCGGCAGTTCGAAACAATGTTCTCAAAGGAGTTCAAGCGCGTGGTGCGCTTCAAACAGCAGATGAGCTGCATGATGATCGACCTGGAAGGCGGGAAGCTGGGACGGCAGGCGGATAAGTCAATGCTCAAGGCGATCGTACAGCTCATACAGCATACGATCCGGGAGGTAGACACTGCCGCCTGGTGGTCCGGCGAGGCGCTCATGGTCCTGCTTCCGAACACCATGAAGAACGACGCGGTGCAGGCGGCCGCGCGGGTCCTCGATGCCGTGGCAATCCACCCGTTCACCTGGGCCGATTCAACGAAGGTCACGATGAGCATCGGTGTTGCGGGGCTGCCGGACCGAAAGATCGATACGGAACAGAAGCTGATCGAAGCAGCAGCCGCGGCTTGCCGGCGTGCCGGGGAGTTCATGACGCCGTGACCGGGCGCGGAGCAAAGGCCTTTGCAGGGCAGGGAAGGGAGCATGACTGACGCAGAGGTTTCAAGCCTCGCAGGTGCAGGTTCTCCAGGACCTTCATGCTTGTCTCGCTGCACGTGCTTGCGGCACTGTTCCTATTCTCCCGCGTTCTCCCGGACCGTATATTGGCCGTTACCTGGTTCGGCCGAGGCCCCTGTCCCGAGGCCGCACGGGTGGACAAAGGCCATGGCCGCCTGATCTTCCCTGTCAAGGCAGGGGAGCTGTTCTGAAGTACGAAGCATCGCGGAACCTGACCCCGGCCTTCGGGGCCCTTCCTATTCTTGGTCCCATACATCCAGGAGCAAGTACATTCCCTGCAACTTGATGCAGAAAGCATCAACGCCCCGTTGATCAAACCGAGGACAGGGGCATGAATCCAGGAGCGAGCGCATTCCCCGTAGCTTGCTGCGGGGTTAGCGAGCGATTAGAATAAAATAGTACTACCTTGAGGATCGAAGATCCCCTGCAGCTTGCTGCAGGGAGCTTCAACGGCCTTGTATCCCCTACGGTGCATATTGTTGCGCTCTTTTCCCTCCCCCGCCCTTGACATTTCAGCATTTTCATCTATGTTTAAACTATTGTGCGTCTGACGTTCCCATTGTCCGAAAAGGAGGGTCGAGAGTATGCTCTTTCCCAGCGGCGGGCCGGCAATCCGCAAGGACGCAGCCGGCAACCTGTTAACGGTCCTGCTCATCCTCATTCTCATACTGTACCTGTTCGTTCCACGCGCCGCACTGTCAGCGCCTGCTAAGCTTTCCGACGAAGCGGAGACCTGCCTCACCTGCCATGCTAGCCCTGGCACGAAGACCTTCAGCGACAAGACCACGGTCTCGGTGCAGGTTGACGGCAAAGGCTTCGCAAGCTCGGTGCACGGCCCCCTCGGCTGTACCAGCTGCCATACCGACGTGAAACTCGATAATCATCCCTCGGCGACGTATGCCACGAAGAAGCAGTTCGTGCTGCATGTCGTCAAGGCCTGCAGGACGTGCCATGCAGACAGCCAGCTGACGGCCAACCCGGTGCACCAGCGCGCCATCTCCCGGGCTGACGCGCAGCCTTGTTCGACCTGCCACGGATCTCACGCGATCGTCAAGACGCTCGCCCGCAAGGATAAAGGCACCGATACGCAGTACTGCCTCACCTGCCACAGCAAGCCGCTCACGCGGTCGACCGACGGCAAGACGATCTCGCTGACCATCGACGAGGCTTGGATCAAAGGGTCCGTCCACCGGGGGCACGCGTGCACCGACTGCCACACAGCCTACTCGAAGGGGAGTCATCCACCACCGAAGGCTTCTGCAAGCGGCCGCGAGCTCGCCCACGCAGCGTCGTTGGCCTGTGAGCGCTGCCATTTCGAGAAAGCGGTCAAGCATAAGGACAGCATCCATGCCGCCCTGCTCGCAGCGGGCGACCAGCGGGCCCCGGGCTGTTCGGACTGCCACGGAGCCCATCGGGTCGGGCCCGGTGCGCTGGCGGATACCCAGGAAGGCGTGCCCTGCAAGAAATGCCATGTGGACATCTATGATGCCTACCGTACGAGCATCCACGGCATGACCAAGCCGACCGCCACGGCGCATCCGCCGCTCTGCGCGGAATGCCATAACGCCCATGATGTGAAGCCGGCGATGGCCTCGCGCTCACCCCGGGACATGTGCCTCGCCTGCCATCCCAACTTCGAGAAGGATCACGGGCAGCGGCTGCCAAACCCGAAGGCGCACCTGGAAATGGTTGCTTGCACGGCGTGCCATGTGCCGCTCGAATACAAGCGAAGCATCTACCTGCGGTTCACCGACGCTGCCACAGGAAAGCTCTTGAATGACGCCGAGGTGCAGACGCTCCTCAAGGCGCGCGGCGTCACCGCCAAACAGATCGGGCCGAAGGAGCTCTGGCAGCTCTACCGCGACCTTAACGCGGCAAAGGCCGTGAACGTGGCAGTGGCGGTCAGCATGGATATCCGGAAGAACGCCCATTACCTGGCGCCGAAGGCCATTGCGGTCAAACGGTGCGACATATGCCATTCCGCGGATTCCTCCTTCTTTAAGACCGTGGCTGTGGCTGCCGCCGGTCCGGACGGCCGGGAGGTCCTGCATGACGTAGATCCAAAAGCACTGGGCTCCGCGTACGGCGTGATCCTGCTGAAGCGCTTTTACGTAATGAGCGGCACCCGCCTGACGGCCATGGACTACGCAGGGGTCGTGATCATCCTGGGGGGAATCGCGTTCCCGGTCCTGCATGGAACTGCCCGGTTCATGACCAGGCGCCTGCGCAAGGGCACAAAGAAGCCGGAAGGGAGGGGAAAAGCATGAACAGGATCTATCTTCATACGCTGCCGGTCAGGATGTGGCACTGGCTCAACGTTCTCTGCTTTGTCGTGCTGATCATCACAGGCGTGCAGATCAGATACCGCGGCATTCTGAACCTGATGTCTTTCCAGACCGCCGTGGACGTCCATAATTTCGTCGGGTTCTCCCTGATCGGGCTTTTTCTTTTCTGGGCCGCGTACTATACGGCTTCGGGCAACATGAAGGTGTACATTCCGGACCTGAACATCAAACGCTTCGTCCAGAATGCCTGGAAGCAGGCGGTGTACTACGGTTACGGCATCTTCAGGGGTGAGCCGAACCCCCACCACGCGACACTGGACCACAAGTTCAATCCCATGCAGCAGCTCGCCTATTTCAGCATCATGTTCTTCCTGATGCCGCTGCTGATCGCCACCGGCATCCTGCTGTGGGACATCGACCGGTTCGCAGCGTTCATCGACGTCATCGGGGGGATCAAGGCGGTCAGTACCACGCACCTGCTCGTGGCCATCTGCTTCGCGGCCTTCCTCTTCGTCCATATCTACCTCACCACGCTCGGCCGCACACCGCTCGAGCACATCAAGGCCATGTTTACGGGCTACGAAGAAGAGCCGGAACACGGTCACTGATCGGAACATTCTTCGGGGAGGGGCGCGGTCCGCGCTCCTCCCCGTCCTTCTGTGCGATGCCGCAAAATCCTTGCATTGAGCCCCTCTTTATTGTAAGTTCTTCTCGCCCCGATAATCCTTGCAAGGAGCCTTCCATGAATATCTGTCCCTGCGGTTCAAAACGTCCCTATGCTGAATGCTGCCACCCCGTGATTGCCGGCGAACAGCGAGCCGACAGGGCAGAGCAGGTCATGCGTTCGCGGTATACCGCCTATGTCAAGAAGGAGCTCGCATGGCTCCGCGAGTCCCTGCATCCCGGACACCGCGCCGATTACGATGAGGCGAGCAGCCGCGCCTGGGCAGAACGTGCGGAGTGGCATGGCATCGGGATCCTGCGTACCGTGAAGGGCGGACCCGACGACAAGGACGGCACGGTCGAGTTCGTGGTCTCCTACACGGAGAACGGGGTCCGGCAGGAGTACCGCGAGCTGTCCTCGTTCCAGAAGACCGGCGGCATCTGGTACTTCGTGACAGGAAAGGCACTGCCGCCGCGGCCGGTTGTGCGCCAGGAACCCAAGGCCGGCCGCAACGGTCCCTGTCCCTGCGGCAGCGGGAAGAAGTTCAAGAAATGCTGTGGTTAGCTGTATGGGTGGCGAGCGCTCATCGAGCTTACGGAGCGTGGCCAGGAAATCCGGCAGGCGATCATCGAAGAGCAGGCGGGCGTGTATGACCAGGTCCTGGAGCACATTCCCGATGACAAGCGCACGATGATCCTGCCGGCGCTGGAACTGCTGGTTGCGGCCCTGGAACAGTACAAGCGCGCGACGGACACGCTTGAGAAGGAATGATGGAGTCATCACACAAGGAGGGAACGGCCATGGAGACGGAACAGGCGGCCAAGGAACAGCCCCGGCATGCTGCAGGAGTGAACCTGCCGGTGGAAAACAAGATATCGCTCATTGTTTTTTCCGGTGATCTCGACAAGCTGCTGGCGGCGCTGATCCTCTCGACCGGGGCGGTGGCCATGGGCATGAAGGCCAGACTCTTCTTCACCTTCTGGGGAACAGCGGCGCTGCGTGATGCCCGGAAGAGCGTGGAAGGGAAGAACCTGATGTCGAAGATGTTCGGCTTCATGCTGCCGAAGGGAGCGTCCAAGGTGAAGCTCTCCAAAATGAACATGGGCGGCATGGGGACCGCTATGATGAAGACGCTCATGAAACAGAAAAAGGTTGCTTCTCTCAGCGAGATGCTGACCCTTGCCGGCCAGATGGGCGTCGAGATCTGCGTCTGCGAGATGTCCATGGGTCTCATGGGATTCAAGCGCGAGGAGCTGATCGACTACCCGCACATGAGTCAATGCGGCGTCGCGGCGTTCCTGGCGGAAGCAACTACAAGCAGGGTCCAACTCTTTATCTGACAGAAGGTGCGTCATGCCGGTCGAACTGAAAGCAGACAAGGTGCTCCGGGCCGGCACGAGGAAGCGTACATGACCGCATCCTCCTCTTCTATCGTCCTGATCGGCATGCCCGGCGCAGGCAAAAGCACGGTCGGCGTCCTTCTGGCCAAGCTGACCTGCCGGAGCTTCATCGACACCGACGTGCTGATCCAGTCGCAGGAGGGGAGGCCGCTCCAGGAGATCGTCGACAAGGACGGCCACCTGGCCCTGCGCGCCATCGAAGAACAGGTCATTGTCGGACACGGCTGCATGGGCTGCATCATCGCCACAGGCGGCAGCGCGGTCTACAGCCCGGCTGCCATGGCGCACCTGAAGCGGCACGGCACGGTCGTGTTCCTCGACGTAGGCCTGGCAACACTGGAAGAGCGCGTGCGGGACATCGACACGCGGGGCCTCGCGAAGCGGCCGGACCAGAGCTTCCGCGACCTTTACGATGAGCGGACGCCCCTGTACCGGAAGTACGCCGACATTACGATCGACTGTGGCGGGCTTACCCATGAAGCGGTCTGCGCGCGGGTCATCGCGGCACTGGGGGAACGAGCGCGCGGCTGCCCGCAGTGACCGGCTGCATTTGACCCCCTTGCAGGAAATCTCGTCTTCCTTTATAGTAGTCCCATCCCCATGAACGATATTTCCCATGATAGCCACGACAGGCAGCACCGCGCCATCCTGGCGAAGATCGCCCGCAGGGCCATGCTCGAGCGGGGCCTGCTCCCCGATTTCTCCCCCGGCGCGCTGTCCGAGCTCGACGGACTGAAAGGGCCCGCAACGGCGGCGGATGACAGCGTCCGCGACCTCCGAGGCCTCCTGTGGTGCTCCATCGACAACGACGACTCACGCGACCTGGACCAGTTGTCCGTCGCCGAGGCAATGCCCGACGGCAGCGTGAAGGTCCTGGTCGCCGTGGCCGATGTCGACGCATTGGTCACCAAGGGCTCAGCCATCGACGAGCACGCGCGCCAGAACACCACATCGGTCTACACGGCAGCCAGGATATTTTCCATGCTGCCCGAGAAGCTCTCCACGGATCTTACGTCGCTCAACTTCGCCTCGGACCGCTTCGCCATGGTCGTTGAGATGGCCCTGGGCAGCGACGGATCGCTGCTGCGGTCCGATGTGAACCGGGCGCTGGTCCGGAACAAGGCGAAGCTCGCTTACAACAGCGTTGCCGCCTGGCTGGAGGGCAGCGGTCCGATGCCGGCGGAGGTCAGCGCGGTCCCCGGCCTCGAGGCGAACCTCCGGTTGCAGGACGGCGTTGCGCAGCAGCTCAAGAAGCTCCGGCACGAGCACGGGGCGTTGACCCTCGAGACCATTGAGGCGCGCATCGTGTTCGACGACGGTTCGTTGCGGGACCTCGAGGCGGAAAGGAAGAACCGGGCCAAGGACATCATCGAGGACCTGATGATCGCGGCGAACGGCGTGACCGCCCGTTTCCTCGCGGCAAAGGGTCTGCCGTCCTTCCGGCGTGTGGTGCGCACGCCGCAGCGGTGGGACCGGATCCGGGAGCTCGCCGCAGACCAAGGCCACACGTTGCCGGAAGCGCCCGATGCGCGGGCGTTGGAGGCTTTTCTTGCGAAAGCGCGGGAACGGGACCCGCTCCGGTTCCCTGACCTTTCCCTCTCGGTCATCAAGCTCCTTGGCGCGGGCGAGTACGCTGTCGAGGTGCCGGGCGGTGCAACGAGCGGCCACTTCGGACTCGCGGTCAGGGACTATTCCCATTCGACCGCTCCGAACCGGCGCTTTCCGGACCTTCTCACCCAGCGGCTGCTGAAGTCGGCGCTGTCAGGCAGGACGCTGCCCTACACCAATGAAGAGCTTTCAGCGCTCGCAAAGCATTGCACTGAAAAAGAGGATGCGGCCAAGAAGGTTGAGCGGCAGGTCAGGAAATCCGCGGCAGCGATGCTCCTGGAGCACCGGATCGGCGAGCAGTTCGACGCCATCGTGACAGGCGCAGCGGACAAGGGGACGTGGGTCAGGCTCTTCCATCCGCCCATCGAGGGACGGCTGGCGAGCGGTCTGATCGGCCTGGACGTGGGCCACCGCGTACGTGTCGAGCTCGTCAGCATTGACGTGGAGCGAGGCTATATTGACTTCAGAAGGGTGGGATAGCAGGGAAACAGCGTCGTTCGTTGCGATGCCCCCTGCATCGATCCGGATCGATCCAGCAGTCCTGCCATGCACGGCAATGACCTCACTCTTTTCAGATAGGATAGCGATCGTCACCGGCGCCGCCTCGGGCATCGGCCTCGCCCTGTCGCGCGAGCTCTGTGCGCGAGGCGCCGTGGTGGTCATGGCGGACAGGCACGCAGCGGGGCTCGCAGCAGCGATCGCATCCTTGGGCGGTGCCGGCCTGCGCGCATCTTCTACCGTCGTCGACGTGACCGACGCCGCGGCGGTCCGAAATCTCATCGATGGCGCCGTCGCCCGGCACGGAAGGCTCGACTATCTTTTTAGCAATGCCGGCATCGGTGTGGTCGGCGATGCCCGGGACCTTTCGCTCGAAGACTGGCGAACAGTCGTCGACACGAACCTCTTCGGCACGGTCCATTGCGTGGCCGCTGCCTACCCCGTCATGGCAAAGCAGGGCTTCGGACACATCGTGAACACCGCGTCCCTGGCGGGCCTGGTCCCGTCGCCGGGAGAGATCTCCTACACGGCAAGCAAGTACGCTGTCGTGGGACTCTCGGAATCGCTCCGCATCGAGGCCAGGGACCTGGGCGTGAAGGTGAGCGTCGTCTGCCCGGGCTTGATCGACACGCCGTTCCTCCGGAACATCAAGCTGATCGGGATCGACCGGCAGCAGCTGCTGCAGATACTGCCCGGGCTCATGGCGCCGGAGCACTGCGCCAGGAAGATTCTGCGCGGCGTGGAGCGGAACAAGCCGATCATCCTCGTCACCTCCATGGCCTGGTGGTTCTGGCGGATTAACCGGATCAGCCCGGGCATCATGCGCTGGATCTGGCTGCGTTTCACCAGAAGGGTCAGAAAACTCCGGAGGAACGTTTGAATCGGGCGCGGAATATCACGATGAGGCCGCAGGTCCGTGGCCAAAGGCCGGGGTGATCCAACAGTTGTCCTGTGCGGCCATATTGAAGCTCCCGGCAGCAAGCTGCAGGGAATCTTCGATCCTCAAGGAACTTATTCTAATCGCTCGCTAACCCCGCAGCAAGCTACGGGGAATGCGGTCGCTCCTGGATTCAGCAGCGGCAGATACTGCTGCTTATATCCTAACGCAGGAAAGGAGGTGACAGAGAAAATGAGAAAGGTTTTCATCGTTGCGGTCATCGTCATCGTTGCGCTCGCACTGTCCCTGCCGGCATTTGCGGTCCCGTCGGGCAAGACCGTTGTGCTCGAGCCGAAGGGTGCCGGCAAGGTGGTGTTCGACGGCAAGATGCACGCCGACAAGGGCTTCAAGTGCGCGGACTGCCATCCAGGTGTATTCAAGATGAAGAAGGACGGAGATAGAATCACCATGAAGGACATCCGGGAGGGCAAGTTCTGCGGAACGTGCCACAACGGCACCAAGGCATTCAATGCCAAGGATGCGGTGAGCTGCACCAAGTGCCATAAGAATTGAACTGCCCGCACTCTCCGGCAGGGACCCTCATGGTTCACCATGAGGGTTTTTTTTGGGAAGGCGGGGCATGGAAGAAGCGTTTCCTAAAGGGAGCTTTATTGACAGCGTCCGGCCCCCGTGGTACTATGTTGCGCTGTTTTGCAACTATTTCCGTGGGAGGTGCTCATGCGTAGGGTCCTTGTGTTCGTTGCCTTGATCATGCTGCTGGCCGTGGCCGGCCCGGTTGCTGCCGCAAATCCTGACGCCCCGAAGAGCACGCCCGAGCTGAAGCAGATCATCAGTGCGGGCAAGAAGACCATCGTGTTCTTCCTGAACCCCCAGGGCGGACCCTGCCGGGCGCAGAACGAGATCGTTCAGAAGCTCCAGAAGGACCGGAAGGCGAACTTCAACGTCGCTTACGTGAGCACGATGAACCCCGCGGACCAGAAGGCCTTCTACGATTACGGCGTCCGGAACCTTCCGCAGCTGGTGCTGGTGGACAGCAAGGGGAAGATCGCGCACTTCTTCCCGCCGGGCATCCAGAGCTATGAGACGCTGGCGGTCACGCTGGACGGTACGAAGTAATGGACCTCGGCTTCACGAACATCGCCCTTGCCGCGGGCGCGGGACTGGCAAGCGTGCTGTCGCCCTGCGTCCTTCCTGTGGTGCCGGTCATCATGGCGGGCGCAGAACGGGAGGACCGCCTTCGCCCGCTGATCGTGGTTCTGGGCCTCACGCTGTCGTTCATGGCAATGGGCGCCGTCTCATCGCTCTTCGGCGCGTTCCTGGTAGGACGCACGCGTACGATCGAGGCAGCGGGCGCCGCGATCATCATGCTCCTGGGGCTCATGGTGCTGTTCGATGCGAGCATCTTCAAGCGCTTCACCCGGCTCTCCAACATCCAGGTTAAGGGAGAGGGCAGGTTGAGCGGGCTGCTCCTGGGCATGGCGCTGGGTGTGGTCTGGGTTCCCTGCATCGGGCCGTTCCTGTCGAGCATCCTTGCCATGGTGGGGACGAGCGGTAGGCTTATGCAGGGCGTCGTGCTGCTCGGCTTCTACGCCCTCGGCCTGGCAATACCCATGCTTATGGTCGCTTATTCCTCCCATGTCATCCAGCGCAAGCTCCGGGCCGTGGCGCAGCACGAGGCAGCTTTCCGGTACGTCACCGGCGGCGTCCTCGTCGTCTTCGGCCTCTACTCCCTTGTCCACGGGAACGTCGCTTTTTAAGATACCCGACGTCGCGGACCTGCCTGCCCCCTGATCATTGACTTTCCCCGCCTCTCCTGCTACCCTCGTTCAACGATCCAAAGCGGTCCTGTACGCCGCCATACGAGCGAGGAGGAAACATCATGACGAAGAAAAATGAATTTTCCTGTGGTCTCTGCGGAGCAGTGTGGCAGAAGGCGGGGGCGACGAACTGCTGGAGCGGCGATCCGTCGAAACGGCCGGCCAAGCCGGCGTACTGCCCGATGCAGGACCATGAGGCGGCGATCCGTGAGTGCTTCGACCTCTACCGGGGCGACAGCGGCGACGCGAAGATGGCCAAGGTCGCGGCGCAGGTCGAGGGCCTGTGCTACCAGCCGATCCCCGGCAGCGACGCGATCAACGCGAGGTGGACACGCGTCGAGGACACGATCGCCTTCGCGAAGCTGATGGGCTACGCGAAGATCGGGATCGCCACATGCATCGGGCTGCTGGACGAGACGAACAGGCTCTCCCTCATTCTGGCGGCCCAGGGGTTCACACCGGTCAGCGTCTGCTGCAAGACCGGCAGCATCGACAAGCAGGAGCTCGGCCTTCGGGATAGCGAGAAGATACGGCCCGGGACCTTCGAGCCCGCGTGCAATCCTGTGGCGCAGGCGACGCTCTTGAACGGCGCGAAGACCGACATGAACATCATCGTCGGCCTCTGCGTGGGCCACGACATGCTCTTCTCGAAATATTCCGATGCGCCGGTGACGACGCTCGTGGTGAAGGACCGGGTGACGGGCCACAACCCGGTGAGCGTCCTCTACGGCCAGAACTTCTACTACAAGCGGCTGCAGGTCCGGAAGCTGGAGGTAGGGTGAACTTCTGCGGCGTCCGCGTCAGGAACCGCTGCTATGGTCCTTGCTTCCTGCGGGCCGGAGTGCGTTTGGGGAGCCGTTGTTCGATGCGCTGAAGGGCCTCCTGGATCGGCAGCGGGTCGCACTTCCGCATCAGCGCGCCAATGTACTGCATCTGCCGGTCGCGGGGGCCGTGCTTCTTGAGGGCTTTTGCCAGCAGGACCGCCTGGTGGAGGGCCGCCGGAAGATCGATGAGCTTGATATTCTCGTTCGACAGCTTCACCAGCCGCTCACCCAGTTCCTGCAGCGCGAGAGCGGCGTTTTTCTTCCGGGTCCTGCTGGTCTGTTCCAAGGAGCGTTACCTCGCGGAAGAACGGATGTCCGGAGTGGATCTCCGGGTGATGACGATGCCGTTCCGGACTGCATCTGGTAACCGGCTGAACAACGACGGGCGGGAGCCTGACGAAGGTCAGTGCTTGACATCGGGAGCGATGCCGGGGCTGACATTCTCCCGGATGTAGGTCTGGATCACGTCTTTGTCGATGGGCGAGAGGTTCAGGAACTTCATGCCCATGCCGGGCTCCTTCTGGGGGTCGGTGTCAAAGCGGTATGCGTACAGTACGACGGCATCGGCGCGGATGATCCGCTTGTCGAGGAGAAAGGTCACGGTGTGCTTCGAGCCGTTCGACCGGGGCTCAAGGGTCCTCACGAATAGGCCCGCGTCGGAGAGCACCGTGACGAATTCAGTGCCCGTCGAGAGGCCGTCGATCGACGCCTTCAACGAGGTGGTGATCCTGATGTTCTGGCGCGGTGTGGGTTCCAAGGCCTGCTGGACCGCCCGGTAGAGCTCCTCGGACTGCACCGGTTTGTTCAGATAGCCCGCGCAACCGACCCGCCGGCACCGGTCCTCACTCTCAAGGTCCGCGAGCCTGGTCACGATGATGACCGGGACCGCGGGCATCGATGGATTGCGCGTGATGCGCTCGTACAGGTCGATGCCATTCATGCCCGGGAGCACCAGCTCCGTGATGACGAGCGATACGGTGGCAACGGCAAGGAGCTCAAGGGCCTCCTCGCCGGACCTTGCCATCGTCGAGGAGTATCCCAGGTTCTGGAGCAGGATGGAAGTGTAGCTGGCGTCCTGCTGGTTTTTGTCCACAACGAGGACAAAACGTTTTTTTCTGGCGGACCCCTCCGGGGTTCCCCTCTTTGTCTGCTCGGCCATGAAGGCTATTCTCCATGTTCTCGCATATAAATATGGTTCCATTATACCAGATATGGCACAGGCGAAGTAGGTCCAAGACACCATCGGTCCTGGTCCTATGGTGAAGGGGGTTCTCTATCATTGGTATGTACATTAGGCCTGCATCCCTGTATAATACATCAGTTATTCATACTACCTACGCGCCGGGTCCGGCAGCCCCCGGTCCGAAAATTACCGTCTAACAAGGAGCAGCCTGATGGGGAAACCGAACTTCAATTTTCAAAAGCGCCAGAGAGAGATCGCGAAACAGAAAAAGAACGAGGAAAAGAGGCAGCGCAAGCTGGGGAAGAACGCCGAGAAGCCGGCTGAGGACCAGACCCCGGCTTCCGAACAGTCTCCGGAAGCAACAGAGGTAAAACAGGATGAGTGATGCGGTGGGCGCAGCGGTCCTGTTGAATCCAGGAGCGAGCGCATCCCGCTAGCTTGCTGCGGGGTTAGCGAGCGATTAGAATAACGATAGTTCCTTGAGGATCGAAGATTCCCGGCAGCATGCTGCAGGGAGCTTCAAGAGTTCGTCGCGAGAAAGGCAATGATTGGGCGAAAGGGGTGATGACCGATGGCAGCTTCACGGCAGGGTCAGAAAAAGGAAGTTAAAAAACCGAAAAGCAAGAAGAAGTAGTTCGAGCAGTGGTCAGGGAAAAAATGGGGGTCCGTTCCGTTCTTGTCGATGCTTTGAGTCACCGATGAAGGAGCGGACCCGTTACGCACCGCCCCCGTATCGGAAAGAGAAACAAGCCGGCAGGATAAAATTTCTGCCGGCATTTTTGTTGCCCCTATCTGCCCTGTCCCGAAGCTTTCGGATCATCCGCTGTCGCTGCCCTCAGCGGCCATCGCGTTTCTCCCCGCGGTCCTTCCTGTTATTCTGCGCGGCTGGCTGTTCGGGAAGAGGCATCGTGGGCCTCGCTGCCGTCGGATGAACTGTCGTATCCAGGCCCTTGTTCAGAACATAATTCCTGATGATAACGGCAAATCTGTCGTTATTCTCTATCGGTAACAATTTCATGTTACCGTTATTGAAAGCTCGATAGGTAATCATACATTACAAAAAGAAGAGGGATATGTCGAGAGGTCTGGGGGACGGGTGCAGAGGGTGAAGGGAGACAAGGGGCCGATAGGCGAGAAGAGAGATCCGGACTGGTTTCGGGAAATAAGGCCGTTTTCTGCACCATATTGTTGGTGAATTTTGTCTTGATTTTTAAAAAAACAATTGCTAATATCACTAACCCTTCGAAGTATGAGGACTTTGTTGTTGATTGATTTCGCAACTCTAGTGGTTATTTTCGTAACAAAAATTTATCGAGCGCCTTGCTTGGCAGTGTATTTGTTCCTGCCGTCGTTTCTGGCTTCTCTTCTAACATCATCAGTATACTAGCGTCGTGAAGAGCAACACGCACCGTTGCCGCCCCCGGGACAACTGTTGCTCTATCGGAAGAGAGGGAGGTTCCTACCGTGCTTCAGCAGGAAGAGATCAAATCCATCGACACCATTCTGAGCGACGTGAAGGGCCAACGCGGTATCCTGATCGCCGTGCTTCAGCGGTCCCAGGAAAAGCTTGGCTATCTTCCCGAGGACGCGATGAAGATGATCGCCGAACAGCTCAATCTGTCCCTGTCCCAGGTCTACGGCGTCGCCTCCTTCTACAAGCATTTCCATTTCAAACCCCGCGGCAAGAAGATCGTGAAGGTCTGCGCCGGGACCGCGTGCCACGTGCGCGGCGGCAAAGCCGTCCTGACCGAGATGGAGAACAAGCTCGGCATCAAGGAGGGTGAGACCACCGCGGACCGGGCCGTGACCCTCGAGACCGTCGGCTGTGTGGGGTGCTGCGCCCTTGCCCCGGTGCTGACCGTCAATGACCAGGACCTGTACGGCGAACTGACGCCAAAGATGGTGGACGATATCATTGCCTCGGTGAGGAGCGAACATGGAACTCACGTTTAAGCGGCTCGAGAACGTCAAGGAACTCAGGGCTCTCCGGGCGAAGCTTCAGAAGGAGCACCAGGAGAACGACGCACACCGCGTCCGCGTCTGCTGCGGCACGGCCTGCCAGGCCACGGGCTCCGGCAAGCTGATCAAGCAGTTCGAGGAAGAGGCGAAAAAGAAGAACGTTCCCCTCGAGATCGTGAAGACCGGCTGCCAGGGCTTCTGCCAGCGTGGCCCGGTGGTCATCCAGGACCCCCAGGAGATCTTCTATCAGAAGGTGAAGGTCCCCGATGTGTCCGGCATCTTCTCCGAATCGGTGCTCCGGGGCCTGCCGTATCGCAAAAAGCTCTACCGCGAAGAGTCCCTTGCCGACCCGAACGTTGCCGTGACCGATATCCCGTTCTATAAGAAACAGAAGCGCCTGGCGCTCCACCGGAACGGCGTGGTGGACCCCTGCAACATCTACGACGCGGTCCGCGAGGACGGCTACGAGGGCCTGGCAAAGGTCCTGACCGAGTTCAAGCCCGACGAGGTCATCGACGTCGTTAAGAAGTCGGGCCTCCGGGGCCGCGGCGGTGCCGGCTTCCCGGCGGGCCTTAAGTGGGAGCATACTAAAAAGTCGGGCGCCAAGGTCAAGGCCGTGGTGTGCAACGGCGACGAAGGCGACCCGGGCGCGTTCATGGACCGCTCGCTCATGGAAGGCGATCCCCATTCGGTGCTCGAGGGCATGATCATCAACGCCTACGCCATCGGCGCCCAGCACGGCTACCTCTACGTGCGGCACGAGTATCCGCTGGCTGTGAAGAACCTGGGCGTGGCCATCAGCCAGGCACGAGCGCTCGGCCTCCTGGGCAAGAACATCCTGGGCAGCGGCCTCGACTTCGACTGCGAGATCAAGGAAGGTGCAGGCGCCTTTGTCTGCGGCGAGTCCACGGCGCTGGTCGCGTCGATCGAGGGCGAGCGCGGCATGCCGCGCCCCCGTCCACCACGCCTCTCCGAAGCGGCAGGCGGCCTCTGGGGTATGCCCACCAACCTCAACAACGTCGAGACCTTCGCGAACGTGCCGACCATCTTCACCAAGGGTCTCGATTACTACATCAACATCGGCACCGAGAAGTCCAAGGGTACCAAGGTCTTCGCCCTCACCGGCAAGATCAAGAACACCGGCCTCATCGAGGTCCCCATGGGCATCACGCTCCGGGAGATCATCTTCGACATCGGCGGCGGCATGCTTAACCCCGAGAAGGAGTTCAAAGCGGTCCAGACCGGCGGCCCGTCGGGCGGCTGTATCCCGGCCCAGTTCCTCGACCTGAAAGTGGACTTCGACACCCTGGCGACCGTGGGTTCCATCATGGGTTCCGGCGGCATGGTGGTCATGGACGAGGACGACTGCATGGTGGACGTGGCCAAGTACTTCCTCTCCTTCACCAAGAGCGAGTCCTGCGGCAAATGCCCGCCCTGCCGCGTCGGCACCTGGCAGATGTACGAGCTCCTCGACAAGATCACCTCGGGCAAGGGCGAGGAGGGGGACATCGAGCGGCTGGAGAAGATGGGCAAGTTGATCGTATCCACCTCGCTTTGCGGCCTCGGGAACAGTGCGCCGAATCCGGTGCTCTCCACCATCAAATACTTCCGCGAGGAGTACGAGGAGCACGTGCGCGACAAGTTCTGCCGCGCCAAGCGTTGCCAGGGCCTCGGCATGTTCCGCATCCGGCCCGAGCACTGCATCCTCTGCGGCCTCTGCAAGACGGCCTGCGCATTTGACGCCGTCGTTGAGCTCCGCGACCGGTTCTACATCGACCAGGACTATTGCACCAAGTGCAAGGCATGCTACGGCGTCTGCCCCACGCAGGCCATCGTCGTCGAGAAGGGAGGGGCCCATGTCAAAGCAGGAAAGTAAGTGCCCCGTAAACAGCACCCGGCTGAAGCTCGCGTTCTTCTACAACGACGACCCGAAGACCGGCATGTGCTCCAAGTGCCACCCCTGCAAGCTCGGGATCTTTGATGCCATCAAGATCTTCGAGGCCATCCAGTCGGGCCACGGCAGCGCGAAGCACGCGGCCCAGCTGGCGCGCATCGCCGCCGACGTGAAGGATGGCGGTATGTGCAAGAAGGGGAAGGACCACGCCGACATCCTCGCCGCGTTCCTCGCCCAGCACAAGGACGACCTGCAGCGGCATATCGACGGCGTCTGCAGCCACCGCGAGTGCGCGGCCCTCGTGATCTACGAGATCGACCCCGACAAGTGCACCATGTGCGACAAGTGCCGCGAGGTCTGCAAAGACAACGCCATCGAAGGCCAGAAGGCCGAGGGGTTCAAGGGCGGGTTCACACCCTACCGCATTCGGCAGCGGCGCTGCACTCACTGCGGCGAATGCATCAAGGTTTGCCCCGAGGGCGCCGTGGTCATCGTGGAGAAGATTCGCGAGGAAGCGGCAAAGGAGCCCGTGCGGACACTGGTCTGCACCTGCGATGTCAGCGGCAGGCCGACTGGCAAGGCCCCGGTTTGCTCCATCCACGACATGGCGGAAACCATATCGCCGGCGAAGTAAAGCTACAGAGCGCTTATTGAATATTGGAAATTGAAAAGTGAAGGTTGAAAATTTTCGATCTCCAATCTCAAATTTACAATCAAACGAATTGGTATTCCGGAGGCTGCTATGACGACGAAGATGGTGACCATGGAGTTCGACGGTAAGTCCTACCAGGTGCCCGAGGGCATGACACTGGTGGACGCCGGGGCGACGGTGGGGGTACATATCCCGAACCTCTGCCACATCAAGGAGCTTCGCGGCGTGGGCGCCTGCCGCATGTGCATGGTGGAGATCGAGGGTTTGAAGACCCCGGTCACCGGCTGCACCACCCGCACCAAGGAGGGGATGAAGGTCCAGACCAAGACCCCCAAGGTGGAGGAGATCCGGAAGTTCGTGACCGACCTGATCCTTTCCTTCCATCCCCTGGATTGCATGACCTGCCCCAAGGCCGGCACCTGCGATCTCCAGCGTTACGCTGCCGACCTGAAGATCCAGGAATCCTCGTTCGGCAGGAAGAGCTTCAACTACCCGCTGAACGACCGGAGCCCCTTCATCACCATCGACAACAACTACTGCATCCTCTGCGGCCGGTGCGTCCGGGTCTGCAAGGAGCAGAATACGAACGTGCTCGATTTCATGGGCCGCGGCATCACCTCCAAGGTCTCGACGGCCCTGGATAAGCCGCTCCACGAATCAGGCTGCACCTTCTGCGGGAGCTGTATCGACGCCTGCCCGGTGAACACCATCATGGAGCGCGACCGGTGGCAGCACGGCCGGGAGTGGGACCTCGCAAAGCATGACGCGGTCTGCACGGCCTGCGGTTCCGGCTGCAGCGTGGTCGTCTCCAAGAAGGACGGGAAGATCGTCAAGGTGAACGCGAAGGAAGACAACGGGTACATCTGCGTGATCGGCCGGTTCGGCTTCGACGTGCACCGCTCGGCGAACCGCGTTACCACGCCGATGAAGCGGGAAGGCAAGAAGCTCGTGCAGACGACCTGGAGCGAGGCGCTCAAGATCGCGGCCGACGGCCTGAAGAAGGCCGGGGCCAACGCCGGGTTCATCGTTTCAGGCTCGCTCACGAACGAAGAGGCCATGGCGGTGCAGTCACTGGCCCGCGACGCGGCGGGGAGCGCCAACATCGACACGCCGGCCTCGGCCTATGCGGGCGGCCTGATCAGCGCCCTGCGTGCGGTCTACGGTGACGCGGGCATCGGGATCGCGTCTCGGGCCGACCTGAAAACTGCCGACGCCGTGGTCGTGATCGGCGCCGATCCGTCGCAGAAGAAGCAGACCATGCAGGAAGCGGATGTTATGATCCGCCGCCGCGCCCAGGCTGGCGCCAAGGTGATCGTGGTGAGCACGGAAAAGACGGACCTCGCCCATCACGCGAACGCCATCCTGCTCCAGCTCAAGGCCGGCACCGATACGTCGCTGCTCGCGGGCCTCATGACCGCGGCGCTCGCCGAAGGCGCTGCCCCGTCCGCAAAGGGGCTTGATGCCCTGAAAAAGTCGCTGGTGACCGTCGAAGCTGCAGCCTCAGCGTCCGGTGTTGCCGCAGAGCAGATCCTTGCGGCGGCCAAGGCCTATGCCGCGGCGAAGAATCCCGTAATTGTGATCGGCACAGGCATCTCGGCCAGCGAGGAAGCATCGACGCAGGCGCTGAACCTGGCGCTGTTGAAGGACGCAGGCGTGCTACCGCTCCTGCCCGAGGCAAACGCCCTTGGCGTGATGCAGATGGGTTGCCTCGCTGACCTGGGACCGGGTTTTGCCAAGATCAAGAAGGCGGGCAAGGGATATGCGGACATGAGTGCCGGCATGAAGGCGCTCTTTGTCGCCGGGAATGTTCCCGATGCAGATCTGAAATCGGACTTCCTCGTTGTTCAAACGAGCCATCTGACCGCCCTCGCGGAGAAGGCCGACGTGGTGCTGCCCATGGCGGCGCTGTACGAGCGGGGCGGCACCATCGTCACGACCTACGGGCAGCAGAAGACGTTTACTGCTGCTCAGGACCCCGAAGGCGTGGCCAAGGACGGGGCTGACATCGCGGCTGAACTGTCGCTCGTGATGAACAAGGCCAAGGGCTTCACGGTGAAAGACGTTGCTGCTAACGCGAAAAAGGCCAAGGCCGCGAAGCTCGACGTTGCGGCGTTCAAGCCCGTAGCTGCGAAGGCCGGGAAGCCTGCATCGGAGTCCACGACCGCAATCCTCATGGCACTGAATGCCGGACTGCTGGCGCAGTCTGCGGTCAAGAAGGTGCTCGTGGTTCAGGAAACAGTGACGAAGCGATAACCGGCGGTTCAAGCCGGCGCGGCAGATATCCTTCAGCCAGGATTTTAGCTGTTGAAGGGTCAGTGCGTAACTTCCTGTAGCATTATTCTGTGCTCTTTCGTATAATGCACCTCGCTCCAATAAATCGGGCGGTTTTCGCCCCCTTTTTGATACATGTCGACTGAAAGGAGATCGTAACGACCATGAAGGAAAATCAGAGATCCGTTGACCCTGCTGCCCAGGTGCTGCTGAAGGTGGCCGGGCAGAAGAACATAACAACGTCGTTCGACCGCGCTGAAAAGCTCAAGCCCTGCCCGATCGGGCACCAGGGCGCCTGCTGCAAGATCTGCCACATGGGCCCCTGCCGCCTCGTAGGCAAGGAAGACGAGGCCCAGGGCGTATGCGGCGCAACGCTGCCGGTAGTGACGGCGCGGAACTTCGCCCGCATGGTCGCCGCGGGCACCGCAGCCCACTCCGACCATGCCCGCGACCTGGCGAACACACTCCTCGCGGCCGCACGCGGCGAAGCTAAGGACTTCAAGATCAAGGACGTGCGCAAGCTGAACCGTGTTGCGGGGTACCTCAACATCAATATCGAAGGCAAGCCCGTGAACAAGGTGGCCGAGGAAGTGGCCCTCAAGTTCATCGAGCAGTTCGGCCAGCAGAACGGCGAACTGGTCTATCTGTCCCGCGCGCCAAAGCGACGCCAGGAGATCTGGCGCAAGTTCCGCATTGCGCCGCGCGGCATCGACCGCGAGTGCGTCGAGATGCTGCACCGGACCGCCATGGGCGTAGACCAGGAGCCGGAGAACATCATGCTCGGCGCCCTGCGCACGTCCCTCGCCGACGGCTGGGGCGGCTCCATGATCGGCACGGACATCTCGGATATCCTGTTCGGCACGCCGCACCCGGTCACCGCGACCGCGAGCCTCGACGTTTTCAAGGAAGACTATGTGAACTTCGTGGTCCACGGCCATGAGCCGTCCTTCGCCGAGATGCTCGTCGAGGCAACGGACGACGCTGAGATCGTCGCCTATGCCAAGTCCAAGGGCGCCAAAGGCGTGAACCTCGTGGGTATGTGCTGCACCGCGAACGAGATCCTGGTCCGGCACGGCATCGCCACGGCCGGTGGGTTCCTGCAGCAGGAACTCGGCCTGGTCACGGGCATGATCGAGGCCATGGCCGTCGACGTCCAGTGCATCATGCCGGCGATCGGCCAGCTTGCCAAAAAGTTCCATACGAAGATCATCACCACGACGCCCAAGGGCAAGATGGTGGATGCGACCCATATCGAGTATGACGAACACCATGCCATGGACATCGCAAAGAAGGTCCTGAAGATCGCCATCGACAACTTCCCGAACCGCAAGAAAGAACTGGTGACCCATGCCACGTTAAAGCAGCCCAATATGGTGGCCGGTTTCTCGGACGAGTACATCGAATACATGCAGGGCGGCCAGTACCGCGGCTCGTACCGCCCGTTGAACGACGCCATCATCTCGGGCCGCATCCGCGGCGTGGTTGGCCTTGCAGGCTGCAACAACCCGCGCATCAGCCAGGACAGCATCCATAACTTCCTGTCCCGCGAGTTCATCAAGAACGACGTGCTCGTGGTCCAGACCGGCTGCTCGGCGCACGCGTCGGCCAAGGCCGGCTATATGACGCCGGAGAACGCCATGGAGAACGCCGGACCGGGCCTCCGCCAGGTCTGCGAGGCCATCGGCATCCCGCCTATCCTCCACCTGGGCTCGTGCGTTGACAACTCGCGCATCCTGACCATCGCCTCCCACATTGCCGAGGAAGGCGGCTTGGGCGACGATATTGGCGGCCTCCCGGCCGTGGGCATCGGCCCCGAGTGGATGAGCGAAAAGGCCATCGCCATCGGAACCTACTTCGTTGCCTCCGGTGTACCGATCATCTTCGGAGCAGGTTCCCCGGTCAGCGCCAGCAAGACGCTGAAGGACATCATGGAGAACAAGTGGTGGGAGCAGTTCACCGCGGGCTTCTACTTCGAGGAGGACCCGGGCAAGATCCTCGAACTCGCTTTGAAGCTCATCGACTCCGCCCGCGAGAAGCTCAAGATCCGGAAGTACGAGCCCGGTGCTTTCGGGACCGAGCGCGTGCTCCTCGACATGAAGGCGCGCCGCGGCTCCTTTGCCACCCCGCACGGGGTGGATGTGTAGCGTCGGAAACACCTCTTCGCTGTTCTCTTCCTGAGAAAAGGAATCTTGAACGCCGGCTGGTCCCTGACCTGCCGGCGTTATTTTATCTCAGACACCTTCCTTGCGGCGTAAAGATCCTTCGCGTGCGTTCTCGTGTCCCCTTCTGTTATCCCTGTCCGGTCGTCACATTTGTTTTTTTGCCGAGTGCTCCTATTCTGCAGCGGACCGACGTTTGACCGCAGGTCCTCGTTCAGGAAGCAGGGCAGGACTGTTCGCTCGTTCTGCTGGGACAGGGCACCAGGTTCACTGATTGGGAAACGCGAGGAGCGTTCCTGAGGAGGGTCGAAGGAAGGATCGCGTGAGCACAGGAGACGGAGCCGCGAGGGCTGGACACTACCAAGCTTCTTGCACGGGAACAGCATCGCAACAGCTCCACAGCACGGTGATCGTAGCCCTTCGGGCATCGCATGCGGTCTTTTCGGGCCCCGTGGCGAAAAAAAATGATGCGTGAGGGCCACATAATCTTGTATTTTTGCGCTGATAAAATACAAGATGCTGTATGTGTTTGAAAAAAATGAAATATTTTTTTAATTATTCTTGACAATCAGAATGATTTGGATATCATAGTAACTATACTTACTATAAATAGTATCACTAGTCATGACAGAGAGGTTGCGATGGTCAAGCGTAAAAACCCGAGAATATATAAAACCAAGGAGATCTGCGACAGATTCGACATTTCCCGGGCAACGCTTTTCCGGTGGGAGAGCGAAGGATTGCTCCCAGGGGTTGGTCGCGACTGGCGCGGCTGGCGGATCTACAACGAGAACAATCTGAAAGTGATCGAAAAGATCATCAGGGGCAAGAACGCCTGACGATCAATTGTGCGGCATAACCGCATCCGGGGTGAGCATGCTGTTTTCCAGAAAGATAGAACCTATCGCCCTCGACATCGGCTCCACCTACATCAAGCTGGTGCAGCTGAAGGGGTCCGGGAAGAGTTTCAGCCTGGTCAAGTACGGGATGGTCCCGCTGCCGGCCGAGGTGATCGTCGAAGGCGCGGTGATGGACGCGAACCGCGTGTCCGAGGCAATCAAGGAGCTCCTCAACTCTCAGAAGGTCAAGACCAAGGAGGTCGTACTCTCGGTCTCAGGGAGTTCGGTCATCATTAAGCGGATCTCCATCGCGGACATGACCGAGGAAGAGCTTGCCGAGTCCATCAAGTGGGAGGCGGAGCAGTACATCCCGTTTTCCATCGACGACGTGAACGTCGACTTCCAGAAGCTCGGGCCGGGTGCCGCCGAAGGGCAGGCCGATGTGCTCCTGGTCGCCGTGAAAAAGGACAAGATCAACGATTACGTGAACCTGGTGAAGGATGCGGGACTGGAGCCGGTCATCGTGGATGTCGACGCATTCGCTCTTGCCAACATGTGCGAGCTGAACTATGAGGTGGAAGCGGGGATCACGGCGCTCCTGAACATCGGCGCGTCGGTGATGAACATCAATATCCTGCGGGACGGGGTTTCCATCTTTACCCGCGATATCACGGTTGGAGGCAACAAATATACGGAAGCTTTGCAGCGCGATGCGAGCCTCAGCTACGAGGATGCAGAGAAGGTGAAGCGCGGCGAGGCCGTGGGCGGGGTCGACCGGGAACAGCTCTCCGGGATCATGTCGTCGGTGACCGAGGAGATCGTGGCACAGATCCAGCAGTCATTCGATTTTTTCCGTTCCACGACCGGGAGCGACAAGGTCAATCATGTGCTGGTATCGGGCGGGTGTGCTAAGATCGCCCAATTCATCAAGGTCCTTTCGGAGAGGATCGAGATCCCCGTGGACGTCATCAATCCCTTCAAAAATATCAAGGTTGACCCGAAGCATTTTGATGCAGGGTTCATCAGCGATACCGCGCCCCTTGCTGCCGTTGCGGTAGGTCTTGCGATGAGGAGGCCGAGCGACCGATGATCAAGATAAACCTCCTACCGACCAAGCGGAAGCCTGCCCGGAAGGTCACCGAGCTGCAGAAGCAGCTCATCATCGCTGTCGTGGTGTTTGGCGGTGTTATTGCCGGTATGGCCTTCTATTTCATCAGCCTGAACAGCAAGATTGCAGCGAGGACCCAGGAGAGGGACGCTGCGATGGCCGAGGTCGCGCGGCAGGAAAATATGCTGAAAGAGGTCAAGAACGTCGAGGATGAGCGCAAAAAGGTCACCGACAAGATTGGGATCATCGAGCAGCTCAAGAAGAACCAGCAGGGCCCGGTCCGGCTCCTTGACGAGATCAGCCGAGCGATCCCCGTCAGCGTTGACCTCCTCTCGATGGTGGAGAGCAGCGGAAGCATCAATCTCGCCGGCGAGGCCTTCTCGAACGAGGACGTGGTGAAATTCGTGGACAACCTGAAGGCGTCGCCATACTTCACGGACGTCAATCTCATGGAAACGGTCCAGAAGAACAAGGAAGGGTACGAGATCTACGAATACAAGCTCCAGTTCAAGTACAAGGGGTTATAATGGCTGCTCCCGCGATACTCGACAAACTGCAGAAGATCCCGACGAAAACGCGCACCGGGGCGTTCGTTGGCCTGATCATCGCTATAGTGGTCCTCTTCATTTGGCAGGTCCATATTCCAAAGACGGCCGAGATCCGGAAGCTGGAAGGCGAGATCGCGCAGCAGCAGGCAAAGATACGGGAGAACAACGCGAAGATCAAGCAGCTCGACCAGCTTCGAGCGGAAGTCAAGTCCCTTCAGGAGCGGCTCAAGGTCCTGACCGAGCAGCTGCCTCCCGAGTCGGAGGTCTCCGGCCTCCTCCGCCAGATCCAGGGATTGGTGAACAAGGCCGGGCTGTCGCTCAAGCTGTGGAAGCCTGACAGACGCAGGCCCCATTCGAGCGGTATGTACGAAGAGATCCCCATCTCGCTCAAGCTGACCGGCGGTTACCATAATGTTGCCCTCTTTTTCGACAGCGTGAGCAAGCTGACCCGGATCGTGAACATGCTGAACGTCAAGATGGATCAACCAAAGCTGGCGAAGAACGGGACCATGGAGATCAATATCGACTGCACGGCCATGACCTTTGCAGCAGTGGAGAAGAAAGTTGAGACACCAAAAACGCCTTCGGCAACTAAACAGGTTAAGTAAGCGGTTCGCTGCGGCACTGGCGCTCTTGCTTCTAGCCACGGCCGGCCTGACCGGCTGCTCGGACAAGACCAAACCGACGGCAACGGCCCCCGCACCGGCGCAACAGCCAAAGTCCGCGGCGACGGCGACCGTGGAGCAGGCAAAGGCCGAAGAGAAGCCTGCTGCGATCTACGCGTACAACCCGGCAGGCCGGCGGGATCCTTTCACTCCCATCATCATCAAGGAAGAGAAGAAGTCCATGGCCGGCGCGAAAGCACCGTTGGAACGGTATCCCATCAGCGAGTTCAAGCTGGCTGGCATCATCTGGGGCGGGCTCGGCTATCATGCCATGCTGGAAGGCCCCGACGGAAAGGGCTACTTCGTCCGCGTTGGCACCAAGGTCGGGCCGAACCAGGGTGTTGTGAAGAAGATCACGCAGAACACGATGGTCATCGAAGAAAAATTTAAGGACCCGCAAGGGGAAACCAACCGCAAGGAAATCGTTATCGAGCTCCGTAAAAAACAGGAGGGGACGCCATGAAATCCATACAACCCCTTAAGCACATCAGCATTTGGGGAAGAAAAGGGGTCGCAGGAATGCCTGCCGCTGCACGGGCCGGTCACTGGCATAGCGCATGGGGCATCGTGCTCCTGACGGTCGTGTCCTTCCTGTTCACCGGTTGCGCTGGCCAAAAGGGACCCGAAGCCGGTCAGCCTGTACCGCGGGTGGCCATCCAGTCGATCACCCCGCAGGAGACCGAAACGCTTACCGAGATCGTGATCGAGGGGAGCGACCCAATCCTGCAGTACACATCGTTCCAGCTTAGCGAGCCGCTCCGTCTGATCGTTGATATCACCGATGCGGACCTGGCGAAGTTCAAGGACAAGATCACGGTGAACAAGGAACCCGTGATCGACATCACTCCCAGCCAGGTCGACAATATCGCACGGCTCGAGATCGCCCTTTCCCAGTCCGTGGACACCAAGGTCTACCAGGCAGGCGGCAAGCTTATGGTAGAGTTCGCGAAGCCCGTCGAGGCGGCAAAGGCCGCGCCCGAAGCAGTAGCGGCGCCCGAAGCCCCGAAAGAGCAGGCAGCCCCGGCTGCCGAGACAGCCGCAGCACTGGTGGCCGGGGGAGAGGCCGGAACGGCAAAGATCGTGAAATCGGTCAAGGCCACCGCAACCAAACAGGGCGCCAAGGTGGTGATCACCGCTGACGGCACCATGAAGCCGAACTCCTTCATGATCGAGGGAAAACGGCTCGTGATCGACGTTCCCGGGGCAAAGAGCCGCGTGCGGCCCAGTGTGGTGCCGGTCAGGAAAGGCGGCCTGGACAAGGTACGCGTTGGACAGCACACGACTCCCGAACAGAAGGTGCGTATCGTTCTTGATCTTACGAAACCCATGGACTATACGGTCACCCCCGAGGGGAATACCCTCGTGGTCGCCATGACCATCGCGGCGTCGCCGAAGCCTGAGGAAAAACCGCAGGAGCGCGCGGCAGCCCAGCCGCAGGAAGCGGCCCTGGTTGCGACGGAGAAAGCTGAGAGGGAAGCGCCTCAGGCGGCTCCGCAGGAAACGGCGGCGGTCCCGGCCCCACAGGAGCGAGCAGAACCTCGTCAGCAGCCCCAGGCCGAGAGCATGGCCATGGTGGTGGGTGCAAAGAAATACGGCGGACGCCGCATATCCCTTGATCTGCAGGACGCCGATCTCGTGAACGTGCTCCGGCTGTTCGGCGAGCTCGCGAATCTCAACATGATCTTGGCGCCGGACGTGAAGGGCAAGGTCACGGTCCGCCTCGTAAACATCCCCTGGGACCAGGCCATGGAGATCATTCTAAAGATGAACGGCCTGGGCTACACCATCGAGGATAATATCATTCGGATCGCGTCCATGGGCGCCCTCGCGAAGGAGGCAGACGAGGAAGTGAGGGCCAAGGAAGCCAAGAAAAAAGCGGAGGACCTGGTCACGCGCATCATCCCGATCAACTATTCGACAGCGAGCGCGATCGAGCCGACGATCAAGAAGTCCCTCTCCACCCGCGGCGAGACCGTGGTGGACGCGAGGACGAACACCCTCATCGTCAAGGACATTATCCGGAATGTTGACGAAGTCGTCGCACTCATCAAGCAGCTTGACAAGCCGACGCCGCAGATCATGATCGAAGCGCGGATCGTGGAAGCCTCCCTGACCTTCAACCGTTCGCTCGGCGTGCAGTGGGGCGGAAATTATAATGCAAGCCCCGCCTTCGGAAATGCGACGGGACTGAAGTTCCCGAACACTATCGGCGTGACCGGCGGCCCGAACATGGGCGGCGTTGCCTCGGGCAACGGGACCTACTTCGTGAACATGCCTGCTCCGGTGGGCCCAGGCATAGGCGGAGCGATGGGCTTCCAGTTCGGCTCGTTGAACAAGGCGCTGAACCTCGACATCGTCCTTTCAGCCATGGAGTCGACCGGCGAAGGGAAAGTGATCTCCACACCGCGGGTGAGCGCCCTGGACAATAAGGAAGCCAAGATCGAACAGGGCATATCGATCCCCTACGCAACGTCCCAGGCAGGCGGCGCCACGAACGTACAGTTCGTTGATGCAAAGCTGTCGCTCACGGTGACGCCGCACGCCACTCCGGACAACCGGATATTCATGAAGATCCAGGCCACGAAGAACGCACCGGACAACTCTGTTCTCGGCGCCGGCGGCCAGCCGTCGATCCGGAAGAACGAAGCGACCACCGAGATCCTTCTGACGGACGGTGAGACCGCGGTCATCGGCGGCATTCTGATCCTCGACCGCGGCAAGACGATAACCAAGGTGCCGTTCTTCGGTGATATTCCGCTCCTCGGGTGGATGTTCAGGACAACCACGACTACGGAGGACAAACGCGAGCTGCTGATCTTCGTCACCCCCAGGATCGTGAAGCAGGATGTGATCTGAGCACGGGGGAGCAGAAGGACCACTGACCGGGTAATGGAAAGAGACGGCCGCTGCATTCTTATGTAGCTTGCGCATATTTGAAAGTGGTAAATTATCGCAGTATTTTCGGAAAGCATAGAGGCAAGGAGGTTATGACGTTATGAACATGGCCATCAACAAAAAGACGATGTTCCGGCTCGTCCTGCTGCTCTTCATGGCAGTTGCCACTATCCAGCTTACAGCGTGTGGCCCAGATACCGCGCCGGGTAATTCAACCATAAAAGTGGAATCATTAGGCCTTGTTGTAAATGGCCCGATAACTAATCCAACTGTCACAACGACTACAACAAAAACGCAGACCTATCGTATTACCCTTGCTGACGAAGCCGGTTTCCCCTTAAACGATCTAAATGTGAATATATTGGGCTCGTTCACAAGCGGTCAATCCATTAAGTTTGGGGACCCAAGCGCAATAGTGTCGGCGCCAAATTCAATTTCCGTTACTCGGAAAACGGGCGATTTTGGATTTATGGATTTTGCAATTACCGCGCCTTATTTCGATTTCAACCCGATTCATGTACCGTTTAACCAAACAGCTACCGGCTCGGCAACTGGTGGAACGCTGGCTGATGGGACGTATTCTTATACGGTCACTGCTTTGGATTTTGCTGGAGAAACGGAAGCTACGGCGCTGGTCAGTGCTGTAGTGACCAATAGTACGCCGACGACGGCAACCGGGAGTGTGACGGTGTCTTGGGCCGCTGTACCGGGGGCCACGGGTTACACGGTATATGGGAGAAAAGTCGGTTCTGTAGGAGCGCTCATCACTATATTGAATCCGAGCGGGGACCCATTGACATTTGTCGATACAGGATCTAATACGCCGACCACAGCACCTTGCTTTGGAGCTGCATGCAATACTACTGGATTGAGCCTGAACAGCGTAATTGGCACAGCGCAAGCCACATCCGGGTCCGCTTTCAGTAAATTTACTATAAACTTTTGATAAAAAAAGCCCAGAACAATTGAATTCACAGCTTGTACACAAATGCGCCCATTGGGGCGCATTTTTTTTAGACGTTTTCAGTTGTTAGCACTCTTATGCCTCACGCATTAAAAAAGAACATCCTTTTTGCCCTGGGGTCCAATGACCTCGATGCTGTCGTAGCCCTCGCTGCTAGTGACCGGACGGTCCTGAGCCGCCTCGTCCGTCTTGCCTACGACAAGGAGACGCTGGTTGGATGGCGGGCGATCAAGGCCATGGGGCTCGTGGCGCGAGTGCTGGTCAGGAGCGACTACGAGTTCCTGCGCGAGACCTGCCGGAAGCTGCTGTGGTCGCTGACGGACGAGTCCGGCGGTATCGGATGGTCAGCTCCTGAGATGCTCGGAGAGATCGTGAGCGCCGATCCGGCGCGATTTAAGGATTTCATCCCGCTTATCGCGTCGGCCTATGACGTGGAGGAGGACGTGTTCCGTGCCGGCGTGCTCTACGCGCTCGCCAGGGTCGCCGAGACAGCGCCGAAGCTGGCAGCGCCTTATCAGAAGATCGTCATCATGTCCCTTGCTGACAGAGACCCACTGGTCAAAGTCCGGGGCATCGGACTTGTCAGGCTGCTCTGGCCATGGGCGAATAGCAACGGTATCTGGAGCCGTGAATACGGTGAGCGGATCAACTTGTCCCTGGATAAGCTGATTTCAGACAAGGGAGAGGCCTGGGTGTATCAGGGGAACAACTTCATTTCCATGCAGATTGGCGATGAAGCAAAAGATATGCTAAAAATAATAAAATAATCAATATGTTATATTTTTTTATCATAAACTTGACAATGTTGCGCTCATATTTTATAATTGCAATACTATCATATTGAGGTAACCATGGCAACGACAGAGAAAAGAGACTACTACGATATTCTCGGGGTTAACAAGAAAGCGACCGAGGCTGAGCTTAAGAAGGCCTTCAGGAAGCTTGCGCGAAAATTCCATCCCGATGTGAATCCCGGAGATAAGACCTCGGAACAGAAGTTCAAGGAGCTGAACGAGGCGTACGAGGTCCTGTCCGATCCGAAGAAGCGCAAGCAGTACGACCAGTTCGGCCATGTAGCGTTCGAGCAGGGCTTCGGACAGGGTCCCGGACCAGGACAGGGATTCGGGTTCGAGGGATTCAGAGGCCCGGGTGCCGAGCAGTTCGGCCGCGGCGGGGGCGGGTATGAGGACATCTTTGCCGACCTTTTCGGCGGACGGGGTGCGCGGCCGCGGGGTCCGCAAAAGGGCGAGGACATAACCTATACCGTCGAGGTCGATCTCGAGGACGCAATCTTCGGAAGGACCATGCAGGTTGACCTTCAGCGCGAGGTGAGCTGTGCTGTCTGTGGCGGGAGCGGTGCCAAGCCGGGATCATCGCCGCGCACCTGTCCGACATGCAACGGGGCCGGGAGCATCACCCAGGGAAAGGGATTCATGCATTTTTCGCAGACCTGCCCTGCCTGCCAGGGCGCCGGGACCATCAACGCCGATCCCTGCACGAACTGCAGCGGCAGCGGCGTGACCACCCGGTCGGAGCGCATTAACGTGAAGATCCCTCCGGGCGTGGACAACGGGTCCAAGGTGCGCATGGCCGGCATGGGCGCGGCGGGTGTGAGCGGCGGGCCTCCCGGCGATGTCTATATCATCACGCGGGTGAGGCCGCACCATTACTTCGAACGCAGGGGGGACAATCTCTATTCCGAGGCTAAGGTGACGGTGAAAGAGGCTTCGTTGGGGGAGAAGGTCGAGGTGCCGACTGTTGACGGCATGGTCATGTTGAGCCTTCCGCCCGGCGTCCAGACCGGCCAGCAGTTGAAGCTGAAAGGAAAGGGTGTGCCGAACTTCGGCGGAGCCGGCGTGGGAGACCATTACGTCACGATCAAGGTCGTCACCCCGACGGGGCTTGCCGAACGCGGCAAGGAGCTCTTGCTCGAGCTCGACCGGCTGCATCCGATGAATCCGCGGCAGGAGGTCACGTTCCGGGGATTCAGAAAAAGATAATGGGTAGAAGAATGGATCCAGGATCGAGCGCGAACCCCGCAGCTTGCCGCGGCGAGATTCAACAAGCCTGCCGGAAGCAAATGGAACGAGGATAATATCTGATCAAGTCCGATAATGAGAATAACGGCATTGTAAGGACAATTCGCAGAGGTTGCAGATATGGCTATGCGGGAACATAAACTGTATATGATAAGCGTCGTGTCGGAGATGCTGGGAATCCATCCCCAGACGCTCAGGATCTACGAACGGGAAGGGTTCATCAAGCCGAAGCGAAGCGGCGGGAACACCCGCTTGTATTCCGAGGAGGATGTGGAACGACTTGAAATGGTCCTGCGGCTCACCCGGGAGCTGGGGGTGAACCTGGCAGGGGTGGAGGTGATCCTTTCCATGCGCGAGAAGATGGAGCAGATGCAGCGCGAAATGGAGGAGGCCATCATCGAGCTCCGCGGGGAGCTCGAGCGCGAGATCGCCCGTCGAGAAGAGGCCCGGAATGCTCTCGTGCCGGTCCGGCGGATCACGGTGAAACGGGGCGAGTAGGAAATTCGAGGTGTGGAGTTCGGCGTTGGGAGGATGCCATGGCGCGTTTCGATAAATTTACCTTGAAATCCCAGGAGGCGGTGCAGGCCGCTCAGGAACTGGCAGCGAAAAGCAAACATCAGCAGATCGAGCCCGAACATCTCGTGCGTGCGCTTATCGAACAGCAGGAAGGCGTTGTCACGCCGGTCCTGAAGAAGCTCGGTGCGGACCCGGCCGCGGTCAGTGCTGACATCGATCAGGCGCTGGAAAGGATTCCGAAAGTGGAGGGATTGGTCCAGACCTACCTTTCCGCCCGGTTGAACAAGCTCTTTGAGAAAGCGGAGCAGGAGGCAGGAAGGCTGAAGGACGAGTACATCAGCGCGGAGCACCTCCTGATCGCGGCGGCGGACGGCGATGGTGCGGCGCGCGATGTGCTTACCCGGCACGGGATCACAAAGGACCGCATCTTCACGGTGCTCGTCGACATTCGCGGCTCCCAGCGGGTCACGGACCAGAACCCCGAGGACAAGTACCAGGCCCTCACCCGGTACGGCCGCGACCTGACCGACCTTGCAAGGCGGGGCAAGCTCGACCCGGTCATCGGCAGGGACGAAGAGGTGCGGCGCGTGGTGCAGGTGCTTTCGCGCAGGACCAAGAACAATCCGGTGCTCATCGGCGAACCGGGCGTGGGCAAGACCGCCATCGTCGAGGGGCTGGCGCAGCGCGTGGTGAGCGGCGATGTGCCCGAGGGCCTCAAGAACAAGCGCGTTATTGCCCTCGACATGGGTGCCTTGATCGCCGGCGCGAAGTACCGTGGCGAGTTCGAGGACCGGCTCAAAGCAGTGCTGAAGGAGGTATCGGAATCGCAGGGTGATGTGGTCCTCTTCATCGACGAGCTCCACACGGTCGTGGGGGCCGGCGCAGCAGAGGGCGCCATGGACGCCTCGAACATGCTGAAACCCGCCCTGGCGCGCGGGGAGCTCCGGTGCGTTGGCGCCACGACATTGAACGAGTACCGGAAGTACATCGAAAAGGACCCGGCACTGGAACGCAGGTTCCAGCCGGTGCTGGTGCGCGAGCCGTCGGTGGAGGACACGATCTCCATTCTGCGCGGCCTCAAGGAACGCTATGAGGTGCATCACGGCGTCAAGATCAAGGACTCGGCGCTGGTGAGCGCGGCGGTCCTCTCGCACCGCTACATCGCCGACCGGTTCCTTCCCGACAAGGCCATCGATCTCATCGACGAGGCTGCGTCCCGGCTCCGGATGGAGATCGACAGCATGCCGACCGAGCTCGACGAGGTGGAGCGCCGCATGCGGCAGCTCGAGATCGAGCGCGAGGCGGTGAAGAAGGAGCAGGACCCCGCGTCGAAGGAGCGGCTCGCCAAGATCGAGAAGGAGATCGCCGGGCTGGCCGAGAAGCGAAGCGGGCTCCGTGCCCAGTGGCAGGCCGAGAAGGGCGGCATCCAGAAGATCCGGTCCATCAAGGAGCAGACCGAACAGGCCAGGATCGACGCGGAGAAGGCCGAGCGCGAGGGGAACCTCGGCAGGGCGGCCGAGCTCCGCTATGGGAAGCTTATGGAGCTCCAGAAGCAGCTCGATGCTGAATCGGCCAAGCTGGCCGCGGTGCAGGCGCAGTGCAAGATCCTGAAGGAAGAGGTCGACGACGAGGACGTCGCCGAGATCGTCTCGAAGTGGACCGGCATCCCGGTGAGCAGGATGCTGGAGGGCGAAAAGCAGAAGCTCCTCCACATGGAGGACCGGCTCAGGGTCCGGGTGGCAGGGCAGGACGAGGCCATCATTGTCGTCTCCGACGCAGTGCGGCGCGCACGGGCCGGGATCCAGGACCCGAACCGGCCCATCGGAAGCTTCATCTTCATGGGTCCCACCGGCGTGGGCAAGACCGAGCTCGCCCGGGCGCTGGCTGAGTTCCTGTTCGACGACGAGCAGGCCATGGTCCGGATCGACATGTCCGAGTACCAGGAGCGGCACACGGTATCGCGGCTCATCGGCGCGCCTCCGGGATACGTGGGTTACGATGAGGGAGGCCAGCTCACCGAGGCGGTCCGGCGGAAGCCCTACGCGGTCATTCTTTTTGATGAGATCGAGAAGGCGCACCCTGAGGTGTTCAACGTGATGCTGCAGCTCCTGGACGATGGCAGGCTCACGGACGGCCATGGCAGGACTGTGGACTTCAAGAACACCGTGGTCATCATGACCTCGAACATCGGGAGCCAGTACATCCAGGACTACCAGAACGACGAGGCCGAGATGCGCCGGCGGGTCACTGAGGCCATGCGGCAGCACTTCCGGCCGGAGTTCCTGAACCGCGTGGACGACATCATCATCTTCCACCCCTTGGACGCCGAAGTGCTAAAGAAGATTGTGGGCATGCAGGTGGCCCTCGTCCAGAAGCGGCTCGCAGACCGGAAGATCGAGATCGAACTTACGGATGCCGCGCGGGAGCTCCTCGCAGAGGAGGGATTCGACATGGTCTACGGCGCTCGCCCGCTCAAGCGGGTGGTCCAGCGGGACATCCTGAATCCCCTTGCTTCAAAGATCCTTTCTGGGGAGGTAACGGAAGGGTCGCGCGTGCGGGTGGACGCTGAAGGCAGGAAGCTCGTGTTCCGGCCCCTGGTCCGGGACGCGGCCGCCTGAAAGGATTCACTGGAAGGCCTCACATCATAAAACTATAGTTGTAAAAAACAAATAATATGTGATATAATAAGTCCTATGTTGAAATATCCTTGGATCGTTCTATTACGGCCATGAGCACCTGAGACGAGATGCCTACGAAAAAGCGAAGAAAATCCGTTCTCCGCAAACCGGCAGCAAAGAAGAATGCGGCCAGCAAGGCATTGTCGCGGAAAAAGACCGCCGCTGCTCCTCCGAAGACGGCGGCAAGACGTGATTACAAGGCCCTCTTTCACCGGAAGCTGACCGAGAACCACCTGTTCTACGAGGCGGGAAGGATCATCGCCTCCGAGACCGAACCCTTCGAACTCATCAAGAAGATCATCTCTGTCATCAACAAGGAAGTCCCCTTCGAGGACGCCGCCGTCTATACCGTCAAGAAGGACATGACCGGGCTCGATCCGTTCTATTATAGTGGGCCGAGTTTCCGGAAAGCCGTGCTTGATACGGTCTACTATGACAACGGCGCGCCGGGGAACATCGCATCGACCGGCGAGTCGATCTTTCTGCAGGATGCGGCCCTCTACGAAGGATTTCTCCAGTATCCCGAGGAGCGGCAGAAACCCGGCAGCTACCTGGGCATCGCCCTCAAGAATGAGAGCCGCGTGATCGGCGTCATGGGCTTCAGCCATAGCGAACCCCGTGCCTTCCGGGTAGATGACCTCGACACCATCCGGACGCTGTCGCCGCTGATCTCGGCGGGGTTCGAGAAGGCCGAGCTCTTCCGGAAGACGCTCGAGCTGTCCCGCGTGGACGAGCTCACCGGCCTCCTGAACTATCGGGTGCTCATGGAAAAACTGACCGAAGAAGTGCGGAGGAAGATCCGCACGGGCAGGGCATTCTCATTCATCATGATCGACATCGATGATTTCAAGCGGGTCAATGACCGGTATGGCCACCTGGAGGGGAGCAGGCTGATCGCCCAGATGGGACCGTTGCTCAGGACAGCATGCCGTACCGACAGCACCGACATCTGCTTCCGGTACGGCGGGGAGGAGTTCTCGATCCTCTTGACCGAGACCACGATGGAGGAGGCCGAGGCCGTCGCGGAACGTATCCGCAAGGCGGTCGACGAATATCCCTTTACCGTGAAGGTCAGCCACCCGACGGAGATCGTCAGCGTCAGCCTCGGTGTATCCTGCATGTCAGGGGACAAGCAGAAGTCCATCACGGAGCTGATCAACGAGGCGGACATCGCCCTGTACCAAGCCAAGGCGTCCGGCAAGAACCGCGTCGTCTGTTACGCTGAAGGCTGCGGGATGCCCGCCGTGAGCACCACAGATCGCAAGGGGCTTCCCTAGGCTGTCAGAAACAGCCGAGCTGGCAGTCCTTGATCCTGATGTTCAGCTCATTGCAGACCCTTCCGATCTCCTGCAGGGGGATATCGAACTTTGTCCCCAGCTCGTGGGCCTTGTCGCATGACAGCCTGCCGCCGACCGCGGCATTCCTGACCGCTTCCAGTATCTTTTCCCGTAGGTCTCCCACAGCGCCCTCCTTATCGTTCGGCACCATCATACCCTCCCAGCGGGACCGACGCAACAGGGTTGATATCCTTCCCGCTCTCATCAGCACGTCCGATCGCACCTGCCTGAGCTCTTGACGCGCTCGCAGGAATGTCCTATTATATCCCTCTCGGAAGACCGCGCATTGCGCTTCCGTAAAGCACACAAGGAGTCCCTCATGATGAATGGTTCAAAGCACGCGAAGCTGAACACCTGGGTGAAGGAGGTGGCCGACCTCTGCACGCCTGATTCTCTTTACTGGTGCGACGGATCGAAGGCCGAGTACGACCGGATGATGGCGCTTCTCACAGAGCGCGGCATGGCGATCCCGCTCAAGAAGCGGCCCAATAGCCACCTCTTCCGCACCGATCCCAGCGACGTGGCACGCGTAGAGGACCGCACCTATATCAGCACGCGCTCCCAGGACGAGGCAGGCCCCACGAACAACTGGGTCCATCCCGACGAGCTCAAGAAGACCATGCGGGGGTTGTATGCCGGCTGCATGAAAGGCAGGACGATGTATGTCATCCCGTTCTCCATGGGGCCCATCGGATCGCCGATCTCGAAGATCGGCGTCGAGCTGACCGACAGCCCCTACGTGGTCTGCAACATGCACATCATGACGCGCGTGGGGACGAAGGTGCTCGAGGTGCTGGGAGCAACCGGCGAGTTCATCCCGTGCCTGCATTCCATCGGGGCGCCGCTCGAGAAAGGGCAGAAGGATAGCGCCTGGCCCTGCGCGCCCATCGAGAAGAAGTACATCAGCCACTTCCCTGAGGAGAACCTGATCTGGTCCTACGGCTCGGGCTACGGCGGGAACGCCCTGCTCGGGAAGAAGTGCCTGGCGCTGCGCATCGCAACGAACATGGCGCGGCGGGAAGGCTGGATGGCGGAGCACATGTTGATCCTGCGGCTTACGAACCCGGCAGGCAAGCGCTATCATATTGCTGCCGCGTTCCCCTCGGCCTGCGGCAAGACGAACCTGGCCATGATGCAGCCGTCCCTCAAGGGCTGGAAGTGCGAGTGCATCGGCGACGACATCGCTTGGATGAAGATCCGGAACGACGACCGGCTGCACGCCATCAACCCCGAAGCGGGCTTCTTCGGCGTCGCGCCCGGTACGTCCTACGAAACCAACCCCATGGCCATGGACACCCTGAAGGAGAATGTCATCTTCACGAACTGCGCGCTTACGGACGACGGTGACGTATGGTGGGAGGGCATAAGCGGACCCACGCCGGTCCACGTGATCGACTGGAAGGGCCGCGACTGGACGCCGGCGAACCGCGAGGACGCCGCCCATGCGAACGCGCGCTTCACCGCGCCGGCCCGGCAGTGCCCGGTCATCTGCCCGGACTGGGAGAACCCCGAGGGCGTGCCCATCGACATCATCATCTTCGGCGGCAGGAGGAGCAGCGTGGTGCCGCTGGTGTCCGAGGCATATTCATGGGACCACGGCGTGTTCCTGGGCGCGACTGCGGCGTCGGAGACCACGTCGGCGAACATCGGCGCCGTGGGCAATCTCCGGCGCGATCCCTTCGCCATGAAGCCATTCTGTGGCTACCACATGGGCGATTATTTCACCCATTGGTTCGCCATGGGCGACACGCTCGGGGCGAAGGCCCCGCGGATCTTCTACGTGAACTGGTTCCGGAAGAGCCCGGAAGGCCGGTTCCTCTGGCCCGGATTCAGCGATAACAGCCGCGCGCTCAAGTGGATGTGCGACCGTCTGGACGGGAAGGTCGGCGCGAAGGAGACCCCCATCGGCTTGATGCCGAAGGACGGCGATCTGGACCTCACGGGCCTCGATCTCCCGAAGGAAAATCTACGGGCACTCCTCCAGGTGGACCTTGCCGAGTGGAAGGCCGAGGTACCGGACATCGAGCAGCACTTCAAGACTTTCGGGAACCGGTTGCCTGCCCGTCTCCGGAAACAGCTGGATGAGTTCAAGAAGCGGCTGGGGTAGCTTCGGCGTCCGTTCGATCGGACCACATGAACCAAGAGGCGCAAAGCGGCTGAGGGGATAGCACCGTGGTCCTGCAGGCCCCCCCGTCCCTGACGCCCTCGCGGCCATATTATTGTAAGGGATCTTCTCCACCAACGGCGGGTTGCGTAAGCCCATAGGCCAGCCAAACGGGCTATGGGATTTGTTTTTTTGGGAGGCTCATCGCTCAGCCTTGTTGGCATGCCAGTTCACCATCGAGGTTCTTTACCATATCTCCTGTTTCGGCCGCGCTTTTCCTAACGGACACGCAGCTTTCAGCCATGTGTTCACCCGGTCCTGCATCACCGCATGCCTGAATCCAGAGGCGAGCGCATTCCCCGCAGCTTGCTGCGAGGTTAGCGAGCGATTAGGATGACTAAATTACCTTGAGGAACGAAGATTCACTGCAGCGCGCTGCACGGAGCTTCAACGTTGGCGCAGAAGAAAGAACAGCGTAGGGCATACTATGCCCACTCATAACGGCGAAGACCCTTTTAAGAGATGCGAACAACCCCCCAACATACCTCCCTCGTGAACGTCCTGGGCGTCGTATACCTCCATCGGAAGACTGAGGACGGCGGCGACCTCTATCTTACCCGGTTTGCCGAGCCCCACCAGGAGCACCTCGAGATCCAGAATTGGTACGAGGAAAGCTGGTTCGCGAAGCACCGCGTACGGCTGCTGGGGACGAGCTCGGTCTACCGCGTCCCGACCCGGCAGATCAACGGCACGAGCCTTGACCTGGTGGTGAAGCACAACCGGGTCGGCGAGGACGTCCCGCTGAACACCCACACCCTGCAGGAGTTCATGAGCGCCGAGTTCAACAGCCCCTGGGAAGAATTCGCCCTGGTCATGGAAATGGGCGACAAGTACTTCGGCCAGCAGCTCCAGTGGGTCAAGGTGCAGCGGCCTCTTGCCATCTACGTGCCGCCTCAGCGGATGCAGGTGTGGCAGAGCGGCAGGTCACTGTCCAAGATCAACCGCATCCAGGCGCGCCACCCCGGCGTGGACCTCGACATCCTGAAGCAGTACAAGCTTGTGTACGAGTGGATCCGGGGCAAGAACCTGGTCGAGCTGTTCGAGCACATCAAGATCGACATCCCGGATATCGTCCATCACCTCAAGACCATGCAGACGAAGGCGCTCGGCGACCTGACGCACAAAGGATACCTCATGGCTGACATGAAGCCCGAGCACGTCATCATCGAGGAGGACGACTGTGTTCGGATCAAGCAGGCCGGCCCGAATGGCGATCCCGCCGCAGCCCGGAAGCAGGTGGATCTGATCTACCACCTGCTGGAGGTGGGGAAGTACTCGGTGATCGACTATGAACTGCTCTTCCGGACGCCGGAGCACGAGGACCGGGTCAAGGCGACGCGACGGCATTCCTACCTGGACGACATGAAGGACCGGCTGGAGCCCACGCCCCTGCCGTCCCACCTATCGCGGACGGAGATCCTCGGCGTGCCTTACGTCTTCGGCCACGCGGAAAGCACCGGCGGCCGCATGTGGGTCGTCGGCAGGAACGGGCGGCTCTTCGATTACTTCCTGCCGGAGCGCTGGCGGAAGACGCCATCGCTCAGCCTGTCGCAGTTCAACGAGGTGTTCTACACGGTCACGAAGGACAACATCCACCTCGTCTGGGAGACCTCCCGTGTCGGCGAGTTCCCCACGGACAGCAAGTTCAGCCCCGAGGAGATCGCAAAGATCAGGCGCCACGGCGTCAACAGCCCCTTTGAAGAGGCCGCCGTCTCCCAGGACCTAAACGGGCGGGGGATCCATGCCGTGAATGTGCGCGCCATCTATGTGACCGGAAGCCTGAAGGTGGAGATGTCGGTCGATCCCGGCCGGTACCAGTCCCACCGGGACATCGTGGACATGGACGGCGATCCCGTGCTGGCAGCGGAGCACAACTACATCACCATCCGGGGATACTACAACGGACCGGACGAGTGGGTGCCGGAACACGAGGACCAGCTGCTCACGCCAGTCGACCTGGTCAAGGCCGTCCATCGGGGCCTCATCGACGAGAAGCAAAGCAGGGAGTACCTGGCACAGGTCATCGCGCGGCTGAAGGACGCGGGCTATGACGGATCGCTGCTCAAAGCGAATGACCTGTTATTGACGCTGAACGCGCGGGGAGAGATCGTGAAGGACCGCTCCGGGGAAACGGACCTCATTATCTGCAACTTCGAGACCCTGTGGAAGCTCGAAATATATTGAAATCGAAGACATGATAGAAAAGAGATGCGACTGAATGGACGACGGCTATCATCATAGCGAGCTAGCGCGTTATCTAAAAGGTTCACTGCTCGGTGATCAGCCCATGGCTACGGATATGAAATTGCAATGAAAAAAATTGTCTTTAACCTCTCTTGAGTGCTCGCGCCATGTCAATTCCGAAGTCTTACCGCATATAATCCCATATACCACTATGACTTGTTCTTTCCGGCACGTTGGGATGTCAGGCTGTGCCATTCCTTTTTGTCCCTTCGTAGGAGAAGAAGGTGTGCTATATTTACAATGGTTCATCCCAACTGTTCATGCGGATCTCTATGTCGTTCTCAGAGGGGGGTGCCATGAGAAGGATGCTCGTTGTCGCCGGTCTTTATTTGCTGGTTGCAGTTATCGCTTCGAGCGGCTGCGGCGGGGGTGGGAGCGGGGGAGGAAGCGAAGGCGAGAGCAGCCCGATCCCGGCCACGCAGTTTGCCTACGTCGTCGTTGCCTGGAACGATCTGGGGATGCATTGCCTCAATCCTTCCTATGACACGGCCGTGATCTTGCCGCCGTACAATACGATCTGGGCCCAGGTGATCCAGCGCGGCACACCGCCGAAGATCGTGACGAACGGCATCACGGTCGAATACCGCATCGAGAATAATACCTATTCCTATGGCAAAAGGAGCTACGGCCAGTTCTGGGACAATGTTTTCGCGCTCTTCGGGGTAGCAACGCTGGCGCACGATACGGGGCTTAACCTCGAAGACCCGAATATCCACAACGGCCTTTCCGGGACGATGGTCTCGAAACCGTCAGGCACGAACGTCATTGCGGACCATTTCCAGGTGAATGGCATTCCGGTCACGCCGGTCAATGACAGCGGGGCCTGGAGTCCTTATCAGGTGGCCGTCATCACGGCGAAGGATCAGGCGGGAAATGTTCTCGCCGAGACGCGAACGACCGTGCCGACGTCGGACGAGATCGACTGCGGCAAGTGCCATGGCCCTTCAACCGACCCTACCGTGGTTTTTACTGACATCCTGCAGAAGCATGATTCCCGCGAGACAACGACGCTTTCCTCCAGCAAACCGGTCCTGTGCGCCAAGTGCCACGGCAGCCCCGCGCTGGGCCAGGGAGGGCGTGGCTCATCGGGCAAGTATCTATCCGAAGCGATTCATTCATTCCACGCGACGAGGGGTGCCCAGTGCTACGATTGCCACCCGGGCGCATCCACGTCCTGCAACCGGAGCGTCCGGCATACGTCCGCGAACGGCAACTGTATCACCTGCCACGGGGATATGAGCACGGTGGGAGGGTCCATCACCGCGGGCCGCGCTCCCTGGCTGAGCGAGCCGAAGTGCGTGACCTGCCATGGTGGCGTCTGGGACGTGGATACGGGCACGGTGCTCTACCGCAACAAGCCGGGCCACGGCGGCGTGTACTGCGCCGGCTGCCACGGCAGCCCGCATGCCATGGTGCCGTCGAACCAGCCGACCGACAACTACCAGGCAATGCAGTACCAAGGCGCAGCCAAGACTCTCGGCGACTGCGGGGTCTGTCATGCCACCTCGCGGGGCGGTGGTAGCAATTTCACCGAAGAGCATGTTGCCGAAGGAAAGACATCGGCATGTAATATCTGCCACACGGGGTTCCTGAACGCGGGCAATCTTACCAACTGGCCGCACCGGTTCGAGTGGAAAGCGCGGTAACGGACCGGCGGGAAAGCGAAAGCCTTCTCTGCGGTCAGAGCGCTGGGTGTTCTGCGGGGCGGGACGATGATCCTCGCCGACCGCATCCGGTCGGAACGGACCGTGGTCAATTTAACATCAATTCAGGCCTTCATCCTTCAGGATGACGGCTTTTTCTTTCAGGTGGGACAGCAATTCGGGATCGTGACCAGCCATAACTATTTTCTCAAAGTAGTGCTATCATATAATTAGTCAGTTCGAGCCAGAGGCATGAGTTTCAACGAGCTGCAACTGTTATGCGAAAGGAGGAAGCCATGAAGATAACGGTGAGCGTGATCAAGGCCGATATCGGGTCCGTGGGAGGGCATATTGCACCCTCGGAAAAACTGCTGGAGACCGTGCGGAGGCATGTCCAGGAAAAGGGCAGGGGATTGCTGATCGACAACTATGTGAGCTACACCGGTGACGACGTGGCCATACTCATGACCCATGCGAACGGTGAAGGGAACGAGCAGGTCCACAAGCTGGCGTGGGAGGCGTTCCTGGCCGGCACCGCAGTCGCGAAAGCCCAGGGCCTGTACGGAGCGGGCCAGGACCTTCTGAAGGATGCGTTCTCCGGGAACGTGCACGGCATGGGGCCTGCGGTCACGGAGATGGAGTTCGAGGAGCGGCCGGGCGAGCCCTTCCTGTTCTTTGCTGCCGATAAGACCGACCCCGGCGCCTATAACCTTCCGCTCTACCTTGCCTTCAGCGACGCCATGAACACGCCGGGATTGATGCTGTCGCCTAAGCTGGCGAAAGGCTTCAAGTTCGTGATCATGGACGTGAACCACACCGAAGGCGACCGGGTCATCGAGCTGAATGCCCCGGAGGACCTGTATGATATCGCGACATTGCTCCGAGACGCGGAGCGGTTCGTGGTGGAGTCTGTCTGGTCCCGTGCCGCGGGCACGCAGGCGGTCTCCGTGGCGACGTCGCGGCTCCACAACATCGCGGGGAAATACACGGGCAAGGACGACCCGGTGATGCTCGTCCGGAGCCAGATGGACTTCCCGGCTACGGGCGAGGTGCTCCAGCCCTTCTCCCTCGGCCACTTTGTCGCCGGTTGTATGCGGGGCTCGCACAACATGCCGCTTATGCCCGTGAAGCTGAACACCACGATCAGCTACTTTGACGGCCCGCCCATTGTAAGCTGCGCCACGTTCTGCATCCGCAACGGCAAGTTGACCGAGCCTATTGATGCCTTCGACCATCCCTTCTGGGACCGGGTGAGGGACCATGTGGCGGACAAGGCCATGGATATGCGGAAGCAGGGGTTCTTCGGGGCCGCCATGCTGCCGATGAACGAGCTGGAGTATACGGGCATCATGGAAAAGCTGGAGGTGCTGGAGAAAAAGTTCAGCGTGCGGACAATGAAGAAGGCGGCGTGACCGCAACATCGCCGTGGGGGCAGGAATACATAAGGCCGGGGATATGTTCCCCGGCCTTTGCCATGATGCTCAGTGCTATTGCGCGCTACCCTTTCCTGATCTGGACGTTCCGGTAATTGTCCAGCAGATCTTCCTTCAATCCCTTGAAATCACCCATCTCGGTGGTCCGGATCACGATCTTACGGAATCCCTCCCTGACCCCTTCGTAGGATGTCAGGATCCCGTGCAAATGGAAGCCGTGCTTGCGGACGATGTCAGCTACCTCCCGGATCGTGCCCGGCCGGTCCTCGATGGTCACGCAGATGCGGTGGCCGCCGTGGCGCACGCCCGTGATATCCACCATGGCGTGAAAGATGTCTTTGTCCGAGATGATCCCTACGAGGCTGCCGCTGTCCACGACGGGCAGGCAGCAGATGTTCTGGTCGAGCATGACCATGGCGGCCTCTTCCACGGGGGTATCGGGGGCCGTCGTGATGACTTTGGTCCTCATGAGCTCCTTGATCTTCATGTTCGCCAGGAGGTAGTGGAGCTCGTAGATGTCGAGGGTCGTTGCTTTAGAGGGCGTGTATTCCTTGATGTCCCGGTCCGAGATGATCCCCTTGATCCTGCCGCCTTTCACGACGGGAAGGTGCTTGATGCCCTTTTCCCGCATCAGCGTGATTGCATCGGAAAGATAATCGTCGGGCCCGACGGTGAATACCTTTTTCGTCATCCAGTCGGATACGTACATGGCCGCCTCCCTACCTTGAGTCTATCACAATCCTAGATACGCCGCCTTGACATGGGGGTCGTTCAAGAGGTCCTTACCCGCTCCCTGCATCGAAACCCGTCCATGCTCGAGAACGTAAGCACGGTCCGCAATGGCAAGGGTCTGCTTCACATTCTGCTCCACGATCAGGACCGTTGTGCCTTCCTGGCGGATCTTTTTGATCACATCGAAGATCTCGCGCACCAGAATTGGCGCCAGCCCCAGAGACGGTTCATCGAACATCAGGAGCTTCGGGAGCGACATGAGGCCCCGCCCGACTGCCACCATCTGCTGCTCGCCGCCGGAGAGGGTGCCGGCAAGTTGCGCGAGACGCTCCTTGAGCCTGGGGAACAGGGTGTAGACCATCTCTTTCGTCTGAGCCCGCTTCTGTTTTGCCTCGCCGCGGAGCGAGCCCATATCGAGATTCTCCTCGACGGTCATTTCCACGAAGAGCCGGCGCGCCTCGGGGCAGAGCGCCATGCCGCGGTCGATGCGGTGAAACGCCTCGACCGATGAGAGGTTCTCGCCGTTGAACGAGACCGATCCCGTTCGCGGCTTCAGGAGGCCCGACACGGTCTTCAAGGTCGTGGATTTGCCGGCACCGTTCGCGCCGATAAGCGCGACCACCTCGCCCTGCTTCACGTCAAAGGAGATGTCCCAGATGACCTGCACATCGCCGTAAAAGACGTCTATGTTGCGGACCTCAAGCACTCTGCGCCTCTCCCAAATAGGCTTCGATGACCTGCGGGTTCCTGCCGATCTCGGCAGGCGTTCCCTCGGCAAGCTTTTCGCCGTAGCTTAGGACCACGATGCGGTCCGAAATGGACATGATCACCTTCATATGGTGCTCGATGATCATGATGGTGATGCCTTTTTCCTTGATCCTGCGGATGATGCCGATGGACTCGTCCAGCTCGGACGGGTTCAGGCCGGCGAAGGACTCGTCGAGGAGCAGCAGCTCGGGCCGGGTGGCGAGGGCGCGGGCGATCTCGAGCCGCTTCCGCTTGCCCAGGGGAAGCCCCTTGGAGATCACCGTGCGGTCCTCGAAGAGGCCGGTGAACTTGAGCGTATCCTCGGCGATAGCATCGGCCTCTTTGCGGTCCTTTGCACGGAGAAATGCCGACGCGACGACATTGTCCAGCACGCTCATCCGCTGGAGCGGTTTCACGACCTGGAACGTCCGGGCCATGCCCTGCTGGCAGATCTGGTGGGGTTTGAGGCCCGAGATGCGCTTGCCGCGGAGCAGGACCTCGCCGCGTGACGGCGCGTAGAAGCCGTTGATTACGTTGAACAGCGTTGTTTTGCCGGCGCCATTCGGGCCGATGAGGCCCACGATCTCGCCCTTGTTGACCTCGAAGGAGACATCCTTGACTGCCGCGAGCCCGCCGAAGAAGCGGGAGACCTTCTTGACCTGAAGCAGGCTCATGCCGCAGGCCTCCGCGCCCCGAAGATCTTTTTGATCTTGCCGAAATCCCCGACGATGCCGTTGGGTAGGAAGATGATGATGACGATCAGCAGGATGCCGAAGAAGGTGTGGTGTGCAGTGCCGAGCTTGGGGATGGAGCGGATCATCTCGGCCAGGAGCACCATGATGATGGCGCCGACGACGGGCCCCCAGAAGGTTGCCACGCCGCCGACCATGACGACCATGATCGTGATGATCGAGATGTCATGGAGGGCGAACACGACCTTGGGATCGATGTAGCCCATGTAGTTCATGTAAAAGACGCCGGCAAAGCCCGTGATCACGGCGCTCAGGATGAGCGCGATGGTCTTGTACTTCGTGGTGTCGATCCCGAGGGATTCGGCCGCGTCCTGGTCCTCGCGGATGGCGACGAAATAGTAGCCGAGCTTGGACTCGATGACCTTCCGGACCAGGTAATAGGTGGCTGCAGCAACGATCAGGATGATGTAAAAGTACCAGGTCTTGTCGATCCACGTGCGCTCCCGCAGCATGATGCCCAGGTCGCCGCCGGTGACGCCGACGAGGTTCTCGGCCACGATCCGGAAGATCACGCCCATGGCCAGCGTGGCCAAGGCAAAGTAGGGTCCGCGGAGCCGGAGACAGATGTAGCCGATGCCCAGCGCGCAGAGGGATACGACAAACACGCTTGCCGGGAAGCCCCACCATCCCGAGATCCCGAGCTTGCTGTAGAGCATGCCGGCGGTGTAGGCGCCGACGCCGAAGAAGGCTGCGTGTCCAAAGGAGACCTGGCCGCAATATCCCGAGAGGAGGTTCCAGGCCATGCCGATGACGGACCACATGATGACGAGGATCAGGATGTGCATCACGTAGGAACTCAGGCCCAGGAGCGGCAGCAACGCGAGCAGGCCGAGGACTATGTAGGTAATATATTTTTTCATGAAATCCATTTAGACACTGGGGACACTGAACAAGTATGAATGAGCAGTATCTTTCATAAGATTCTTCAGAGTCCTCAGTGTCAAGAGGGTCTTGCTACTTTCCCAACTTCCTGCTCCGGAGCAGCGAGGCCACGCCGCCGGGGATAAAGATGAGCGCGGCGACGAAGATCACGAACCGGCCGACGGGCGCCCAGCCCATGCCGATGTAAGTCGCCGTGAGCGATTCAAAGAGCCCGAGGATCAGGCCGCCGATGATCGCACCGACCGTGGAACCGAGCCCGCCCAGGATCGTGATAACGAAGGAGATGAGCGTGAACTGGCCGCCTATGTCGGGATAGATGTAGTAGATCGGGATGAAGAGGCAGCCTGCCGCGCCGACCAGCGACGAGCCGAGGCCGAAGGTGATGACGCGCATGCGCTCCACGTTCACGCCCATGAGCTGCGCGGCATCCAGGTCCTGCGCCGTGGCGCGGATGGATTTGCCCGTGTCCGTCTTGGTCAGAAAGAACCAGAGGCCGCCGGTGATCAGGAGGGCCATGGTGAAGGAGACGGTCCAGGGCATGGACAGGGAGATGTCCACGGGCGAGTCCTTCCAGTAGTCGCGCAGGTACCAGGCCTTGGTGCCGTAGGAGACCGGCGTCTGGCGGTAGTCGGACTGGAAGATGATCGTGGCGAGGTTCGCCAGTACCATGCCGATCCCGACGGTCAGGATCACCTGGTTCTCCGGCAGGATGGAATCCACCTTCAGGACCGGGTTGATGAGGTACTTCTGGAGGCCGACGCCGAGCAGGAAGAGCGCGGGCGCCGCAACGATGATCGAAAGATAGGGATCGATGTGGAACGTCGAGAAGAGCACGTAGGCGATATACATCGCCACCATCATCAGCTCGCCATGGGCGAGGTTGATGATCTTCATCACGCCCATGATGATGGTCATGCCGATCCCGATCAAGGCGTAGAGGCCGCCGAGCAGAATGCCGGAGATGAGCGTCTGGAGCAGGACCTCGGTTTGGACTGCGGTCATGAACAACCCTTTAATTGCGGATTGTGGAATGCGGATTTCGGATTGGCGTTCGGTCTGCGGATCGAATCCGCAAGCTACAATCCGAAATCCGCAATGATGTTATTTCCTGTCCTTCCACGACGGCACCGGGTAGATATAGGGCTTGCTGGCCTGGGACTTGGGCCACACGGTCTCGAACTCGCCCTTCTGCACCTGGATCGCGAAGGTCTCGTGGAAGTTCTGGTTCTGGTACCCTTCCTTGTCCTCGAACTTCACCGGCCCGTAGGCGGTCTTAAGGTTTGTCGCCTTGAGCGCATCGCGAATGCCGTCGGATGTCCAGTCCTTTGCGCGGTTGAGGGCGTCAGCAGTCACGTAAAGCGCGGCATAGGCCGAGGCGCCGTGGTAGGATGGGTAGTCATTATACTTTGCCTTGTATTTGTCGGCAAATTCCCTTGCGCCGGGATATTTAAGCTGCGGCGTCCAGAGCGTGGCGCTGACCACATATTCGGCGGCATCCTGGGCGCCTTTGATGAACTCGGGGATCGCGAATCCGGCTGCCCCGCCGGCGTAGAGCTTGGCATCGATTCGCAGCTCCTTGGCCTGCTTCATGATGAGCTGGGCCTCGTTGGCATAGGCGACGGTGTAGATCACGTCAGGCTGCGCCGCCTTGACCTTCGACAGGAGCGGCTTGAAATCGATGGCGCCGGTCTCGAACTTCTCCTTCAGCACGACCTTGGCGCCGAAGGAGGCCGCGTCCTTCTCCATGGCATCAGCGCCCGAGGTCCCGAAGGCCGAGCTTTCGAAGAGGATGGCGATGGTCTTGGGCTTTACGACGGTCTTCAGGAAGTCGACGACGGCATCGCCGTAATGGGCGTTCACCTGGTTCTGCCGGAACACGTACTTATAGTTCTTCTGGGTGATGTCGTCGTCGGCGCTTGCCACGACGAGGTAGGGAGTCTTGCGCTCCTCGGCCACGGCTGCGACGGCCTTTGCACACGACGAGGTGTACTCGCCGACGATGATGGGCTGCTTCTTCGAATCGATCAGCTTCTCGACGATGGCGCGGGCCGTCTCCGGCTTGCCGTTGGAATCCTCGAAGGACAGGGCGATCTTCTTGCCCTTCACGCCGCCTTTGGCATTGATCTCCTCGGCGGCCATCTCGTAGGAGCGCTTCATGATCTCACCGAACTTGGCAGGCTTGCCCGTGAGCGGGAGCGGGATGACGAGATCAAAAGTATCCGCGGCCAGGACCGGCAAAGCAAAGAAGCCGAATAGGAACAACAGTGCTATCAGGACCGACAACCGTCTCATACAGACCTCCTTGTGGTAGGGAAATGCTTCAGGGTATAGGGATTACTTATGACGCGATCAACTCTATAAATAGCACAGGGCTGCCAATTTTGCAATGTCAAATTTCAGCTTTACTTCACCTGCGCCTTGATGAACTCCCGGTTGAGCTTGGCGATGAACTGGACCTTGATGCCCTTGGGACAGGCGGCCTGGCATTCGTAGTGGTTGCCGCAGTTACCGAAGCCCTGTTCGAGCATCTCCTCGGTCATGAGGCAGACGCGCCTCGCTGCCTCGACCCTGCCCTGGGGCAGGAGCGCGAGCTGGGTCACCTTGGCGGCGGTGAAGAGCATGGCGGAGCCGTTGGGGCAGGCGGCCACGCAGGCGCCGCAGCCGATGCACTCGGCGGCGTCCATGGCCTTGTCGGCATCCGCCTTCGGGATGAGGACGGCGTTGCCATCGGGCACCCCGCCCGTGTGGACCGAGACGTAGCCGCCGGACTGGATGATCCTGTCCAGGGAGCCGCGGTCCACGACCAGGTCCCGGATGACCGGGAATGCGCGGGCGCGCAGCGGCTCGATATAGATGGTGTCGCCGTCCTTGAAGTGGCGCATGTGGAGCTGGCAGACCGTCGTTTTTTTCTGCGGCCCCTGTGGAATTCCGTTGATGACCTGCGCGCACATGCCGCAGATGCCCTCGCGGCAGTCGTGGTCGAAGGCTATGGGGTCCTCACCCTTCTTGACCAGCGCCTCGTTCACCACATCGAGCATTTCGAGGAACGACATGTCGGGCGTGATGTCCCTCGCCTCATACCGGACGAGCCTGCCTTTGTCCTTCGGCCCCCTCTGGCGCCAGACGTAGAGTGTTAGATTCATAGGTACCTCAATATCGTGTTACTTGCTTGTCAGCTGGCAAGCTGGCAGGCTTGCAGGCTTTATTTGTAGCTTCTCACCGCCAGTTTCACGCTTTCGAACGCAAGCGGTTCCTTGTGGAGCTCCGGCGCCTTGCCCGCACCCTTGTATTCCCATGCCGCCACGTAGCAGAAGTTCTCGTCGTCGCGCTTTGCCTCGCCGTCGGGCATCTCGTACTCCACGCGGAAGTGGCCGCCGCAGGATTCGTTCCGGTGCAGGGCATCGTGCGCCATGAGCTCGCTGAACTCGAGGAAATCGGCGACGCGGCCGGCCTTCTCCAGCTCCTGGTTGAGCTCGGCGCCGCTTCCTGTCACCTTCACGTTCTCCCAGAACTCCGAACGGATCGCAGGGATGCGCTCCAGCGCCCGCTTCAGGCCCTGCTCGCTCCGGGCCATGCCCACGTTCTCCCACATGAGCCTGCCGAGCTCGCGGTGGAACTCGTTCACGGTCCTCTTGCCGTTGATGGAAAGCAGCTTCTTCGTGACGTCCGTGACCTCTTCCTGCGACTTCTTGAACGCCGCATGATCAGGGGTCACGGCACCCGGCGTCGTTCTAGCCAGGTAGTTGGCGATCGTATAGGAAATGATGAAGTACCCGTCGGCGAGTCCCTGCATCAAGGCGCTGGCACCGAGGCGGTTCGCGCCATGGTCCGAGAAGTTCGCCTCGCCCAGGACGAAGAGCCCCGGAATGGTGCTCTCGAGGTTGTAGTCCACCCACAAGCCTCCCATGGCATAGTGGGGCGCCGGATAGATGCGCATGGGCCGCTGGTAGGCGTTCTCGGCGGTGATCTGCTCGTACATCTCGAAGAGGTTCCCGTAGCGCTCGCGGATCTTGTCCTCGCCGAGCCGCTTCACCGCGTCGCTGAAGTCGAGGTAGACGCCGCGGCCTCCCGGGCCGACGCCCCGGCCCTCATCGCACACCTCTTTGGCCGCGCGCGAGGAGATGTCCCGCGGCGCAAGGTTGCCGAAGGCCGGGTACTTCCGTTCCAGGAAATAGTCCCGCTCGGACTCGGGGATGTCGTTGGGAGCCCGGTTGTCGCCCTTGTTCTTCGGCACCCAGACGCGGCCGTCGTTCCGGAGCGATTCGGACATGAGGGTGAGTTTGGACTGATGGTCGCCCGAGACGGGGATGCAGGTCGGATGGATCTGGGTGAAGCAGGGATTGGCAAAGAATGCGCCTTTCTTGTAGGCGCGGTACGTGGCCGTGACGTTCGAGCCTGCCGCATTCGTGGACAGGTAGAAAACGTTCGTATACCCGCCCGTCGCGAGGCAGACGGCGTCGGCCGCGTGGGACGATACCTCGCCAGTGACGAGGTCACGCACGGTGATGCCCTTGGCCTCGTTGTTCACGAGCACCAGGTCCAGCATCTCCGTGCGCGGATGGAGTCGGACCGTGCCGGCCTTCACCTGGCGCATGAGGCTGCCATAGGCGCCGAGAAGGAGCTGCTGGCCGGTCTGGCCGCGGGCATAGAAGGTGCGCGAGACCTGGGCGCCGCCGAAGGAGCGGTTGTCGAGGTAGCCGGCGTAGTCCCGGGCGAACGGCACGCCCTGCGCCACGGCCTGGTCGATGATGTTGTTGCTCACCTGCGCCAGGCGGTAAACGTTCGATTCGCGTGCGCGGAAGTCGCCGCCCTTCACCGTGTCCAGGAAGAGCCGCCAGATACTGTCCCCGTCGCTGGGATAGTTCTTGGCCGCATTGATGCCGCCCTGGGCCGCGATGCTGTGGCCGCGGCGGGGCGTGTCCTGAAAGCAGAAGGCGTCCACATTGTAGCCCAGCTCGCCGAGCGTCGCTGCCGCGGACGCGCCGGCAAGGCCTGTTCCGACCACGATGATGCGGTATTTGCGCTTGTTCGCCGGCGAGACGAGCTTCATCTCCTGCTTGCGCTTGTCCCATTTCTCAGGAAGGGGACCGGGGGGTATCTTGCCGTCCAGGATCATGATCATACCTTAATGATGAAGAGTCAACATATTGCCACAGAGGCACAGAGAACACAGAGAGAACCTTGAAATCATTATTATGGTTTATGAAGTTACCGTGAATTCATAATCGATCATGGTTATTCTGCGTTGCATTCGTTCTTGTCGTTCTCTGTGCCTCTGTGTCTCTGTGGCGAGATTCGTTTCTTCCTACCTCAGCAGCAGTCCCGCGAAGATCGCCAATGGTATGGACGCATATGCGGCCAGGAGCCCGAGGGCTGCAACGGAGCCCCCTCCCCGGACCAGCGGGAAGGACCGGTCACCGTTCAGACCGAAGGTCTGGAAGGAGCTCTGGATGCCGTGGGTCAGATGGAACCACAGGGCGGTCACCGCGAACAGGTAGCCGGCAACGATTCCGGCCCTCTGGAAGCTCCGGGCCACCATCAGGAAAACATCGGGGCGGCCCGCATTGTCGAGATGCGCGCGTGCGGCAGTTGCCGGGTCGATCACCTGGAACGTGAAGTGGAGCAGGTGATACACGAGGAACGTGCCGATGATGGCGCCGGTCCAGACCATGTTCCTGCCGGCAAAGGTGGATTCGATCTCTTTCTTCTTCTGATACGGCTCAGGCCGGGCTGCATTGTTCTCGAGCTTCAGCCGGATGGCATAGTATATATGGAAGGAGACGGCGACCAGCATGACGAGCCGGACGGCCCATACGAGGAAGGGGAAGGCATGGAGCCCGGCCGCATAGGCGTTGAGCTTGTCGAAATAGATGGTCGAGTTGCCGGCCACATGGAAGAGGACGAAGATGATCATCATCTGGCCGGTCGCCGCCATCACGAGCTTTCTGCCGACTGAAGAGGTGGGGAGCATGGAAAGATTTCCTTACAATATTTCAAGATCGACTGCAGAACATTTTACCACAGACACCGCAGAGGCCATGGAGAAAATCGTTTTATGAACGGATGAACAGGTCTGCACACGGATGATGGCTCCAGTCACCAGTTTGAAATGTTAAGAGCAGTTTCCCTGCGTCGGTTCGCTTATTCCCTCCCGACCCCGCCCTGGGTCATGGATTTCGGATCAAGAAGACGGTCCAGCTCGTTTCTGGACAGCTTCGTCATCTCCGCAGCGACGTCCTTCACGGACCTTCCTTCCGCATAGGCCTTCTTGGCTATCTGCGCTGCCTTGTCGTACCCGACGACGGGGTTCAGCGCGGTCACGAGGATCGGGTTCTGGTCCACGAGCCCGGCGATGCGCTCCCGGTTGACGGTAAAGCCGGCGACGGCCCTGTCGGCGAGCAGCCGCGCCCCATTCGCCAGCAGCGTGATGGACTGGAGCAGGTTGTGCGAGATCACGGGCATCATCACGTTCAGCTGGAAGTTGCCGTGCTGGTTCGATATGGTGATGACCACGTCGTTCCCGGTCACCTGGGCGCAGACCATCATCACGGACTCGCAGATCACGGGGTTCACCTTGCCGGGCATGATGCTGGATCCCGGCTGGAGCGACGGGAGGGCGATCTCGCCGAGCCCGGCTATGGGACCGCTGTTCATCCACCGCAGATCGTTGGCGATCTTCATGAGCGACGAGGCCGCGGCCTTGAGATGGCCTGACAGCTCAACCGCCGTGTCCATGACCGCCTGCGCCGCGAAGTGGTCCTTTGCTTCCTGGAAGGGAAGGCCTGTTCGCCCGGCAAGCCTGCCGGCAACGATCGCGCCGAACTCCTTCGGCGCGTTGACGCCTGTTCCCACTGCCGTACCGCCGATGGCGAGGCGTGCGAGCCGCGGCAGGCAGGACTCGACGCGCTCGATGGCCTGTTGGACCTGGAACGCCCAGCCGCCGATCTCCTGGCCCATCCGGACCGGCAGAGCATCCATGAGGTGCGTCCGGCCGGTCTTGACGACATCGGCAAGCTCTGCTTCGCGTTTCTTGAGCGCACTGTGGAGGTGGGTGAAGGCGGGAAGATATACTTCCTGCAATTGAAGGTAGGCGCTTACGTGGATGGCCGCGGGGATGACGTCGTTGGAAGACTGGCCCATGTTCACGTGGTTGTTGGGATGGACGGCAGTACCGCCGAGGATCTGCGTCGCCCGGCCGGCGATCACCTCGTTGGCGTTCATGTTCGTGGACGTGCCCGACCCGGTCTGGAAGATGTCGAGCGGGAACTGATCGTCCCACTTCCCTTCGGCGACCTCGAGGCCGGCCAGGTGGATGGCGTTCGCGATCTGCGCGTCGAGCAGTCCCAGGCCCGCGTTCACCTCGGCGGCGACGGCCTTGATGAGCCCGAGCGCCCGGATGAAGACGCGGGGAAAGCGGATGCCGCTGACCGGGAAGTTCTCCACGGCCCGCTGGGTCTGGGCGCCGTAGAGCGCGTCCTTCGGGACCTTGACTTCGCCGAGGCTGTCTTTTTCGATTCTATATTCAGTCATAGGGCAGTCGAGAAACAGTCGTAGTTCAGTCGAGAACCAGTCGTAAAGCAGTCGAGAGCCGAGATTAAACTTTATTCAAATACTGCATGAATGCTGAGATCATTTTGCCAGTCTCAAGAGCGGCATCATAGGTTTCGCGGAATTCCTTTTTCGTGATGTACTCGAGATCAACAGCAACATAGAGCTGGCTTTGCACTTCGGCAACCGACCCAAGAGCTATTGACAAAAAATGGTTGAACTCCTTATCACCTTTTCTGGCAAAACCTTCCGCGATGTTGCTCATGACCGATACAGATGCATTTCTGATCTGCTTGCGAAGGCCAAAATCCTCACTGAACTTCGATTTTGCGTTCGACAAGGAATAGATCATCCTGACCAGTTCCCGTGATTTTTGCCAAGCTTTAATATCTTCAAATCGCTCTATCTTTGCCATCGATTCGGTTTTTGATTTCAGGTTGAGACTGCCCTATAGATGCTCTTGACTGCCTTTATGACTGCTCTTCGACTGCCTTACGACTGTTGCATGACTGTTGTTTGACTGCCTCTCGACTATCTCTCCGCCAGTCCGGTCTTCCGCGCCGCTTCCGAGACCGCGTGCGCAACGGCGTGGACCACGCGTTTTTCGAAGGGACTCGGGATGATGTAGTCCTCGTGCAGTTCATCGGCCTTCACCATATGGGCGATGGCCTCGGCAGCGGCGAGCTTCACCGCTTCGTTCACGCCTTTTGCTTGCACGTCGAGGAGCCCCCGGAAGATGCCGGGGTAGCTCAGCATGTTGTTGATCTGGTTCGGGAAGTCGGACCGGCCCGTGGCGAGGACCTTCACGAGCGGCAGCGCCACTTCGGGCGCGATCTCCGGGTCCGGGTTGGCCAGGGCGAAGACCACGGGGTTCTTCGCCATGCGCCGGATGTCGTCGGCCGTGATGACGTTCGGCGCCGAAACGCCGATGAACACGTCGGCGCCTTTCATGGCGTCGCCGATGGTGCCCTTGAGCTTCCGGGGGTTGGTCATCTTCGCCAGCGCCGTGAGATGGCGGTCCATGCCCTGCCGCCGGCCCGGGTAGACCACGCCATATTTGTCGCAGACCGTGATGTCCTTCACGCCGTAGGCAAGGAGGATCTTGGCCGTGGCGGTCCCCGCCGCGCCGGCGCCGACCATGGCGACCCGGTACTTCCGGATGTCCTTCTTGAGCAGCCGCCCGACGTTGATGAGTGCGGAGAGCACGACCACGGCGGTGCCGTGCTGGTCGTCATGGATGACCGGCACGGACAGCTCCTTCCGGAGGCGCATCTCGATGTCGAAACACCGGGGGGCCGAGATGTCCTCGAGGTTGATGCCGCCGAAGGGCGTGGCGATGTTCTTGACGGTGGCGACGATCTCATCGGGGTCCTTGGTGCGGAGCGCGATGGGGAAGGCGTCGATGTCCGCGAACTCTTTGAAGATCATCGCCTTGCCTTCCATGACGGGCATGGCCGCTTCCGGCCCGATGTCGCCCAGTCCGAGGACCGCCGTGCCGTCGGTGATGATGGCCACGGTGTTCCGCTTGATGGTATACCGGTAGACGTGCTCGGGATTGTCATGAATGTCCATGCAGACCCGCGCCACGCCGGGGGTGTAGACCTGAGAGAGGTCATTGCGGTCGCGGATCGGCATCTTGCTGCGGATCTCGATCTTGCCGCCTTCGTGCACCGTGAAGGTCCGGTCTATGGTACGGAGGACCTTGACGCCGCCCACGTTCTTGATCGCCTTGACGATCTCTTTCTCGTGTTCTACGTCGCGGGCGTCCACGGTCACGTCGCGGATGATCTTCCCGCGCTCGACGCGCACGATGTCCACGGCGCCGAGGTTCCCGCCGGTCATGCCGATGGCCATGGCGATCTGGGCGAACTTGCCGATGACGTTATCGATCTCGAGCCGGATCTGGATGCTGTAGCAGGGGCTGGTGGTGCAGACTGCTGGTGAAGGCATGGGAACGCTCCTTCGGACAGGGGGCGGATGCCGTGAGGCACCCGCGATCGTGCTGAGAAGTACGGTAACAGGGATTGTTTTCTTTGTCAAGGCACTTTGCGTCGCCGAGCCTTGATTTTCATGCCGTTCTGGGGTAGTCTCACTCTAGACGGTGATGAACGCCGTCAGGGGGAGCGTGCGCTATGGAACGGCACCATGAACGGCTGCACCGCGACGAGAAGGACCTCCGCAGCGTCGGCATGACCGAGCTGCAGGCAATCTACACGCATCTCGGCCTGACACGGGCGGAGCTGGACCTCCTGTCCGTGCCGCGCCGGTCCTTCACCGTCAGCTTCCCCGTCAAGATGTCGTCGGGAAAGACCCGGATGTTCACGGGCCACCGGGTGCAGTACAGCGACGCGCGCGGGCCGGCCAAGGGCGGCATCCGCTTCCATCCCGAGATGGATGAGGAGCACGCTGCTGAGCTGGCCTTCCTGATGGCGCTCAAGTGCGCGGTCGTGAACATCCCCTTCGGCGGCGCCAAGGGCGGCGTCGTTGTCGACCCCCTGCAGCTTACGCGCGACGAGCTCGAGCTCGTGACTCGCGGCTACATCCGGGCCATCGCGGACCACATCGGGCCGTTCAAGGACATCCCGGCGCCGGACGTGTACACCGATGAGCAGACCATGGCGTGGATCCTGGACGAGTACGAGCGCATCAAGCGGGAACATGTGCCCGCAGTGGTCACGGGCAAGCCGCCGGACCTGGGAGGCATCACGGCGCGGCGGTACTCCACGGCGCTCGGCGGCGCCCAGGTGCTTGAAGAGGCCATGAAGGAGCGGGGCATGGAAGCGCGGGGAACGCGCGTCGCGATCCAGGGATTCGGCAACGTGGGGGAGAACGTCGCCCGCATCCTGCATCACTGGGGCTTCACGATCGTGGCCGTCAGCGATGTGAACGGGGCCATCCTGGATCCGCGGGGGCTGGACATCCCGGCCCTCCGGCAATACAAGGGCAAGACCGGCGGCATTGCCGGGTTTTCCGGCGCCTCGTCCATCACCAATGAGCAGCTGCTCACCGCGGAGTGCGACGTCCTGATCCCCGCCGCGCTGTCATACCAGCTTGATGAGAACAATGCCGGGGCCGTGCAGGCGAAGATCGTGCTGGAACTTGCCAATGCCCCGACGACCGCCGGCGGGGACGAGATCCTGTTCAAGCGGGACATCACGGTCATTCCCGACATTCTCGCCAATGCGGGCGGCGTGGTGGTGAGCTATTTCGAATGGAGCCAAAACCTGGATGGCGACGCGTGGCCCGAAGAAAAGGTACTGCGAAAGCTGAAGCATACCATGATCCATGCGTTCAATGATGTTCGCGGCCATTGCCGCGAGATACGGTGCCGGATGCGGACGGCGGCATACCAGCTCGCGGTGAAACGCATATTGAACGCCGAGCGGCTGCGGGGTAACCTGTAACCTGAAGAATATTTCCTCCTCTCGGGCCCGAGGTAGTTCTCTGTGTCCTCGGTGGTGAGAGGGTTTGGTGTTGTTCTTAAGTACAAGGAGGCGAATATGACGGCCTGGAAATGCAATAAGTGCGGCAACACGATCAACGCGGACACCCCGCCGGAGATCTGCCCCTTCTGCAGGGAAAAGTGCGAGTATGTGGACGTCACGTGCTACATCCCCGAGTGCGGCGGGCCCGGGTCGGGGAACGTAAATCCCGAGGTGTTCAAGAAAAAGGGCGATCCGGACAAATAAAGGCGCTTAAGACATTGGAGGATCGTGATCCAAACCTGCAGGAACGGAAACCTTGGAACCGCGAAGGCGCAAAGGTCGCGAAGGAAATCTTGCAGGTCTTAAAATAAACGCAAAGGATTCTGTTGTTTTTTGACGTCCTTCGCGCTCTTCGCGCCTTCGCGGTACAATGCATTTGATCCTTCCAATAATTTTTGTATTTTTAGACGCTAAACTATCTTTCCATGCCCGTTTTCCGCATTCCCGATGACCTGATCTTTCCCGACCCGGACCTCGCCGAAGAGGACGGCCTGCTCGGCGTGGGCGGGGACCTGAAGCCCGAGCGGTTGCTGCTGGCCTACAGGAACGGCATCTTCCCCTGGTTCAGTAAGGGTGAGCCGATCATGTGGTGGTCGCCTGAACCGCGGTGCGTGCTCTATCCGGAGAACCTGAAGGTCTCGACGAGCCTCCGGCAGGCGCTCAGGAAGGGTGGTTATGAGGTCCGGTTCGACACGTGCTTTACGGACGTGATCAGACACTGCTCCGCGACAAAGCGCAAGGGACAGCGTGGGACCTGGATCACGAAGGAGATGGTCGAGGCGTATATCCGACTGCATGAACTGGGGTACGCCCATTCGACCGAGGTGTTCATGGGCGGCGAGCTTGCCGGCGGATTGTACGGCGTTGCCATCGGCATGACCTACAGCGGCGAGTCCATGTTCCACCTCCGGCCCGAGGCATCCAAGATCGCGCTCTATCACCTGGTCCAGCGATTGAAGGATTGGAAGTTCCCTCTTATCGACTGCCAGGTGACGAACCCGCATCTCCTGAGCCTCGGAGCGGAAGAGATGCCGCGAAAGGAGTTCCTGAAGCAGGTGAGGAAGAACCGGGAGAAGAAGGGACATCCGGGGAAGTGGGAGTAGGCGCTTGAGGAAATCCTTCGGCGGGAATCCGGTACGATCATCATGCAGATCAAGGAAGTAAAGGCCAAGAGCATTCTGTCAACCTCGCAGGTGTCTGATTACGCAATGAACCCCTACGTGGGCTGCCAGCATGCCTGCGTCTACTGCTACGCCAAGTTCATGAAGCGGTTCACCGGCCACAAGGAGGAGTGGGGCGCGTTCGTCGATGTGAAGGTCAATGCGCCGGAGCTCCTCACGCGGGAGGTTTTGAAAAAAAAGGTCGGCCGGGTCTGGATCAGCGGGGTCTGCGATCCCTATCAGCCGCTGGAGCGGAAGTACCGGCTCACGCGCAGATGCCTCGAGATCCTCGTGCGGAACGACTGGCCGATCAGGGTGCAGACCAAGTCCCCGCTGGTCCTGCGGGACATCGAGATATTAAGGAGAGCAGCCGATGTCGAGGTCGGGTTCACGATTACGACCGCTGACGAACGGATGCGGAAGATCTTCGAGCCGGGCGCGCCACCGATAGCAAAGAGGATCGAGGCCCTGGAGAAGCTCCACGGTTCAGGCATCAAGACCTTCGCTATGATCGCGCCGCTGCTCCCCGGAGCCGAAGGATTGCCTGCCCTGCTTAAGGACAGCGTCGGGCATGTGCTGGTCGACCGGCTGAACTATCACTATGCCGATGCGGTGTACAAGAAGTACGGGATGCAGTGGGCGATGAAGGACAGCTTCTTCCGGGAAAAGGGGGAGGAGCTGCGGAAGGCCTTCGAGAAGAACGGCATACCCTGCCAGGTGCTGTACTAAGAGGGTGTTGTGAAGCGTTCATATCTCGTGATCCTTCCCGCAATAGCTAACCCCTCCCTATCCCTCTCCTTAATTTAAGGGGAGGGAAAAGGGGGGGGGTATGGTTGGGGAATCCAGGGATTTTTCTGAAAACCGCTGGATCTCCGATAGAAACATTTCGGGATGACGATAACGTTAGATAAGGAGCACTATGAAGACCAAGAAGAACCTCATCATAGTCGGCGACCGGGTCCTGATCGAACCGGACGAGAAGATGGACAAGACCCCCTCGGGACTCTATCTGCCTCCCACGGTCAAGGAAAAGGAGAGGATCCTCGGCGGCCACGTGAAAAAGACCGGGCCCGGGTACGCCGTGCCCGACACTGCTCCGGCAGAGTCCTGGCAGTCGGGCAAGAAGGACGTGAGATACGTGCCGCTCCAGGCCGCGGAAGGGGACTACGCTATCTTCCTGAAGGACGCGGCCATGGAGATCGAGTTCGAGGAGAAGAAATACCTTATCGTGCCCCATTCCGCCATTCTTGCTCTGGTGCGGACCGACCTCGCTGACGATGGGGAGATCGCATGACCGCTCTCTGTCCGCCCGCCTGTCCAGCCGGAGGAAGACCATGAGGCCCAAGCGGTCCGTTGTCCAGCATGCGCTGGTTGTTCTGCTCATTTTCCTGTTCATCCCGTTCCGGTGGGCGGCAGCTACCGACGATGTCCTCCGCGCTACTCTGGCAAACGGCCTCAGGGTCGTGATCGTGAAGAACACGCTTGCCCCTGTTGTGGCTACCGAGGTGAACTACCTCGTGGGCTCGAACGAGGAGCCTGCGGCGTTCCCCGGCATGGCCCATGCTCAGGAGCATATGATGTTCCGGGGAAGTCCGGGACTATCGGCCGAGCAACTGGCGAACATCATCGCACTCCTAGGCGGCGAGTTCAACGCCGCCACGCAGCAGACCGTCACCCAGTATTTCCTTACCGTGCCCAAAGAGAACCTCGACGTGGCCCTGCATGTGGAGGCACAACGCATGCGCGGCGTGCTCGATACGCAGGAGCTGTGGGAGCAGGAGCGGGGAGCGATCGAGCAGGAAGTGGCGCAGGACCTCTCCAGCCCCGAGTACGTGCTGTCGACGCGGATCCTCGCCGAGCTCTTCACGGGGACCCCCTATTCGCACGATGCCCTCGGCACCCGGCCGTCGTTCCAGCGGACGACGGGCGCGATGTTGAAGGCGTTCTCTGACCGTTGGTATGCACCGAATAACGCCATTCTCGTGATCGCCGGCGACGTTGAGCCGAAACGGACGCTTTCGCTCGTGAAAGAGCTCTTCGGAACGATCCCGAAGCGCCCCATTCCCCGGAGGCCTGCGATCAAGCTGCGGCCGCTGAAGGCGGCTTCGCTGACGCTCGAGGGCGACCAGCCCTACGGGCTCGCGGTGGCGGCCTACCGGCTGCCCGGGTCGGACAACCCGGATTTCGCAGCAGGCGTGATCCTCGCCGACGTGCTGGACAGCGCAAGGAGCGACTTGTACGGCCTGGTCCCCGCAGGGAAGGCATTGTTCACCGCCTTTGACGGCGGAGCGCTGCCCAAGGCGTCGTACGGCTACGCGCTCGCGGCCTTCCCCGCCGGCGGCGACGGGGATGCGCTGGTGATGTCGATCAAGGCCATCGTCGACAAGTATGTGAAGGAAGGCGTACCGTCCGACCTGGTCGAGGCTTCGAAGCGGCATGAGATCGCCGATGCCGAGTTCCAGAAGAACTCCATAGCCGGCCTCGCCGATGCCTGGTCCCAGGCGCTTGCCGTCGAGGGCAGGAGCTCACCGGACGAGGATATTGCATTGATCAGGAGGGTCACGGCAGCGGACGTGAACCGCGTCGCGAGACGGTATCTGCGGAACGACCGCGCGATCACTGCGGTGCTCTCGCCCCGTCCATCGGAGAAGCCCGCAGCGTCGAAGGGCTTCGGCGGCAAGGAGTCATTTGCACCGAAGGAAGCGAAGCCCGTCGCGCTGCCCCCGTGGGCCGCTCAGGCCGAGATGCTGCCCGGCCCGCCCGCTTCGACCGTGCGACCCGCGGTCTTCACGCTGGCCAACGGCCTGCGGCTGATCGTCCGTCCAACCGATGTCAGCGATGCGATCAACCTGCTCGGCCAGGTGAAGCATAATGATGATCTGGAGGAACCGGTGGGCAAGGAGGGCGTTTCGGACCTGCTCGCGGGCCTCTTATCCTACGGAACCGCATCGTACGACCGTATTGCTTTTCAGAAAGAACAGGATGATATCGGGGCTGAGATCAAGGCGGGAATATCCTTCTCGCTCCGGGTGCTGGCAGACCGTTTCGAGCGGGGCATGGAGCTGCTTGCGGACAACCTGCTGCGGCCGGCGCTGCCGGAATCCGCCTTTCCCATCGTGCGCAACGAGTCTGTTTCAGCGCTCCAGGGGCTGATGACGAGCCCGGCGTACTTTTCGAAACGGGCGCTCCGCGAAGCGCTCTATCCCGAGAACGACCCGGTCCTGCGCGATGCGACGCCGCAAAGCGTGTCATCGCTCTCCCGCGAGGACGTGCTGACGTACCATGCGAAGGCCTTTCGGCCCGATATGACGACCATCGTCATCGTCGGAAGGGTCTCACCCGACCGGGCGCGGACAACCGTCGAACGTTTCTTCGGCGATTGGAAGCCGCGGGGAGCCGCGCCGGTCACGGAGCTCCCGCCGGTGCCGCCGAACAGGCCGGCACACATCCTGGTCCCCGACACAAGCAGGGTGCAGGATGAGGTGACGCTGGTGGAAACGGTCGGCATAACGCGGTCTCACCCCGATTACTACCGTCTCCAGCTCGGGAACCACATTCTCTCCGGCGCCTTCTATGCCACGCGCCTGTACCGCGACCTCCGGGAACAGACGGGACTGGTCTATACGGTTGAGTCATTCCTGGAGGCGGGGAAGACCCGCGCACTCTTCGGTGTCGAGTATGCTTGCGATCCTCCCAACGTCTCGAAAGCGCGCGAGATCGTCGAGCAGAACCTCCGCCTGATGCGGGACAAACCGGTCTCACCCGACGAACTGCAGCGCGCCAAGACGCTGCTGGTCAGGCAGGTCCCGCTCGAAGATGCGAGTGTCGATGCCATCGCCGGAGAGCTTCTTCGCCGGGCAATGGAAGACCTTCCGCTTGACGAGCCTGTCCGCGCGGCGGAGAAATACCTGGAAATGTCGGGGGAAGAGGTGCGGGACGCTTTCGCACGATGGATACGTCCGCAGGATTTTGTGCAGATAACGGTGGGACCCGATCCGGGACCGACGCCGGCCCGGTAGAGGACGGGAGCAGAACGCTATGCAATCCTGCCCCGGATCATGGGATCCGGGAGGACCTTAAGCAAAGTCCTTCCGGTCCTCTCAAGGCCGGTCGATCCCTTCACAGGAAAACGCGCTGAGCGCTATGCTGCCTTTGCATGGAACGACCTTATCTCTGCAGGTGTGAACTTGTCCACCTTGGTGACACAGGCCGACTCCTGCAGGAAACCCGGTACCATGGCCAGCGCCTCGCTGAGGCTCTTGACGTCCACGATCGCGTAGCCGGTATGGTCGCCTTCCTTGCAGCCAAAGACGAACTTATCAAGGACCTTCGGCCCCATCGCCAGCCCTTCATCGAGCGCGCGCAGACAATCATCAGGCTCATGCTTTGATGTGATGAGATATTTCGTCATATCGATGCCTCTCTTTCCGGTCGATCCCTGGCCGCTCTGCCGGAGCGGAAAATTAGGATAAACCGAATCCTCTTTCATCACTATGATACCTCCATGGTCATGCGCTGTCAACAGCATCCGGCAGGGGGCAAAAAAGATCCCCCGCCGCGTAGCGGGGGACGGCAGGTGCGGTGGTCGAGGCGCCGGTGGAAGGGCGACCTGCCTATTTGATGACGCCGCAGGCAATCCTTGCGCCGCCGCCGCCCAGGGGCGCCGGCTGGTCTGAGTAGTTGTCTCCGCCTGCATGGATCATGAGGGACCGTCCCTTCACGTCCGCCATCTTGAGATGGGGCGCGTTGACCGCTGCTGTTGCCTTTCCGTCAGCGCCGACGGTGAGCGCCGGAAGGTCGCCGAGATGTCCCTTGCCCAGCGGACCTTCATGCTTGCCAACATTGGCGGGGTCGTAGTGCCCGCCGGCCGCGAGCGCCGGGGTCATCTTCCCGTCCTTCATTGCTGCAGCGCAGTCCGGATTCTGGTGCACATGGAACCCGTGGACCCCAGGGGCCAGGTCGGTCAGGTTGGGCGTGAACACCAGCCCTTTCGGACCTTCGCTGATCGTGACCGTGCCGATGGATTTGCCGATGCCCTGATCGCTGACCAGGCTCATCGGGACCACCAGGTCAGCGGCGACTACCGGGAGCGCTGCCAGCACTCCCACGACAAGAACTGCTGCGAAAAGCACTTTTCTCATTACCTATTCCTCCTTTGTATAGAACGTTCCAACGGTTAAGATGATATTATTATAGCAAAAGCAGTAATGCCCGGATGGGCTGGCAATGTCATTCCCCGTCAAATTGTGGTAAAATTGACTAGCAGAGAAAACGGGAGTCGTTCTATCCAGTTTGTTGCATAGTCCGCGCCCTTCCGTAATGGCCCAAAAGTCGTACCGGCCTTCGGGGCGAGGACATCTCGGCGAGAAAAGAGAACGGAACATCATGAACAGGAACTTGACCTATAAGATACTGGATGCGCACCTTGTCGAGGGTAGGCTGGTGCCGGGAACGGAGATCGGCATCACGATCGACCAGACCCTGCTGCAGGACGCCACCGGGACGCTTGCCCTGCTCGAGTTCGAGGCCCTTGGCCTGGACCGGGTGAAGGTGGGGCTGGCAGCCCAGTACGTGGACCACAACCTCCTGCAGACGGACAACAAGAACGCCGACGATCACAAGTTCCTCCAGACCGCTGCAGCGCGGTACGGCATCCATTTCAGCAAGCCCGGCAACGGCGTATCGCACCAGGTGCACATGGAGCGTTTCGGGGCCCCGGGCAAAACGTTGTTGGGCTCGGACAGCCATACACCGGGAGCTGCGGGTGTGTCGGTGCTCGGTATCGGAGCAGGCGGTCTCGACGTCGCGCTCGCCATGGCGGGTTATCCCTACCATCTGACTTGCCCCAAGGTGCTCGGCGTGAAGCTCACGGGCAGCCTTCCCGATTGGGTGAGCGCCAAGGATGTGGTCCTTGAGATGCTTCGCAGATACGATGTGAAGGGCTGCGTGGGAATGATCATCGAGTATTATGGCCCGGGAGTAGCGTCGCTTTCCGCCACGGACCGCGAGACCATCGGGAACATGGGCACCGAGACCGGCGCCACGACCTCGATCTTTCCGTCCGACGAGCGCACACGGGAGTACCTGGAGGCGCAGGGCAGGGGAGCGGCCTGGGTCCGGCTCGCGGCTGACGAAGGCGCTGAATACGATGAGCGGACCGAGATCGACCTGTCGCAGCTCGAACCGCTGATCGCGAAGCCATCGTCGCCGGGCAATGTGGTGCCTGTCCGCGAAGTGGCCGGCATCAAGGTGAACCAGGCCATTGTGGGCAGCAGCGTGAACTCGTCCTTTCGGGACCTCATGGTGGCGGCGAAAATGCTCGAAGGCAGGAGGGTCCATTCCGAGGTCAATTTCCATGTGAACCCCGGGAGCAGGCAGGTTATTGAGAACGTGGCGCAGCAGGGCGGACTTATTTCGTTCCTGATGTCAGGCGCGCGCGTGCACGAGCCCGGATGCCAGGGCTGCATCGGCATGGGGCAGGCCCCGGGTACCGGCGAGGTAAGCCTTCGCACGTTCCCGCGGAACTTCCCCGGGAGGAGCGGCACGAAGGACGACAAAGTCTATCTCTGCTCGCCCGAGACCGCGACCGCGGCAGCAATCTCCGGCGTCATCACGGACCCACGGGACCTTGCTCAAGCGATGACGTATCCGCGGATCGAGGACCCGACAAAATATATCATCGACGAACGATCGATCATCTTCCCGTCTGATGGACTTCGGGAGACCGCCGTGGTGACCGGACCGAACATTAAGCCGCTGCCGGTCCTTGAAGCCCTTCCCGAGATCCTTGCCGCCGAGGTCGTGCTGAAGATCGGCGACAACATCTCGACGGACACGATCATGCCCGCGGGGAACAAGGTCCTGCCATTGCGCTCGAACATCGAGGCTATCAGCGAATACGTCTTCTCCCCGGTGGACCCCGGCTTCGCTCAAGAGGCAAGAATGAGGGGCAATGTCGTGGTCATCGGCGGCGTGAACTACGGCCAGGGATCGAGCCGGGAGCACGCGGCGTTGGCGCCCCGGTTCCTCGGCGTGCGCGCCAAGATCGTGAAGAGCTTCGCCCGGATCCACAAGTCCAACCTCTGCAACTTTGGCATCCTGCCGCTTACGTTCAAAGATCCTGCAGACTATGATAAGATTACGAAAGGCATGCAGGTCGTGCTCCGGGACATCCGGGGCCGCATTGCACGGGGCGACCGGGAGATCCCGGTGGACGTGGACGGCAAGACCATCCTAACGGTGCTGGACGTGTCCGACCGGCAGCGTCAGCATCTGCTTGCCGGCGGGACGTTGAATTACGTGAAGAAGCGGATCGGAGCAAAAGAAAACCTTTGACAGGTCAGAGGCGGATTTTAAGAACGATACACGCGGATGAACGGGGAGAATTGCATGGTGGAAACTGCGAAGACAAAGAACATCGGCCTGCGCGGCATCAAGGTCGCAGACACCAGGATCAGCGATGTCGACGGCGAGCATGGGATCCTGATCTACCGGGGCTATCCGATCGAGGAGCTGGCGGAGCACTCGACCTTCGAAGAGACGGCCTATCTCCTGCTCCATGACCGCATGCCGAATGAAGAGCAGTACACTGATTTCAAGAAGAGGCTCGCCGAGGCGCGGGAGCTGCCGTCATTCGTCTTTGACAGCATCAGGAAACTGCCGACGTCGGCCCCGCCCATGGATATACTCCAGGCATCCATCCCGGTCCTGGGCATGGCCGACCACGAACTGCAGGACGAGTCCCGCGAGGCGAACATTGCCAAGGCGATCAGGCTGATCGCGCGCATTCCCCTGATCGTGGCCGGATGGGACCGGATCCGCAACGGGCATGATCCGCTGCCGGCGGACGAAACGCTGTCGCATGCGGGAAATTTCCTGTGGCTCCTGAAGGGCGCGTATCCCGACCCCGAGATCGCCCATGACCTCGACACGGCCCTCATCCTGCATGCCGACCACTCGTTCAACGCGTCGACCTTCGCGTGCCGCGCCGTCGTCTCGACGCGGGCGCATATGTACGCGGGCGTGGCCGCAGGCGTCGGCGCCCTGTCCGGAAGCCTTCACGGCGGGGCCAACGCGCAGGTGATGAAGATGCTGGATGAGCTGGAGCGGTCACGGGAGAAGGACGTCCCCCGCTGGGTGCAGAAGCAGCTGGACGGCCACGCGAAGATCATGGGCATGGGCCATGCGGTGTACAAGACAACGGACCCGCGGGCGAAGTTCCTGAAGAACATGTGCTTCCGTCTGGGGAACAAGCTGGGCCAGGAGCACTGGTGCCGGCTGTCCACGGTGATCGAGGAGACGGCCGTTGCCGAGTTCGTGAAAAGGGGCAAGACCACGATCAAGCCGAATGTGGATTTTTACAGTGCTCCGGTCTACCATATGATGGGTTTCCCGGGCGACCTGATGACGCCGCTCTTCGCCGTGTCCCGGATCGCAGGCTGGGCCTCCCATATCATCGAGGAGAAGTTCGGCGACGCCCACGGCGAGAAGCCGGCGCTGTACCGGCCGTCGTCGGAATACAGCGGCCACTACTGCGGGAACGAAGCGTGCACGTACACGCCGATCGAGAAACGCACGTAAAATAAGAGGATTGAACACGAATGTCACGAATGGACGAATGGCACGAATAAGACCTTTAAAAAGCTTTCTCGCCGTTTCGTCTTTCCCGCGAAGGCGGGAATCCAGGGATTTAGGATCTTCACTGGATCTCCGCTTGCACGGGGATGACGACGTTAAAAGACATTTCATTCGTGTCATTCGGAATTTATTCGTGTAATTCGTGTTAAGGTATTCAAGGTTCTCAACAGGGGGCGTCATGAAAAAGAAGACAGCGAAGACATCAAGGAAACCGATATCGAAGAAAAGAACAGCAAAGAAGACAGCAAAGCGAGCGTCCCCGAACAGGGGGGTGAATAAAATGAAGGCAAGCATAGTGAAAACAAGAAAGGAGCAGAGTGAAAAGCTCCTGTCGATCAATCCGTACACGGAAGAAGTGATGCATGAGTTCCTCGTCATGTCCAGATCCGAGGTGGAAGGCACGATCGCCAGATCGCGCCAGGCTCTGGCCCGCTGGCGGGAGGTTCCGGTCGCGCAGCGGACGGCCCTGCTCACCAGGCTCGCCTCGGTGCTGAGGGAGGAAAAGCGGAGCTACGCAACGCTGATCACCCAGGAGATGGGAAAGCCTATCAAGGACGCCATGGCCGAGGTGGAGAAATGCGCTGTGCTGAGCGAGTATTATGCCGCGAACGCCGAGCGGTTTCTCGCGCCCGAGATAGTCGCGACGGAAGCGAAGAAGAGCTACATCGCCTTCGAGCCGCTGGGCGTCATCCTCGCCATTGAACCCTGGAATTTTCCGTTCTGGCAGGTGTTCCGGGTCGGCGTGCCCGGCGTCGCAGCGGGGAACGTGGTGCTCCTGAAGCACGCATCGAACGTTCCGATGACCGCGCTGGCAATCGAGGACGCCTTCCGTAAGGCCGGTTTTCCGGAGAACGTGTTCACGACGCTGCTGATCACGCCGCAGGCCGCCATGCAGCTTATTGATGACGACCTGGTTGACGCCGTGTCGCTCACCGGCAGCAACCGGGCCGGCGAAGAGGTGGGGAGCCGGGCCGGCAGGAAGATCAAGAGCCTGGTGCTCGAGCTCGGCGGGTCCGATCCGTTCATCGTGCTGGACGACGCGGACGTTGAGAAGGCCGGCCGAACGGCGGCGCAGGCGCGTATGGTGAACAGCGGGCAGAGCTGCATTGCGGCAAAGCGCTTCATCGTCATGGAAAGCGTGGCAGAGGAATTCACCAAGCACTTCACCGCACGGCTCCGGGAGCTCAAGATGGGCGATCCCATGGACGAGGCCACGGATATCGGGCCGGTGGCGCGGAAGGACATTCTGGACGGCCTGAAGGCCCAGCTCAGGGACGCGAAGATCAAAGGCGCGAAGACCATCGAACTGCCCCAGCCGTACAAAAAGGGGTACTTCTGCGCGCCCTGCGTGGTGCTGAAGGCCACGCCGGACATGCAGGTCCTGAAGGACGAGGTCTTCGGGCCCATTGCGCCGATCGTCATCGTGAAGACCGAGGACGAGGCCGTTGCCGTGGCCAACAGGACCGAGTACGGGCTCGGCGCGGCCATCTGGAGCCGGGACACGGCACGGGCCGAGCGGCTCGCGAAGCGGATCGAAGCGGGCTTCGTTGCCATCAACGACTTCGTGAGATCCGATCCGCGGCTGCCCTTCGGCGGCGTGAAGAAGTCCGGCGTGGGGCGCGAGCTGTCGCACTACGGCCTGAAGGAGCTGGTGAACATCAAGACCGTGGTGGTGAAGGAGTAGAAAAGCTGACACGGAGACATCCCCGATAGACTCGCTCGGGGACAGGCGGGGACGGGGAGACACGGAGAGACGCGAAGAAAGACCGACACGGGGACACGGTGACGGGGTGACACGGGGACAACCCCTGAGTGGACACGGATGGACACGGATGAAAATCAAAGCAGAGACATTGAAGGAAGAGCCTTGCTGGAACATCCAGTCCCGTGCTGCGCACCCTGTCCCCACTGTAAAAAGCGTGTTGCAAGAGGAATGCTGAAGGAGCATCTAAAGGACTGCAGCAAATATAAAACAGAATAAAGACTGATTTTGATATGATACCGAGGATTGATCCGCCGTTATAATAGCCGTTATCAGTGTTGATCAGTGTCGAAGGTTTTTTTATGCTTTTCTCTGTGTCTCTGTGCCTCCGTGGCGAATTAACATTTCAGGAGCGTTCATGAAAGCATCGGACCTGTTCGTCAGACAGCTGGAAGAGGAGGGCGTCGAGTACATCTTCGGCCTGCCGGGCGAGGAGAACCTCGATTTCCTCGAGTCGCTCCGCACGTCGCACATCAAGCTCGTCGTCACGCGCCACGAGCAGGCGGCGGCGTTCATGGCCGCCACCTACGGCCGGCTCACCGGCAAGGCGGGCGTCTGCTTTTCCACGCTCGGGCCGGGCGCCACGAACCTGGTGACGGGCATCGCCCACGCCCAGCTCATCGGCGCGCCGCTCATCGCCATCACCGGCCAGAAGGCGGTGCGCGACAACTGGCAGGCCTGCTTCCAGCTTATCGACGTGGTCAGCCTGATGCGGCCCGTCACGAAGTATGCAACGTCGATCATCGACCCGGGGACCATTCCGACGGTGCTCCGGAACGCCTTCAAGCACGCCCAGGCAGAGCGGCCGGGCGCGGTCCACATCGAACTTCCCGAGGACGTGGCCGGAAGCAGCACGGACGCACAGGTCCAGAAGCCGGGCCACAGCCGCAGGCCGGACCCTGACACCAAGACGATCGAAGGTGCAGCGGAGCTCATCAACGCGTCGCGCCATCCACTGCTCATCCTATCCGCCGGGGCGAACCGGAAGCTCATCTGGAAGGAGCTTCGCGAATTCGTGGAGCGGACGGGCATCTACGTGGTGCATACGCAGATGGGGAAGGGCGTGCTCTCCGACGAGTCTTCTTACAGCCTCTACGCAACGGGCATCCACAAGCGGGACTACGTGAACTGCGGCATCGACCGCGCAGATGTGATCATCACCGTGGGGTACAGCATCGTGGAGTACCCGCCCTTCATCTGGAACCCGGGACTTGACAAGAAGATCATCCATATCGATTTCGTCGAGGCTGATGTGGACCGCTACTACGACCCCGCCATCGAAGTGGTCGGCGATGTCTCGGTCTCGCTCCGGCAGCTCGCCTCGAAGGTGACGCGGAGGGACGACACGCTGTTCGCGGACCTCCGGTTGTTCCTGACCGAGAAGCTCGCGGCGACCTGCGAGACGACCTTCCCGCCCCAGCCGCAGGAGATCGTCTGCCACGTGCGGAAGGCCCTCGGCGAGGACGACATCGTCACCCTGGACAACGGCATCTACAAACTCTGGTTCTCGCGGCTCTACCGCACCTACAAGCCGAACACCTTCATCCTCGACAACGCCCTCGCGACCATGGGTGCGGGCCTGCCTGCGGCCCTTGCCGCCAAGCTGGTCCATCCCGAACGCAGGGTGCTTGCCGTGGTGGGCGACGGCGGATTCATGATGAACGCCCAGGAGCTCGAGACCGCGGTGCGGTTGAACATCCCGGTCGTCGTGCTGATCCTGAACGACAACGCCTTCGGGTTCATCAAGTGGAAGCAGGAGAACATGGGGTTCCGGAGCTTCGGGCTGGACTATACCAATCCTGATTTCGCCCGGTTCGCCGAGAGCCACGGGGCGGTCGGCATGACCGTGAAGAAGGGGGACGACCTCGCCGTGGTGCTCAAGCAGGCCTTCGACCTCCACAAGGTCGTCGTCATCGAGTGTCCCATCGATTACACTCCGAACTATGAGACCTTCTCGAAGGAGATCGAGGACCTGGTGTGCGAGATGTGAGATACGCCTTCTATAAAGAAACAATTAAGTCGTAACTTATACAATTAAGTCATCGTTAAACAATTAAGTCGTCTAAAGACGGTATCCGATTATATTGGCATAGACAATTGAGTTCCTATGTTTTGCTTAGTTGAGTTCTGGTAATAAAAAGGGAGAGGCGTCAACGCCCCTCCCTCTCTTTGCCTTGAAATGGCATAGCATGAGTATGCTGCTTATGCCACAGTGGGGAGGGCTTTCATGTCTCCATAACCTTTGGCCGATTTACAGATGCAGTGCTCATCAGTCGTTGTTGAACATCGCCTGACGATTCCTTCCATAATGCTGTAGTTCAGACTGTGAAAGCCTCCAGCCGCTCCCCTAAAATCAGTGACAAGCTGCAGGAAGGCTGTTACTGCATGACCGGAAAGCGTTGTTGTCAAGGACACAACAGATGGCGCCTTCGCGTCAATGTTCTCTACGTAGCCTTCCCTCAGCTCAGAATCTCTTTGTTCCGGCGGAAGGCTCTCTGCCCGAATACGCTTACCGCTGAGGAATTCATAGCACCAGAGGCAAGGAGCATCCGGCCGGATAATGTGGATGGATCCAGAGGCCCCTTGTATCACGCCGTTCTTTGAGTCGATCTGAACTCCTATGTTGATGACAGGAATCATGTACTGATGCGCGATCTGGTTCACGACCGATCTGCCCCAGTGCTCATCTGTGCAGCAGAATATGACATCTCTGTCTAGTAATGCCCGGGCGGCAGAAGATGTAACGATGTTCTCCTGCAAAGCGACTATTTTTGCGTCCGGTGCAATACTTCTGAGGTGGCGAGCTATCATATCTACCTTGGACTGCTTGCCGTTGATGGGCAGCAGCTTTTTCCACCACGGTCGAGTGATGTCCCGGTAAAAGCTGCCGTATACCCGGGTTATATTCGAATCACTGAGAGTATCGGGATCGATGAGAAGGATATCTTTAACGCCGAGTCTGACGGCCTGCTCTGCCGTTGGCGAACCAGTACCTCCCATGCCGACAATGGCAATCTTCGTCTTCGACACTGCCTCCTGTCCCTGGTCTCCGAATGCGAGGACCTGTCTGTCATAAAGACCGCGATTGAAGGACATTGTTTTGCTGCTTCCGTTGAGACCGATCCGGTGAATGTGTCTGCCAACAACGGTAATGCCTTGGACAGCTGAATGGGCTCGGCCAGGAAGCCAAATGCGGGCGCGGTATTGACCGGGAGAAATCAACAAGGACCCGACAGGTGCTTCTGGCACAAACTTCCAGATCGTCTCGGCGATGCGTTTTTCGCCTTTGTCATCTGACGGCGAGTACGGCGAGTCTGTCGGGTGGCTGTGACAGAGTATCGCGCCGAGGCCGTTTTGTTCACATAGGGCTACCAGGCCATTGATAGCTTGGGGTGAAATATCGAGGTGGACATCGCTCTGAATGCGGTACTCGGATTTCGGGATTACCACGACACGCCGCATCAGAAGTTCCTCTCGATCGCCTATCGTTTTTCTGCCCGCCAGGAGAAATACTGCGCTCTCTTTAGGCAGGTCGGCCATGACGGCCGACCTGCACAGCTTGAGATCTTGTTCAGAGATTCGTATGGTATATTCTTTGCTCATTTCAGTTGGGCGAGCCTCCTGTTGATGAACTCAACGAAGGTCAGTATGTTGTCCCTGCCCGGGTTCCATTTCTGGGGATGCCACGAGAACCGCAACCATTGTCTGCCAAGGATCTGCTCGACCGATGTCGCTGTCTGGCCATTGGCGCTTGCGAGTCGAAGGTTCGGTTCGGTCCAGAACATGTCCAGTTGTCCATTCGGGTATGACAAAGGAACCTTTATAAGAACATCGGTTGCCTCCATGTTATACCCCTTAGGAAGAGGGAACTTTTTGAATATGACAATCGTGAGGCTGCTGTCTTCATGCACTTCGGTTTCACAGCCCTGTTCATGGAGTTGCTCCAACTCCCGAGAAAGCTGGCCAGCCGGCAATGTAGCCACCGTTCCGAAGGTTCCCGGAGGGACGACCCTGAACTTGTCCCCGCTCTTTACCTCAATGCTGTCCTTGACCTGCATATCATCGACAGGCAGCTGTCCTTCCGGATCAGGAGATTTGATTACCTTCCATACCTCATAGTCAGCTCCGGCTCCCGCAAGTTCGCGGAGATAGGCTGCTGTTACGGTGCTGCTCGAAATGTGGTGAGAGACCTGATTCACGATGATAGTGATGTGGTCCTCGTGATTGTGCCCGGGCTTGTTGTCCCTTTCCATGTTATTTGCCTCCTTCTTTCCGAACCCCTTTGAAGGGTTTCGGGTCAGACTTCTGGTTGATAAAACGACCTGTCTCAGTATCGCGCTTCGTCCAAAGATTGGTCTTTGTGTTCAGCGTTTGAGACCTTCCTGTTACTGCTCCGTGCCGGTGTCCGTCTCCATAGGGCGGATTTTTAGCCATAGTGATCTCCTATCGCTCAGCATTCCCAATGCCGAGCTTTCTTGGAATAGGGGGAGACACAGACCTCCCCCGTCCCATCAGGATTCTTCTGTACCTGAATGGGAAAAGCCCTTGCTGCAGGCGGACGCGTAGCGCCTACCCTTAGCGATTATCCACGGACGGAATACGACCGTGGATCCGGATTTGGCCATAAGGCCATCACCAGCTTTCTGGGAAACAGATTATTGGTCTTGACAGGTGGGCGAAAGGAATGGTATCTTTCTTATGTGGTCTGGCCCACCCGGGTCAAGACACCCCTCGTTCCCTAGAGGGGGTAGCGTCAAGCGTTGCTCTAACAACGGCTTGACGCTTTTTTTATGTGGTCATTTTTAACGCTTTCATTCTGCTCTCCACAAAACTCCCGTTCACATTAAAATGAGTTGCGACTTCCTGTATACTCGCTCCCTGGCCGCGCAATGATCTAATTACAACCTCGGGCATTAATAGAGCCCCCGCAAAGCGCCATGCCTGCCACTCAGGATTCTGATACAGTGGAAAATGGGTCTTACGGTAGAGTGCAACCTTTTCCTCTTTCTTGTTCTCTGTAAAAATCTTATCTCTCTTTTGCCGTCGTAATATTGGAACGTGTAAGATGCAGTGTCCTACCTCATGCGCTACTGTTGATCGATAAAATCGTTCGTTGTCGCCGAAGGGGTTTTCGAGAAGGTCTGAATTGATCACCATGCTATTTTCCGCTGTGTGCGTGTATCCATAAATACCATCGGGAAGTCCACGCCTATAGTCTGGTGTAATGCCTGTCATCTCCTCAAGGTGCACATCCACGAATCGCTCTACGTCAAAAAAACACTTTCCCGCGAGGACGTCCGGCTGGATCGTTCTTATGAGATCCAATGCAAGGTTGTCTATTCGAGATCCACGCATCGCGGGGAAAGCAAGTTCCGAGACCGACATCAACTAATCCTCCTCTGCCTGTGCCTGCTGAGCATTCTTCTGCATTTCATCGATAAGCTTGTGTATCGCCTCTTCTGAAAGTTCGGTTGATGCTCTCAAGAGTGCCATGCTCAGTTCAGGTCCCCGTTTCCAAAATAGCTCCTTTGCGTCGGGTGGCACATCGAGACTCTTTTCCTTCTGAGCTGCTTTTGCTAAAGATCCATCTGTTATATTCAGGAACTTTTCGATCTTCCCAACAACCTCCAACGAGGATACGCTTCTTCTGCCATGCTCTATGTCTGATACCAAACTGATTGAAAGTCCAGATGCGGCAGCAACCTCCCTTAATGTTTTTTTCTCCCCAGTCCGGGCCTTTTTCAAGAGCTGACCGAACTTCATCGCACACCTCCTTTTACGCAATATGCGTAATCCCATCCTTACAATACCAGTTCAAGTCCCTCGAGTCAAGGACTTTTTACGCAGCATGCGTAAGGCATATCGTGATATATAGGGTCTGCCTTTGCAGCTATTATCCAATGTTCGTGTTCAGCGCTGAAAATGATCAAACCACAAGAATAAATCCATCACGCTGAATATATCACTATATATAGTGGAGTCAAGTGTATTTTGACTCCATATTTAGTCAGTATTCACGGGATCTTCGTGGGTATGCATGGATTTCATCCTTGAATGGCGCGGTTGAAAAATGTTTTAGTTTGTAACTGGCTGAAAATAAGGGTTAAAAATGATATTAATCAACAACATGGTGGCCATTCCTGTTATTAGATATTGTTGATGCTCTTGTGATTGTGGCGTTTGGGGGGGGGCCGGTAATAATATTAAGAAATCTGGAAACGCTTGGCTGGCTTACGGCCTTTTTTCGCAGATCGCTTTGGAGAGAGGTTATGAAGGCTATTTTTTATTGTATGAATGCGTTGCAGCAGAATATGTGCGGGTTCATCATTCGGATCCTGCGGTACAAGTTCACCACGAAAAGCTTTCGCGAGAATTGATTGAGAGATTTTGTCCACATATGCTTTGGACTTTGCATAGCGGGCCTCGATTTGGTCGGCTAACGCAAACATTTCGTTTACTCGTCGGACGATTTCCTGTTGTTCATTGAGAGGAGGAATTGAAACAATCATTTCACGAATGTTGTCTAAATTAAGTCCGGGTTTACCTTGCCCATAAGTAGCAGCAAGTAGCTGTTTCCTTCCGTGTGCAGGGCTAATGATCGAAAAATAGATGAGCTTGCTCAGACGCACATCGGAAAGCCGAACTAAAGCCACATGTTGGCTCACGTAAGCATCCTTTGGCGACTCTTCAACGAGTGCGGACTTGGTGACGTTAGCGCCACTAATCGTAACGAGGAGATCGTGCTTTTGGATTTTAGTCCTCAATCCTTCTGTGCGGGCAGGTAGCTTAACAAAGGCAATATCATCCAAATTGAGAACGTCGGAGTTTATGTTCTGCGCTCGAATGAACATAGAACCCGATTTAGAATAGTACTTCGCCCACCCGCGAGAACCACTCGTTATCAGTGTGGTCAAAATGCCAAGTTGCGTTATCCGCCAACTTGAGGGATCGATCGCCTCGTCGTCGCGTACCTCCGAACTATCTTGCTGTCCCTTAATTGAGTATGGCTTTACGTACGGATTCTTATCTCGCCAATCTGCCGTAAGACGGCCCGAGCAAGCAGAGGCAAGGACAGATTTGCGAAAGCGTTTAAGAATTGCCGGAATTTTTTCCAGCCGTTTTTGGCAGTCACCGCCTTTTTCAAGAATCTCCGCCAGTTTTGCCTCGATACGACGCTGCTCACTCAGCGGGGGAATCGGCACATAGATGTCATAAATGTCACTACGGCTAATACCAGGGATTGCAGAAGACTTTTCCTGCTGACCGAGTCGAAGTGACCTAAGGAAAAGTGTCCAATAATTTGGAGACATTTCTGCAGGAAATGCATCAATATAATATGTAGTATCGATAGGCCAGCACTTTTCAGATGACAAGTGAACTTCGCCCACCGAGCCCTTCCGGCCAACGATTATCGTTGGCCCATTCGTAACCGCGTGTGTGTGAACACCCACTACGCCATTGGAGCCAAACACTTTGACCGCACCATTTATATTACGTTTCTCCTGCGGGAGCCCCTTGCCGTATTTGAAATCGAAAAGCTGCTCGATTTTGGCGCTAGCCCAGCCTTTAGGAAGATCATCAATCATTTCTTCACGCCCTCTTCCTTTTCCGTCAACGTCACGATTACTCGCAAATCGTCAACAATCGCTTCAAGTTCCGTTATTGCTTCTTCCGCCAATTCCTGAGGCTCTGGCAATTCGTCACTGTCGTCAAGCGATTCATCCTTAAGCCAGGTAACATCGAGCTTGTAATCACGCTTTTTGATGTCATATATAGAGAACTTCCGGAACCGACCTTCTTCCCCGAGGTCGATCCTTTTACTCCGTCCATTTGGGTCTTTGCCATAGCACTTCTCAAACTCCGCAAAGTGAAGTGGCGAAAGCGGACGGTCTTTCTTTGTAATGCCTGGCACATTGGAGCGAGCGTCAAATATCCAGGTATCTTCCGTGGGTAATCCTTTTTGGAAGAAGATGACGTTTGCCTTCACTCCCTGGCTGTAAGGTGTGAACGTACCACGCGGCAGACGCAGGACCGTGTGTAAGTTGCAGTCCTTCATCAAGATTTCAAAGACCTCGCCCGCTTTATCTTCAAAGAGACAGTTGTCCGGCAACACTATTGCTGCGCGACCACCGGGTTTAAGAATGTTCATGACATGTTGAACGAAGTTGAGCTGCTTGTTACTCGTTTCAATGGTGAAGTCTTCTCTGTCAGGTGCCTGGTTCGCACCTTTGGTGCCGAAGGGCGGATTTGTGAGGATCACGTCATATCGCTCAGCGCGAGGTGGTGTATAGATCGTATCACCCAGATAGATGTGTGGCTCGACTCCGTGTAGAAAGAGATTCATTAGTGCAAGTCTGCGGGGACGAGGCACAAGGTCCTGGCCGAAGTACGTTTTGCTTCGTATGCGCTTCGCCTCGCTCCGATCAAAAACACCCTTAGACGCTTCGACAAGCCACTCATAGGAAACGACGAGAAATCCTCCAGTTCCACAGGCAGGATCACTGATTTTGAAATCCGACTTTCCTCGCGGATCGGGCTTCATGACACGTACGATTGATTGAATGAGGACACGTGGCGTAAAGTATTGTCCCGCCCCCTTCTTTCCCTCGCTTGCCGCTCTTTCAAGAAGGCCCTCGAACGCTGCCCCTTTTATGTCCACATCCATGGAAGACCATTCTTCATCATCGATCATTCCGATCAATTTTTTGAGATTTACTGGATTATTGAAACGAGACATGGATTGACTGAAAATGTCGCCCAGCATTCCTGTCTGCTTACCAAGAGCACGGAGAACATCGACAAAATGATCGGTCAAGGCTGTTCCGGACTTATCTCGCAAGGCCGGCCATCCGCAATCAGTTATGACTTTTTTACCCTTTTCATTGATCCAGACTGTTTTGGAAAGGTTAATATCGCGCTCATCAGCCATTTTCAGGAACAACAGGTAAGTAAGCTGTTCGATGTAATCGCCGTAATCGATGCCATCGTGGCGCAGTGTATGGCAGAAACCCCAGAGCTTGTTGACGATATCACTCATTGTTAATCCTTATGCAGCAACAGCTTCGTAATCTTGGTCAGCATTGCTCCAAGTTTGTCGTTAAATATTCGATTTGCCTTGCTCCAGCCGCCATATCCAGAAAAAGTCGGCTGATCGTCAAAATCTATCTTATCAATCGAGAGGTTCTGTTCCAAATGGATACGTATTCGTTCTAACCATACCAGCTGATCAGAGGTAAAGGTTTGCTTGCCGGTTATCCGCATGAGAGCCCGCTCTACTCGTTCATGGGATGTGTATAGGCTCTCTTCCGCTTTTGCGGCATGCTTTACCATGGAAATGATATCTACCATCTCCTTATGAAAGGTCATGGCATGTGCCTTTTGTAGATCCTTTTCGCTGAAACGCATGGGTGCTGCTGCTAGCTTCTGCCGAAGTTCTGCAAGAGCGCTAACATTCCAATCTTTTGGACGGTTCAGAAGTATCTGCACAGCCTGGTCTGTCATCGCGATGCTCTACTATATATTGAGCGAATGCAGACAAATAGTCTTCCGGTTTGTATTTAACGCCGCCAGGGGCGTGAATCAGGCGATCACTCGTAACCACATCCTGAGCTTCGTACCCTTTAACGAACGTTCTCTCCGCACGTCGATAATTAATGAGGAGATCCTGAAATACAGGATTGCGAAGGATATTCATAGTTTCGGCAAATTGCTTGTTGGTTTCCGGTCAACGCCTCAGCAAAACGCCCCATATCGCCTTCAGGAATAAAGGCGGCAAAATCATATCTAGCTTTTGCGGACATTTCCTTTTCGATTCGCTGCAGGCGCTTGACGACAGCGAGTATTATACTCCCTGTCCTTGTTTTGCCAGATGTCATCGATGATATCGATGATGGAGCGGGTTTTGGGAGCCGGCAAGGCTGCTGTTATGGATGTCGAATTCCGGAAGTAGTCGAGCAGAGTACCATCGAAACAATCGAACACGGTGAAATGCGATTTATCCGGATAGGCAACACCCTTCCTTGTGCCCCGGCCGAGCATCTGCTCAAATAGTATTCTGGACTTAACCGGCCGAAGAAGGACGATAAACTCGGATCCGGGATATCTACCCCTGTTGAAAGAAGGTCCACGGTGACAGCAATGCAGGGCTGCGGCCTATTTCGGAACTCACGGATACGCTGAAGTGGACGGTCAACCATTCCGGTGATCTTGGTAGCGAACGCTTCGCCACGACCAAAGATGGTACGCGCAGTCTCCACAAGCTGATCAGCGTGAGAGGTATGCTGTAGGTCATTTGCCGCGAAGATTAACGTTTTTGGAAAGCGGCCATAGGTGGCCTCATGCTCGTCCGTGTACTTCTTGAGCTCTTGCAGTATTTTACGGTTCGAATCTGGAACCGTGACCCGAGCTTCTATATCTGAAGTCTGGTATTGACGCTCATCTTCAAGATAGTCCATTTGTTCAGCGCCGGTAGACGTGTCAACAACACCTACGAGTTCGCCTTCCTTGAGGAAGGCGCCACCCATGCGGATATTAGAACGAATTGTCACGGCATCGTAGTCAACGAGGTAGCCTTCGCGCACGGCCCAGCCATCGTATTCATAACGATAAACGACATCTCGGAAATAAGTCGTCGTATGTGCGGCGGGTGTGGCTGTCAGGCCGATCTTGATGGCATCGAAGTGGTCCAATGTATCGCGCCAGACAGCTACCTGTTGAGCGGTATATCCTCGGTGACATTCATCTGCAATGATTACGTCAAACGCATGATTTGGGATCTCTATCTGTGATGCTTCGTCGTCTTTTTCCTCTTCATCTCCGAATGTACCCCCGCTTCCAAAGAGGTTGATGGTCATGCGCTGGATCGTGGACACATATACAAAGGCATGACCTGGCTGTGGATCGGTCAGATAGCTATTAGGCAACACCTTGGGATCGAACTTCTCACCTTTCATCAAAATCCCCAGTCTGAAACCGCTGACTGTACACCTCGTAAATGCTATCGAACTTGGAGCCCTGGTTCGGCTTCGAAGGATGCAAATGAACGGACTGCCTGGGCCGCCAATGACACGCCGATCTGCCAGGAATCGAATCCTCTTGGCAGCACCCGGATTCTTCATCAAAATTAATCCCCATCCACCAGGTAAAGGTTTCTCCCGTACTCAGAGCGATGGCCACGAGCATTCTCGGCTGTTTTGACTTTTGATGGCCTTTCGATGGCCGAATTGCATGGACTTGATAGGGCCGTAGGAAGCTGTTGTCCATCGAGAGCTTCGGAAGTGTGAACAGGTCCGAGTTGAAAATTCGCTTCGAAGTCTCCTGTAGAGCAGATGGAGGTGACGATGGGTCCACTGCTGAGAATGATTCAACGATATGCTGGACGTCACTATGCCAGACCGATGGAGTTTGAGAAAGTAGAAAAAGGAAACATGGAACCTATTGGGAAATTGAAGGGATTTGAGTAGCGCCGTGAGAACATCGTTCAGCCTGTAGTCATAATATTCCGCGGACCGAGAGAAAATCTCTTGCTCTCGATCATCCTGAAATCTTGCCATCAACGCAAAGTGCATAATCCGCGGGACCCTTGTCTGTTGGGTATTCAGAAATGGCACAATTATTGGAATTTTCAAGAGAGAGAGAAGAGTCAAAAGGCAAGACTTTCCACCCGGCCGCGTTAAGTTTAGGGTCGATCAACTTGCGGCGAGTCAGAAATTCAGAATTGTCGGGAGAAGGTGCCTGCCTTTTGACCATAGAGCCTCAAATCACATTGTTGCTAATAGGCTAGAATTGTGTCTCGACTATCTCTTCTTTTGCATCCCTGTACTGATTCGGTTTGTATAGTCCTCTGATAAGATTAGCCACGAACCAGATGAAGCTTACTTGTTCAGAAAAATTGTTCATACTACTCAAGTCGAGGATAAACTAGGCTGGTAAAAAAAACAAGAAAAGTTGCACCTTCTTGAGTCTTTTCTTGAGAGCTCATTTGCGACAGTACTCCGGTGGCAGGAGGGATCAGAGGAAAGAGGATTGGGAATACACTCATTCGTCCTCATCTGAACAGGGGATCATCTATTCTTTATCTTGGTATGTGCTCGGTACATGCTCTCGAAATAGTCGACGCTTGGGAATAACTTGACTATATCTTCCCGCGTAACAGATCCCTCCTCAATACGCCGGTAAAGATCCTCAGTAACCATTCTAGTCATTTCACAAACATAAGTTCCTTTTATCGACTGCAACATATCTCGAAAGGTATCAGACCTAAAGAATGTCTTGACTTCGACTTGTCTACTACTCAGCTTCTTTGAACCATCCATGTTGACAGCATCTTCCGCTATTTCGCTGCTTCTTCCGGAAGTCGCCAGAGCATACCTTCTTGTTTTCAGCTTTCTCCTAAAAAGAAAGATCGTATCCCTGTCATCCCGGATGGCAACGTAAATTACGGGATATCCGCCAAGCCTTGGCATTACGCCAATCAAAGAAGGCCTGACCAGCAGAAAAAGAACGTCTACAAACTCAGATTTCGAACATATATCTTCCACTATCTTTCTATACAAATCATATAGCTCTTTTTCAGTTAAACAAAACAGGTAAAAATCGGCCACAAATGGGTATTCGATGTATTCAGCAGAGGACCCCAAGTAAGATTCCTTCATCTGAAGAATACTTGAAAGCTTCTTAATGAGAGGAGCTGATTTGGATGGTCCATTCTCGATCTGGGTGTAATACCGCTGAGATTTGCCAATTTTTTGTGCCAGCTCTTCTTGAGTATAACCATAAAATAGTCTTGCGGTCTTAAGCATACGCAACGATAGCATAGTTTCTCTTCTGTGTAAATATCTATGTAAACAATATGTATTAAACACCTATTATTGGATTTCATACACTTTTAAACGTCAAAGATCAGTCCTTCATAAGCAATCAGAATAAAGAAAATAATAATTAAATCAATATGTTATAATTTAATAAGCATGTAAATATGTTTTATGTTGACAAATAGTATGTATTATATGTAAATTATGTATGTAATTGCATATTATCAAGGGGGGGTGATGAGCTTGCTTACAAACAAACAGGATCGGAAACTACTGCTGGATGTATCGAGAATCGATATTCAACTAGTCTCTGATAATGGTCAGCTCGGCAGGCCATGGCTGTTAACGCTTGTTGATTCGCATACTCGTAGTGTTTTAGCAGCGGACATAAGTTTTAACAGACCATCCGATTTAGCAGCCATGAAAGCACTAACAAAATGCCTGAAAAAATGCAATGAATCCTCATAATTTAAGGAGACACCATGGCGAGAAAAAAATACAGTATGACTGAAGCGCGCATTCGTCGCTTTATCCGGGAAGGTCGAGGCAAAGGGGATGGTCCGAACTACAAACCTTGGCATAAGGTTTCCGATGTCCCTTCGTTAGGCCGCGTGCATCGACCATTTGGCATTAAGGCAAGCAGGCAACATCACCTCCTTTCTGACAATGAGTATTATGCATTTCTTCTCTTTGAATGGGATGATAGGGTCATCGACATACGTGAACAGTACCCGCTTCTTGATCGGCGAGAAACAGTAGAAATAGCTGCACGCTGTGGTGTTAAATATCCAGTTGACCCACTAAGCGGAGCTCTCTGGGTATTAACCATTGATTTCCTCCTTACCGTAAAGACAAAAAACGGGACAGAGCTGATCGCTCGGACTGTCAAGCAAGCTGAAAGTCTGAGTGATAAACGCACACTCGAGAAACTCGAGATAGAACGCCGATTCTGGGAATGCCGTAAAGTGGAATGGAAGATACTTACTGATCAGCAATTAAAGAATCAGTTTACATCTAATCTCGCTTGGATATTCGATAAGGAGACAAATCTTATTAATCGGCAAAATTCGATTATTGATGAAACACTCTGTCGGGAAATTCCACTCATTAAGTCAGTTGAACCTTATATTCCTATAAAAAAGGCTTGTGGTGTTATTGACGAACAGAGTGGCTACCCGCAAGGTGACTCTCTGGCAGCTCTTCGTCGCCTTCTTTGGTGCAAACGAATTTTAACGAATCTGAACTTATCAAGACTTTCTGACCTGCCAATAAGTGAGTTTGAACTCGCGAAAGGGGCATTTAATCATGAAGGATAATGGCAAATTAATAGTTGTTCGGATGTTGCTACTAGATAAGTACTTGAGTGACAGCAACAATAAGGTTCTCCTACGAGTCGTTTCGATAGATTCCTTCAGCTCAACAATATGGCTTTGCCGGATCGATGACCATTCATGGCCCTTTAAATTATCAAGAGGTGATTTGCAAACCCAATTGAACCAGGAGCATGGTCGTTATTCATTGAGCCTGAGGATCCGTGGGACTGCTTTATGGTTGGGAAGGCAAATCCCAAAAACGAAGCGATGCACCGGCAACGATATGAATTGATCGAACCATTAATCAATGGCGATAATGAGAGCCTAATCCTCATAAAAAGCTCTCGCAAGAATTTGATACGCCAAAGAATGAATGAAGTTAACAGTTCATATGACACGATCGTTGACATGTTAAGGCGCTATTGGAAGCGCGGCATGACATATCAGGCGCTCCGTCCCGATTATCATAAGTGCGGCACGATAAAGGATCCCGATCGAGTGCGTCGGGTAAGAGAGGACGTAAAATTGGGGGCGCCTAGGAAGGATAAGACGAGAACAGGGGTAAACATAGTCGGTGATTACATAACAAAGGCGATCAAGCAAGGCGCCGAATTCTGGTTGAGAAAGAAAAAGTTTACTTTGAAAGACGCGTACGACAGAATGGTGCGCATTTTCTTCTCAAAGGCTATCAAAGATGATAAGGGCAAAATTATAGATTATCAGATCGATAATGACAAGAAACCATCACTAAGGCAGTTGCAGTATTACATCAGCAAGACATTTCCATTTGGCAAGAAGCGGAGACGAAGGCATGGTCAGAGGAACTGGGATAAGAATGAGCGTCCGATAACGGGGAGAGCTGACGGCGATGTCCAAGGCCCAGGAGATAGATTCCAAGTGGATGCTACTATTGCGGATATTTACTTGGTCTCGAGCAAGGACCGGAGAAGGATAGTCGGAAGACCAGTTATCTATTTTGTTATTGATGTGTTCAGTAGACTGATAACTGGCATTTATGTCGGTTTTGAAGGTCCATCATGGGTTGGAGCAATGATGGCGCTCACGAACATGGTCATGGACAAGGTCGAGTTCTGCCGTCAATATGACCTAGATATTGAGGCTGATGAATGGCCCTCTCAAGATGCCCCTAGACGCCTTATGGGAGATCGGGGCGAACTTATGAGCGTGGACCTCGGTCAAAATATCGTAGAAAATCTCAAAATTGATATCGAAAATGCAAGTCCAGGCAGGGCCGATTTAAAAGCTCTGGTCGAACGCAGATTTGGTATTGTGCCGGCAAAATTCCGACCATTTGCACCCGGCTATGTTGAGAAAGACTTTAATGAGCGGGGTGCAGAAGACTACCGGCTAAAAGCAACATTAAATCTGTACGAATTTACACAATTGGTGATTTTGGCGGTTCTAGAACATAATGAAGAAACGATTGAGGGGCTTAAACTGCCAGCAGAAATGATCACAGAGGGGTTAACAGCATGTCCTCTGGATCTCTGGGAGTGGGGTATACAGAATCGAAGCGGTAAATTGAGAAGACTGACACTCGATAATGTAAGACTTAACGTTATGCCACGAGATACAGCAAGAGTCACTGCGAAGGGCATCAACTTCAAGAAAGCCTACTATTCATGTGATACCGCAATTCACGAAGAGTGGTTTGCTAAGGCCCGCAAAGAGACTTGGACAATTGATGTCTCATATGATCCGCGGAATCTGGGTATTCTTTACGCTCATGACCCCAAAATGGAAAAAGGCTTCGAGGTTTGTCGGTTACTTGACAGCAGCAGCGACCTTCTGGGCGTTTCCTTATTCGAGGAAGAAGAACTCGATTTAGACAAGAAAAGAATCGAGGTTGAGAAAGAAGATGGCAAGCAAGCCAAAAGACTTTTAAAAGACAAGCGCACGGAGGAAATTGTCAGCAAAGCAACAAAGGAGACAAAGGCCGTTCGTAATCCAAATGCTACAAAATCTGAAAGGACTGCAAATATCGGGACGCACAAAGCCGATGAAAAGAGCTTGCAGCGGAAGGTTGAAACATTCTATCTGAGCGACGCGACGAATGACTCGGTTCACAACATTACGAAGGAAATGCCAGCATCACGGGGGAACGATTATCTCGACGAAGAATTAGCAGTACTCGAAGCCAAACGCAAACAAAGGGAGGTAACACAGTAATGAAGAAGACTGATAGCGAGATGCCTTCAGCAATGATGGAAGCCATTTATAAGGAGTCTACGATTAAGGAACATAAAGGGAATCCCCTATTAGAGGCGCTGCCGCAATTCGTAGAAGCAAATGAAATTTCGGAAAAATTTGGTCGCTTTCCCAGGATATCCGCAGCAGAAAGACTCTTGCCGAGAGCAGATCGAACATTGCTTATAACCCGTATCAATAATTACTTGGAGCCATTGCCATCTCACTATGAGGTTATCGAAAAGATTAATCTAATTGTTCGAGCAGGTTATGCATTTCGCAATCCGATAGATCCTGCATATAGGAAAAGTCGAACAGAGCGCTATCGAAAAGCAATGAATGGCGACATCTGTGCAATTGAAGAGTCAGGGCCATCAACTGCGCCATCGTTTGCTTTGTTTGGAACTTCGGGCGTGGGAAAATCAACCGTGGCCGATAGAACCCTTTCATTTTTGCCACAGGTCTTAATGCACTCAAGGTTCAAGTTTACCCAGGTGGTTTGGCTTAAAGCCGACTGCCCTTTGGACGGCAGTCTCAAGCAGCTGCTTCTTGGTATCCTCAGCAAACTCGACTCTCTTCTCGATTCTTCGTATCGTAAGCAGGTTAGTTCGAAAGGAACGATTGATGAATTAATATCGAGTGTGGCCAATATTACTGAAATGCATAATTTAGGTGTATTGGTCATTGATGAAATTCAGAATTTGCTTGATGCAAGTGGTGTTGGACAAAGCAAGATGCTGAATTTTTTCGTTGCGTTTGCTAATGCGAAAATTCCTGTTGTAACGATCGGAACTCCTCGCGCCATGCAGATGCTGACGGGTACATTCAGAGAAGCAAGGCGCGTAGGCGATTACGGTACCTGCATTTGGGATTGTCTGGATAAAAAAGAATGGAAGTTTTTTTTAAATGGACTCTGGAAGTACCAATGGACCGATAAGTTTGTGCCGTTGACCGATGAACTGTCAACGGTAATGAGAGAACGCACCCAGGGAATTCATGCTCTTGTTGTCAGATTATTTCAATTGACGCAATTGGACGCCCTTAGAACAAAGGCACCAGGTATCTCAATCGAACAAATCATCAAGGTGGCCGATGATAAGTTCAAACTTGTTGAACCAATGCTTGAAGCCTTGAGGAAAAAAAATAGAAAGGCGATTGCCAATTACCAGGATCTCCTTGACGCAGGAATCAGAGATCTGTCCAAGCAAGTCGATGTCGATGCCAAATTAGGGAAGCTAGAGGCGAGTGCTAAGAAAAGAGACCAGGAATACGAACGCATGAGTGCTGCTTGTGCTTTGGTTGCGATGAAATATGACGAAGATCAGGCTCAAGAGATTCTGGGCACGCTATTTGACATATATCCGGATCTTACATCTGAGCGTGCAGTTCGTATGGTCTTGGATGCGACGGCCAAAGACAAAGGACCATGTGTCAGCGGAGGGGACAGCCTTGCAGAGGTAGTACAAAAAGGCGGTGGTGCTAATGCCGTCAACGCATTAGCATCGGCCGGACTGATCGAAGTAAAAGATTGAAGGAATTAATATGAGACTATATCCGCCTATCCCTTATCCGGATGAGCTGCTGTATAGCGTAAATGCGCGATACTCTGATCATGCCGGCATCATTGTACCTAGTAAATTGTGCATAGCGCTGACTGATCGATTAACTTCAGTTAATGCACACATTCCAATATCCATCAGCATTATGGCGGAAAAGACATTTCTTGCCTGGGGGCTGAGCAGTAATGATTTATTGCAGAACCACACTATGTATCCATACTATACGCGATATGTAAATGATGTTGGGAAATCTAGGTATAAAGAATATTATGAATTAGGTAATATGCAAACAAGCGACTTTAAGCCCGGAGGTTTTTTGGGCTTGCTGAAACCTCCGCGTACATTACGCTTCTGCAAAATATGCAAGGCTCTTGATATGGAGTCATACGGTGAAGCATATTGGCATCGAATTCATCAGCTGTCCGGTGCTTTAGTATGTCCTGTGCATGGAGAAGAATTAATCAGTACTCAAAGTCGCATAGTTCACAATGCCTACCTCTCCTATGCGAATGCATCTAATGCAAAGGAAGAGCACTGTCAAATTGGCGCCATATTAAACAATATAGAAAGGGAACGTGCTTTTCTTGTTGCGAAGAGATGCCAAGAGATTCTTAATGGAACAATGACCCGTTGGCATCTGCGGGAATTGACAAATGCCTATAGAGAGGCGGCATCAGCACGTGGATTCGTTGATGGATCTCTTTACATTTCACAAAATAAAATAAGGGAGGCTTTTAGAACATATTTCGGCGATAAGTTGCTTGCCAGATATGGTTTAAATTTAACTGACAATAGTTGCCATTGGATAAAAAGGTTATTCACTAACGACGTATTTCTTGCAAATCCAGCGGCGCACGCATTAATGCAAACATTTTTAGAAAATACAGCTGAAGTTAGAACATCACATAAAGTCAGATTCTCGGCCGGGCCCTGGAAATGTCCCAACAAATATGCGCATCATAAAGAGCCATTTCCGTTGAAACGACATATGATCATTTATAGAACCAATAACCGTAACGAAGTCGAAGCGCTTGCAACGTGTAATTGCGGGTTCTGCTTCATTTTTTCTGAAACAGATGCTCAAGATGCAGCAATGCCAATAATTGCTCGAATATCTCGGTTTGGACCCACGTGGAAATCAGAAGCAGCAAGGTTGCGAAAAAAAGGGTACACATTCAGAACCATCGGGGAAATAATGGGTACGGATGCGTCCAGAGTGTGCCAACTACTGAAAAGGAAGTTTAGGAGCGTATCGAAATTGCAAATTAAACAATGGCGAAAGGAGTGGCTTGCGACAATAGACTCTCTTTCTGAGCAGCGTTATGTTGGAGCTTCTAGAAAGAACCCATCGATCTATAGAAAATTGAAGCGTCATGATTCTAAATGGCTGCTTTCTACTAACGATAAACGGCGCAAAAGTGTAAAAAATTTTAGAGGGAAAAAGGTCGATTGATCATCTCGCGATAAGCAGTGGAGTCAGATGTTAGTCAAGGCTATGTTGCAATCGACAGTTAGCAATAGAAAAGCACGTATTTTATTGCGTCAGATAGTAAGCAAAACATCGCTTAATTATCATGATGTAATTGCCGACCTGCAGAAGCTTCCAAAGTGTAAGAAAGTACTCGGATTGCAAATTGCCGCGATTGATAAAACGCAGAATTCACAAAGTTCATGTTTAAGAAATGAGTAGTGAGGGATGGCAAATGAGAATGTATATGAACGAGGCTTATGAGGATGAGTTGTTTTATAGTATTCTTACTCGATACTTGATGCAAATATCGTCAAGTAATTTTGCGGGCGTTATGGCTGAATTGACAGGGCACGTTGCAAGACCTACGACACTATTGCAGAGTTCACTTAGCGTTATTTGCAGAAAAACTATGATGACATGGAATAGAAAAGGGGAAGAACTTCTTAATAGTTTCACATTATTTCCTTACTTTTCTAGATATACATCGGCGAAGCACACAGCATTATGTATAAAAAAACTATTGTCAAACAATAGTAGCGGGATTCAGCTTAAGTTAGGAATAGTGACGAATCGTATTAAAGGACCACGCCATCTTCGTTTCTGCAATATTTGCAGTAGAAATGACATCGACAAATATGGAGAAACTTATTGGCATCGTTGTCATCAACTGCCGGGAGTCTTGGTTTGTCCCGAGCATGGTGATCAATTGATTGATACCTCGGCGCTTATGCATCCTAAAGGCTTCGACGATTATATTGATGCCACGAACGCGACATCAGATTTCCAGGCGAATATATCTAAAGCCTTAAATAAAAGTGATCATGATAAGGCTCTGATGATAGCACGTCGAAGCCGCGATATGCTGCAGAGACAGATACCGGGATGGGAAGGAGAAGAAATAACCAAAATCTACCGCAAAGAAGCGATAGAGCACGGATACATAGAAGGTGCGATCCAATTATCCTTGGCAAAGCTAGAAAAGGGTTTCGTTGCTTACTTTGGACATAGATTACTTCGACTTTTGCAATGCGATTTCCGTATTGGTCATAACGGTAGCTGGTTCCGAAACATATTCAGATCGGCCAAAAAGACCTTCCACCCATTGGAACATGCACTTGTTCAACTCTTCTTGGAAAGCGTCACCGCCAAAGTCACCGATAAGATTCCTTTCGGCCTTGGGCCATGGAGATGTCCAAATCCCTATGGTAAGCATGATGAAGAATATCCGATTAAAAATCCGATAATATATATAGGCCATAAGCATCGAAAATACGTCGCATCCGCTCGGTGTAGCTGTGGGTTCCATTTCACGTTCCAGGCAGTCAGCGAAAGCGATCCTCAGATGCCTGTCATAAGCAAAGTCATGCAATATGGGCCTACCTGGGAGGAAGAAGCAGGGCGGCTTCGGAGGAGCGGGCTTTCTATGCTTGCTATCGCGAAAAAGATGGGTGTCCGTGACAGAGCCATCAAGAACATGCTTCAGGCAAAAAGACCGATCTATAGGGTTACTGAGCAGAAAATAGATCAATGGCGCAAGGAATGGCTGAAACTTCTCAGCAAAGTGCCGAACCGAAGCCGGAAACTGGCTGCAAGAGCAAACAAAGGGCTTTACATCCGGTTGCTACGAAACGACCGAGCATGGTTATTTTCGGAAGCAAGAAGATGGAGTCATAATTCGAAGCCACCTCGTTATATCGATTGGGCGAGCCGTGATCGACTCTGGAGCGGGATGTTAACTAAAGCTGCTGAAAAGATCAGAATAGCCGTACCGCATAAGCGAGCTACTCGAACAGCCATAATCAAAGAGGCTGGTCTCGGACTCAAGATCTTGGCCAAGTATGAAAGATATCCTAAATGCAAATGGGTTCTTGATAAATATTCGGAATCGAAAGAGGCTTATGGAGTACGACGACAAGAAGTTCGTTTAAATGGAAATACCAAATTTGCGGCATAGCGATAAAAAAAGTTATGTCTCTGATTACATGCTTCACCTTGAAACATTCATTCGACCAAGATTACCTACGCGGATATGAAGCACTGCGGAAGAGTTGTCCATCGTATGCCTTGTGCGGGTTGGTTGCATTTTATACTATTTTACTTCTCGTGATAAGTCTTCCATTTGCGGCTCTACTTTGCCTTGCGTTAACTATCTATTATGTCTCACTTTAGCTCTGGATGTTTATTGCTCCAAGCCACAATGGCCTTAACCAAATCTTCATTAAACCGATGCCTCGTGGCCGCGTCTGCGAAAGTAATACCGAACGCGCGGTCGCCATCACGCATCCAGATTTCGCGTTTGAGGTCGAACACAACACCGCTATTACCTTCATAATCCATTTTATTTATGTTGCTAAACTCAAAGATAACTTTCACACGTTGAGGATTTCCATCTGGAAAGACATGCACGTAAGAAATGTCCACATCTGTGAGTACAGCTTCCCCGCGATTCTTGTACACGCCGCTAAAATCGTCGTAACACTTATACGTTCCAAGAGTTACAGACGGGATCTGTGCTTGTATTCGCATTTGCTCAAGCCTTGCTTGTTTAGCACGCTGCATCTCTTCGTCTCTCTGTCGCTGAACGTATTCTGCTATCCCCTGTGCGTCTTGTTTTTTTGCGATGTCATGTTGTTTTTTCATGTTATCTAGCAGCGCCTGGTGTTGCTTCATGTCCTCTTCCTTAACGCAATTAAATCCTCCCTCAGTGCAAGCTACTATTTTGCCGAACTCGTCCTTCGAATAGAATACGACAAAGACATCGTTGAAGGGTGCTTCCGCTTCCATACGGCTGAGCGATCCTTGATGCTGACTGGTGTAACCGCGTATACCCTTCATTCTAAACTTAATGGGTGTTCCATGGCCGAGGTTCTTGCCGGTCTCGATAACCTCTACTTTATTGAAAATGTATTTGTTCCCATCGCTATTACGAGATGCATAGAGGACCTTTGCGAGCGTCTCTTTGCTATTGCTTGCGTCTTTAGAAGCCGCAAATGCCGTCCCTGGCACTGAAATGAAGACCGCAAAAAGTAAAACAATTATAACTCGTAAATACATTGATGATCTCCTGTAAGCGATTCTTGAATGTAAGCTCATCATACAAATCAAAGCCCACACCATATTTGACATCATCGTCTATTCCTCCTTTTTAAATGCTAAGCGGTTATATCTGCAAAAACCTGCAGAAATCCGTTATTCGGCGAGTTCAGGAAACAATCGTAGTAATAATCAGTGCATTAGTGTTTCCAGTCCGTTTACAACACTTTTGACGCCAGGGGTTGCAGATGCGACCAAGCAAGTCCCGGTATATGTATAAACGATCCCAATTGTGGCAGACTTGCCTGACTTATCGATGACCGTGAATGTAAGTCCCATACTGCCAGATACTTTTTTATGCCTTTTCTCCTTTGTTCCCAGAATACTCATTCTAGGAACTGAATCGGAAAAAAGAATCCTTTTATTACATTAAATTAAATCTAAAGAAGTATGCGACTCTTTCGTAGATTAATTGCATCCCGACAAGGTTACATAGCATCCAGTGGAATATTTGTTACACTCACTTATTGCGCCTGATAGCGCCTCGTCGAGCGTATCACATCCACCATAACCTCCGCACCCAGAAGCACCTACTGCAAATGCAGCACATGTACCTTTGCCATAATCGTATGTTAAAATGCAACCAATACCACACGCCTGCAAGGCACTTTGATGAGCTAGATCAATAGTCGAATAGTCCCATGATAACCCGGCAGCACATGTTGAAAAATTAATCGCTAATGAACCGAAGGGCGGCGCCAGGTACAGGTAGAAGTTAAGGCCTGTAAGATTAGAACCAACAGGGTATGCTGCGTTGGTGTAGGTCTCATAGCCCGATTTGGCGACGGAAAATGTATACGAGCCAGCTGGGATACCGTCAATGGAGAATGTCCCGCTGCTGCTAGTAGTCGCGGTCATACCGGCAATCGAAACTGTTGCTCCAGGCAGCGGTACTGAGAGGTTCACTGAATGAATTGTGCCGCTCATGGAATAGGTAACGGTCTGAGTCAGGTAGAAATTAAGGCCTGTCAGATTAGAACCAACAGGGTATGTCACGTTGGTGTAGGTCTCATAGCCTGATTTAGCGACGGAAAATGTATACGTGCCAGCTGGGATTCCGGAAATAGAGAACGTCCCAGTGTCGCTTGTGGTAACCGTCTTACCTGCAATAGAGACTGTTGCCCCGGATAGTGCAGGTCCAGAATTACTTATTGAATGGATCGTGCCACTAATGGAATAAGTTGACTGTAATCGGACCCAACCCTTTATCGGGTAACTATTATCTGAACTAAATGGATTAATGAAATTACCATTTCTACTGATACGATAATTTGAGGCAAAATCATTGCTAGCATTAGACCAATTCTGATGCACAACAATAATATGATCGGTTGCTACCTCTTTAATAATAGCCACATGTCCAACATTATTTGCTTTGCCATCGCCTTCCGATACTAAAATGTCTCCTATTTGGGGAGTTGCAGAAGTACCATTTGGATAGGAAACAAGACCTCGAGAGGGTGCAGTATTGTAGTAATCTCTCGCATCTTTCCTTGGAAAAGCTATGTCTTTCCCATAAACTGACAGGTAATATCTATTCACATACTCGACACACTCCCATTTCAATCCGGTAAAAGTTCCATTTACACAACTGCCACTGACATAATCGTAGGTTCCGCTGCCGCAATTGTATTCTTTGTTATAGTAGGAATTGTATTTTATGCAGCCGTTAGAGTAAACATCAACAGAATTAAAGGATCCCATTATTATAACGCCGTGATTGCTGCAATTTGCTGGCGCAGAACTACCAACAATTGCTTTTACTTTGGATGGAGTCGTTGAAACCGCGTTGGGCAAGGCTTTTGCGCTTTCCACCTTACTCAATGGGAAATAGGTCATATTTCCGATTATAATGTGGTTACTAGTATCTACTGTTGAGGCTGGAATAGTTATCCATTCTCCCTCAGATACATAAGCCAACTTCAAATCATTTTCATTAACATCGATAGGAATTAAACTTGAATCATATCTAAGACTGATTGTGACGGCTGTATTGAATGTTAAGGTGCCAGTGGAAGTTATTTCATAACTGCTCATAAATGTACCAGGAGGAGTACCATCGACAGTTTGAGCTATAGTTATATTTGTGGCAGTAGTTAAAGCTCCTGGCGGTACACTTAGAGTTGCGTCTCCGTTTTGTGAAGAAATAATACCTCCGGCTTGACCGATTGATCCTGGCGAGTTACTCGTACTATTTGCACTACCGCCTCCGCCCCCTCCACACGCAACAGGACCAATGGCAACCATCAAGCAACCCACAACCCATACAATAATCCTTCTCATCGTCACTTTCTCCATTTATAAAAAGTCAAACAGCCTTGACCGTTCGGACTATTGGTTGACGTTGAGCAGTAGTCTTCCTAGCTAACTAGCTATTAAAAAGTTCAATTACAGCAGTTTGCCGATAAAACGATTTTAGCAGAACGTTAATGCACTTAAGTGTGCTGCAAATGTATGCCTATATCAGGGCATGTCAAGTAACGGCGAATGGGTGTGTCAACCCAAAATAGAAACGAACGCAATGGGGTATTTTAATGGTATTCCATCAAATACAGAATGTAACCGAGCATGTTTCAAGGAAATGCAACTATGAGGAGTATAGGAAGTACTCTTTGATTGGACGACTATATCACAAGTTGTAGTTTACACAAAGAACTTTTCATCGTGAAATCAACGGGGGATATCTCTACTTTCCATAAGCCAGAATGCCTGATATAATCCACTAATGAAATCACTACTTGCCATCTTGTTTATCTTCCTTCTGTTGATAAGCGGACTAGTTCAATCGGCCCATGCTTGGTATGATCAGACCCACTTGGCCATAGCAAAGGCGGCCGGCTATGACAGATGGTTGTAGGGCGAAAATGTAAGAACCTTATCTTTTCGGGTGATTTTTCGGCTATAGTAAAATCGATGGGTTACGGACTGGTTTCGTAAGGACTTAATTGTCTTCCCGATAGTTCTTTTGTTCTTCTGACTGTCCGCACACAATAACCCCTTTCTTATTTCAATGACTGTTCAGCGCATTGCATGAGTATTTAAGGTTCACTTCTCGCCGTATCGGTCAAATTCCACATCTAAAATGTTCTTCTCGGAATTACAATTGCTAATGCAGAAAAATATATAATAGACTCCTATATTATGCAGTCGCTGGACAGATTGACGCGAAGTTTATGCCCGACGTTGTAAAGATATAAGCATTTCTCATTGCCCGGGTTTATCGTCTTTGCGGCTATGCCGGACTTCATCATGCTGCAGAGGACAGCTTATATTTCACGGTTCTTTCAATCGAGCGCGTCGGTAAAGTTGTAGGTGGCCACTAAATATGAATTTTTCTGAATGAAGTGAAGGATTCTGACTAAAGTGTATGGTCATAAGTTCATCCTGAAGCCATTGAATTTACATTTATGAAAATACATCAATTTTCAACCCGTGCACTACACCGTTCTCTATCCAATTAATACTGTTGACAGCTCTACGATTCAAGCATACATTCGTATTAATTTTGGTCAACGACGACTCTAATGTTCAGCCTCATCGCTTATTAAAGTATTTTGCGGATAGAATCAAAACGGGAGGATTATGATGAAGAGCCTGATATTTATAGCTTTTGCTCTGTTTGTCGGTTCTTTCTTGGTTGGCTCAGCATCGGCTGATCTAAACGACGGCTTAGTTGCTTATTACCCGTTTAATGGCAATGCCGATGATGAGAGCGGCCACGGGGCCACTGGTGCTGTCTATGGAGCAACTCTAGCGGGAGATAGGTCTGGCCGCGAAAACACGGCTTACGCCTTCGATGGCATTGATGATTATATCGAATTACCTCATCCGGGTTATTTGGCTGATGGCGCCGTGTCTGCCTGGGTATATTTTCATTCCGTACCTAATCCATTGCCAAGTAATGGATGGATGTGGTTTTGCATCTCAGAGAATCCGATCAATCAGAATTTTGAAGGGATCGACTTTGGCGTTCACCCCTATTATTCGAACAATCTTGTTTTTGGAATCTATGACAAATCCATTTGGAATTGGCTTTGGGCAGACAGTGGGGTTCAGCCGATTGCAGGCAAGTGGTATCATTTTGTCGGAACATGGGGCTCCGGTGGCATCAAAATATACATTGATGGAGAGCTAAAGGGAACAAATCCCTATACTGGGGGCGTTCCACAGTGGACGCATTACAATTACCTCGGCACCAATACGTGGGGAGGCTACGTAAACTCCACCATTGATGAAGTCCGAATTTACAACCGTGCCCTGTCTGACTCTGAAATACAGGAGCTTTATTTCACGACCCAGCCAAGATTCCCTTTAGACAATTCTGTTAGTTATACATTTCATTGGCGCATGTGCGATCCTAACTATCCAGGCGATGGCGAACATGAGGGTGTCGATATTATGGTCCCAGAAGGTACAGATGTTTATCCAATTTGCGATGGTATTGTTGTCTTTAATTGGACAAACAGCAACAAATACAAGAATGAGTATGATGAATATTTCAATGCCTTCTTGGTTATAAAGCATGACTGTAATGGTCAGTCTCTATATGGATACTATGGCCACATAATAAGCGACTTGAAAGCAAACGCAGGTGTAGCCTCGGAGGTTAAAGTAGCGAATCATATACCTATAGGTCAAATCAGAAAAGCCTATAAAATCGATAAAAAAACGAAGGCTATAATCAGGGATACTGCTAATGATCACCTGCACCTTGGCATTAATATTACTCAAATGAAATATGTTACCAACCATTGGGGGATCGCACCACCCGGCTTAACTTGTCAAAGTATAAAAAACAATGGCTGGCGCGACGCGATTGACTATTTCGGCTGGCCAATGCCTGCACTGTAAGGTAATAAAAACAAGCAGCGTATAACAGCAGCATTGAGAGGGACGCGGGAATAGCCGTGCTTCTTTTTCAGTTCTGGCGGCTGTGCTACTGCGCCCCCTTGTGCGTTGTTAATGTTTCAACCAGAATTTCTCAGCATTATCAACATAGCTCCGGTGCTGAGTTGTAGGTAAAGCTGAGGCTTTCTGCATGTTCAATACGGTATAGCTCCACCCCTCTCCGTATCGGTCACATTTCCTCGCTAATATTATCCTTCCCAGAATTACGATTGCTAATGGGGGGGAATATGTGATAAACTTTTTAATACCACTCTTAACTTGTTGTGTTCTCATCGAGGTGTTGACTGTAATTTTCTGCTGTAAAATAGTAAGGACTTAATTGTCTGCGAATTTGACAACATTAGTGTATGCAGCGCGAAAATGTAAGAACTTTAGTTTTTTAGATGATTTTTCGGCAATAGTTAATTCAATGGGTTACGGACTGGTTTTGTAAGGACTTAATGGTCTTCTGATACCTTGCTGTTTGCAGGGAATAAAGTTGTTACTTTGGGAACTAAGTTGTTGCAGAGGGAATATAGTTGTTACATTTTTGCGTTTCCGGAAAGTTAGCAGGGAATAAAGTTGTTACATTCTTCCCTCCTGTTCAGCATTCCGCTTTGTGCGGATTTCGGATCACAACAAATCCCGCCGATTAAGGAGTCCGCCATTAGCCGACCAAATACATAGAATGTCTGCCTGTGTATGCCGTGCGCGATCCGAGAAGTTACGTATACAATCGAACCGCGAATCTTGAAGAGCATAAAAAGACGACGGCGGCAGCTGGGCGATTATCTAGATGGGCTCAAGAGAGTGGGGCGAAGTTTCTTCCGTATCCGAAAAAGGCGGGTTGAAAAGTTGTTTTTTAATATAGGGTTATTCAGAAGGGGCCTGGTCATCTAGGCCCCTTTTTCATTACTGCCATACTGTTGTCAGTGACAGGGGATATACTTGAGAGCATTAAACGTGGGGGTGAATATGTTTACCGTATTTTTTGAAGTTGATGTTAATTTAAGAGATGATCTGATTTTGCCATGCGAAGCTGAACATGTTATCGGTGAGGGCAAAAGCATAGAGGAAGCATTTGCATCTGTCCGGGCACAGATTGAATTAAGTAATTCCGAACTGCCGTGGAAGATGACGAGTATCACATATCATAGTATTCTGTAAGAAACCCCGGCTCCTGCCGGGGGAGAGGCGTTCGTATCCCCGATCTTGTCTGTTAAATCCAATAGCCCTGCAAGTACATCTAGCCTCGTCTGGACGACGCAGTTATTTCCTTCTCCGATGGAATGAAATACGGCAAGAGCCTGATCGAGGAAAAATCCTATGTTAACCTGTGATGAGTGGCCGTCTAAACTCATTGAACAAAAGCCGTCATCATCTATCCTGGATAAGAAAGGCAGATAACGTTTGAACGCCAGGGTAAATTTCAAGAGCGCTTCCAGCGCTTTTTCTTCACGCCCGCAATTAATCATCAGCCCTGCAATCTCAACGAAATCGTCTATAGTCATAAAATCATCTTTAGTTCCGAATTGCTTATTCTCTGTTTGCGCATATGCGCGCGTCGCGTCCCGGATGGCCAGTTCACGCATGTCGAGAGCAATGAACGTCTTCGCGTGGTTAAGCAGGTGCATCAGGCAGTTGGGCACAATTTCACATGCAAGGTTATAGTCTTCAAGCGCTTCCAAATAACGGCCTAATGCTGACCTCGAATTTGCGCGGTTATTGAACTGCCACGATGTGGAGCATTCAGTATCCGCACCTTCCCTGAGAAAATGCTCGAATCCGATCTCATCGTACAATTCGCAAATAAGATCGATTGTTCCAGCCTCCATGGGTTTTGCTATAACATCCTCGGCAAGCCTTTCATATATTGCCTTGGCAAAGTGGTCGCTTATATCATTTTCACTGTTAATGCCGATAGCTGAATTCCATGCCGTGTTCACGTCTTTGATAAACGAGATCGTCACGGCGGCATGAGCGCGCAAATGTTCCGGGTGCTGCTCCCTTATGTTGTTGAGAATGGCCTCAGCAACGCTCTCTGAAATGTCAGCCACGTGTATTCCCTCCAGATGTTATTGACCACTCTATCATTTGCCTACTGACACCATTGCGTCAGTGATAGGACTATGCTATAGTCTGGTAACTTATCAAGCGGGGAGGCCATGTATGGCCGATGTCAAACGGATCAATCGGATGGTTGAAATTCTCGGGTTGATCGATAGCGGGAAAGCACTAACACCGAAAGGGCTTGCAAAGCATTTCGGTGTAGCAGAGAGGACCATCTACCGGGACATGGCGTGTTTCCCGAGTGAATACCCGATCTATTTCGACGAAGAGCATGGTTCGTACCGGTTTACGGCTGGGTACTCACTGAAAAAGATCGACTTGAGTCCGGACGAAATCAGGGCCGTTTTGGCGAGTAAGGCCGTGGTCTCGAAGCTGGGGCATGGCGTTTCAAAAGCTTATCAAGGCTTGATGCATAAGATCAAGGCTGGTTCTGGTCAGGCAACCGGCCAGCGAATCAAGAACATTGAAGGGCACTACTGGTTCGATATAGACCCCGCCGACAACTTCGCCGACATTGAGGACAGGTACGAAGCCATCCAGCGGGCCTTAGATGAGAACGTCGGCCTGGAAATAACGTATCAGGCCATGCATGGTCAGAAGATTACCGAAAGAAGGATCGATCCGTATGGTCTCTTTTTCAGTTCCGGTATTTGGTACGTTCTCGCCTATTGTAATAAATACTGCGACGTTCGGCAATTCGCGCTTGACTGTATAAAGAACATCGAGATAACCGACAGAAGATATGCCATCCCCAAAGACTTCTCTATGGATGCATATTTTCAATCAGGCTGGCATATCTATAAACATGGTGAGCCGGTCGAGATCAAACTCAGATTCAGTAAAGACGTTGCACGTTGGATTACAAGAAAAAGGTGGCATCCGACCGAAAAGGTTGAGACGAAGAAGGACGGGTCAATAATCTATCGTGTCACGGTGCAAGGAACCAGAGAAATTCAGCGGTGGATTTATCACTGGGGACCGAACTGCGAGGTATTGTCCCCGCTGCCGTTCAGAAAAGAAGTTCAAGCCGAGCTTCGAGCTATGCTGGCGGTATATTCAAAAAAATAATTTAACGCTGACACAGTGCTGTCAGTAACGCGTGATATTTATAATGGAAGCAGATATCGGCGGTCATTATGAAGATTCGTGTCTCCCGAAATTATCACTGTCCGCTCTGTCCGGACCATGAAGATGATGTGTTTGAATGGAGCGACTTGCTTCATGCGCCAATCTGTGAAGGGTGCGCTTACGATATCCATAATGCTTTCATGTCACAAGAAGATCCCAGAAACATCGAAACGATCAGCATTGAAAAAATCCTTGGTCTCAGTTTTCGTGAATGCAAGCTGCTCTATTTGCAGGAACAGGCCGAGTATCTCAAATACGAAAAATACCGGGAAGAGAAGTGGTTGTCAAAACACCTCAGCCGGGAAGATCGGATAAAAGAACTTCAGGCCAGGATCGGACAATATGATGCCGATGCCGCAAGGTTGAAAAAAGAACTTCCGCGCTAAAAAGGAACATCATGAACATAACCATTCATCGGGGTAGTAACGAAATCGGGGGCACCTGCATTCAGCTGTCTACCGCCAAGACGACCATATTGCTTGACCTCGGGTTGCCGCTCAGTAAAGAGAGTAGGAAGCTTGATCTATCATCAATAAAGGCCGATGCGATTATCATCAGCCATCCGCACCAGGACCATTACGGGCTGATTGACTCATTTGACCACAGCGTGCCGGTCTATATCGGCAAGCTCGGCAAAAGCCTGATTGATGTGGTCGGAATCTTTATCGGCAAAGAACCGCTCGCGAACGAATTCCGTCACTTTGAAAAGTGGCAGCCATTTAAAATCGGCGATTTCACTATTACCCCGTATCTGGTTGATCATTCCGCAGTAGATGCATATGCGTTCCTGATCGAGGCGGAAGGCAAGAGGATTTTTTACAGTGGGGACTTTCGCGCTCACGGCAGAAAACGCGTTCTGTTTGATAAGATGATCGAGAAGCCGCCGAAGGATATCGACGTTATGTTCATGGAAGGGACCATGATGCAGCGGTCAAATGATGAATTCCCAACAGAGGAAGCCGTCGAAAAAAAGATTTATGATACAATCGCTAAGCAGGAGAACATCGCGTTCCTGATCTCATCGTCGCAGAATATCGACCGGATTGTATCAGCGTACCGCGCATGTAAAAGGGCAGAGAAGACATTTGTGGTCGACCTCTATACGGCCTGGGTACTGGAGCGGATGCGTACTGTCACCGCCAATGTGCCGGGGATCGGGTGGGATGACGTCCGAGTATATGCAGATCGCAATTATGATGAAGTGCTCCAGAAGAATCCTGGAACTATTCGGTGATTTCAGACGGTCGGCTTATCAGTATCGTATTCAAAAGGAAGAGCTTAAGGCAAATCCCGAGCAATATCTCTATCTGTCCAGGATGTCAAAATCCCCCATTATTGAATTGTACAAAGGCGATAAAGCTGTTAACGTCATTTATTCGCAGTGGCTTGGCTACCTGAAGTGCTCGAATGATGAATGCTATGGCGCTGAACAGATAGCAGCATATCAGCATGACAAGCAGATCAAATTTGTGTATGCGCACACCAGCGGCCATGCGACGGTCGAGGATCTTCGAGGGTTTGCACAAGCAATGAATCCGAAACAACTAGTGCCGATTCACACGGAGCATGGCGATCAGTTTAAAAAACTATTTAATAATGTTTTTGAAATAAAAGATCATCAGGTGGTGATAATTTAAATCCTGGTCTTCTCAAGGAGGGAGCGCTTAACGTGAACAATGTGCCTGAGATGCAGTATATAGAGTTGGCAGCCAAACTCAACGGGCAATATCATGAAGTATTAAGACAGAAACAATGTCATTTTCGCGGAGGGTTGGGTGGCGTATCGTTGGTGTCACTCAGTAATAAAACACCAGAACTTGGTTTGACGGGAATCAATGCCAATAACGCCTCAGAAAAGATAGCGAAAATAGACAATCTGAGCTCTCCTAAAAGAGCCACTCCGGAAAAAGAGCTGCAAGCGTGGCTAATCAACCAGCTGATATTTGGTAGTCCGCCAGATTTTTGGAAAAAACTCAACCTAAAATTCGTGACCTCAGAATTGAGAGTTGAGCAAGACGGGAAGAAAGCCGTCAATGATATACTGGCGATTGATTCAAGCGGTGCACTATGGGTAATAGAGCTGAAAAGTGATCGGAAACTGGACGAGTTGATCAAGCAATGTATAGCCTTCTCAAGGGCCATTGAGGGGCATAAAGAGCTATTTGAAAAAATAATCACTTTGCTTGTAAAGGGAACAAGCTGGGATGGAAATACAGTAAAGAGAATGATTATTTGGCCGGCATCTTCCGGTAAGCAGCAGGATAGAACGATGCGATTGATCAAGGATAATAGTATTGTTGCTGTAGCCTACGCTAACAAATATACTTTTGAATACGAAAGTTAATGCTTGGCTGTTGTTGGTCGTACCAGTTCAATGACAGTCCTATTCTTTCGACAGCGTTTTACTTCAGCGAATAAATGAAGAAAATAAAAAGGAGAAAAATACATGGCTAATTTCAAATTTGATGGTGAAACTTTAAAAGACCGCACCGGTGCAAGAGTGGCGCAGGTAGATGGAACGAAAATCAAAGACAAAAGCGGCAAGAGAATTGGTGACATCGATAACGAAAAAATAAAAGATTCGACAGGTAAGCGAATCGGTGAGTTTGATGGTAAGTATTTTAAAGATTCAACAGGTAAGAAAATAGCGGAGCTAAAAGATATTCAAAAAGCGATTGACGGCCCGGGCGGAACGTCACTGGCCGCGCTGTGGTATTTTTTTGTACGGTAATTAGCGATAAAATGACGGCTCGTAGGTGGACAGGCTGGGCACGTATTCTGCGCCCGGCCTGTCTTGTCAATTCAAGGCTGGACATTGGAACATTTTGCAGGCATACGGAATGAAAAAAAACAATAAAATTCAAATTTAAAAGTATGCGGCTGCGGTTCATCAGCGGAATATGCTTCATAAAAAGCTGTACGAGGCGCGAACTCCACGAATCGGGATATTCTATTTTGCTAATGGTGAATTGTTTGCTGATCCTGTTCCGATTCGATATGGCAATTATGTACAGGGTTGTCCTGGCTTCACCGTTGCTGATGGTATCGTCAATGTCGCGCGGAAAAATGTACATTTTGAGGGCTCTATTGCTAGCGTATTGAAACAGACTAAAAGAATGCCGAAGCAATTGACTGGTCTCCTCCGAGGTCGAGTAGCATATGATCGAAAAAAACGAAAATATATTGTAATCGCCGGCAAGGACATACTCAGCGATGAGAAAATGAAAGCAGAGATAGTCACTGAGTTCTGTCTCCCGGATCAAAGGACTCGCTTTGAGAGGATGGAGGGATTGAATGTCAAACGGTGATTGGGTCGGTGTTGACTTAGATGGAACACTTGCTCATTGGGACGGATGGAAAGGTGTGGAGCATATCGGAGAGCCAATTCAGCCCATGATAGCCCGTGTCAACGCATGGGTGGGAGACATCTTCATTTTGGCTTGACAGGTCCACTTTATCCCCTTAAATAAACACTGTTTTTCTGCTATACTGACCCCGCCCATAGTTCCTGAAGGGAAAGAGAAACCCTACTATCACGTGCATACGCAGGAGATCTATGTGAGGCGAGGGGCAAACAGTGTCCGTCCGAATCCGGATTACGAATTACCCCAGATTTACGCTGCGAAAAGAAGAAAATGACGATTTGTTTTGTGATAGGTATTTGGCATGGCATCGACTTGAATACGTGAGCTGCATTATAGGGTACCATAGGTCCGACTCTCAAAGTGGCACAGTTTATTGTGGAGGTCAGCGCTGATAAGGAGGTTATGCGGTGGAAACGATGCTTCGAAGATATACTGAGATGCCCTACGTCGTGGACCTATTGCAGACCAAGGAGATTGTTCTAGTCAATCCTTCCTCGTGGGACGATAGAAATGATTCATACTACATTGAGCAATATGCACGCGCTAAGGGCTTATCGAGTACCTATGCACTTTGTCTGGCTCAAGCACCAGAAACATATCATCACTGGAGAGTGTTTTCTCATGGAAGTGGCGGCGTATGCGTAGTTTTTGACAAGGATAACCTCTTGCGGAGCACAAGCAAGGTAACTGGGTTACGTGCCGAGGAAGTGCAGTACAAGACTATTCTGGAGCTAGAATCATTTGGTCCAAAAACTAAGGCCCTTCCGTTTTTAAAGCGCGCTGCATACAGCGATGAAAAGGAGTTTCGTCTTTTCTTAGGAATAAAGAAGAAGGGACCTATGACATATCGATTCCCAATATCTATTGAGGCCATTGACCGAATCATACTAAGCCCGTGGCTACCACAAGCAGTATTTGAGACTGTAAAGAGAACACTTAAATCCATAAAGGAATGCGGTTCAATTCGTATCCACAGATCTTTATTAATTGAAAATGAAAAGTGGAAAAGCTTCGCATCAAATGGCTCGTAAAATCCCGAAATGCAGACGCTCCGTGACAATACAGCTTCGCGCGCTTACTTCGTTGTTCTGTGCAGGATGCAACCAGTTCAGTGTATTGCTCCAGTGAGGTATTGATTCAAATTCAGCTGGAAATTAGTGACGACTTAATTGTCTGCAAATTCGACGACATAATTGTTCCGCGGTCGAAAAAACGACGACTTTAGCTTCTTTGTCGTTTTTTATGGTATCGTAATATCAATGGGTTGCGAGCCGATTTTGCTGGGACTTAATTGTCTCGCGACACCTTCCCTTCCAGTATCCGGGATCGAACGAACTATGAATAAGCGTTTGTATGCAGCAGCGCTGTTGCTCGCAGGGCTTTTTGTGATCCTCGGTTCCTGTTCGGGAGGAGGAGGCGAGGGGGCGCCGGGCGGAGGCCCGCTGCCAAAGCCTCTTGCCGAGCAATTCGAGATCGACGGTGTCGTGGACCTTTCGGTATTTCCCACGGTACAGACGCAGGTCATCGACATGAAGAGCACCTTCGGGACCGGCACCTCGGTCGGGACGACGACCCTGCGATACGCGATCGTCAATGACGAACGGCATCTCTACGTCGCCATGGAGTGGAATGATGCCATCTCGGACACATTTGACCCTTTCGTCCCTTTCGATTCAAGCACGCATTTTGACGGTGTCGTCATCATGTTCGACAACAACGGAAATGGCACGTTCGATGCGAACGAGGACGCCCGCCGGCTTGTCAAGCACATCTACGGCTCCGGGTACAGCGATATTCATAATGTCAGCGCCGGGAATGATGATAATGACGCTGTCGGGGACGGCCTCGGCAAAATGACCTATTCAGCGGGGAAATACCATGCCGAGTTCCTGATCCCGCTGGCGCCGGATGCGAAGGTTGAGGACGGCGTTCTTAACGCGAACACCCACTTCAACATCAATCTCCTGGACAACATCCAGCCGGTGGCTTTGGCCGGGAACGTTGGCAGCCTAAGTGGCCCTGCCAATATGTCTGTGGGCATGGACAGCAGCGGTTGGCCACTGTTGCCCTATGTCGCTCCCGCGCCCCATGATCAGCCGCAGATTCCGAGCGACCTGACCGGCCTCATCGCTTTCATCAGCGATCACGAGAATCCGGCGGGAGAACTGTATACCTTCGATCCGGCCACAAAGGTCGTGACCCGCGTAACGCATACTACGGGTCTGTACATGGACGGCGTCTCATTATCCCACGACGGCACGCGGCTCGCATTTTACGGCGGTCCCAGCTCAACCAACTACACGACATGGGAGATATATACCGTCGATGTGAGTGGTGCCAGCCTTACCACCTTGACGACCAACACGATCCTGGATGGCCACCCGGCCTGGTCGCCCGACGACAGTAAGATCGTCTATGCTTCTTTCCGCGACGGTTGGGATGCATCCCTCGTGACCATGACCTCGGCTACGGGCCTGGAAATACAGGACCTGACGCCCCCGGGTGTCAATGACAATGATCCCGACTGGCTGCCTGACGGCCGCATCGTGTTCAAGACCGACCGGTTCAATCCGCTTCTGCCGGACCAGGTGCGCATCGCCGTCATGCATGCTGATGGAACAGTGGTCACACAATTGACCAATTCGCTGGGCACGTCCGACCATGATCCCACAACCACGAACACGGTAGCAGTTTTTGAACGGTTCACCAGGGACACGAACTATAGCCAGGACCCCTGGGCGATCTATTCTCCCTGGAACATCATCGAGTCCCGCATCGACGGGACTGGAGAGCGTACCCTGCTTGCCGACGGTTGGGTCAACTGGCTGCCAGTCCATGATCCCACCGGGCAGTACCTGGTCTATCTCAAGAGCGTGGGGTACACCGACGCCCGGCTCATGAGCAAGGACGGCCGGGACCTGGGCAGGTTGATCCCGGGCATCACCCGGATCCGCTATATTGACTGGAAATAGATATGACGCTACTAGGTGAACTTCGGTGTCTTCTCGAAGGAGATCGAGGACCTGGTGTGCGAGATGTGAACTGAATCCTTGCCGGTCACAGAGGAGGCATATATGTCGATCAAATTGAAAAACGCAGCATTCGTAGTTCTGCTCGTATCCTGCCTGGCAGGGTGCTTGTCTGATACACGTGCAGAGACCCCTATTCCCACTGTTCCGTTTTCGGTCATTGTCTCGGGAGATAATCCGGTCAGCGGGGTTGATAAAAACAGAAAACTGGAGGTTTTCAGGGATCAGGCATCGCTCAATACGCGATTGGCCGAATATGTACAATTTGTTCAAGAGCACACGGTAGATTTTTCTACGGAACGAGCGGTTCTCTTGGATCTGGGACAACGGAATACCGGCGGTTATTCCATCGCAACGAGCGAAATTCAGGAATTCAATGATCATGTCATCATTGTTATAACAGTAACAAAGCCGGGGAGTACGTGCGCGGTAACGCAAGCATTTACCTCCCCTTTTGAGTTCATTGAAGTGCAAAGCACCAAGGAAATATTGTTTGTGGAGCAATTGGTTGTTTCGAATTGCAATTAATGCAGAACCGGTTCGTCGAGGATGTTCTTATGAACACGTCGCGATGCACGAGCTGCAAACGATCCCGGGAGTGGGCAAAAGCATCGCCCGGGACCTGCTGGATCTGGGTATCCGTCATGTCCGGGACCTGAAAGGCTGCGATCCGGAACGGTTGTATCATAAGCTCAGCGTCCTGCGCGGCATGCATATAGACCGCTGCGTCCTGTATGCTTTCCGGTGCTCCGTGTATTACGCGTCAAGGAAAAAGCACGACCCTGCATTGCTGAAATGGTGGAATTGGAAAGACGATAAGATCGGAAAGACCGGGAGACCGTCCGCAGGCGTTACTACGGTACAGCAGCACCAAGAAAGTAGACCTGACCCGATGGGGTCTCCCAGCTTGAAGGGAAAATCATAATGGTTGACTGGACGGCTGCAATGGATGAGAAGCAGGGATACGATCATTTCATGCTCAAGGAGATATACGAGCAACCCCAGGTGGTCATGGATGCTTTGCGGGAGTGGATCAACAGCCCGGACAGGCTCATGGATGAGATGGGCATCGCGGGTACGATCAACGATCTCGCGCGGGTCCATATCGCAGCCTGCGGTACTTCGTACCATGCAGGTCTCATTGGCCGGTATATGATCGAGAAGTTCGTGCGCATCCCCGTGGCCGTGGACATCGCTTCGGAGTTCGGGGACTTGTGTCCGATCATCCCGAAAGGAACAATACTCATCACCATTACGCAGTCCGGAGAAACAGCCGATACCCTCGCAGCACAACGTGAAGCGAAGGAAAAAGGAGCGAGAACCTTAACGATCTGCAATGTCGTCGGCAGCGCGACCTCGCGTGAGGCGGATTCGGTCCTCTACACACGTGCGGGGCTGGAGATCGGGGTGGTGTCCACCAAGGCCTTTACCGCTCAGCTTGCCGCACTGAGCCTCCTGGGTATTGCCCTGGGCACCAAGAAGGGCGAGCTCAGCGGTCCCGAGCTCAAAACGCTCATGCCCTTCTTGCAGGATCTGCCGAGGCTCATCAGCCAAGCGCTTCAAACCGAAGAAGCGGTCAAGAAGATCGCAAAGACCCTGGTGGCCGCGGACAGCATACTGTACGTTGGCCGTGGGATTAACTACCCCGTCGCGCTCGAAGGCGCGCTCAAGATGAAGGAGCTCGCCAATATTCATGCTGATGGATATCCGGCGGGAGAAATGAAGCATGGCCCCATCGCGCTGATCGAGGATGGAGTCCCCGTTGTATTCCTGGCAACGATCGACGGTATGCACGGAAAGATCCTGTCGAACATCGCGGAGGTGAAAGCGCTGGGGGGAAGGATCATTGTGGTCACGGATTCACCCGCTGCCTTCCGCGACAAGGCGGACGACATGATCGTGGTGCCGTCGACCCATCCCGCGCTCGTTCCCTTTGTCACCGTTGTACCGCTGCAGCTCCTTGCATATCATGTCGCAGTGATCAAAGGCTGCAATGTTGACCAGCCGAGGAATTTGTCCAAAAGCATAACTGCGGATGATAAGTGTCACAATATCGCTTGCAGCCATTCCGGATATTGCCGCAAAAGCATAACGTGCGCGATTATCACGCGAGATGAGAAAAAAAGGATCGCCAATAAAGTAGTCAGGCATTTGCATGTCAGTGCTTGGGCACAACTGTCCACTTCCAGCCTGCTTGAAGCCAGCGGGCAAGAGCTGCAGAAAGCAGTGCATCGGGAACAGGCGACGAAGGGATTCAATACCTGCTTCGAATCTCCCTATTAGTTCTGTTCCCGAAGAGGGTGCTGCTGCATGCCGCGGGATAACGCAGTGACTTCCCTGATGCGCTCGAATAACCGTGAATCCAGGAGCGAGCGCATTCCCAGTAGCTTGCTGCAGGGATTAGCGAGCGATTAGAATAATTGGATCTTCCGGGTTTTGTGTGGGTAATACCCGGATCATGAAACTTTTTTGCATATCCCCTTCGCAGCCTGAACGAAATTTTGGACCGGTCTAAGGCCACGTCCGCTCGGCCGCGAAAACTCGGCCTGCGGCCTCAGACAGTTCGCGTCCGCCCTTCGGGACGCTTCCTTAGGCCAAGACCGGTGCCCCAAAATTTCGTAGGGCCGCTCCGGGGACATGCGGGATTTGGGTAAAAGCTTCTAAAGCCGTTGACCTCCTCCCCATGCGAACATTCCCGTCATGCGACCGAGTCCGAGGGTTAAACATTTCAGACTGTCTGAGGGCGAAGCCCGAGTTTCTGAAATGTACCGAGGACGACCGAGCATGACGGATCAGAATGGTCGCCGGGTGCCGTTCTTTGGCGCCACCTTTCTTCGGGCAAGCAAGAAAGGCGGCGGGAAGGCCGTCTGAGGCTTGATAATTCAGCATAATAATCTTAAAGACACTTTGTAATACCCACACGAAAGTCAGAAGACCCGAATAAATAACTTCCTTGAGGATCGAAGATTCCCTGCAGTTTGTAGGGCGCGCGGGCATGCTGCGCGGCGGAGAAAAGGATCTGCATGAACGAAGGAAGGACCTTTGGAACTGGCCCGCTAGGCCTGTTTCGCCCTCTTTTTTACGAAGGAAGCGATCGACGTCTGCGCTTTTTGGTCGATCTCTAAGAAGCGGATGCCGTACTGATTGACGTTCTTCCCGGCATCACGCTTCATGATCCTGACGACCTCGCCGCGTACGACGATCTGCTCGGAGCCGGACAGGAAGAACTTGCAGGTCACCCGGTCGTTCTTCGAGATCACCCGGTCTGTTTCGATCAACAGGCCTGAAGAACTGATGTTCTCCGAACCGCAAAAGAACGCGTTCCCCTTGTCGTCGCCTTCGACGGCAACGCTCAGCAGGACACGGAAGGACCCGCGCCAGGGAATGTCCAGCAGAAGCTGCACCTTTTCCAGGAGCTGAGCCGTGTTGATCGGCAGGGTCATGATCGCATTGGGCTTGCAGCGGGAAGCCCTCTCGCGGTCAGACGACGTGTCCGGGCTGATCATGAGGAGGGAGACCTGCCGGAGCGCCTCGTTGTTCCGGATCTGCGCACAAAGCTGTTCGGCGCTCATCCCAGGCATGTCGATCTGCGATATGATCAGGCTTACCTTTTCGGACCGGTGGATCTTCAGCATGTCATCGGTCGTTGCAGCCGAGTAAACGGTGATATCTTCGCGCTTGAGAAAACTTTTTTCTTTTGCGATGTAGGATTTGAGTGCTTCGGCAATGAGAATTTTTTTCATTTTCATCCTCTGGGAGCTGACTATCGAACATCGTTATTTATTCCAGGAGCCAATATATCACAACGCCCCAACCAAAACAACGCGGAGCAGCCTTCCCTGTCGCTTGACTCAACAATGTATTTCCTATATTCTCACGTCATCGGGAGGCCCTGCCCGCTCGTCCAGCCTGTTCATCCTCCTCCTGCAGCGTCAATTGAAATGACGACAGAATCAAGTCAGACCCCAAACTGGCTCGGACCTGGTGATAGAGACGGTTGAAACCGGAACCGGGCATCTTCAGACGACGCCTGACGACACTTATGGCAAGTGACAGCAGGACTCCACATGATACCGCAACGGGTGCGTTCATCGCCATCTCAGCGGCCGCGCTCGTGACGATATTCGCGCTCTACCTCTTTCGAACCGTTGACGACAACCGCCTGTTCAGTTGGAAGTGGGTCTACGCCGGCGTAGGATCCGCCGGCCTTCTGATGCGTTTCGTTCCTGGCATCCTTGCCGCCTATCTGCTCGCCCGGTGGTCCTTCTTCGAGCGCAGCCCCCTTGTTGCACCCGTTCTCCTCTCCGTCGTCTCGGCAGTTATGCTCTGGGGAGAGCCGGAGCTGCTTATGGATGCATCGCGGTACTTCACGCAGGCCAAGCACCTTGAGGTTTACGGTGCCGGATACTTCGTGAGGGAATGGGGGAAGGGGATCGGTTCGTGGACCGACCTGCCTGCGGTGCCGTTCTTCTTCGGCATGATCTTTTCCCTGTTCGGCGAACACAGGATCGCGATCCAGGCGTTCACGACTTTGCTTTTCTCATCGACCGTCCTGCTCACCTTCCTGATCGGCAGGAAGCTCTGGAGCAAGGAGATCGGCTCCTCCGCGGGACTGCTTCTGCTCGGGATGCCATGCATGCTTGCACAGGTGCCGCTCATGCTCGTGGACATTCCCACCATGTTCTTCCTCACGCTGGCGATCTATACGTTCCTGGACGCGCTTGACCGGGGAGGGGGCGGAAGGACCGCGCTCGCCTCGTGCGCGGTCTTTCTGGCGGTTTTCAGTAAATACTCGGCCTGGCTGTTCCTCTCCGTGCTCGGCATCATTGCGGCGCTTGCGGTGAAGAAGGATGCCCCGGCCGCCGTCCGCCGCTCTCTCGCGGTCTTTGCGCTGTCCGGCGCACTTATCGCCGCAACGGCTTTCTTCAAGGCCGACGTGTTCTCGGAGCAGTTCGCGCTGCTCAAGAGCTATCAGCTGCCGGGATTGGAACGCTGGGGCGAAAGCTATCTCTCGACCTTTCTTTTCCAGGTCCACCCCTTCGTTACCCTCGCGGCAGCCTGCTCCTTCTTCGTAGCATTCAGAAAGAAAGACCCTTCCTTTCTCATCGTCAGCTGGCTCCTGGTGCTCGTGGTACTCGCTGACATCAGGAGGTTCCGGTACCTCCTGCCGGTGCTTCCCATGTTTGCGCTCATGGCGGCCTATGGGCTCCAGTTGATCAGGCGGCGTGAAGTGCGGGCCTTCATCGTATCCATCACGATGGTTACGTCGCTCATCACGCTCTTCTTTGGTTATCTTCCCTTTGCGCGAAGCACAAGCGCCATAAACATCAAGAGGGCCGGCGAATATCTCAATTCCGCGGGGGTTCATACCGTCGAAGTGTTCACGCTGCCCCTCCTCGATCCGGTCGCGAATCCTGCGGTGGCAGTCCCCCTTTTGGACCTGTTCACCCAGGGGAAGATTCAGTACCGATACGGTCCGGGAGCCCTGCCGGCCGGTGTCGAACGGACAACATCGTCATTGCGGTTCACCTGGGAGTATCAAAACCCGGAGTATTACGCAGGGGACCCGGTCCTGATTGGAGGGGAGTCGGTCGTCGTCATTTCCGGCGGGCCGATGAATGACCTGCCTCCCTTCCTTCAGCAGCGGACAGCGGCCTTGCCGGTCGTGAAGCGGTTCGCGTTGGCATCGGACCCATTCCGGTACAAGACGATCGTGCATGTCTATACCCGGCGGTGAAGCATTCGTCTCTATGCTGCGAACCCGGTCTACTTTTCCTGTGCTGAACACCATCCGAGACTCTCGCGGCCATTGCATCAGAACGGTCTTTCTCTGTTTCTCTCGACAACAACAGAATGCCCGGATGTTCTGTTCCTGAGTCCTATTGATCCGCGAAAACAGATCGAAAGACCATCATAAGTGCAGGTATATATCATCTGCTAGGCAAAATATTGCACCCGAATGATGAAAAAAGCAATTTCCTTGACAGTCATTTTTCCGGAGACTATACTTTAATCATTGTTGACATCATTGAGCTATGAAGTGCTGTGTCAGGTGAATGAAATATCTTCTCTACACGTCGCAGACCTTTCAAGAACAATTCGCGGATTTATTTCTATGGTTCAGCACGAAAAGGAGGTGAAGTAAGGAAAAGGGACTCATGTTTTTTTTGTTTTCGTTCGGGGCATATACGCTGAAAGGAGGCAGAGGATGGCTTTCATCAAAAAGCAATGGCTCGGCAGCAAATTGATTTTCTTGGCGCTCTTGATGTCTCTCCTGGCAGTCCCCCTGTTGATCAACAGCTGTAGTACGTCCAACTACGACACACCGACAACCTCTCAAACATCTGCTACGCTCATCTCCCCAGAAACACTCAAGGCATGGATCGACAGTGGCGTCGTGAACAGTACGGGGTACGACAAGGTGATCATCCTCGATGTCACCTCCTTGGCGACCTACACTGCAGGCCACATTCCGGGCGCGCAATTCGTGAATAGTGCCGACATCGCCCAGACCCGTACGGAGGGGCCGGCGGCGGATGTCACCATGGTTCTCGATGGCTCGCACATAGACGCTCTTGTCCAGAAGTTTGGGATCGATAGGGATACGACCATCGTGTTGACCAGCGGGGCGGCTTCTCCTAGCGCAGGCACTGTTCTCACCGCTACGAGGTCCTACTGGATCTTCCGGTACTGGGGCTTTCCCAAGGAAAAGCTGAAGGTGCTCGATGGGATCAACTTTGCCTGGAATGCAACATACGGTCTGACTCCGGGCGACCCGCCAACCCCCACGCCTGCCACATACAGCGTGAAGAAAAACGTCCAGTTGCGTACGGACCTCAGGGCCTCTCTAAGCGATATGATCAAGGTTGCCGAAGGCAGAGTGGCTAATGCCATTCCGGTTGACATGAGGAGCGTGCCGACCGACGGTTCCTATGCCGGCAAGCGAGGGTCCACTGGCGGGGTATTCAACCCGGGAAGCGATTTTGTGGCCTTCGAAGGCCGTCTCAAGAACGGCAAGGCAATGCTCTACACAGATTTGTTCGATTCTACGAAAAACTATCGTTTCAAAGCACCCGATGTCCTTGCAGCGATGTTCAATGCCATCGGCATCGACAGCACAAAGATTGCCCACGTGTACTGAAGGACAGGAGTGATCGCCAGTTCGGCGTTCTTTGTTCTTGATGCGATACTTGATTGGCCTGTCTCTTTGTACGACGGTTCCTGGAGCCAGTGGGGGCAGATGGCAGCGGGGCCTGGTGGAATGTTACAACCTGATTCTCCCTGGAGGACAGATGTCCCGTCCCGCAGTGAGTTGGTCGTCTACACGTTCGATACAACGCCGGGTCCGGTGTTCTATACGTCGGCTACGGGGACCGTTTTGAACCTCAACGACATGACCGCAGGGGGGGCGTACAGCGGAACAGCGAGCAGGTTCTTTAGGGTCCAGATCGACAGCTCAGGCACGCCTGATACGTTCAGCTGGTGGCTCTCGAGCAGTGCGACCAATACGGTCTGGAACGAACAAAGTGTTCCTATTTCAGCCGGAACGTACACGATTGGTGAGGGCATGACCGTTTCTTTTGCCACAACTACGGGCCATACCGTGGGAGACCGGTGGGACTTCATCACCAAGAGGGCAGTGGAGCGCCTTGCTCTAGACGGAAGTATTTGTTCTAGCAGTACGAGCGTGGCTGGTGTCACCACATACAGCCCCGCAGGATGCACCCCGCTGCTGCCCAATTCCTATGCCGCAACGGCAAATGAGATCGAAGAGGAGGACGCGGTGTATTTCGGTGTTGGAGGTGGTTCAGGGGGCGGCGGCGGAGGAGGCGGAGGTCCCATCGCACCGGGATACTAGGTAATGAAGAACATGATCACCTATCTAACTCTCGCGGCGGTATTGTTGTTCGCTGCAGGCCCGTTGGTGCATGTCTGCCATGCCATGGGCTCAAAGAACGGCGCCGCGCAGCAGCCGGACGAGGGGTCCCGTACGGAGGACCAGAAAGACAAGAAGCCGGGAGATGCCCTCTCGCCTACGGGCAAGGAATCCCCGGAAAAGAAAAAGGCGCCTCCGCAGAAAAAACCTCGTCTCAAGTACCGTGATCAGTTCGAGTGCTCGTGTTAGGGTGCGTTGGATATGGTTGTGCATTGTTCACAGTGATCGGCTCGTAAAGGAGGCTTTCATGGCTAAAGCAGGATCCAGACGATACGCGCTGTCTGCGTGGCTGCTGCTGGCTCTTCTCCTGTGCGGCGTACCTGTCGTTCAGGCTCAGCAGACGGAAGCGTTACCAAACGTACCAAGTGAGACGGCCCAAAAGGTCGCGGAGGTCGTCTCTTCAATCCAGTTCAGCTATGCATTCCAATTGTACTTCCAGTCCCGGGACACGGGGTCGGGCCCGAACGGGACCGACACTACGACGGACATCTTCTTCAAGAGAAACCGGCTCATGCTCTCCGGCCAGTTGAACGATGTCTACGGATTTTACTCCGCCATCCAGTATCAAGGCGATCAGCGGATCAATGCTACCTCGGTTTCGGCAACGCCGGGAAAGAACTTCGATATCATTGACACGTTCTTTACGGCGGACTGGTCCGATTCAGTCCGGCTTCGCGCGGGCCTGACCAAGGACCCCCTGGTCCGGGAGGACAACGAGAGCTGTTTCGAACCGTTGAGCGTGGACCGGTCCTATTTTGTCTATACGGACCTGCCGCGGCTGAACCGCGATTTCGGCGTGCTCCTCTGGGGGAATATTGCAGACGCGCTGTTCCAGTACCGGCTCTCTGCAATGAAGGGCAATGATGATATCAATGATCCGAAGAGCAACTTGCGGTACACGGCCAGGGCCCACGTTTCCCTTCTTGACCCCGAATACTCGCTCACCTACAAGGGCACCTATCTCGGCAAGAAAAAGGTCCTGACCGTCGGTGCGGGATACCAGGTCGAGTCTGCCGCCGTCTATGGGAACGTTGCGGGCTTGAGCGATACGAAGGACTACAAGGCATATACGTATGATGCGTTCTTCGAGTATCCGACGCCGGCGGGAACGTTCACGGTCTCCGGGGCCTATTTGAAGGAAGACTTTGATGGGGCCTATAAGGGTGCGGACCCCGATCTGAGGAGCATCGGCATCAATGGAGAGAAGAACGGATGGTATGCGAAAGCGGGCTACCTCCTTCCCGGGAAGATCGGCGGAGCTGACCTCCAGATCTTCGGCCGCTATGAAAAATGGAACTTTGCTCAGCTTCAGGGCATCTATGACCAGGAGATCAAGTGGTCCGCCCTCGGCGTCAATTATTATATCAGTGGCCAGAACCTGAGGCTGACGCTCGAGTACTCCATAAACGATTATTCGAAGGAGGATGCAGCGAATAAGGATTTCACGACCTGGACCGCCATGCTTCAGTTCCGTATCTGATGTTCAACAGTCTTTGCTGAGGTCTTACCAGGGAGGCGCCATGGAGCGCCTCCCTTTTTTTGCCTTGGTGCGGGGATGCCGGCCAGCACGGAGAATGATCGTAAGGACAAGGCTGCTCTCATCCGAGCCGGAGGTATTCCCTGGTCAGGGTTGGATACAGGCGCGGATTGAAGAGGATGTTCGTCATGAAATAGCACTCATGCGTGCAGCGGCACTTCTTGGCGCTTATCGATGCGATGATCTTCCTTGCTTCCTCCGACCGCATCACCTTTCGCAGGTCATGGTCATGGTCCCGCACGTTGCCGAAACGCTCCGACAGGATCTCACAGGGATAAACGTCCCCGTTTTCCCGCAGAACGAGGTTCAGCCTGCCTGCGTAGCAGGGGATGACCCTTCGTTGCTCCTGCACAGTGCGATAGATGAGCCTTCTTTGCAGAATGTCCTGCGCGGCCTTTAGGCGGCCGCCGCGGAACCGATAGGTGCGTGCGGTCCCGCCCTGCAGGTCCTTGGCCAGCCGATCGATGGCACGGCGATATTTTTCGTGATCCACGTTCTTGTACTGCTCGTTCACGAGATCGCCGCGGACCAGCGACAGGGTGTGCGTCGTGACCTTTTCGAGGCCCGCGACGAAATCAATGATCGCGTCCATGCGGTCCTGGTTCTCTGAGCAGAAGACCGTGTTGACACCGAGCTCGAACTGGGGATAGACATCGATGAATCCTTCGAGCAGCCGGTAGGTTTCCATGGTCCGTTCGAAGCTCCCCGGCGTGTTCCGGAGTTTATCATGGTCGGGGCCCAGCCCGTCCAGGGAGAGCTTGACGACGATGATGCTCTTGGGGCATGTTTGAAGGACCTTCTCAACGGTGTCACGGATCACCTCGGGAAGGAGGCCGTTCGTTGGGAAGAGCATGATCGCAGGACGGTTCGTGCGGTAGAATATCGACGCGATCTCCGCGAGGTCGTTGCGGAGAAAGACCTCACCTCCTGAAAATGCGAGCCACAGCAGCGGGCCGAGCGAAGCTGAGATCCGCCGTATCTCCCCGATGGACAGCTCGGGGGAACCATTCCCGGCAGGCTCCACCGACCGGAGCGCAAAGCAGAACGGGCATTTTGCATTGCACCGTCTGGTTACGAAGAAGGTGATCTGGATGGGTCGTCGCTTCCAAACGATGTCCTGCACATGCCGGAAGGGCGAATACATGCCGACGGCCCGTTGCGCGGCCTCCGCCATCATTTGCGAAATGTCCGTCATGCGTTCACCGTTCGTCGCTGTGCGAGATGCCGTGCAAGCGCGCTGAGGACCCCCATCCAGACCGCAGCGGGATACAGGAGCGTATAATAGAGCATCGCAGCCAATGCAAAGAGCACTCCTTTTGATTTGAGGAACGTTGTGAAAAGTCTCAAGTTCACCCAGACATTTAGCATCTCGATCAGGGGCACGATCAAGAGGAGACGTACCTGTCCCGATACCAGGACGAAGAGAGTAACCGTCGCCGTCAACAACCAGACAAGGCCGTTCACCTTCAGCTCCCGCGAGGCGGCTCCGGAGTCGGCAAGGAGGTCCCGGTTTCGGAGAGAGTAGAGGGTCCAGTAGGTGGCCTTGCGCACGGCATTGCCGAGTGATCTCAACAGGGAATGCCGGAAGATGTGCTGTACCTGAAGGCCGGGGTCCATGCGCAATCGATATCCAGCCCTGCGAAGCCGATGGCTGATCTCGACGTCCTCGAGGATGGGCCCGAGATCTTCGGAAAAGCCGCCGATGTTCCGGAACGTCTCCGCACTGATAGCCATGGCGTGGGTTGCAAGATAATCGGGGTTCTCGCTGTCCTTTGTCTCCGAATAATGAATGAAGAGCGACTGGAATGTGCTGAAGAAGTCCCGGTCATAGGGGAGCGAAGTGTAGGTTCCGCCGAGGACCACCTCGGCGTCGCGGCCGTACAATGCCGCGCGGACCCGCGAAAGCACATCGTTCGCAACGAGGCAGTCCGCATCCGTAAAGAACAGAATGTCTCCCTTGCTGTGCCGTGCGCCGACGTTCCGTGCCCTGGCGGCGCCGGAATGGGCGTCCAGCCGTATGAGCGTGCAGGGATATTTCCCTATGAGTGCGGCAGAGGCGTCTTCCGAGGCATCATCGACAACGATGATTTCATATCGTGCATCGTCAAGAGCAAAGGCAGCAGCAAGGCACTTTTCGATGGTGGCCTCCGCATTCCGCACGGGGATGATGAGCGATATCATTACCGGATCCCAGGTCATCGGCATGAATACCAGGTCAATGCGTCCCTGCCTCCTTCAACAGCGCCCGGATCTCCGGCAACTTCTCTTCCGCAGCTTCGGTGCCCCGCCTCAGCAGTTCTTTCGCCTTGGACAGGTCATAGAGAGGGATCCCGGCGGTGTTCACCTGGACGACCACATCGGCCAGCTTTTCCTCTTCCCGCGCGTTCCGCGACGCCCAGAGCGCCGACAGGTGCGCGGCGATGGTGATGATGGTATCGAACCTGTCCATTTCCATCGCCTTATGGTTCACATTCACGGCGATGACCTTCTTTGCCCCCAGGTCTTCTCGCGCGGTACTGACCGGGATCTGGCTGGCGACACCGCCGTCGACCAGCAGGCGCTTGTTGATCTCCGTGGGGGTGAAGATGATCGGCAGGCTGCAGCTTGCCTGCACCGCCCGCGCCAGGGAGCCGGTCGTGATGGCGACCTTATCCCCGGTATGGAGGTCGGTCGCGACCGCAGCGAAGGGCAGGGAGAGGCTGGAGAACTTCTTGACCGGAAGGATCTCCTCCATGAAACGATAGATCCCTTCGCTCGCTATGAGTCCTGTCCGGGGGACGGTAAACTTGAGTACGTCCTTCCACTTGGTAGCCAGAAGGGTCCGTTGAATTTGCGGGAGCGGCATGTCCGCTGCATAGAGCGCACCGATGATGCTGCCGCCGCTGGTACCCGCGACGGCATGCACAGGGACGCCTTCCTGTTCCAGCACATCCAGCACGGCAATGTGGGCGATGCAGCGGGCTGCGCCGCCTGATAACGCAAGTCCGATCCTGGGATGGACTGACCCGTTCATTTCGCTCCTTCAGGGGACAGGCAAGATCACGTTTCAGCCGCGGTAAATAATAATACCGCGGATTCGGGGGGAATGCGAAGGAAAATGTCTTGCCGCGAGATCCTCAGTCGCGGCCGTCTGAAAGCCAGCAGCCTGGGCACATTATAGAGGAATCAGCGGGCGGGGTCAAAACCTGTTCCTGACTTGGCATTGATGATCCCTGCAGCAAGCTGGAGAGAGCTTCGATCCTCAAGGTCATCGTTTATTCTAATCGCTTGCTAACCCCCTGCACTCGCGGTTCCACTCATAACCGCTGGGGGCAAGACCCCACAGCAAGCTACGGGGTTAGCGCTCGCTCCTGGATTCCCGTGGGCCTTCATGGTATACTGCGGCCGTTGCACACCAGTTTGCGGGAGAGGCGGGAAAGAAATGAAGCACGAGGAACGAAAGGACTTCGACAAAGAAGCGGCGCAGTGGGACGCGAACCCCGGCAGGGTGAAGCTTGCCCAGGACGTTGCCGACGCGATGATCCGGGAGGTCTCGCCCGCGAAGGGCCAGGACGCCCTCGATTTCGGCTGCGGCACGGGCCTGGTAACGCTCAAGCTCCAGCCGCTGGTCAGGAGCATCACGGGCGTGGACAGCTCCCGGGGCATGCTTGATGTCCTTGCGTCCAAGGTGCGGGACCGGGAACTCGGGAACGTGCGGACGCAGTTCGTGGATCTCGAGCAAGGCGGGAAGGTGGACGGCCGGTACCATCTCATCGTGAGCAGCATGACGCTCCATCATGTGCCGGACCCCGCGGCGCTGATCGCGCAGCTGGCCGCCGCATTGCTGCCGGGCGGGACCCTCGCTGTTGCCGACCTGGATACCGAGGACGGATCCTTCCACGGGGACAACACCGGCGTCCTCCATCTCGGCTTCGACCGGCCGCGGGTCAAAGGCCTCTTTGAGCAAGCGGGCCTCTCCGCGGTCCGCGATGTGACTGCGGCGGTCGTTGCGAAGGAGATCGAGGGAAAGGGCAGGCGGGAGTTCCCGGTGTTTCTTATTATCGGAAGGAAATAATCTATCATTCATTCGGATTCCATCTCTCCACGATTGGCGGTTCATCGCGCTATCGTTGAGGTGTTTTTCTGCACATCCCTTTCACGTCCTGAATGAAATTGCTGACCCGTTTAAGGCCACGTCCGCTCGCCCGCGCAAACTCGGCCTCTGGCCTCGGACATGCTCGTTTAAGCTCCCTGAAGCTAAAAGCATGGAGCTTCGATCCTCAGGGATGTATGTTTATCCTAATCGCTCGCAATTCCCGGAAAGAACTGCCGGGAATGCGCTCGCTCCTTGAGTTGCCTGTCGGGACGATGCCGTAGGCCAAGACGGGTGCCCAAGAATTTCATAGGGCCGCTCCGGGGACGTGCGGGACATGGGGAAAGACGTAAACCATTTATTTCAGAAGCCCTGCATGCTGTGCACAGCCGCTGCTTTAAGAACAAAGATAATCTCTTCTCTGCGTGCTCTGCGACCTCTGCGGTGAAAGAGCTATCATATATTCTTGTGAAGTTGACCGACCATTATGCTTGAATCCGTCCTTCCCCATTTCATGGTTCCCGGCACACTGGTCAAGACCGGGCGCTTCGGCTCGGGCCTGATCAACGAGACCTTCCTGTGCGGGTTTTCCGACCGCGGCATCATCCGTAAGTTCATCCTCCAGCACATCAACAAGAACGTGTTCTCACGGCCGGACCTGGTGATGGCCAACGTGGAGGTCGTGACGGAGCACCTGCAGGCCCGGCTTCGGAGGGAGGGCATCAGCGACCCCGCGGTTGTCACGCCCGCTCTCGTGCGCGCCCGCGACGGCAGGACGTTCCATGTCGACGGTGCCGGCGAGTACTGGCGCATGTTCCACTTCATCGAGGAAGGCCTCGTCTTCGACATGGTGCAGGACAATGCCCATGCCTATGAAGTGGGCCGCGGCCTCGGGAGATTCCAGGCGCTGGTGTCCGACCTGGCGCCTGACCGGCTGCACGACACACTGCCTGGGTTCCATCACACGCCGCGCTATCTCGCCGAGCTCGACGATGCCATCCGGCTCGACGCGCAGGGACGGTTCGCGGCGGCAAAGATCGAGGTCGCGTTCGTGCGGGCGAGAAGAACGCTGGTACCGCTGCTCACGGACCTCATGGCAAGCGGCAGGGTCCCGGTGCGCGTGGTGCACAACGATCCCAAGGTGAACAACGTGATGGTCCATGCTGCCACGGGGAAGGCCCTGTGCATGCTCGACCTTGACACGGTGAAACCGGGCATTGTGCACTTCGACTTCGGCGACTGCGTGCGCTCTGCCGCGAATCCCGCTGGTGAGGACGCACCAGACCTGGACAAGGTCGTCTTCGACCGCTCCCGCTATGCGGCTTTGAGTCGCGGCTATCTCGACGAGGCGCGCTCCTTCCTGACCCCTGCCGAGGCCGAGCTGCTGCCCGCTTCGGTGAAGGTCATCACCTTCGAACTCGGCATCCGCTTCCTGGCGGACCACCTTCGCGGCGACACCTACTTCAGGGTCAGCCGGCCGGGCCACAACCTTCATCGCAGCCGGGTGCAGTTCCGACTGCTCGAATGCATGGAGGCCGCCGGCCTGTAACGTTTTTCCCTCCTTTTCCCGCGGCTCATCCCGGCGGATCTCATCCCTATGCTATACTAAGAATATACGCGCGGCCGCGCGGCTTTTTTTCTGCCTTGCCGGTTCATCCTGTTCGCTGAGGAGGTCATCATGAAAAGGATCGTGTATGTAGTAGTGGCTACTCTGGTTGTGTGCGTTCTGAGCGGGTGCGTCTATTCCCATGTTCTGACGCCCTACGACACCGATTTGAACAAGACGGTCCTCGGCCAGAAGCAGGGGAAAGCCTCGATGGAGTCCGTCCTGTGGCTGATCGCCTGGGGCGATGCCAGCACATCCGCGGCGGCCAAGCAGGGCGGGCTCATGACCGTGAACCATATGGACCGTGAAACACTTTTCGTCCTGTTCGGGCTCTATACGAAGACCACGACGATCGTGTACGGGGATTGAGGGAGGCTGCCATGGGAACATTCGCGCGGATAACAGCCGTCCTGGCCCTTATCCTGATCGGCGCGGGCTGTACGGCCGGCATCCTCTACACGCATACTGTGCAGCCGCTGACGATCAACCAGCGGGAGACGCCGATCACGGGGACCGAAGGGCAGAGCGAGATAAAGCATATCCAGCTATCCTACCTCGGCATCATGTGGGGCGATACGGCCCTGGGCGACGTCGCCCGGGAGAAGGGCCTGAAGGAGCTCTACTATGCCGACCTGGAGTACCTGAGCGTCCTGACCATCTGGCGTCAGTACACGGTCCATCTCTACGGCAAGTAGCCGGCGCGGGACGTATAGGCGACGATGTTCCGGTCCTCGAAGGGGGCGCTGAAAATAATAAAAACCATGATCACCATCGCTGACATCCGCCAGGCACGCGCGAACATCGCCGCCCATATCCACAAGACGCCGCTCATCCACTCCAACTCCCTCAGCAATATGTCGGGCGCCGAAGTGTACCTCAAGCTCGAAAATCTTCAAAAGACCGGGTCCTTCAAGGTGCGGGGCGCGTTCAACAAGCTGCTCTCCGTCGCGGACGAGAAGGTGATCGCAGCATCCATGGGGAACCACGCCCAGGCAGTTGCCTATGCCGCCGGGAAGCTGGAGAAGAAGGCCACCATCGTCATGCCCGAGACCGCGGCCATCGTGAAGCAGGAGGCCACGCGGGGCTACGGCGCCGAGGTCATCCTCCATGGGGAGAAGTTCAACGACGCGCTGGACTTCGCGCTCTCCCGCAGGGACGCGGTATTCATCCACCCCTTTGACGACGATGCCGTCATCGCGGGCCAGGGCACCGCGGGTCTCGAGATCGTCGAGGACCTCACGCACATCGATGCAGTGCTCGTGCCCGTGGGAGGCGGGGGGCTGATCGCGGGCATCGCCGCGGCGATCAAGGCCCTGTCGCCGCGCACCCAGGTCATCGGCGTGCAGGCAAGTGCCGCACCGTCAGCGTGCGTCTCCTTCGGGGAGCATGCGGTCTGCGACCGGGTGCCGGGGAACACCATCGCCGATGGGATCGCCGTGGGAAGGGTGGGGGAGCGGACGCTCGCGCTCATGGGAAAGCACGTGGACCGGATGTTCACGGTCGCCGAGGACCCCATTGCCCGGTCGATCCTGCTGTTCCTTGAGCGCAAGAAGCTGGTGGTGGAGGGCGCTGGGGCCGTGCCCCTGGCCGCGCTCCTGGAGAACGCGGAGGAGTTCCGCGGACAGCGGGTGGCGCTGGTCGTGAGCGGCGGCAACATCGACTTCACCCTCATCGACCGGATCATCCTGAAGGGGCTCATCACGAGCAACCGGATCGGCGTCTTCAGCGTCGTCATCGACGATATCGCCGGCAGCCTCCACGCCGTCACCGGCATCATTGGTGCGATGCGGGCGAACATCCTGAACGTGGCCCATGACCGGGCGACGGCAGACGTCTCTATCGGCAGGGCGAAGGTCGTGTTCACCGTCGAGGTGCGCGGCAAGGACCACCTCGCGGAAGTGTTCGCCGCGCTCCGCGACAAGGGGTTCGAGGTCAGTGCGGGCCTCTTCCCGTCAGGACGGGCATAGAAAAAGGGTCTGAATCCTAATAAAGGGGTTGCTCTCGGACGAAAGATATGCAGCAACCATAGTTCATCCTGATGTTATTTTTGCGCAGTGGCCGATCTTATATTTGCATCTCGGTTCTCACTCCTTGTCACCTTTCTTGCGTGCCCAAAGAAAGGTGACCCAAAGAAGGGCACCCGGCGAAAATCCTTTACGGCATGCTTGGTCGTCCTCAGTACATTTCGGAAACTCGCCCTGCGGGCTCAGACATCCGAAATGTTTAACCCTCGGACTCGGTCGCCTGCCTAGATTTTCGCATGGGACTGCTTTAAGAACATCAGAAAAAGCCTCTCGATCCCTGTTTTTCAAAAGGCCCCTGCATCCCGTGAGCAGTACCGCGCACAAGCATGCGCCAGCAGTCATGGCCAGTGCGATCACAAAACCAGGCAGACACGGCCGAGCCCGTTTTCCCGGGCGAGGGGAAGTGCTGCGATGCTCGAATAGCTATGTAACCCTGACCAACAATGCATGCCTGCGCGGACTGCGAACCGGGGTGCAGAAAAAAAGCAGGATCTTGACACACGCTCCTTCGTCCCAATCTGTCCGATTGACACTCTCTCCCCATCCTACTATAATGAATTTCCAGTCCTGAACACTCGTCGCGCATCCTTCTGTGCTTACTGCTGGACCACGGAGACTGGACGTATGAACAAGGACCTCTATCTCGGGATCGATATCGGTTCCGTCAGCGTCAAGACGGCGCTGCTGGACTCCCGGAAGACCCTCCTCACTGATTCCTATGCCCGTATCAAGGGAGACCCCGCTCAGACCCTTCGGGACGAGCTCGCGAAGCTTGTTGAGCAGTTTCCCGAGGGCCGCATCGCTGTTGCCGGCATCACCGGCAGCGGTGGCAAGCCGATCGCCGTGCAACTCGGCGCTGTCTTCGTGAACGAGATCCTCGCCCAAGCGGCCTTTGCCGGGGCCTTCCATCCTCATGCCCGGACCATCATCGAGATGGGCGGCGAGGACGCCAAGCTCATCAGCCTGGGCCGCGAGCGCGACGGCCGGACCCGCATCGATGACTTCTCGATGAACACCGCCTGCGCCGCCGGCACGGGCTCCTTCCTCGACCAGCAGGCGCACCGCCTCCACCTCACCATCGAAGAGTTCGGCTCCATCGCCCTCAAGTCCAAGAACCCTCCTGCCGTGGCCGGACGCTGCAGCGTCTTCGCCAAGAGCGACATGATCCATCTCCAGCAGATCGCCACGCCGAACCACGACATCGTGGCCGGGCTCTGCCACGCCATGGTCAGGAACTTCAAGGCCACAGTGGGCAAGGGCAGGAAGTACATCGCGCCAATGCTGTTCCTCGGTGGTGTGGCAGCGAACCCCGGCATGCAGCGGTCCTTCCGGGAGCTCGTCGGCCTGTCCGAGAGCGACCTGTCGGTGCCGGACCACTTCAATACATCCGGAGCCATCGGCGCGGCGCTCATTGCCCTTGAACATCCTGAACAGAACATCCCCTACCGGGGCGCCGCCGGGCTCGCCGCAAGCCGCATCGCCGATCGTGTGCAGGAGAGTGGCAGCAGCGAGCCGCTCACACACCCTTTGCGCATCATGCCGAACCCGGACCGGGACGCGGTCCCCGCAGGCGATGGGCTGGTCGAGGCGTACCTCGGTGTGGACGTGGGGTCCGTGTCAACGAACGTGGTGGTGATCGACAAGGAGATGCGCGTGCTGTCCAAGCGCTACCTTCCGACCGCCGGCAGGCCCATCGAGGCGGTGAAACAGGGCCTGGCCGAGGTGGGCGATGAGATCGGCCATCGCGTCCGCATCCTTGGCGCAGCAACAACGGGTTCGGGCCGCTACCTCACGGGCGACATGATCGGCGCCGACCTCGTGCGGAATGAGATCACGGCCCAGGCAACGGCTGCCGCTGCTATCGACCCGGCCGTGGACACGATCTTCGAGATCGGCGGCCAGGACTCGAAGTTCATCAGCCTCCGGGACGGTGCAGTGGTGGATTTCGAGATGAACAAGGCCTGCGCCGCCGGTACCGGCTCGTTCCTCGAGGAGCAGGCCGAGCGCCTCGGCATCCGCATCAAGCAGGAGTTCGCGGACAAGGCCCTCTGCTCATCGGCGCCCTGCCGGCTCGGCGACCGGTGCACGGTCTTCATCGAATCCGACCTGGTGCATTGGATGAACCGGGGCTCGGGCCTCCCGGACCTGACCGCCGGCCTTGCCTACTCCATCGTCCAGAACTACCTGAACAAGGTCGTGGCCGGCAAGAAGGTCGGCAGCCGCATCTTTTTCCAGGGCGGCGTGGCAGCGAACAAGTCGGTCGTGTCCGCCTTCGAGAAGGTGACGGGCAGGCCTGTCACGGTGCCGCCGCACCACGAGGTTACCGGCGCCATCGGTGCGGCCATCCTTGCCCTGCGCAACGGTCATGGCGGGCCGAGCAGCTTCAAGGGCTTTGACCTATCAAAGCGCGCGTACACCGTCTCGACCTTCCAGTGCGCCGAGTGCGCGAACCGCTGCGATATACGACGCGTGGTCTTCGAGGGCGAGCAGCCGCTCTTCTACGGCAGCAGGTGCGAGAAGTATGACCTGAAGAAGGGGAGGGAGGGAGGGGGGAAGCTGGCCGATCTCTTCGCCCTGCGGGAACAGCGCATTGCCGCGGCGATCGCGGCAAAGCAGCCAATGGACGGGCCGATCGTGGGCATCCCGCGGTCGCTGTACCTGAACGATGAGCTGCCCTTCTGGCAGACCTTCTTCAAGGAGCTGGGCTTCCGCGTTGTTCTCTCCGACAAGACGAACCGCTCGCTGGCGCACCGCGGGATCGAAGCCTCCGTGGCAGAGACCTGCTTCCCCGCCAAGGTGGCGCTCGGCCATATCCAGGACCTGCTGGATAAGAAGGTGGATGTCCTGTTCCTTCCGAGCTTCGTCCGGTTCCCTGCAACGGACAAGGATGGCAAATACTCCCAGGCGTGCCCCTACGCCCAGGCGCTTCCCTATCTGGCCAGGGGAGCTCTGAAGTTCGGCGAGACCAGGGTCATCGAGGCCGTCCTGCGGCTCCAGGACGAGCGGCAGTTCTTGGCCAGCGTCAAGGCCGTCGGCAAGGCCCTTGGCAAGGGCGCCCGGGAGACCGTCGCAGCAGCGCGCCTCGCACAGGAGGCCCAGGAGCGCGCCAGCCAAGCGGTGAAGGAGCTCGGCCAAGAGACGCTGGCGGCTCTCGCGCCCGGCAGGCGGGCGCTGGTGCTCCTCGGCAGGACCTACAATACCTGCGACGCGGGCATGAACATGAACCTGCCGGCAAAGGTCCGCGACCTGGGCGTGCAGGCAATCCCGCTGGACCTCCTGCCCCTGCACGGGGTCGACCACGCAGGCATGGAGGAGATGTACTGGCGCTCGGGCAGGAAGATCCTTGCTGCAGCTCGGTTCCTCAAGGACCGACCGGACCTCTTCCCGGTGTACATCACGAACTTCGGCTGCGGGCCGGACTCGTTCATCTCCCATTTTTTCCGCGAGGAGATGGGCGGCAAGCCCTATCTCCAGCTCGAGATCGACGAGCACAGCGCCGATGCCGGCGCCATCACCCGCATCGAGGCGTTCCTTGACAGCCTCGAGAACGCCGGTCGTACAAGGCAGAGCAGGACCGTACCCCCCCGCCAGAAGGCGGCGCATCACCGCAGGAAGGTCTTCCTGCCGCCCATGGCCGACCACGCCCACGCGCTCGCCGCGGCCTTCCGGGCTTGCGGCGTGGAGTCCGAGGTGCTGCCCGAGTCCGACGCAGAGACCGTGCGCATCGGCAAGCAGCACAGCTCGGGCAGGGAATGCTTCCCCCTGGCGCTCACGACCGGCGACATGATCAAGGCGACGAGGCGGCCCAGCTTCGATCCTGCGAGGAGCGCCTTCTTCATGCCCTCGGGCAAGGGGCCCTGCAGGTTCGGCCAGTACAACCGCTACCACCGGCTCGTGCTGGACAGCATCGGCCTCCCCGAGGTGCCGATCGTGGCGCCCATGCAGGACGACAGCGTGTACCGCGAACTGGGCATGGTGGGGAAGGACTTCCTGCGACTGCTCTGGCAGGGCGTGGTCAGCGTGGACATGCTGCAGAAGGCGTTGTGGGAGCACCGGCCCTATGAGAAGAAGAAGGGCGAGGCCGACCGGATCTACCAGCAGGCGCTCGCGGACGTGACCCGTGCCATCGAACAGCGGCAGGACCCGCTGCCGGTCTTGAAGGATGTGTATCAGGCGTTCATGGCGATGGGGATCACCGAGCGGAACAAGCCGGTCATCGGTGTGGTGGGCGAGATCTACATCCGTGCCAACCGGTTCGGCAACGAGGACGTGGTACGCCAAATCGAGCGGCTCAACGGCGAAGCCTGGGTGGCGCCCATCGGCGAATGGTTCCTGTACGTGAACGAGACCGCGAAGGTGGCGGCGAAGATGAACCGGGCATGGAAGGACCTGACGAAGGCCTATGTGACCAGATGGTTCCAGGACCGCGACGAGCACCGGCTCCTGTCAGGCTTCAACGGCAACCTCCGCAGCCTGCACGAGCCGAGCATCGGAACGACGCTCCAGCGCGCCCTGCCGTACGTGCACCACTCCTTCGAGGGCGAGGCCGCACTGTCCGTGGGCAAGGCCGTGGACTACGCAAAGCGCGGCGTCGCAGGCATCGTGAACGTCATGCCCTTCTCGTGCATGCCTGGCACCGTCGCCGGTGCCCTGCTCAAGCGCATGCGCGAGGACCACGACAACATCCCCCTGCTCTCCCTTGCCTACGAGGGCCAGCAGGACACCCAGACCATAACGCGCCTCGAGGCCTTCATGCACCAGGCACGGGCGTACCAGGGGGCGAAGAAGGTGTAGCGAGAGCACAATTCTGCCACAGGGGACTCAGAGGGCAGTTCATGAACGCCTATTCGCAGGCTCAAGCCTGCGGCTACCAGAGGCTATTCTCTTGATCTGTTTCAAGGCAGCTGCACCCTTCAGGGTGCATGTTCGCAGTGAGTGCTAATACGAATGAACGGGATCGCCTCGAAGGGGACCCGTGAAGCCGCGTGTCATGGGCCCATCCTACATTTTACCGTCATGAAAGGGCCTAGCAGCGGTCAGTTGAGAGGAGCGGAACGGACGATGAAAAAAGTGCTGATCGCAAAAGGCCTGAAAGACCTGTTCCGGGAGAAGGGCAGCCTGTTCGACCGCGCGGAGATCGTGGTCCTCGCCGCGGCCACGAACGACGAGATGCTGAAGATCTGCAGAGAGGAAAAGATCGATCTCATCTTCACGCAGCTTGACCTGCCCGGCCTCAAGAGCGAGGAATTCTTCAGGATCATCAGGAAAAGCGATGAACTGAAGGGTCTGTCCACGATCATCTGCTGCGAGGACACCCTCGCCAACCGGGAACACTGCAAACTGTGCAGTCCCAATGCCGTCGTTACCCTGCCAATCGAGCCTGCCCTCCTTCACCTGAAGGTGCAGCGGTTTCTCAATATCGCGCCGAGGATGAACTACCGGGCCGCGCTCGCTATCGGCATTGAAGGCAAGTTCAAGAATACGCCGCTCCAGTTCTGGACGGAAAATATCAGCGTCAGCGGGATGCTCATCAAAGCGGAGGAGCCTCTCTCTATAGGCGACGGGATATTTTTCTCGTTCTTTCTTCCCAGCGGAACGCACGTCACCGGATACGGCGAGATCACACGGGTTGAGCAGAAGGAAGCCACATCCAATGCTTTTCTGTATGGGATCAAGTTCACGAACATCACTCCAAGCGTCAGATCGGCAATCGAGGCGGCAGCTGAAAAATATAGGCGCTGATCGCGTGGACAGCTGTACATTGATCATGCCTCATAAAATCTTATAGGCTCTGACCGGGGCATGAGGAGGGAACCATGGTCCAGAATAAGATCGTCGTGCGCTTCCAAAACGGGAACGTCATGAAGGGCTTTACCGCCGATTTCATGCCGAACAAGGATGTGCTTCACCTCACACCGGGCGATGCGCAGCCGGGATCGCCGCCTTTGAGGGTCAATATCAAGGACTGCAAGGCCCTGTTCTTCGTGAAGGACTTCGAAGGCGACCCCAAATACAACGAAAAAAAGGAGTTCGACCCGACGAGGAACCTGGGCGGCCGGAAGATCAAGGTGGTCTTCAAGGACAACGAGACCCTGATCGGGACGACCCAGGGCTACCAGCCCGACAGGCCGGGATTCTTCGTTTTTCCCGCCGATCCCAAATCGAACAACGACCGCAGTTTCGTGGTCTCCGCGGCGACGAAGCAAGTGTCGTTCATCTGACGAAAAGGGCGGAGCGGCAAGGATCAGATGAAATGAACAGATGAAGCCACGAAAGCAAGAGGACAACTGATCAAATCTTAGATACCCATTTCTGACCCCAGGCGGTCCCAGGATCGGAGGATCTCATGGCTGGGCTGACTTTGACGACCTTCCTGACAGTTGATGGGGTCATGCAGGCACCCGGCGGTCCGGGCGAGGACCGGAGCGGGAACTTTCCTCATGGCGGCTGGCTCGTGCCCCATGCCGACGCCGATATGGGGAAGACCATGGTCGAGATCTTCTCGAAGGCTGACGCCTTCCTTCTGGGGCGGACGACCTACGACATATTCTCGGCCTATTGGCCACGGATCACTGACCCCGGCGATCTTATTGCCAGCAAACTGAATTCGCTTCCGAAGTTCGTGGCTTCGCGCACACGGACCACGTTCAGCTGGAGTGGAGCCGCACATGTTCGAGATGTCGTGAAAGACGTGATCGACCTCAAGCAGCGCTTTTCACGTGAGGTGCAGGTTCACGGTAGCTGCGGCCTTGCCCAAACGCTGATCGAGAAAGACCTCATCGATGAATACCGGCTCTTGACCTTTCCGGTGGTCCTTGGGACCGGTAAGCGGCTCTTCGGCGCCGGCGCAATGCCGGCCACCCTGACGCTCGTGAGATCGAACACCACCAGCAAGGGGGTTGTTGTCAGCGTCTACCGTCGCGGCGGGAGTCTCAGGACCGGAACGTTCGCACTCGATTGAAATGCGGGGGTGAACCCAGGAACGGGCGCATTTCCCGCAGCCTGCTGCGGGGAGCTTCAATACCGCCCAACAGTTCATTGTGACAAATAACGTCTCCAACGATGGTCGAAGGAATAATCATGAAGAAGTGTCCTTATTGCGCCGAAGAGATCCAGGAAGCGGCAATAAAGTGCAAGCACTGCGGCGAGTTTCTCGATGCATCCTCCCGCCCGCGGCAGAAGGAAAACGCCATCAAATGGTATTTCCGGAAGTCCTCTATCATCATCGCGGTCCTTTGTGTGGGACCGCTGGCGTTGCCGCTGATCTGGTGGCGACCGAATACGTCGCGGGAATGGAAGATCGGGCTCACGATCGTGATTCTTGCGCTGAGCTGGATATTGTACCAGGCATCGATGGAATCCTATCGAACGCTCATGGAGTATTACAAGCTGCTGAACTCAATGGAGTAAAGGGGGAAGAGAAACAAGTCTGACCAAAGAGACAATAAGCATTGGAAAGAACCAAAAGGAGCCAGATTGTAGGGGATCAGACTTGGATCTGTAGTTATCGAAAACCTGCCGCAAGTTGACTATCCCTAGGAGATTTTGTGGACCACAGTCCCGCCAGCACCTTCCGCCGCGTCTTCAGCCTGCCGGTCATCGTCGCCGCGCTCGGCTACTTCGTCGACATCTACGACCTGGTGCTCTTCAGCATCGTGCGGGTGCCGAGCCTCAAGTCGCTCGGTATTTCGGGCAAGGAACTGACCGACTACGGAGTTGACCTCCTGAACATGCAGATGGCGGGCATGCTGGTCGGCGGGATCATCTGGGGCATCCTGGGCGATCGGAAGGGCAGGCTCAAGATCATGTTCGGCTCGATCTTCCTGTACTCCGTCGCGAACATGGCGAACGGGATGATCTCGTCGATCCAAGCCTACTACGCCCTGCGTTTCATCGCCGGCATCGGCCTTGCCGGGGAGCTGGGCGCGGGGATCACGCTCGTGTCCGAGGTGCTGCACAAGAGCGTTCGGGGCTACGGCACCATGCTCGTGGCGTCCGTGGGCGTGTCCGGCGCCATCCTGGCGAACATGATCGCCAAGGCCTATGACTGGCGGGTCGCCTTCATCATCGGCGGCATCCTCGGACTGCTCCTGCTTATCACGCGACTGCGCGTGGCAGAATCAGGCATGTTCCGCGCCATGGAAGAAAAGACAGCTGTGGGCAGGGGCATGATGCTGGCGCTCTTCACGGACCGGAAGCGCTTCTTCCGCTATCTCAACTCGATCCTGATCGGCGTCCCGATCTGGTTCGTCGTCGGAATCCTGATCACCTTCTCGCCGGAGTTCGCGAAGTCCTTCGGCACGACCGGGCCGGTCTCGGCAGGGAACGCGGTGATGTACTGCTATCTCGGTCTCATCTTCGGCGACCTGTCGAGCGGCCTGCTGAGCCAGGTGCTGAGGAGCAGGAAGAAGGTGGTCTTCCTCTACATGCTCCTGACCATCGGGGCAGTGGCCTGCTACTTCCTGCAGGGCAGCCGCAGCCCGGAATTCTTCTACGGCGTGTGCTGCGCGCTCGGCTTCAGCGTCGGCTACTGGGCCATCTTCGTGACGGTTGCCGCCGAACAGTTCGGCACGAACCTGCGCGCCACCGTCGCTACCACAGTGCCCAACTTCGTGCGCGGCATGGTCGTGCCCATCACCCTGCTGTTCCAGTATTTCAAGCCGGACCTCGGCCTCGAAGGAAGCGCCCTGACTGTCGGGACCATCTGCACGATCGCCGCGTTCGTCGCGCTGGCGTCGCTGGAGGAAACGTTCCACAAGGACCTGGATTATTTCGAGGAGTTCCTATAAGGTTAACAGAAATAAAGGGCATCGGATCAAGGCGGATAGGTCCTGGTGCAGGCGCATTCCCTGCATCCTTGTAATCTTGACCTGACCAAACCGCGCTTATCAGTGTCCAATTGCCTTTCGTCTTTTTCTCGATCTATGAAAGATAAACAAAAGAAGAAGCCATCAACGGGGAAGCGTGGCACGACCGCATCGCCGTCCCCGTCGAAGCGAAAGGTCGACGCGAGAAAACCAGCGTCCGCATCGAGGCCAAAGCGGATCGTTTCCCCGCGGGACCTCGAGGCCCTGTTCCACGAGACCTTCGACCTTATTACGCTCGGGGTCGGACACCTCTCCCCCGCCGGCCGCTGGATCCGGGCCAACGAGACGCTCTACGAGATCGTCGGTTACAGCAGGAAGGAGCTGCTCGCAAGGTCCCTCCTGGACATCACCCATCCCGAGGACATCGCGGATGTTCAGACCAGCTTGCAGCAGGTCCTCATGGGCGGCGCCCTGGCCAGGTCCCTCGAGATCCGGGCGGTCCGACAGGACGGTTTTCCTGTCTGGATCAGCCTGACGATTTCTCCGGTGCGGCATGCCGCGGGCAGTATCCGGCATTTTGCCGTGGTCATAGAGGAGATCGGCAGCCGCAGGCGGATGGAGGACGGGCTCCGGCTCTTCCGGACCGCCGTGCAGTCCCTTCCGCTCGGGATCACCATTGCCGACCTGGACGGCAAGGTCATCTTCATGAACGCCGCCGAGGCGAAGATGCACGGCTACACCGTGGACGAACTGCTCGGCAGGGACGCGCGCCTGCTCGCGCCGCCGATGCAGCGGAGCGGGCCGAACCTCCGGGAGCTTATGGCCCGGAACCTCATCGGGAGCAGCCCTTTCACGCGGGAGGCAGTGAATGTCCGGCGCGACGGCACGCTGTTCCCGGTGACCATCAGCTCCGTGCCGGTGCGCGACATGCGGGGTGAGCCGCTCGGACTGGTCAGCGTGTCCGAGGACATCACGGACCGGCGGAACATGATCGAGGCCTTGCAGGAATCGGAGCAAAAATACCGCGGTCTCTTCGAGAGCGCCAGCGACGCCATCTTCGTCACCGACGGAGGGACCGGCATTCTGACGGACTGCAATGTGAAGGCCTGCGAGCTCTTGGGCGCGACCCGGGACGAGATCATCGGCATGCACCAGACCAGGCTTCACCCGCCCGAACAGGAAGCGGAGTATCGCCGCCGGTTCAACGAGGTGAGCGAGCAGCAGCGGACAGAGATGTCCACGGACAGCGTTGTTTGCCGGAAGGACGGGAAGCGCGTCTGGGTAGATATCAGCTCGAATGTCTTCGAGAGCGGCGGCCGGAAATTCGTCATGGGGATTTTTCGCGACGTATCCCAGCGTAAACACGCCGATGAACAGCAGGCCCAGTGGATGAACCAGCTTCGGGAAAGCGAGGTACGGTTCCGCGAGCTGGCCGACCTCCTTCCCCAGCCGGTCTTCGAGGCGAACGTGCACGGGGTCCTGACGTTCGTGAACCGCAGCGGCTTCGAGCGGTTCGGCTACGGCCACGAAGACCTGGCTGGCGGCCTGCACGCCCTGCATATGATCGCGCCTGACGACCGTGAGCGGGCACTCGACGTCATCCAGCGGATCTTCCGGGGCGAACAGACCGGCTCGAACGAGTACCAGGCGATATGCAAGGACGGAAGCCGGTTCCCCATCATCATTACGTCGTCCCTGGTCACCCGGAACGGCAAACCCGCAGGTCTGCGGGGCATCATCACGGACATCACCGAGCGGAAACGGACGGAGGAGGAGGTGCGCCGGAGCCGCGAGCGGCTCCAGCTCCTCATTGACCGGATGCCGCTGGGATTCATCTTCTGGAACCCGGATTTCAGTGTCGAGCTCTGGAACCCCGCGGCGGAGACGATCTTCGGTTATTCTGCGCACGAGGCAATCGGCAAACACGCCGATGAATTGATCGTGCCGCCGGAGGCCCGCGACCATGTGGCGGGTGTGTGGAAGCGTCTCCTTACGGGGGACACGACCGCGCACAGCGAGAACGAGAACGTGACCCGTGACGGCAGGAAGATCTTCTGCAGCTGGTACAATACGCCGCTCCAATCCGCCGATGGTACGGTCACCGGCGCGCTGTCCATGGTGCAGGACATCACCGAACGCAGGAAGATCGAGAACGCCATCTCGCAGGGGAAGCAGGACTGGGAGAACACCTTCGACACCATCACCGATATGATCACGATCCACGACGAAAACTTCAACATTATCCGGTCGAACAAGTCCGCTGCCCAGATCCTCGGCCTCCCCTGGCTCGAGATGGGGAAGGTGAAATGCTACCGGCTGTACCACGGCACCGACGGTCCGCCTGCGAACTGCCCGAGCTGCCGGAGCCTGTTCTCCGGGGAGCCGAGCGTCCACGAACTGTATGAACCCCATCTCGGCAGGCACCTCGAGATCCGCGCCATCCCTCGCGTTGAGCCGGGAGGGAAGATGGTGGGCCTGATCCACGTGGTGCGGGACATCACCGAACGCAAGCAGGCCGAGGAGGAGAGGACGAAGCTGGAAGCGAGGCTCCGGGAGGCCCAGAAGATGGAGGTCATCGGGAGCCTGGCAGGCGGTGTGGCCCACGAGGTCCGGAACCCGCTGAACGCCATCATGGCGCTCACTGACGCGCTGGACCAGGAGGTGGGGGACAACCCCGAGTACAAGACCTTCATGATGCACATGCGGACGCAGGTGGACCGGCTGACGACGCTCATGAACGACCTTCTGGAGCTCGGCAAGCCCGTGGAGCAGTCGAAGCTGCGCACAGAGCCCCTGACGGAGATCGTGGCGATCTCGGTGGACGCCTGGAAGCAGTCGAAGCACGGGAGGGGCCGGGAGGTCGTGGCATCCCTGGCCGGGCCCGCGGAAGGGACCTACATCCTTGCCGATGCCAAGAAGCTCCAGCAGGTGTTCATCAACCTGCTGGATAACGCTGCACAGCACAGCCCCGAAGGCTCGCCGGTCCGCATCGAAGTGCCGCCGCCCGCAGGCGGGAAGGCCGAGGTGCGCGTGGTTGACCAGGGCGCCGGCATAGCGGCGGACATCCTGCCGCGCGTCTTCGACGCCTTTTTCACCACGCGCCGGGGCGGCACCGGCCTGGGCCTCAGCATCGTGAAGCACATCATCGAGAAGCACGGCGGGACCATCAGCCTCGCCAACAACGACCCGCAGCCGGGGTGCACGGTCTCAGTTGTGCTGCCGGTCCCGGAGGAGATACGATGACTGCAAAGACCCTCCTGATGGTGGATGACGAACCGGCAGTGCTGTTCGGCTATGCCCGGTACTTCGCGAAGGCCGGGTATGAGACCGCCGAGGCCGGAACGCTGGCCGAGGCGCGCAGGTCGGTGATGTCCCGCCGGTTCGACGCGATCCTTCTGGACCTGAACCTCCCCGACGGGAACGGCCTCGAGTGGATCCGGTCGCTCCGCGAGGAGCAGCCCGAGATCGCCATCATCGTCATCACCGGCCAGGGCGACGTTCCCACGGCCGTGGAGGCCATGCGGCTCGGAGCAGACAACTTCCTGGTGAAGCCCGTGGACATGGACGGGCTCCATGTGTTCCTGCGCAAGAGCCTTGAGCTCTCTGCGCTCCGACGGTCCGACCGGCTGACGCAGCGTCTGAAAAAGCAGGACGAAGAGCCCTGCTTCGGCCGGAGCCCCGCCATGGCCAAGGTCAGGGAGGCCCTGGCCCTCATGGCGGAGAATGACTCTCCCGTGATCCTGCAGGGCGAGACCGGGACCGGCAAAGGCGTCTGCGCGCGCTGGATCCACGGGCACAGCACACGGAAGACAGGGCCGCTGCTCGATCTCAACTGTTCCACGCTGCAGGGCGACCTTCTTGCCAGCGAACTCTTCGGCCACACCAAAGGGGCCTTCACGTCAGCGCACCAGAATAAACAGGGCCTGATCGAGGTCGCCGACGGAGGGACCCTGTTCCTCGATGAGATCGGCGACATGGACCTGCCGGTGCAGGCCCAGCTCCTCAAGGTCATCGAGGAGAAGACCTACCGGCGGCTTGGCGAGACCCACAGCCGGCAGAGCGATTTCCGTCTCATATGCGCCACGAACCGCGATCTTGCCGACGAGGTGAAGAAGGGGCGGTTCCGGAACGACCTTTTCTTCCGCATCAACCTGTTCCCGATCCTTCTGCTGCCGCTCCGTGAGCGGCCCGCAGATATCGCCGAGCTCGTTGAACACTTCCTGTCGCGTTCGGGATACACGGCAGAACAGGTCCCTGCCGAGGTGATGGACCTGCTGCGGTCCTATGCATGGCCCGGGAACGTACGCGAGCTAAAAAACGTGATGGAGCGGGCCGTGCTGCTCGCCCGCGGCGGAGCGCTGGCACTGGAGCACTTCCCGGGGATCGGCGCCGGCGAGTCCGGCGGCCAGAAGCGGCCGAAGGGCCTGAAGGACCTCGAGAAGGAATATCTCCAGACCCTCATCAGCGAATCGGGCGGCGACATGAAGAAGGTCGCCGATGCGCTCGAGGTCTCCCGCGCGACCCTCTACCGGAAGCTGAAGGAGCTGCGGGAAGGCGGGTAGGCGAAAGAGGGCAGTGAACGGTGCAAGAGGGAGCTGTGATGTCTTGGTCCTATTTGGCCCCCCGATAGAAGCGTTCGGGGATGATGGTTGAAGCGCTTCCCACCTTCTCGATAAAATACGTTTTTTTTGTTTCAGATCGCATGTTGTCTCATCGTCGCCGGCCTTCCGTTCCATGACCATACTCTCCACTCCCGCTGGCATGCAAACACTATCTCACGCGTGAGACTGCCCCCTGTTTCACCGGTGAGACTTCCTCCCGAGCCATCCAACCATAACTTATTGAATAATAACGGTTCAAGCCCTTCTCTTCACATGGCACGCACCTTGCTCTTATGATGATCATGAGTGCGTGTTCAAAGGGAGGGGTTTCCATGAATAGGAACATCCTGCTTGTCGACGACGAGGTCGCATTTCTGCTTCCCATGAGAAAGATGCTGCATGGACCAGGGGTCCGGGTGGATACTGCCGAGACCTACGAGCAGGCGATCGAACTCCTGAAGGCCGCCGATTATGACGCGGTGATCGCCGACATCCGCCTCGGCGGCATCCTGTCCCGTGAAGGCCTGGCGATCCTGGATTTCATCAAGGGACGCGACGGCAACACCAAGGTCATCATCATGACCGGATTCGGCGGCCCCGATGTCATGAAGGAGGCCTATCACCTTCAGGCGGATTACTATTTCGAGAAGCCGGTTTCGTACAAGACCCTGTCTGTGGCCCTGAGCGCGCTGGGAGTGATGGACCATGAGAACGCCTGACGATCTTATCGGCAGCATCGACAGCCTCATGCTCCGGGGATTCTACTCAACGGCGTTCCAGCCCATCGTCGATACGGGTTCGGGGCAGGCCATCGGCTATGAGTCGCTGCTCCGGGGCCCGGAGGACACGCCGCTGGCGGATCCCGGCCGTCTCTTCAACGAGGTGGGTTATCTCCCGGAGAACGTCCGCCTCAAACTGGACCGCGCCTGCATCGACTCGGCGGTCAGGACCGGCAGGAACCTTCCGAACGACGCCCTGCTCTTCATCAATATCCTGGGCTCGACGCTCATCCAGCTGACCACACTGCTCGGCGAGTTCACCGGCTTGCTGGGCATGCTGAGGATCGATCCCGGCCGCATCGTCTTCGAGGTGTCGGAAACAACAAACTACGCGATGACCGAGGACCTGGTACGGTGCATCCGTCGCTTGCAGCAGGCCGGCATCCGCGTTGCGCTCGATGACATCGGCGTCCGGTCCCCCTATCTCTATCATCTGCTCTGCCTGGAGCCCGAGTTCCTGAAGATGGACCGGATCTTCGTGCAGGACATCGACCGGAATCCACGGAAGCAGCTTCTGGTGGACAGCATGGCGCGCATGGCCGAGCGCATGGGCGCCCGGCTTATAGCCGAAGGGATCGAAACGGCAGGGGAGTTCGCGACCATGAAGGCGCTGAGCGTCCCCATGTCCCAGGGATACTATCTCGGCCGTCCACGGCCAGCCGGTCAGTGGCTGGCGGCAGGATGCGCTGCGGCGGGCATGAGAGCGGTGGGCTGAGCGCCGCAGCAAAGGGAGATCTCGATGAACGCACCGACAGTCCATGCATTGACCCAGTACCTGGCCTTCCTGCTCGGGGAGGAGGTATTCTCCCTGGAGATCAGCAAGGTGCGCGAGGTGCTGGATTACACGGTCATCACCCGGGTGCCGCGCATGCCGGAATACCTGCAGGGTGTGATCAATCTCCGGGGGAGCGTGGTCCCGGTCGTGGACCTGCGGCTCAAGTTCGGGATGCCTGCTGCGGGCGTGACCGTGAGCACCTGCATCATCATCGTTGAGGCGATCGTCAACGATGAACCGGCGGTGCTGGGCCTGCTCGCTGACTCGGTGCAGGAAGTGCTCGAGCTCGATCAAGAGAGCATCAAGCCGGCACCCCGCATCGGGACGAAGCTCGATACCGGGTTCATCAAGGGGATGGGCCGTCAGAACGACCGGTTCAACATCATCCTCGATATTGACCGCGTGTTCTCCTCTGACGAGATCGACCTGGTTCAGGAGCTCCGCAAGAACGCCGAGATGGCCCCGCAGCAGAGCACGTGATCGATCCTCGCGCCGTCGCGCATTTGCCGGCGTTGCCCGAAGTTACCGGGAGGCAGCTATGAAGCTAATCCAGAAGGGCAGGAAGTTCAGAACAAAGATACTCTTCATTATCGGGCTGATGCTGGTGGGCATCGCTGCGGTCATCATGCTCTCACTCTTCACGATGAAGAGGGAGCTCTTCGAGGACCGGAAGGTGAAGACCAAGAATGTGGTCGAGTCGGTCTACGGCATTCTCGAGCATTACGAAGGCCTTGCGAAGCAAGGCACAATGACGACAGCGGAGGCGCAGTACGCGGTCGTCGAACTGGTCAAAAAGCTTCGCTACGGGGAGAAGGAATATTTCTGGATCAACGACATGGATCGCATTATGATCATGGACCCCTACAAGAGCGAGCTCGACGGCAAGGACCTGTCCGATTATAAGGACGCCAACGGCAAACGGCTTTTCATCGTCTTCGTGGACATGGTGAAGGCGAACGGCGCCGGATTCGTAGATTATCTCTGGCCGAAGCCGAACTTCAAGGACCCGGTTCCGAAGATCTCCTACGTAAAGGGCTTCGCTCCCTGGGGCTGGATCATCGGCTCCGGCATCTACCTCGACGACGTCCATGCCGTGTTCATGAAGGAGGCGGCAAAGTATATCGTGGTCACGGCCGCTATTGTGGCTGTGATCCTTCTCGTCAGCATGATGATCACGAAGAACACGATCCGCGCGCTGAATGAGGCTGTGCGGGTGTCCAACAGCCTGGCAGAGGGAGACCTGACGGTGAACATCGAGGTGCAGAACCGCGATGAGACCGGGCAGGTGCTTCTGGCCATGAAGAACATGGTGGGCAGGATGCAGGGCATCGTGGCCGGCGTGAAGGCCGCGGCTGGAACCGTGGCGGAAGGCAGCGTCCGGCTGTCCCATGGCGCCGAAATGGTCTCGCAGCGGACCACGGAGCAGGCGGCGTCGGCCGAGGAGGCCTCGTCGTCGGTCGAGGAGATGCACGCAACGATCAAGCAGAACGCGGACAACGCCATGATGACCGAGAAGATCGCCCTTAAATCGGCGGCGGACGCATTGGAGAGCGGCAAGGCGGTCGCCGAGGCGGTCCACGCCATGAAGAACATCGCCGAGAAGATCACGATCATCGAGGAGATCGCGCGCCAGACGAACCTGCTTGCCCTGAACGCCGCCATCGAAGCGGCCCGGGCAGGCGAGCACGGCAGGGGCTTCGCCGTGGTGGCCGCCGAGGTGCGGAAGCTCGCTGAGCGGAGCCACACGGCGGCCGTGGAGATCGGCCATCTTTCCGGCTCGAGCGTGGACGTCGCCGAGCGCGCCGGAACGATGCTCATGAAGCTGGTGCCCGACATCCAGAAGACCGCGGAGCTGGTGCAGGAGATCACCGCTGCCTCCAAGGAGCAGGCCTCAGGCACGGACCAGATCAACTCGTCGATCCAGCAGCTGAACCACGTGATCCAGCAGAACGCCGGGGCCGCCGAGGAGATATCCTCCACGTCCCAGGAACTTTCTTCACAGGCCGATGTGCTGCTCAAGACCATTTCCTTCTTCAAGATCAACGGGAACGGCGGGACCACCGGTCCTGAGCTGCCGTCATCACCGACAAAGGTCAAGGCGCTTGACCACGTGCAGACCGCCCGTCCGTGTCAGCCGCGGCCCGAAATGGCCTATGCCCACGCGGGAAGCAGGACCGCGGGTGTGCACCTTGACCTGGGAACGCATGGGGGAGGCAACGGCAAGAAGGGGAAGAACGGCGACAGCAGGGATGCGGAGTTCGAGGAATTCTAGATGAACATCGGCGCCATGGGGATGGCCGGCCGGTCTCGGGGAGGCACGAGGACCTCGGGGCCGGCATTCGTTCCTGAAGATCGGGAATTGAATATACGATGATCCCACACGGGGGAGGAAAAAATGAAAAGCGACATCTTGGATGCACCTGCGAAGCCGGGCACGACCCCGAGCACAAGGAAGCTGAACTGCTGGGAATATAAGAAATGCGGACGGCAGCCGCAAGGCCCGCATGTCAAGGACATGGGGCTGTGCCCCGCCAGCATGGAGACGGCGCTTGATGACGTGCACGAGGGCACGAACGCGGGAAGGGCCTGCTGGGTCATCAGCGGAACGCTCTGCAAGGGCGTGGTGCAGGGGACCTTTGCCAATAAATACAAGAACTGCGAGACCTGCGATTTCTACCAGCTCGTGCGGAAGGAAGAGGGGCCGAACTTCGTCTATTCCATCATCCTGCTGAAACTACTCAGAAAGCAACCCTTTTCTCCTTACGCGGTCAAATAGCCATGCTGGCCCGGGGATCGCAGCATCCAAGTACTAACAGCTTGATGCTGCGACCCTCATGGAAGCGATATGCTCATCGCTCGCTCACCCTGGAACGAACTACAGGGTAGCGCTCGCTGCTGGATTGAGGTCAAGGTTCGACCGGTCCCCCCGTTGGTAATGAAGATAGCCCGCCAGCGCCACCATGGCCGCATTGTCGACGCAGAGATCCATGCCCGGCAGCGTGAGCGTAATGCCGGCCTTTTCGCAAGCCTGCCGCATTTCTTTTCTGAGCGAGCTGTTTGCTGCCACGCCTCCCGCCACCACGACCGTAGTGACACCGTGCTCTGTTGCCGCCTTGATCGTTTTCTCCACCAGCATATCCACTGCCGCAGCCTGGAAGCTCGCGGCAATGTCCTTCACCTTGAGCGACCGGTCAAGCCCGGCGTCCCTGGACCGGAAAAGCGACACGTGGTTCCGCACAGCGGTCTTGAGGCCGCTGAAGCTGAAGTCGTGTCCCTCCCGCTGTCCCCGGGGAAAGCGGACCGCCTGCTGGTCTCCCTCCTGCGCCAGCCGGTCGATGACCGGTCCGCCGGGGTAGGGGAGGTCGAGCAGCTTGGCCACCTTGTCGAAGGCCTCTCCCACCGCGTCGTCCCGCGTCTGTCCCAGCAAACGATAGGAACCGAATTCCCGTACGTGGTAGAGAGCGGTGTGTCCGCCCGAAGCGAGCAGCGCGATGTAGGGATAGCCGAGGCCGGGATATTCCAGGTGCGCGGCGAGGATGTGAGCCTCGCCGTGGTGCACGCCGATGAAGGGGATGCCGAGACTGTAGGCCATGGCCTTGGCAGCGGAGACGCCAACGAGCAGCGCGCCGATGAGGCCGGGGGCTGAGGTCACGGCGACGAGGTTGATGTCCTTGATCGTCACGCCCGCCCGGTCAAGCGCCTCGCGAACGACGGGCATGAGGTTCCGGAGGTGCTCCCGCGACGCGAGCTCGGGCACCACGCCGCCGTACTTCTCGTGCAGCGCAATCTGGGACGATACGACATTCGCAAGGACGGTCGTTTCCCGGAGCACCGCTGCCGCGGTCTCATCGCAGGACGTTTCTATGCCGAGGGTGAGCATGATGATCGGTTAGGGGTGAGGGGTGAACGGTGAAGGGAAGGAGCGAGGGCAGGGCCGTCATGCGTTCCCCTGACCCCTTGCCCCTTCCGCTGTTATTTTACCAGTGCCGAGACCGGCACGATCTCGATGCCTTCGTCATCGATCTTCGCGAGCCACTTCCGGAGCTCGGCGATCGTCGCCGGGTGCGGATGGCCGATGCCGATGGCCCTGCCGTTCTGTTTCGCCACGCGGGTCAGTTCGTCGAACTGCTTGCGGATCTTCGCGGGACGGTCGCTTTCGTTGTCGAGGAACACGTCGCGCTTCGCCGCCTTGAGGCCGAACTCCTTCGCAACGGAGAAGGCTGTGCTCTTTGCGTTCGTCAAGCTGTCAAGGAAGAAGAGGTTCCGCGCCTTCAGTTCCGACATCAGGAAGGTCATGGCCTGTTTGTTCTCGGTCAGGGCCGAGCCCTCGTGGTTGTTGATGCCGGCAGCGCCGGGCACGGAGTCGAGGTCCTCGTTCACGGCGGCAATGAACTCCATGGGCGTCATGTCCAGCCGCAGCGTTCCCGGCGCGTCGCGTTTTTCAGCGCGGACCTTCGCCTCCATGGGGATGTGGACCAGGACCTCCCTGCTGCCCTGGCGAGCCAGCTCGGCGATCTTCTTTGACTGCGGCAGGCGGGGCATGACCGCCAGGGTGATCCGGTCAGGCATGCCGAGGACCTCCTGCGCGGGCTTCAGGTCCTGGCCGAGGTCGTCGATCACGACGGCAATGACCGCGGTGATAAGGTGCTCCCGGCCTTCGCGGTCCTGCTTCTTTCCGGCAACCGGCGGCTTGCGTTCGGGGGCCTTTCTCATCTTCTGGAAGGGCCCCCAGAGCAACAGGGCGATGGCAACCACGGAAACGACGATCCCCCAGAGGACGATCCGGTCGAAGCGGCTTCCTTTTTTCCTTTTTCCCATGACAGGCATTATATACAATATCGGCGACGAAAAAAACAGTGTTTTTTCGGCAGTCACGGCGATTTGGGCTTGACTTGGAGGACCTCCGGCTTTTATACTGCTCCTCACCTGGAATAAAGACTATTTACCACGAAGGCATAAAGGCACGAAGGTGATCCGAACCGGTTGGTCTTCCTTGTGTCCTGGTGTCCTCGTGGTAACGTATCCATGTTGAGAGGTAGACCATGAGCTTCGAATACGTGCGGGAGATCCCGCAGCCCAAGGACATCCTGGCGGCCATGCCGCTTTCCCTGGACCTGTCGGTCGTCAAGCGGAAACGCGATCAGGAGATCAAAGAGGTTTTTACGCGGGAGAGCAAGAAGTTCGTCCTGATCATCGGCCCCTGCTCGGCGCACGACGAGGACGCCGTGTGCGACTACATCGGCCGTCTGGCGAAGGTCCAGGAGGACGTGAAGGACAGGATCATCATCATCCCCCGGATCTACACCAACAAGCCGCGCACCACCGGCATCGGGTACAAGGGCATGGCCCACCAGCCAATTCTCTCCGAGGAGCCGAACATCGTCGAGGGCATCAACGCCATCCGGAAGATGCACCTCCGGGCGCTCAAGGAATCGCGGCTCCCGGCGGCCGATGAGATGCTCTATCCCGGCAACTATCCCTACCTCGAGGACGTGCTCTCCTATGTCGCCGTGGGCGCACGCTCCGTGGAGAACCAGGGGCACCGGCTCACGTGCAGCGGCCTCGACATCCCGGTGGGCATGAAGAACCCCACGTCGGGCGACATAGATGTCACGCTCAACTCCATCCAGGCGGCCCAGGCGCCGCACGTGTTCAGCTACAACCGATGGGAGGTCAAGACCCTGGGCAACCCGCTTGCCCACGCCGTGCTGCGCGGCGCCGTAGACCCCCACGGCGTGACCGTGCCGAACTACCACTACGAGGACCTCATCTTCTTCGCCGAGACCTACAAGAAGCGGGGGCTCGCCAACGCCACGATCATCGTGGACACGAACCACGCCAACTCCAACAAGAAGTACGCCGAGCAGCCCCGCATCGCCATGGAAGTGATGCAGAGCCGCCGGCACTCGCCCCTGCTCAAGGACATGGTCCGCGGCTTCATGATCGAGAGCTTCATCGAGGAGGGCAGCCAGAAGGTGACGGAGAGCGTCTACGGAAAGTCCATCACCGACCCCTGCCTGGGGTGGAAGGATTCGGAGAAGCTCATCCGCGACCTGGCGGGGATGGTGTAGGTCCGGCCGAACAAGTTGTCATCAATACTGAGGCCTCCCGGGATACCGGGGGGCCTTTGCTGTCTCTGGCCCTTGACGGGACAGGGGCAGGCAGGCATAATAGTTCAACGGCCGGGAGCGTTTACGGCCAGGCGAAGAATCAGGAGGAGACCATGGTGAACAGAATCAAGGTCATGGCGTTCTGTCTCGTTGCTGCAACGCTTTTGCTTGGCGTTCCGCAGCGGGGACTGGCGGAGGATTCTGCCGCGAAGAAGGACAAGAAGGCTGCGGAGGAGAATAAGGACTCAAAGGATAAGAACAAAGATGGAAATTTCCGGGATGGTGTCAACCGGGCTTTTGACGGGTTCAAGAAGGAAACGACAAAAGGCAAAAAGAACCTGAACGATCTGAACGAGCGGGAAAAGGCGAAATCCGCGAAGTAGGTGTGCCGTACATACGCCGCTGATCATCAACTTTGGGAAGTACTGCCCGTTCAGTCTGGGGTGAGATCCTAGGGCTGTTTGGCTAACTGATAGTATGTTATAGTCGGCGGGTGATCTACTTCCTGTTAACTGCACTTTTGGTATCGTGATGAAATATGTAATTTTCAACGAGAAGAAGAGTATCATCGAATGCTGATGGAATTCGGATGCGGGTTCAATGCCGCCGCCCGCTATGTGTTTCCCTATGCCCGTTCACTTCAGCGTCCCATGTCAAATAATCCCGTGCTGTCGGCCCTGCGGCGCATTGACTACGACAAACGTGGTGAGTGGCCACGGTTTCAGGGGCATGGCACGGACGATCCTTGAGTCCTCCACGCTCGGCCTGAACACATCGGGCACAATTAACACACGCTTCAGCGGTGTCTGGAAAATCGTTTTAGTAAAAAAAGAGCCAGGTACTTTTATGTACCCAGCTCGTCTGTTTACTCTCGTCCCGTACAGTCGTTACATGATTCCGTTCGCCTTCCAATAGCCCCGGATCTTGTCTTTTAGGGTCTTCGGCAGGGGCACGTATACGAGCTCCTTCGCCTTGGCGTCGCCGTTCTGGAACGCCCAGTCATAGAACTTCACGACCTTTTTGTTCGAGTCGGTCTTTTCTTTGGCGAGCAGGATGAAGGTAGCGCCGGCGATCGGCCAGGCGTTCTTGCCCGGCGCGTTGGTCAGCCAAAGGTAGAAGCCCTGCTGCGGATCAAAGGTCCCGGTCTCGGCAGCGTCCTCGAAGCTCTCGAAGTTCGGTTCCACGAAGGACCCGGCCTTGTTCTTGAGCTTCGTGTGGACCATCTTGTTCTGCTTGGCATAGGCGAATTCCACGTAGCCGATGGAGTTCGCCGTCTTGATGACGTAGTTCGAAACACCTTCGTTCCCCTTGCCGCCGATACCGACCGGCCAGTTGACCGAGGTTCCGCTGCCGACCTTGTCCTTCCAGGCTGGGCAGACGCCATTCAGATAATCGGTGAAGATGGCTGTGGTGCCCGAACCATCGGAGCGGCGCACGACCGTGATCTCGGCGTCCGGCAGCTTCAGTCCGGCGTTCATGCCCGCAATCTGCTTGTCGTTCCACTTCTTGATATCGCCCAGGAAGATTTTGCATGCCGTGTCGCCGTCGAGCTTCAGCTGGCCTTCCTTGATTCCCTCGATGTTCACGACAAAGACCACACCGCCCACGACCGCTGGGAACTGCAGGAGCTTGTCCTTGGCGAGCTCCTCTGGCTTGAGCGGCTTGTCCGAAGCGCCGAAGTCCACGGTGCGCTCGGTGATCTGCTTGATCCCGCCGCCCGAGCCGATGGACTGGTAGTTGAGCTGCACGCCACTGACCTTGTTGTAATCGAACGCCCAGGCAGAGTAGATCGGGTAGGGGAAGGTTGCCCCGGCGCCGTTCAAGGTCTCTGCCGCTTGCACCACACCGATACCGGCGGCAAGCATCAGCACCATAATGATTGCTACTGTTTTCTTCATCTTCAATTCCTCCTTATGATATTTTAAACTTCACCACTATACGCTGTGGTTGTTACAATCCGATTACAAGAATATGACAATCATGGGTCATCTCATGCGGCTACGGATCATGTTGGAACGCGCCGGCGGCAGCTGCTAAATGGATCTACTCGACGGCGTATAGAGACCTGCGGTGCGAGACGATGTCACACACGTGCATTTGCAGAAAGTACCCAACCTTCATACGAAGATCGGCGGTGTCGCCTTTGGCGATGTACCCGTCCAGGCGGTGCCGCACGACCGTGCTCCTGAGGTGGTCCTCGTCAGTGGACGAGTAAAGGACAATAGGAACGTGTCGCGTTCGCTCGTCGGCCTTGATGAACGCTGCGAGGTCATCGCCGGGAAGCGACGGCATATTGACGTCCAGCAGCACCAGGTCAGGTTCTGCGGCCTGGATCAGCCCGGTGACCCCGAAGGGGCTCTGGTGCGTCAGCACCTCGTATCCCTCCCGGGCAAGGAATTCCCGGGCAAGGAACAGGTGGTCGGTATCGTCGTCGATGACCAGAATGCGTTTCTTGCGGTTTCCCATAGGGACCTCCTTGTGGTCGTTGAAATGCCGGGTGCCCGTGTGCCAGCTCACCTGGCGGACCGGATGGCCGGAACGGCATCATCCGCCCTGCAGAAGGAGACCGTGAACGTGGTGCCGCCCGCCTTGTCCGAGGCGACGCGAACGGTACCGCCGATACTCTCGGTAAGCATTTTGACGACGTAGAGGCCAATCCCCGATCCCTTGACATGCTCCGACCCTGGGCAGCGGTAGTACTTCTCGAAAATCCGCTGCCGTTGATCCGGCGCTATCCCGGGCCCCTCATCTGTCACCGACAGGTCGACCCCGCTGCCCTGTTCGTCAATCCGGACCCAGACTGCGCCTCCCGTGCGGTTATACTTGACCGCGTTCGAGAGCAAGTTTGTCGCGATCTGACGGACAGCGCGCTGTTCGCCCCAGACCCGGCAACCAGTCCCGCCGGCAAGATGCAAAGTAACTCCTCTGTCGCCTGTGGTGAGCCGGAGCGCACCCAGCGTGTCCTCGATTACCTCATGGAGGGCGAACTGCTCCAAGGGAGGAGGGGAGGCACCCTTTTCCAGGCGGACAAGGATCGACGCATCGCTGAGAATCTGGTCCATATATTCCGTTGTCATGGAAATGCGTTCCCAGTAGCCGCACCCGTCATCCCGCTCGCTTGCAAGCAAGGTGTATCCACCGATGATCGACAGGCTATTCTTTAGCTCATGGACGAGGTAGGAGATCTGGGACTCGGCCTCGCAGCGGCGCACGCGGTGGGCCCGGAGCTCATTGGACCGGTCGAGCAGTTTCCGGACCTTGAGCAGCACCTCGCGAACCGAGAACGGCTTGGTGATGTAGTCGTCAGCACCGATTTGGAGGCCGCGGAGGCGGGACTCTTCTGCGTCCAGGGCCGTGATCATGATGATGGGCGTCGTCTCAGACTGCTCGCTTGCGCGCATGCGCCGGCAGACCTCCCATCCGTCGCGTTCGGGCAGCATGATGTCCAGGAGGACCAGGTCGGGCTTGCCGAACCGCTCGACGCTGAGCGCCTGGTCGCCGTCGTAGGCGACGACGGTGCGGTACCCCGCCTTCTGTAGGTTGTAACGCAAAAGCTGCGCGATGTCCTTTTCGTCCTCTACGATCAACACCAGTTCGTGCATCGTTCCTTCCTCGGGATCAGTTCCTGAACAACGTTATCGCCACGCCGCGGTTGTGGCGTATGCACTGCTTCACTGCCTCGACGTTCTTGTCGCAGTTCAGCAGCGTCTTCCACGAGTAGAGGTGGCGTGCCTTGTGGAAATCACTGTTCGCGATGTAGGGATACCGCTTCAGGCTCACCACGTTGAAAACGTCGTCACGGTTCGCCACTTCCCAGGCATCGATGTGCTTGGCGTACTTCTCGCGGTTGTTCCAGAGGTACAGAGTGTCCTTCTCGGCTATCTTCGGCGTGGTGTGCGGATGGCATGCCACTGTGATCGTGTCCTGCCGCCGCGCCTCCCGGAACAGCTCCTCGTAGTCCAAGCAGGCGGGGACGAATTCTTTGATGTCAAGAAGGAGGATGTGGGCCGAACGTTCCGAAGAGAAGTAGTTTTTGCTGATCTCCACGCCCGGAATCACCAACATGCCGTACTTGTCCCAGGCGCGCGCTGCCTCGCTCCGGATGTGCGCAAGATAACCGTCGAAGTTTGCGCCGGTGACGGAGAGGTCAAGTGCGCGGGTCACCTTCCCGATTGTATTGTCCCCATTCACAACATGGTCCGTGATCGCAATCACATCGAAGCCGGCCTGCCCGAATATGTCCACCGTCTTCTCCAGCTCCAGGGAGCCGTCGGAGTAGTTCGTATGGATATGAAAATCACACAGGAGCATTGTGCAATACGTTATCACGGGCCGGTTACAGAAGCATTACAGGAGGATGAACATTGCATGACGAACGGCCAGCCTGCTGGGTCATTCCGGTCATGCGAAGCGCTCCCGAATCGAACTTGCAAGGCGATAGCGCCACGACAGGAGGCCGGTCTCCTCGACGGGGACAAGGCGGGTATCCTCCACGATCCGGTACCGGTTCCCGCGCCAGATTACGGTGTCGGACAGGAGCGGTACGAACCAGAGGACACCGATGAGCAGGTCTTTGACCGGCACGATCAGGTAGGCGGCGCAGGATAGGGCGGCGCCTGTCCTTAGTCCGAGATGATGGTCGCCGGCGATCTTGAGTACCGCGGCGCACAGCGCCAGCGTGATAGCAGGGCCGGTAAAGCCATTCCAGATCAGCGGGAGGCAGGCGATGAAGATGGGGTTCGCCAGGAGCTCGACCAGGTATCGCGCACCGCCAATCTTCCACCTCAGCTTGGCCCACCTTGTGTGACGGTTCAGGAACCGGCGGACACCCCAGTACTGGTTTTCATTATTGATCAGGTAGTTGTCGACGACGACGCGGCGGCCAGCCGCATGCATGTTCCTTCCGATGATGAAGTCCTCAGCCAGCACGTCCTTGACCGCGTCGAACCCGCCGATAGCCTCCAGGTCTTTCTTGCGCATGAGCATAGACTTGCCGATTACGCAGGGCATCCGGAGGAACCGGTCGAGGAAACAGACGCTGCCGATAATGAACGAATTGAGGTGCAGGTTCTCGAAGAGGGACCCGAAGGTCCGTCCGCCAGTGCCGCGAATGAGGCTCGTTACCAGTCCCACGGAAGGGTCGTTTAGATGGCGGCCGATCGACCGCAGGTAATCCGGTCCAACCAAGACATTGCTGTCACTGATCAGGACGGTATCGAACCGGCTGGCCCGGTAAGCAGGGATCAGGTTGTTCACCTTGGGATTCATGCCTCGACTGCAGGATTCGATAACTATCCGGATATCCTTGTCCGGGTGCCGGTCTTTCACCATGCGGGCGATCTTGTAGGCCGGATCGTTGTGGTCTTGCAGCGAAAAGATGATCTCATAGGCCTGATAGGACTGGCGGCAGAAGCTGTCGAGGTTATCAAAGAGGTTGTCGTCCAGACCCTTGAGGGGCTTCAGGACCGAGATGGGAGGAAGGGGTGCTGGGGGGCAGGGTTGGTCGGCATCGGTGCTTGGCGCCAGAGACCGCCTGACCGCGATAATCTGGAGCGCATGGATCACGAGGCCGACGGCCGTCAGGCCCGCGCAGAGCCAGAACAGGTTTGCCATAGTATCCTCCTTGAGCGTTGATTGGTTAGAAGCATGCCACCCGCGTTCTCATTGCCGTCATGCGGCGCAGCGTCCTCGGGTGCTGTCGGAAGGTTTGTCATACGGTTGTTCATGGGCGGCATGATACCTTAGCTTTGTTACAGGAATATAACAGGTAGATAAATAAAACGTTACAATTCTGAACGGCTTTCGATGAGATAGGTGTAGTAGGTAGCCGCCGAAGTGGGGGCGCGTCGAAGCGTCTCGAAGTCCACACGGTAAAGCCCGAACCGCGCGTCGAGGCCGTGAAGCCATTCGTAGTTGTCGATCAGTGTCCAGTAGAAGTAGCCCCGTATATCGAGGCCGTTGCGCAGGCACTCTTCGATCACGTCCACGTGTTCGCGGAGGTAGCGGGTTTTCAACTGGCTGTCATGTGTAGCGATCCCATTCTCAGTGATCACGAGCGGCACGTTGAGGCGCGCGGCGTACCGCAGGACGCGGGCCAACCCCCGCGGATGGATCTCCCATCCCATATTGGTCAGACCCCTGCCATCGAGATCGCGATTCCTGAGCTCGACGCCCATCTTCCTGAAGGGATTGAACCGGAGGTGGATCCGGGTATAGTAGTTTACGCCGAAAAAGTCCAGCTTTCCCTTGATGGGGAGCTCGATCGTCAGGGGACGGGAAAAAGGGAACTTGATTACGAAGGTCCCGGTCCGGAACGCGTCGATGATGGAGTGATTGTAGAAATATTTTGCTGTTCGGGAAAGCAGCCGGTCCAGGGGATTCCATCGCTTCCAAGGCGCGAAGACCGACATGTTGTGGGCGATGCTGACGCGGGCGCCGGGGACATGGGCACGAATGATGTCGTAGGCCTTGCCATGGCTGATGAAAATGTTTCGCAGGGCCATCATGGAGAGCTTGACGTCCCGGATCCCCGGCGGCGTGCAACCTTCCAGGTAGCCGCCCAACAGGATCACATAGGGCTCGTTAAAAGTGATCCAGTCCCGGACGCCAGTGATCGACGACGCGATCTTCTCAACGAAGCGCAAGAACTTTTCCCTGCTCGAATTCTTATGCCAGGGATGCTGCTCGAGGAACCAGCGGGGGTGGGTGAAGTGATGGAGCGTGACCATCGGCTCGATGCCATAGCCGCGGATGATGTCCACGATCTCCTGATAATGGAGGATGGCTGCCTCGTCCCAGGTGTCCTTGCGAGGCTGGATCCTGCTCCACTCGATCGAGAAACGGTACGCGTTCACGCCCAGGTCCTTCAAGAGACGAAGGTCGTCTCTGTACAGCTCGTAGTGGTTCGTCACGCCAGGATGGGTTCGCAGGGCGTCATCCCATCCGGTCCAGTCGGCGTGGGGCGAGCCCTCGAGCTGAAACGCGGAGGTAGCCACGCCCCATTGAAAGCCGGGCGGGAACCGAGGGCAGTTAGCGCCGGGATTCCGTGATCTCATGGCAGAGGCTGTCATTGATGAGGTCGAAGAGGAAGGTGCTTGGTGCGCGAACGGCCAGCGCCGCGGCGAGCACCACAACACAGACAGTCGTGATCAGGAGCAGCATGGGATACCTCCCGGGAGTATGAATGAATGCGCCTGACCGCGGCGATCACAGCCAGTGATAGACGATGATCAGGACGCCACCTATCAGGCTGAGAGTGAGCGCGATCCGTTCGACCGTGTCGACCAACTTCCGGTTCATGGCGCGCTCCGTTCCGCCGGCTCGTGCCGGTCAGGTGAGAACAGGACCGCCAGGGTCCGGACGCCGCCAATCACCAAGATGAGCGCCGCCAGCGCAAGCACCTCGCGGGCCTCCATGGCGTGCTGGAAGAGGCCGATCATAATCTCCCGCAGGACGAAGACCAGCGCCGCGTCGGTGATGAAGGTCAGCTTGATCCGGTGATTCTCGAAGTAATCTAGAACGCTCTTCAGAAGCTCGATGACCACAAAAAGGGACAGGATGTTCGTGATCAGGAGGTCGAATCCCACAGCGACCGTGGGGCTGGCAAAGACCACGCGCAGGTCGAGGACCACCCGGGCAATGCCCAAGAGCAGGGCCATGATGACCAGGGGGATCATGCACTTGATCAGGATGTCGATAAATTTGTTGAAGGTGTTCATGGTAAAGCTGTTCCCCACGCTATTGAGCGTTACCATACCAGCCAATTGTTGCCGTTCCGTTACAGGGATGTGACAGACTGATGAAGTGTGAGGGTGAGAGGGATTTCCACTTGCCCCGGTGAAAAATTTCCCGTACTATCCTCCCATGGAGCCGAAACAGCGCATCCTGGTCGTGGACGACGAGCAGGACATCCTGCAGCTCGTCACCTACAACCTCAAGAAGGAAGGTTTTTGGGTCGAAGAGGCCCAGACCGGAGATGCGGCGCTCCGCATGGTGCGCGAGCGGCCCTACCAGCTGATTCTGCTGGACCTCATGTTGCCCGGGCTCTCGGGCATGGAGCTCTGCCGCATCTTCAAGAACGATCCCGAGACCGCCCACATCCCCATCATCATGCTGACCGCGCGGTCCGAAGAGATGGACAAGGTGATGGGCCTTGAGACGGGCGCCGACGACTACATCACGAAGCCCTTCAGCGTCCGTGAGCTCGTGGCCCGGGTCAAGAGCGTGCTCCGCCGCGTGGAGGGCGCCATGACCGGCAGGAAGGTGCTCCGCGCCGGCGGCATCGAGGTTGACCTAGAGCGCCACCGCGTCAAGGCCGGGGAGCAGGTCGTGGAGCTCTCGCCCACTGAGTTCCGTTTGCTCCGCTTCCTGATGGAGCGGAAAGGCAAGGTCTTCAGCCGCGACCAGATCCTTGGTGCCGTCTGGAAGGGAGATGCGTTCATCGAATCACGGACCGTGGATGTGCATATCCGGAGGCTCAGGGCGGAACTGGAACAGGCAGGCGCCGTCAATTATATCCGGACCGTCCGCGGCGTCGGATACAGTTTCAGCGATGAGGAGTGAACACGATATTATCTACCATCGTCATGTTCTCGCTCAAGGGCAACTATTCTGATGCAGTTCGTCAGACCAAGTTTCTTGAGGTAATCAGATGAAGTTCGCCGTATTCGGTGACATACACGGAAATATCGAGGCCCTGAACGCGGCTTATGCTGCGGCGCAGGTTGCGGGTTCGGAGAAAATCTACCACCTCGGCGATCTGGGCGGGTATTCGCCCTTTGTGAACGAGGTCGTCGAATTCATGATAGAGCATACTATTGAAGGCGTACAGGGAAACTACGACGAGACTGTAGCGCATGACCGCGAGCATTGCGGGTGTAAGGCCGAAGACCCTGTGCAGGAAGAGATGGCGAACCTGTCATTCGCCTGGACAAAGGCACATGCTACGAAGAAAACAAAGGAGTTTTTGGGAAACCTTCCGCCCGAGATCCTCTTAGCGATTCATGGTAAAAAAATAGCGCTCTTTCATGCGACGCCGCGAAAGAACAACCTCTATTGGTTTGAGAACCGGCCGGAGAAGTTCTTCCATGAAATGGCCGAAAAAGTCAATGCCGACATTCTCATCTACGGCCATACGCATAAGCCCTACCGTAGGGACCAAGGCGGGAAAATCTTCATCAATGCGGGGAGTGTTGGCAAGCCGAAAGACGGCGATCCGAGGGCCTGTGTTGCCTTGATGGATATAACCGCCGAGACGGTAAAGGTTGAATTTCTGCGTGTCCCTTATGATGTGGAGAAAGCATCACAGGCGATTGTGATGAGCGGGTTGCCCGTATACTTCGCCGAGAAACTCAAGGTTGCCAGATAAGGTAACCTATTGCTGAAGATCATAAAGACTTTCCAACGATATTTAATAAACGTAGAGGATAGATGTGCGATGTGCTACGAAGACCGGATTAGTCCAACTAGGTCTTATGCCATGCAATAGTGTTTTACAACATCCAGCATTTTCGGGGTAGTTATTTGGGGTATGTCGAAATATCTCGAAAAAAGAATCACGGAAGATGGAGGGGTTGGACAAACTATTAAATTACCGTCGCCACCATCAATTTCAATAAGGAATAATTACGAAGAAATAACTTGTCGTTCTAAATCGAGGGGCTGAGGTCCATGTCTCAGCTGTCACATTGATGTGTAAACTAGAACCAGAATAATGCACGTCTGTTGATGAATCGTCCATTCCACTCTAGTAGGTGAACTTTGCATATTTGTATAATAGAAAATTCTTGACGACACGAGAACAGGAAGAACACAACTTCACGGAGCACTGGAATCAATAGGCGTGCATTAATATAATGTATTGAGTGGAAAGAAAGAGAGGTACGACCAATGTTAGGAAAATTCGGTATGGCGATTATTTGCACTGCAGTGCTGGCAGTATTTTCCCTCGCGACGGTCAAGGCGGAGACACCGGCGGCTGCCACGCAGCGGCAGGAGGAAGAAAAGGCGGCGGAAAAGAGACTGACGGAGCTGGACAAGAAGATGAATGAGCTCTCGTCGGAGGCCAAGAAGGCCGAGGGAAAGACGCAGGCCGAGCTGAACAAGCTCTACGAGGAGTTCAAGAAGCAGCAGGGGGAGGCCAAGGGCAGCCTGAATGAGCTCAGGAAGTCCTCGAACGAAACATGGGAAAAGGCGAAGAAGAACATGGATAAGTCCCTTGAGGACCTGAACGGCCTGTACGAACGATCGAAGGCAAAGGCGAAGGGAAACGGCAAGGACGAGGCGAAGTAGAGAAGGCCATGGACCTCTTTGACGCGATCAACGGACGCACAAGCATCCGCCGGTTCAAGCAGGCGCCGGTGCCGGACGAGGACATCCGGAAGATCCTTGAAGCGGGGAGGCTCGCGCCGTCAGCGAACAACACCCAGCCCTGGAGCTTCCTCGTCATCAAAGATAAAGAGACCTTGAAGAAGATGGCCGCGGCCGTGCGGGAGATGGTCGACCGGATGATTCCTTATGCCGAGGACGAGAAGCAGGCGCAGCGACTCGCGGCGTACAAAGGAACCTACTACACCTTCTTCGAGAACGCGCCGGTCGTTATCGCGGTGTTCATGGAAGGCTACGACGCAGGAACGGACAAGCTGCTCGCCAGGATGGGCTATCCGGCCGAGGACATTAAGCGGCTGCGGCCTCTCCCCGGACTCCAGAGCGTCGCCGCCGCGATCGAGCACATGCTGCTTGCCATACACGCTCTCGGCTACGGCTCGTGCTGGATGACCGGCCCGCTCGTGGCGCAGGAGGCGTTCGAGAAACTGCTGGGCTATGGCAAGGAGAAGTTCATTGCGGCGCTGTTGCCGATTGGCGTGCCCGACGAGCACCCGCAGGCGCGTCCGAGAAAACCGCTTGATGCGATCATCATGAAGATCGGATGATGTCACCGGAAGGCTTGTTGTCGAGCGGAAGCGTAACACGGGAAGGCTCCCTACGAACCACAAGGATGCTCGATCACCGGCACAGGAGGATCTGTTGAGAACCGCTGTCGTATGTATAGCTCTTGCTGGTTGTTTGCTCATCGGGGCCGGTCCCGCAGCAGTCATCGAGGACATCCAAAGCCATCCGGCCTGCCCCATCTGCGGGATGGATCGGCAGCAGTATGCCCACAGCAGGATGCTGATCGACTATCAAGAGGGTCCGGTGGGGACCTGCAGCATCCACTGCACCGGCGCGGACCTTGCCGTGAACAGGCACAAGCGCGTTCGCGAGGTCTTTGTCGCTGATCATGCCGGCAGGCAGTTGATCCCCGCTAAGAGCGCTGTCTGGGTGATCGGAGGGGACCGCAGCGGCGTCATGACGCAGCGTGCCAAATGGTCCTTCCAGAAGAAAACAGATGCTGAGTCATTCATCAGGGACCACGGCGGCAGCCTGGCGACCTACGATGCAGCCATGAAGGCAACGTTCGAGGATATGTATTCTGACATCAAGATGGTCCGTGAGCGCTCTCGCCGGCAGAGGCCGGAGGCGGCCCGGACCCCTGCGGGCCCGGCCGTCGACGACCGCAAAGAGCATCGGGAATGCAAGTACTGCGGCATGGATCGGGAGAAGTTCGGTTTCAGCAGGATGCTGATCCGCTACGACGACGGCACGGCAGTGCCGACCTGCAGCATCCACTGCACGGGCATCGATCTGGCCCTGAACCCGCATAAAGGCGTGTCGGCTTCCCTGGTGGGCGATTATGACACCCGGGTCCTGATCGATGCAGAAGCGGCCTTCTGGGTGCTGGGAGGGGATCGGATGGGCGTCATGTCCATCCGGGGCAAGTGGGCCTTCGGCGACCGGAAGGCCGCTGAACGGTTCATCAAGGAGCATGGTGGATCGATCGTTACCTATGATAATGCCATGAAGGCCGCCTTCGAGGACATGTACGAGATCCTGCGGTAGGTCGTGACCGCAGCGTGGCAACGGAAATCCTTGCCGGACCTTTACAGGTGAGTTACTGCCTGCTATATTTAGAGAACGATGCGGCCTCATTGCATCGACAATTCATCCACTCGAGGAGGAAGGTATGAAAAGAACGGTCATCATCATGGTGGTGTTGTCCCTTGCCGCGGCGGGTCTGATCTTCGCTGCTGACAAGAGCAAGATGGACCTGAAAGCGGGGGACTCGGTCTATGCCTGCAATTGCGGCGAGAAATGCGCCTGCAAGACGATGTCGAAGACCGAGACCAACTGCACTTGCGGCAACAAGATGGTGAAGGCAACGGTGGTCAAGGTCGAGGGTGATGCGGCGATGCTGAAGGCCGCCGGGTGGGACAAGGAACGGGCTTTTCCGACCAAGGGCAAGTATGCATGCGCCTGCAGCGGGGACTGCAACTGCGGAACGATCAGCCAGAACCCGGGCAAGTGCGCCTGCGGCAATGAGATGAAGAAGGTCCTGTAGCCCGCGGTTCACCGCGTTCATGCTGCGACCCGGGCGGAAATTCCGTCCGGGTCTTTTTTTTCCAGCGCCTGGCTGAGGCTAGGGGACAACAGACTGGGCGATCTTACGCTCAAAATCCTCCTGGTTCGTGTACAGGAGGGTCTTGAGTCCTGCGCCGGAAGCCCGGTCGATGTGCTGCCGGTTGTCGTCGATGAACAGGACGCATGCGGGCGCCTCGCCGAGCGCCGAGCAGACGTCGCGGAACAGCGACGCGTCGCGCTTGCTCTTGTGGACATGGAAGGAGTTGAACACCGCGTCGAAGTGGCTGTACAGGTCTGTTTTCTCGTCGATCTCGTCGAGCCAATTCGTCTGGTCGCTCAGGATGGCAACGAAGCGGCCGCTGTCGCGCACGTGATCCACCCATGCGAGCATGAAGGGATGGAGCACGAACCGCCGGACGATCTCGCTCCGCAGGTCACTGTCGGCTCCCTTGATCCCGGTCTGGTCCCTGACGGCGGCCCAGAAGTCTCCCTCGCTTGCTTGGCCGGTCAGGTAGCCGGTCTCGGCGATGATGCGGTCCGCGTCGGCGTAGAACCGGTCAGGATCGAGGCCGTTCTGCTTCGCGATCTCCCGGAGCCCCTCCCGGAACCCCTCTTCAGCAAGCACGCCGCCGAAATCAACGAGGACGATGTTGATGGATGTCTTCATCGCATGCACATTTCCGGAGCGTCGATCGACCTCCTCTGCACAAAGTATAGCGCATTTGGCCCATACTGTGCAGGACAAGGCGCGGCACGCGCTCCGCATGATCATCGTTGAATCCAGGAGCGAGCGCATTCCCCGCAGCCTGCTGCAGGGATCTTCAACATCTTGGATGCGGATCATGCTGCGGTCGCCGGGGAAGAGGACTGAGGCAGGCGGAAGGCTGACACCGAAACGGGGGGCGGCGTGCGGGGAAATCCGATGACAAACACACTTACTCTTATGGCATTGCAAGGAGCGCAGCGACGAAGCAATCTCTTGTTTTGCGGCGAGATTGCCGCACTCCTCTTCGGTCGCTCGCAATGACAACGTTATGGAAATTCCTGCCTTAGTCTTAGGCGACCGACAGGATCACAAAGTTCTGTGTCGCGCCGTCCCAGCGGTATCCTGCGATCTCCTTCACGTGCCGGTCCTGCACCGAGACCACCACATGCACCGCCTCCGGATGCTCCGGCTCGCCGAAGACCGTCAATACGTCCTTGTCCATCTGGGAAAAATAAGCGCCGCAGTCGATGTGCGAGTGGTAGAAGCAGAGGATTTGTTCGCCTGCCGCTGCCGCGTCCGCGAAGACCCGCTCCATCTCCTTCCGGTCGATGTCGTAGGCCTCGCGGCTGGTGCGCGGATGGTGCTCCGGGTCTTTCGCGTGGAGCTCGTCCTGCCTGTTCTTGCAGGGGTGGACGCGTTGCGTTGCCGCGGTGCCGGTCACGATGCCGCAGCACTCGGAGGGATACTCAGCGACGGCCTGCTTCGAGATCGCTTCGATGGATTCCTGTGATAGGCGCATGGTCTTCAGATCTCCCTGCTCAAATACCGATCCCCGCCGTCGGGGAACAGTACGACAATAACGCCCTGCTTCAGCTTTTCCGCGACTCTCAGCGACGCTGCAAGTGCAGCGCCCGATGATGTGCCCACGAACAGACCTTCCTCGCACGCCAGCCGTTTCGTCATGTCGAAGGCCGCGTCGGTGCCAACGATGAGCCGCTCGTCGGGAAAGTTCTTATCGAAGATACCCGGCACGATGGCGCCTTCTTCGAGGTACTTCGTGCCTTCGATGCCGTGCATGGCGTCGTCGGGATGGACGGAGAGGACCCGTATGGCGGGGTCGAACTTCCTGAGCGCACGTCCCGTTCCCATGATCGTGCCGCCGGTTCCGACGCAGGCGATGAAATGGGTGACGCTGCCGTTGGTCTGCCTGATGACCTCGGGGCCGGTGGTGAGCTCATGGGCCTTCGGGTTCGAGGGGTTGTTGTACTGGTCGGGCTGGAAGTAGCGGTCCGGGTGCTCCTCGATGATCTCCTTTGCCAGCCTGATGGCGCCGTCAGCGCCTTCGAAGGGGCTGGAGAAGACCAGCTCCGCTCCGAACCCGGCTATGATCTTCTTCCGTTCGACGCTGGCGTTCTCGGGGATCACGATCTTGACGCGGTAGCCTTTCACCGCGCCGATCATGGCGTAGGCGATGCCGGTGTTGCCCGATGAGGAGTCCAGGATGACCCTGTCATGGGTCAGGAGGACCGAAGCCTCGGCGTCCTCGATCATGCGGAAGGCGGCGCGGTCCTTGATTGAGCCGCCGGGGTTACCGCGCTCGAGCTTGGCAAAGACACGGACTTCCGGGTTGAGATGGGCGGCGAGCTTACTGATCCGGACGAGCGGCGTATTGCCGATCAGGTCCAGGGCCGATACAGCTGGCGCCTTGCGCCTCTCAGGTGACGATGGCTTCATACGTGGAAGGCATGATACCAGGAGAAAAAGACAATCTCATCAACGTCGTTTACGCTGTTGCGGCGGTCGAAGCGGCCCTCAGCTTCGAAACGACGTCGGGCACGATCTCAAGAACGTAATCGATCTCCTCGTCGGTGGTCAATGTCCCCAGGGAAAAACGGAGGGAACCGCGGCAGGCCTCGCAGGGAATACCCATGGCCAGAAGCACGTGGGAAGGTTTACCCGAGCCTGAGGTGCACGCCGATCCCGACGAGACCGCCACTCCCCTGCGGTCCAGCTCGAGGATGCAGGCCTGGGCCTCGATGTTCTCGAAGGACAGGTTCACCGTATTGGGAAGCCTCTCGTCCGGGTGGCCGTTGAGCGTCACGCCGGAGACCCGCTCCCGCAGGCCATGCTCCAGCCTGTCCCGGAGCGCCTTCATCCGGCGGCCGTTCCTCTCCAGGGCCGGCCAGCTGAGCCGCACTGCCTCGCCCATGCCGGCGATCCCCGCAACGTTCTCGGTGCCGGCGCGAAGGTTACCCTCGTGACGTCCGCCATGGATCAGGGGATGGATCGTGATCCCCTCCCGGATATAGAGCGCGCCCACGCCCTTGGGGCCGTGGACCTTGTGGGCCGATATCGACAGCAGGTCCACGTGCAGATCGTCCACGGTGACGGGAAGCCTGCAGAAGCTCTGAACCGCGTCGGTATGAAAAAGGACGTTCCGCTCCTTCGCTATTGTTCCGATCTCCCGGACGGGATTAATGGTCCCGGTCTCGTTATTGGCCTGCATGATCGACACCAGAATCGTGTCGGCCCTCAGCGCCTCGGCAACGGAGCCGGCGGCGACCCGGCCGGTCGAATCGGGTTTCACATAGGTCACTTCGTACCCGAGCGGCCGGATCGCTTTGCAGGTATTCAGCACCGCGGGATGCTCGACGGCAGACGTGACAATGTGGTTCCCTTTCCCGCGCCGGGCGGACGCGGCCCCCTTGATGGCCAGGTTGATCGCCTCCGTGCCCGAACCGGTGAAGCAGATGCACTCTGCTTGCGATGCGCCGAGCACGCGGGCAAGCGTCTCCCGGGAGCGGTCCAATGCCTTCTTCGCTTCCCGGCCCCGTGAGTGGGCGGAAGAGGCATTGCCGTACTGATCCCGCAGATAGGGCAGCATGGCCTCCAGTACCTCCGGAGCCAACCTCGTCGAAGCGTTATTGTCCAGATAGACGTCCACAGCATCTCCCCCGACCCGGTCGCCTGTCATTGAATATACCATAATACACGATCGATCGAGGAAGGTCGACAGGGACCGTCGCGGAGTATAGGAGTTTAGATGATTTATAAGGATCCTCTCCTTATTGAGTGGGTGAAATGACAGCTCTTTGTCTGTTAGAGCAGTACGTGTCTGACAATTGTGTCTGGTTGCTTGTGGATGTTTTTGCACATCTCTTTCGCGTCCTTAATGCCTTTCTTGACCCATCTAAGGCCACGTCCGCTCGATCGCGCAAACTCGGCCGTCGGCCTCGAACATGCGCATCGCCCTGCGGGACGCGGCCTTAGGCCAAGATGGGTGCCCAAGAAACGCATAGGTCCGCTCCAGAGACGTGCGGGGTTTGGGTAAAGCCTCAAGCTTCTGCCTTTCCCAAGGCCCCTGCATCCCGTGAACAGGTCCACGCACACGCATGCGGAAGCAGTAATAGCCAGTGCCACCACGAAGACAGGCAGACACGGCCGAGCCCGGCTGTGCCGGGCGAGGGGAAGAGCTGCGATGCCTGAATAGACCTGGTATCAGAACCGGCAGTGCATGCCTGCGCGGACCTGTGAGCCGGGGTGCAGAAAAAGTCATCGCCGTGCATACTCGACCCACTTGCGAAGGAGAAGACCCATTTATATAAGGAAGGGCATCTGCGCTCCCGCTTGTATCAGCACAATGGTCGGCACCTCCTCCTCGCCTCAGGACACGGCCCACATACGCACTACGGTCCTTACCGACGGGTCCGGTCCACGTCATTGGCCAGCACGAAGATTCCTGTCCCGGCGCGCAGGTTTGACAACAGGCGGACCGCATTGCTCCCGGACAGGAACAGCCGGCGTTTCATGGGTATCTCCGGATCGTCAGTCTCTTCCTGCTTCCGCGGCAAGAATGCATCCTTCGCTGTCCATCGTCTTTTTATCATGCGTATGCTTGCCGTTTTTCTACCAGCAGCCGGAAGTGGCCGTTCTCCGGCTCCACCTTCAGGACCCGGTGCCCCTCGTCCTTCAGACTCCTGCTCACGTTGACGATCGGTTCTCCATCGTCGAGCAGGATCTCGAGCCGTTCGCCGGGATCTATCTTCTCGATGGCGAGCTTTGCTCGCACGAAGTTCATGGGGCAGCAGACGCCGAGGAGGTCGAGGAATGCGCTCTTCGGCCCGCAGGCGGTCTGTGGCGCGTCAGCCGAGGTATTAGCCCCGCCCTTTTTAGAAAAGATATCGGCTATGGCCTTGTCAACGCCGATGCGGTCCAGGGTGTGGCCAAAGCGCTCCTTCTTCTTCCCGTGCGCTAGATAGAACTTGAAGGCGCTCTCAATATGCCCGAGGAGCTCTTCTTTTGTTTCGATCAGGACCTTCGCCCGCGTGCCGAGCCTGGGCTTCTTGCCCAAGGTGCCGCCAAGGAACAGGGTGTAGCCGGTCTGCTTCGCTGTCCATGCCGAGGTCGAGCAGTTCTTGATGCAAAGGCCGCAGTAGATGCACTTCTTCTCGTTCAGGACGAACGCCGAGTCCTTCTCCTCAATGGCATTGACCGGGCAGATGCTGACGCAGAGCCGGCAGGAGATGCAGGCGTCCCTGTCCCATCCGGGCAGGACGCCGCCCATGACGCCGATGTCGTTCTCGATGGGCTTGGAGCAGCTGTTCGGGCAGCCCGAGACGCCGATCTTGAACTTGTGCGGAGCGGGCTGGCGGAAGTAGGCGCTGTCGAGCTCCGCGGCCAGCTCCTTGGTCTCCATGATGGCCGATGTGCAGACCGCCGTGCCAGGGCAGGTCACGATGCCGCGGCCCCGTGGGCCGCATACGCCGAGCACGATGCCGTTCTCCTCGAGCTCAGTGCGCGCCGCTTCGAGATCATCGATATGCACGAAGGGGATCTCCACGGCCTGGCGCGTCGTGAGGTGGACCTCGCCGCGGCCGTACTTTTCTGCCACGCGGGTAATAGTCTTTAGCTCATCAGCGCCCAAATCGCCGCCCACGGTCCTGAGCCGGATAAGGTAGGTGTCCTTCTGGTTCTGCGCAATAATGCCGACACGCTTGAGCTCGTCGAGATCCACTTTTCTTTCGATGGCAAGTTCGCTCATGACTGTTCACCTCGCAGGATGCGATAAGGATCAGGCGAAAGGCGCGGGGCAGGTCCAAGGGGAGAGAAAAGACCTGCCACGCGCTATCGCTGTTCTCGCCGGATATATAGCAAGCCTCGTGCCAGGGCGAAAAGGGCAGGAAATCGGGCGTTTCCCATTGACAGGACAGTCCTTGTGGTTTATATGTATACAAGTTGTTTATTAAATATACAGAGGTGTTCTTATGCAGACCATGCTGCTCGTAACGTCGGACCACATTCTCGCCAGGGAGTTCCCGCAGCTGCTTCCAAAGGGCTACAAGGTCGTCATTGCCAAGCCCGGGCCGGCAGCGGCGGAGGGTGGCGGACCGTTCGTGTTCGTCGACATCGATACCGCCGGAGCAGAGCAGGTACGGGAATATGCTGGAAAGACCTTTGTCATCGCGCTTACGGAGCAGGAGCGGACCGGGCCGGTCATGGAGGCCGCGACCTTCGGGGCTTACGAGATCATGCGGCGCCCGCTCCACAAGGAGCGGATCGATCGGGTCCTGACCGAGCTCAATGACCTGCGGGCGGAAATGGCGCATGTGGTCCTGATCGATAAGGACCTCATCGCGCCTGCGGCAACATGTGTCATCGTCGGCCGTTCGACGCTGATCATGAGCCTCTGCGAGAAGGTGGCGCGCATCGCCCAGGTGGAGGTGCCCGTGCTGGTCACCGGAGAGACGGGAACCGGGAAGGAACTGGTGGCCGAGGCCATCGCCCAGCTGTCGTCCCGGTTCGGCAAGCCCTTCGTGGTGATCAACTCTGCGGCCGTGCCCGAGGCGCTGCTCGAATCCGAGCTCTTCGGCTACGAGCGCGGCGCCTTTACCGGCGCCGTGGCGTCGAAGGAGGGCATGCTCAGGACCGCCGACAACGGATGCGTGTTCTTCGACGAGGTGGGGGAACTGCCGCTGCCGCTCCAGGGGAAGCTCCTCCGGTTCCTGCAAACGCAGTCCTTCTATCCCGTGGGGAGCACGAAGGAGGTGCAGGTGAACGTCCGGGTGATCTCGGCGACGAACCGGGACCTGGCCGCCATGGTGCGGGAGGGGAAGTTCCGGGAGGACCTGTACCATCGGCTGCGCGTTGCGTCGATCCATGTCCCGCCGCTCCGGGAGCGGAAGAAGGACATCGCCCCGCTGGTGCAGTGCCTGTTCTACCGGCACGCCCACACGGCGCAGAAAGCGATCAAGGGCGTGACCAGGGCGTTCCTCGACGGCCTGCTTGCCTATGACTGGCCCGGCAACATCCGCGAGCTCGAGAATACGCTCCGCTCCGCCATCGCACTGTGCAAGACCGAGTATCTCACCACCTATGAGCTCAGGGACCTGGGCGCCCATTCCCTCACGAGGCCGGAGCAGGGGCACGCGGGCGCCCTTGCATCTGCGGTGGTCCCCTTTGTGAAGGATGCGCTGCAGCGGAAGGAGAAGAACCTTTATGAAAAGGTGCACGCCGAGGTCGACAAACATCTCCTGGAATACGCGCTTGCGCATGCGCGGGAGAATCAGTCCGAGGCGGCGCGCCTGCTGGGCATCAACCGGCTGACGCTGAGGAAGAAGCTGGGGCTGTCGAAGTGAGGATCACGTGAAGCGGGTGATGCAGGGGTTGGTGAGCTTTACGACGGGTCGTCGACCGGGACGGTGCCCTCGTATTCTTCAACGCAGGCGCCCTTCCCGATGACCACGATGTCCGTTGGCGTAACGTGGAACCGCTTGCGGTCCTGGTCGAGGTCGTAGCCGATCTCGGTCCCCGGCGGGATCACGACGTCCTTGTCGATGATGGCGCGCCGGATCCTGCAGTGCCTGCCGATGTCCACGTTCTCCATCAGGACGGCGTCGTGCACCTCGGCGTAGGAGTTGATGCGCACATTGGGGGAGAGGACCGAGTTCTGGACCAGGCCGCCGCTGATGATGCAGCCGTGTGCAATGATGGAGTCCAGGGCCATGCCGCGCCTGCCGCCCTTCTGCTCCTGGGCGAACACGAACTTGGCCGGCGGGTTCTGGGCCTGGTATGTACGGATCGGCCAGGTGCAGTCATACAGGTTCAGGAGGGGATCGACGCTCACCAGGTCCATGTTGGCCTCCCAGTAGGCGTCGAGCGTTCCCACATCCCTCCAGTATTTTGCCGCCTTCCGGTTCTTGTCGATGAAGTTGAAGGCGAAGACCCGCGATGTGCGCATCATTTCGGGGATGATGTTCTTGCCGAAGTCGTGGGACGTGTCCCTCAGGGCGTCTGAGTGGAGGTGTTCGATGATCTTATTGGTGTTGAAGAGGTAGATGCCCATGGAGGCGAAGGTCATGTCCGGCCTGCCGGGGATCGGTTTCGGGTGCTGCGGCTTTTCCTCGAACCCGGTGATCCGGTACTCATGATCGATCCCGATGATGCCGAAAAGCGATGCCTGCTTGACGGGCACCTCGATGGCAGCCACCGTCACGTCGGCCTGCTTCTCCTCGTGGAAGCGGAACATCTCGGAGTAGTCCATCTTGTAGATGTGGTCGCCGGCCAGGATGAGCAGATAATCGGGGGCGTCCTTCTCGATCATATAGATGTTCTGGTAGATGGCGTCGGCCGTGCCCTGGTACCACTTGTCGCCGACGCGCTGCTGGGGCGGCACGGAGATGATGAACTCGTTCAATTCGCCGGAGAAGAAGTTCCAGCCGAGCCGCAGGTGCTTGTCCAGGGAGAGGGACTTGTACTGGGTCAGGACCGCGATCTTCCGGATTCCCGAGTTGATGCAGTTCGAGAGGGTGAAGTCGATGATGCGGTAGATGCCGCCGAAGGGCACGGCAGGTTTTGCCCGGTGCAGGGTGAGGGGATTGAGGCGTTCCCCCTTACCGCCCGCCAGGATCATTGCGAGGATGCCCATGGTTCTTCCTTAGCCGTATAGGGAATATCAGAAAGTAACAAAAAAATGATAGCAGGAGAAGCGGCGGCTGTCAAATGCATGAGGGATGTGGAACAGTGAGAAGAAAATAGACAAATAAAAAAGGCGTTGCCACCGAACCGATTGGTTGCATTCCGTTGAGTCCCGGCGGCTCGGGGTACTCTACGACCACTTCGATGGTCCTGCCCTGCAGGACCGGTGAAGCATGCTGCTTAACTCCCGCCACGCCGGGGCTTCGGGGATATCAGCTAATACGGCTTTGCGGACCCGTGGAACCCATACCGGCAGTCTTACCGCTCAAATTGCGGTCCGCTTTCCGGCTTCGGTATCCGTTCTTCCGCTGCTTTATTCCCCTTTTAACGGGTTACCTATATACACGCTAGGGTGTTGGTTCGGCAACGCCTCTTTCACTTGTCTATTTCAAAGACCGGGATTCTGCTCTGCTCTCTTCCTGAACATAGTATAGCACACCCTGTCAAGTTCATAAGAATAATTCTTAAATAAATATTCCTTGACCCCCCCGGGAATTGTGTCTACACTTTTTTAACTTTATCGGGCAGATATCCTGTTCTTCGCAGAGGATGTTGATAACTGCTGATTGTATGAAGAAGATCACGCCATCACGGGAAGAGTTCCTGACCGCGGTAAGTAACGGCAGGATCATTCCGCTGCATGCAGAGCTTGACGTGGCTGCGGTCACGCCGCTTTCCGCCGTGCACGCCCTGCGTCCGCTCGGTCATCCCGTGCTCCTGGAGAGCGCCCGGGTCAACGGGAGAACGGGACAGTACTCCTTCGTGACCGCGGACCCCTACCTCATCTTCCGGTCACACGGTGATACGGTGGACCTGAATTGGACGGTAGCCCCGCAGGGCAAATACGGCAAACGCGCCTCTCTGAAGCGTAAGCCGCTCCCGAAGCTCCGCGAACTGATGGCGAACTACCGCACGGAGCGAGTTGAGGGACTGCCTCCCTTCACGGGAGGGGCCGTGGGCTTCTTCTCATACGAGTTCGTCCACCAGATCGAAAAGCTTCCGCGGACGGCACTGGACGACCTCGGGACCCCCGAGGCGTGCTTCCTGTTCGTGGACCTGGTGGTCGCCTTCGACCACCTGGCGGGCAGGGTATGGGTGATCGTGAACCCCGGGGCGCGGGAGCAGGAGATGGGCTTCCGGAAACCCGAGCCGGACCAGTGGGGGAGATTGTACGATGAGGCGGCGGAGCGGCTGACAGGAGCCGCCGAAAAGCTTGTAGCACGTGCCGGTCATCGGTCCTTGCCGGAGCAGAGCGCATCCCCCCGTGTCCGCCTCGAGCCTTCTTTGACGCAGCAACGCTTCGAGTCCATGGTGCGGCGATGCAAGGAGTACATCGCGGCCGGCGACATCTACCAGGCGAACCTGTCCCAGCGGTTCTCGGCGGTGATCGGCGGCCTCGATCCGCTTGGTCTCTACGCGGTCCTGCGCGCGATCAATCCTTCCCCCTTTGCGGCCTACGCCGAGTTCGACGGCCTCACGGTCGTCAGCTCTTCGCCGGAGAGGCTGGTGCGGCTCACGGGGCGCATCGCCGATACCCGGCCCATTGCGGGGACGCGGCGGCGAGGGCGGGACTTCTCAGAGACGCGGGACCTCACCGCCGAGCTCCTGACGAACGAAAAGGAACGGGCCGAGCACATCATGCTGCTGGACCTCGAGCGGAACGACCTCGGCAAGGTGTGCGCCTACGGGACCGTTTCCGTGGACGAGCTGATGGTGGTCGAGGACTATTCCCACGTGATCCATATCGTGTCGAACGTGCGGGGCGAACTGGCGCCGGGGAGGGACGGCTTCGACCTCATCCGCGCCGCGTTCCCGGGCGGGACCATCACGGGCGTGCCCAAGGTGCGATGTATGGAGATCATCGACGAGCTGGAGCCTGTGGCGCGCGGGCTCTACACCGGATCACTGGGGTATCTCGCGAACAACGGCGACCTGGACCTGAACATCATCATCAGGACTTTCATCATCAAGGACGGCGTCGCCTACGTCCAGACGGGCGCAGGGATCGTGGCCGACTCCGATCCGGCGCGGGAGTATGCCGAGACCCTTGAAAAAGCCGAGGCCCTGGCGAATGCACTTGAAAAATTGTGATATAACAAATTTCCCCTGTTGCACATTTTTCTCACTTGCGCTATAGTTATCAATCAAGTATACGGCAGGAAAGGAGCACGAGATATGTTCCTGGTGGAACTGGTGTTGCAGGGAATACGCGGCTTTCAAGAGCTGGCGCGCGTGCGGTTCCAGGGCGGTTTCAATTTCGTCGCCGCCGGCAACGAGGCCGGCAAGACGACGGCCGTCGACACGATCATTCGCCTTCTCAACCCGGTCAACCATCGGGGCAAGATGGAGTTGCTGGTCTCCCGCATCGTACCCGACGCCTCCCGCGGCGCGCTGGTGGTCTTTTCGGATGACAGCTCCTACTACCGGGTGATCCAGGACTTTTCGAAACGCGCCGTCAATCTTTCCAAGTACAATCCCGGCACGAAAGAGTTCACGCTCATGCACAAGGACTGGGACACGACTTCCCAGTTCATGGCGGGCCTCATGCCCGGCATCTCCGAGGAGGACTACGGACGGCTGTTCGCGTTCCGGCGCGAGGCATGCTCCGGCCAGGCGACCCACAACCTGCCGGCTAACCCGCCCGCTGCCAAGGGAAGGCCTGCACCCCCTGCCGGGAGGTCGTCCGGCCACGAAGCGCGGCTCGCCGAGCTCCGCGAGACCATGCGGAAGGCCGAGGAAGCTGCCGACGCGGAGTACAAACTTGACGCCGCGAAGATCAGGCTGGGCGAGATCGCGAAGAAGCTGGAGAGCATGACGGACGCATGGAAGCGCATGGAGGAACTCGCGGCGGAGATCGAGAACCTCAAGGCCTGCGAAACGCTTCCCGAGAACCTTCCCGACCTGATCAGCGCCCACGAACGCGACCAGGGCGAGAAGATGGTGAAGACCGAGGAGCTGGCGCAGGACATCGAGTCGCTCACGATGCAGCGCGACGCAATCCCGCAGGCGAACCTCGTGATGGACAAGCTTTTCCTCGCCGGCGTCGCCATCGGCGGCCTGGCGCTCCTGTCCGGCCTGTTTCCGCTCGAAGGTTCGGAAATCTACTTCCCCATCGGCGTCCTCGCGGCGCTCCTGCTGATCGCCGCCGGCTGGTACAACAGTTCCCGCAAGAATTCGCAGCGCACGGAGGTCCAGAAGGAGATCGACGGCCTCGTGAAGGAGCGCGCCGAGATCGAGAAGAAGTTCCAGGACAGCGGTGCGACCATCATGAAGTTCATGAAAGCCACGGATACAAAGTCCGCTTCGGAGCTCAAGGAGAAGGCCGACAACTACCGTTATTTCCAGTCCATGTACCATGACCTCAAGGAACAGCAGCAGCTGATGACGGGCGGCGTGAATGTCGACGACTTGAAGGCGGAGCTGGCAAAGCAGCAGGAGGAGGTCGCGGTGCTTGATAAGGCGGCGAAGGCCCTCGCCCACAATGCCGTTGACACCTACAGCGTGCGGCAGGAGATCGAGCGGGTTGAAGCGGAGCATGCTCAGGCCGCGCCGGACCTGGAGTTCTCGGGCCTGGATATGCGTGGAGAGGTCATGCCGACGCAGCCTGCGGGGGCCGGCATGAACGTCCTCGCCGAGATCGCCGTGGCGAGCCGCGTGAGCGGCATTGAAATAGAAACACTGGTTCCGGCCGTGGAAAGCGCTGCGCAGCGGAACCTGCTGACGGTGAGCGCAGGGAAGTATGTCAGGGTCGAAGTAGGTCCTGACGGTTTGCCCCTCGTTCACGACAAGCATGGTGCGAAGCTCGCCTATGGCACATTGAGCCACGGCACGCGGGAGATGGTCTGCTTCTGCCTGCGTGCGGGGCTGGTCGAGGCCATCGCGGGCAAGCGGAGGATCCCCTTCATCCTTGACGATCCCTTCATTGGCATGGACCCCGCCCGGCAGCAGGCCGCCTGTCATCTTCTCCGGGTCCTGGGTACGAAGACCCAGGTGATCCTGTTCACGTCAAATCCCGCCCTCAAGGCCGCGAACGATGTAGTCCTGGAGCTCAAGTAGCATGCCGGGGGTATTCATTACCTTCGAGGGCATCGAGGGCTCCGGCAAATCGACCCAGATCTCCCGTCTCTTGCAACATCTTACAGAACAACGACGGCCGGTGACGCTCACCCGGGAGCCGGGGGGTACGCCCATCGGGGACCAGGTTCGCAGGATCCTCCTGGATCCGCTCAACCGGCTGCTGGACCCCACGGCGGAGCTCCTCCTGTACGCGGCGAGCCGTGCCCAGCATCTCCGTGAGGTGATCCGCCCCGCGCTCGCGGTGGGCAGGATCGTTCTATGCGACCGCTTCTCCGACGCGACGATCGCGTACCAGGGATACGGGAGGGGGCTGTCGGTCCCGGTCATCCGGGAACTGGACCGTATCGTGACGGCAGGGCTCCGGCCGCGGCTTACGGTCCTGCTCGACCTTCCGGCGGAAACAGGGCTCGGCCGCGCGCGGGGCAGGAACACGAGCCAGGGACTTCACGGGGAGGCGCGGTTCGAGAACGAGGACATTGCGTTCCACAGCATGGTACGCAACGGCTACCTCCAACTGGCGAAGGAGGAACCCGAGCGCATCCGCACGGTGAACGCGGCCCGGTCGCCCGAGGAGGTCCAGGAGGACATCAGGACGATCGTTGATGAGGTGTTGGGTCAAGTAAAAAGCAAATAGCAAATGGCAAGGTGTAAATTGTAAAGGTAAAAAATAAACACCCCGGCCTTATTTACCATTTCCGATATGCAATTTTCCTCCATCATCGGCCATGACCGCCAGGTCGACATCCTCAAGCGGGCCCTTGCGAACGGTGCCCTGGCGCACGCCTACCTGTTCTCGGGAGAACCGGGCATCGGCAAGCGGCTGACGGCGTATGCGCTGGCCGCGGCGCTGAACTGCGAGACCCCCGGGCCCGCCGGCGGGTGCGGCGCCTGCCCGGCCTGCCGCAGGATCGCGGGCGGCATCCATCCTGATGTCCGCGTCGTGATGCCCGAGAGCCGTGACGAACAGCTGCTTTCGACATGGAGCAGCAAGGAGATCGAGAAGGCCAGCGACGAGATCAAGATCGACCAGATCCGGCGGGCGCAGGAAAGCATTTCGCTGAAGCCTTCCGAGGGGCGCAAGAAGGTCCTGATCGTGGACGGCGCTGAAACGATGAACGAAGCGTCGCAGAACGCCTTCCTGAAGACCCTCGAGGAACCGCCGGGCGACTCCCTCATCATCCTGATCACCTCCCTGCCCCAGAGCCTCCTGCCTACGATCCGGTCCCGCTGCCAGGCGCTTGTGTTCCAGCCGCTGCCGCGGCATACCCTGGCTGAAGTGATCCGGGAGAACCGGGGCCTGTCCGAGGAGGACGCATGGTTCATTGCGGCCCTCTCCCGGGGCAGCCTCGGCCGCGCGCTCGCGATGGACGTGCAGAAGGAGAAGGCGGAGCGGGAGCGGTTCCTGGCCCTCCGTGAGGGCCTCGCCGGCATGCGGGATGACGAGATCCTCACCCTCGCCGACGGCATCGCCAGGGACCGGGACGGGTTCGACCGGCTTCTCGACATCGGCATCGAGCGGCTCCGGGACCTCCTGGTGTTCCACGAGACCGGGGACGCGCGCCTGCTGGTCTTTGCCGGGGCCGAGGAAAGCAGGGCGGGTTCACCGGGCCCCTTCGTCCTTGAGAAGGTCCTTCAGGACATGGAGCTGTTCAACCGCTGCAGGACCCTGCTGGAGCGGCGTGTCAGCGCCCAACTGGTGGCCGAAAATCTCTTCCTGAAGCTCGCCCGGCCCTGATGCGCGCCGGGCGGCATCGCCTGCTTATCACCGAAAAAAGATTGTGCCTCGCGCGGGAAAAGGGTATTATTGTGCTTGCCGCTGACCGGGAAGGCATGCCCGGCGCGGGATCTCGAGAGGAGCATATGCGTCCTGTCCATCCCCGGAAGGACGTTCTCCACATATACGAATGAAGATCGCAGGTGTGCGCTTCCGTGACAATTCAAGGATCTATGATTTCGACGCGACGGGCATCGAGCTTTTTGTCGGTGACCCGGTGATCGTCGAATCTGATCGGGGTCTGGGCTTTGCCCGCATTGTTCGTCTCCGTGACGCCGATGAGCTCCCTTCCGTGCCGCAGGCAACCCAGGAGCAACCGCCGCAGGACCGGGACGGGAAACAGGGAAAGCCCGCCGAAGCCGAGGAAGAGGAGATCGAGATCGATATCCAGACGCCCGGCGATGTTGCCGCAGCAGCAGCCGCGGCCGCTGCTGCCCCGGCCGGCGTGACGGAGCTTCCAGCCCCGGCGGAACGGCCGAGGCAGCAGCCCAAGGGCCACCGCAAGGTGGTCCGGAAGGCGACGGAAGAGGACCTCCGGAAGGAGGACAAGAACCGCGCCCGGGAGGCCGAGGCCTTCAAGGTCTGCCAGGACATGATCGCGGAGCGCGAGCTCCCGATGAAGCTGATCCGCGCCGAATCATCTTTCGACGCCACCCGCGTGACCTTCTATTTCTTCTCCGAGAACCGCATTGATTTCCGCGAACTGGTGAAGGACCTCGCGCACAAGCTCCGCAGCAGGATCGAGATGCGCCAGGTGGGCGTGCGGGACGTGGCGAGGATCATCGGCGGCTTCGGCCCCTGCGGCCGGGAGCTCTGCTGCTCCTCGTACCTGCGCGGGTTCGAGCCCGTCTCCATCAGGATGGCGAAAAAGCAGGACATGGTGCTGAACCCGGCGAAGATCTCGGGGGTCTGCGGCCGGCTGCTTTGCTGCCTCTCCTACGAGTTCCCCGTGTACGATGAGATCAAGAAGGACATTGCGGCGATGAAGGAGGCCTCAGTCCGGGAGAAGCGGGAGGCCGAGGAGACCCGGCTTGCGGAGCAGCGGCAGGAGGCGGAGGAACGCCGACAGGCCGAGGAGCGTTCGCGCCGCGAGGACGAGCGCAGGAGGCAGGAGCAGAAGCGCGAGCAGCAGTCCCAGCAGCAGCGCGACGGCCGGAAGCCGGAGAAGAAGAAAGAGGGAGGCCAAGACCAGAAGCAGCGGCCTCCGCAGGAGCAGCAGCGGGAGAAGCAGAAACAGCAACAGAAACAGCAGCAAAAGCAGAAACCGCAACAGAAGCAGCAACAGAAGCCGCAGCAACAACAGCAGCCAAAACCGCAGGCAGCCGGACCGGCCGTCGAGGGCCAGGAACCGCAGGGCCAGGAAGGCCAGGCCCCGCAGCAGGGCGAGAAGACGGGCGGCGGGAAGCGCAGGCGGCGGTTCTGGAGGGACAAGAAGAAAAAGAAGCAGGGCGGGGGAGAAGGACCGCAGACGGGCGGGCCTGCCGGCGGCGGGGTGTAAGACAGGGTACAGGGTACAGGAACAACGCCGCTCGACGGAGCGGCCTCAATCATTGCGAGCATCCATGTCCGGGAAATTCTATATCACCACTCCCATCTACTACGTGAACGACGTGCCGCATATCGGCCACGCCTACACGACCATTGCCGCCGACGTGATGGCGCGCTACCACCGCCAGAAGGGCGATTCAGTCTTTTTCCTGACCGGGACCGACGAGCACGGCCAGAAGGTGGAGAAGGCGGCCGTGGAAAAGGGCCGAACGCCGAAGGAGCACGCAGATCTTCTATCCCTGAACTTCAAGCGGCTCTGGGAGAAGCTCGAGATCACGAACGACGCCTTCATCCGCACCACGGACAAGGAGCATATTGCCGTCGTGCAGGAGCTGCTGCAGAAGCTCTTTGACAAGGGCGAGATCGAACGCCGGACCTACGAGGGATGGTACTGCACGCCCGACGAGCGGTTCTGGACGGAGAAGGACATCCACGAGGGAAAGTGCCCGGACTGCGGGAGGCCGGTCGAGCAGATCAAGGAAGACAATTACTTCTTCCTGATGAGCAAATACCAGGCGAGGCTGATCGAACACATCGAAAAGCACCCCGGCTACATCCGGCCCGAGAGCAGGAGGAACGAGGTGCTCGGGTTCCTGAAGCACCAGGCGCTCGGCGACCTCTGCATCTCCCGCCCCAAGGCGCGGCTGGCCTGGGGCATAGAACTTCCCTTCGACCGGGACTATGTCACCTATGTCTGGTTCGACGCCCTGACGAACTATTACTCGGCCACGCGGTACCTGAGCCCGAAGGCCGATGGCTCGTCCGACCCTGTTGCGCGCGAGCGGTTCTGGTGGCCGGCTGACCATCACCTCGTGGGCAAGGACATCCTGACCACCCACAGCGTGTACTGGTCCACCATGCTCATGGGCGCCGGGCTGCCGCTGCCGGGCAACATCTTCGCCCACGGCTGGTGGACGCGGGACGGCAGGAAGATGTCCAAATCCATCGGCAATGTCGTGGACCCGAACGAGATGGTGGACACCTACGGCGCCGACGCCTTCCGGTACTTCGTCCTGCGCGAGGTGCCCTTCGGCCTGGACGGCGACTTCTCGACCGAGACCTTTATCACCCGCTTCAACACCGAGCTGGCGAACGACCTGGGGAACCTCCTTTCCCGCGTCATGACCATGGTGGGGAAGTACTTCGACGGGAAGGTGCCGGCAGCGGGTCCGGAACAGCCGCATGACCGGGAGCTGCGCGAGACCGCGGCGGGACTTCCCGCCCAGATCGAAACGGACCTGGCGACGCTTGCCTTCAACCGCTATCTCCAAACCGGCTGGCAGCTCGTGACTCGGGCCAACCGCTATGTGGAGGAGAACGCGCCCTGGTCGCTTGCCAAGAAGAACGATATGGAGCGGCTCGCGAGCGTGCTGTACAACCTCGCTGAGTCGCTCAGGCTCATCGGCCTCATGCTCTACCCGGTCATCCCGGGGACGAGCCAGAAGATCTGGAACAGCGTCGGCGTGGGGAAAGCGATATCCTCCTGCCGCATGAGCGACGAACAGGAGTGGGGCGGTCTGAAGCCCGGATCGGCGATCCAGCCCGGCGAGCAGCTCTTCCCGAGGATAGAGACGAAGAAAGACATTGGACGCGGATCAAAGCTGATGCACGCGGATAAAGGCAGCAAAGGGGAAAAACGGATGGAAACAGGAACGTCAACACCGCAGACCGATCAAAAAACAGCCGAGCCTGAGCTTATCGGCATCGAGGATTTCGCAAAGGTCCAGCTCCGGGTCGGGAAGATCATCGCCGCCGAGCGCGTGGAGAAGTCCGAGAAGCTCGTGAAGCTCCGGGTGGACATCGGCACGGAGACGCGGCAGGTCGTGGCGGGCATCGGCAAGAGCTATGCGCCTGAACAGCTCCTGGACAAGAGCATCGTGATCGTGGCAAATCTCAAGCCGGCGAAGCTCATGGGCGTCGAGTCCCAGGGCATGCTGCTTGCCGCGAGCGCCGGCGACATGCTCTCGGTGGTCACGCCGGACCGGGAGATCAAGCCCGGCGCGAAAGTAAAGTAGCAGGACTGTTTAGCCACGAATGTACACGAATTACCACGGATTAAGACCTCTCAAAAGTCGGGCTGACTCATAGGAATATGACGCTTCGCTCAGTTAACCGCAACTATTTTTTTGCCGCAAAAAAGCGCAAGCGTCTCGAAATGGCCCCAATTTCTTATTTGCGTGTTTAACTTTTGCAGCCAACCTGTACGTTCTTTCTTTAATTATTAACATTCGCGAAAATTCGTGTACATTCGTGGCTGAAAAAGGATTTTGTACGTATTCTGATACTTGGTGAGGTAGATTAACAGCATGCTGATCGACACGCACGCGCATCTTGAGATGCGCGAGTTCAATGACGACCGCGACGACGTCATCAAACGGGCAAAAGACGCGGGCGTCGAATACATTGTCACCATCGGCACCACGGTGGAGTCATGCCGCGACGCGGTCATGCTCGCGGACAAGTACGACTTCATCTACGCTGCCATCGGCATCCACCCCCACGAGGCTAAGGACATCCTCCATCCCGCCTACGAGATCCTGCGCCACTTCGCCCAGCACAAGAAGGTCGTGGCCTACGGGGAGATCGGGCTCGACTACTACTACGAGCACACCCAGCGGGTCGTGCAGCAGCGGAAGTTCCGCGACATGCTGCATGAAGCGAAGGAGCTGAAGCTCCCCATCATCGTCCATGACCGCGACGCCCATGAGGACACGATCAGGATCCTCAAGGAAGACTGGGACCCGGCTCTCGGCGGCGTGATGCACTGCTTCTCCGGCGATATCGAATATGCGAAGCAGGTGATGGACCTGGGGTTCCACATCTCCATCGCCGGTCCCGTGACCTTCCCGAAGGCGCAGGCGCTCCGCGATGTGGTGAAGCAGGTCCCCATCGAGCAGCTCCTGATCGAGACCGATGCGCCCTACCTGGCGCCCCAGCAATTCCGCGGCAAGCGGAACGAACCTGCCTACGTGCGCTATACGGCCGAGGAGATCGCGAAGGTAAAGGGGCTGACCTTCGATGATGTGGCCAGGATCACGAGCTTCAACGCCATGCAGCTCTTCGGCATCGGTGAGATGCCGAAGCAGGGAAAGATCACCTATCCCATCAGGAACTCGCTCTACCTCAACGTGACCAACCGCTGCACCTCGGCCTGCACGTTCTGCGTGCGCTATTTCACCGACTTCGTGAAGGGCCACAACCTGCGGCTGAAGGACGAGCCCACGGCGGAGGAGCTGATCAGGGAGATCGGCGATCCGAAGAAGTACGACGAGATCGTGTTCTGCGGCTACGGCGAGCCATTGCTCCGGCTTGACGTGGTCAAGGCCGTGGCGACGCAAGTGAAAAAGCAGGGTGGCAAGGTGCGCATCGATACCAACGGCCACGGGAACCTCATTCACAAGCGGAACATCCTGCCTGAGCTTGCCGGCCTCGTGGATGCGGTGAGCGTCAGTCTGAACGCGCAGAACGCCGAGCTCTACGAGAAGATCTCCCAGCCCAAGTTCGGCCCTGCCGCGTATGACGCGGTGAAGGAATTCATCCGCGAAGCAACAAAGTACATCCCCGACGTGGCTGCTACGGTCGTCACGGTCCCGGGCGTGGACGTAGAGGCCTGCCGCAGGATCACCGACGAGCTCGGTGCCAAACTCCGGGTGAGGGAATATAATGTAGTAGGATAAACGCCCTCACCGTAGCAATCTGTTGCAGAAGTACATCCCCCGAAAATACCCTTCTTTTCTTCTTTATCTAATTCGTGTCGTTCGCTATACTTTCCCTGGTCGTCCAACTCTCCCGGTTCAGGTCTGTTCAGGTTGAGCGCGATCATCTTCCTGAAGATGTTGAAGTTAACATTCCTTGCAATACTTAAAGTTGCAAACTGTATTCGATAATCATCTACCCATAAAATACCCCATTTTTCGTCTGTACTTTACAAGCATATTATTATACTTATTCGCACATGCTGTGTCTCAATAATCAATATTGAACGCATAAAATAATAATGGTGGGAGCGAAAAGCTTATGACGAAATATCAGCTAATTGTTGCGGGATGTGTCTTAATAGTGGCTTCGTTTACGGCATGCGGTACAGACAATAATTCTCATGTGTCTATTAACACTGTATCTAGCACAATATCACTTGGTAGCTCAACCAGTGGCAATTCTATTTATATCGGCGGCTTTACAGTAAATTCAGCTGGCACTATTACAGCCTCAGCAGTTTGGACAGGGACAACAAATACATTGGCTCTTATTTTGAATGGGCCAGGGCAGGTTGGATATTACGCAAGGAATGATGGCATTTCCCCTAATACGATAAATTATAACGTCACATCAGCGGATATCAACAAGGGATCTCTATGGCAGATCTCTGTCATAAATTTTTATAATGGGGATGCCAGTGGAATTGTCACAATTGAATATCCTAATTAATTGTGTAAGATCAGGTTGAAAATAGCAGTGCTGGATCCTTCCTGTTGATGTGCATATTGATAACCGGGCAAAGCGTACACATTTCAAACTGAAGATGTGGATGTCTACTTGTTCCAGAGCTGCCGCACATAATTTGGCATCCCTTTTGCTAGGCTGGTAAAGAACGGAATTTCGTGTTTTACTAGCCAGAGACGGCTAGACAATCATTGGTTATTCGAGGATAAAACATAATGAATAAATTCATCCTCTCTATCTTTTTACTTCTTATACCTGCCACTGTGTTTTCTACTGAAAATGCGTGGCAGACCCTGCTTGAAGTCAGCTCGCCAGATCTGATAGTTTCAATTCAGAACATAGCTTCGGAAACATATCGCGATCCGAATGCGAAGTTGTATTTGCAGATCAAGCGGAATAAAGATATGAGCGTTACAGCAATGTTTGACGTAAGCCACAAAGATTATCCTAAGAAGTTCTACGGTCATCCGAGGATAGATTTTGCATATGATAAAGACGGCCATAATATCATAACATTTCAATGTCGCTATGGTGGTGACGGTGATCATTCAGAAAACCTGCTCAAGCTTTTCAAGTTTCAAGACGATAAGGGCACGAAGCTTCTTGATCAGAATATCGACTCGGTTGAATTTATTCAGGAGAACGGCATTCTCAAGCAGATTAAAGGAAGATATGTTGCTACACTTTGCCAAATGTGCGACGGTTGGGAAGTATCCTTGCCTGAGGATATTTTCTTTGTTCCAATAGTAATCAATATTGAGTCGTTATCTGTCAAATCAACATTAAACGAAAAAGAGAAGAAAGAATTGATTAGGCGCTTGGACCAGCAGGCGGAAAAAGACATCGCAGAGCAACTTTCCTATGGCAATAAGAAGTACCCCACGTTCGTATCGAAAGTGAAAGCACAAATCAAAGAACTTCTCGGGCGAAAATAACAAGTCGTTCGAGTCCCGCGCTCTACAGCGCGGGGCTCAACTCGTCGTTCAATGCATTGTGATTCTTTTCTTTTTGCAGCATGAACGCCCGCATGACTTGAAGACGCCCTCTACCGACTTCTCCAGCGGCATCTGGACAAACAGGCGATCGGGTTCCCGTCGACCTGGTCAGGCGCTGATATCCGCCTGCTCAAGCGGCTGTTCACTCCCGGCGAAGCAAAGCTTGCGCAGCATCTGACCGTTGAAGTTATCATACCCGAACGAATACCATGGGACAGTAACATTGGGTAGACAGGTAAAGCCTAAGCCTGGCACAGGACAGACATGATGTTGCGTTGGCCCCTGTGAGCACGGAAAATGGGGGATGAAACTGACGGGATCAGGGTCTTGAGATCTGGCGAGGGTGATAACAAAAAAGCATCGAATGAGCACAGCAAGGGCGGCCGATCCGGCCGCCCTTGCTGTGCGATGCCGACAAGCGATCAGCGCTTCATCAGGTCCTCGATCTCCCGGTGGTAACCAAGGTACCGGTCCAGGGTGATCTGGTTCTTGCCGTACTTGGGATAGTTCCGAAGGATGTCCTCGAATCGGGCCTCGGCCTCACGTTCAGTTGCGATCTTCACGATGCCGTCGTGGATGATGTCCACGAGCCGGTCCGCGTAAATCACGATCCGCTCTTCGAGCCTCCGGAGCGTGTAGTCCTTCACCGGCAGCCCGAGCTCCCGGGCTTCGCCTTCGGTCAGGCCTCCCCGGATATGCTTTTCCATGATGGCCGTGATCTCGTCAGGCAGCCCGATCTCTTTGCCCAGCTCCGCGCCGATCTTGCCGTGCTCCATCTCGTGCGTCTTCGTCTTTCCGAGGTCGTGGAACAACGCTCCCCGTCCCACGAGCTCCTGGTCGATGCTGTTCCCGCCGATACGCCGGGCTATCTCGAGCGCCTTTTCCGCAACGTGAACGCTGTGGGTGACATCGTCATCCGACATGCCGGCCTTTCGCAGGATGTCGATGTCCGCCTGCTGAACGGTGTATCCCATGGTGCGCCTCCTATTTTACGCCGAAATAAGCCAGCGTGTCGGTCATCTGCTTTTCCATGTCGTGCCGGAGATGGTCGAACTTGGCCTTCACATCGTCATGGAGGTGGCGGATATATTCCTCCCGCGCTTCTTTCCCGTACTGCTGCTCGAACATCGTGCCAAATTCGAAGATCCGCGTGATGTCGTGGCGCTCCGCCTTCTTGGCGGGGTCGCCGTCGAGCCACTCATGGACCGCCTTGAAGTCCTTTCCTCTCGCGTCCAGGCTCGCTTTCAGGTGTTTTTCGATTGACGGCATCGTCCTTTCCTCCTTTTCGCCCTGTTATCCGACCATCTTCCAGAAGAGTCCTGTCACTGCCGACCCGATGATCACCGGGACCATGGGCCACTTTTGGTACTGCATGCCTAAGAAGGCGACGAGTGCGGTCGCGAGAGTGAACCACTCGAACCCGCCGGTCTCCGGGAAGAGCGCGTGGTAGGTGAAGGTGACGCCCAGGTTCAGCACCACACCCACGACTGCGGCCGTGATGGCCGCGAGGGCCGAGGCGAGCTTCGCGTTCCTCCGGAGCGTCTCGATGTACGGCGCGCCGATGAAGATCCAGAGCATGGAGGGTGTGAAGGTGACCCACGTGGCAAGCAGGCCCGCAATGGCGCCGGCGAGCGCCGGGGCAAGCCCCGGAGCATGCGTGTAGGCCGAGACATAGGCAACGAACTGGTTCACCATGATGAGCGGGCCGGGCGTGGTCTCGGCAAGGCCGAGGCCGTCCATCATCTGCTCGGGCAGGAGCCAGCCGTGGACGGTCACAGCCTGCTGGCCGATATAGCCCAGGACGGCATAGGCGCCGCCGAAGGTCACGACCGCCGCCTTGCTGAACAGAATGCCGATGTCCACCAGGATGTCGTCCCATCCTCGCCACAGTCCAACGAGAATGAGCGGCAGGAACCAGAGCAAAAGGCCGATGGCCGCGATCCTCACCACCCTGAGCCAGCCGTTCGATAAGGTCCGCGGTGTCCCGTACGGAGTCTGTTGTGCAGCCGCTCCAGCACCGGTGAGGCGGGTGTTCAGAGCATAGCCAATGATGCCGGCAACAGCAACGATCACGGGGAAGGGAGTGTTCAGGAAGAAGATTGCCGCGAACGACAGGGCCGCAAGGCCGATGAGAAGGCCGTTCTTGAGAGACTTCTTTCCGATACGGATCACCGCCTCGGCGACGATGGCGACAACAGCCGCTTTCAGCCCGAACAGGAGTCCCGCGACCGAGGGAAGGGTGCCGAGGGCAACATAGGCCCAGCTCAGGCCCCAGAGTATGAAGATGGAGGGCAGGACGAAAAGAATGCCGGCGGCGAGAGCGCCGCGGGCCCCGTGGAGCCTCCAGCCAATATAGGTCGCAAGCTGCTGGGCTTCCGGGCCGGGCAGCAGCATGCAGAAGTTCAGGGCATGGAGAAATTGGTCCTCAGGGAGCCATTTCTTGTTCTCCACAACCTCCTTGTGCATCATGGCGATCTGGCCGGTCGGGCCGCCGAAGCTGATGAACCCCAGCTTGAACCAGTACCGCACTGACTCTCGAAACGTGATCTCATCTGCTGACATGACCGGTTCTCCCTTGCAGGGCGTGCTAGGTCCTGGATTGATACATCATCTCGAACACGGCCATGCCTTTCTCGAGCATATCGGCGTCTTCCTTGATCGGTCTTCCTGATGCCGGTCAGGACCTCTTCGATGCCGCTTCCTGCAGAATTGCCGTACCGGTCATCCTTCACATCCAGGTCGTGGACGATCTCGGCGATCTTTCTGACGGCCTTGTCCTTGATGCCGAAGGACCGCACCAGGACCTCAAAGGTGCAGAGCTCTCCATGATGCGTGAACTCGCCGCCCTGCAGGTCAAAGGCGATCTCGCCCGTCGAGAGCCTGTCGGCATCCTTTTCGTCGATGAAACGGAACATTGCCGCGGGGTCCACAAAGCGTCTAATGAGCCAGGCGGAGGCCATGCGGTCGATGAAGGGCCGCTTGCGGGTCACCCAGACCTTCCGGCGGTACGCTTTCGGATCCTTCCGGACAAGGGGGCCGTGTTCCTTTGCCTCGGGCTCCTGCAGCCCCTTGAGCAGAGCTTCGAGGGACCGGATGCGCCTCTCCGTCGCTTTGCCCGAGGGGGCGTCGAAGAAGTCCCTGCTTCTGATCTCGTCGTAGGTCTTCCGGAGCGTTGCCAGAGGTCCGGCGACGCTGTCCCGGATCCCTCCCACGGCGCCTTTGCGGGCGCTCTGAACTTTGCGGTCCATATCGTCGAGGAGCTTATCCAGCTCCCGGTACTCCGCGTCCCGTTGAGCGTTAAAGAGACTCCGCACCTCGGCGTCCTTGAGCGTCTCGATGCGCGGCGTGCGCACAAAAGAACCGTCGCCGCCGAGGGACTTGACCTCTCCGATGATCCACTGGAAAAGCTCCTGGTGCTCATCGTTCGCCGGAAGGATGTAGACAGCGCCCTTGAGCTGCACCGCACCTGCCTTGGCGAGCCTGCGCCACATCTTCATCCTGCCGCTCACGGGGTGCGCGGGTACGCTGTAGAAGATCAGCAGCCATTCCGGGGATGGTTTTCCGGTCATGGCATCAGGCGGCGGCGCAGCGCCGCAGGTGCTCGTTCAGGATCGCCGTGTGGATATCGTCGTAGTCCGCTGCTTCGGCAAAGGCGACCTCCACAAGGTTCTCTTCGAGCGATTCGGTAAAGGGATCGCAAACGGCGGCAGGGGCTGGTTCGAGCTGGACCCCCTCTTCGAGCATGGCTGCTTCGGTCAACCGGTCGATCATATATCTGAACAGGGTCTTCATGGCACACCTCCTAAGTAACTTATGATATGAGTGTAACGCACGCTACAATTTCTGTCAAGGGGAAATATTCCCGGAGACATCAGGCGGTGAACGGCCGCTCTCCGGGAAGGGCACAGGATCGCTCATCCGCCCGTCCCCCGGCTGACCCGGGATAGCGAGGATGAAAACGTTTACTTTTGGCATACCGCGTACTATAATTCAATACGGAATTTGCACCATCCTTGATCCTGCTCCCGCACAGGCCCTGATCTCGCGTACAGAAGGTCTCATTATTCCGGGGGGAGAGTGGCCTGGAAAACAAACGCGCGAGAGCAATGAACGCTGACAGCGATCCGGAAGAGCTCCGCAGGCTTCGCGCCCTGGATGAGAAAACTCCGCATGAACGATGACGAAAAAGACCGGTCGTAGAGCGATGGTTAACGGAAACGAGCTATGAAAAAACCAAGAACAGCGCCAGGCAACGTCGCGGCCCTCCGCAAAAAAGCGGAAAAAAAGCTCAGCACGCAACTGGAGCGGCCTCAGAAGCTCTCCGCCAGGGGAACGCGCGACATGGTCCACGAACTCGGCACGCACCAGATCGAGCTGGAGATGCAGAACGAGGAGCTGCGCAAGACCCAGGAAGAGCTTGAGGCATCACGCAACAGATATGCCGACCTCTACGACTTCGCGCCGGTCGGCTATCTCACCTTCGACAAGGCAGGCGTGGTCCGCGAGGTCAATCTCACCGCTGCCAACCTGCTGGGCATCGAGAGGCGTTCCCTGGTGAAGAAGCCCTTTTCGGCCTTCGTTTCCAAGGACGACCGAGATGCATTCCAGCGGCATTGCTCCGAGGTATCGGAGGAACGGACGAAGCAGTCGATCGAGATCAGGCTCAAACGGAGGAAGGGGACCGATTTTTTTGCTCTGCTCGAAAGCATTGCCGTTGAAGACCCTGACGGGAAGGCCGTAGCCGTCCGGACGGCGATCAGCGACATCACCGGCCGAAGGAATGCGAAGGCAGCTCTTCAGGAAAGCGAACTGCGTTACCGGTCGCTGTTCGAGAACATGCTGGACGGCTACGCATACTGCAGAATGGTATATGACAGGAGCGGGCGGCCAGTGGACTTTGTCTATCTCTCCGTCAACAGCGCATTCGAACGGCTGACCGGCCTGAAGGACGTGGTCGGCATGAGGGCCACCGACGTGATCCCCGGGATCAGGGAGTCCCATCCGGAACTGCTGGAGACCTACGGACGCGTTGCCGCGACCGGCAGGATCGAAAAGTTCGAGATCGAGTTCAAGCCGCTGGAAATGTGGCTGTCCATCTCGGTGTACAGTACGGAGCGGGACCACTTTACGGCGGTCTTTGATAATATCACCGAGCGCAGGAATGCTGCGCAGACGCTTGGCAGGAGCGAAGAAAAATACCGCCTGCTGTTCGAGAACATGGCGGAGGGATTCGCGCTCTATGAGCTGCTGTATGATAATCATGGCAAGCCCGTGGACTGGCGCGTGCTGGAGGTGAACGACGCGTATACAAAGCATACGGGTGTACCCCGCGAACGTATCGTGGGTAGCCGCATGAGCGATGTTTCCCCGGAAGCCATTCCGGAATACTTGCCGCGGTTCGCGGCGGTGGTCGCCAATCAGAAATCGGTGGAATTCGAGGCCTATGCAAAGTTCACCCGGCGGTACCACCATGTCCTGTCTTTTCCGGCCGGGTACAACCGTTTCGCAAATGCGATCACCGATATTACGGAGCGCACGCTGTCCGAAAAGGCCCTGCGGGACCATGAGTTGAAGGCCAGTGCGCTCATCAATGCCGCTGACGAGTCCATCTGGCTGTTTGGTCTTCAGGGCGATATCCTTGCGGCTAATGCCACTGCCGCCCAGCGGCTGGGTATGCATGTCGATGAAGTTGTCGGGACGAAATGGCAGAATTTGATAGGCCCTGAATTGGCGGCATCACGCAAGAAGAAGGTTGAAGACGTTGTGCGCACCGGCGGTCCGGTCCGCTTCGAAGACGAACGGGCGGGCATGATCTTCGACCATACCGTGTATCCCGTGCGCGACGACACAGGGAAGATTACAGCAGTGGCCTTTTTCAGCCGCGACATCACCGAGCGCAAGCGGATAGAGGAGCGGACTGCGCATCTTGCTTCGTTCCCTCAGTTGAATCCGAACCCGATCCTGGAAGTGGACGCTTCCGGCAGGATCACCTTCTTCAATCCGGCCATGGTAAAGACCCTGAAAGCCCTCGGGATGGACGAGGCGAATGTCGTGGCCTTCTTCCCCCCGGATCTGAAAGATATTCTGGAAAGTTGGGACAGGTCACGAGAAAAAACCCTGTATCGTGAGATCGTCATCAAGGAGAGGGTCTTCGGCGCGGTCATATTACTTGCCCCCCAGTTCAATGTCGCGCGCATTTACGCCTATGACATCACCGAGCGCAAGCATGCGGAGGATGTGCTGCGACAGCGGACCGAGGAAAAGGAACTGGCCCGCGAGGCTGCAGAGAACGAGAAGCGTCTTCTCGCGGCTGTCATGGAGGCGCTGCCGGTCGGCGTGGCTATTACCGATGCGCAGGGCGGCAATGTGCGTTCCAACCGCGGATATGACCTCATATGGGGCGGACCTAGGCCGGCAATACGGTCCGTTGAGGACTATACCGCTTACCAGGCATGGTGGGCAGACACGGGGAAGCCCGTTCAACCCGGTGAATGGGCATCGGCCATTGCCGTGCAACGGGGCGAGATCGTGTCCGGACAGGTGATGCGGATCAGGAGGTTCGACGGGTCCGATGCATATGTCATCAACAGTGCCTCGCCGGTCCGCGATTCCGAAGGAAAGATCGTCGGATGCGCCGTGTCCGTCCAGGATATCACAGCGCTCAAGCTGGCTGAGGAGTCGCTCCGCAAGAGCGAACGGCTCTATCGCGCCATCGGTGAGAGTATCGATTTCGGCATCTGGATCTGCGACCCTGAAGGCCGCAACATCTACGCAAGCGATTCCTTCCTGAAGTTGGTGGGGCTTACGCAGGAACAGTGTTCCAGCTTTGGCTGGGGCGAGGTGCTCCATCCCGACGATGCGGAGCGAACGATCGCCGCATGGAAGGAATGCGTCCGCACCGGGGGGAACTGGGACATCGAGCACCGGTTCCGCGGCGTGGACGGACAATGGTATCCGGTCCTGGCCCGCGGCGTTCCCGTGCGGGATGAACAAGGCGCGGTGCAGTATTGGGCCGGGATCAACCTGGATATACGACAGATAAAGAGCGCCGAGCAGGCGCTGCGCGAGAGCGAGGAGCGCCTGCGGTTCCATGCGGAGAATTCACCGCTTGCCGTGATCGAGTGGGACAGGAACTTCATCGTGACCCGGTGGACGGGCGAGGCGGAGCGCATCTTCGGGTGGAGCGCCGCGGAGACGGTCGGCAGACCGATCCTGGAACTGAAGATGATCTACGAGGAGGACGCCCCGATCGTCGAGAAGACCGTAAAAAAGCTGACCGACGGCGTGTCCCGCAAGGTCGCATCGGCTAATCGCAACTATACCAAGTACGGACAGGTCATTCACTGCGAGTGGTATAATTCCGTGCTACAGGACGATACGGGAAAGATGTCCTCGGTCATGTCGCAGGTCCTCGACGTTACGGCGCGCAAACAGGCGGAGAAGGCGCTCCTGCTGCTGAACGAGGAGCTGGAGCAGCGGGTCGGGGAGCGCACGAGCGAGCTCCGAAACCTGCAGGCCCACGTCGAGGCTGTCCGGGAGGGCGAACGCGCCCACATCGCACGGGAGGTCCATGACCAGCTCGGGCAGGCCATGACCGCCCTGAAGATGGACATTGCATGGCTGAAGCGGAACCATCCGTCCGGGAACGCAGCTGTCCGGGAACGGACAACGGAAATGCTCGGACTGATCAACGGAGCGATCGATTCGGTCAAGCGGATCACGTCGGAACTGCGGCCATCGGTGCTGGACGACTTCGGGATGCAGGCCGCCATTGAGTGGGCGGCCAGGGAGTTCGAGAAGCGGAGCGGCGTGACGTGCCGGGTCCTGTCCCGGCCCCCTTCCATAACGATGGACCGCACCCGGTCCACGGTCATCTATCGCGTGCTCCAGGAGTCCCTGACGAACGTGGCACGGCATGCGAAGGCAACAAACGTCGTTGTTTCGCTGGACCTGGAGGGGGAGCGGTTCCGCATGACCGTCCAGGATGACGGAAAGGGCATTCCGGCCCGCAAGGCCGGCGATCCGTCGTCCTATGGATTGATGGGCATGCGGGAGCGCGTCCGGTTCCTCGGAGGAGACTTCAGCATCAGCGGCGGCAAGGGCCGGGGAACGACCCTCATGGTCTCGATACCGCTGTCCGGAACCCGGCAATCGACCGGCGGAGCGTTCCCGGCCGGATCGCCGGCCCCGTCGGACGAACAGCCGCCGGACGGGGTCCAGGAAAGCGGGAAGGAGGCACGCCCATGACCAGGGTGCTTATCGCTGACGACCATGCGATCGTCCGGCGGGGATTGCGCCAGATCCTGGAGGAGATGGACGGCATCGACGGCGTGGACGAGGCGGCGAACGGCAAGGAGGCCCTTGCCTGTATCCGGAAAGGCACGTACCGGCTCGTGCTGCTCGATATCTCCATGCCGGGGAACACGGGCCTCGAGGTGCTCAAGACCATCAAGGAGGAGCGGCCGAAGCTCCCGGTGCTGATGCTCAGCATGTACCCCGAAGAACAGTACGCAGTTCGGGCGCTCAAGGCCGGAGCGTCGGGCTACCTGACGAAGGAAACGGCCGCCGACGCCATGGTCGCCGCGGTCACGAAGATCCTGGAAGGCGGCATCTATGTGAGCGATACTCTCGCAGAACGCATGGCCATTGACATCGGCAGGCCCGCGGACCGGGCGCCGCACGAACTGTTGTCCGACCGGGAGCTGCAGATCATGCGCATGCTTGCCATGGGCAAGACCGCCAAGGATATCGGCGGGGAGCTCGCGATCAGCATCAAGACCGTCAGCACCTACCGGTCGCGGGTGCTGTCCAAGATGGGCTTCAAGAACAACGCGGACATCACCCGGTATGCGATCCAGCACCACCTGCTCGAATGATCTTACCGCATGACCCGGTACGGTTCTGTGCCCGTCTCCTGTAAGACCCGGTCCTACAGTGCTTTTCCCTTCGTCCTATCCATCTTTCATCCCCGTCCTATAGCGATTTTCCCTTGAAAAGATCAAAATTGCATCATTGACAATGCGCATACAGGCACGTCCGCCAGTGCCGGGCGCAGGCCGGGACAACGCGCTTCACCATTGAAGCTCCCTGCATCAAGCTGGAGGGAATCCTCGATCCTCAGGGCAGTACTATTTATTCTAATCGCTCGCTAATCCCGTAGCCAGCTACTGGGTTAGCGCTTGCTCCTGGATTCATTCCGACAAAAGGGGATCCGTTATGAAGGACCTGCATCATGCTGTGACCTGTCCCTATTTCATCGGCAACTACATGAAGTCCTGCGCTGCCCTCCGGGACACCTATATCCCCAGCGGAGCGGAGCGGGCATCGTTCTGCTCGGTCCCCTGGCATACGCTCTGTAATAACTACCAGCAGCGGCAGTACAGCGGGACAAAGGAGCACGTATGGCGACATCCGGGGAACTGACCACTTATCCGGCAGGGGCGGCGCAGGCCCGCGAAGCGGGCTGGCAGGAAGATGCAGGAGCACGGTCCAGGGGGGCGGACCATGAGCACACGGAGGAACGAACCATGAAATGCCGCTACCTCGACGAGGGAAAAGCCCCGGCCTGCCGGGCCTCATCGTATAGCTATCAGCCGAGCGAGTTCGAGTACACAAACTACTGTTCCATAGACAGGCACCAAATGTGTCTATTCTATTGCAAGCGAAGGGCTGCCGAGGATGCCGGTGAACTGGCCGATCGGGGAAAGGACCGGACCGGAAGCCTCTCTCTAAAGAATGACGGCCATTATGATGCGCAAGAACCCAAGAACCGAGGAGGCGGCCAATGATGAAGAATGTCCTACTGGTAGACGATAACCCCAGGATCCTTGACGCGGTGAGGGATTGCCTGCAAAGCAGGCTGCCGGGCGTTTCGATGCATGCATCAGGCACGGGCATTGGCGCGCTCGATATCGTACGGTCCTGGCCGATCGACATGCTGATCACGGAGGTTGACCTGCCGGACATGAACGGGTATGAACTGATCGATCAGGTCCGGCGGCAGAGACCCGGCATGCCGATCATGGTAACGACCGACGATTGCTCCCGGAAGGCCGTGGAGCTTCTGGCGTCGCTCGGCGTGAACCGGTGGATCGAAAAGCCCTTCGACGGGAAGACCATCGCTACGACGGTCAGAAACGAACTCGACCCACTGCATAACTGCCAGCAATGAAGCGTGGAGATGTACCGGACAGGGAGATCGTGAGAGGAGAACAGCATGAAGACAACCATGCTACTTGAGGAGGAATCTGTCTATCAGTGGCCGGATCCCGCAATGGCCGCTGATGACGTCGATGACGATCAACAGGACGACTATGACGAAGACCATGAAAGACCGGCCGTCGAGCAGGGTGCCGGCGAGGACGGCGACGCGCGGGGCGAACAACGGGAGCGCGGCTACGACGATCTGGAAGCCATCAAGCTCTATCTCAAGGAGATCAGGACGTATCCGCTGCTGTCGCGGGAGGAGGAGCAGGAGCTGGGGGAGCGGATCGAGCAGGGTGATGAGGCGGCCCGGACGAAGATGATCGAATCGAACCTGCGGCTCGTCGTTGCCATCGGGAAACGTTACATCAATCGGGGACTTTTATTCGCGGACATTATCGAAGAGGGCAATCTCGGACTGATCCGCGCTGTCGAGAAGTTTCAGTACCGCCGCGGGTTCAAGTTCAGCACGTATGCGATCTGGTGGATCCGTCAAGCCATTGCCAGGGCCATCGTGAATCAGTCAAGGACCATCCGGCTGCCGGTCCATGTCGCGGAACGCCTGGGACAGTACAATCGGGTCGTGCAGCGTCTCGCGATGAAGCTCGCGCGCGAGCCGATGCCTGAAGAGATCGCCCGGTCCATGAGGGTGACGGTCGACAGGGTGCGACGGCTGTCGCAGGTTGTTCAGGGGACCTATTCGCTGGACCTGCTCATCGGGGACGGGGATGGGGAAACGTTCGGGGGGCTTCTCGCGGACGGGAATGCCGTGTCCCCGGCCGTCGCAACGCACGAATCCGGCAGGCGCGAGCTTGTTGATGAATGGCTGCGCGGATTGAATGAGACCGAGCAGAAAGTGCTGGAACTGCGGTTCGGGCTTCGCGGCGACGATCCGAAGACCCTGGACCATATCGGCCGGATGTCCGGGGTCACGCGGGAACGCGTCCGGCAGATCGAGTCTTCGGGGCTCGCTAAGCTCCGGCAGATGATGAAACAGGACCATCTTGATCTTCAGACGACGCTATAGCGGAGGCCCGGCGGGCAGGGAATTACGAAGGCCAGGGAGGAGAGATGGGCGTGATGCTTGTTGTCGATAGTGAAGGGTACGTGGCGAAGATCGTTGCCCATGCCTTTGCGGGGAAAGGCGGTTTCCCGGCTGCCATCGAACGAAGGACTGGCAGGTCCGCGATCGCCGCCTTGCAGGAAGGCATCTGGATCGACATTGCAGTGATCGATGACCGGCTTGCGGACATGGATGGCAGGGAGCTTATTGTCTCCATGAGGAAGCTCGTTCCGGAGCTTCCGGTCATCATGATCAGCGGGCGTCACTCTGTGGAAGCCTATTTGAAGGCGATCAATGCCGGTGCTTATGAATTCGTTGCCCGGCCGGTCAGTCACCCTGTCCTGAGGCGCATTATAAACGCGGCGCTGGAGGATGCGGCCCTTTCCCGTCGCCATCGCCCCGAGCTGCATCTGAAAGGCGACATGATGCCCCTGAGACCTTCAGTCTCATCCGGCGGCCGTTCGTGACGGGCGGCCCATCGGGAGGGCGAACTGCGGGTCAGACATGCAACGGGCGGCCAGATCGGCCGCCCGCAGGTTTTAGGGGATCACTTTGTTGAGCGGATACTCGATGATCCCCGAGGCTCCCCGTCGCTTGAGCCGGGGGATGAGGTTCCGGGCCTGCTTCTCGTCGAGCATGACCTCCAGGCTCACCCACGCCGGATCGGTCTGCTGAGAGATCGTGGGCGAGTGCATGGCCGGGAGGATGCTCGTGATCTCCGCCAGTGCCTTTTTCGGGACATTCATCTTGAGGCCAACCTTCTCCTCGGCGGCGAGGGCGCCCTGGAGCAGCATGGCCATGTTCTCGATCTTCTTCCGCTTCCACGGGTCCTGCCAGGCCTTCTTGTTCGCGATGAGCCGCGTGGTGGATTCGAGCATGGTCTCGACGATGCGGAGCTTGTTGGCCTTGAGCGAGCTGCCTGTCTCGGTCAGCTCCACGATGGCGTCAGCGAGCTTCGGCGGCTTCACTTCCGTGGCGCCCCAGGAGAATTCAATGTCCGCGGTGACTCCTTTCGACTTCAGATACCGCTTGGTGTAGCCCACGAGCTCGGTGGCGACGCGTTTGCCCATCAGGTCCTTCACCGTCTTGATGGGAGAGTCCTCAGGCACGGCAACGACCCAGCGGACGGGATTGAGCCCGCCCTTGGCATAGCGAAGCTCAGCGATCTCGACGACGTCGGCGTTCTGTTCCAGGATCCAGTCCTTGCCGGTCAGACCCACGTCGAAGATGCCGTTGTCCACGTATCTCGCCATCTCCTGGGCGCGGACCATGATGCATTCGATGTCCGGGTCGTCGATGCTTGGGTAGTAGCTCCGCGAGCTCACCTGAACGCGGTAGCCGGCCTTGCCGAAGAGCTTGAAGGTCGATTCCTGAAGGCTGCCCTTGGGAAGGCCGAGCTTGAGCTTCTGGCCGGCGGGGGCAGCAGGCGGTGATGGCTTCTTCTTTGTTTTTGTCGGCATTGTATGCTCCTTGGTAAACGAGGAGCCAAGAGCCAGGAGCTGGAAGCCGGAAGAATGGTGATCATCACCCTTCTCCTGACCCCTGACTTCTGACTCCTGACCGCTCAGGATTCTGTTACTTCTTCGCCATTCTCACCCGGATAGTGTTCCCATGCGCTTCGAGCCCTTCCACGTCGGCGATCTGCATAACCGCCTCGCCGACCTTGTCGAGGCCCTCTTTCGTGTAGAAGATGAGGCTCGATTTCTTCATGAAGCTGTCCGTCGAAAGGGGCGAGAAGAACCGCGCTGTGCCGCCCGTAGGCAGCACATGGTTCGGTCCGGCGACGTAGTCGCCCACGGACTCGGGCGTAAAATGGCCCAGGAAGATGGCGCCGGCGTTCCTGATCAGCGCCAGGAGCTCGAAGGGCTTCTCCACCGAGAGCTCGAGGTGCTCGGGCGCGATGGCGTTCGACACCTCTGCCGCCTCCTGCAGCGTCTCAACGATCACGATGGCGCCGAAGCGGTCGATGGCCTTGCGGGCTATCTCTTTCCGGATGAGGGTCGCCATCTGGTGCCCCATTTCCGCATCAACCCTCTCAGCGAGTGCGCGCGAGGTGGTGACGAGAATGGCCGAGGCCAGTTCGTCATGCTCGGCCTGCGACAGGAGGTCGGCAGCCACGAAGGACGGGTCCGCTGAATCGTCGGCGATGACCAGGACCTCGCTCGGTCCTGCGATCATGTCGATGTCCACCTGGCCGAAGACGTAGCGCTTCGCCGTGGCGACATAGATGTTGCCGGGACCCACGATCTTGTCCACCTTGGGGACCGTGGCCGTGCCGTAGGCCAGGGCCGCGATCGCCTGGGCGCCGCCGATCTTGTAGATCTCCGATACGCCCGCGATGTCCGCGGCCACGAGGATGTAGGGGTTCAGCACGCCGCCCGGCACGGGCGAGCACATGACAAGCTGCTCGACGCCCGCGACTTTGGCGGGGATCACGTTCATCAGCACCGACGAGGGATAGCAGGCCTTGCCGCCCGGAACATACACCCCGGCGCTCCGGATGGGCCGCGCGAGCTGGCCGAGGATCACACCGTCGGCCTCCTGGCTCACCCAGGAGGAGACCTTCTGCTTCTCATGGAAGGAGCGGATGTTCCGTGCCGCGAGCTTCAGGGCGTCCACCTTTTTCGGGTCCACGCGGGAGTATGCGTCCTTCACCTCATCCGGCGTCACCCGGATGTCCTTGAGGGTCAGCTTTACGCGGTCGAACTTCTCGGTATAGGCCAGGACCGCTGGATCGCCTTCCTTGCGGACCCGTTCCACGACCTCCTTGACCGTTGCGGCGACCTCTTCGGTGGCTGTCTCGCCGCGGTCGATGAGGCGCTTCAGCTCGGCGACGATGTCTTTTTGTTTTGAATCAAGAATTTTCATAACGGCCTCAGTTATCTTTTAATCACAGATGAACACGGATGAAAACGGATACGGCAAGCCAAGTACGCAAAAAGAACCTTTGACACGGATAACGGCAGATTTGAAATATGAAAGGTCATGATACTGCAAACGACTTATCATGTTTCTTCATAGGCCGTTCTCAGTGTAAATCAGTGTCAAAGATCCTGTCTTTTTCCCGTGTCTCCCAGTCACCGTGTCCCCATGTCAGACTCTTTTAATGTCCGCCCCCAGCAACGACAGCTTCTGCTCGATATTATCATATCCCCGGTCGAGATGGTAGATGCGCGAGATCACCGTCTGCCCCTCGGCCGCGAGGCCGGCGATGATCAGCGATGCGCTGGCCCTGAGGTCCGTTGCCATGACCGGTGCTGCTGAAAGCTTCGGCACCCCCTTCACCACGGCGCTCCTGCCCTCGACCACGATGTCCGCGCCCATGCGCCGGAGCTCGGCCACATGCGTGAACCGGTTCTCGAAGATGGTCTCATTGATGACGCTGGTCCCGTCGGCAAGGGCCATGAGGCTCATAAACTGGGCCTGCATGTCGGTGGGGAATCCCGGATGGGGGAGCGTCTTGATGTTCACGGGCCTGATCTTCCTCTGCCCGTGAACGGCGATCGTACCATCGCCGGTCCTGATCTCCGCGCCTGCTTCAACCACTTTGGACAGCAACGCATCGAGGTGGCCCGGGTTGCACTTGGTGATCGTGATGGAGCCGCCGGTGATGGCGGCAGCGATAACGAAGGTCCCGGTCTCGATGCGGTCCGGCAGCACCGTATGGTCCATGGGCCGGAGCTTCTCGACGCCCCTGATCGTGATGATATCGGTCCCGGCGCCTTCGATCTTCGCGCCCATCCCGATGAGCGCGTTCGCGAGGTCCACCACCTCGGGCTCCCGGGCGGCATTTTCCAGGACCGTTTCGCCCTCGGCGAGGCTAGCCGCCATCATGAGGTTCTCGGTGCCGGTCACGGTCACGATGTCGAAATAGATATGGGCGCCCTTGAGACGCCGAGCCTCGGCCACGACGTAGCCGTGTTCGATAGCGACCTTCGCCCCCATCTTCTCGAGCCCCATGATATGGAGGTTGACCGGCCGGGCGCCGATGGCGCAGCCGCCGGGGAGCGAGACCCGGGCTCTGCCGAAGCGGGCCACCAGGGGCCCAAGCACCAGCACGGACGCGCGCATGGTACGCACGAGGTCGTACGGCGCTTCGGGGTTGTTCAGCTTCGATGAGTCGAGGACGACCCGGTGGTCCTTCAGCTCGAAGGCGACCCCCATGTTCCGGAGGATCCTGCCGAGCGTTGTGACATCGACGAGCGCCGGAACGTTGGCGGTCCTGTGCTCGCCTTCGCACAGGAGCCCTGCCGCGATGATGGGTAGCGCCGCGTTCTTGGCCCCGCTGATGGCGACCTCGCCCTTGAGCTTCCTGCCGCCGTTGATGATGATGGATTTCATGGTAGTGTCAGCTTGTCAGCCTGCAGGCATGCCAGCCTGCAGGCACGTTCTACTTCTTTTCGGCTACGATCACTCTCTCGATTCCCGCCAGATCCTTCAGGACCTCGATCGACCTGTACCGGCCGGTTCCCTGGATGATCTTTTTGAGTGCTTCCGTCTGTCCGACCCCTATCTCCATGATGAGCGGGCAGCGCTCCTTCAGGTAATCCGGCGCCTGCAGGATTATCTTCTCCGCTGACTCGGTCCCTTCCGGTCCCGCGATGAGCGCCATCTCGGGTTCGAAATCCTTCACCTCAGGCTGGAGGCCTGTCAGGTCGCCGGTTTTCACATACGGCGGGTTCGTTGCGATCACATCGACCCGACCGCGCAGGTCCAGTTCCTCGAAGGGACCGAACAGGTCTCCCTCGAGGAAGCGGACCCGGTCTGCAACGCCGTTTCGCTGCGCGTTCTGCCGGGCAATCTCCAGTGCTTTCTCCGACCGGTCAACGGCGAAGACCTGCGCTTGCTGGAGACCGCTCGCGAGGCTTACCGCGATGCACCCCGAACCGGTGCCGAGGTCGATGATGACCGGCGCCGGGATGCCGCTGACGGCCTTCAGCGCCGCTTCGACGACGAACTCGGTCTCGGGACGCGGGATGAGCACGGCGGGAGTCACTTTGAAGGGCAGACCCCAGAACTCCTGGGCACCGGTAATATACTGAAGCGGCTCACGCACGGACCGCCGGTCGATGCTCTGCTCGAAGATGCGCAGGCCCTGGTCGTCGAGCGTGTCCTGCATATGGACGAGGAGCCAGGCGCGGTCTCTGCCCACGGCGTGGCAGAAGAGCACCTCTGCATCAAGGCGCGCGTTCGGTACCTTGTGTGCTGACAGCCGCGCTGCTGCTTTCTGTATCGCTTCAGCGATGGTCACGGTATTGAAGCTCCCGCAGCAAGCTACGGGGAATGCGCTCGCTCCTGGATTTAAGCTCCCTACTGCAAGAGGCATAGAGCTTCGATCCTCAAGGAATATTGTTATTCTAATCGCTCGCTAACCCCGCAGCAAGCTACGGGGAATGCGCTCCGCTCCTGGATTCTAATTGCGGATTTCGAATAGCGAATTGTAGATTGAAGACCCGTGCGCCGAAATCCGCATTCAGCAATCCGAAATGATCTTACAGATTTTTAAGCCTTTCCGCGTTATCGTGCGCGGTCAGGGCGTCGATGAACTCATCGATGTCGCCGTCCATGACCGCGTCGATCTTGTACAGTGAGATGCCGACGCGGTGGTCCGTGACCCGGCTCTGGGGGAAGTTATAGGTCCGGATCTTCTCGCTCCGGTCTCCGGTGCCCACCTGGGCCTTGCGGTCCTTGGCGGCTTCGGCATCTTGCCGCTCCCGCTCCTTCTCCAGCAGCCGCGAGCGGAGGATTTTCATGGCCTTCTCGCGGTTCTTGAGCTGGGACCGCTCGTCCTGGCAGGCGACCACTTCGCCGGTCGGGATGTGGGTGATGCGCACGGCGGAGTAGGTGGTGTTCACGCTCTGTCCGCCGGGGCCTGACGAGCAGTAGGTGTCGATCCGGAGGTCCTTCTGCTCGATCTGGACGTCCACGTCCTCTGCCTCGGGGATCACGGCAACGGTCACGGTGGAGGTGTGGATCCTGCCGCTTGACTCCGTGGAAGGGACGCGTTGGACGCGGTGCACGCCGCTCTCATACTTGAGCCTGCTGAACACGCCCTTGCCCTGGATCTGGGCGATGACCTCCTTGGCCCCGCCGACGCCGGTGGTGCTCATATCGAGGAGCGTCAGCTTCCAACGCTTCTTTTCGGCATACCGCGAGTACATGCGGAAGAGCTCGGCCGCGAAGAGGCCCGCCTCGTCGCCGCCGGCGCCGGCGCGGATCTCGAGGAAGATGTTCTTCTCATCCCGCGGGTCCCTGGGCACGAGCATGAGCCGGAGGCCCTGCTCCATCTGCTGGCTCTTCGGTCCGAGCTCCTTCAGCTCCAGCTCGGCCATCTGGCGCATCTCGGGGTCAGCGGACTTGTCCTGGCTGATCTCCTCGGCCTCCTTGAGCTGGCGGAGGAGATCGTTGTAGGCGCGGTAGTGCTGGACCACCTCTTCGATCTCCGACCGCTCTTTCGAATATTTCTGGTACTTCTGGTGGTCGGAGGCGACAGAGGGATCGGCCAAAAGCCTGGTCAGCTCGTCGTATTTTTCGGCAACAGCCTCTAATTTCTTGAACATGATAAAATGATCCAGGAAAAAAGTTTAACACGAATTACACGAATAACTGCCGAATGGCACGAATAACGACTGTTCAAGGGTCTTATTCGTGATATTCGTCCATTCGTGTCATTCGTGTTCCCGATTATGGTTCTGAAACAAAAAACCCCGCCTCAGCGGGGTTCCATGGCAAGGGCCTCGTCCATGGCCCTGATGGCCACTTCGAGCTGGTCGTCCGACGGCTCCCTCGTCGTGAGACGCTGCAGAAGCAGCCCCGGATAGATGAGCGCCTCGATGATCTTGTTGCCGCGCTTCTTCGCGCTATACTTGATGAACTCGTACGACAAACCCGCGACGACCGGAAGCAGGACGAGCCGCGAGGCAGCCTTGGCCCAGAGGGGCCAGCTACCCGGGATCATCGAGAAGAGCATGATGGAAAGCACCATGACCACCATGAGGAAGCTCGTTCCGCAGCGCGGGTGGATGCAGGTGTATTTCCGCGCATTCTCCACGGTGAGCGGCTCCCCGGCTTCGTAGGCCCCGATGGCCTTGTGCTCGGCGCCATGGTATTCGAAGACCCGGCGGATATCCTTCATGAACGAGATGCCGGACACGTACCCCAGGAACAGGCCCACCCGGATCGCGCCGTCGGTCAGGTTAAAGAGAACATTTCCCTTGAAAGCGCTGTACTGCGTACCGAGCAGCTGCGTGAGCAGGAGGGGGAGCGCCAGGAAGAGCCCGAGGGCGAACGCCAGCGCCAGGACCATCGTGCCGGCCAGGGCAAGGGGGCTGATCTCCTCCTGCTTGCCTTCCTCGTTCTCTATTGCTTCATTCGCGGAAAAGTTGAGCGCCCGGACGCCGAGCACCATGGCCTCGAAGAGCGCGACCGAACCGCGGAGAACCGCCTTTTTGAGAAGGGGGAACCGTTCTCCGATGGGCAGGATCGTCTCCTTCAGGAGGGCGATTTCCGCACCGGGCTTGCCGCCCTTGCGCACGGCCACGGTGAAGGCGTGCGGCGACCGCATCATGACGCCTTCCAGGACCGCCTGGCCGCCTATGGACAGTTTTTCCGACAAGATCGGGACCTCGTGGGGGGAAGTATCAGCGGGAGAGACGTGCGCCGGACTACGCCTTTTTGTACTTCTTGCGGAACTTGTCGACGCGGCCCTCGAGGTCCATGAGCTTCTGCTTTCCCGTGAAGAACGGGTGGCAGTTCGAGCAGATGTCGAGCTTCACGTTCTCCCTGGTGGAGCGGGTGAGGAACGACACGCCGCAGGCGCAATGGACAGTCGTAGTCTTGTAGGTGGGGTGGATACCGTCTTTCATGGAACAACCTCCGTAAACTGATGTGGCCTCAGGTGAATGATCGTCTTGATTCATCAGGGGTTACCCCCGTTCACCAGCGGTTCGTCCTGCTTTTATTAAGCAAGGCGGAAATAATATACCAAACCTGTTAAAAATACAAGAGAAAAATTTGAGGCTCTTTCGTTCTCAGGTCTGTAAGGGATCCCGACAGGTACCTTGAGCCGATTGAAACGCTTCGCCAATCTCAGGGTTGCAATATCGTCCGGGGGAAGAATTGTTACTTGTTCATGGAATCCAGGAAGTCCCGGTTCGTTTTGTTCTGTTTAAGCTTCTCCAGCAGGAACTCCATGCTCTCCACCGTGGAGAGGGGGTTCAGGACCTTGCGAAGCACCCACATGCGGTTCAGGTCGTCCTTGTCCACCAGCAGCTCTTCCTTCCGGGTGCCGGAGGCGTTGATGTCGATGGCCGGGAAAACACGCTTTTCGACCAGTTTCCGGTCGAGGTGGAGCTCCATGTTGCCGGTGCCCTTGAATTCCTCGAAGATCACGTCGTCCATGCGGCTGCCCGTGTCCACCAGGGCCGTGGCGAGGATGGTGAGGCTGCCTCCGGTCTCGATGCTCCGGGCCGCACCGAAGAACCGCTTGGGCCGCTGGAGCGCGTTGGCGTCCAGGCCGCCGGAAAGCACCTTGCCGCTGGCCGGGATGATTGCGTTGTGCGCCCGCGCGAGGCGGGTGATGCTGTCGAGCAGGATGACCACGTCCTTCTTGTGCTCCACGAGCCGCTTGGCCCGCTCGATCACCATATCGGCGACCTGCACGTGCCTCTGGGGCGGTTCATCGAAGGTGGACGCGATGATCTCGGTGTTCACCTGGCGCGCCCAGTCGGTCACTTCCTCCGGCCGCTCGTCGATGAGCAGCACGATGAGCTTGATGTCCTTGTGGTTCTTCAGGATGGCCTTGGCGATGGCCTGGAGGAGCATGGTCTTGCCGGTGCGCGGCGGCGCCACGATCATGCCGCGCTGGCCCATGCCGATGGGCGTGACCAGATCCATAGCGCGCGTGGTGTAGTCGGTCGGTGCATGTTCAAGCTTGATCTTCTTTTCCGGATAATAGGGCGTGAGGTTGTCGAACAGGATCTTGGTGCGGGATATCTCGGGGTCCTCGTAGTTGACGGCGTCGACCTTGAGGAGGGCGAAATAGCGCTCCCCTTCCTTGGGCGGCCGGATCTGGCCGGAGACGGTATCGCCGGTCCGGATATTGAACCGCCTGATCTGGGAGGGGGAGACATAGATGTCGTCGGGACCGGGCAGGTAGTTGTAGTCCGGCGCCCGCAGAAAGCCGAAGCCGTCGGGCAGGATCTCGAGGACGCCTTCGCCGAAAATCATGCCGTTCTTCTCGGTCTGGGCGTTCAGGATCGCAAAGATCAGGTCCTGTTTGCGCATGCCGCTCGCGCCTTCGACCTTCAGTTCATCCGCCATGGTGGCAAGTTCGGCGATGCTTTTTCCTTTGAGCTCTACGAGGTTCATGGTTCTACTCCTTGGGCCGCGGTCTGCAGATGGGCAGAGAGGGCATGGTGTGGGCGGGGTACGGGTCGGAAACGGCGGTGAGTTCTGCTCCTGGTCTGGTGGTTTCAGGCAAGGCAAGAGAATGTCATCAGCGGATCACGGCTCGTGTTCCATCAACGCCTGGTTATGTCTGTACGTACGGCTGTAGATTACCTTTCAGATTGGTCCACGTTTGCCACGGGTTGTTGACCGGTTGGTTCGCTGGGTTCTTGGTAATAAAGGGGTTAGTTGGGTTAGAAGTTGAAAAGATGCGTGAATGCTGACGATGACTATACCCGAGAACACGGCTATTGTCAACAGATTATTTCCTGATCGGGCAGGCCGGCGGCCCTGCGGGCTGCGGAAGCGGAAATTGACAAACACTGCGAAACATGGTATAAACCGCGGAATCAAAGATCCCTGCATCGATCTGCAGGGAGTTTTGATCCTTAAGGACGCATCGCTATTCTCATCGCTCGCTAACTGCGCAGCAGGCCGTGGGATTTGCGAGCGCTCCTGGATCCAACTATAATGGGATGGGTGCCGGCCCGATGGCCAATGGCCGGGCACCGGCCGTCCCCCCACGGAGGGCACATTACATGAACAGGAAACCGACCGCTCTTGTTGTATTTATCTTGCTCATTGCCGCGGTATTTGCCGGATGCAAGCAGCAGCAATCGCAATGGAGCCAGGGTCAGGCCGGGCAGAAGCAGGTGGTGGCCCCGCCAGCCATGGTCAAGAACCCGGCGGAGATCCAACAGCTCGAGGCAATCGCGAAAGCGAATGCCGGGAACGCGAACGCCTGGATCGCCCTGGGGAACGCCCAGATGGACGCTCAGCGGTTCGCCGAGGCGATCATCTCCTATCAGCGGGCACTGGACCTCGACCCGAAGAACGTGGACGTACGCGTCGACATGGGGACATGCTACCGCGGGGTGGGCCAGCCGCAGAAGGCCATCGAGGAATACCAGAAGGCAAGCAAGATAGACCCGAGGCATCCCATGGCCCAGATGAACGCCGGCGTGGTCTACGCCTATGACCTGGGCCGGAAGGCGGAGGCGATCAAGTCGTTCGAGAAGTACCTCGAGCTTGCCCCGAACGCGCCCAATGCCGCGGACATCCGCGGGGAGATCCAGAAGCTGAAGGGCAAGTAGCAGCCGCAATAGCCGGACAGGGAACGAAGAGCGGGTTTCAGGTTTTCCTGAAGCCCGCTTTTTTTATCCCTCCTCGATAGGGTCAACGTTGCTACCCTGATTTGTCTTGAAAGGGATGCATAACTCTGGTACAGTCGGGCTTGGTCTGTGGACCGGGCGTCCGTCCGGACACCATGCATTGCGTTCCGTGCGGGGCCTCTGCACGGGAAAAAACTTTTTATGGCCTTGCTCCGGAAGACTGGCGGAGTTCCGGACGAGAGTGGAGGTTCAAAGTTGTCTTTCCAGGATGGACGGGCGGTGAGGAATGCGTGGATCGGCTGGGCCGCATTATGGTTGGTAACGGCCGCGATCATCGCCAACGGGAGCGGCCGGACGGTCGTACCGGCCTACCGGGAAGGGGCACTAAGCTGGATCGCGGGGGAGATCATTTACAAGCACCTGGGTGTCGGGGGGTTCACCTACCTGCCGCAGGCGGCGATCCTGTTCATTCCGTTCTCGCTGTTTCCCGTGGTCGTGGGCGAAGTGATCTGGCGCTTCGTCAACATCGGGGTGTTCGCGCTCGGCATCTTTCAGTTCGCGAGGCTGGCGCGCTGCCGGTCAGGAAAAGAGCTGTTCCCCCTGATGACGCTTGTGGCGCTCCCCCTGGCGTGGGATTGCGCACGCAATGGACAGGCGACGCTTGCCCTGACGGGCTTGATGCTGCTGGCGGTCGTCGCGGCGGCGGAGCAGAGCTGGTGGAGGGTCGTGCTGTGGCTGTCGCTTGGCATTTCCGTGAAGCCCCTGATGATCGTGCTGGTGCTGCTTCTTATGGCGATCGACCGTCCCCTGATCTGGCGCGTGGCGTTGGGGATGCTGGCAACCGCGCTGGTGCCTTTCCTGACCCAGCATCCGACGTACGTCCTTGAGCAATATGCGGCGTGCTGGAAGAACTTTACCACGGCTGCCCACGTGGGAGCGGCGGAGACGGGGTGGACCTCCCCGTTCCACGCGATCCGTCTCGCAGGCATCATTGTTCCGGAAAAGCTCCAGATGCTGATCAGGATCGCTGCGGCCCTGGGAACGCTCATCCTCTGTTATCTTTCCCGGCGCCGCCATGACGCGGTCCGCTCAGCGGTGTTCGTGTTTTCCCTCGCCGTTACGTACCTGATGCTGTTCAGCCCTCGGACCGAGAACAACACCTACGCCATGCTCGGCCCCGCGATCGCCGCGTTCCTCGCCGGTGCGTTCCTTGTTGAACAGCGCTTCCGGGAGGGCATTCTGCTCAGCTGCATAGCGCTTGCCATATTGGGCGGCCGTACGATCGAACGCATGCTGACGCCGCATGCCGGGACCAGCTGGCTGTCCCCGCTCATGGCGGTCTGCTTTGCTGTGTACCTGCTCGTGACGTTCTTCGCGGACAGGAAGGACCGGGCCGGCGAGGACCGGCCTGCCGCTGCGTAGACTGGGGTCCGAAAACAGAAAAAAGGAACCATCACGCGCTCTTTTCTATCGTGCGCGTCAATCCATGTCAAAGACTTTTCCGTGCGCCCCGTTCCTCGACAGTGCCGGTCGTTGACGCCTGCAGGTGATCCATGAAGATTGTCGTTATCCTTCCAACCTATAATGAGCGGGAAAACATCGTCCTGATGGTCCAGGCGCTGCAGGAGCAATTCCGCGCCATCCCGCATGATATGCACATCCTGGTCGTGGACGACAATTCTCCCGACGGGACAGCGGATGCGGTCAGGGCGGAAGCTCCCTCCTGGAAGAACCTCCATCTGATCACCGGCACAAAGCAAGGATTAGGTGCAGCGTACATCCGCGGCATGAAGCATGCCATCGAGCAGCTGAAGGCCGATGCGGTCATGGAGATGGACGCGGACTTCTCCCATAAGCCGGAAGACGTGCCCAGGCTCATCGAGGGGCTGGACAACGGGGCCGATTTTGTGATCGGCAGCAGGTACGTGCCGGGCGGGAAGATCCCGGACGACTGGAGCTATCTCCGCAGGATGAACTCCAAGTGGGGGAACATGTTTGCGCGCTATGTGGCCGGGATGTACCAGGTCAGGGACTGCACGGCAGGGTTCCGGGCGATACGCGCTTCGATCATCACGAAAATTGACCCCGATACGCTTAAGGTCAAAGGCTATGCGTTCCAGATATCGCTTCTCCATGAAGCGATCTTGAACCATGCGAAGGTGCGGGAGATACCGGTCGAGTTCGTCGATAGAAAAAGAGGGGAGACGAAGCTAGGCTTGTCCGACATCGTGGAATTCATGCTGAATGCCTGGTGGATCCGGTTCGAGCGGAGCAAGACATTCCTGAAGTTCGGCGCAGTCGGCGCGATCGGCGTCTTCGTGAACCTTGTCTCGTTCACGATGCTCCTGAAGCTGGGAATGAACAAGTTCCTCGCGTCGCCGCTGGCGATCGAGGTTTCGATCATCACGAACTTCTTCCTGAACAACTTCTGGACCTTCTCGAAACGGGACATGAACGACAAGATCCACATCCGGGGCCTGAAGTTCAATGTCGTCTCCTTCGTTGCCCTCGCGGTCAGCTATTCCACATTCCTTATAGTAAGTGCCCTCGATCGTCAAGGCATCCCTCAGGTCCATCAGGCCATCGGCATCGTGCCCGCCACGCTCATCAACTACTTTCTCAACTCCTACTGGACCTTCAAGGAGTAAGGGACGGGGGCCTCTCGAATTCGCCTTTGCGTTGACCTGCTTGTCATCGGCAGAATTGAGGCGCTATCGCCATACGGACATGATCGCCCTTTCGTCATGTCTCATGAACAGAGAGGGAGGGATGCGCACATGATCGTGCTTCTCTGGGCTGTCGCTGTTGTCTTGGTGGTTGCCGGTATCATCGGTACGGTGGCTCCTGTCCTACCGGGCCCGGTGCTGATCTTTGGAGGGATGCTCCTGGCGGCGTGGATCGACGGATTCGAGAAAGTGGGCTGGGCGCCGCTCACCGTGCTCGGTGTCCTGACAGCACTGTCCTTTGTTGCTGACATCGTGGCAACGGGGGCGGGAGCGAAAAAAGCGGGAGCGAGCAAACAGGCCGTCATCGGCGCGACGATCGGCACCATCGTGGGGATCTTCTTCGGCATCATCGGAATCTTCGTCGGCCCCTTTGTGGGCGCTGCGGCAGGAGAGTTCCTTGCGAAACGCGATCTTGTCAGGGCGGGGAAAGTGGGGTACGGCACACTGTTCGGCCTCGTCCTCGGCGCGGCCATGAAGATCGCGCTGACCCTGGCGATGGTCGGGGTGTTCATTACAGCCTATCTTGTGGAGTAGTATTCTTTGTTCGAGGAGAAAATAAAGGATAGCCAGGATCAAACCGGTCCTTAGGGTTGCCGCCAGGGGAGACAGTCTTCTTGACTACGTCGTCTCCGCCAGTTCCGCAATCTGCTGATCGAACTCCTGTGCCTTCGCGTCGTGCTCGTTCGTCGCGGTTTCGAGCTCGGCGAACCTCGCATCGATGCGGGCCTTGTTCTCGCGGATGGCCTGCGACAAGCGCTTGATGGCCAGCGCCTCGCCCTTGATCGTGACCTCCGTCAGCCGCTGGGTGTCCTGCTCGACATCGAACTCCAGTTTCGTGATCTCCTCTTCGAGAGCGGCGATCTTTTTTTTCAGCGCGCCGAGGGCCTTTGATTTTTCCGATACGATGGAGGCGCGCTGCTTCTTCACATCCTTCCGGTTCACATTCTTTTCCGCTTCCTGCTTCTTTCCCTTCTTCACGCGTACGCCGCCCTCATCGCTCCATCCGACGCGTTCGAGGAAGTCGAGGTACGTGCCTTCGAAGACCGAAACCACATCATTGTCATAAACGATGAGCTTGGTCGCCACAGCCTCGAGGATCAGCTCGCTGTGGGTCACGATGATGACCGCGCCGTCGAAGGCTTCGATCGCCTCGATCAGCGAGTCGATGGATTCCATGTCGAGGTGGTTCGTCGGCTCGTCGAGCATGAGCAGGTTCGCCGGTGAGACCAGCAGCTTGCCGAGCAGCACCCGGCTCCTCTCCCCGCCCGAGAGCACGCTCACCTTCTTGAGGGCATTGTCTCCCTCGAACATCATGAGGCCGCAGATGGCCCGGGATTCGCCCTGGGCGTAGTCCGGATGCGCGTCCATGATCTCCTGCAGCGCGGTCTTGTCGGGCCGCAAGCGGTTGATGTTCGTCTGGCCGAAATAGGCGATCTTGGTGTTGGGGTGGAGCTTGACATCGCCAGCCGTGGGGGACATCTCCCGCGCCAGCAGGTTCAGGAGCGTGGTCTTCCCCTTGCCGTTCTTTCCGATGACCGCGATGCGGTCCTTCTTCCCGACGCCGAAGCTCAAGCCCTCGATCAGCTTCGGAGAGTCCGGGGAGAAGGAGAAGGACAGGTTCTCCACGGTCATCAGCCATTTCGCTTCAAAGGGCGCGGAGCGAAACTTGAAATCGAGCGACCTTATCTCGTCGAGCTTGTCGAGCTTTTCGTGCCGGGCAAGGGCCTTGATGCGCGACTGCACGGCGCTCGCCTTGGTTGCCTGGGCGCGGAACCGGTTGATGAACTGCTCGACCTCTTTTCGCTTCTTCTCGTCGTTCTGGCGGGTCTTTTCGTAGATCTCCTCTTCCATCAGGATCTGGTCGTACAGCTTCTGCGTGCCGCCGGCGACCTTCCGCATCTTGTAGCGGTGGATGATCATGGTATGGGTCGTCACGCTGTCCATGAAGTCGCGGTCGTGGGTGATGATAATGAGCTCGTTCCGCCACGCCCGCAGGAACTGGGTGAGCCAGCGGACCGAGACGATGTCGAGGTAGTTGGTGGGTTCGTCGAGCAGCAGGAGGTTTGGTTCGGACGCGAGCACCTTGGCCAGGTTCAGCCGCACCTGGTAGCCGCCGGACAGCGATGAGGGGTGGTTGTCGAAATCCTCGTTCGTGAAGCCGAGACCGTGCAGGATGGCCTCTGCCTTGTAGGACTCGTCGATATGGTCCTCGTTCGCGGGCAGGGCCAGGCATGCCTCCCCGAGGACCGTATCCTCGGTGAAATGGATGTGCTGGGACAGATGGCCGATGGTGTAGCCCGAGGGTACGGTGATCGTACCGGCGTCCTGGTGCTCTTCGCCGAGGATCATGCGGAAGAGCGTAGACTTGCCGTGGCCGTTCCTGCCGACAAGGCCGACGCGCTCGCGCGGATTGATCGTAAAGCCGACTCCGTCGAAGAGCAGCTGCTTGCCGTAGGATTTTTCTATGTTCGTGACCTGGAGCATGGCGCGGTGCCGCATTGCGGCGAACGCGTATATTACCGTAAACCTGCCGGGGAGGCAAATGAAATCATCAGGCATTTTTTTCGAAGGGCATAAGGGGTTCGCGGACGATGTTGCCACTGATGCCCACGCTTTTGTTCTCTGCTGTCTGTTCCACACTCCTCCCAGGGACCCTGCAGCTTGCTGCGGCGTTCGTGAGCGAATTCGGTATCGTTAGATAGCCTTGCATACCTTCAACGGGATCACCTGTGCCGAGGCCTCGTCATCCCCTAAAAACACCCTTTCGGCGGACTTCCTTTCCGTTCCCTTCTATGGTATGGTGTCCTCATGGATCAAGCAGCGAGCGATGAGAATTCCTCTACTGCCTTGAGGATCGAAGGTCCCCTGCAGTTTGCTGCAGAGAGCTTCAATACATGAACGTGCTTAGGACTATGGCAACGGGCATGAACGCAAACACCGGAAATGCACCAAAAAGCAAAAGACGCCTTCTGATGGTGGTCGATGATGACGCCCATCGGCGCGCGTTCCACGCCAAGCTCCTCCAGAGGTTCGAATACCGCGTCTGTACGGCTTCCAATGCCGAGGATGCCCTCGATATGATCGCTTCCGAACCCCCGGCTCTCATCATCGCTGAGCTGGACCTTCCGGGAATGAGCGGCCTCGACCTGCTGTCCCGCATCCAGCAGGAGCCGCGCACCGCCGATATCCCTGTCATCGCCCTTGCGGCGAACAGGGACCAAAGGGCCGAGATCCGGTGCCTGCGTGCGGGCTTCTCTGCCTTTCTCGGGACGCCGGTAGGGCTTGAGGAGCTGTACCGGACCATACAGACAGCGATCGAGCCGGTGACGCGGGCGAGCCTGCGCGTCCGCACACAGATGCCTGTCATCGTGGACAATGCGCCCCTCGATGGTGTCAAAGGCGAGTGCGCGTTGGTCATTTCCGAGCACGGTATGTATATCCGCACGCTGAAACCGCATCCCCCGAACGCCCGCCTCGCCGTTCAGATCTCCGTGAAGGGCAGGACCATTGCGGCCGATGCCGTGGTCCTTTACCGTCACCGGCTCAACGAAGGGAACATCGGTGAGCCCGGCATGGGGGTCAAGTTCGCGCGCATCGCCCCGCGGGACCAGGAATTCCTCAGGCTGTACATCCACGACGAGATCGCTCAGCAGTGATTCCTCGGCAACCTCACCTTCCGCTCTAAGGCCGGGTCGCTGGTCTCTTACGCTTTGCCACGACGTGCATTCCTCGCCCTTCGGGTCAGACCTCCATCGCTCACAAAAATAGCGCCTTCCGGCAGCCATGCTTCAGCGAAGCCTCTCTCTAAACGGTCCCTGATAGGCAGGGCAGCGGGGCGGACAATCAGTGCATGGCATCGTACAACGTTGCGGAAAGCTTCGTGAAGGGGGTCGAGGGTCCTAGAGCGAGGTGAGCATGGCGCGGAGCTGGGCGATGAGGTCCTCTTCGGTCGGCGTTTTTTCGCCGGAGCGCAGCGCTTTCAGGTCTTCGGGCGCGGCCTGGTCCGGCGTTGTCTGCCCTCCTGTCTGGTCCCGCGTCATCGATTCGAGGATCGTGGAGATGATTACCTCGGGATTGTGGAGCGGCTGGAGCGGCCGTATCGCATCGATCCGACCCTGTACGAGCAGTTCCTTGTCGCGGGACAGGGGCACGAATTTGATGCCGGCGCGGTATTTTGTGCCGACCTTCTTGGCCCAGACGAGCAGGCCACCCTTGAACCCTCCGATCCGGTCCTTGAACCAGACGAAACCGGGTTCCAGCTGCTGATCGGATTCTATTCCCAAACCGTACCTGCTGAGGTCCACGACATGTGCGACAGCGACCGCGCACACAAGACTCTTGAACGGAATGATGCAGAGGGAGAATTCACGCCGCTTGTCAACGTGGTACCGGTGGGATTGTCTGGTCACATCCATGGCCCTGCTCCTCGGAGAGCGGATGTCGCACTTGAAACCTTATAGCATAAAAGCGGGACCAGGTAAACGGTTATGTTCTGTTCTTCCGATATGCTTGGTTTTGCGCCGTGGCAACAGCACGGCAATGTTGGCGGGCTTCAGCGTTCTCCGTTTCCGGTCTTCGAGGGGTCCTGTGGGGGGCAGAAGGATCGAGGTGCGGGGAGCTCTCGGATGGGCTCAGCCCAAGGCTGCCCGCGGACGGACGTCTAGTTCTTTCGGGTCCTGCCCATGGACCCCATGATCGTCGATATGATCGCTGTGGGATCGCTAAGAGGCTTGTGGTCGCGCAGGAGACTTACCTGGCTGTTAACGAACTCCTCTGCGTCTCGGGAGAGCGGGACGAACTGGATCCCCGCGCGGTAATTATAGCCGACCTGCCTGCTCCACATCAGTACGCCGCCGCGGTGTCCGCCAACGCGGTCACGGAACCATACGAAACCGGTATCGATCCGCGTCTCCGCTTCGACCCCGACGCCGTTCATGCTGATGTCCTTCAGGGAGGCGACGTGGTCCTTCCACGCAAGGTCCTTGAAGGTGATGATGCACATCGCACAGTCCCGCTGTACAGCCAGCGGATACCTGTCTGCCTGACGCAGTTCGTTCCGCTTATCGATGCCGGTAATCTTATCACTGGTTCTCATGGTGCGCCTGCCCGACTGAGAAAAGAGGAATTATCATCAACCAAGAATACTTCAAATATACAATCATTCGACCCTCTGGAGCGGGTCCATTCATGAATCCACGCGCGAGCGCATTCCCCGCAGCTTGCTGCTGGGTTAGCGAGCGATTAGAATAACGATACTTCCTTAAGGATCGAAGATTCCCTGCAGCTTGCTGCAGGGAGCTTCAATACTATTGCGATCGTCTGTGCGATCCTGGGAGACCGGCTGCCGGTGTTTCAGTTGTTGCTTCCGGGATCCTTCCTGACGGACGCGATAATGGTTTCGATGACCTGCAGAGGGTCGCGGAACGGTTCGAGCGGCGGTGAATGTCTTGCCTGGTCCTGTACATACAGTTCATTGGTGCGGGACAGCGTTACGAACGTTATTCCTGCCCGGTAATGATCGCCGCTTTTCCTGCTCCAGGTGAGAACGCCGTACTTGTGGCCTCCCACGCGCTCCTTGAACCAGACGAATCCGGGCTCGATCCGCTCGGACGACTCGATCCCCACTCCGATGACACTGAGATCCACGACGCGGACGACGTGGTCGGTCCTCTCATGGCTGCTGCCTGACACACTGCCCAGGGAGCAGGAACGCTGCGTCCTGCTGCGGTGCCGGGCGATCCCCCGGTTTTTTTTGTCTTTCTCGGTCAATATTCCACTCTCCTGCACCATGCCGGATACTGCCATGATGGCCATACTCTTTAATACTAATATTTTATACCAAAAATGGCACGGGAGTGAAGAAAATTCATCTCTCTTTATTTTCCTCCTCTTCTATGCTATTCTCCGCCTATGCACGAGGGAGGGCCGTGGTGAGATCGCTCAAAAGCCTGCTCCTCCGGGACGACCGCATCTGCCCGTGGTGGCTTGCCTACACCTTTGACAACCCCCTGCGCCGATTCCTGCACGATCCCGCGACACTGCTTTCCCCCCATGTCCGCGAAGGGATGATCGTGGCGGACATCGGTTGCGGCATGGGATATTTTTCGATCGCGCTGGCCGCGCTCGTGGGCGATGCCGGAACGGTCATCGCTGTGGACGTCCAGCAGGAGGTGCCCGATAGGACACGGAAACGGGCGGAGAGGGCCGGCGTGGCCCGGTGCATCAGACCCGTGCTCGCGGCGCACGACGACCTTGGATTCAGAGAGCCCGTGGATTTCGTCCTGGCGTTCTGGATGGCGCATGAGACGGAGGACACCCGGAGGTTCTTCAACCAGGTCTTCTCGATCCTGAAGGAGCAGGGAACAATGCTCATTGCCGAGCCGAAAATGCATGTGGGCCGGCGAAGGTTCCACGAGATCGTGCAGGCGGCATGCGATGCCGGGTTCCGGTATAGCGGCGCTCCGGCCGTCCGGCTCAGCAGGGCCGCTCTTATGGAAAGGAACTGACCATGGAAGCGAAGAAGACGAGCACCGAAGAACTGGCGTTCAAGACCGCAGAACTTGATACTGCGCTTGCTGACGCAGGGTTCCTGCTGGCATATGCTGACCCCGAAGCCTCCCGGGACTTCGGGTACCGGGCGCGGTATATCCGGGGCAAGAGCGCCCTGTTCCCGCTCCTGAACGCCAATCTGGAATACTACATTGCGTCGAAGTCCTTCAGTCTGAAGATCAGCGCGTCCGATGAACTGGAGAACAAGGTCTATTATTTCCTCGCAAAGAACTACCGCGGCGACATCAAGGAGCTCCTGGACCGGTATTTCGATTCCGTGCGGAAAGGGGTGCCGCTCACGCTTTAGGCGAAGAAGGCTCCGTGACCGGTGTACTAGAGACTTGACCGCCGGCGAAGCATTGGTTTAACCATGGAACGTTTAGAACAGCCATCTCCGAACCAAGACGAAAAATTTCTGGGCGTCTACCACGCCACCGTAGCGTTCCGCCGGAAGACGGTAACCGGTGCCATTCAAAGCCGGTGAACTAGACGATATCCCTCCCGGGGCTTGGAGCATTGCTCCCGGGAGGATGCTTCCCCTATGCCGCGTTCGGTCATGCCGTCGGTCTTCTGTCCACGTATCCTGCCATGAACCACTACCACGTCGCCTGCGCCATCATCGAACAGGGCGGAAAGGTGCTCGCCACCCAGCGGAGCGGGTCCATGAGCCTGCCGCTCAAATGGGAATTCCCCGGCGGCAAGATCAAGGACGGGGAGAGCGCTTCTGCATGTCTCAAACGGGAATTGCGCGAAGAACTGGGGATCGAGATCAGCGTGGGACCGCCGCTTGCACCGACGACCCATCGCTATCGGGCGTTCACGGTCACCCTGTACCCCTTCCGGTGCAGGGTCGTTGCCGGTGATATCACGCTCCACGAACACGCGGCCCTTGCGTGGCTGCTGCCTGCTGAACTGCATACCCTTGATTGGGCCGAGGCCGACCTCCCGGTGATCGACCAGTATCGAAGGTCGGCCGGCGCACCGGGAAGCAGGTAGCGCCCTGCGGGGAATGTGGTCGCTCCAGGATCCTTTCGCTCGGTTTTTTCAGCCTTCCATGGTATTATTTTGAACGAGGGAACTTCATCTTCAGGAGACGCAATGAAACTGCTTGATCGGATGATGGGCGCGTTCGCCGGGAAGGACCCGGAAGCCCGCGTGGCAAAGCCGGGCCGGAACGATGACTGCTGGTGCGGGAGCGGGAGGAAGTACAAGAAATGCCACCTCCCGGAGGACGAGAAGAAGGCCGCGGCAAAGTCCTGTGACCTCAACTGCGGGCCGGCATGAGGCTCGAAGTGAGCTGGGGACCAGCTCAACGAAAATCAATGTCCAGCAGGCGGCCCTGTTCCGGCCCCACGGACGCGTAACGCGAAGATGGATAGATCAAGGAAAGAGCAGGAGATCATCGAAGGTCTCAAGCCGGTATGCATCTGCAAGGGGATCAAGAAGAAGACGATCCTGGAGAAGATCAAGGCCGGCTTGGCAACGGTCGACGAACTGAAGAAAGCGACCGGCGCAGGGAGCGGTCCCTGCAAGGGGGAGCGCTGTACGCCCCGTATCCTTGGATGCCTGAGGGAGCAGGGCCGCATCCCGGCGCGGCCGGGTACGTGACCTGTCCGTATAGAGGAGCGATGTCCTTCTCAGACCGGGTCTGATCGGACGTATTAACGGCACCACTTTGGGTCATATCGTCCCTTCCGGCATCGACGGTCTCCACCAGAAGGTATTCTCGTAGTTCTCCCCATCGACGACCTCTCCGATCTTCGGAGTGATGATCTTCACGTTCTCCGCTCCCGCTGTCTTCACCAGCCGCTCGATCGGTTCGTACCAGCTGTGGAGCCCGAGATCAAATGTCCCCCAGTGGATCGGGACAAAGGCGCGGCCGCCGAGGTCCCTATGCGCCTTGAGCGCCTGCTCTGGATCCAGGTGGACGTCCGGCCAGTTGTCGTTGAAGGCGCCGATCTTGATGAACGTGACGTCGAAGGGGCCGTATCTATTACCGATGTCCTTGAACTCCGGCGTCATACCGGTGTCGCCGCTGAAGAAGATCCTGCCGGTCTTTCCGATCAAGGTCCAGGAACACCAGAGGGTACTGAACCGGTCGAACAGCCCTCTCCCGGAAAAGTGACGCGCCGGTGTCGCAACGAGCATCATGCCGTTGACGCTGCGCTCGTCCCACCAATCGAGCTCGACGATCTTTGCCTTCGGGACGCCCCAGCCTTCCAGGATCGCTGCCACACCCAGCGGCACGCAAAACTGCCCGGTCTTGCCTAATAAGGAAAGGATCGTGGCCTTGTCCAGATGGTCGTAATGATCATGGGACAGGAGGACGGCGTCGAGGGGCGGCATGTCTTTCGCGGTCAAGGGGGCCGGCTGGAACCTCTTTGGTCCCATCCAGGAAAGGAAGGAGGCGCGCTCCGAGAAGACTGGGTCAAAAAGGAACCTCTTGCCGTCCAGTTCCACGAGCACGCTCGAATGGCCCAGCCAGGCAAAGCGGAGGGCTGTTGCGGGCGGATTTCTTCCGTATCCCTCCATTGAAACGACCGGTAGGGGCTTCGCAGGAACCCGGTCCTTTGAGCCGCCGGTCAGGAACTTGATGAAGGTCTCCCAGGTCTTTCCATCCCTCATCACGGTCGTGGGTAGGGTATTCTGGAATTTCCCGTCAGAATACTGTTTTGAGGCGCGCATGGTCTCCGTCGGTTCTGCCGCGTTGGAAAAATAATGATTGCAGCCCAGGATCACCGCCACTATGCCCGCACTGATAATGAAGGCAACAATGATCGATCTTCGGTACTGCATGGATTGCGCCCCCCTGCCGTCAGACCGCTTCATTGAATCCAGGAGCGCGCGCATTCCCCGTAGCTTGCTGCGGGGTTAGCGAGCGATTAGAATACATTAGTTCCACCTTGAGGATCTAGGATTCCCTGCAGCTTGCTTCAGGGATATTGAACTCGGCCCGGTAGCGGGCGACGCCGGAAATGTTCTGCATCGCCGTTCTGTCGAGCATCAGGACCATGAAGGCCTCATCGGGGATCCCTTCCCACTGGCTGCGGATGGCATAGTGCGAAGCGCGTTCAAACCCGAAGCGGGGGTAGTAGCCGGAATGGCCGAGCACGATCACAAAGGGGCATCGGCGTTCCCTGAGCATGTCGATGCCTGTGTTGACCAGCGCGGAGCCGATACCCCGGCGTTGGCATTCAGGCAGGACCGACATCGGCGCGAGCCCCATGCCGGAAACGTTCCGGCCTTCGCATTCGATCACAACGGGGCTGAACAGGATGTGGCCGACGATCCGGCCGCTGTCCACCGCCACCAGCGAAAGAAGGCCGGGGCAGTGCTCTCTCAGCGCATCAACAATGGACGCTTCGGCCGTCTGGCCAAAGGCGCGCGTGTTGACCTTCCGGACCGCCCCGATATCTTCCTGCTGTTCTTCCCGCACCTCGATCATTGATTGTCCTTCCCTGCGGACCCATGCGGTCGCCTGATGTACTTACTCTAGCAGAATCAGGAGAGAAGCTCAATGTCAGGGTGCAGGCCCCGCGCTGTTCGTGCCCGTGATGATCCTCTGGCCTACGAACTTCTTCCTAGGAACAATTACCCCAGCGCATAGGAACTAATCCCAATTTCCTTTTTCTCGATCCGGGGGTATGCTTAAGTCAGAAAGAAAAAGAGATCACCCCAAAGGAGGGAACGAACATGTTGAACAAGGGCGGACATACAGTGGCAGCAGGGACCTACTGGAATCTGGCGGACGGCAACCGGGTGGACATGGACCAGGAAGGCGTTCTTCCGGGAAAGGGGAACGAGATGTACATCAAGGCTCCTGCGGCAGCGGCCCTTGCGGCCGGCCCGGTGATCGGGCTGATCTTCGCGGTGTTCCTCCCCTTCATCGGGATTGCGATGACCCTGGGGCTGGTCGGCAGGAAGCTCGCCGAGGGCGTGGTATCGGCGGCAGCAGGCAGCGTTTCCTTCGGATGGCGGCCCATCGAAGCCTACCTGGCCGGCCGGAAGCGGAAGAACGAGACGCGGGAGAAGAAGGCTGACAAGGGTGCGGGCAAGCAGTAGCGAAGTACCTGGAAAACATGAAACGGCGGGACAGGTCAAACTGTTCCGCCTTTTTTATTCCCCCGGGAGGCTTTGCGGAAGTATGACACGGAGGCATGAACGTTTTGAAAAATCCCGGTAAATCTGGTACACTGTTCTTCAGAGTCCAATAAACCTGAACCGGAGGTGGCGATGAAGATCGAGCTCGAAGGCAAGCTGTTGAAAATGATCCCGGAGAACGACCGGGAGAAAAAGGAACTGAACCAGCTCTGGAATATCATCATCGATTGCGTGAAGGACAACAAGAAACTGGTTCCCGTGGGGCAGTATACCCCCGGGATCAAGGAAGTGGCGACCTTCCATATCGAGTAACGCGGTACGGCCGACCGCAGGGGGAGGGAGGAGCCTTATGCAGCGCATCCGAAAGTTCGCTATGCCGTGCCTCGTCGTTCTGGCGCTGGCCGTTCCATCTGCCGTTCTTGCTTCGGAGTCCTGCTCCATGATGAGCGGGAAATGCCGGGACACCTGCGTTGGGAATGAGCGGGCTGAGGCGGGTGATTTCGAGGACTGCGGGGAGAAGCAGGAGTGTTGTGTAGTCCACGTTGAGGCGCCGGTCAGATGCTGCTTCCTGTCGCAGGACGCGAAGGATTTTGGTCCTTCCAATTGCGGGGAACCTGTGAATGGCGCCTGCCCGAAGGGATCGGGAAGCCCGGTGCAATGCCCGAAGCTGCCGATGTGCGCACCTAAGAAATGAAGCTTTCGGGGGACATGAACGGCCCTTGCAGTCCATCACGGCGCCGTGGTATGATTGTGGCGTTTTACATGGTCACATCCATCTTTGTCAGCAGAAGGAGCGCATCATGAAGAAGGTCTCGTGGAAGGACATCGGTCTGGTGAACACCCGCAGGATGTTCAAGAAGGCCATGGAGGGGAAGTATGCCATCCCCGCTTACAACTTCAACAACATGGAGCAGTTGCAGGCCATCGTGATGGGGTGCGTTGAATCGAAGTCGCCCTTTATCCTGCAGGTCTCGAGCGGTGCGCGAAAATATGCCAACCAGACGCTTCTCCGCTTCCTGGCAATGGGCGCGGTGGCCATGATCAAGGACGCGAAATCGCCGGTGAAGTTCGCCCTGCACCTGGATCACGGCGACACCTTCGAGCTCTGCAAGTCCTGCATTGATTCCGGCTTCTCGTCGGTCATGATCGACGGCTCGCACCACTCCTATCGAGGACAACGTCAAGCTTACCAAAAAGGTGGTGCAATACGCCCGTAAGTTCGACGTGACCGTTGAAGGCGAGCTCGGCGTGCTGGCCGGCATTGAGGACGCGGTGGTCGCGGACAAGTCCACGTACACCAAGCCCGAGCAGGTCGAGGACTTCGTGAAGAAGACCGGGGTGGACTCCCTGGCCATATCGATCGGCACCTCCCACGGGGCAATGAAGTTCAAGCCGGAGCAGTGCACCCGCGACAGCCGCGGCGTGCTCGTCCCGCCGCCGCTCCGGTTCGACATTCTCGAGGAGATCGAGAAGCGCATCCCGGGATTTCCCATCGTGCTCCACGGAGCGTCGTCGGTGATCCCCGACTACGTGCAGATCATCAACACGAACGGCGGCAAGCTGAAGGACGCCGTGGGCATCCCCGAAGAGCAGCTCCGCAGGGCCGCCACGAGCGCTGTTTGCAAGGTGAACATCGACAGCGACGGCCGGCTGGCCATGACTGCCATGATCCGCAAGACCCTGGCCGAGAAGCCTGCCGAGTTCGATCCGCGGAAGTACCTCGGCCCGGCCCGCGACGAGCTCATCAAGATGATCGTTCACAAGAACAAGGAAGTGCTGGGCTCGGCGGGGCAGGCGTAATAGGGTAAGAAGCGGATCAATGTGAGGGGGAGCAACAGGGGCTTGGATAGCGCAGGCGGAGATATGCATGAGGGAAATAAGGCTTGACTTCCTTGCCTAAGAGTGGCATTATTTAGTACAGAAGTTTCGGAAGTTATTTGTTGGGAAAACCGCAATGACTTTTCGTCCTTGCGGTTTTTTGTTGTACAACGCTCCGTCATCTTCAATTTCACAGAAGGAGGTAGCTCACCATGATAACCGGAACCGTGAAGTGGTTCAATGATGCCAAGGGTTTTGGCTTCATTTCCCGTGAAGGTGGCGCTGACGTGTTCGTTCATTTCGGCGACATTCAGGACAGCGGCTTCAAGTCGCTCGCCGAGGGCCAGCAGGTGCAGTTCGACATCGTCGAATCGCCCAAGGGCCCCAAGGCAGCCAATGTCGTAAAGATCTGATCTTTCGACCAGTCCATTGAAGCTCCCTGCAGCAAGCTGCAGGGAGCTTCGATTCTCAGGGAACTATCGTATTCTAATCGCTCGCTAATCCCTCGGCAAGCAGCGGGGATTGCGCTCGCTCCTGAATTCAGCAGGTCCCGGTTTTCCGGGGCCTGCTTTTTTTTTGCCTCCCTCCTGCTTTACCCGTTCCCTGTCCGCGTTGAGAACGTGTGATACATCCGTTAATTCATCCGCGCAGTACCACGTGCCGGAGCCGCTCGGCAGCGTCCTCGGGGCAAATGGTGTTCACGAACAGGCCGGACCCAAGCTCGAAGCCCGTCGGGATGCTGGTCCGCGGGCAGATCTCGATGTGCCAGTGATAGGATGGCGCGCACCCCGCGTACTCTCTGCCGTGGGGCAGGGAGTGAAGGAAGAAATTGTACTGGACGCCGCCAAGCACGTCATTCAGCCGCGCCATGGTCCTCCGGAATATCCGGGCCAGGTCAACGAGGTCCTCGGGGTTCGCATCGAGGAAGTCAGCGCCATGTGCGAGCGGCAGGATATGGACCTCCCACTCATAGCGGCTGGCAAAGGGCTTGATGGCGACGAACCGTTCGCTTCGCTCGATCACGAACTGACCGACGCTGATCGTTCGCCGCACCTCGCCCGATCCCCGGTCATAGAGCGTCGCTTCGAAGGTGAGTGCCTCATCGATCAGGCTGCAGAAGATGCAGCGGTGCGAGGCCTGATAGTAGGCGGAGCTGTTCCTGACCTCTGCCTGAACGTTGTCCGGTACCACGGGCATGGCGATGATCTGGCTGTGGGTGTGGCCGATGCTCGCGCCCGCTGCGGGGCCGAAATTCTTGAACACGAGCACGTATTTCAACCGGTCGTTGGAATGATAGAGCGTCTCCATCCTCCCGCGGTACGTTGACAGCAGAAGGACAAGATGCTCCTCGCTCATCTCATGGACCCTGATACCGTGGGAGGAGTGGTCGATGATCACTTCGTGCCGCCCGTAGCCGTCGATGGTCTGCTGCAGGCCGAAGGCGAAATGCGGGTTCTCCCGGTCATCCCCAAGCACGGGGTAGAGGTTTTCAACGATGCGGAGCTGCCAGTCGTCGTTCGCGGGGACCTGGGCGATCGGCGGCGGCGTCCTCATCTCGTTCCCGCGGCAGAAGGGGCAGGCATCCACGTGCGGCCGTGCGTCGTGGGGCGCGGGCGGCTCTTCCTTCTTGGGCCGCATGCTCCGTGCCGTGGCCACAAGCACGGACTGGCTCGGTACGATGGGATTGATCCGTATCTCCCGAACGGCATCAGCGCTTTTCCCGATAACCTTGGCCCCTTCGTTCATATCATCCTCCTGCTTGCCGGATCGCATCGCGAATGGCGCATTATAGAGGTTTCGGCCGGCAAAGCCAATAGCGTGCACTCCCGGGAATGAACGCGTTCATTCCGTGCGTAACCCCGGGCTTTGACACAATGGGGATGGTCTGATAGACTACTATCTATGCCGGGACCGCACCGAGGTCCCTGCGAGGAGGACGGCCATGATCAAGATGATCGCGAACCTGCTGAAGATCCTGAATTCCGATGCCGATCCCTCACAGATCAGCCTGGCGCTCGGGTTCGCCCTGGTCTCGGGCCTCCTGCCTTTCATTTCCCCCTTGAGCCTGCTGGTCCTGTTCATCGTATTCATTCTGAGAGTCAACCTCTCCGCCTACTTTCTGGGAACGGCCTTCTTCACCGGCATCGCCTATCTGCTCGACCCGCTGCTCCACCGCATCGGGCTCGCACTTTTGACCGCGGCGCCGCTCGAAGGCCTCTGGACGGCGCTGTACAACTCGACGATCTGGCGGATCCAGCGGTTCAACAACTCCGTGGTGATGGGTGGTCTGGTCTTCGGTGTCCTGTGCTTTGTTCCCCTCGTGTTCCTGTCGAACGCGCTGATCCGGCGCTACCGGGAGCATGTGGTGGCGTGGGTCAGGAAGACGCGCCTGATGCAGGCCATCAGGTTGAGCAAGTTCTACGACATCTATTCCAAGGTCTCCGGATGGGGGTGGGGAGGCCAGGCATGAAGCGCTGGATACGCTGGCCGGGGCTGATCGGCTTCACTATCTTCGTTGTCGTTACCGTCGCGCTGTGGTTCCTGCTCATGGACACGCTCGTCCGGCGTGCCGTCGAGAAGGCGGGCACCGCGCTCATGGGAGCGGAGGTGGACCTCGCCCGTGCACAGGTGACGCTCGTCCCGCTCGGCGTCACACTGTCGGGGCTGCAGGTGACGGACCCTTCGGCGCCGTCGACCAACAGCATCGAGGTCTTGCGCATCGCCTTCCGGCTCGACAGCCTGAACCTGTTTCGGCGTAAGGTGATCATTGACGAGATGGCGGCCGAGGGCGTGCGTTTCGGCACGGCACGCAAGCGGCCGGGCAAGGTCGTGGTGCCGCCGCCGAAGCCGCAGGAGGAAAAGAAGAAGGAATCCGCCCTGCCGTCCTTCACTATGCCGGACGTGAAGAAGGTCCTGCAGGAGGAGAAGCTCGAGTCTCCTGCGCTTATCGAGCAGGCGCAGGCGGACCTCAAGAAGAAGAGCGACGCCTGGCAGAAGCAGATGGCGTCCCTTCCGGACAAGACCGCGCTTGACGCTTATCAGGAGCGTATCAAGAAATTGAAAGAGGCGCAGAAGGGCGGCATCAAGGGGCTGACGAGCGCTGGTGCCAACGCGCTGGCGCTCACCAAGGACCTGAACCGCGATCTGGACACTGTGAAAAAGGCGAAAGCCGCGTTCGGCACGGACCTCGCTGCCGCGAAGGCGCTCGTCGAGAAGGCGGAGCGGTCCCCGGTGGAGGACATCCGGCGCATCGCGGACAAGTACAGCATCTCCTCGGAAGGGCTCGCGAATCTGAGCCAGACGCTCTTCGGCGGGTCCGTCCGCGGATGGATCGACAAGGGCGTGCTCTGGTACGGCAGGCTCAAGCCGCTGTTCGAGCGTTCGGGCGAGAAGAAGGGGAACGTGCAGACAGCGAAGCCCCTGCGCGGGAAGGGAGTCGATGTGCGGTTCAAGGAGGAGCGGCCGCTGCCCGACTTCCTGATCAGCACCATCAAGGCCTCGCTGCAGCCCGAGGCGGGCACGTTCACGGGCACCATCCGGAACATCACGCCCGACCAGGACGTGCTCGGAAAGCCGCTCACCTTCGCCTTCACCGGCAGCGGGCTGAAGGAGGCCCAGGCCGCGGACATCACCGGCACCCTGGACCACCGGAAGGCGGACCTTCCCGACGACACCATGGAGGTCGCAGTCCGCGGCTACCGGGCGAGCAACCTCGTGCTTTCGTCTGCCGCGTCCCTTCCGGTCAGTCTGCAGGAGGGCGTGATGGACCTGGAGGTGAAGGGCAGGCGCGATGCGAAAACGGTATCGGCCCGGTGTGTTGCCCTGGTGAAGGGCGTGCGGCTGAACGCGGGCGGCGACGGGTCCGGCGGGGCGTTCGCGAACGCCATCCGCTCGTCGCTGGCGAAGGTCTCGTCGTTCTCGCTTACGGTCGACGTCACGGGCACGCCGGAGAACTACGGGGTGCGCATCTCCTCGGACCTCGATCGGGTCATGCGGGACGCCGCGGGCGGCGTGGTGCGTGAACACCGCGACCGGCTCGAGAAGGAACTGAGGCAGGCCGTGCAGGAGAAGACGGAGGTAAAGCTCGCCGGCCTGAAAGAGGGGCTGGGCGGGCTCGGCAGCCAGGGAGGCAAGCTCGACGGACTGCAGGACCGGCTGAACAGCCTGATCAAGGAAGCGGGGTCCTCGGCCGGCGGAAAGATCAAGCTGCGGTAGCACAGCGGCATTCCTTATGATAAAGGGAACGGGGTACCTGTGCGCTCCTGGGAGCTCAGCGCGAAAAGGAGTAGAACCTATGGAGAGAGCAACCAGATCGATAATGCTCGTGGACAAGAGCACGACCCTTCGCTACTACCATGGGATGCTCCTGACGCGGCTCACGTACGCGATCCTGACAGCAGCGTCGCCTGAGGAAGCGCTGATGATCCTGGAACACACCATCCCCTCCTGTGTTCTGAGCGGATTCCGGTTCCCCATGATGAGCGGCAGCGACTTTATCAAGAAGCTGAAAAGCTTGGAACGCACAAGGAACGTGCCCGTTATCGTCCTGACGGGCGAGAAGGACGCGGCTGCCAGGAAGATCTGCCTTGATCTCGGCTGTACGAGCTTCCTGACAAAGCCCGTGGAGCCCGCCCGCCTCTACCGGGAGATCCAGGCCGCTACGGAGAGCATGCCGCGCTCGAATATCCGGCTGGGGACGTCCCTGAAAGCGGTTGTGGACGATGTCGATCGGGCCGCGCAGGCCACGATGATCTCGGAAGGCGGGCTTTACCTCAATACCACGGTTCTCCGGCCGAAGGACGCCATAACACCGGTCAGGATATTCGTCAAGGACCGTGAGATCAAGGCGACGGCCGTCGTGCTCTACAGCCACACGCAGGAAGGCGGGGTGAGGAGGGAAGCCGGGATGGGCCTGAAGTTCCTCGAGATCACGGACGAGGACCGGAAGTTCCTGCGGAACTTCATCGAGGAACAGCTGACCTCCGACATCGTGCCGGGCGATGCCCGGTGACCCTATCCCGGGAATAACCACGATCCTTCCCCGAGCGGACCCGACAACCTCCCTGCGTCCGGAAGCTGTTCATAACAATAAGGCCGGGCCGCTGCATCGCTCAGCGCCCGGCTCTTGTATCCCCCTTCAGTTTTCCCGGTATCCCGGCGGGTACGATGCGTACTCGCCTTCATCCCACAGACGGTTCCCGATCTCCGGTCCGCAGCTCAGGATGCCCTTCCTGCACAGGACCTCCCGCCATTCGTACTTGACCAGGGTCTTCTGGACCGGCGTGCGCTCGGGTTCGAAGGCGACCCTGACAGCAGGTGAGTACTGCCCCTCGCCGAAGCCCGTGCCGGCGGCCTCGTCCTTCGCTGCCAGTGACTTGCTCTGCTCTGCGCTCCCCATCGACGGCGCCGCGGGCGCGCTGTCCCGCTTCTTCAGCTCCTGCCGCGGCCGGGGCCGGTCCCTCTCCCGGTAGACCGCCACGGCGATCACGCCCAGCGCAGAAGCGTCGTTGAAGGTCCTCGTGCTGTAGGCGTCACCGGGATCGGTAAAGTAGAACCGGTGCACCGTGTCCTGGTCGGTCCTCCACCCGTCATAGCGGCCCTGCTCGTTGCTGTTCACGAGGTACATGTCCTCGGTGCTTCTCAGGTCTGACCGCCTGCCGGAAATGATGTTCCTGCCGTCCACGGCCACGACCACGCCGATCCGCTCGGACGTCATGTTCCGGATGACGATGCCGTACTTCTCTCCTTTTTTCGCCTCCAGATACTTCTTGATGACACGGGTCCCTCTCTCCCAGAAGTCCTTGTGCGGGACCGTGACCAGGGTCATCCCCCGGTCCGAGACGACCTCAACGCTCACCTCTCCCTTCAATCCATCGCCCCCGTGGGGGTACGCCGCTCCTGCCGCCATCATGATCACTGCCAGAACTGCCGATAGTGCATACCGCATGGTGATTCTCCTTTCTTGAATTGGAGTCAACCGCGTGAGGATCCCGCCTCTCCCGGCTCTTGATCGATGAGACATCGGCAACGCTGAAAAAGTTCCCGGATACAGTGCTGGCCATTGGCAACGGGTCGGTGCGGGACCCTCAGTCTGTTGTTATTCAAGAGAAAATTCTCTATAGCATTCGCCATGCTGAAAGAGAGATAATAGTTTTCGTTGTATCCGGCCGCTGAATCCAGGAGCGAACGCATTCCCCGTAGCGTGCTGCGGGGTTAGCGAGCGATTAGAATAACGATAGTTCCTTGAGGATCGAAGCTCCCTGCGGCTCGCTGCAGGGAGCTTTAACGGCTCCGGCGGTACTCCGGATACCCTGGCATCCACCGCACGCTGTACGTGCACAACAAAGGAGCTCTCATGAAGGTCCTGCTCGTCTATCCTCAATACCCCACAACGTTCTGGAGTTTCAAGTACGCCCTCAAGTTCATCTCCAAGAAGGCAAGCCTTCCACCGCTGGGGCTCATTACCGTGGCCGCCATGCTTCCCCTTGAGTGGGAACAGCGCCTCGTTGACCTGAACGTCAAGCCGCTCAGGGATGCCGACCTGCTATGGGCCGACTATGTTCTCATCAGTGCCATGTCCATCCAGCGCGCATCCGCGGATGCCATCATCAGCCAGTGCACAACGCTCGGCGTAAAGGTGATCGCCGGGGGCCCGCTGTTCACCGCGCATCCGGAGGACTACGGCCATGTGGACCATCTTGTGCTGAACGAAGCGGAGCTCACGATGCCGCTGTTCCTCCAGGACCTTGCGAAGGGACAGCCGAAGCGCCTCTATACCGCGTCCGGCTGGGCGGACCTCTCCGCGACGTTGGTTCCGCGCTTCGATCTGCTGAACATGAAGAAGTACGCTTCCATGAACATCCAGTATTCGCGGGGCTGTCCGTTCGACTGCGACTTCTGCAACATCACCGTGCTCTTCGGCCGCGTGCCGCGGACCAAGGCCGCGGTCCAGGTCATCGCCGAGCTCGAGGCTCTCTACGCACGGGGCTGGCGGAACAGCGTTTTCATCGTTGATGACAACTTCATTGGCCACAAGGGAAAGCTCAAGAAGGAAGTGCTTCCGGCCATCATCGCCTGGATGGAGAAGCGGAAACACCCATTTGCGCTCTACACCGAGGTGTCCATCAATCTTGCCGATGATGAGGAACTGATGCAGCTCATGGTCAAGGCGGGATTCGACCAGGTCTTTGTGGGCATCGAGTCGCCGAACGAAGAGAGCCTCGCCGAATGCAGCAAGCTCCAGAACCGGAACCGCGACCTGATTGAGAGCGTGAAAAAGATCCAGCGCGCCGGTCTGGAGGTCCAGGCGGGATTCATCGTGGGTTTCGACAAGGACCCTGCCGCGATCTTTGAGCGCCTGATCGCCTTCATCCAGGAAAGTGGGATCGCCACGGCCATGGTCGGGCTCCTGAACGCGCCGAAGGGGACCAAACTCTATCATCGTCTGAAAGAGGAGGGCAGGCTCCTTAATTCCGTGACGGGGGACAACACCGACTTCTCCATCAATTTCATCCCCAAGATGAACACCGATGCGCTGATCGCCGGCTACCGGAAGATCCTGGGCACGATCTATTCGCCGAAGAAATATTATGCGCGCATCAGGACGTTCCTTCGGGAGTACCATCCGCCGCAGGTGCGGCGAGGCCCGATCCGGTTCAATTACATCATTGCAGGTTTCAAGTCCGCGGTGCGCCTCGGCATCATCGGCAGGGAGCGCTATCAGTACTGGAAGCTCTTCTTCTGGTCGCTCTTCAGGCGGCCGCGGCTCTTCCCGCTCGCCATCACCCTCTCCATCTACGGGTTCCATTTCCGCAAGGTCTTCCGGATGCACGAAAAGGCCCTCCGGGCCGGCCGTGGCGCTGTCTGACCGCGGGACCTGCACAGACTGACCGATCCTGCTCGTAATGGATCCAGGAGCGAGCGCATTCCCCGTAGCTTGCTGCGGGGTTAGCGAGCGATTAGAATAAAGGGTCGTCTCCGGAACAAGTGGGTACAATCATTAGGATCTCGAACGAATTCACAGACCTGTTTACGGGATGTAGGGGCCTCTGGAAAGTCAGAGGCATTGGTCTTTACCCAAGCCCCGCATGTCCCCGGCGTGGCCCTATGAAATACCTGGGCCCCCGTCTTGGCCTAAGGCAGCGTCCCGCAGGGCGAACGCGCATGTCTGAGGCCGAAGGCCGAGTTTGCGCGGGCGAGCGGACGTGGCCTTAGACGGGTCAGGAATTTCATTCAGGACGCGAAGGGGATATGCAAAAAATGAAATAATATACCCACTCACGAGGGAGAAGGCCCAAAATAAATAGTACTACCGTGAGGATCGAAGCTCCCTGCAGCTTGCTGCAGGGAGCTTCGATCGACATCCTCCCTGTCCCCGGGGAGGGTGTCTTTTTATTTGCACCCGGAATTGCTTCCTTATATACTCAATATACTGATGGAGTGAGTCCAATACCTCTTTCTTTAAACTGTCACTCTAAACGAAGTGAAGGGTTTGCAACGGTCCGGAAATGTGAGATTCTTCGCTGCCATCAGAATGACAACACCCTCTGTAAAGAGATTTCGAAAGGAGCGGACAACGATGGCTGGGATCGTATCACGACGACCGGTGGTAGGAGTGGCGGCAGGATCCATCATCGGCGCGCTTGGCCTGCTCCTGCTCGGGATCGATCCTACGGCAGCGGGGCAAGGCCTTGCGGGGCTGTTGTTCAAGGTCGCGGGCTGGTTCTTCCTGTTCGTCTCGGCCATGGCGTTCCTCGGCGCCTTCCTCTCTTTTCGGAACAAGAGGTCTTCTTCGGGCAGCTCCCCGGACACGCAGGGGCGGAAGGCAGGAGCGTGACGTTTATGCCCTCGGAGACGGGTTCTATGCTACAATGCGGCCGTATCCCGAGTGCGTTTCGCGTATCCCGGAGCACACCCCATGAATAAGAACCCCTCTATCATGATCGTCGACGACGACGTGGCCATCCTGGACATCCTCCGGCAGTCCCTCTGTATGGAGGGCTACACCTGTGAGGCCTTCACGCGGTCCGAGGACGCCCTGGCGGCACTGGAGCGGACTCATCCCGATATCCTGCTCACGGACATCGTTATGCCGGGGATACGGGGGCTCGATCTGGTGGACAGGGCCAAGCGCATCCATCCCGATATGACGGCCATCGTCATGACTGGGTTCGTCGAGGAATTTTCCTACGAAGAGTCCATCCGGGCCGGGGCAGCGGACTTCATCAGGAAGCCGTTCACGGTCCATGAGCTCCTGGTGCGGATCAAGCACGGGAAACTGCAGGACCACCTGCGGGCGCTCGCGATCACCGATGAGCTGACGGGCCTTGCGAACCGGCGCGGGTTCTTTGCCTTCACGCAGCAGCAGATGAGGCATGCGGTGCGGAACAGCGAGCGCATGGTGCTGTTCTTCGCCGACCTGGACGATCTCAAGTCCATCAATGACACCTTCGGTCACGTATCCGGCGACCGGGCCCTGGCGGACACTGCCCAGATCTTCCGCGAGACCTTTCGTGATTCCGATATCATCGCCCGCATGGGCGGCGATGAGTTCGCGGTGATCCTCGGCAATGCGCCTGACTCGGGCATCGCTACGGTACGGGACCGTCTCGAGAAGCGTTTTGTCGAGTACAATGCCCGCCGGGAAGGCACGTTTCGCCTCTCGGTGAGCCTGGGTCTCGCCATATTCGATCCGGCCAGGCCCATTACCGTGGATGAGCTGATCCGGCAGGCCGATGCCCAAATGTATGAACAGAAGCAGGCGAAAAAGTCCGCCCGGGGACCGGCCTGACCGCCCGAGGGCTTTTTTTTTCGCGGAGCTCCTTTCACGTACAAGCAGTCTTGACATCGATCAGCGCAAATGCTACAGTATGACGAATTAATTGCAGGTAAAGCGTACATAATAAGAACTTTGCTCAGAGCAAACCCGGGGAAACCCGGGGACGCAGAGCACCGAGGCTACAGAAAACCGCTTCAGATCATCGAGGTTCCGGTTTATACGCCAGTCGGGCCGCCAAAGTCCAAGTATTCTAACATCCGTTGGATATAGACTTTGGCGGTTTTTTTGTGTCTGCATTCGCCGGGACCGACAACGCCCATTACGCCCAGGAGGAAGAATATCATGCGCCACACTCAGAAGTTCGCCCTGATCGCCTGTCTGCTCCTGTTGTCCGCATGCTCGCCGAAGATCTACGGCACGCTCCAGCTCATGGACCCCACTATGCAGCCTATCCCGCCCGCGAAGGAGAGCCCGGAGGGCACGGTGGTGAACATGATCAACACCACCTCCACCCTCGAACAGGCTTCCCATGCCGTGACGGTGAACAAAGAAGGCAAGTTCGAGTCGGAGAAGGGGAAGCTCACGCCGGGCATGTACAAGGTTGAGGCGAGCAGGATCGGGTACCAGACCGACACCCAGACCGTGGAGATCACGAAGTTCGGCGGCAAGAAGGTGGAGTTCAAGCTCAAGAAGATCGCCGAAGGCAAGCGGAAGTCCATTGAGGGGTCCCGGTCCGACGAGGACAAGATCGTGAACCCCGGCGAGGTGAACATCCAGCCGCCGACGATGTAGTGCGTCAAACCGTCCGATTGCAGGTCGTATGGAAATTGAATATTGTGTTTCCGAGCTCTGCTGTTCACTAGGTAACAGTTCCCGAGGAGGCTTTCCATGGTCAAGCGAGTGTTCATTGCGGTCGTGATTGCGGCAGCATCGTTCCTGTTCTCCGGATGCGCCGGCGAGAAGATGGGCCTTGAGGTCAAGGCAAAGATCGACGGCCAGCCCGTGGCCCAGGCGCGGGTCGCGGTCGACGGCGTGGAGGAGGGTTTGACCGGCAGCGACGGCTCCTTCGTCAAGGTCCTCACCAAGAAGCCGGGGGCCGAGGTGACGGTGGTCGTGACCAAGGAGATGCCGGGCTACCGGATATCCCCATGGAAGACCGCCTTCGTGATGAAGCTCCCGCAGAAAGAGGGAATGGACCGGTATGTCTTCGATGCCGAGCTCGCTGCCACGCGTTTCGTCACGATCGTGGCGACGGAAAAGGGAGCGCCCATTGCCGATGCCGTGGTCAAGGCTGCGGGCAAGGAGGCCGGGAAGACCGGTGCGAATGGAGAGTTCGTGTATGATTATCAATCGCTTCCCAAGGAAGGGGTGGAGCTCACCGTGTCGAAGGCGGGCTATGCTGTCTGGAAGCGGACCGGCAGTATCGAACCAGGACAGCGGATCGAGGCAGCGCTCTCGAAGCGGGTGGTCGTGACCGTGACGGCGCTTACGGAGGAATACGGCCAGTCCACCGGACTTCAGGGTCTTTCGGTCACGATCGACAAGAAGGCGCTCAAGACCGACGCCAAGGGAGCAGTGAACTGGACCTACGACGGCGAGCCAGGCAAGAAGGTCACGGTCGTCATCACGGCGCCGGGCTACATCCCCCCGAGCTGGAAGAAGTCGCTGACGCTCGAAGGCGAGATCGCGGTTCAGCACTATTTCTATCCCACCACGGCCAGGCCCATCCGGACCGGGATCTACCGCTTTGTGGGCAACACGCCGAACGTGGACATGAAGGACATCGTCGCCCAGACCGAGGAAGCCGTGGGCAGCCAGCTCTTCAAGTTCGGCTGTTTCAAGGAAGTGCCGTCCAAGACGCTCCAGGCAGAGATGAAGCAGGCGAAGCTGAACATCGAGAAGATCACGGTCAAGGGCTGGCGCGAAACGCCGCTCAAAAGGACCGTGGACATGATCGTGCTGGGCAGCGTTGCCAAGGACGACAGCGGGATCCTGATCGAGACCAAGTTCTATACGTCCGGCGGCAAGCTCCTTCACAGCCAGCTGGCACGGGCCAGGAACGAGGGGAGCATCGGGAGCGCGGCCAAGGACATCGCCGCCGCGGTGCTGGCCAAGTTTCCCTTCGAGGGGACCGTGATCGAACCCCAGGAGGAACGCCCCACGATCAACCTCGGCAAGACGGCGTACAAGATCGGCAAGGGCATGGAATTCAGCGTCATGACGCCGGGGCTGGACGAGTCGGGCAAGATCTCCGGCTACCGGGAGATCGGCCGGCTGAAGGTGAAGAAGGTCGATGATACGTTCTCGGTCACCGAGGTGGAGAACCTGAAAAAAGGCGAGAAGATATCGCTTGGCGACCGGGTCGTCCGCGTGGCCATCCGCGAGGACGAGGAGCAGGAAAAGAACACGGTCGTCCTGTCCACGAAAGGCGGCGTGCCGCCAGACGTGACACCGCTCGCCGGAGTGAACATCTACATGAACGACGAGTGGATCAGCACGACCGGCGCGGACGGCAAGGCCGAAGTGCCGGTCCGGCTCGGCAAGAAGTACGACCTGGTGCTCTACCGCCACGGCTACCAGCAGGTGAGCGGCAAGTTGCAGGTCGAGAAGAGCCGGGATGTGAAGGAATATACCCTCACGGTGAACAATGCCCTGTTCAAGGTGGATTCGCAGCCCTCAGGCGCCGATGTCTACGTTGATGGGGACAAGATCGGCAGGACGCCCGTCATTGATGGCAGGCCCGTGACCCTCGGATTCCATACCGTGAGGATCTCCCTGGGCGGCGACTACCGCGACTGGGAAGAGGTGGTCGAGTTCGCCTCGAAGACCGAGGACCGCACGGGCGGCAAGGCCATTGTGCTCTACAGGGACTTCCTGAAGATCGGAGAGAACGCGGAGCAGAAAGGCGATATTGACGGGGCCATCGCCGCATACCGCAGCACGGAAAAGGGCCATCCCGACTATTCCGAGTCGCACCACCGGCTGGCCACGATCTACCTCGACGACAAGAACGACTACGACGCGGCCATTCGGGAGTTCGAGAACGTGCTGTCCCTTCCCGAGAACCAGCAGCTGATCTACAAGCAGTTCTCCGTGGCCTTCGCCAACCTGGGCCATGCCTATTACGAGAAGGGCAACGCGCTGGTGGCAACGGACAAGCAGGCGGCGGCCCAGAACTTTGCCCTGGCAATCCAGAAGCTCCAGATCGCCAAGCAGAACACGCGGTTCTTCCCGACGATGCGGTATGACGAGGCCCTGCACGACACCTATTATTATCTGGCGCTCTCGTACCATAAGCTGTATCTGATCACGAAAAAGGCCACGGTGCTGAACGACGCAAATACGGCGTGGCGCGAGTACTTCGACTTCTTCCCGAAAAAGCTTGAAGGGAACAGCACCTATGAGCAGAGCCGCCAGGCCGCCCAGAAATACTGGGACCAGATCAGGAGCTTGTAACGGTAGGGTATGACGCCTGCTGATCGAAAAGAGGGGGACGGGGGTCCGGAATCGCGGCGTGGTGCCTCCTGGCGCTGATCGCGGCGGCACGGTGCGTCGGCGCGGAGGACGCAGCGCCGGCAGTGTTGCCTGCCCAGACGGTTCCCGAGGAGCCGGTCAGGAAGGTCGGGACGATCGAACCGGTCTTTGTCCGGCCTTTCACCGCGGTCGAGTCCGGCAGGAATGACGGCAATCCCGTCTGGTCCCGTTCGGGGATGTTCCTCTCATTCGAGCGCAGCATCGGAGACAAGAAGGAGATCCACATCGCCCTGGCGGACGGCCTGGTGTTCCAGACCGTCTATTATCTGCGCGCAGCAGGCGGGGACATGAAGTTCTTCTTCCCCGGCGTGGTGGAGGACATCAGCTACAACGCCGGCATCTCCTGGTCGCCGCGTGAGGAGCGCTTTGTGTTCATGAGCAACGGCGGTGAAGGGAATTATGACCTCTATGTCGGCGACATGGGCGGCAAGCCGGTCACCCGCATCACGGAGCACAAGGAGAAGGACGGCCAGTCCGACTGGTCGCCGTCATCGAACACGATCGTGTTCGTGTCGGGCCGGACGGACAAGGGAGATATCTACCTCATGGACGCAGGCACCCGCGCGCTGACGCGGCTCACCCACAGCGGGAAAGAAAATCTCTATCCCCAGTGGTCGCCGGACGGTAAGCGGATCGTCTATATGCACGGGAACAACGAGAACCACGACATAGCGGTCATCAACGACGTGAGCAGGCCTGCGGAATCGGTCAAGGCGCTCACGGCATGGGAACACGACGACATCCGTCCGGTCTGGTCGCCTGACGGGAAGAAGATCGCTTTCTATTCGAACTACAATCCGCAGGGCGACCCGCGGATCTGGTCCATCATGGTGGTCGCCGCGGACGGCTCGGACCCGGCAACGGGTGACGGGCTCGCTGCGAAGGCCGTGGCCGTCGATGTGGTCCCCGACGTGGAGCGCGGGCCCGCGTGGATGCACGACAGCAAGAGGCTCGTGTACGTAAAGAACGACCGGCAGGAATACCACCCCCTCTATGTGGTGAACATAGCGGAGAGAACGCCCTGGCTCCTCAAGACCGACACCAAGATGAACCACGACGTGGCGTGCTCGCCCGACGGGACCATAGCGTTCCGGGCACAAGTGGACCAGTGGGACCAGATCTTCGTGGCAAGAATGAAAGAGTGATACGAGAGCGGAAAAAAATAGATGAAAGTCTTCATTTACCGCAGAGATCGCAGAGGTCGCAGAGGAAGGCGGAAAGAATAGAAAGAGCGGGTTATCTTCTGCATGAGAAGCTCTCTGCGTGCTCCGCGTACTCCGCGGGAGAAAGGTTTTCTTCTGTTTTGGCTTAAGGAGCTTGCATGTACGTGGTTTTCTTTCTGATTTTAAGCATAGGTCTGGCCGCATGTCCGGCCCATGCCGCCGACGATCCGGTCCAGAAGGCCATGAAGGCCTATGAGAAGCACCGGTACGAGGACGCTGCGCGCGACCTCCGCGCAGCGCTCCCGTCTCTGGAGCAGAGCAAGCAGTCTCCGGCCCGGCTCACCCTCGGCATGATCTACCTTAAGAACGGCGAGCTGCACCAGGGGCTGGCGCAGATGTCCGCGGAGGTGAACGCCGATTATCTGAAGCGGCTCTCGTCGGACCGTGGCGCGGGCCGCAGCATGTACAGCGACCTGTACCTCGGGCTCGCGCTGTTGGAGGGCGGGAAGGCGGCGCCTGCGCAGGCACCGCTCGAGAAGTTCCTCGCCGGAGGCGGCGGTGCCAGGTACAAGGCCATAGCAAAAATCGCGCTGGGAACGGCGGCCAACGTGAGAGGGGACAAGCAGAAGGCGCAAGAGCTCTGGGGCGGCATCAACAGTTCCGATCCCGATGTAAAGACCGAGCTTGCCGCTGCGTACAGCAGGGCGGGCCTCGTTGAAAAAGATCCCGTCGCCCTGTGCGACGAGGCGCTGGCGGACGTCAAGAAGGGCGGCAAACCGCTGTCCCTCATTGCTGCGAAGAACTGCCTGGGCGTGTACGCACGGGCGGGGTCCCTCGACAAGGGTCTCGACCTTCTTCAGCGCGCGGATATGAAATCCTATTCGTACCGCGAGACCATCAGCAAGAGCAAGGTGATCACGTTCTACGACCTTCAGGTCCTGCCGAACCTTGCGGCTTTCTACCTCCAGGCCAGCCTGGCATCGCTTGAGAAGGCGGCCTCGGACCCGCAGCTCAAGGGCATCGCAAGCTACTACCTCGGCGAGGCCCAGGCGCTCGCCGGGAACACGGACCAGGCGGCGAAGGCAACGGCGGCGTTCCTCGCTGCTCCCCAGATGCCGTTGCAGTTCAAGAACAAGGCCATGGTCCGCCAGGGGGCGCTGCAGCAGCAGAAGGGGAAGCATGCCGAGGCCATCGGCGTATGGGACGAACTGACGCAGAAACAACCGGGCGATCCTGAGCTCCTGTCCGACATCCTGGCGACCTGCGGCAGGCTCAGGATCGACTGCCCCCGCACCGCGCAGACCTCTGCGGGCGTGGTCGAGGCAGGCGACGGCAAGCGCTTCGCCATCCTGAACGTCGGACTGGGCAGGTACTATCTCTCGAAGAAGGATACGGCGAAGGCCGTCTCCTATCTCGAGGCAGGGAGGGACAAGGGGAACAAGAACAAGATCGAGTCCAACGACCCGGTGATGCTCGTGGACCTGTCCGATGCCTATTACCGAACGAAGAAGTTCTCCGAGGCCCTGGAGATCTACTTTGAGATGAGCAAGCAGTTCCCCGAGGTGCGCCAGATCCAGGAGGCACTGCAGGGCATCTACTCCATGGAGCACAAGAGCGCCGGGGACGTGAAGATCAATTAGTTTTTTACCGCAGAGATCGCAGAGCCCGCAGAGAAGGCCAAAGAACGGCTGAAGACACGTATCGACATGGGCGGGAAAGGATTTAATTGCTCTAAACAGGATAGATTTTTGCTCGATTTTTCACCGCGTCCTCCGCGTGCTCTGCGGTGAACGCCTTGATTTGATATGAGTACCATTTTGAGGAGGGAACTATGAAACGGACGCTGATGGTTCTGATACTGGTCATGACCCTTACCGTGCTGGTGACGGCCCCTGCCGGGGCGGCCCCCAAGAATGACGGCAGGCCCGACGGAGGCTCCCTGAGCTACGGGGAATACGGCCGGCCGGCCACGCTCGATCCCATCACGAGCAATGAGATGATCTCGCTCCGCATCACCGAGCTGATTTTCAACGGCCTTGTGGGCATTAACGAGAAGCAGGAGATCGTGCCCGAGCTGGCGGAGCGGTGGGAGTCCTCCAAGGACGGCCGGACCTACACCTTCTTCCTCCGGAAGGACGTGACCTGGCACCCGAAGGAGGGTGAGACCGCGCCAAAGCCGTTCACGGCCGACGACGTGGTGTTCACCTACAAGATCATGATGCACCCCAAGACCATCACGCCCCTCAAGGTGCGGTACGAGTTCATCGACGCGATCGAGAAGGTGGACGACGCCACCGTGAAGTTCACGCTCAAGCGGCCCATCCTGAACGCCCTGGCCAAGTTCAGCTTCAAGATCATCCCGAAGCACGGTCCGGCGAACCAGCAGTTCCTGACGCGGGACGATCCCTTCGTGCAGCACCCCATCGGGACCGGTCCTTATCTGTTCAAGACCGTCACGCCCGAGCGGGAGATCGTTCTTGTCGCCAATGACAACTACTTCAAGGGACGGCCCCACATCAACCAGTTCGCGGAGAAGCCCTTCGCCGACCAGAACATCATGACCCAGGCGCTCATGTTCAACGCCATCGACATGATCGTGCTGGTGAACCCGCGGGACATCCCCGAGATCCAGGGCGACAAGCGGTTCGTGCTGAAGCCCTACAACGCACTGTCCTATTCGTTCTTCGGCTACAACGTTCGGAACCCCTTCCTTGCCGACAAGCGCGTGCGCCAGGCCTTCACCCATGCGGTGAACCGGCAGGAGATGCTCGATTCGTTCTTCAACGGCCAGGGGACCATCATCTCCGGGCCTTTCGCGCCGGGCAGCTGGGCCTATAATCTGGACGTACAGCCCGCGGCCTTCGACGCCCAGAAATCCATTGCCCTGCTGCAGGAGGCAGGGTTCACCCGGGGCGCCGACGGGTTCATGCAGAAGGACGGCAAGAAGCTTGCCCTATCGCTCAAGGTGCCCATCGAGAAGGAGAGCGAGGCCGTGAAGCGCGTGGTGCTGGCATTCAAGAACTACCTCAAGAACATCGGCGCCGACATCAAGGTGGAGTTCAAGGAATGGCAGGCCTGGAAGGAGGACGTGTTCCTGGAGCATGACTTCGACATCATCTTCGCGTCGTGGGTGTTCGACGACTCTGCGGACATCTCGTCGCTCTTCCATTCCGGCGAGATCGGGCCCTGGAAGAACAACTTCGGCGGGTATGCCAATCCCGAGGTTGACGGCCTGATCAACGAGAGCAAGCTCACGCTGGACCACGAGAAGCGGCGCACCATCAACCGGAAGCTCCATGCGCTGCTCGCCGAGGAGAACCCCTACACCTTCCTCTGGACGTTGACGAACTATGCGGCGTACCGGGACAAGGTCCGGCGCATGGCCATCCATCCCTACAAGTTCTTCTCCTTTGCCGACGAGTGGTTCATTGAGACGAAGGACCAGAAATAAACCCGACACGGGGACGCGGAGACAGGGTGACACGGGGAAGTAAATTCTAGCAGATGGCAGGACCCGATAAAAGTCATTTAAGCCACAGAGACCGGAGAGAACATAGGAAATTTTTCCTCTGTGACCTCTGTGCCTCTGTGGCGATTATTTTGTTATACTTATGAAGCTCACCGCCATACGGCCCATAGCCCTTGTTCTTTCTCGCGAACTGCTGATCACCAGTCTGCTCCTCCTGGGTGTGAGCTTTGTCGTGTTCATCATCCTCTTTTTCTCGCCTGGCGACCCGTTCAGCGTCCTGCTGGAGGGTCAGATGCCCACGGATTCGGCGCGGGCAGGGATCCGTGAGGCAATGGGCATGCAGAAGTCGTGGTACGGGCAGTATCTCGCGTGGCTCGGGAACATGCTGCGCGGGGACTTCGGCACCTCAATCCGGACGGGCCAGCCGGTGTTGAAGGAGGTCCTGCGCACAGGCCTGAACACCCTGCTTCTGACCATCGGCTCTCTGATCATCACCCTGGCGCTCGCCGTTCCCATCGCGCTCTCCTCCGCCAGGCGCGGCATGACGCGGCTCACCTGGCCGCTTACCATCGGCGCTTATATCATCTCGGCCCTGCCGGTCTTCTGGCTGGGATACATCGTCATCTACTTCTTCACCCACAAGCTCGGGCTCTTCCCCATGGCCTTCGGGTTCGCGACAGGCGGCCAGAAATGGCTGTATGCGCTGCTGCCCATCTTCGTGCTGGGCATCGGGAACGGGACCATCAGCGAGGTCATCCGGTCGCTCCGCGATGAGATGGCGAGGGTGCTGGACGAGGACTATATACGCACCGCCCGCGCCAAGGGCGCGTCGGTCATGGGCCACGCCTTCAAGGAAGGGCTGCTCATCCCGGTCACCGAGATCATCGCGGCCAAGATCCCGTTCATCCTCGGCGGCGCGGTCATCGTTGAGCAGGTGTTCAACTGGCCGGGCATGGGCAGGATGGCGTGGCAGGCGGCGCAGGACCGCGACTTCCCGGTCATCATGGGCATTGCCATTCTCGCCGCGGTCTTCGTGCGCCTCGGCAGCCTGTTCCAGAGCGTGGTGTATGTCGCGGTGAACCCGCGGGCGTCGAAGGAATAGGGGCCGGAAATATAAAGGATACACTATGAATACGTTCTTGATCCAATAAACAGCGATATCATGGATAGCGGGATTGTATTCTTTGGAAACAGCGCTGTTCGCGTCTTCGTCGCATGCTCTGGACGCCTGTCCCATTTGTACCTATCCGGGGACCGCTGCTCCATGATGCTTTGTTCGAGCCCCCGTCGGTTTCAGCCTGAAAGCGAAAGGGCTCCTGAAAATCCATATATTTCCGGTTGCTTCGTAAACAGACAAAACGACAATAAGCGTTGAACGTTATTTCGAATGAAATCCTACACCCAACAATCCGGTGAGATCGGCGAGTTCTCGGACCTGCCGTTCTGGAAGAAGCCGAACGCCATCGACATCGCGTACGTGGGCTACGGCCTGCTGATCGTGACGCTCGTGGTGGTGTCCTATCTCCTTGGCGCCTTCAACCTCCTGCCGCGCGACCCCCAGGACATTGACCTGGAGCTCATGATGGCGCCGCCGCTGACGACAGGGCATCTCCTCGGCACGGACTTCATGGGCCGGGACATGTTCTCGCGCCTTATCGTGAGCATCCAGGCCTACTTCCTGCCGGGATTGCTCGCGATCTTCATCGCGCTCTTCTTCGGCACAGTGCTCGGCGTGCTGGCCGGGTATCGCGGCGGCAAATGGGACATGGGTATCACCTATTTCACCAATCTCGTCGATTCCTTCCCGCGGCTCGTGCTTATCCTGCTCGTGATCGCTGCGTTCAAGCCGGACATCTACTACATCATGCTGGTCGTGGGCATCACGAACGTGCCTGCGGTCGCATCGCACATCAAGGGGAAGGTCCTGTTCCTGAAGCAGAAGAATTTCATCGAGGCGGACATCGCGCTCGGCCTTCCTACGAGAACCATCATCCTGAAGCACATTCTCTGGCACAACTGCCGCTCCATCCTGATCATCCAGGCGACGCTCGGCATGGGCGAGGCCATTCTGATGGAAACATCGCTCTCCTACCTCGGCTTCGGCGTACAGGAGCCGATCCCGTCATGGGGCAACATGGTCCAGGCAGGGGCGAACTACTTCATGAAAGGGCAGTTCTGGCCGTCCACTGCTCCGTCCCTCGCCATCCTTTTCACGATCCTCGGGTTCCACCTCCTTGGCGACGGGTTGAATAACATTCTCGAAGGCAAGAGGAGCAAGTGATGAAGGCGCCGATCCTCAAAATAGAGGACCTTCGGACCTACTTCTACTCGAAGAGCAAGCAGGCCTTCATTCGCTCTGTTGACGGTGTGAGCCTCAAGATAACAAAGGGCGAGACGCTCGGCGTGGTGGGAGAGAGCGGCAGCGGTAAGAGCATCACGGCGCTCTCGATCATGGGTTTGGTCGCTGCGGGCCCGGGCATCATTACCGGCAAGATCGGGTTCAAGTCCGACCGCGTTCAGAAGAACATCCTGCAGGACCTCGATGATTATGTGACGCTCACGAGGGAGGACGGCAGGATCATGGGCGTGCAGAAGGACGAGGAGGGCTGGCAGGAGCTTTCCGAGCGGCGCATGGCCAAGGTCCGGGGCAAGGAGATCTCGATGATCTTCCAGAACCCCAAGCAGTCCCTGAACCCTTTCATGACCGTGGGCAGGCAGATCACCGAGGCCATCCAGCTCCATACGTCCATCAAAGAGGAACCGGCGGCAAAGGAGCGCGCCCTATCATGGCTCGACCGGGTGAAGATCGACAGCCCTCGGCTCCGGTTCGATAACTATCCATACGGCCTGTCGGGCGGCATGTGCCAACGGGCCATGATCGCCATGGCGCTGTCCTGCGAGCCGTCGCTCCTGATCGCCGACGAGCCGACAACGGGCCTCGACGCGACCATTCAGTCCAAGATCGCGGACCTGCTGGCGGAGCTGAAGGCCGAGCTCGGCATCGCGACCATGCTGATCAGCCACGATATCAGCATCATCTCCCGGCTGTCGGACATGGTCGCCGTGATGTACGGCGGCACCGTGGTCGAGACCGGCCCGGCCAGGGACATCCTCGCGAAGGGTGAGGACAGGAAACATCCCTACACGTCGGCGCTGCTCATGTCCATCCCGAGCGCCGAGAACATCAAGGGGAAGGGTCATCTCCAGGCCATCGAAGGAGATGTGCTCGATACCATCAACATCCCGGCGGGGTGCCGGTTCTACGGCCGGTGCAACAGAGTGACGGACAAGATACGGGAGAGATGTGAGCGTCAGGAGCCGGACCTTCGCGAGATCGGGCCGGGGCACAAGGCGCGGTGCTGGTTGTATTTTGATTAAGGATATTCGCCACAGAGACACAAAGAACACAGGGAAAGGCAAATTTATTTTACCGCTAAGACGCGAAGGACGCGAAGCAAGGTTTGCAGGTCCGACATAAGAATCAATAATGACCTTTGCGGCCTTGGCGGTTCAAGTGGCGTGTTCTTCCCTGTGTCTCTGCGCCTCTGTGGCAGAAATAAGGAAATTATGTCCAAGACCATCCTCGAAGTCATCGACCTGAAGAAGCACTTCGCCCAACCGAAGGGGCTGTTCTCCTTCGGGGAGCAGCACCGGTCCATCCCTGCGGTGGACGGGGTGAGCTTCTACCTCAAGGAGAACGAGACCGTCGGGTTCGTGGGAGAGTCGGGCTGCGGCAAGACGACCATCGGCCGGACCATCCTGCGGCTCGAGAAGCCGACGTCGGGCAGGATCATCTTCGACAGGAAGGACATCACCGCGGCCTCGACCAACGAGCTTCGGCAGCTCCGGGGAAAGATGCAGATGATCTTCCAGGACCTCGACGCGGCGCTGAACCCGAAAATGCGCATCCGCGAGATCCTGAACGAGGCGATCACGGTCCACCACGAGATGACCGACGCGGAGGTGGAGAAGCGCATTGGTGAGCTCCTGGACCAGGTCAATCTCAAGAAGAGCAAGCTCTCGAACTTCCCCCATGAACTGTCGGGAGGCGAGAAGCGGCGGGTAGGTGTAGCGCGTGTGCTGTCCGTGGGCGCGCAGTTCCTTGTTGCGGACGAGCCGACCAGCGCGCTGGATGTCTCGATCCAGGCGCAGGTCGTGAATCTGCTCCGGGACCTCCAGAAGCAGCTTGGGCTATCCTACCTTTTCATTTCCCACGATCTTCGGGTCGTTGAGCTCATGAGCCACAAGGTGGCGGTCATGTACCTGGGCAAGATCGTGGAGATGGGGCTGTCCGGTCGCATCGCGCACAAGGCAAGCCACCCGTACACGCATATCCTGTGGTCATCACTGGTCGAGAAGCAGAGCAGGGAGGCAGGCAGCAAAGCCAGAAGCGTCCGAGTAGGTCGGTGGGGAGTGTTCGACTTCGAGCGGCCGCTCGAGGGCTGCCGGTTCGCGCCGCGCTGCCCGGTCTATGAGTCCCAGGGCAGGCCCGAAGTCTGCACCAGCCCCGCCACGGAACCCCGGCTTCACGAGATCGCAGGCGGACACCAGGTCGCATGCCATTTCCCTCTGTAGCCGGGCCGCTTCCGCGAGCTGACCGCAGACGCTGACGGCGCACAGATCGCAGCGACAAACTGCTTTTCTCCTCATTCGGACATTGGCCCCTGACTGGCTGAACGAGTTCAACGACATCTCCGGCAGGACAGCGGATACGCAGTCTCTGACCGTGGTGTGCCCCCGTGCGAGGCACTCAAGCCACGGACCGAGAAGCTCAACGAATCGGAGCGGAAGATCTTCTGAACGCCTCCAGATGTGCCGGGAGCTTTTTCGGTATGTGCTGGAGTCAAAGGGAGGAGGAACGCAGACCCGGCTTGCCGATGTCTGGCGTCCTACGATGCGATCATGATCCCCACCGGCCCGTTCAAACCCATACCTGCCATGACCGCCCGGCAGGTGAAGGACCTGCTCAGGGAGAGAGACCCGGGCGCGTATAATCTCATCGATGTACGTCAGCCGGGCGAATACGGCCAGGGACATATCCCCGGCGCGGCGCTCGTCCCGCTGGGAGATCTGTATGAGCGCGAGCGGGAGCTCGACCGTTCCCGGCCGACCGTGCTCTATTGCCGTTCCGGGAACCGAAGCCGGGCTGCAGCGAGCATCCTGCTCGACGCCGGTTTCACGAACGTGTTCAGCATGGAGGGCGGGATCCAGGCCTGGCGCGGCCTCGTTGTCGACGGTCCGCCCGAGGCAGGCATGGTCCTGTTCTCCGGCAGGGAAAAGCCCGAAGAGCTGATCGCCCTCGCGTGGTCGCTGGAGGAAGGATCGCGACGGTTCTACCACAGCATGGCGTCAGCACTTGAGGACCGCGAAGCCGTCGGCCTCTTCGACGGACTAGTGCGTGCCGAGGACCATCACAAGGCGGCCCTGGTCGGAGTATATCGCGAGGCGACCGGCGACACGGCTGCTACGGCGATCCCGGAGGCGTTCTTTTTGGGTACTGTCCCGGGAGAGGTGATGGAGGGAGGCATGTCGGTGACGAAGGCCCTCGAATGGGTGAAGGGCAAGGATGTGAACGACGTCCTGGACCTGTCCATAGCGCTGGAGTCGCACGCATTTGATCTCTACATCAGAATGGAGCGGGAGCTGGCAGGGGAAAGCGCGAAGCGGGTATTCCAGGTCCTTGCAGCTGAGGAGAAGGTCCACCTGGACCGCATGGTATTGCTTCTGGAAAAACGGCGTTTCCCCGGCGCGCCCTGACCGGGTCTGGCGACGTTCAGCGCGCTGAAAAAAAAGCCCCGGAGGTTCTTCCCCGGGGCTTTTGCAATGGTATTGAATTCAGGAGCGAGCGCATTTCCCCGCAGTTTGCTGCAGGGAGCTTCAACGGCACATCAGGGCTTCTCGAGCTTGAACTCGCCCTTGTCGTTGATCTCCACCTTGGCGTTCAGGAACTGGACGTTGTAGCCCTTCTCCTTCAGCTTGTGGTAGGCCATCTCGGCACGCACGCCTGTGGAGCAATGGGTCACGATCTTCTTGTCCTTCGGGACCTCGGCAAACCGGTCGAGGATCTCCTCGTCGGGCACGAGCTTCGCGCCCTTGATCATGCCGGCATTGCCCTCGTCGCGGTTGCGTACATCGAGGATCAGGGTGTCCGCAGGCGTATTCATGGCGATCTTCGTGAAGTCCTCGATGGAGATCTCGCCGGGCCGCGGCTTGGGCACGTACACGATGTTCGTCGCGAGCTTGCCCGTCTGGACCGGGAAGCCCGCAGCCTTCCAGCCGTCGAACCCGCCTGATACGATGTCCACCGGCGCATAGCCCGCCGTGATGAGCGCCTTCGCCGCCTTGACCGCGTCATCGCCGCCCTTCTGATCGTAGATCATGATGGGCGCCTTCTTGTCCTTGGGCGGGAACTTGGCGATGGCCTTCTCGATCTCTACGACGGGGACCGTGACCGCGCCCTTGATGAATCCCTTTTCAGCTTCCGCTGCGGGCCGCACGTCCACGAGCACATGCGGGATGTCCTTCTCGATCCATGCATCCTTCAGGAACTGCGTTGACAGTACGAGATAGTTCCGCTTCACCCACTCCGGCACGCCGTCGTGGTAGACCTTCACATTGGTGTAACCAAGGTTCTCTGCCCGCCGGGCAGAGTCAGGGCTCATCGCTCAGGTGACCCCGGCGCAGTAATAGACGATGAGCGTCGCCTTGTCCGCCGGGAGCTTGTCCTTCATCTTCTCGAAGGCCGGGAAGGGGATGTTCACCGCCGTGGGAATGAAGCCTTCCTGGAACCGCGGAAGCGGCCGGGCATCGATAAGCATATACTTGCCCTTTTCCGGACCCAGCGCAACGAGCTTCTCAACGTCCTCGGTCTTGACCATCTTCTCGGGCGCGATCTTGATGGGCGGCTTGGCCGAGATAAGGGTCATGAACTTCTTGCCGTCCTTCTCGGTATACTCGATCCGGACCTCCTTGCCCTTCTTGAGCGCCCGGAGCGGCTGGTCCGGTGCGTCGGCGGGGGCCTGGATGTTCACGAGCTGGAGCTTATCATCGAACCGCAGGATCTCGGTCGCCTCGTCGATCTTGACCTGGATCGACCTGGTCTTGTAGGCTACGCTGTCGAAATTTGCCCGAAGGTTCCCGGGCTGCGGCTGGTGACAGTTCGCGCAGACCTTGGCCACGGTGGGCTTCGCCTGCGGAGCTGCCGGTGCTGCGGCCTTTTCCTGCGCTCCGGCCTGGCCGGCGATAAGGATGCCGGATGTCAGGACCGTTGCAAGGGAAAGGCTGATGCATTTTCGCAACATGGTATCTCCTCCTTTTTAGTCTGTGCCTTGGAAAAGGCAGATTTAGACATTAACTCTGAATGAAGAAAAATCAGCAGGTTCCAGAGAGCTGCCATATGGCAAATTACAATTGTGAGCTTTTATTATAATTGTCGATTGAGATATAGTCAATGAATTTCGAAACTAACTGTGTGCGCCGCGACGGTAGCAGCGAGACTGCCGGGTCGGATCCATGGGCTGGAAAATGGTCTATTCAGGCGAGAAAATCCTTGACAATAATGGACTTATCTCTTATTATTCTTATTCTTTGCCGTTCCCGGGAATCCCATGTTTGATACGTTAACCGGTAAATTAGATGCCGTATTCAAGAAGCTCCGCGGCAGGGGTGTCCTGAAGGAAGACGACGTCAAGGAAGCCATGCGCGAAGTGCGTCTTGCGCTCCTCGAAGCGGACGTCAACTTCAAGGTCGTCAAGGAGTTCGTCAACAAGGTCCAGGAGCGGGCCGTGGGTCAGGAGATCCTCGCGAGCCTCACTCCCGGCCAGCAGGTGATCAAGGTCGTCCACGAGGAGCTCGTCCGCCTCCTGGGCGGGACGCAGTCCAAGCTGCACCTTTCCTCGAACCCGCCCACGGTCATCATGATGGTGGGACTGCAGGGATCGGGCAAGACGACCACGGCCGGCAAGCTGGCCAGGAACTTCAAGAAGGACGGCAGGAAGGTCCTCCTCGTGCCGGCGGACACCCGACGGCCGGCCGCCATCGAACAATTGAAGACCCTCGCGCGGCAGGTGGGGGTCGATGCCTTCACCTCGGAGTCCACGGACCCCGTGGTCATCTGCAGGGCGGCCCGCGATTTCGCCGAGCGGTCGCTCTTCGAGGTGGTGATCCTTGACACGGCGGGCCGGCTCCAGATCGACGGACCGCTCATGGACGAGCTCCGGCAGATAAAGGCCGGGGTGAAGCCCCATGAGGTCCTGTTCGTTGCGGACGCCATGACGGGCCAGGAAGCCGTGAACATCGCTGAGGCCTTCAACAAGGACCTGGGCTTCGACGGCGTGGTGCTGACCAAGCTCGACGGCGACGCCCGCGGCGGCGCCGCGCTCTCGGTCAAGGCGGTCACGGGCAAACCGATCAAGTTCACGGGCATGGGCGAGAAGCTCGACGCCCTCGAACCGTTCTTCCCGGACCGCATGGCCTCGCGCATCCTCGGTATGGGCGATGTCATGTCGCTCATCGAGAAGGCGCAGGAAACGGTCAACGCGGAAGAGGCCGAGCAGCTTGCCAAGAAGCTGAAGCGTAACGCCTTCGATCTCGAGGACTTCCGGGGCCAGCTCAAGCAGGTCAAGAAGATGGGCGGCCTCGGCTCCATCATGGGCATGATCCCGGGGATGAGCAAGATGAAGCTCCCGGACGCCGACGTGAACGACAAGGAACTGGTGAAGGTAGACGCCATCATCAGCTCCATGACCCCGCGGGAGCGGGCGAACCACACGATCATCAACGGCAGCCGACGCGCTCGCATCGCCAAGGGCAGCGGCACCCAGGTCCAGGATGTGAACCGGCTGCTGAAACAGTTCGCCGAGATGCAGAAGATGATGAAGATGATGAAGGGCGGCAAGATGAAGGACATGGGCCGGATGTTCGGCGGCCGCCTGCCCAGGTAAGGCAAAGCAGAACGCGAATAACACGAATGGATGAGTTTCACGAATAAGAATTGAGATATCTGAATCGTGGCATAGGCGGTCAAGTTTCTCAGATAGAGTGGAATTGAATCCAGGAGCGAGCGCATTCCCCGTAGCTTGCTGCGGGGCTAGCGAGCGATTAGAATAAATAGTACTACCTTGAGGATCAAAGGTCCCCTGCAGCTTGCTGCAGGGGGCTTCAATCAACAGAAAGAGGTGAAGACATGGCAGTAAAGATAAGGCTCAAGAGGATAGGCACCCACAAGAAACCGTTCTACCGGGTGATCGTCGCTGATTCCCGTTCGCCGCGCGACGGACGCTTCATCGAGGAGATCGGGACCTACGATCCGGTCAAGAAGGACGCCCCGGTGAAGGTTGACGAGGGAAAGGCCCTCGACTGGCTCAAGAAGGGTGCTGTACCCACCGATACGGTCAGGTCCCTGCTTTCCAAGGTCGGGATCATGAAGCAGTTCGCCGCGAAGTAAGCTGTCAAGCCTGCAGGACTTCGGCGAGCTCAGTCGAGCCGCTGACAAGTTTGCAAGCTGTGGACGTCATGCTCATCACCATCGGCAGGGTGCAGAAGACCCATGGCGTCAAGGGCGAGATCAAGATCGAGGCCCTGACGGACCACCCGGAACGGTTCACGGAACTGCGCCGGGTGTACCTGACCTCTTCCCGCGGGGAGAGCAGGGCATGCGCGGTCAGATCGGTGAGGTATATGGACGGGACCCCGGTCCTCCTCCTCAAGGGGTATGACAGCCCGGAGAAAGCGCGGGAACTGAACGGCTGGCTGGTGCAGGTCCCCCAGGAAGAGACGGTCCCTTTGCCTGAGGGGCAGTATTACTGGTTCGAGCTCATCGGCATGGAGGTCCTCTCCGAGACCGGTGAGAAGCTCGGCACGATCGTTGACATCTTCGAGACCGGCAGCAACGACGTCTATGTAATGAAGGCGGGCGGGAAGGAAGTCTATCTGCCTGCGACCAAGGAAGTCATCCGGCAGATCGACCGCGCGGCGAAGCGCATGGTCATCCACGTGATGGAAGGCCTGCTGGATTAAGAACAGGAACATCTGCCACAGAGGCTCAGAGGTCACTGAGGAATACGTGAAGGGCAGAACGGCTGATGACGCGAAGATTAGCAACTAAACCGTGATCATCTCATGTTCGTGGTTTTCTCTGTGCTCTCCGTGACTCCGTGGCGAAATGCGGCTGCCGTTTTCCGGCTTGAGCTATGGGAACACTGAACTTCGAAGTGCTCACCCTGTTTCCGGGGATCCTTGCCGGGCCGCTCAATGAAAGCATTTTGAAGCGCGGGCGGGAGAAGGGGCTTCTCTTCGTCCGGACCTGGAACGTCCGGGACTATACGGAAGATAAACACCGGAAAGCGGATGACAGCCCGTATGGCGGCGAAGCGGGCATGGTGCTGAAGCCGGAACCTATCTTCAGGGCTGTTGATGCGGTGAAGGCCGCGTCCCCCGGCGAAAGCTTCTTCACGGTCCTGCTCTCGCCGCAGGGAACGCTGTTCGACCAGCGGTACGCGGAGCGGCTCTCCCGGGAACGGCGCAGGGTCATTTTGCTCTGCGGTCACTACGAGGCAATCGACGAGCGGGTGAAGGACGCCCTGGTGGACGAAGAACTTTCCGTCGGGGACTACGTGCTGACCGGCGGCGAGCTTGCAGCGCTGGTGGTGATCGACGCGGCAGCGCGGCTGGTACCCGGGGTGCTGGGCGACGAGGAGTCAGCCTACCGGGACTCCTTCGGCGACGGTCTCCTCGATCATCCGCATTATACGCGGCCGGCAGAGTTCCGGGGCATGCAGGTGCCCGAGGTCCTGCTCTCCGGGAACCATGACGCGATCATGAAGTGGCGGCGGCGCGAATCCCTCCGGGCCACGCTCCTCAAGCGGCCGGACCTGCTGGAGACCGCGGACCTGAGCGATGAGGACCGGAAGATCCTGCAGGAGCTGAAACAGAATTTAAAATTGTAAATTGCAGATTGGAAATTGTAAATGGAAAGCAGTGAAATTTTCAATTTGAACTTTACAATTTCCCATTTTACCATTAGCGAAGCTATAGGAGGTTTACCATGAACATCACCATTCTTAATGCCATCGAGAAGCCCCAGCTGAAGCAGGGGATCCCGAGCTTCCGCGTGGGGGACACCGTCAAGGTCCATGCGAAGGTAGTGGAAGGCGACAAGGAAAGGATCCAGATCTTCGAGGGCGTGGTGATCGGCCGCCAGGGCTCCGGCTCGCGCGAGTCCGTCCGGGTGCGGAAGCTCTCGTACGGTGTCGGCGTTGAGCGGCTCTTCCCGGTCCACTCGCCCATGATCGACAAGATCGAGCTGGCCAAGGAAGGCAAGGTCCGCCGGGCCAAGCTGTACTTCCTCCGCGAACTGCGCGGCAAGGCCGCCCGGATCAAGGAGAAGGAACGCACCTATGCCGTGGTGGCCGGCGCCGACCAATCCGCCGAGCAGGCGAAGTAGTACTACAGATTCAATATTCAACATTGAAGCTCTCCGCAGCAAGCTGCAGGGAATCTTCGATCCTCAAGGAAGCTATCGATATTCTAATCGCTCGCTAACCCTGTAGCAAGCTACGGGGTTGGCGCTCGCTCATGGATTCAAGATTCAAACGCAGGTTGTATTGAATTTTGAGTTCGTCATTTTCATTGTCCGAGGTGCTTATGCCCCGTGGTGGATCCCGTCCGCGGGTGACGCGTCCGGCGGGAATGGACGGTCTGTTCGATATTCCCATCGACCCGTTGGTCTATGAGCGAAGCGCACGGGCAGGGGGAGCCGTTCGCATCGCGGGAGTGGACGAGGTCGGGCGCGGACCGCTTGCCGGTCCGGTCGTGGCTGCAGCCGTTGTCCTGCCTGAGGGCCTTATCATCCCCGGGGTCACCGACTCAAAGCAGATCGCCGAAGAGGAGCGGGAACGCCTCTTCGGCGTTATTGTTGGTGCGGCAGTCGCTTACGGCATCGGCATCGTGGACGAGCGGACCATCGATATGGTCAACATCCGCGAGGCCTCGCTCCTTGCCATGGAGCGGGCGCTCGCTGCCATCACCCCGCCACCGGACCATCTTCTCATCGATGGCAACTGCGGCCTTTCCCGCGTACGCTGTTCCCAGCAGGCCGTTGTCAAAGGCGACTGCAGGAGCCATTCCATCTCAGCAGCATCGATCATTGCCAAAGTGACCCGCGACCGCCTCATGCGGGATCTGCACGAGCGATATCCCCAGTATAATTTTCTGAAGCATAAAGGCTATGGAACGAAGGAGCACATGGAGATGATCCGGCTCCACGGTCCCTGCGATGCGCACCGCAAAAGCTTCCAGCCTGTCGCGGAAATGCTTCGGGCGGGGTCCCGGTGAGCCTGCTCGGGAAACTGCTGGGACGGTCTGGCGAAGATCGTGCCGCGAAACATCTTGCCGGCCGGGGATACACCATCCTGGAGCGCAACTATAGGGCGCCCCAGGGGGAGCTCGACCTGATCGCCCTCGATGGGGACACGCTGGTGTTCGTGGAAGTGAAGACGAGGACGAGCAACGCCTATGGCGCGCCCGAGCTGGCAGTGGACCGGCGGAAGCAGGAACGCATGATCAAGGCCGCGCTTGGCTACCTGAAGTACAAGAAGCTCCACCAGATGCCCTGCCGCTTCGACGTGGTCGCGATCAGCGGTGCGGACGGAGACAAGGTGGAGCTCATCCGGAACGCGTTCGAGATGGACCGGAGAACGTTTTAATCAAAAAAAAATATTACCGCGACCAAAAGTAGGCGCTTCTCAGCGAGACGCGAAGAACTCGAAGGACGTCAAAAATAGATCGGAACTTGTTTTTTTTCAAGCGGCACAGGATTTTCTTCGCGACCTTTGCGCCTTCGCGGTTCCCGGTTTTTGGCTCTGGTTTGTCCCGGTTACGACAAGGAGGTTCCGTGATCCCTCTGCTCAAGAAGATCAATCTGTTCGAAACGCTTCTGGAGCCCGAACTGGCCAAGATCGAGAGGATCGGCCGCCCCGAGAACGCGGCCAAGGACGCGGTCATCTTCAAGGAGGGTGACACCGGTGACCGGTGCTATATCATCCTGAAGGGCGAGGTCCGCATCAGCAAGTTCATCCCCAACATCGGCGAGGAGGCCCTCGCGGTGCTGAAGCCGGGGGACTATTTCGGCGAGATGGCGCTTATCGACAATTTCCCGCGTTCGGCCCATGCAATCGCCAACAGCGATTCTGAACTGTACTCCATCAACAAGACCGAGCTCGACAAGATCCTGATCCTGGACCGCGAGCTGGGCTACAAGCTTCTCTGGGCATTCACGAAGACCCTGTCGAAGCGCCTGCGGGAGACCAACGAAAAACTGGCAGGCTTCCTCGCCATGTCCGGAGGGTTCTAGCAAGAAAGACGTTGTCCGTCGACCCCGACAATGGTATCATACACGTCGGTCGGAATCCAGGAGCGAGCGCCGTACCGGAGCTTGCTGCGGGATTAGCGGGCGATTAGAATAACAATAGTTCCTTGAGGATCGAAGATTCCCTGCAGCTTGCTGCAGGAAGCTTCAACGGTTGTGGTCGCGGTGGTCCTTCTTCCCGATCTTCTTCCCGGTTCTCCACAGCTGCAGGAACAAGCGCGTGACGAAAAAAATCTACAAGATAGGCATGGTGAGCCTCGGCTGCCCCAAGAACCAGGTGGATGCCGAGCAGATGATGGGCGTGCTTGCCGGTTCGGGGTTCGAGCTGACCGCGGACCAGCAGGAAGCCGAGATCATTGTGGTGAACACGTGCGGTTTCATCGAGTCCGCCAAGGAGGAGTCCATCGGGGCGATCCTGGAAGCCGCGAACATGAAGAAGCGGGGAAAGTGCCGCGCCCTCGTGGTTGCCGGCTGCCTCGCGCAGCGCTATAAGGATGAACTGCGGAAGGAGCTGCCCGAAGCGGACGCCATCATCGGCACGGCGGAGGTCGCCCGCATCGGCGAGATCTGCGAACAGGCGCTGGCCGGGAGCGGGCCCCTTGTCCGGGTCTCGGCGCCCGCGATGGTCTACGGACTGCCCCGGCTCAGCACGACGCCGCGCCACTACCGCTATCTTAAGATCGCCGAGGGGTGCAGCAACCGCTGCTCCTACTGCGCCATTCCGATCATCCGGGGAAGCTTTGTCAGCAGGCCCGCCGCGTCGATCATCGACGAGGCCCGGAAGCTGGCCGATAACGGCGCGAAGGAGCTGATCCTCCTGGCGCAGGACTCGACGGGGTACCGGGACGGGACGACGGACCTTCCTGCGCTCCTGAGGAGATTGACGCGGGTCCGCGGCATCGGATGGGTCCGCCTCATGTACGCCTATCCCGGCAGGATCACCGACGAGCTCATGGCGGTCCTGGCGGAAGAGGAGAAGATTTGTAAATATCTCGACATCCCGGTCCAGCACATCGACGACAAGGTCCTTGCCGCCATGAACCGGCGGGGGACCTCGGACGACATCAAGCGCACCATCGAGAAGCTCCGGAAGCGGGTCCCGGGGATCGCGCTCCGGACATCGATCATTACGGGCTTCCCCGGCGAGACCGAGGCCGCGTTCAAGCGGCTGCTCTCCTTCGTGCAGGAGACGGCGTTCGACCATCTCGGTGTGTTCACCTATTCTCCCGAAGAGGGGACCCCGGCCGTTCGGCTGGAGCCGCAGGTCGCTCCCGAGGTCGCGCAGGAACGGCTCGACCGGATCATGAAGGCCCAGGCGAAGATATCGCTCAGGAAGAACCGGGCCCTCATCGGCACGCGTGCGGTCGTTCTCGTGGACGGCCTGGAGGACGATGCCCTGTTCGGAAGATTGTCCAGCCAGGCGCCGGAGATCGACGGCGCGGTCTATCTCTCCGAGACCGAGGCCCTGCCCGGCGAGTTCGTGGAGGTCACGATCACCGACGCGGCGGAATACGATCTCGTGGGAACGGCACATAATCTCGACACGGAGACGCGGAGACGCGAAGACACGGGGAAAAGAAGCACCATATCACAAGCATTAAATAATAAATAAATTCCAAGCACCGACCGTCATCCCCGAGCGTTCCTATCGGGGATCCAGCAGTTCACGGCTAAGACGGGATTCCCGCTCAGGATCGCCGCGGTGTGAGACCGTTCGTAACTATTGGATTTTTCAATTTGGATATTATTTGAGATCTGTCATTTGAAATTATCTTGAAAGGGACCTTATGGATACCAACAACCAGCCAACAAACGCAGGGTCCGGCGAAGAGAACTTCGCCGAGATGTTCGAGAAGAGCTTCAAGAAACAGGGCCGGCTTGAGCCGGGCCAGATGGTCGAGGCCAGGATCGTCAAGATCACGGGCGAGTGGATCTTCCTCGACCTGGGCGGCAAGGGAGAAGGCTACCTGGACCGGAAGGAACTCACCGACGAGGCCGGGAACCTGGCGGTCAGGGAAGGCGACATGGTGCGCGCCTACTTCCAGTCGTCGGCGAACAGCGAGATGCATTTCACCACGAAGATCGGATCGGGCCCGGGGAAACAGACCCAGCTCGAAGATGCATGGAGGAACGGCATCCCCGTCGAAGGTACGGTGGCGAAGGAAGTGAAGGGCGGGTTCGAGATCAAGGTCGGCGGGACCGTCCGCGCGTTCTGCCCCTTCTCCCAGATGGGTCTCCGGCGGGACGAACCGCAGTCCGACATCATCGGCAGGTCCCTGTCCTTCAACATCGCCGAGTTTGGCGAGAACGGGCGGAACATCGTCCTGTCCCGCAGGGCCATTCTTGAAGGCGAGCGGCAGGATAAAAAACGGGCCCTGCAGGCGAGCCTGCAGGAAGGCATGAAGGTGCGGGGCAAAGTGACCTCGATCCAGAAGTTCGGTGCATTCGTGGACATCGGCGGCGTTGAAGGCCTGCTGCCGGTCTCCGAGATCGCCTGGAGCAGGACGGAGAAGGTCGGCGACGTCCTCTCCGTCGGCCAGGAGGTCGAGGTCATCCTCAAGAAGCTCGACTGGGACCAGGAGCGGTTCTCCTTCAGCCTGAAGGACGCGCTGCCCGACCCGTGGGACCAGGCGGTGGATAACTATCTCGTGGGTTCCTATCACAGCGGGACCGTATCGCGCCTCGCGCCCTTCGGTGCCTTCGTGACGCTGGCACAGGGTGTTGACGGCCTCATCCACATCTCAAAGCTCGGAGGCGGCAGGAGGCTCAGCCATCCCCGCGAGGTGCTGAAGGAAGGCCAGGCGGTCGAGGTGCAGATCGAGGCAGTTGACCGGGAGAAGAGGAAGATCTCCCTCGCGCTCGCCGAGGTCCGGCGCGCCGAGGAAGAGGAGGCAGCGACGATCAAGGAATACAAGCAGCAGTCGGTCGCGGCCCCGCAGAACCTCGGGTCCTTCGGCGAACTGCTGAAGGCCAAGATGGAGCAGAAGAAGAGTTAACATGAGTACAGGTACGAACGAAGGCCGCTGTCAACAATGACAGCGGCCTTTTTTTTCGCGTTTTTCCCGCGGAAAACGTCCCTTGCCATTTTCCATGATTTATACTAATCTTGCTCTACAATGAAGAAAGAGCAGAACAAAGAAGCTCGCGTCATTTCCTGCCCTCCAGAAGTCCTCACCCTCGTCGAACGCTTTGACCAGAACCTCGAATCCTATCGATCAGGAAAATACAATGAAACGCAGCTCCGGCAGGAGTTTCTGAACCCGCTGTTCGAAGCGCTCGGCTGGGACATGACGAATCGCGCGGGCTATGCCGAGGCGTACAAGGAAGTCATTCACGAGGACGCAATCAAGATCGGCCAGGAGACCAAGGCCCCGGACTATTGCTTCCGCATCGGCGGCACCCGCAAGTTCTTCCTCGAAGCCAAAAAGCCTTCAGTATATATAAAGGAGGAGATCCCGCCCGCCTTCCAACTCCGCAGATACGCCTGGTCGGCAAAGCTCCCCCTAAGTATCTTGTGCGACTTCGAGGAATTCGCGGTCTACGACACCCGCATCAGGCCGGACAAGAACGACAAAGCCTCGGTCGCCCGAACGCTCTATTTCACCTTCAAGGACTATCCGGAAAAATGGGGAGAGATATCCTCAATTTTCTCCCGTGACGCCGTCCTCAAAGGGTCCTTCGACAAGTATGCCGAAACAAGCAGGCTCAAGAAGGGTACGGCGACCGTTGACGATGCATTTCTGATGGAAATAGAGGATTGGCGCGACCTGCTGGCCCGGAACATCGCTCTCCGGAATCCGAAGCTGTCCCAGCGGGAGCTTAACTTCTGCGTTCAGCGCACAATAGATCGTATCGTGTTCCTGCGCATCTGCGAGGACCGGGGCATTGAGAACTACGGCCGGCTGCAGGCACTCCAGAACGGTACCAATGCCTATAAGCGGCTCGTCCAGCTCTTCTCCCAGGCCGATGACCGGTACAACTCCGGCCTGTTCCACTTTCAGAAAGAAAAAGACCGCCATGAAGAGCCGGACAGCCTCACGCCGAAGATCGAGATCGACGACAAGCCGCTCAAGGACATCATCAAGCGGCTCTACTATCCTGAAAGCCCCTATGAATTTTCCGTCCTCTCAGCCGATATCCTCGGCCAGGTGTACGAACAGTTCCTCGGCAAAGTCATTCGCCTCACTGCAGGACATCAGGCAAAGGTTGAGGAGAAACCCGAAGTCAGGAAGGCCGGCGGTGTTTACTACACACCGAAGTACATTGTCGATTACATCGTCAAGAACACTGTGGGAAAACTGGTCGAGAATAATAAGCCGAAGGAAGTCGAGAAGTTCCGCATCCTCGACCCCGCATGCGGTTCCGGCTCGTTCCTGCTCGGTGCGTATCAGTACCTTCTCGACTGGCACCACGAATGGTATGTGAAAGATGATCCGAGCAAGTGGGCGATTGGCAAGAACCCTACACTCTACCAGGTACGGGGCGGGGATTATCGCCTGACCACAACGGAGAGAAAGAGAATCCTGTTGAACAACATCTACGGCGTGGACATCGACTCCCAGGCCGTGGAAGTGACCAAGCTCTCTTTGCTGTTGAAAGTTCTCGAAGGCGAGAACAGCCAGACACTTCAAAGCACCTTCATTCACGAGCGTGCTCTTCCCGACCTTGGTGACAACATCAAGTGCGGGAATTCACTTATCGGGTATGACTTTCAAACACAACAAAAGATGCTCGATGGCGCAGATAAATTTCTGATCAATATGTTCGACTGGGAGGATGGCTTTCCTGAAATAATTAAGTCTGGTGGTTTTGATGCCATAATAGGAAATCCTCCATACTTATTCATTACCGAACTTGATGAAGTTGAAAAACAGTATTTCAGTAAAACATACCACACATGCGAATATCGATTTGATGTTTATGGACTCTTCATGGAGCTGTCATTGAAAAAACTCTTGCGGCCTCTTGGTTTGCATTCCTTTATTATTCCTCATACATTGCTGAGCAATGACTCATTTGAAAAGCTAAGGCGATATCTTCTTGACACGTCATGTCTGATCAAAGTCATTGATATTGGACCGGGAGTCTTTGTAAATGCAAAAAATGAGACTATGGTTTTTGTAGTTGAGAAAAGGAAATCGACACATTCCAAGTGTAGATCGTGTGACGTGATTCTGACGACGGCACAAACTTTTCCCTCTCCTACTCGTGAATATAAGGTCGACCAAAATGTCTGGGCAAATAATCACCGTGCGGCATGGCAAGTCAAGATATCTCCGAGCGAATTGGGTATTTTTAGCAAACTGGCGAAAGCTAAAACACATCTGGGCGACCTTTGTACGATCAACCAAGGTCTTCGTACAGGGGATAATGATAAATATATCTCTGCAAAGAAACAATCGGGTCTGTGGATGCGAGCAGCAGGCGGTAGCGAGATTGGAAGGTATGAACCCGTTAAAGAAGGAACGTATGTATATTATGAGCCTTCAGTATTGGACGCACCTCGTAAGCGAGAAATATTCGAATCAGACGAGAAACTGGTAGTTCAGGAGATAAGAAACATAACATTGTCGCGGAGAATTATCGCCACCTATGACAACAGACAATATTTCTGTTTACAATCGACCAACGTCGTTAATCTAAAACCGGAAGCAAAGAGTGCCTGGCCTTTAAAATACTTGTTGGGTATATTGAACAGTACCCTGGTAAATTTTTTCTTTCGGAATCATTTCTCGGGAAACAACCATATAGCGTCAAATCAATTGTCTCAAATATCCATCATGACATCGGGTAACCAAGCAAAAGAAAAGCTGGTTTCTCTCGTCGACCAGATGCTTTCGCTTAACAAGCAACTACCTGGAGCCAAGACCGACCATGAAAAGACTGCCCTCCAGCGCCAGATCGACGCCACCGACCGGCAAATCGATCAGTTGGTGTATGAACTATACGGTTTGACGGGAGAGGAAATCAAGATCGTGGAGGGGCAGTAGTGCTCACAGGCGCGCGGTTTAAGAAACCGCAGGCCACAGGGCTTGGCGCGGCAGTACGGAAGTAGATAGCTTATTTCAGATTCTATGCTGAATCCATGGACTTTCCCTCCGCTGTCAAGGCAATCAACCATCTCCTCAGAACTATCCAACCTCCTACCTTTTGCAGCTCCTGGATACGAAAACATGCCCCGCAGGCCTATTGCTTTATCCAGCACAACGTCAGAACGGAGATCGGCGGCATAGACTGGGACACGGTCACCCGTGCATTGGACCGAAAATTACAGCGAAGATGGCAGGCATCGCGCAGGGGCAGACCGACAAAATGTGTCAGGGACAGTAAGGCAGTCGGGATCATTCTGGGGAAGTACCACGATAAACTTTATACGTTTCTCTCTCCGGTGGATGCATATGATGAGCAAGCAAGGGATATCATCAGCATTGCACTGGTAAGAATTGCTCAACGGGGAAACGCGGCTGCCAAACAGGAAATTACCAAGCTGCTCAGGTTTACGATAGATGCGTGGATCGAACAGTGCCCAGAGCTATCGTGCTGGGACGGTCGGTACGATATGATCCAGGAACGCATTGAGGGTTGTATCCGTTGCTATCGTTATTCGGGAACGTTCATCGGTTATTTGTTCAAGACGCTTGAATATGCTGGCAGGGGTCTTCGGCCGATCGTGGCATATTCACTGGATGATTTCATGTATTCTCGAAATACTATAAGGATCCACAGAGGCCATTGAAGGCTATAGAGGGTTCGTCATGACCTGATGGAATGTTATGCCGGGTTGGCCTATTTGTTGAGAATAGCTGCGCTGATCTCGTTGAGGATATCTGTGAGGGAAGGTTGCGTCGATGGACTTACTCTATTGGGTAAATGTTTATGATGCGGGAACGTTGGTGCTTCGCGATGATGTGGTGCGTTGTCGTAGCGGAAGACCATCCGGCCTTTCTTGTCCATGTACTGAAACCGGTATTTGTCCACAGCTATCTTGTTGCGTATTTCCGCGGCGAAGATCGCGATCTCCAGGACCGACAGGTCCGAGAACATAATGTTTCCTGTTACGTAGATCGTCTTGCCGTCCGGGCCGAGTCGTTTTTGCAGAGTGGAAGAGAGGATCGTGGGATGTGACCCGATGACCTTTTCAATATCGTCAAGATATCGCTGGATCATCTGATCGCGGTGCGGAGCGCCGTCTGGGTCTTCTGCCATTGCGCAAGGAGCCGGGAAAAGGCATACCAGTCGAAGTAATCGGCATCATCGCCGATCTCTCCGGTCTCAAAGCGCTTCAAGAAGGTGTTGGTGGTGATGCGATATTTTCGCTCAAACTCCTTCGTCGCCTTTTTATAGTAGGCTATAGCGCTTGAACACAGCGCGTATTCGCGAACAAGTGAGTTTTTTGTTTCCTGTGTAAGTTGCATGCATTATTTATAATCCATGTATCCCACCGTGTCAAGGCGGTTTTTCACGGAAGTCCCGGTTTCGGCTGTCATTGACCAATTGGGCAGGCGCTGGCCCGTTGCTGTCTCATCACGGCGCGACCACGTGTTTCCTGAGCTCCTCGATGTTCACCTTCCGTATATACTCCGGGATGTTCCGGTAGAGCGAGTGATACCCATAGCCGCCCTTCATCAGTTCCTCGATCGCTTCGTCCTTTGACCAGTTCTGGTACAGGATGCGGTACAGGGCGCTTATGAGACCCGTACGGTCTGAGCCATGCCAGCAGTGGATCAGGACCGGCCCCTTCGCCCTCTTGATGAACCGCAGCGCCTCGGCCACCTGTTCGTCTTTGATCTCGCCTGCCTCCATCTTGATGCGATGGAGCGTCAATCCCAGGCCTTTCGCGTCACGGTCATCTGCATGATGGTCGCGGAAGCTCAGCACGTTCCTGATGCCGAGCCGTTTCAGTTCCTCGAATCCCTTGCGGTCCGGCTGAGCCGAACGGTAGACCTTTTCGTCGAGGCGATAGAAGTTCTTGAGATGCTGTGATTGGACCGGCGTTGCCCATTCGATCGGCCGGACGGGCTGTTCTGCCGCGGCGGGAAATGCCGCCATGGTCACGACGCACACCAGGAGCGTGGTTCGCATCAGCCATCTGATCAATTGTCGTCACCTCGTTCTTTCTTCGGCATAGTTCCGTGTTTCTCAGCGCAGTATCCCCCGGGATGGCTCATCCAATACTCATCCAGCTTTTTCCGGACCTGCTCCCGCTCCTCATCGTGCAGACGCTTGTAGCCCCGGCCGTAGGGCCAGCCGTAGGCCCAGCGATACCAAGCGGGGAAGACGGGATGGCCGCCGGCACGGACGCCGAGGTACATGGTCTCGGAAAGCGCCTTGTCGCCGGTGTGTTCGAGCACGCAGTCGCGGAGTGCCGCATCCGCTCGTTTTCGCTCCTCCTCGGTCCCGCCTCGCCAGTAGGCGATGTCATGCATCAGGCAGCAACCGCACCACTTCGCCCGGTCCGTTATCGTGCCGTCGAGGAAGAGGCTGCAGCCGTCGCTCGCAAAGTCCGCCAGGTCCGCAGCGTCCGCCGGCGCGCCGGCGGAGAGGCAGACAAGAACGAGCGCAGCGATCAGGAGGGGAAGTTCGCGGACCGTCCGTCCCGATCGTCGCGGAAACGTCATGGTCATGCCGCTGTCACCCCTGCCTTCGGCCGGAGTTCATGGACACTGATGGCGACGAGCGTCGGACCGGGAAGCGGGCCGCGTCCGAAGAAGAGCGGCAGAACGCGCCGCTCTGTCGGGGCATTGATGCCGTCGAAGGAACGGTACCCGTCGCACAGATGGGCGGCATGGGCCCAGCCGCCGACGACCTCGGCGGTGTAGTCCAGCCGCCGGAGGAGATGCTGCCCGTCGAAATAGAAGGTCTGCTGTCTGCAGTGGGTCGGGATGGAGTCGGGGAACGTGATCTGCAGGCGGGTGAACGATGCCAGGCTGCCCTTCGCCGGCCCCAGCTCCGTGACCATGACGCCGGGAAAGGCGAGGAGAAAGGGCGAGGTCAGATAGTTCCATGTCGCGTATCCGGCGAAGTAGATGAAGTCGAGGTCGTCCCATGAGAACAGACGCCTGAACGAACGGAACGCTGAACGCGGATCTTCCCGGCGGCTGAGCACGATGCCATCCCTGTCGCTGATGCGGACCTCGTTCGCTCCGATGAGTTCGGCGGTCTGGCCGGTGCGGGGGAAATCATAGAAGGCGAAGCGCGGCTCGCGGGTCCAGGCGCGCATACGGACATGGTCCAGCGCAGGCCGTTGCTTGGCCGTGAACAGGAAGCCCGAGGCCGAGATGACCGCGTCGATGGTCTCGAGGCTGTTCCAGGTATCGATGCCGCCGTGGGCGGCAAGGATGCGGTCGAGAATGGGGAGGGAGGAACTCATAATGTATCGGTGGCCTCGCGATGCCGGACCATGGTCACGGGAGGACCGTGGTCGTGATCTTGTTCTGCCGGGCACCATTCGACATGAGCGACGGCTGGAAGCTGGCACAGCCACTGAAAGACGCACGCTCCATCGAGGGGTTAGGCGTCATATTCTGCACGGTACTTCAGCAGCTGAATTCCCGTAGCAAGCGAAGCGGCCGAAAGCAGCGAAAGATGTATCCGCCTGCCTGGCGGCAATAGGGGGATCCCTTCGCTAAGAACAACGGGCATGACCGCCACTTCGACTGTGTCGACGAGCCTCGCGTCAAAGAGTGTCCGCGCCAAGGTCCCGCCGCCGAAGAGCCAAATATCCTTCCCCGGCTGTTCCTTCAGCGCAGCAACCTTTTCAACAATGTCGTGACCAATGATTTGAACGTCCTCGCGATCGGCAGATGCCAGTGTACGGGAAGCCACGATCACTTTCCGCCCAATCGTAGGGTCTTGATCACCTTGGGTCTTAAGCACCTCGTAGGTCTTTCTGCCCATGACGAGCAGATCAAATTCGGCGAACAAAGCGTCGAAGTCGATGCTACTGTCTTGAACGATCCAGTCGTAGTCGCCTGTGACACCGGCGATGAAGCCGTCGAGGCTCGCGGCCACGTTATATCTGAGACGGCGCATGCTCAGCTCCTGTTACGCTTAACAAAGGGTTGAGGTGTTTTCGGCATTATATCAAAATCCAGGTTCGGCTGTCACATGATTTGTCGCGTTCACGGCACGAAGGCTTATTTAATCCAGGAGCGAGCGCATTCCCCGCAGCTTGCTGCGGGGTTCGCGGGCGATTAGAATCAATAGTACTGCCTTGAGGATCGAAGATTCCCTGCAGCTTGCTGCAGGGAGCTTGGCGCAATTCGCTCAACACCCCATTTCCCCTGTTTGAGGACTTTTCGGCCGATCCTTATGAAAATTATCCCTCTTGGCAAATGTGGGATAGCTCCGCCGCTATGCTCCTCGCAAAGACACAATCGGCAGTGTGTCCGTATGAGCTCGCTCTCATTGGATGCTTGAATTTCTCCATCCGTATATGTTAGAGTGCCCCCCGTGATCACCGCGCTCGTCATCTTCCTCATCACCTATCTTTTCATCGGCTTGCGCCAGATCCCGCGCGTGCACATCGACCGGCCCGCCGGAGCGCTGGTGGGCGCCGTGCTCATGGTCGTAACGGGCGTGCTCACGCTCGACGAGGCCTTTGCGGCCGTCGACCTGCACACGCTCCTGCTGCTGCTCGGGATGATGATCATCACGGTCTACCTCCGGGTGGCCGGTTTCTTCGAACTCATGGCAGGCCGGATCCTTTCGCTCTCCAGGACCCCGCTCCAGCTCGTGACGCTCGTGACCCTGTCGTCGGGCATCCTCTCCGCCCTGTTCGTGAACGATACCATCTGCCTGCTGTACACGCCGGTCATCCTGGAAGTGACAGCGCAGCTCGGCGTCCGCCCCATGCCCTACCTCCTGGCGCTCGCCACGGCATCGAACATCGGCAGCGTCATGACCATCACCGGCAATCCGCAGAACATGCTGATCGGCATCCACTCCGGGATCCCCTACCTGTCCTTTTTCGGCGCGCTTGTCCCGGTCACGATAATCGGGTTCCTGGTGAGCATCGCCGTGATACGGGTCGTGTACCGGAAGGACCTGAATGGGCGTCCGTTCACGCGTAACCCGATCATGCCCGCCGTAGAGGTGAACGGCCCGCTGCTGGCAAAGTCGCTCGCCGTCTGCGCCGGTGTGCTGGCGGCGTTCTCCCTCGGCTATCCCTATTCGCTGACCGCTGCGGCGGGGGCGGTGCTCCTGATGCTCATCGGCGGGATCCGCACGGAGCGGGTCCTCGAGGGGGTCGACTGGACGCTCCTGCTGTTCTTTTCGGGCCTGTTCGTCGTGATGCACGGCGTCGAGGTCTCCGGTCTCGCCGGCTTAATGATCGGGCAGGCGGGCGACCTGTCGTCCTATCCTCCGGCGGGCAGGATCGCGGGCCTGTCCCTCCTGTCGGCCCTCCTTTCAAACATTGTAAGCAACGTCCCGGCAGTGATGCTGCTGAAGCCGTTCATCGAGTCCCTGGGCGGCGACCGGGTCGCGTGGCTGGCGCTCGCCATGAGCAGCACGCTGGCCGGCAACTTCACCCTCATCGGGTCCGTGGCGAACCTTATTGTCGCCCAGCAGGCGAGGAAGCGGATCGAGATCGGGTTCATGGAATATTTCCGCGTCGGAGCCCTGATCACCGTCATCACGATCGCCGCCGGCATCCTGGTGCTGGCAGTCGAGGTGAAGATCGCGAAGGGCGCTGATGCGTTGCAGACCGCGCAGAAGACGAAGGAAATGACCGTGACCGTCACCCCCGCGGGGCCGTCCGGCAGGGCGCGCTCGTTCCGGGTGGTGCTGCTGTGCGATACCGGGGAGAGCCAGCGCCGGGGGCTGCAGGGATTCCGGCAGCTTGCGAAGGACGAGGCAGCGCTCTTTCCCTATCCAGCGCCCGTGGAGGTGACCTTCTGGATGGGGAGCGTCGCCTTTCCCATCGACATCATCTTTGTCGATCCGGCGATGATTGTTTCGCGGGTCTACCGCGACTGCCGCCCCAACCAGCGCGACCTCTACCCTTCCCAGGGACCGGTGCGCTGGGTGATCGAGACGGCCGCGGGATCGGGCGTCCGGGAAGGGGACCGGGTGAGGATCGAATAACAAATCGATCGCGTAGCGCGGAATAAACGTCTGCGAGGAGACGGTTCGGAGTTTCGGTTTCGGGTTTTCTATACTATAATAATGACCGATGCGGAAAGGAACGGCATCATCGATGGGAGAGCCTGCGGACGTGACGGAAACAGGGCAGAAAAAGAAGAAGTTCGTCATGGTCGTGGACGGCAATCCCAAGGATGCGCTCACGACCTCGATGATCCTCCAGAACTTCGGGTACAGCGTAACGACCGTGAAGTCCGCAGAGGAAGCGCTCGAGTTCCTGTCGATCGCCGTGCCCTCACTGGTCATCACGGAATTCATCCTGCCGGGAATGAACGGCATAGTCCTGATGGACCGCATGCGCCGGGACCCCGTGGTCTCCAAGGTCCCCGTAGTGGTCCAGACCTCCCATGCTGATCCGTCGGGCAGGGACCGGTGCCTGCAAGCCGGCTGCTTCCTCTATCTCAGAAAACCGGTGACAGGCGAGGACCTGTACCGCGCTGTCCAGTCGATCCTCGAGCGGACACCGCGGAAGAACGTGCGTGTCTCCACGTACCTGAAAGCTTCGGTCAACGGCACCGGGACCGGCGCAGAGTTCGTGACCGTTATCTCGGAGCAGGGCATGTTCGTCAAGACACTGCATCCCGGGCCCCTGGGGTCGAAGCAAACGGTCAGCTTCAGCCTTAAGAAGAAGATCATCTGGGTCGAGGCGATGGTCCTGTACGCGTATGGCTTTGGCGAAGATTCCGCCAAGGACCCCGGCATGGGCATGAAGTTCATGAGCATCGAACCGGTAGACCTCGCCCTCATTAAGACATACATCCAGGAGAGCTTTTCCGCCGGCACTCCCGAAGGCCCGCCCCGCTAAGCCCACCGCCATTTTCCCGCACCGCTTCCTGTTTCAACAATCCCGCTGCTCCGCCCGTGAGATCGAGAAGCCGCATGACCGGGCTGGATGGCAGCGATGCGCCGCTGCATCCATTAAGCCCGAAAAGAGCATTGAGACACGGATCCACCCGGATACATCTTTGGCGGGGACGTTTTACCAAGGAGAGCACAGTATCCTTGACATCATTTACCATAGAGAACACAGAGTTGAAGCTCCCTGCTGCTTGCTGCAGGGGGCTTCAATCCACGCGGAATATTTATTGACAATTTCATAAAAACATAATAATGTTTGCATATATCTTATCGGAGGTTTGCGCTTATGCTTTCGACGGACAAAAGGATAGAGCTTTTAAAGATACTTGCCCACCCGGTCAGGATCAAGATACTTGAAGAGCTCGTGCAGGGAGTCAAGTGCGTGAGCGACTTCGAGGATTCCCTCGACATCAGCCAGCCGAACGTGTCGCAGCACCTCAAGCTGCTGCGTTCGCATCAAATCGTTGATTTCTTCGTTGACGGCCGGCTCAAGTGTTATTTCCTCAAGGAACCCCTCATCCCTGACCTGCTGCAACTGATGAAAAAGGAATATGAAGAGGATATCCCCGCGCCGGCGTGCTGTCCGGTGACGAAAAAAGGAACCTATCCCGGAGAGAGGAGACGATGATGCAGAAGCATACGATCACCTTGTTCGCGAACGATCCCATGGGGAAACGATGATTGGCGAACCAGGACGCCGCCCGGCGGGCGGCGCAGGAGTTCGGCGCCGAGATCAGGACCATCAAGAAGACTTCATCGGAATACGCCGCGGAGAAGGATCCACCCCCCTGCCCGTCGGTGATGGTGGACGGGAAGTTCATTGTACGGGACGGCGTGGCCGACGTTGAGCTGCTGCGGGCGGCCCTGGCCGGCACATCAACGGGAGGCGCGTGACAGATGCGCTGATCCGGCGGAGCGAAGGTCTAAGCGGTCGATGACAAGGAAAGCGTTGTGGATAAGCCTTGTGGTGTTGGTTGTCCTGTTCCTGCTCTGGCGGTTCCTGCGGCCGATGAACATCTTCGTGGTCGATGAACGGTTCGAGCGGCCGATGCACATCGGGACGGTTCCCGGCATCGCCTCAGTAAAGGCGAAGGAATGCGGGAAATGTCATGAGGCGATCTATCGCGAGTGGGCCGGCAGCATGCACGCCCTGGCGTGGACCGAGCCCTACTTCCAGGTTGATTTCCTCTATGATGGTTCCCAGCAGATCTGCCTCAACTGCCACACGCCGCTGGTGAACCAGCAACAGAATCTCGTCCTTGGCTTCAGGGACCGGGATAAATTCGACCCCATCCTCGCACCGAATCCGGACTACGACAGCAGCGCTGCGGGACGAGGGCGTAACGTGCGCGGTGTGCCACATCCGGAATGGCAGGATCGTCGGTCCGTTCCCAACGGTCAGGGCGCCTCATCCTGTAGAGTACGATCCCGGGATGTCGCAGGGGATCAAACCGTGCCAGAGGTGCCATGTGGTAGCGGGAAAACGGTGGGATACGTTCTATACTATTCCGCCCTGCGGCACCGTAGCGGAAATAGAAGAGGGCAGTCAGACGATAGACTGCGTTTCCTGCCACATGCCCGCCGTCGTGCGTCCGGCCGCCGAGGGGATGCCATCCCGGAAAGGGCGACGGCATCTGTTCCACGGCGGACATGAACCGGAGCGCGTGAAGGAGTCGCTCCGGGTAGACCATCGGTTGGAGGGCGACAGGCTGGTCGTCACCCTTACGAACGTGGGAGCGGCTCACTATCTGCCGACCGGCACACCGGACCGGCATCTTACCCTGGAGCTTCGGCTCCTCGGATCGAGCGGGCAGGTACTGGCTGAGAAAGTGTACACCATGAAGCGGTACATCCTGTGGAGGCCGTTCATTGTCGACCTCCGGGACACGCGGCTGCCGTACGGGCAGCCGAGAGATTTCAGGTTTTCCGTGAGCGAGCGTGGCAGCGACACTCCCGCAGTTGTGGATGTGACCGTGCAATATCATCTTCTGGATGAAGCACGGCGGAAAAAGATCGGCTACAACAATGTCGATCCGATCGCTTATCCGATTTATCACGAGCAGATACTGCTTGGTGTCCGGAACTGATATTTTGTGAACGTTCCTGAAACGGCACTTTCCCAATCAAAAAAAGGAGGCAGACATGCAAAAAGAGATTGTGATGTTCCTTTCCACGACTCCCTACAGCTTTGAGAACACGCACACGATTTTCAAGCTGGCGGAAGCTGCTCTGAAGAAGGGGCACCGGGCAAGACTTATTGCTTCGGGCGACGGCGTTTTTTCTATTGTGAAGGGACAGGTCCCGCAGGCGCTCTCCACGCTGGTAGACCTTGTGGGTAAAGGCCTCAAGGTGGATATCTGAACAGGGTGCATGAAAAGCCGCGGTCTTGCGGCTGACGATTCCATTGAGGGCGGCGAGATGAGCTCGTTGAAGGGGCTCTTCAATGTTGTGAAGTCAAAACCCGTGTTTCTAAATTTCGGCATATAAGGGGGCTACCATGGGAAGCATAAGCATAATTTTAAGAAGGCCTCCCTACGGGACGGTCGATGCCTCGGAGGCGCTCCGCCATGCGCTCGGAGGGGTGACCGACGACATGGAGGTAAAGCTGCTGCTTGTCGGCGGTGGGGTGCATGCGGCAAGAAAGGGACAGGACGCATCCCAGACGGAATATTTGAATGCAGGAGACGGCATTCAGGATTGCATTGACATGGGTGTCGCGGTCTATGCCGATGAAGCGTCATTAAAGAGGGAGCAGCTCGATAATGATCGTATAATCGAGGGGGTCACCATTGCCAATGGCGCGGAGATCGCCGATATTATCGGTAAAACAGATACTACCATGATATTTTAAGGAGACGACCATGCTGGTGATCGTAAAAAGCGCACCGGATACGAACGATGGAGCGCTCGGCCTGACCCTTGCGCAAGAAGGCCGGGCCGATCTGGTCCTGCTGCAAAACGGGGTCTTGTTCGCACAAAAGGAGCGACTCGGGTCTTTTCCCGGCGCGGTGTATGTGCTGGATGACGACAAGAAGCTCCGGGGGCTCAAGGATTCCGAGCTGGATGAACGGGTCAAAGTCATCGACTACGACAAACTGACTGACATTATAACGAGCGGCGAGAAAGTAACAGGCATGTTTTAGACTGCCGGCAGGAGATAGGGTGCGCGAAGCAATAAAATCCTGGGGAGGATAGTATGCCAAAGATCGTTGTTTTAGGCGGATCGTTCGGAGGGCTGACCGCGGCCCTGGAACTGAAGCGACTGCTTGGCGGGAAAGCGGACGTGACCGTGGTGAGCGACGATGAGCGGTTCGTGTTCCTGCCGTCCTTGCCGTGGCTGATCATGGGCTGGCGAAAGCCGGAGGACATTTCGATCAAAGTGAGTGACATCCTGAGGCGGAAGGGGATCGAGTTTGTTCATGATGGCGCTAAGCAGATCGATGCTGATAAATCGAAGGTCATCACAGCTCAAGGCAAAGAGATTCCCTATGATCATCTCGTCATATCGACGGGGCCGCATCTTGCTTTTGATGAGATCCCCGGCCTCGGGCCGGACAAAGGATACACGGCCTGCACCTTCACGCTCGATCATGCGGTAAAGACCGGCGCGACCTGGCGGAGCGTTCTTGAGAATCCCGGCCCGATCGTCCTCGGATCATCGCAGATGGTGAGCTGCTTCGGCCCGTCCTACGAGCTTGCATTCGAGATGGATGCGGAGCTTCGGCGCAGGAAGATGCGCCACAAGGTGCCGATCATCTATCTCACTTCCGAACCGTATCTCGGCCATATGGGCGTGGGTGGACTCGGGGCCTCAAAAACTTTTATGGAACACGAATTTGCCGAGCGTGATATCAAGCCGATCGTCAGCCGGGCCATCGAGGAAGTCACGCCGGGCGAGATCAAATTAAAAGACGGTACGAAGATCCCCTTCAAGCTCGCCATGATCGCGCCTCCCTTCAAGGGCGTTCCCGCTGTCGCGCCGCTGGGCAATCCGCGGGGCTTCATCCCGGTGGACAAGAACTATCGCCACACCAAGCACAGGAACATCTTTGCCATAGGTGTTGCGATTGCGATCGCTCCGCCCGAAGTGACTCCGGTGCCCACGGGTGTGCCGAAAACAGGTTTCATGACCGTGAAGATGGCGAAGACGGCTGCTGCGACCATTGCGTCGGATATAACGGGCAAGACGCCGCCGCTTGCGGACGAGCTCGGGGTCGTCTGCCTGATGGACATGGGGAACACCGCCGCTCTGATGAAGGCCTATCCGGTCCTGCCTCCACGGCAGAGTTCATACACGAAGAAGGCAGTTTGGGCGAAGTGGCTGAAGCTTTCGTTCGAACGGTATTTCCTCTGGAAGATGAGGAACGGGATGAGCAATTTACCGTGAGGCTATTGAAGCTCCCTGCAGCAAGCTGCAGGGAATCTTCGATCCTCAAGGTGGCAATAACTTATTCTAAGCGCCCGCTAACCCCGCAGCAAGCCACGGGGAATGCGCTCGCTCCTGAATTCATCATATGACGATCGTCACAGGAAAGGAGCACCTGTATGCTGATCAAGCTCTATTTCAACGACCCGCAGGGGAAATGGTGAAACAACATAACCTCCGTGGTCACGGAGCTGAAGAAGAAATATGCCTTTGACATTGAGGTCGTCAAGAAGACGTCCTTCGGCCTGCTGCAGCGGGTGTCGCTGCCGAAGTTCCCCGCCATCGAGATCGACGGTACTGTGGTGTTCGAGGGATGCGATATCACCACTGAGCAGCTTGAGGCCGCGATCAGGAAGCGGCAGTCCGCATAAGCCTTGATATGATAATAATCATAAAACCCCGGCCGGGCATGATGCTATAATCATTTCATGTCCTATCCCCGGAATTCCATCCGCTTTGTCCGATACGCTGTCCAGGCCTGGTTCCTGCTCGTTACGCTATTTGTCGGCTGGCAGTTCGCCCAGTTCGTGCTGCACTTCGAGGCCCCCGGCCATCCTTTTGTCCAGCGGCCGCCGTCAGTGGACGCGTTCCTGCCCATCGGCGGGCTGATGGCCTTCAAGTTCTTCGCCGTCACCGGCCTCGTGGAGCCCCTCCATCCCTCGGGCCTCATCCTGTTCATCGCCATAACCGGCGTATCGCTGTCCCTGAAAAAGGGCTTCTGCGGGTGGATCTGCCCCGTGGGCACGCTGTCGCAGTATGTCTGGATGGCCGGCGAGAAGATCTTCGGCAGGAACTTCCGGGTGGAGCAGTACACCGACATCGGCCTCCGGTCCATCAAATATGTCCTGCTCTCCCTGTTCTTCTGGGTCATCGTCGTCGCCATGGGCAGCACCATGATCCTCATGTTCTTCGGGTCCGACTACTACAAGGTGGCGGACGTGAAGATGCTCAAGTTCTTCACCGACATGTCCTCGCTCACCTTCTGGGTCCTTGTTGCTCTGGGCATCCTTTCCCTCCTGTACAAGAACGTCTGGTGCCGCTACCTTTGCCCCTACGGCGCGCTCCTCGGGATCGTAAGCCGCTTAAGCCCCGTCAAGGTCCGGCGGAACGAGGAGAAGTGCATCCATTGCCACGCCTGCACAAAGCACTGCCCCGCGCTCATCGACGTGGAAAAGAAGGACGTCATCAAGTCCGGAGAGTGCTTCGGCTGCATGACCTGCGTGAGCCACTGCCCTGCACCGGGCGCCCTGGACATGACGGTCAAGGCGGGGAAGCGCGTGTCCGTGCTCAAGCCCTATCTCTATCCCGTCCTTCTCGTCGTGCTGTTCTACCTCGTCATCGGCATCGGTGTGCTTGCCGGCAAGTGGCATTCCCAGATCCCCTACGAGGAGTACCAGCGCCTCGTCCCCCAGGTCAACAGCCTTTCCCATTGACCGACTCCTTTTTGCCCCCTCTTGTCCCTGTTCAGTTCCCGTTACATTTGCTATACTATCTCCCATCCCCATTCGGGGATCCTACGTGACCATCATCGACTGCGTCCTTGGGGACGACAACGGTTGGAGGGAACTTATGACGCAACAGTATGAAATTGAGATCAAGGTGTGCGATGACGAGGAGGAGCTGGCCGCTGTGGCCGCCGATCTTTTCGTGGAGCGGAGCGAACAGGCCCTCAGGAGGCGCGGGCGGTTCCTGGTCGCGCTTTCGGGGGGGACGACGCCTCGCCGGCTCTATGCGCTCCTGGCCTCGCCGGCATACAGCGACCGGGTGGACTGGAAGAAGACCGAGGTGTTCTGGGTGGACGAACAATGCGTTCCGCCGGAGCATTCGGAGAGCAACTACCGGATGGCGAACGAGCTGCTGCTGTCAAAGGTGCCCCTTGAGGAAAAACAGGTCCATCGCATCCGGGGGGAGGAAGATCCGGAGATAGCTGCAAAATACTATGGGATGGAAGTATCGAACTATATGTCCAAGAGCCTGTTTACCTTTGACCTGGCGGTCCTTGGTATGGGCATCGACGGCCACACGGCGTCGCTTTTCCCCGGGGACCCCGCGGTGTCCGAGACCGAACAGGTTGCTGTTGTTGTGCAGCCCAAGGGACAGCAGCACCGACGGATCTCCGTCACGATGCCGGTCCTGAACCATGTCGTAACGGCATTGTTCCTCGTTGCGGGTCCGGAAAAGGCTGCGACGGTCCGCGAGATCCTGGACGAGGGGAATCCGAAGGGCTATCCTGCCGGGCTGGTCCTGCCCGTAAAAGGGGAGCTCTTCTGGTACCTTGATGGCAAAGCCGCGAGCCTGCTCAGCACCGGGGACTGATTTGCAATTGATCGGCAGCGGGGAGATGACCATGCAGACGCTTGTCACGGGTGGTACGGGTTTCATCGGCAGCCATGTCGTGGATCTTCTCCTGGAGAACGGCCATTCCGTCAGGCTCCTGTCGCGGAGGGAGGACGTGCCCGCAGCATGGAAAGGCAGGGATGTCACGGTCGTGCTGGGAGACCTCCGTGACCCCGGACCGGTGGTCGACGCCATGAAGGGCATGGACACGGTCTTCCACATCGGCGAGGTCAGGAGCACGACGGCGGGCAATGCCGCACTGAATGTCGGTCTGGTGGAGCGCATGGTCATGGCACTGAAGCCGTCAGGGGTGAAACGGCTGGTGTTCGTGAGCTCCATTTCCGTCGCCGGCATTCCGCTGGTTATACCCGCCACCGAGGACACGCCAGCGTTCCAGGACCTTCGCGACCAGTACACGGAATACAAGCGGAAGGCCGAGGAGGTCATACGGCAGTCTCCGAGCGGGGTGGAGCACGTCATCGTGCGGCCCGGCGTGGTGTACGGACCCGGCTCGCGGCACCTTGGCAGCATGATCGACGCCATCCGCCGGTTCGGGCCGCTCGGCCTGCCGTTCATCGGCGCCGGGATGAACCTCATGCCGCTCATCCACGTGAAGGACCTGGCCCGCGCTGTCTATCTTGCGGGCACGGTCCCCGGTGCCGCAAACCAGACCCTGAACGTCACCGACGGCGAGCGCCGCACCTGGCTCGGACTCTTCACTGCCATCGCCGAAGCGCAGCGCAAGCGATTCCGGCTGATCCCCGTCCATCCCGCGCTGGCGAAGTTCCCCGCCATGTTCGTCGACCTGTTCACCGGCATCTTCGGGCAGTCGCTGGACCTCCCGGCGTTCGTTTCCTACGTATCCCGCGATGTCCACTTCGACTGCGGCCGCGCGAAGTCCGTCCTGGGATGGGAGCCGTCGTACCGCGATCTCAGCGAAGCCATGCGCGACATGGCGGCGTGGTACGCGAAGAGAAAGGAGTGAGCCATGAACACCTTTGACGCGATCTTCACCAGACGGAGCATCAGGAAGTACACGCCCCAGCCGGTGCCGGAGGAGCTGGTCACCGAGCTTCTGAAAGCGGCCATGGCTGCACCCTCGGCCGGGAACGAGCAGGCCTGGCAGTTCATGGTGATCCGGGACCGGGCGCTCCTCGACGCCGTGCCGAAGTTCCATCCCTACTCGGCCATGTTGAAGTACGCATCGGTGGCGATCCTGGTCTGCGGGGACCTGTCCCGGGAGAAGTTCAAGGACTTCTGGGTGCAAGACTGCTCGGCTGCCACGCAGAATATCCTGCTTGCGGCCACGGCACGTGGCCTCGGCGCGGTATGGACCGCCTTCCACCCCATAGAGGACCGTGTTGTAGGCATGCGGAAGCTCCTCGGCCTTCCGGAGCACATCATACCGCTTGCGCTCGTTCCCATCGGCTACCCGGACGAACATCCAGGGCCGGCGGACCGGTTCGACGCAGCGAGCGTGCACAAGGATCGGTGGTAAGACGCGTGAGCGCTGACCGCACTTGGCAGACAACACGCATCGCGCGAGCGGACAGGTTCTGGCACCTCATCTCTCCCCGTTGTTTTGCCGGCGAGGTCCCCGAAAGACCCTTCGGCACATCACCGCGAATGAAGCGCACCGGATGTGCGTTCCCTGCCCGGTTGCATTGTTCCTCACGTCTTCCCTTCACTCATTTTCCCTCTTGAAATCAAATTCATAGAGTCGTAATATGCCCAAACGTTTTGACGGTCATGGCGGCCGGGTAACAATAGGGGGCGAACGTTCTTGAAGAAAGCCATTGTTATTTCACTCGTATATCTCACCGCACTCCCGGCCTTCGCGGACGACGGCCGGATCGACATCGCCAGCGTGGACCGCGACATCTATCGCCACCAGGAACGGGTCGTCCTGGCCCCGGCGGTGCGCGAAAAGCACGTGCTCTACGAGATCACGGGATACGGGGAAAAGGATCTTCGTGACCAGATGAACCGTCAGGGCATTGCGTGGAGCGACGGGAAAAAGTATGACTCCGTCACCAGCTGGCACGTGACATGGGATTACGAGCACGAACGGTCATTGCAGTCCTGCAGCGCCGAGACATTCCAGGCGACCGCCGAGATAACAATCCGGTATCCCAAGTGGGTCCGGACCGACGCTGCCCCGCAGGAGCTCGCGGACAAATGGGACGGGTACCTGGCGAGTCTCATCGAGCATGAGCAGGGGCATCGCGACATGGTGGTGGAGGCGGTCGAGGACCTTACCCGCGCGGTAGCGCTGCTGCCTGCCGCACCGACCTGTGCCGAGCTCGACCGGCGGGTCCGGTCCCTGTGTCATGAGCGGATGGCGAAGCTGAACGACGATGCAAAGGAGTACGACGCTGCGACCCTCCACGGAGCTGAGCAAGGCGCCGTTTTCCCCTGATCGTCGGGAATGGAACGAGAATGAAAACACGGCCGGGCGACCATCGCCGGCCGTTTTTTTTTGAAAGGTCCGGGCGCTTTCAGAGAATAGAAAAAGCAGGCAACCATCTGCCTGCTTGATCATCACTGAGCGTTATTTGTTCACCGCCTCGCTCATGGCGGTTCTGGGGCTACTAATTACCCCCTGGAGGTCCCATGAGATTGTCCCAGATCCTGGTGTTCTCGTCCTCTCTAGCAACACCTCCTGCCGCCATTCCGGTGATGCCTACCGGCTTCGTTTCGAATGCTGACTCGTAGAGAGCGGTGCCCGAATCGACGAGTTTTTCCTCAACGATAGGAGCGCTGAAATCCTTCTTGGCCGTTGGCCTGAGAACATCCTTGGGTTCGTAAAAAAGGTCCCCCTGGAACCGCTTTGTGTGCGCGTGTCCCGGCGCCTCTTCAAGGTACAGCATGTTCCCGGCATCCTTGCTCACCGTCGTCAAGATCGGCATTTCATCTGCGAAGGCCGTCACGAAGGCGAGGACGAGCACCATTGCTGCTACTATGGTTATGGTCCTCTTCATACAAATCACCTCTTTTCCTTAACTATGCAGTTATTCAGCTTTCCTCACCTCTTTTCTTAACTGTATATTATAGTCTAATGTAATGTTAGCACTTACTTACAGTTTGTCAAGGGCAGTTCTTGGAACGGTCATTGATGGGTAATGCATTAGTCGGACCCCCCTTGTTGTGCTTGTAATAGCATGTTAACAATGCGCAAAAAATGATCATGCTTACCTTGTTAGGGAACCCGAGAATTAGACGGAAAAATCAGTGCAGCTAAAGTAACAGATACATCAATGGACGTGCTATCAAAGGGCATTGGATTCGGCCGGTAAAATACAGACCATTAACGGTACTGACCGGATAATCTTATAAAAGGCTGTTCGGGACGTTTTTTCCCGTGATCGCAGCACGGTATTCCAAAAGAAAAGCAGGCTAGATATCCGGTCTGCTCGATGATCAACTGTTATGTTTCTCTGTTGTTCCCGTCTGATCCTGATCAGATGGCTGTGGACCAACTATGGCAGATCAGATCCACCGGGGGCGCCGAGAAGATTGTCCCAGCAAAGCCGGCGGACCGGTTCGGCGTAGCGCGGGTGCACAAGGAGCGGTGGTAGGATAGACAGGCTGAGGGGATCGCAAAGGCAGGGCAAAGGACGGGGACCGTTGATAAATCGGGAGGCCTCACGAAATCCGGGAGAATAAAAAAGCAGGCCGGAAACCGGCCTGCTTTTGATCAATCATTTGGTGCACATAATCTAACTACGGAAGGTCTGAACCTCCCACCGGGCTGAGAAGTGTATCCCAGATCCTGGTGTTCTCGTCAACATTTGCCACACCACCCGCGGCAGAACCTCTTGCGTCTCTTCCCGCCATAGCCGTCTCATGTACGGCAAATGCATCCTCATAGAGCATGGTGCCAATATCTTTGTTGCTACCAAACATGGGTATTTCATCTCCTCCCGGAGTCGAGCTTACTGCCTCTTTGTCTGCCAAAACCGTGTCACGTGGTGCAAAGGTATCTTCATAGAGAAAGGTGCCGATGTCTTTATTGCTGCCGAACGCAATTATCTCATCAGCATACGCCACGCTGATCGCTATAGTGAAAACCATCAGTGTTATAAAAGTAAATAGCTTTTTCATGTTTAATTACCTCTCTTTCCCGACAGCCTTTGTTGCCTGGTTCAAGTTTAGCACCGAATTGGCAATTGTCAAGCATGTGCGCAACTAGTTAACAAAGGGTAGGCACAGGAGTCTTGTTCAACGGCCACTTTTGTCTTTTCCTATCGTGAAATGGAGAAATGTACATCGTAAGCTGTTGATAAATAACAGGTCGCATTCATGGCCGGTTAGGTAAATTGGATCTCCCCATATACCGGTTTGCAGATCAGGAAAGGGGGGAAAGGAATAAAAGAGGTGAGGTATAAGCTGATTTATGAGGAAGTATTTTATCAGGACAAGTCGCTCTTGCCGTCCGTATGCCGGTGCATGATCTTCTCTAACATGCGGACCAGGCCGGTCCCGAGCGTGAAGAGCGACTCGATGTGCAGGTTCTTTTCGGCGGTGTCGTCGAAGAACAGGTGGAGCTTCGACCCGATGTCGTCCTCGGGTTTCCAGTAGCAGATCAGGACCGGCACCTTGGGAAAGGGATAGAGCACCACGGAGATATCGGAGCTGAAATTATTGAAGGACGATGTGCCGCTGAACATCGTCACCAGGTCCTCGAAAAGGTCGCTGTAGGCGTCTGCGATCAGCTTCAGCGGCTTCTCGCACCGCTGCTCGAACAGCGGGTTCCAGGTCTTGCCGTTCTCCAGTTCCCGGAAGGGGACCCACCTTCCGGCTATGTCCCTGCCCTGGGCATGCAGGATGTAGTCGAGCAGCGGCAACGAGAACCACGCATGGGTATGGCACTGCGAGGCCACATGGCCCTGCCCATCGACCTCGAAGTCCTTGCCAAGGCATTTGATGGTTATCGTCCTGCCGTTGTTTCTCGCTCCCAGCAGCTTCGCCCGAGAACCAATATCGATGGTCTCGATCTTCTTCCTCAGCTCCTTCACCTGTTCCTCCCGGATGCTCTCGATATTCACCTGTCTGCCGACCCGTCCCTCGAGGCCGGCAGCAAGGTCCCGGTGGATATGGGGGCAGTCGGCGAGCTGTTTTTCCTTTTTGATGATTGCAGCGGCAAAGGCAAGGCAGGTCGATATCCCGCAGTCGCCGCAGTTGGTCTTCGGCAGATGTTTGTAGAGTTCAAGGGGGTTCTTGATCTGGGACATGGGGTGCGATACCGGCTTCCGGGGATGATATGTTCTCAAAAGAATCCAGGAGCGAGCGCATTCCCCGCAGCTTCATGCAGGGATTAGCAAGCGATTAGGACACATATTACTACCATGAGGATCGAAGATTCCCTGCAGCTTGCTGCAGGGAGCTTCAATGGCAGAAGTATTTTACCGCGAAGGCGCCCCCGATGCAAGCTTTCGAGGTCGGGCTTCGACGGGGAAGTAGATCTTTTTCATTCCTTATTATGGAGAAAATGACCGGTCATGTCATTCTTCGAGCTCGGAGATAGCCAGTATCATCGCACTGCTATGCGCCGGACGGCGAACTTCCGCGTCTCTTCGGCCAGCAGCAGCGCGGCGGCAAAGGGGATGAGCACGAGCCAGGCGCTGAACGGCAGCGGCGCAGTGCTGAAGACCGCATGGCCCCAGGGATGGTAGACGATGAAGAGCTGGAGTCCGAGCTCTACAGCGAGACCGAGGAAGATGAGCCGGTTGGTCGTCCAGCCGACGGTAAATATCGATTCCCGCAGTGACCGGCAAGCGAAGACGTTCGCCATCTGGGTCACGATGATGGCCGTGAGGCAGGCTGTGGTCGCCTGGAGATAGAGCGGGTCCGTCCCTGGAAGGTCCGTTCCCCATGCCCATCCGCCTTTCCGGAGGATCCAGAAGAATCCGAACATGCAGGCAACCGCCTCGATCATGCCGAGGAAGAGGTATGCCCGCGAGATGAGCGCAAGCCCGATGAGCCGCTCATCTGGTTTGCGCGGCGGAAGCTTCATCACGCCGGGCGTGGGTTTTTCCGAGCCCAGGGCGAGGGCAGGGAGCATGTCCGTGCCGAGGTCAACGGCGAGGATCTGCATGATCGTCAGCGGCAGCGGGATGCGGAACAGGATATAAGCGAGGTACGGCACCGCCTCGGGGATATTGGACGCGAAGATGTAGGTGATGAACTTCTTGATGTTCTCGTAAACGCCCCTGCCCTCTTCGATGGCGTTCACGATCGTGGCGAAGTTGTCGTCCAGCAGAACCATGTCCGCGGATTCCTTCGCGACGTCCGTGCCGGTGATTCCCATGGCGATGCCGATATCGGCGCGCTTCAGCGCCGGCGCGTCGTTCACTCCATCGCCGGTCACGGCAACGCGCTCGCCCTGGTCCTTGAGCGTGTTCACCACCCGGAGCTTGTACTTGGGCGTCATGCGGGTGAAGAGCACCTCGGGTTTCGCAAGTACGTTCCGCAGGTCCTGGTCCGATAGGCGCGTGAACTCCGCGCCCTCGACCACCACGGGTTCGCGCGTAACGAGCCCGATCTCGCGGGCGATGGCAACGGCCGTCCTCGACGCATCGCCGGTGATCATGATGATGCGGACGCCTGCTTCGCGGCACTTCCGGAGCGCGTCGGGCACCTCGGGCCGTGGCGGGTCTTCGAGGCCGATGAAGCCGTCAAAGACCATGGCCTGCTCGGCGGTTTCCTTGTTCGCTACGTCCTCTCCTGTCCTGCTCTCACGCTCGGCGAAAGCAAGAACGCGAAGTCCCTTGTCCATGAGGGCATGGAACAGGCGCGTGGCCTCCTGCTTCAGCGCCTCGTCGAAGGGGACCGTCCCCCCGTCCTTGCGGGCATGGGTGCAGACCGCCAGGACGCTTTCCGGCGCACCCTTGGCCAGGACGAAGGTCGAACTGTTCATCTCGATAACGGTGCTCATTCTCTTGCGGTCAGGGTCGAAGGGGAACTCGCGGACCCGCCTACCGGGCTTGCTCCCCAGCACCTCGCGGGCGGCGCGATACAGCGCCATCTCGGTGGGTTCGCCCTTGAGCTCGCCTGCTACCTCCTTCGTATTGTTGCAGTGCAAAGCCACCGTGAAGAGCATCTCCCTCGCTGACCCGTTCATCTTCCCGAGACCCGTGGCCTCCTTGACCTCCATGCGGTTCTGCGTGAGGGTGCCGGTCTTGTCGGTGCAGATGACCGAGACCGAGCCGAGGGTCTCCACGGACGTAAGGGTCTTGATGAGCGCGTTGCGCTTTGCCATGCGCTGGCTGCCCATTGCCAGGGCGAGCGTGACCGTGGGCAGCATGCCCTCCGGGATGAGCGCAACACTGATGCCCACGCCGAAGATGAAATTGTCCCAGAAGTCCCGGCCGATGAAGAATCCAATGATGAAAAAAAGGATGCCTACGCCCCCGGCAATGGCGGCAACGAGCCGCGTCGCCCTCACGATCTCCTTCTGGAGGGGCGAGAGCCCGGGGGTCACGGTGCCTGTCAGCTGGGCGATCCTGCCGAACTCCGTTCGCATGCCTGTTGCGTATACCACGCCGCTGCCGCTGCCGTTCACCACCGTGGTGCCGGCGAAGGCAATGTTTGGGCTGTTAATGGGGTCGCCCGGGGACGGCCTGGTCTCGCGCAGTACCGGCTCGGACTCGCCGGTGAGCGACGCGTTGTTCGCCCGGAGGTCATTGGCTTCAATGAGCCGGAGGTCCGCCGGGACCTTGTCGCCCTCGGCGATCCTGATGATATCCCCCGGGACCACATTCTCAGCAGGGAGCTCGCGTTCTTGGCCGCCGCGGCAGACCGTGACATGGAAGGGCAAGAGCTTCTTGAGCGCCTCGAGCGCTTTTTCGGCGCGGTATTCCTGGATGAAGGTAAAGACGGCGTTGATCACGATGACGCCGAAGATGGCAAAGCCCAGGGTATACATGCCTTCGCCGGGGTGCAGATATTCCGAAAGGAACGATAGGCCCGCGGCGACCCAAAGGAGCACGGCGAGGAAATGAGTGAACTGGCCGAGGAACCGGAGCCAGAGCGGACGCTTCCGGGCAGCCGTGATGGCGTTCGGCCCGAACTCGGCAAGGCGCCGGCCTGCCTCATCCTCGGACAACCCCTGTTCGGAGGTGACGAGAGTGCGGAAGATATCTTCCCGGGTGAGTTCGTTGATCTTCATGGTATCAGGATATTACCGTCTGCCACAGAGTCACAGAGGCGCAGAGAGAAAGCGAAATACAACATGAGTAACAATGGATAAACACGGTTTGTAGTGGTAATGCAGGAAGGTACATGAGCATTTGAGAATTCGGAAGAACGTTCATTGGTGTTCAAAGAGCAAACGGTATTATTGTTTCTCCCCGTCCCCGCGTCCCCGTGTCCCCGTGTCAGTTTTCACGTCACACACCCGGCTTCAGGATGATGAGATTGCACGGCGTTTCCCGCAGGACCTCCTCCACCGGCGTCCGGTGCAGGAGCTGGTCAATGATACCCCGCTCGCTGGCGCCCATGACGATCAGGTCCCGCCTTCGGGACGCGGCCTCGATGGCGATGCTCTTTCCCGCCTTGCCCGGCGAAAGCCGCTTCTCGTGATCCACACCGTAGCCATCAAGGTGGCTGATGAAGCGGGACATGTCGGGTGGGACCTTTTCCTCCCATTCCACGGGGGTCAGGTGCATCTCGCCGTGGAAGAACTTCTTCACAGGCCTGGTCACATGAAAGAGATGGACCCTGGCCTCGAAGGCCTTTGCAAGCAGGGCGGTGAACTCGGAGCGCTCGGGGATGTGATCGATCTGTTTCTTGAGTGCGACGAGGATCTCCCGGGGGTGGGTCCTGCCCATGTGCACGACACGGACGAGCGCCACGGAGCAGGGGAGGCCGGGCAGGAGCCTCCGCGCCGTGGTGCCCCCCTTGATGAGATGGTGGTTGACGTCCTCCCGGCGGGTGGCGGTGAAGACGAGGTCGATGCCTTCGGCGAGGACGATCGCGCGGATCTTCTCCACAGGATCGCCCGCCTCGAACAGGCACTCGGCATCGATGTCAATCTCCCGTGCACGGTGCTGGAGGCGCTTCGATGCGTCCCGGGCGAGCTCGAAGGCCGCCTCCGTCTGTCCCGGCTGCCTGACAGAGTAGAGGAAGAGTTTGGCCCCGGCGGCCCTGGCCAGGTGCATGGCATAGCGGGCGGCCACCTCGGAGTTCACATGCTCGTTCACGGCGGCGAGGACCTTGCGGTACATGGTTCAAAGATAGCACCGGAATACCGTTTACGCAACGCCGGCGATGATATCCGCATGCGCAGCAATGACGCAGACCGTCGAAAAAACAGGGCTCTTTTTTGGGCAGCCCGCTGCTCCGCTGTGCTCAGCATGCAGGATGCCGTTGCTCGCTCTATCCTGATCTTGCATTTCCTGCAGCGCTTCCCCTGCGGCCGCGCTGCTTTGGGATCTGTTCCTGTTCGATCCGTGAAAGGGCATGCATACGCACAGTCGTCGCAGCCGGGCTGCCCGGTGTTGGGGTGGGGCAGGTTCAAGACCTTAGATTCTCGCAGTTCCAAAAGCCCCTGCGGTCCGTGAGCACTGTCCGCGCACAAGCATGCATCGCGGAGCAGCATCGGCAGAATCACCGTATCGCTTCCAGCGCGTGCGTCAGCGGAAGTGCCTGAGGATAGGATAGAGTAGAAAAGGAAACCACAGACAAACTGCATGCCTGCAGCGCAGTGCGAATCCAGGAGCGAGCGCATTCCCGGCTGTTCTTTGTGGGAATAGCGAGCGATTAGAATAGCTTAATGCCTTGGGGATCGAAGCTCCAAAGCAGTTTCAATTGGGAGCTTCAACCGGACCGCTGAAACTCCGCTGTACTAAGCATGCAGGATGCCGTTGCTCGCTCCTGGATTCACTGGGATGCAGGGGGTTTTTGAAAGACAAAGGCCTGCGCCTTTCCTCTTGGCAAAGAACTCGCGCAAGTGATAGAATTGCAGCCGGTATGATGACCCCAGGACGGCTATACGATCATGACTACATTGTCATTGGTTCCGGCTTCGGCGGCTCGGTGGCGGCGCTCCGCCTGTCCGAAAAGGGCTACCGGGTGCTGGTCCTCGAAAAGGGAAAGCGGCTGTCGGCACAGGACTTCCCGAAACGGAACTGGAACCTCCGGAAGTGGCTGTGGGTCCCGGCCCTGCGGTTCTTCGGGTTCTTCCGCATCACCCTGTTCCGGCACCTCACGGTGCTTTCCGGCGTTGGTGTGGGCGGCGGCTCCCTGGTGTACGCCAACGCGCTGCAGGTGCCGCCGAAGGAGTTCTTCCGGTCGGCTAGCTGGGCGGGCCTGGCAGACTGGGAGCAAGAGCTTGCCCCGCATTATCAGACCGTGCTCACCATGCTCGGCGCCGTGCCGAATCCGCGCCTCGAGCCCGGAGACCGGGCGCTGGAAAAGCTCGCCGCAGACAGGGGGCAGGCCGGCACGTTCGGCCCGACGACGACAGCGGTGTTCTTCGGCGAGCCCGAGGTAACAGTGCCCGACCCCTACTTCGGCGGAAAGGGGCCGGAGCGGGCAGGATGCAGCTTCTGCGGCGGCTGCATGGTAGGCTGCCGCTTCAATGCCAAGAACACCCTGGACAAGAACTACCTCTACCTTGCGGAACAGCATGGCGTAAAGATCCAGCCGGAATCAGAGGCCGTGGACGTGGCACCCTTGGGGAAGGCGGACGGATCCGAGGGATATTGCGTCAGGTGGCGATCATCGACCGCATGGATGGGGAGGCAGGGATCCGCTACCTGCCGCGGCGTGGTGTTCAGCGGCGGAGTGCTCGGCACGGTGAAGCTCCTGGCGAAGCTCGGGAAGTCGTCCCTGCCGGAGCTCTCGGGGCGCGTCGGCCAGGGGGTGCGGACGAACTCCGAGAGCCTCATGGGCATCATGACCTTCGACAAGGCCACGAAGTTCTCCGACGGCGTCGCGATCGGGTCCATCCTACAAACAGACGAGCATAGTTTCCTTGAACCGGTGCGCTACCCGTCGGGGTCGGGATTCTGGCGGCTGTTCATGGCTCCCCTGGCCCATGGCAAGAGCGTGGTCACGCGCATCGCGAAGATGCTCTACGACCTTGTCCGCCATCCGGTCGAAAATTTGAGAATTTACTCCGTCGGTAACTGGGCTGAGAAGACGCAGATCCTGCTGTACATGCGCACCATCGACAGCACCTTGCGACTCGTTGCCGGGCGTTGGCGCCTTCGGTCCGAGAAGGACAGGGGCGATCCCCCCACGGCGTTCATCCCCGAGGCGAAGGAACTGGCGGAGCAATACGCCCGGATCGTGAAAGGCAAGCCCATGGTGCTGCTTTCCGAGACGCTGCTCGGCATCCCGACGACGGCGCACATCCTGGGCGGCGCGGTGATGGGCAGGGACCGGAGCGAAGGGGTCATCGACAGCGGCAACCGCGTGTTCGGCTACAAGGAACTGTACATCTGCGACGGATCAGTGGTATCGGCGAACCCGGGTGTGAACCCGTCACTCACCATCGCGGCGCTGGCAGAACGGGCGATGAGCATGATATCGCCGAAGGGCCGTTGATGCGGAACAGCCGGGGCGGGGTGACGAGGAGAACCTTCACCACAAAGCCCACGAAGGTCACGAAGGAAAGCCTGAATCCAGGAGCGAGCGCATTCCCCGTAGCTTGCTGCGGGGTTAGCGAGCGATTAGAATAAATCGTACTACCTTGAGGATCGAAGATTCCCTGCAGCTTGCTGCAGGGAGCTTCAATACAGGAATCCGCTCTTTCGCAGTACTTCGTGCTTTTCATGATCTCTGTGGTAAAAAGCCTTTCCCTTGATGTTGGCGAGATCGGCGTAGTCGGGGGGCATAGCGGGGCTACTGCACTGCGAGCCAGTCCTTTGCCTCGGCAAGGGTATTGAAGGCGGTGAGCTTCCTGCCGCTCAGCTTCATGACGGCGTTAAGGATGACCTGCTTGAGGCCGGTCACGCCCACGACGGCGGCGGCAACGACATAGGGCTTGTTGTGGATCACGAACTCCTTCATGGCCTCGGACACCTTGCTATTGAAGGCGGTGTTCGTCACATCGGTGAGCGTGAGAACGGAACCGGGGGACTGGGTCCGGATGGCAGCCTTGGCCATCTCGACGGTCTGGAGGACCTCATCGATCGAGCAGTTCGCGAAATTGAGATGCAGGATCTTCTTCCCCTTGTGCTGGATGAACTGGATGCGTTCCATGGTGCCTCCTGATTTCCGAACATTCTCTTATCTCATAACGGCTGCTAAAATGCAAGGAATTGTCCATTGCTGTTCCGTATGCAGACCCCCCTGGGCACCGGTGTGAACACCCCTTGGCTGCGACATCATCGTTATGACCGTTCGATGAACAAAAGGATGATCGAAGATGAGAACATCCTCTTAGGTTTTCATCACAGGCTTTGCATGGCGATACTGACCATAGCGTATCGCTGGCCCCCTGCCAAAGATTGCTGCCCCCTTGTCTCGGCTGGTTGCTCAGGATTGACCATCGAGACCTCTACAGGCAATAATGCCGCTCTCTCTCAAAAGACGCATCCTGTGGGTAATTCAGTAACAACCCATAAAGCATCATCAACTATAATATATTGACATATAAGAAAATATTTGATTAAATCAAAATACTGATTCAGGTAGATCACCTGTTCTTTTTCTTGCCTTTAGTGCCCGCCTGTAGTTTGTTTGTCTGTCAATCTGCAGAAGGTGTCTCAGAGCACTTAATTAAATTAATAACGAGATCCTGCTGAGTAGTTCTTCATGTTTCTTCATGTTTGAGGAGTGCACCAGATGAGTGCTCGCGCGCGGGTAATTGAAAATAAGAAAAGGATTCTTGTTGTCGAAGATGATCCCAAAATCATCAAAGTCCACCAGGATCTGCTTTCAGATCACTTCACGGTCATCATAGCGTCCTCGGGCATGGATGCCATCAACTATCTGAGGGATGATCCTGATATTGATCTCGCGCTCATCGACATCAAGCTGCCGGACATATCGGGTATCGAAGTCCTGAAGGAAATAAAATTGAAGAAGCCTTGTGTTCCCACGATCATCATGACCGCATTCGGGAACGAAGATGTGGCCGTGAAGGCCTTCAGATGCGGGGCGCGGGATTATGTCAAAAAACCGTTCAAGTATGATGAATTGGTGAGGCGGATCAAGTTCTGCCTGTCGCTGAATATCATCGAACAGGCCGAACGCAGAAAGGCATTGACCAGCGAAGCCGATGCATTTGCCGATGACGGCATTCCCGGTACGAAGACAGGCAGGAAAAGCCATCACCTGCACCAGGCCCTTAAATATATCCACAACAACTTTGCGACCGATATCAGTCTCGATCGCGTGGCAGGCACGGCCGGTATATCCAAATATCACTTCTCCCGCCTCTTTAAAGAGATGACCGGTCTGACCTATCAAAGTTATGTCAATCGCATCAGGATAGAGCAGGCAAAAAAAATACTGAATGATGGCGCCCTGTCCATCACAGACACGGGGTATGCCGTCGGTTATTCCGACCTTACACACTTCGAAAGAATATTCAAGAAACTTGCCGGCACTACTCCTTCCCAGTATCGACGACAAACATTGTCTCTTCCTTCTGCCCTCTGGGACCACCGGTAGGATCCGCCGCAGCTCCCCTCCGGCCTCACTCCCCACACCTCTCTTTCTCTATTGCAGTACGTCTCACTGTGTCATTGTTGAACAGAGGAGAACCATGAGCTCCGCCTTTAAGAGTTACGTCACGGTTTTATTTGTGAAAAAAAGGTGAAATAGCAATAAATGCCGAATGTTTCAGCAACGGATGCCGAGACAACGATTACCTTTTATGTATTAATATCAATATACTGCGCTGAGCTGCCTCGTTTCCTGCCAGGGATGATGATTGATATCGAGGACGGGAGGTACCATGCATAACGGCGGTTTGCCCTTCAAGACCAGAAGCGGCCGAAAGGTCAATGTGAGGCCGGATACGCTTGATTTCCGCGACAAGATGTTCGAGCCGACTCTGGTCGAGGTCCCCACGAATATCGACCTGAGGAGCTACCAGCAAAAACGAATACCGGTCCTGGACCAGGGGAAAGAGGGCGCCTGTACGGGCTTCGGGCTTGCAACGGTGGTGAATTATCTTCTGCGTACGAGAAAAAAAGTACGCGATACGACGCGGGTCAGTCCGTGGATGCTCTACCAGTTGGCCAAGCGATACGACGAATGGCCGGGAGAACGTTACGAGGGATCGAGTGCGCGGGGCGCGATGAAGGGGTGGCATAAGCACGGCGTCTGTGCCGAGAAGCTGTATTCGAAGAAAGAAACGCAATTGAAGCCGCAGGCGGCGAAAGAGGCGACGAAACGCCCTCTGGGCGCATACTACCGCGTGAACCACAAGGACCTGGTGGCAATGCATAGCGCGATTGCCGAAGTGGGCGTCCTTTACGCTACCGCCTCGGTCCATGAGGGATGGGACGAGGTCAAATCCAATGGCATCATCCGGTTCAGCGAGAACATGCTGGGTGGCCATGCCTTTGCGATCGTTGCCTATGATGCCGATGGCTTCTGGCTGCAAAATTCCTGGACAGACGGCTGGGGAAAGGGCGGGTTCGGTCATATCAGTTATGACGACTGGCTTGCGAATGCGACCGACGTGTGGGTCGCACGGCTCGGCGTCCCGGTGTCCTTGACCGGTCCGGACGCGGTCGCTTCGCGGTATTCCGGGACGGTCTCCCGCGCCGATGCGCTCGACAACTATGAGTTGCGCCGTCACATCATCAGCATCGGCAACGACGGGTTCCTGAGCCCCAGCGGAACCTACGGTACCGGCGAGGATGATGTCCGGCATATCGTCGACGATTATTTCCGGGAGACGACCCGGAATTGGAAAAGAAAAAGACTTTTGCTCTATGCCCATGGCGGCCTCGTTGATGAGGCCTCCGCGGTACAGCGCCTTATCGATTACCGGCCGACCATGCTCGCGTCGGAAGTCTATCCCCTGTTTTTCATCTGGCACACCGATTTCTGGTCGACGGTCACGAACCTGCTGAAGGATGCCGTCAGGCAACGCAGGCCTGAAGGCGTCCTCGATCTTGCTAAGGATTTCATGCTCGACCGTCTCGATGATGTCCTCGAACCCCTGTCCCGTGCGCTGGGCGGGAAGATCCTGTGGAAAGAGATGAAGGAGAACGCGGAAGGCGCATCGAAGCAGAAGGGCGGCGCTGAAATTGTCGCCGGGTATCTGAAGAAGCTCGTCGAGAACGACCGGGATGTCGAGATACACATGGTCGGTCACAGCGCAGGGAGCATTTTTCTCGGCTTTCTTCTCAGGCTCCTCACCAACAAGGACTACAACCTCCCGGTGTCCACCTGCACGCTCTGGGCTCCCGCGTGTACGACTGGTTTGTTCAAGGAAGCGTATCTACCCGCCATTATGAACCAGAAAATCCAGCACTTCAGCCTGTTCACGCTGACGGACAAGGCCGAGCAGGATGACAATTGCGCCAATATTTACAACAAATCCCTCCTCTATCTCGTGTCGAACGCTTTCGAGGAGCGGGAGCGCATTCCCCTTTTCCAGGCCGGGGAACCGCTGCTCGGCATGGAAAAGTTCATCGCCGCAGACAAAGACCTTAAATCGATGTTCAGCGACGGGACCGCGGACTGGGTCCTGGCACCGAACACTGAAAAAGATCCGAACCGCCTGTCGACCGCGCGGCACCACGGAGATTTCGATGATGATGAACCAACGGTCAAGGCAACGCTGGCCAGGATACTCGGCCACGGGCAGGCCGGTGCAGGCATGAAGTTCAACCGGTCGGCATCGTCGCTCCGTGAACAGCGGTTGAAGCTCTAGACAGATCGAAAGGCCGCCGTTGCGCCGCATTGCAGCGAAGCTCCCGCAGCAGCGTGCCTGGTGCGGCGCCATCATGACGAAGGAGGAATGGATATGCCAAAGGGACGTGCTCTCACGATAGGCTTGAACGCGGTCGATCCGAAACACTACGGAGGATGGAGCGGTGTGTTGACCGCCTGCGAAGCGGATGCCGCGGACATGGCGGACATTGCGCAGTCGCAGAAGTTCACAGTCAGGACCCTGCTCACGAAAGCCGCCACGCGCGCTAAGGTGTCGGCGGAGATCACGACGGCGGCAAAGGCGCTCAAAGCCGGGGACATCTTTCTGCTGACCTATTCCGGACACGGGGGGCAGCTCCCGGACCTGAACGGCGACGAGCCCGACGGACAGGATGAAACGTGGTGCCTCTACAATGGAGAGCTCGTGGACGACGAGCTTTACAGCCTGCTGGGAAAATTCGCCAAAGGCGTGCGCGTCCTGGTATTTTCCGACAGCTGCCACAGCGGCACGGTCGTCAAGGCCGTCTACTATTACAGGACTGCCGCGGCCCGGAGCGCGGGCGCAGTGACCGCGCAGGTCCGTTACCGCGCCATGCCGCCGGACGTAGCGCTGCGCACCTATCGCTTGAACAGGAAATTCTATGACCCGATCCTCAGAAAGGCCGATCTAGCGAAGTCGCAGCAGGCAGTCCATGCATCAGTGCTTCTCCTCTCCGGATGCCAGGACAACCAGCTCTCGAGCGACGGTGATTTCAACGGCCTTTTCACCGGAACGATGCTCCGGGTCTGGAACCAGGGGAAATTCTCGGGTGCTTACCGGAAGTTCTGTAAAACCATCGTGCAGCGAATGCCGCCTGACCAGACGCCGAATTACTACCGGGTTGGGCCGGTGAATGCCGAGTTCGAGGGTCAGAAGCCTTTTACGATCTGACCGTTTCATCAGGAAAACAAACCATAGACGTTCTCAGTCAAGGAGGTCAGGGATGAGAAATACTATTCGAAACAGTTGCCTATTCGCCGTAAGCACCATCATGTTTTTTCTTCCATCAGCGGCGACAGCACAGCAGAAGTGCAATCAAAAAGGCATGATACAGCAGGATACCGACGTGTATAAACAGGTGCCGAGATTCGTAACCGGCAGCGGATGGCAAGGGGAACGGATCGCCCGGCTCAGCAAGAACACCCAAGTGTACATTTGCGGAGAACAGAGCGCGGCGTTCGGATTTTCCACAAAAGCATGGGTCCAGATCGCCTTTATGAGCGGCGCGAACGCATGGCAATACGGCTGGGTTCTAAAGGACAGCACTACAGGCTTGAACAGCAGCCTTCGCGAGACCGATGTTCTCGGCTATTCGCTGATTGCTGTCGCCTTAGCAGCAGATTCGCCTGCGGGAGGTAAGGACAAGCCCGCGTGGGCACTCGGTCCGCCACCCCCGGTGCCCGCGCCGCAGAGGGAGGAAAAATCCGCATCCTTAGCCAGGGAGCCCAGTTCCGCATCGCTGAGCGATCTCGGCGAGCTCTACTGGCCGCTCTTCATCGCGATGCTGTTCGGGATGCTGGCAAAAGCCGGCGTTGATTGGCTCGATTCATCAGATAAGGTCCTGGTGAAACAGCATATAAGAAATGCCTTCGTTGCCATCCTAGTATCGCCCATCGTGTTTCTCGGTTTCCTGAGCGCAGGCCAATTTTCGGCTTCAACGCAAACATTCGTCGTCTTGTGTCTTCTGGCGTTTCAGAACGGCTTTTTCTGGCAGACCGTGCTGAAGCGGAGTGTACCCGGGACGCAGGCAAGTGCCGCAGCAGGTGGTGGAAAGGATAAGTAATTCGCTGATCAACTGCCGCGTGATCATTGTTTGAGGGAATGGGCCGGAGAGCCGCTTCATTGTGCCCAGGCATACGTGGGTGTAATAAGCTCTTTGCATAAACATGAGAGGATATAAAAATGGCTATCAATATTCAGCGATCTCTCCGAAACCTCCTGTTCTTACTGAGCAGTATTCTGATGATTACCTTCGCAACGATGGGATTCTCTGCAGATATGATAATAGGGCCGAAGCTTAGCATCGAGACAGGGACACATACTGCCAGAATCATGAGCATGGCAGTATCAACGGACAAGAGCCCTCATTTTATTGTGACTGGATCGATTGATAAGACAGTAAGGGTCTGGAAAGTAGATAATGGGGAAAATGCACTGGAACTGGTGGACACGATACGTCCGCCTTTGGGCAACGGCGGCGTTGGACATATTTATGCGGTCGCAATCTCACCCAACGGTAAGTTGATCGCCTGCGGCGGATGGACGGTAGAGAATGAAAAATTCAGTATTTATATCTATAGGAAGCAGCGAGACAAGGACAAGTTCGAATTCTTAAAGGCAATCTCCGGGCTACCAAATTCGATGATACACTTAGCGTTCAACGAGAGGTACTTGATTGTGGGATTGAGTCCAAAAACAGAGCTTCAAATCTATCGATTATCCGATGCTGCTTTGGTGGCGTCAGATAAAAAAGATGAGAAAGATAAACAATATGCTGAAGACGAACGCATAAAAACCATAAATCTAACGAAAAAAGGAATACTAACGCTTTCTAATAAGGGTACCATGCGGCTGTATGATCTCGATTGGATGAAACTTGATGAAGTGAAAAAATCATACATAGAACCCGTTCCCATTAAGATTCCAGGAATTGATATAAAAGCGGCTAGCTACAGTTTTCATGAAAAGCGCGGTCGTATCGCTATCGGTTGGCTTGATCAGGTTAAGTCAAAAGGGAAATATTATATCAGTGCGTTCGATGAAGATGCACTGAAAAACATCGAGGCGAAAGTATTTAGAGAACCAACAACGCCCTACCAACAGATTCCGCAGCCGGAAAAAGTGGTGTGGTCGACGAGCGGAAAGGCCCTGTATGTTTTGGGCGGCGATGAAAAAAAAATCTATAAGCATGGGGTGACCTATCAGGGCAAAGAGATAATTATAGTCAAAGATATAGGAGATAGCATCACGATTGATAATAAGGAGATACAATATATCGATAATTTTATCATGAGCAAAGGTGAAGTCGAAGACAATAGCAAAGATGAAGTCGAAGACAATATTATATTCGTATTTAATAGAGTTGATTTAGGCTACTATAAGAACAAGACAAAGAATAATAAGATAGATTCGAAGGCGATAAATTTCGATAAACTTGCCGCTGAAATGAAGCGCGACCCGCAGAAAGATTTAATAGTTTCTGATGATGGGATGGCTATATGGTATTCAGCTAATACCTCAACTAGATACCACGCGACGATTGATGATACTGTTGATACTAAACAAACATACACATATAACGCATCAGACTACATCGCAAAAAACCGTGCAAAGATAATTAGTTGCAATACAACTACGATAGGCAATTCAACTACTATAACACTAGAACAGGCCTTAAACACAGGAGAAGTGCAGGAGTTTGGATGCTTAGGTGTGTTAGTAAAAGATGATTTCTATCTTATCGGGACCAGATGGAACTTTCGTGTATATAACAAAGACGGCAAAGAAGAACTGAAAAGTCGTCTGTCTCTGCCAGCGCCTGTATACTCACTAAAATTAGTTCAGAATGACAAGGTTGCCGTTGCAGCTTTAGGCGACGGGACGATCAGATGGTATCGGATTACCGAAAAGAAAAATCTGGTAGAAATATTGTCATTCTTCCCTAAGAACGGTGAAGTAGCTGGTATTTTCTGGACTCCTTCAGGCTACTTCGCGACTAACATTAAAGAGTTTGCCGATTTCGGTTTTCATAATAATCTTTCAAAAGACGAGCTTGTGGGATTTCAATCATGTTGTGATGAGAAATTTGAAAGTAGCTATGGACGAAGAAGACAAGGGAATACGTTCTTTAGATGGATATTGGAAACGCTGGACGAGGACCAAGCTCTCGAAAAAATCCGATTCCAGGAACTATCAGAATGTAGAAAAGGGGAATGGCCGCAGATATCCCCCTGGTTCCCTGAAATGAAGGACCGGTTAACTAATTATGCTGAATGGAGAGATAAGGCATTATCTTATCTAGAGAAGCTTAAGGAGGAGACAGAAGATTTCGAGAAACTTATAGAAATATGTGAACACGACTCGGGTAATGACACGATCAAGATCGATGCCGCTCAAAGTAAGTGCGAAAAGAGTCCGCTTGCGACCTTACTGAAAAATGAAGATATCACTTTTGAAAATATTAAAATTAGAAAGAACAAGGTCAAGATAGTACGAGCAAAGGAATTACTCAAAGATCTAAAGAGCCAGGTTGATGATCTCAGTGCCGATTTAAGAAGTTATCCAACCACAACCGCTACAACAAAACCACAGAGCGCGCAACTTACACTCTACAGGCTAGATGACGAAAAAATGAGGACCCGTACCAACGAGGGAGAAAAGATCGTGGTACCGAACATCACCGTGGCAACTAGGGGTTCATGGGACACCGAACTACTAGCGGGTGTTACTGATTTTATTTTCGAACGTGCTGAGCAAGAATTGATACGGTGGTATGTGGCTCAGTGGACGGAGCATTTTTGCCGGGATGGCAGCAGCAATATGAATTCATGGGAGCTTTGTAAATTAAGAACAGACTCGAAGGAACACGAAATCATTTCTAGATCAGACCTATATCAAGCCATCCGTAATGATTTGGAAAATATGCCCGCTGGGATCGTATGTAATTTGAACATGAACCGGGACCAGCAATTCTTTTCCTACGTGATGATTGATTTGTTAAAGAAGGTCAGCAGAGGTGCAGTACCTGCCAATATGATTGCCGGCCTTGGTGAAAGTGAAGATGTGCGGAAAGAGTGTTTCGATGGTAGGAGACGACCATTAGCATGCAGTTTGTATATGTCCGGCGTTATCATGCAGGCGTATCTGGGCGCCGCCGAAGCGCGAAACCACAAAAAGATATACTGGAATGATGTATTTCTCCAAGCGAATGAAAAACTCGATCATGATTTAAAGATCGATCCGAAGAACAAAGAAAAGCTTGATGACCGTCCGACGAACAAAGAAAAACTTGACGACCTTAAACTTCGGCTTGTGCGAAAGCATGTGGAGATCACAAGAGCACTCACGAGATATAACGACCTTCTGCAGAATCAGCAAATAATTGCCCGAGACCTCGAGCGATTGACATCGGATACTGCTAAGAGTGCATATGCCGATCGTCTCTTGCTGGCCATCAGGATGAGCCGAAGCGTCGTGGAGATCGTAAGTAGTATGCGTCCTGTGATGGACATCAGACCGGACACGCTCGAATCGCTCGAATATGCGCGCTTGATGTCGAATTCGACCGCAGCGCTGGTATCCGGGCAATATGCAGATGCCGCAAAAAGCATACGCGATATGATTAATGGCTCTTCCGACTTTTCAATGGGCCTAAATTAGGCCCTGATAGCAATTTCATCCGCCACTGGTGCGGTTAACTCGCTTTGCTTGTTCTTTGAAAACTTGACACGTTTGGGTGCAGGGAGTAAGGTCTTGTCTCATGAAAAGGACCTCGCTCCAGTCGCTCTACAGTTTTCCCGGTTTTCGAGCTCTCGCCACGCTCAAGGAAGCCCCTGGTGATCCAAGTGGCCGCGTTATTGTTCTTCGACGGCGGCAAAAAAAACGACCTGTTCCTGCGGGCACCGTCAAAAGGGCTTCTACGATCGGACGACCCATCGGATCCGGGACCTGGACGCTGGCGGCATCAGCATCTACTTGGAGTTCGAGTACCGCCGGGTGCGCTGCAAGAGGTGCCAGGCCGTGAAGCGAGAGACCTTGGCATGGCTTGCATCCTCCAAGCGCTTTACCGGGCGGTTCGAGCAGGCCATCGGCCGCCAGTGCCGGGAGATGTCCATTGCCCGAGTGGCCGAGATGAATCGCTTAAGCTGGGACCAGGTCCAGCGCATCGAGAAGAACTATATGCGCCAGCTCGTTGCCCAGCATCCGCCGTCAGATAATCTTCGGGCCATCGGAATCGACGAGGTTTCCATCTCCAAGGGCCATACCTATGCGATCGTCGTCGCCGACATGGATCAGCAGCGCCCGATCTGGCTTGGCGGCGAAGGCCGCAAGGAAGAGGATATGGACCTCTTCTTCAAGGAAATCGGGCCGGATCGAGCGAAAAGCATCCAACTCGCAGTCATGGACATGTGGAAGCCCTTCAGAAACTCCACGCTGAACCATGCGCCATCCGCCCAGCTTGTCTTCGATAAGTTCCATGTGCTGAATCATCTTTCAAGAGCCATGGATGACGTCAGGCGGCGCGAGTACAAACGTGTCAGTGAGAAAGAACGACGGTTCATCAAGGGCCAGCGGTACACGCTGCTTTCCAACCGGGAGAACCTGGATTTGGACGGCAAGCGGGCCTTGACGCTCCTGCTCAAGGCCAACAGCCGTATCCACAAGGCCTATCTTCTCAAAGAGTCTTTCAGCCAGCTCTGGTCGTACAACAATCCGACCTGGGCGCGGAAGTTCTTTGAGAACTGGAAAGCGCAGCTCCGATGGAGCCGCTTGGAACCCTTTCAGAAATTCGCTGCAATGATCGAGCGGCATTGGGATGGCATCATCAGCTACTGCCATCCCGATCACAAAGTCTCCCTCGGCTTCATGGAGGGATTAAACAACAAGATACGAGTGATTCAACGTCGGGCCTACGGCATCAAGGACAGGGAGTATCTGCGACTCAAAGTGCTGACTTCCTTCCTCCCAGATGCCAAAAAGGACCCACACTAAACCCGGAAGACCCTGATTAATTACAGCAGTACTAAATTCTGCGAGGATATGCGCATGCGTATTCCAGATATGGATTGTACTTTTAAAACAAAATGGATCGTGGATCAGTACAAGAAACAGAAGAAGGATTATGAAAAGGAACGGGATACCTGCTACGAAGAAAATAAGTGTTTAGAGAAAAAGAAGGTCAACGATAATGATGAATGTATTCTTTGCCAGCTAAAAGCTGATAACGTAAGCGCAATCGACAAGTATGATCCTAAAAATAATAAAACCATGGAGAACTTCGAGGCGCTGCAACCTCTCTATACGTATATTCCCGTAATGGCCGAACTCGCAAACGTAAAAACGAAAGAAGATGTTAAGACGGTGCTGAACAATGTTTCGTCCCCCGTGGGCGCCTGGTCAATGAAAGAAAAGAAGAATGTGAGCGCCATCGGTGCCTTGGTAGGCGGCCAAATCTCTTATGAATTTACGGTTGATGCGCCTGACGGAAACGCCATGGGAATCTTTGCCCCTGTTGGCCTCGATTTCACAACAAATATCATTCCCCAATCATATAGAAATACACGTGATACCAGTTGGTTGACCAAGCTTAGCAATGGGTTTACCAATTGGTATACCAACACATTTGGGTCTTGGGGTGTATTCACGTCAGTTATCGACCTTGGAAATTTCGCAAGTGCGCGTTATACCAATGATGATCAAATGGATACCAAATCTGATATTGGTTGGCCGCAAGTGATATCATTGGGAGTCTTTCCTCACGTGAATATTAAAAAATCTCCTATCGTATTGGGTGCGGGTGTCTCCTATGCACCACAACTACGTGCAATAAAGACGGATACTGGAGATACTGTGAATCGTGGATGTATAAGAATCATGGCATTTATAGCAGTAGATGTTACCTTGCTGCCCTTTTAAAAAACGATCGCATACGCGCTCAGGAGGTCCATGCGGTCACGCCCCAAATATTGCGAACGGGCTACGGGACGGCTCTTTCTCTATCGCCTGCAAGCGTTCCGCAATCCGTCACACTTAAGACGAGGCATGGCCCCGCTAGGAGGCCTATGATGCCTACCCAAGAGATTACCGGCATTTGAACGGAATAATTCCGGGCGTGGTATGCGAAAAAGTGCGCGCTTGGGCTGGTGGGTCGAATGCTCTGAATCCACAAGGCGATCTGCGAAGCGCAGGCGCTGATCATGCTGGACAGGAAACCGAGCATCTAGGTGCATGTGTTCGTCTTCACTTGTTGAAGACCCGACGGCCATGACTGGATCGCCGAGTCGGATATATTGAGAAACCCAGGAGGGCATTGTCTCCTGAATTGCAAGCACAAATAACCCGCTAGCAGCGAAAAACAATTCATGCACTTCGGACGAAGCATTCCGAAGCCTCCTGCCGGATGCCTATCTCGCAGGCAGGTACCTAACCTATGCAAATTAATCCAAGGCAGACACCATGAAAAATATGAGGATACTCCTACTGGATATTCACCCATCTGCTGAGCTAGGGATCACTCTCGACGATATTCTTGCGAGCTCACCGAACATTCTAGTAAATCATCTCAAATGCCCGTATACAACTGCATCAGACCTGGTTGACCACATAAATAGCCATGCAAAAAAATACATCGAAGACGGCGATGTTCATTTCCTCGTTTCTTCCTCAATACCACCTGCCGAGGTCGGCCGTATAATCTCAATATTAAACAAGAAGAAGCCCAATGTTCCACTCGTTATTGTAAGCGAAGCGAGTGATCCCGATGAGGCCATAGAATATCTCAAGCTCGGTGCGGCCGACTATATTCCTGGCCCTCTGAGAGCTGTTGATATCCTTCCGCGCTTGTGGCGATTGGTCGATCACGCACAACGAAGAACGACGCTCACGCACACGCTCAAAACGAAAATCGGTCTGCAGCAAATGATCGGCGAAAGCGCCGTGTTCCGGGAGGTCATCAATACGATCCCCTTGATAGCTCAGAGCGACGTTTGTGTGCAAATATCAGGCGAGACCGGTACCGGCAAGGAACTGTGCGCTCGTGCGATTCACTACCTTGGCCCCCGGGCGGGTAAGCCTTTCCTGCCGGTGAACTGCGGCGCCATTCCCACCGACCTTGTGGAAAACGAGCTCTTCGGCCATGTCCGCGGGGCCTATACGGGTGCGACCCATTCTCATGACGGGCTGATCAGCGAGGCTGACGAGGGAACGCTGTTCCTTGATGAGATAGACTGCCTGCCGCTCCAGGCCCAGGTCAAGCTCCTTCGCTTCCTTCAGGAAAAAGAATATAGAAAGCTTGGGTCGTCAAAAGTGCAGCGGGCCGACGTGCGTATCATTGTTGCGGCAAACACGGAGCTTGATCAGGCAGTGAAGACCGGCAGGTTCCGGCAGGATCTCTTCTATCGGCTGAGCATCATACATGTACCGCTGCCGCCTCTCAGGGAGCGGATAGACGACCTGCCGCTCCTGACACGCCATTTTCTTGAAGAGTCAGCGGATGAAGCGGGAAAACAGATCAATGATCTGACGCCCAGGGCGATACAGAAGCTCTGTAGATACGACTGGCCGGGCAACGTGCGGGAGTTGGAAAATATAATAAAACGAGCAGTGATCTTCTCTCAGGGCAACAGTCTGAAGGAAACAGATATTTGTCTTCCTCATGCGGATACCGAAAACCAACGAGACTCGTTCCGGGCGGAAAAAGCGAAAGTGATCGCGGATTTCGAGAAACGATATATGCAGGGACTGCTGCAGACCTATCAGGGAAATATAACGAAAGCAGCGCAGGCCGCACAGAAAAACCGCCGTGCCTTCTGGGAACTCATGCGGAAGTACGAGATCGATGGAGAAACTTTCAAGCCACATTCGCCAAAATCCAGGATATAGATACGCCGTACCATGACATTTCTGTCCTAGCAGCAATCTCCTTGATCATCAGCCTCTTGCGCAATCTGCAGCACAATCACCCGGATAAAAACCTCCACCTGTCATCTGGCAGCTTGTCGTCGAGAGTCATTCAGTTGCGATCCTTTGCGATCCTTCCGCTTTTAGACTTACCCTTTCCGCGTTGATTCTTAACAATAAAATGGTTTTGCGAGGCGCGCGCTTTCTCCCAATGTTGTACGGCATATCAGTTGCAAATAGATAATATCGTGAAAGGCGACCTCTGTCTTCCCGACAAAACACAGATAGCACAGGAGATCCTGGCGTATCTGGCAGACCACCCTGATGCACAGGATACCTTGGAGGGTATCGTTCAGTGGTGGCTGCTGGAAAGGAAGATCAAGTATCAGCGAGACTTGGTCGAAGAGGCGATTGCCAGACTTGTCGACCAAAAGTTCATTCTGACATGGAAGGATTCGTATTCACGAATACGCTATCGACTTAACGAACATAAGGCTGAGGTAATACATAAGATCCTAAATGACATCGAACATGATAAGTAAATTCTGATACTAATCAGCCATAAGTTAAGGAGGTTTTCCCATGCCAGTAAATCCGACGTATCCGGGCGTTTATGTAGAAGAAATCCCAAGTGGAGTAAGAACCATTGTAGGAGTTGGAACTTCAACTGCGATGTTCATTGGCCGAGCGAAGAAAGGCGAATTGTTCAAACCGAATCGATGTTCAAGCTTTGATGCGTTCGAACGGAAATTTACAGCTCTTGACGCCGGAAGCGACCTCGTGAGAGCGGTGAAAATGTTTTTTATGAACGGCGGGACAGATTGTTATGTCATGCGCATCGCAGATAACACATGGAGAAAGTCTGAAATAACAATAAAAAACGAAGATGCCAGTGCCGACTCTATAAAGATCACTGCTAAATCAGCGGGTGTTGCCGGAGATGAAATTCGTATTGCCGTTGACTACAATACCCAACGACCAGAGTCCACTTTCAATCTCAGAGTATTCCGAATGATAAAGAGAGGAGATTCTCTCTCTGAATCTGAGAGCGAGATATATCGAGAATTATGCATGGATCCGAATAGCCCACGATTTGCACCGACGCTTGTAACTCAAAACTCGGCCTTAGTCGACATTACAGATGTCAGCGGCGGCCCCGGAACTGAAGCGGCTTATGGGTACTCACAATCGGGGAGACCGATTTCCGCTAAAAACAATGACCATCCTTTTTTTGCCCAACAAATTTCACAACTGTTTGGGGCCAATGCTAATGCACTTGGAAATAAATTCAGAATCAGCGTTGACGGTAATCCTTTTGTAGATGTCGATCTATCCGCTATTACATTTCTTGATGCGGCTCATCCCATTTACGGGAGCGGTGGCGCCGCGAATATGCAATTATATACTAACGATACAATATGGAATAACATAGGGGGTGTGGTCGAGAAGACTATTAACGACAGTCTCGCATTTGGAGCGAAGGTATACGTATGCATAAATTCTAGTTATACCCCGGCCGGGCTTACTGCACTTCCCTTCTATACAGGCCCGAACAGCTATCCAGGTCAGGATAATCAAATTACTTACTACATTATTATCGCATCAGCCAAAGGAGATGTACTTATTGAGCCGGCGGCTGATAAAGACCTCGCCGCCCCTCTGATGCTGGGTCCGGCTCTAGGTGGGCTTGAAATATCTAAATATGCTAAAAAGCGACCGGCCCCAAACGGAATCGTCTTTCGCCCGACAGATCCATCAGGAGGCACGTTTAACATAGATGATCTCGATGAATTTTCCCAATCTGATCAAACAGCTTTTGACAGAATTACGATTGCTGGAACCGATATTGATTTAACAGGGCCTTACAAACTCACGACGACCCCTCCCTTGCCGTCGGGTAACGTGGCAAGTATGTATCACGATAGTAGCGCGACAAACGTAAATAATGGTGCCCGGGGTGTCAGAGAAAAGCTGAATATAATTGCGGAAGCAATTAACAGCGTGCGGGTAAAAAAACGGGATTTTGTCTGGAGTGCTGAGGTGTGGGGCGCACGCCTCGTAATAAAGAGCACTGAAAAAACTGAAAACATATCAACGAATATCAGCACGAGCAGCATAGCAGGTGGAGGAAAAGATGTCGGTCCAAGCTTCATAAAAAATACGCGATGCTATTGCCTCGGCACCAGCGGATCCAGCGCATGTCAGGTTGTTCCCGGGATAGCGGGAAATGATGGCGGCACACCTCAGTTGCCTGATTATGAAAAAGCTTTTAAGATTATCGACAGCGAAGTGGATTTGTTCAATATAATGGTTTTGCCAAAAGATAGAGATCATGATGATAAGACATCAGCAAGTCTTTGGCCGCCTGCAAGTGTTTTTTGTGAAAAACGTCGAGCGTTCCTCCTGATTGATCCACCTGAGAAATGGAAGGATTCTAATATCGCTGTCAGTCCCACTGATGGAGTAAATTCACTGCGAATTGGACTAGTAAAGAACTCGAGTGCTGTATTTTTTCCAAGAATCAAAGTGCGTGAAAACGGTGGTACTGTAACAATCGGCCCGAGTGGTGCCATTGCCGGACTCATGGCGCGCATCGATAGCGCCCGTGGCGTGTGGAAAGCCCCGGCAGGAACCGAAGCCGATCTGAGAGGTGTACAAGGCCTAGAGTATAATTTTTCAGATACAGAAAATGGTTACATGAATCCCAAAGCGGTCAATACCTTGCGACTATTCCCCAACGGCATTGTCAATTGGGGCGCACGCACCATGGATGGCGATGACAGTTTTGCGAGCGAGTATAAATATATACCCGTTAAGAGATTGGCTCTCTTCATAGAAGAAACTCTCTATCGAAATCTAAAATGGGTTGTCTTTGAACCCAACGACGAGCCACTCTGGTCGCAGATTCGCCTCAACGTCGGGGCGTTCATGCACGATCTCTTCCGGCAGGGAGCGTTCCAGGGCCAGGTGCCGCGAGATGCCTATTTTGTCAAATGCGACAAGGAGACGACGACGCAGAATGACATCAATCTTGGCATAGTCAACATTCACGTGGGCTTTGCACCTCTCAAGCCGGCAGAATTCGTAATTATCAAACTACAGCAGATGGCTGGACAGGTCCAAGTCTAACATACTGTAAAAAAAGGAGAAAATGATATGGGCGCGCCACAATTCCCCGTTAATGCGCATCGATTCGATCCGTACAAGAACTTCAAGTTCCGGATCAAGTGGGACGGCAAATACGTCGCGGGTGTCAGCAAGATCGGCGCTCTGAAGCAGTCGACGGAGCCGGTCACGCACCGCGAGGGAGGCGATCCAAGTACTTCACGCGTTGCACCGTCGAAATGGAAATTTGAGCCCATCCACCTTGAGCGCGGCGTGACGCACGATGTGGAGTTCGAGAACTGGGCAAAGCTCATCTACAACACCGGAGGCGACGCCGCCATCTCTCTCAAGAACTTCCGCAAAGACATCATCATTGAGCTTCTGAACGAGCAAGGAAGCGTGGCAAAGGCGTACAAGGTGTATCGCTGCTGGGTTTCCGAGTATACGGCATTGCCGGAGCTGGATGCCGGAGGAAACTCCGTGGCCATCGAATCCATGGTCGTGCAGAATGAAGGTTGGGAGCGCGATGTCGAAGTTCCCGAACCAACAGAGAAGTAATCGATCACGAGTAAAAAGGTGTCATGTCGATCTATCAAGTGCCAATATGCTTCATGCCGAACTGTCACTGGGCAACTTTGAGGGAAATATGCGGCCATGACGAACAGGATATGGGCGGCCTTGGGACGATGGAGGCCATCCACCTGCTGGATCGACTCCTCGTGAATGATCCAGGCTCCAATGTTGTATCTGGCACTGCCAAGAAATTGCCAACAGCAGAGCGGGATCGGCTGTTGGCCGAGATATATTCGCGCACATACGGGTCAACAATCGAAAGTACTGTGATGTGCAGGAAATGCAAGGCCCCCTTTGATGTGGGCTTTGACCTTGGCGCCCTGCTTGACCACTTGGCCCGGAACGTGAAACACGCGCATACTCAGCAGGAGCATGACGGCGTTTTTACCCTGCCGGAAGGCACCTGCTTCCGGCTTCCTACCGGAGAGGATGAATGCGCCGTGTTGGAAATAGAACCAGACCGAGCTATTAACGTGCTACTCCAGCGCTGTGTCATTAACAGACAAACTCAAGACGACCCGGATGCCATAGAGCGCGCGATGGAAGAAGCGGCCCCCCTGCTGGATCTTGATATGGACGCACGATGTCCTGAGTGTGGTGAGCAACAGGTAGTACATTTCGACATCCAGTATTTCCTCCTTACTGCCCTTGGAAGCGGCAAAAAGCTTCTTGCCCGTGAAGTGGACCGGCTCGCACGCACCTATGGCTGGAGCCTCAACGAGATCCTATCGTTGCCCCGGAGCGTGAGGCTCATGTATGTGGACCTGGCCGACACCGGATCCTCAGTCCGACAAAGGGGGCATTCATGAGCGGATATTTACGACAAATCGTGAGCAGGATCAACGGAAGTTGCCATCATTTCTCCATAAGTCCGTCTGTCCACAATGCTCTATGGACCAATACTGAGGAGCTTTCCCCGGAACAAACAAAGGGAGAGGAAACCATTTCCGATAACGTTCTTCGCAACCAGCGTAAGGAGGAAGGCACATCTTATCTAGTTCCTCCTCCTGAATCCGCGATTCCGCACCTGAATGAGAACGCAAAGGGCAAGACAGATCATATTAAAGAGAACGATGCTATTTCTGTATCCCATGAGAAGGTGTCGGATTCCCCGGCAGTGGTACTCGACAGAATGAATACTATCCAGGTAAACACATCCGTTGGAAATATCGAGCGAAAAGATACAACACCTCCAGAAGTTCGAACATTCCAGCAATTAAAGGGTTTTGATTATGATAAATCAAACTTGATTCAGAAACATAGCTTCAACGAGCATGAAGAAGTTACACAGCGAACACTGGAAAAGTCAACCCAGGACACACAGGAAACCAGGAGATCGCTCGATGACCGTGACAATGCAGACAGATCGATTAGCATAGTGACCGAGATCGTGCCGACACTGTCACCGGTGGCTCTGCAAGAGACGACGCGGCACCAGTCAATCACGCGAGAGGAAGTAAAGGCAACAAACAAGCTTATTATCGAGCAGATGAAGGTTGAGGTCGTTGCACAAGCGCCGTCACCGCGGCATGAACGGCGGCATGGACATGATGGATCGTCGATGACAAAAACGGAACCATCTGATCAGAAAGGCCGATTACGTTCTCCTCTGCGTTTCGGTCTGGGGCAAATGTAGCCATGGCATTGCTGAATATCAGCCTGGTGACCCAGGCGCTCACCACACTGATCTCGGAATATTTCAGAGCATCGCCGGCATGGGGTGCTACTGCTCCTACTGTTTCACCCCAGCCGCCGAACCTGCTGACCGGCGACTCCATCGGCCTGTATCTCTATCACATAGCAGAGGATGCGCATTACAAAAATCTGCCTGCACTAGGCAACGACACACCACCCGTCCGTTATACGCCCATGGGGCTGAATCTCTTTTACCAGCTTACCGCTCGCAGCACTTCTGAAGACAGTCTTCTTGAACAGCAGATGATGGGCATTGCTATTAAGGCCCTTCGCGATTATCCGATCATAGACGATGCAACAGCGATTGACGGAACGAGCATTTATCCCGCGGACCTCCAAGGGGATAATAACCGTCTGCGGATCGTGCTTCAGCCTGTTGCACACCATGATGCCGTGAGCTACTGGACAGCCGGATCATCGCCCCTCCGTCTTGCCGCCTATTACCAGGTTTCTGTCGCTCTGCTTGAGCCGGAGGAGTCGAAATCCCGGGCTGGCCGAGTCTTGGCATACGGGATTCAGACCTTTGTCAACGGGGCTCCGAGGATAGACAGCAGTCAAAGCACTATGTCCTTCCTAATACCAGGCACATTAGCAACACAAAACCTGACGCTTCAACCCGCCCAGGCGCCTTCTGTAAAAACAGGATTGCCACCTAACGACCCGGCAATCGAAAAGAGCAGGATCAAATTTAAAGGTGCAGGCTTTACCGGCGAGCGGACGTCTTTATTGCTGTGTCATCAGCGCTGGAGCGATCCGGTTGACGTTACCGCTTCATGGAGCCTTGCTGCAACAGCCATCGAGCTTTCGTCCGTGGCACAGGAAAAGGCCAACGGAAACGATGTGATTCCAGGAGTATACGCTGTAATTGCAAAAGTCACCAGAAAACTGGCCACACCATCGGGGACGCAGGATATCGAACATCGATCCAACGCTTGCCCTTTCACCATTACTCCGCGGATTGATTCTGTTGCTCCACCCGATGCTGTCCATAAGGTCGTCATAACCGGATATCTCTTCCGGCACGCAGACATTCCCACGGGGGGCGTGCAGGTATATGTGGGGCAGATAAGACTGGCGCTCTCCTCTGGCGGGCCGCTCGCAAGCGGCGAGTTCACAATCGATTCCACGTCCCAGATCACCGTGCAGCTGCCGACCACGCTGGAGCCGGGTAAAAATTATCCGCTGCGGATTTTCGTGAACGGCGCGGAGTCTTCTCCGCAGTGGATCAAGATGCCATGACGCGAACACGACAGCAACATGCCATCAGGGAATTCGAAAGGGGACAGGAGAAGCTCGATGCAGCGCTCGATCGGGTGTTGTCGCGGATGCGTCTCCTCGCAAAGCGGCGCGTCGCCTGGCTCAGGAAACTCTGGGCAGAGGAAGGAGCGCCGGGTGGCACGGTGGCAGTGACCCATGCCGAGATCGACACCTATCTTGACAACCGGGACTCGCCCGAAGCGGAGGCAGCGTGGTTTGCATCTGACGCCGGTATGAAACAGTTGAACTATGAAATAGATCGACTCGAAGCAGCCATAGCTGCGGACACCAAGTCCCGCTTTGCGCAGCTCCATGCCCTTTTCGACATCAGCCCAGCGGAATCAGACCTTTTACAGCTCTGTCTGGCTCCGGCCCTTGATCCCGCGCTCTCCCGCGTTTATGCCTACCTGCACGACCACGCAGGACGGGGGTACGCGACTGCGGAACTGGCCGCGCGGCTCTTCGGACATGTTCATCGAAGTCATTGGAGCCCTGAGTCTGCGCTCAGGCGGTGGGGCCTAGTAAGGCAATACGAGGTCGGTTCCGGCGAGCCCGCCAGGCTGATCTGTGACCCCTTCATCTGCGACTGGCTGGCAGGCGAGGATTATCTTGATGAACGGCTCGCGGGAATCAGCCGTTTCCAAGATCCCCTTGAGCCCCTGAAGAACTGGCCGATGAGCGAGACCGCATCGACGATCAAGGAACTGCTCCAGGGAAAAGCTCCCCAGACCGTGCGGCTGCACATTACCGGACCATCCAGCAGCGGCCGGCGCACTTTTGCCGCGGGAATCTGCTCGCGACTCGGCCTTCCGCTGCTCGCGATCGATACAGACCTGGTTGACGATCAGACCTGGCATACGGCGTTCTTGCATGCGCAGCGGCAAGCGTATCTCGAACGGTGCGCCCTTGCGTGGCATGGCGAGAACCCGCTTCGGAGGGCATGGCCAGTAACGGTTCCTCTTTTTCCCCTGCAGTTCGTCATTGCGGAAGCAGCGCAGCAGGTCCCCCCTGTTCCGGGAGTCGCAGACCTCCGTGTCGAACTGCCGGAACTATCCCAGGAGGAACGACGCCTTCTCTGGCGGCACTTTGTGCCCCAATCGGAATCGTGGGAATCCGAGGAGTTCGACACGCTTGTGTCCCAGCACCGGGTGCAGATAGGTGAAATCGCATCAGCGGCGCGGCAGAACATCCAGAGCGCTGAGACCGCTCTTACCTTCGTGCGTGAGTCCAACCGAAAGAAGCTCGACAGTCTCGCCCAGATGCTCGAGTGCCCCTTCACGTGGGACGACATCGTCGTTCCGGACCATCTCCGCGACACCCTGGAAGATCTTGCCTTCGAGGCCCGGGAACGCGTTGAATTCTGGGAGCAGCCGAAAAGACGTCGCCTCTTTCCCCAAGGCAGAGGACTACTGACCTTGTTCAGCGGCCCGCCGGGAACGGGCAAGACCATGGCGGCCCAGGTCATTGCCGCGAGTCTAGGGCTTGATGTGTTTCGCGTGGACCTTTCCGCAGTGGTCAGCAAGTATGTCGGCGAGACCTCCCAGAACCTGGAACGCATCCTTTCCCGCGCAGCCACCATGGACATCGTGCTGCTCTTCGACGAGGCGGACGCCCTGTTCGGCAAGAGGACGGAAATTAAAGACGCCCATGACCGATTTGCAAATACCGATACGGGATACCTGCTCCAGGCCGTTGAGAACTACCGCGGCGTCGCGATCCTCGCGACAAATCGGAAAAGCAACATCGATCCCGCCTTCCTCAGACGAATCCGCTATGTGCTGGAGTTTCCGAAACCGAACTCGGCCCAGCGCGGAGAGATCTGGCGGAAGATAGCCGAAGAACTGGCGGGGCCGGAGCACACTAAAAAGCTGGAACACGAGGTCACTGCGCTCGCCGAGCACCTGGAGCTGACCGGAGCACAAATCAAGTTCGCAATACTCACGGCCCTGTTTGTGGCACGCCGGGACCGTAGACCCATGGGCCTGACCCATCTCCTCCGGGGCGTGGAGCGAGAGCTCATGAAGGAAGGCCGGGTCCTGAGCGGGCGGGAGCGGGATCGGCTGCGGAGCTATGCAAAAGGATGAGGTGAAGATAGAAGATTTTATTTTGCGGCTGCCCGGACACAGCAAGGGCGAAGCACAGAGGCTGGGCGCGGACGTGATGCGTCGCGTGGCGGATAAACTCCCTCCACAGCAAAAGGACCGCCGTCTCGGCGCAATAGAATTGAAAATTCCCGTCACGACGGGAGCAACACGGGAACGACTGGTGACAATGATCTCCGATGCAATCCTGAGGGTTTTGAAGTGAAACAGGTCGCAGTCAAGAAGAAGCAGACAGAGCGTAATGCACGGAAAGTGCAGAATGCTGAAATTTCGTCGCAGCAGCAGGGCTTTGCGCATTCGGGTCATGATCTTCAAGGCACAATGGGGAATCATGGCGTGCTGCGAAGTTTTGGCAATAACATTGCGAAACACAAGCCGCATAATGAAAACAGGCCAAAAGCAGTACCGCCCATTATACAGGAGGTCCTGCGCTCTCCCGGCCAACCGATTGATCCGAAAACGCGCGCGCATTTTGAACCGCGCTTCGGGCATGATTTCAGTAACGTGAGGGTGCATACTGATGCGAGGGCAGCGAAGTCGGCGCGAACGGTAAACGCATCAGCTTACACGGTGGGTCAAGATCTAGTCTTTGGATATGGCCGGTACAAACTCGAAAGTAGCGAAGGATATCGCCTTGTGGCTCACGAGTTGGCACACGTAATACAACAGTCACGTGGCGGGACGACATCGCTTTCCCTCTCTCAGAGCGGTGCCTTGGAACAGGCGGCTGATTGGGCGGCTGGGGCCGCCATAAAAGGGAGAGGGCCGATACGAGTGTGGGGTTCATCCGGAGTTAGACTGGCGCGACAACCACTCTCGCTTAATCAGTCACCAAACGTGCAACTGATGTCAGACGAGAAGCTTCAGCGGGAAATAAAGCTCATCAAAAAATGGCTCCGAGATAACCCGGGACAGAGTTCAGAACGAGCAGAGCTTGAAAACCAGCTCGGAATACTGATGCAATCCGCAGCACAGCGGATGTTGGTGGCTTACGAACGAAAGTACGGGGAAAAGATATCAGCCTGGATGCCAGGCGAACTGAAGGCTGCCTATCGGCTAGCCACAATAACCACTGGCTTTGCTCAAGGCTTCTTGATAGGGGCGCGACAGACGATTCATGCGGACGAGTGGGCTACTCTAAGTAACGAACTGAGCGAGACAATGAACCTTTTGGCTTTCAACGGTGGTGTTCAGTTGGGCGCTCCAGTAGGAGCGCTTGAGAGCCTGAAAGACAATGTCGTTGGAATTGCAGAACTTGCCTCTTTTGTTGCTAAATATCTGACCCCTCAGGGATTGCTCCAATTGGGGATCAAAGAAGGAATCGAGTTTTTGCAGGATCCTCAGGGATATAAAGCTAAGCGGGCGGCGCAAGCACGTTACGCCCAAGAAGTGAAGAGGGGACTAACTGAATTCATCGAGCAGATGCGTCGATATCCAGCGTTTCTAATCGAATTTGGATACGAGATAGGGCAGCAAGTTGGGCAAATGGCCGGCCGCTGGTATAATACCGACTTCAAAAAAGCGAGCCCTTTTTGGAAGGGTTTCAAGGTTGGGAGAGTAGAGGGTTATGTGGTGTTCGAGATCGCCTTGCTGTTTCTTGGCCCAGAAGCGTGGGTGGCGCGCGGAGTATCGGCGGCTGGCAAAGCATTGAGAACGAGTCGATTCGCGAGGAGATTGATAGACTTATTGGAGCACATTCCCGGTTTACGGCGCATCCTACAGGCCAATCGCTACGTAGGCAAAATACGTGAGGCTGAGAAGGCTGGCGGTACTGTTACGCGCGTCGGTGGTGAAATAGAAGAAGGTGCGAAAACAGCCCGCCTAGGAGATGCCCCCCGACAAATAGAAACAGGCGGAAGCTATGTCGAAGGCAAACGTGTTAAACCTGCCAAGGTAATAGTCGAAAAAGGCAGGGTACCAAAAACAGTGGGTGCGGGGCAGGAACCAGCACCAGGAGCGACTGCTCGAATGCGTGAGAAGTTACCGCAGAAACGAGCAAAGAAAGGTGCGACCGTCGCGGTGAGCATTGAACAGCAACCTGGAGGAGTTACCATCTACAGGAGGGCGGTCAGCCGAAAACCATTAAAGAGAGTAAGTTCTGAGGCAGTAGCGGAACGAGCTGAGAAAATCGGACATAAATTGAAACCACATCCCCGAGACAAAAATTTTGTCGGCGAATGGAACGCGAGTCATGCAGAGAAGCAGTTAGCTGTTGCCAACCCTGGACAGCCAATATCCGTTGATAAGTGGATGTGCCAGGATTGTGTGGAGTTCTTTCAGAAGCAGGCTTTGAATCTGAAGCAAGACCTTTTCGTCTTTGACGAAGAAGGCCGGATTTGGCGGGTCTTTCATAAGGATGGAAGCCCACCAAGCGTTATCGCGGATCCTAAACTTATAAAGAAGGCTGGAGTAACTCGTTAGAGTGGGGAAAATGCTGAACGGTAAATAATGGAACAGGCAGAATCGTGCCAGTTTCCCGCTGGTGTGCTCAGTTAGGCACATATTGACACTCATAAATGAATTGGACAACTAAAAGAAGAACCTAAAAAAGATATTGTGAATAAGTTTTTCACTCTTTTGAATCTTAAGGAGCTCCAGAATTTCTACGTGAACCGATAAAGGATGCAAAAACAAAAGTTGCTCGGAAGAACTGCGCAGAAAGCACTCGATGAATTATTGAAGGATCCGCGACATAAAGATAAACATCAGGCCGGTAATTCGCATAGGTGAGTTGACGTTACAACAGCAGAAGGAGACCGGGATGGAAGCTGTGGAAATCATCATGCAACTGAATGGGGCACCCGTGGTTGCACAGAGCAAGAAGTACTGGTTACCGGAAGGTGAGCTTCGAGTGATCAATCTGAGTGTCTTGAAGTCAAATGTGGTCTTCGATCTGCTTGTACCAACCGGTAAATCAGACATATGGGATTACATCTGGAGATCTGAAAAGGAGCGGGGCACGACAAACAAGGTTCAGATCTTTCAAGACGGACAGTCAGTGACTGGCAGTCAGATCACCACTATATCCAGAGAAGGAGAGGAGGGGTGGGATGCAGTGGGCCCTGAGCAGTACAGACTGAAGTTCGTCGTGCCACTGACTGCTCTCAAGGCTGAAAAGCCGATTGAGGTCCGGTATTTTTGGGAAGATGAATTGATAGCCACTGCGCGTGGTTCGCAAACACTTTAGAACACCTTAAGTTCAGAGCTTTCGTGTTAATGGGACTTGGTGCGTGATGAGGTGTAGAGCCGCATGAAACAGCTAACTACTAAGAAGAAACAGACGAAAGGTCAAATTAAGGCCTATCAAATAAGCGAGACAAGTACGCTGCAACGCAAGTCACTTCAAACTGCACAGACTTCCCGGGATAGTCTAGGCAATCATAGTGTGATTAAAGGCTCTTACCGTCCCATTGCTCCATCGGGGCAGAAAATCGCTTCGGTCGGTGATGCATATGATAAGGATAGCGGCAGCCCGGCAAATGCGACACCCGTTGCGCAGAAAGAACAAACATACAAAGTCAAGTCCGGAGATACGATCGAACGGATCGCGGCGAAATTCAACGTCAAGGCAGAGGACTTGATAAAGAAGAATGCTTCAAAGGTGAAGACCTGGTCAACAGCCAAAGGGAAGAAAATCGGGTTTAATGCAAGTGAGACCATCCTTATTCCTACTGCAGCGGAGAAAAAAGAGAAAGGTTTCGGAGCTGATCTCATAGAATACGCAAGGGAATTGATCAAATCTATAACAGGCGGTGAAGAGAAAGGTAAAGCACCAAAAGCAGCTCCGGTGCCGGCAGTACAGACACCGGCAGCGGCCGCAGCGAAAAACCCAAAAGACGTTATTGAGAAACACAATGAGCTTGGAACCTTCGGGAAAGGAAAGAAGGCTACGGTCGGATCTGCAAAGCGAGACCAGAAAAAACAGCTCGACATTCTCAGGGGGTATTGTAAACAGAATAAAAAGAGCGTTAATGCCTATGCCGAGAAGACGGATTGGCTCAAGGGTACGCTTGACTGGGAGAAATTCGCATCGTGCACGGTGGCGGATATGGATGTTTGGGTCCCGTTTTTCCTGGCTTTATACTGGGGCGGGGGAGGGCCGGGTGTCCCTTCTGATAAGCGTACGCTTCCGCTTGTGGCCGCGCCTGCTAATACCACCTGGAAGGGCAAGGCGGTGAATGCTTCGCCGCATCTAATCGGGAAAGCGATGGATGTTTCCGGGCTCGATCTCAAGGTTCTCGACGATATCCTGAAAACGCAGATCCCGGAATTCGGCGAACAGGGTGAATTTTCCATAAACAGCACGCAGCCGGAGCCGCCAAATCATTGCGTTCACATAAACTTCAAGAAGCCCGTGTTTTCGTAGCCGGACGGGAAGGAATATTATGGGGGGATTCGATAATTTGAAAGATTTTATCGATGTTGTTTTCATGCCTTCAGTCCTCTTTGTTCTTGGTGTTTGGTTGCCAAAGCGCATAGAGAAGCTGAAGTCTGAACAGCGTAAAAAGGAGTTTGAAAAGTTAATCTACCGTGAGATGCAAGAGATGGAGCCGCACGAACCAGAGAACCAGAAAGAGCAGGTAGTATGGACCGACTATCTTCGGAAGCGATTCATCCACGAGGAGATCTTTCGCAATCCGTCGGAGAACCGTGACTTTATCCTCAGTCTCAACCCGGATCTTGCCTATCATGAGGCGCAACTTTGGATTAACTTCGACAAAGCATTAGGGACTCGATGCGACAATGAGAAGAAGAAAGAGAAGTTGACCGAGAGCGAGATGACAGATATTGGTGAATATGGCGGTCAGTGGTGCATCCATCTAATAAATATAGTTGAACATTTGGAGCCAACACCTGGCAAACTGCAAGAAGATCTCTATGCTCCATGGGAAAAGTTGATCCTTGAGCGTCATCCTGCGGCCGCGGACAAGATCAATAACGCAAAAAAGAGCTTGGCCGGTAAGAAGTCCAGAACTTAGCGAGGTTACAGTATGCCGAATGGATATTCGAGAAGCCCGAAACTGGTGAAAGGCGCCCTCGTGAAGCTATCCGAGGATTTTCTGGGACCGATCCCGAACGTGATCGTTTTCCAATACAACCCGGAGACCATAAGCAGGACCATGACACCCTCTTCAGCCTCCACAGAAGAAGGAGGCGGCCAAGCCAAGGAGACCACGGCAGAGCCCTATGATCCGGGAGAGTCATTCGAGCTGAAGCTTGAGCTCGATGCCACGGACGCCCTGGAAGAACCGGAGAAACACCCGGCGGCGAAGATATCCGGCGTTGCTGACCGGATCAGCGCCCTCGAAATGTTGCTCTATCCGGTGGGCGATTCACTCCTGGGTCAACTGCTTCCCGAGATCTTCGGCTCAGGTGACGTAGTGCCGCGGGGGAGCGTGCCGATCGTGCTCTTCATCTGGGGGCCGGGACGCGTTCTGCCGGTGCGTGTCACAAGCTTCTCCGTGGACGAGCAGGAGTTCCTGCCCACACTCTACCCGATCCGGGCCACGGTCTCGGTGGGGCTCACGGTGCTCACCGAGGATTCGTTCAAGAAGCTTGGGCGGAAGCTCTCGATGGGCGAGGAGCTTGCGATCAAGGCCTATAAATACACCCGGACGCAGAAAGAGGTACTGGCCCGGCTGAACCTTGCAAATACCGCTGAATCGATCCTGGACATGCTTCCGTTATAGGAGGTAGTTATGTTGTTCGATCCCAAAAGCCGCTATGCGAAGCTCGAACCCTACGAGGTCGTTGACCGGCGGGGCCGGAAGGTCAAGGTTGTTCCAGTGCCTGAGACGCCCGGCCAGACCGCATTGGGCACTCACCTCGTGCGTCAGGGCCAGCGGATGGACCATCTGGCCAAGGGTTACCTGGATGATGCGGCAGGATTCTGGCGGATCTGCGAGCTGAACGATGTGATGCTCCCTGATGCCCTGGCAGAGCAGCGCGAAATTGAGATCCCGAGGAAGGTGCGGTAGTGGGACTGGGCATTGCGATAGCCATCAAAGGCAAACCGGATCCAGAGCTTATTCAAGCGCGAAAATTGATTGTAAGCGAACGGATCAGCGAGGCAACAACGTTCCAGATTCAATACGATCTGGATATCAGTGAGGGCGACATCCCGCTCCTTACAGACGGCAGGCTCGACGCCGGCTCCGAACTCTCAGTCCTGGTTCCTATTGACGGCCAGATCCACTGCCTGGTCAAGGGTCCGGTCCATAAACAGCAGGTCCGGCTCCGGCACGGAGGCGCGGGTTCCACACTGGAAGTCTTCGGCTCGGACACATCGATCATCATGGACCGGGAGACGAGGTCAGCCATCTGGGCCGACCTGACCGACAGCGATGCAGTGCAGACGATTCTCAGCAAGTATGGGTACACGTCTGATGTGCAAACGACCAGCGCGGGACATTACGAAGCGAAGCACACGCTCGTTCAGCGCGACAGCGACCTTCGGTTCGTCCGCCGACTGGCGCGGCGCAACGGCTATCTGTTCTGGATCAGCTGCGACGCCCAGGGAACAGAGACCGCACACTTCAAGCGCCCGCCATTGAGAGGAGGGCCGAGCGCGGAGTTGGTGATCAACCTGGCTTCGCCCAGAATACAGACGCTCGACATCACCTGGGATGCAGAGCGGCCAACGAGCATAGAGGGGTCCCAACTGGACCTGAACACCTTGTCCGAGATGAACGGCGCTGTTGCTACTACACCACAGCCTATTCTGGGTACCCAGGGCCTACAGGCGATCACCGGCGACACCCGATCCATTCATCTGGCAGCTCCGGCAGACGACACCGGCGATCTGACGGCGCGAGGTGAGGGGGCGCTGATAGAGGCAGACTGGTTCACCCAGGCCACGTGCCAGACAAGCTTGGACACCCTCGGCACGCTGGTCCGCGCACATACGCTCGTGAAGGTCCGCGGGGCAGGCAGCAGGCACAGCGGCGATTATTTCGTAGCCGGTGTGCGGCACACCATCGATGCAGAATCGCACCGCATGGAAATGGAATTGTGGCGAAACGGGTGGGGAAGTTGATATGAACGAGGATTCGCAGGAACAATTGCTTGACTGGGTGCGCAGCCGTTATTTTGGAAAGTACCGGGGAACGGTCACTGACAATAATGATCCAACATCGCGCGGACGGATCAAGGTCCGCGTGCCGGCGGTACTGGGCGGCCTCGAGGTATGGGCGATGCCGTGTACACCCTATGCAGGGGACGGCATGGGGTTTTATGCGCAGCCGGAAACGGGCACAGGTATTTTTGTTGAATTCGAGGCTGGTGACCCGTCGTATCCCATTTGGACAGGTTTTTTCTGGGCCGATAACCAACTCCCGAAGAACGAGTCAGGCGCCGGAGCCACGCCGCCGCTCAAGATCATCAGGACCAGGCAGGGTCTGATGGTCACTCTCGACGACGACGGCCAGAAGATCAGCTTAAGCGACGAGAACGGCAACAACATGCTGACCATCGAGGTCCAACAGAGCAAGATCACCGTGAAAGGGGCTGTCAAAGCAGTCGTAGAAGCGCCGCAGATCGAGCTGGTGGAGAACTCCACGCACCCCGTGGTGTTCGGCGACGAGCTGATCACCTATCTGAACCAGCTCGTGTCGCTGTATCAGAGCCACATCCATCCGGGACAGCTCGCGCTCGGCGTGCTGCCGGTCACGCCGGCGCCTCCCGTACCGCCGTTTCCACCGGCTACTTTGCAGCTTGTATCGATGAGGGTCAAAACCGGATAGCATAAACGGAGAATTGTGTCATGGCATTTAAAGCAGGGACGGTATCAGATTACTCCGGCAGCATGGCAGAGGCCATGGAAGAAGCCTTTCGGGCAGCATGGGAGGCATATACCGGGACAACCATGACCGCACTTGGCCAGGTTGAGCGGCGGATCTTATTTTCCGCGATCGCGCAAGGAGTGCTTAAACATCTGAAGGACTACTCATCAGAGGCCTTTAAACTGAAGGTGTATGTTGAACAGGACGAAAGTCAGGCGAACCAGCACAAAGTTTTGAGCAATAACGAGTCAGAAGTGGATGTGTACGATCTTGCGGATAATTTCGGAGGAATTTCGCAAAAACTCGGGAAGATAAAGTGGCATGGTATCAGCGTGGAACAATATCAGGACCAAGTCGGCAATGTCCATAAAGCGGAAGTCGAGGAAATAGAAGTAATGGATTTGTCGTGAACGGCCCCGTGCCGGTGTTTGCTCCCTGATCGCTTGACGGTAACAGTGTATGAGCAAGAACATTCAATCTATTCATTATCCCATAGGGATCGACACCGGGCTGGGACGCCTGCTGCAGGAAACGGACTATGCACAGCATGTCGAACAAATGATCAAACAGGTGCTCCTTACCTCATCGGGTGAGCGGATCAATAGGCCTGATTTCGGCTGTGGACTGAGGAATATGATCTTCGCGCCCAATAGTGACGTCACGGCGAGCCTCATGCAGGTGACGATCCTGCAGGCCCTGGACAAATGGCTGGGCAGTGTGATCAGTGTTGATAGGGTTAAGGCGGAGGCCGTCGAGGAAAAGCTCATAGTGCAAATTGCCTACGTAGTGAAGTCGCGTCAGGAACGGCGATACCTCAATGTGGAGGTAACAGTGTGATGGATGCACAGAGCCGTCTTGCATTGCTTCAGCAACAGACCTCTCTTACGGGGATTGATTTTGTGTATGTCCATCCTTCGCAAATGACGCTCGAAGTGCATTTTCTTGTTTCACCGGCGGACTTGGATGTTCCTTTGATAGATGATTTGAAACCAGAGAAGATCCGCATTTACAGCCTGCAGAATGACACAAACTTGTCGCCTATCCCCGTTAATGGGCTCGAATGGCCGGAAGTGAACGGTATTCCTGTGCTGCGAATACTGACCAAGATGCGAGGGGATTTTACAATCTATAAGCTGTACATAGATGATGACCGCATCGATCCCTACTACAACGATGTCTGCTTCAGCTTCAAGGCCAACTGTCGCAGTGATGTTGACTGCAGGAAAAGAAATCCGGAATGTCCCTCTGAAGCGCAAGATGACGTGACGATAGAATACCAGGCGCGGGACTTCTGGAGCCTGCGGCGGGCACTGCTCGATTTTGCTTCCCAGCGATATCCTGATTGGAAAGACCGGCTCGAGGCGGATGCCGGAGTGATGCTCGCGGAAGTCATGAGCGCCTTGGGGGACGAGTTCGCATACTATCAGGACAGGATCGGCAGGGAGGCTTATCTCGAAACAGCAACTCAGCGGCGATCGCTTCGGCGCCATGCCCGGCTGGTGGATTATCCGGTCCATGACGGTCTGGGATCATCGACATGGCTCGACGTGCAAGTAAAGCAGGGGCAGAAGACCACAGTAGCGGCAGGAGCGGATGTGTGGGCCATTGCTGACAATGGTGAGCAGATCGATTTTGAGATCGGGAAAGGTTTATCAGAGACGCGATCTGTTATAACGTACGATGTTGATGCCCTACGGAACGAATTTAAGCCCCACATTTGGGACAACGATAAACCTTGTCTCAGCCCAGGCACAACCGAATTGTATATAAAGGGTTCATACAAAAAAGATCTTCCTTTTGATGATCTTACTCCGGACAGACTCCCAGGCAAGTGGGTGCTCCTTAAGACGACGGGAACACTGCCCCGGATGTGGATGGTACGTCTGATCGAGGTCGAAGACAAGATAAAAAACAAAAAGATCCGAGACAGGCTGACGGGTGATGAGCTTACCCGGATCAAATGGGAGGACGCACAGGCCCTGCCATTTGAGATGGACATGAGTATCATGTCAGTTCATGCCAATATGGTACCCGTTACAGCGGGAAAGACTCAGGAGGAGAAATTCTTTGTTGGTAACGCCCCCGAGCCTGTAGATCTGCCGGTGGCAGAACGCGAAAAAATTGAGCAGGCCGTCAATCGTGTCGGCCCGAACGGAAGGGTCGCATATCTCTACAGCCTGTCCGGAGCAGAGGCCAAGGGGCTCGTATGGCGGGGGGCGGACTGGCTCGGCAGCGATCCACAGACGGCATGCCCGGAGATCAGCATCGCCGAGGTCGAGTATGACGAAAAGGAGCGTGAATGGCCTCTGAAGGAAGCATGGACATGGAGGCGTTCACTACTGGGGATGCCGTCTTCCTTAATGGACGACCAACGCTTTGCATCAGATCCGATGGAAAAACATTTTACTCTTGATGACGGGACATGGAAGCGCGTTGTAGGATTCAGACGGGATGGCCAGGAAATTGTGCATTATGACTTTGCCGATGGCAGAGGGACCACGCTTCGATTCGGTGACCAGGAGTTTGGTGCGATACCCTCTCCGGGGACGGTTTTCCAGGTCATGTATCGTGTCGGAACCGGACGGCAAACGAATGTGCCTGCGGATTCAATAACGCATTTTGATATAGATGACGGAATGTTCGGTGTTTTTATCGAAACGGTTACGAATCCCTTCCCCGTAACCAACGGAACAGACCCTGAAACGCCGGAAGAGATCCGACTGCGGGCTCCCCATGTGTTCAGCGAGCTTCCTCTACGGGCAGTGCGGCCGGAAGATTACGCCGAAGCCGCGGAACGGCTTTCCTGGGTCCAGCGGGCCGGGGCCATCTTTCGCTGGACAGGCAGTTGGCTTTCGGCGTTCGTGACGCCGGACCCGCTTGGCGCGGTGACTCTTTCGGAGGTCCAGCGTGTGGAACTCTGCGACCAGATGGACCGTTTCCGCCAGGCAGGCCGAGAGGTGTACGTACTCGATCCCAAGTATGCTGACCTGCACTTGAGGATCACCATCTGCGTGGTGCCGCACGCCTATGCTACACAGGTGAAGGAACGGGTCATGGAGGCCCTTCTTGGAAAACGCGGGATTCAGCAACAACCGGGCTTCTTCTCCCCGGACAACTTCACCTTCGGGACGCCGCTCGAGCGCTCGGTTTTAGAGGCTCGCATCCAGGAGACCCCGGGCGTAAGGGGCGTTGTCAGTACGGAGCTCAGGCGTAGCGGCTGGTTTGAATGGCGCGAATTTACAGAATCATTCTATCCTGTGGGTTCGGATGAAGTGATCCGGCTCGAAAATGATCCGTCAAAACCCGAACACGGGTCACTGCAGCTCATCATGAAAGGCGGGGCATGACGTCTTCCTGTGATCCATATCGTGAGTGTATCTGCGGCACGTTCGTTCATCCGCCGAACTTGACTATCCCGGCCGGGCTTGACCGATTACCGAGACAAATTGCCGGTTTTCCTGAGTTCCGGCGGGCAATGCTGGCAATGACGCCGACCAAACCCGCCCTAGCCGGATGGCGCGTGCAGGGAAAAGACGACTTCGGCATCATGCTGCTGGAAATGTGGGCCTATGTGTGCGACGTGCTCGCGTTCTACGACGAGGTGATCGCACACGAATGCTATGTGCGCACCGCGAGAAGGAACCCGTCCCTGCGTAAGCTCATCGGCCTGCTCGGATATAAACCGAAACCCGCTGTATCCGCGAGCGTTGATCTTGCCGTCCTAGCGGAAGGCCGCCAGCCCGTGATCCTCCCTCCGGGCACGGCCTTCCGGTCGGGAGCCTTTGATGGAGAGCCACCCCAGGTCTTTGAACTCCGGCGGCAAACCATCGTACATCCTGCGTTCAATCGCTGGTCAATCAAACCGCCGCGAAGGTCCACGTTCGGAGACGTTATTGTCAATGGCGGAAGCGTGCCCTCTCATGTGCTGAGAACATCAGCAGTCGGTCCGGTTGTCAGAACACCGGGCCCGATGGTTCGGCCGCTTCCCATCCCGATTCCGTTTCCCGGCTCGATGCTGTACGGCGAGCAGCAGGCCGTTCTTCTCAGGCCTGAGAACGCAGCTATAGCACGCGGCGATCTCATGCTTATGTATAGAAGCGGCGCAGACAGTAAGAACAGCCATCATCAGGCCGCAACAGCTGTGAATGTTTCGAAAATCACGGGCAAGGATGGTTGTCCGTACGTCAGCGTGGAGATGGACCGGCCGGTGCGTTTTCCTGCTGGCACACCCTATGCACAGGTCAGGCTGCTCAAACCGGCGCAAAAGGCCTATCTGAGAAAAGCTCCCGTTTTCAATGAAGGCGAGAACGGCAACATTGCGATCACCTTGGATGGACTTTATCCCCAGATTCGGCCCGGCAGTTATGTCATCATAACGTGGGATGCCGGATTCGAGCCATACTCCGTCACCAAAATCATGGAAACCCGGGAACCATTGGAACCGGAGATTGGAGCCGACAGTGTTCCGGAGATCCCCTCTGCGAAAATATCTCTAAGTAAGATTATGGTCGCAGGGAAACCGATACCATCAGTCGATTTCTGCACGATGGCAGTCCATTTCGGATTCATGGAAGGGGGCCGACTTACGGCCGAAGCCGGGACCTCGGTCTCCCGGGACGATACCCTGGAACTCACAAACATCGAAGAACTGCCGGCAGACGCTTCTTCCCCGGTCCGGTTCCTGCTCGAAGACAAGAATGTTCTGGGAGTTCAGACGGAAGGGAGCATCAATTATGCGGAGGCGAAGCTCGATGTGGCGACGGGAACATCCTGGGATTCAGCTCTTAGGCTTCCGGTAAAGGCATACGGGAATGTGGCCAGCGCTACGCGCGGTGAAACAGTCAAGGACGAAGTGCTGGGAAACGGGAACGCGTCACAATCCAATCAGTCGTTCAAGTTGAAGAAAAAGCCGCTGAGCTATGTTTCGTCAACAACGGCTGACAACGAGCAGGGTGTTGCCAGCACGCTCGTGATATGGGTGAACGGGATCCGGTGGTCTGAGGTGAAGAGTTTTGTGCGAGCTCGTCCTGAAGACCGTGTGTACGCGGTCACCCATACCGACGATAATGAAACGATAGTCACGTTCGGTGACGGCCGGAACGGCTCCCGCCTTCCGACAGGCACGGAGAATGTGAAGGCGGACTACCAGTTCGGTGCGGGCGCGGCGAGCCCTCCCGCCGGTTCGATAAACCAGCTTGCCAAGCCCGTGAAAGGGCTCACCGCCGTGAAGAACCCACTCGCGGCGTACGGAGGGGATGACGCCGAATCAGAGAAGAATATGCGCACGAATGCGCCCCGCTCTGCACTTATCATCGGGCGCGCCGTCTCCCTGAACGACTTTGAGGCCGTCGCCGCGGGGCTGGGCGGCGTCCGCGCTGTCCGGGTAGCGTGGCATTGGCATGAGACACAGCAGTGTCCTGTGGTGCAGATCTGGTACGTAGGCGATAGCGGATTGGAGCGCCGCATCGCGACGGCGCTCCGGAACGTGAGCGATCCCTCTGTTCTGATCGATGTCGAGCATGCGCATGGCATGCCGGTAGAATTTTCGATACAGGTTGTTGTTGATACCCGATATTCCGAACAGGATGTACTGAGTGATATAAGGACCGTGCTCACCGGAAAGAAAACAGGGATCTTGACTCCGGAAAATATTGGCATCGGGACGCCGCTCTATCGCAGCAGGGTCTATGAGGCGATCATTGCGGATCCCCGCGTAGTGGCCGTTCACGACCTACAGTGGAATGGAGCATTATGGGAAGAGTATGCTCTGTCACCTGGCACGGGGAAATATTTCGATATTGAGACCGGTGCGCTTCTGCTGAATGGACAGGAGGCGGTCAATGTCCCATGAGCTGAGAGCTGATTATCAGCGGTACTATGCCGAGAAACTTTGGGAATTGATCCCAGCAGTGTACCGCCATGAAGACGGCCTCGGTGACAAACGGGGTGTCCTCCGAGCGCTGATAGAGATGATCGCTCAGCAGGCGGCGCTGCTCAGAAAGAGCAACGATCGGCTTTGGGACGATCAATTCATAGAGCTCTGTGACGACTGGGCTGTGCCGTATATCGGCGACCTCGTAGGGACACGGCTGATCTCGGCGTTAAATGCACGTGCACGGCGGATAGACGTAGCGAAGACCATCTATTACAGGCGGCGAAAAGGGACCCTCCGGATCCTTGAAGAATTGATCAGTGACATCACGGACTGGGAGGGTACAGTTGTCGAGAACTTCCGTAGGCTAGGGCGTACGCGGCACGGTCTCGACCCCGAGCCACTTCCCTTTGCCGGCCGTTTTACTGGGACACTACCGGGCGGCTGGGCCGATCTCAGAAACCCGCGTGGTAGTGATCTTTCGGGGGGGCCTTTTGAAGAATTTCACTATTCCGCGGACACGCGCCGGCATCGAGGGGGTGACGGCAGATATGGGATCCCGAAGCTGGCTTTTTATCTGTTTCGGCTGCAGGCATACCGTGCAGAGCGTATCACACCATATGCTTGGACGGACAAGAAGCGCTTCAGCGTTGATCCATCCGGCCGCGATATTCAGCTCTTCATGCCGAGAAACCGTCCGCAGGATGCGGAGCCGGACGAGCGTCGACTGCAAAACTGGGACAGCTGGCGCCTCTCCCGGGAGTGGGAACTGCCGGCACCCATGCAGTGCCGGGTTCTGAACCATGCTGAATATGAGATCAGCGAGAACCTTATTCAGCATTTACGCGACCATCACAATCTCTCTGCGTCCGCGGCCGATGAACTTCGCTCACTGCGAGACATACGGTTTTCGAGCGAAATGTTTCTCCAAACAATGCTGAAGAACCTGTCGCACAGCAGCGATATTCATGATCCTGCCATATATAATACACTCCTTGATGGCGCACTTCTCGAAGACTGCGGCAAAAAATCTCTTGTAGGCGATGCGACAAGAGTGAAAGCAATCTTCGTGGAAGAGGCGCCTGGCGTAATCGTTCTCCCTGACCAGATTGTAGCCGGCAATCTCATGAATTGGGACAATGCTGTTAAGGATAAACGTCTCATCATAGATCCCGTTCTGGGGCGCATCCTGTTTATAGGTGGTCCCCCTGTCGGCCCTGTTATTGTTACGTATCATTATGGCTTTTCAGGCAATGTCAGCGCAGGGACCTATGACCGCCAGCAATTCCTATCTGGTCCACCGGACATCATCCGCACGCGCGAGAAGCGGAAAATTCGCAAACCCGACGGGGGTTACCAAATCGAAGATATCACAGCCGGATCAGATCAGAGGTCACTTACTGCCCTGGATTTCAAGAATGAAGGGATAATACAGCTTTCTGACAGTTCTACGTACACATCAATCGACAACGTGCTGGAAGTAAACAAGCTAACCATACAATCAGCGAGCGGGAAAAGGCCGTATTTGCAGCTTGAGACAAACTGGGTCCTGGACACAGGCAATCAAGAAAATGCAGAGCTGGTAATAGAGGGGGTCTGGATCGGCAATGGTGGAGGCCGGAACGTCATCCTGCGAGGTGATTATGAAAAAGTATTGATAAGGCATTCCACGCTCGATCCGGGAGGCAAGGCCACGGACCGAAAGCAGCTTGAGCCTGTTGTGCTGAGCATTGAAGGCCATGTTAAGCATTTGATCATCGATCATTGCATTACAGGACCGATACATATCGGGAATAAAGGTGTGATCGAATCCTGCGAGGTGAGTGATTCCATTATTCAATCTATTAATGACGAGGTTACGCTGTTTCTGTCCAGTGGCGAGACGGCGATGAACCGTGTAACGGTCTTCGGAACCATGAGCGTTCATCGTCTGCGGGCGTCCGAGATTCTCGTAACCGGAAACATTGATGTGGAGGATACGCAGCAGGGGTGTTTTCGATTCAGCGCCGCACCCAAAACGAGCAGGATACCGCGGCCCTATCATTCCGTCGGGATCACCGAGTGGAAGCATTATTTCACTTCGTGCCGCTTCGGCGATCCTGGATATGCTCAACTGAGTGAAGCCGCACCAGAAGATATCCTGCGCGGGGCCGAGAACGGATCTGAAATCGGGGCATTCTGTAGTCTTATAAATCCTATCAAACTCGACGGTTTGAGGACAAAGATTGAAGAATACATGCCGTTCGGGTTGATACCATTGTTCATAAAGGAGACGTAGGAGGATATTGTCATGGCAGCGGAAGATATCTCCCGATCATCAACGGATTACCGTAAACACTACGCCGGAGTGCGGATGCAGCAGGGTCGCGTGATCATCGACGACGACTGGAACGAGAACGAGCGGCTCGACAACGAAGACCGTCGCAGAACGCGCGTAGACATCATTGGTCCACAGGGGACACCGGATAACGGGTTTCGTATTGCAAACCCCCGAATCGAGAACGGAACCGTTAATTTTGACATTCTTCCGGGAAGTTTCTATCTGGGAGGCCTGCGCCTTGAAATGGAAGAACAGCCGGCGCCTGAAGTATTTCTCACGCAAAATGACGCCCTGCAACGACCTGAGCCCTTACCACCTGCTCCAACGAAAAAAGAAGGTGAACGTTATGATCTGGTTTATCTTGAAGCCTGGCAGCAGCCTGTTACGGCAACAGAAGATAACGAGATTCTTGAGAAAGCCCTCGGAGGGCCTGACACGTCAACCCGTGTTCGCACGATGCGTCGAGTATTGATTAAAGAACAAGTCAAGTCCGATGATTGCATTGAGGTTTGGAAACAATTCGTTCAAACATTTTCCAGAGCTCGGGTATTGAATTATGAAGGAGAACTAATACCATATGTAAAGCTAACAGTGGATTATGAGCCAGACGGCGTAGCAGAAGATCTTTGCAGACCCTCCCTGCTGAGCGGATACCTGGGCGCCGAGAACCAGGCGATCCGTGTTCAGATTGTAGATGCCACTCATTTTACATGGGGTTTTGATAATGCCTCGCCGATTTATCGGATACAGATCAATAAAGACGAAAATAATAATACAATCGTTCAGATGATCACCCGTCCGAAGGATCAGGCTCACTGGCCACTTGCGGGTCAGATCGTAGAGATCCTCCCCTGGGGCGCTGTGTTGCCAAATGGTGAGAAGGTCGCAACATTGACAGGGCATCTATCAAGAATCAAAAGCTCCTATGATCCTGTGGCTGATCCTGAAAAGCCGCAATTTGTCATCGAAACTCCTTTACCATCGAATTTTGATCGTAAATGGATCGCATCTTCACGCAATGACCATTTCTACATGAGGGTGTGGAATCGGGGCGCGGACTTGGAATCGAGCCCAAAGATACCTTATTCACCCGGTACTAAAGTTCGTCTCGGTAAAACAGGCTTGATGATCACCATGTCTGGCAGGGGTGGATTGCCCGGTGATCACTGGATCATTGCAGCACGTCCTGAAACACCAAATAAGGTTGTTCCCTGGCGACTCGAGGAAGGGATGTCGCCTCAAGGTGTCCGCCGCTTCTATGCGCCTCTTGCAATAATACACTGGTCGCCGAGGGAAGATGGCAAGACCATGGTTGGTGAAGTCTCCCGAGACTGCCGTAAGAGGTTCAGACCTCTTACGCAGTATCAGGGCTGCTGCAGTCTCACCGTGGGCGATGGAAAAACCAGCCATGGAGACTTTGATTCTATCGAAGAAGCGCTCAAGCACCTGCCCTCAACCGGAGGCGAGATTTGCTTGATGCCAGGGGTTCACGAGGCAAATGTTCATATAAAAGGAAAGCGAAATATTACCATCAGAGGATGTGGTAACCGGACAACGATTATTCCCCGCGGTGGACACCTTACGGAACCAATAATTTACATCGTGGATTCGCAAGGAATCCTGGTGGAACAGGTTGAGATGATTGCCATGGGAGGGAAGGCGGTCCTTATGGAAGGACCCGAACAAGGGAAACTACAATTTATGCGGTTATTCTTGCGTGATATTGAAATCCGTCATACCAGAATTCTTGCGTTTGATTGTGCCATCCATACCTTCAGTGGTTCACAGATTAAGATTCATCATAATGTGATCAGAATGCTTGATAAAGAAGGTGCAGGCGTTGCCATATATGTTATGGGGCGTGATGTTTTGATTGAAGGAAACGACATTGGCGTTATACCAGCTGAAAGTACACCGCCTGGCGTCATCGAGCCGGGTGAAGAAGACCCTGCAAACCCGTGCGCCAATGTCGAGGATGTGTATGGACATATTCGAGGGGCTGTAAGATATGCTAAGGCGCTCTGGAATGCCGAAGCGATGGCCGTGCTGCCCAAAGAAAAAATGCACAAGGCATTAGGGGGCATCCATGTCTACAGCGGAAGCAAAAACGTTAAGATATGCTCAAATAAGATAATCGGCGGAGCGGGAAACGGCATATCGTTGGGGCATGAGATTGAGATTACTACAGATGGCGCACCGGAACAGGTAATTAAGCTCTATAAATACACCTATGTACAAGTAGTAGATGAGCGCGGAAATCCCTTGGAAAGCATCGCAGTTGCGTTCAAGAACGACGCAGGGCAACATTCGCTTTTATCTCATGAAGATGGGCGGCTTGATACTATTAATGCCGACGGTGAGTTTACGGTCTCCATATTATCTCCAGGTTGGGTTATTAAACACATTGAAAAGAAACTAATTGATGAAGCTCACTGCAAATACAAGATAACCCTGAAGAAGTTCGAGGGAAGCGAAGGAAAAAACGAGCCGGAAAAAATCAAGGCCCCAATCCAAAAGGTGGACATCACTGACAATGAAATCACTAATATGGGGCTTTGTGGGATCGGAACGCCCCAGAACAAGTACTCTCTGGCAATGCTCTATCTTTCCAATCCGAATTCAAGAATACTCAAAATACTGCCCCGGCTATCCAATATTAGTATCACGTTAAATAGGATTACCGGATGTGTCAATTCGCCGATCACCATGGATATTCGGAGAAAACCGCGAAACTTCGGGTTCGGGCCAATTTCTCTGGGCTGGTGCACTTTCATCATCGTGAAGGACAATCAGATCCTTCAAAACGGCACGACTACAAAGGAACCTGTATACGGCATGTTGATCCTGGGTACGTACATAGATATAGTTGGAAATGTGCTTGCGGCGAATGGAGCGCTGATCGGAGAATTACGTCTGGATTACCCGGCCCTCCGAGGGGGGATTATTGCAATTGCCCTCGAAACAGCGGCTGCTCAATTATCGGATTCTCTCGCTGTAAGAACAGAGGATTATCAATTAAAAGCAATGTCTAATCGTGCGGCCGCAGCGAGCGCTGCCGGGACCACATCAGCACCAACGAAGCCCGATGAAAAACTGCCGTATGTTCCGCAGGTCTCAGTGAGCGATATAATGCCTGCAATCAGTATACATAATAATACCGTGCAGCAGCCAATTGGCTGCACACTCATGATCACAGCGATCGGCGCGGTCTCCGTTACGGACAATTATTTACATACCGTCATGTCAGATCCGAGCACAGGCGGGCTGGGTGCGGTTTTTATACTGAACGCAGGCAGATCGACTACAGATGCACCTCCTCTGCAGAAGCCAGCATCATCAGTAAACCCTTCTGCACGAGTGAATGGCAATGAATACATCGAAACTATCCGATCTTCTTCGAGGAAAAGCGGACATGTTCTCTTTGCCAACAATCATACAATTCTAGACCTTGCACGAAGATGCCGCTTTTCTCAGATCATTCACTCCTCTGATGACATTGGTTTCCATGGAAATCAGTCCGATGTTCTAGATTATGACTCGACTATGAAGGGCAATACATGGTTGAAAGGGATGTTGACGGTCAGAGCAGCTGACAGTCGCTTCAAGGAAGCCATAAAGGGTATGGCGAAAGACCAGGATACGGGAACAGCAAAAGTTATGTCCCTTTATACAGTGGGGCTCGTTGCGGCCAGGGCAATAGAGGCGGAAATATATATATCTTTGCTGACGATGGCGCTGGTAAATAATACCACTCATAATCAGGGAGATCATTGTATTATTGTGACTGGAACTAAACGCATTGATAACGGAAATCAGGTTCTTTTTCCTGTGTATTGTGAACAGCTAAAAAAAGATATAGCGGAAATTGAAAACAAATTGTCTGTGATATCTCGTTTAAGAATGGCCATGTCAGGAGATTAATATTATGAAAAAAAATACTGCTCTAAACAAATATATTGACGAGTTGCGAGACTCCTTCGACGAAGCCGATGAAATAAATTTAAATGCTTTGAATCTTTTGAAGACGCTCAATATAGCCTCGCACATTCAAATACAAGAAGAAATTTACGAGTTAAAGAAAATCGATAAAAATCATCCGGCTATAAAGGAAATGACATTAGGATTAAAACTAAACCTCGAATTGGATAATTTATTAGAAGCGGAGATGGAATTGATGACTATCAGCCCCCATGATATGAGCGAAGACACCATGGTCATCCACGGCAGGATCGCCGATGAATGGGGTCGTGGCATTGAGGGTATGCAAGTGTTCTTTTCCAATGTGAAAGGGGTGAAAGCCTATGACAAAGCTGTCATAAGCGATGCGTCCGGATACTTTGCTGTTGCTTTTAATAAGCAAAGCTTAGAAAAAATAAAAGACCAGGAAATAATATTTTCTGTAACAGGGAAGGATGGCAGATCTATTTATAAACACCAGGAGCCATTTAAAGCGGCGTCGGGCGATCATAAGGTAATTAATACATTGATAAGCAGGGAACAAGTGTATCCGAGGAAATAAAGATGAAATAATCTATTCACTCAAAATCCTTAGAAGATTCTCAGTAAAAATGAAAAGAGGGCAGGATCGTTAGATGATAATTAAGATCTGGACGCGACGATACATGCTTCCGCCCATTGTCCACTGCCGAAGAGGGTGTTGACGAAGACGCAATGATCGAACGCATAATATATTTATCACTCGTAACTGCATCTTTCTCGTTCACGATAACCGAAACCAAACTATTGGCGCTGCTGCGGGAGCGGGTGAAAACGAGAGGCGCATTCTGGGGCGAGCTGCTCTCCTGCGGCTACTGCTTTGGCTACTGGGTGGCCTTTGAGCTGGTTGCCGTATATCGTCCGAGGCTCTTCGGTGGATGGTGGCTGTTGGACTATTTCCTGACCGCACTGGTCATCTCTTGGCTCGCTTGGTATCCAGTGGGCGCTGATTTGCTGGCTTATGGAGAAAGCGCGAAAGTAGGGAGATTCAGGCAAAGCAGGATACTAAAAGGAGGTTGCTATAGTGAAAAAAAGGGATCAGAAGTTGAGAAATCCCCTGCATCAGGGGATTTCGGCGGATTTTATCGCAGCAAAAAATAATCTGCGTGACAGGCTATTCCTTCGCATTGAAGAGGCTGTGCCTCAGGCCCGCGCGCTCCGGAAGGCGAAGCGGTATCAGCCTGCCGTCGGGGTGAACGTGGTGGGCTTGGGGATTGGGGAGAAGACGACCGCAGGGAAGCCCACGGGCGAGATGTGCGTCAAGGTCTTTGTGGCAAAAAAATATCCGAAAGGACGCGTTGGCCGAAATCAGCAGATACCCGGAGAGGTCAACGGTTTTCCGACGGACGTGGAAGGCATCGGATATCCGAAGAAGTTCGCGATCGATCAGCGAAATCGCCATCGCCCGGTGACCGGAGGTGTGTCCGTTGGTCTGGACTATGATGCCGTGGACTATTCTTTTGCAGGTACCCTGGGGGCTGTTGTGATGGATCGGAAGGACCACTCACGACTGTATGCATTGAGCAACAACCACGTATTGGCTGACGAAAACCTGGCTCCCATCGGGGCGGGCGTGGTCCAGCCGGGAACCCTTGACAACGGCAGGAATGCTGACCGGGTCGCGACGCTGACCCGGTTCGTGACCCTTAAATACGATAACCGCAGGAACTGGATGGACGCGGCAATCGCCGAGTTCAGTGCGGGAATTGCAGTAGACCGAAGCATACTTGCCATTGGAACTCCTTCCGGCGCAGGGAAGCCGCAATTGAATATGACAGTCCGGAAGTCCGGCAGGACGACAGGATTGACCGAAGGCATTGTGCGGGCGGTGAATTCTGATATATTTGATATTGAATACGACCAGGGGATGGTGCGCGTGGATGATGTGATCGTCGTCAAGGGTACTGACGGAGCCTTCAGCAAGGCAGGGGATTCCGGGTCGGCCATCGTGGACTCCCAAGGCAAGGTGGTTGCGCTTCTTTTTGCCGGAAGCGATCTTGTCACGTTCGCAATCCCGATCCAGCGGATTCTCACAAGATTCAAAGTTCGGATCGCTACCTGACGGGGGAGTACACGCAGTGCCGAAGAGGAGCGCTTCACAGATACTGAGTGCAAAACGGGAGATCGTCAAGCTGCTGGCGAAAGAGTCCGGTTTCATTGGGGCAGGAGTGACTGCGGACGAAGGCGGCCGCCCGGCACTGGTAGTGTACGTGGAGCACAGGCAGAGCGCCGTAACTCGACACGTACCCGAGACATGGAAAGGGTTCTCGGTGAACATTGAGGTAAGTGGAAGGCCGAAAAAAATTGAAGAAGATCCCCCTGAGAATCCCCTGTAAAAGCATGACATACATGAAGGATGACATAATTGCAGCACGCCATATATTATTTATGAACAGCCGGCGACGGTTGACTTGTTTTACTGCAGTGAGTTTTTGTATTCTGGTTTGCGGCAAGGACAGGTTCGTGAGAAACTAAGAACTCGGATTGATCAAGAAGGAGTGTGCGCCTTGAACATTTCGGCTGCAGTTATTTTCGCAATACCATAGGACCCACAGGTTTCCGCTCCTGTGGGTTTTTCGTCTGCGACCATGCCTGGTGATCCTTCACCTGTCCATGCCTTACTCCCGGTGCGTCCCTGTTAGGTCTTGACAAAATGACGACATCCATTATAGTAAATGCATGCAGATCGAAAAGCTCGAGCCTCAAGCACAAGGACCTTCTCTCCCCAGCGCCTGAAGAACATCACCGTCCCTCTCTCGGAATACACCTTCCCGAACCTCTATCTGTTCCGCAAGAACCATGATTACGATGTGATGATCGACGGGGAGGTCTTCATCAGGGGCCGTACGTACGACGGGCACGTCTACCTTATGCCCACGGTGGACGTGCGGACATTGGACGTCGCGGTCCTCAAGGCACTTATGGACGGCGTCGATTTCCTGTTCCCCATCCCGGAAGCGTGGCTGTCGGCCTTCAGCCCCGAGGGGTTCGACATTACCTTCGCGGAAGGCGATGCGGACTATCTCTATACGGTCGAGAAGATGAGCACCTATGCCGGGCGGAGACTCCACAAGAAAAGGAACCTGCTGAAGCAGTTCAACGAACTGTACACCAGCGAAGCGCGTCCGCTGACCAACGAGCATCTGGACCAGGCGCGCGCCGTGCTCGAGGGATGGCTTGTGGAGACGGGCCTCGATGCGGAGCAGACGGACTACGGCCCCTGCCGCGAAGCGATCGACCGGTATGAAGAGCTCGTCCTGTGCGGCGGCATGTACTACGCCGAGGGCGAGCCCGCGGGGTTCGTGCTGGGTGAGGAGGTCAATGACGAGACCTATGTCCTTCACTTCGCCAAGGCGCTCACGAAGTTCAAAGGCGTCTACCAGTTCATGTTCAACAACTTCGCGAAGATATTGCCGCCCAAGTACAAGTACCTGAACCTGGAGCAGGACCTGGACAAGGAGAACCTGCGCATCTTCAAGTCATCCTATGTCCCCGATGCCATGGTGAAAAAGGCGCGGGTGAAACTGCGCCGGTAATGAATCCAGGAGCGAGCGCATTCCCCGCCGCTTGCTGCGGGGTTAGTGAGCGATTAGGATAATTAGTTCAACCTTGAGGATCGAAGCTCCATGCAGTTCGTTGTAGGGAGCTTAAATCCAGGAGCGAGCGCATTCCCCGCCGCTTGCTGCGGGGAGCTTCAATGGCCATATCGGGAAGATATGCACCCAGTGTTCTTTATCGTAATAGTAACTTCGGATATATTTTTCCCGGTCGCGATGAAATGTACTTCGTGAACTTGTGAGGCGATGAAATTATTAAAAAATGCATATTTCAACCTGGATATGCGAATATATCAGCATTCCAGGTGACCCCAAATATGCGATTTCCTCAATCTAAAAAAACGGCGGCATGGGTGGAGGGGACCATGGCTTCGAATGAACGCAGGGCCTGCAACATCGACATGATTAGATTAGGCAGTGACCGGCGGGTGTGCAGCGATCCGAACTACAAGGGCCCGGAGCGGAGAAGCGGCAATGAGAGAAGGACCAACAAGGACCGAAGAAAAAAGACCTGATCATCATGTAATGATACGAGCGCATACAACTTCCTGGAATTATTGTCTTTGACTGACATATCGAGATGCATGTTTCATGTTGAATCTGTTGTCGTGCCTTCATAAATCCCCTTCTGCTGTAATGAGAAGCAGAGGAAATAAACGCAACGGAAGTTCTGTGGTATGTTTGCTATGAACGACAATTCTCGGACCATAGTCTTTACGCTTTCCGCTCTTGTGGCCTTCGCGGCAAACTCGATTTTGTGTCGAAAGGCTCTTGGGGCCGCAGCGATAGATGCGGCAAGTTTTACTGCTGTCCGCCTGATCTCCGGCGCCGTGGTTCTTTGGGCGCTGATACGCATTGCAAAAAACCGCCCAGCATCAAATCACCGTGGTGGTACATGGTTGTCGGCCTCCATGCTGTTTCTTTATGCTGCTGCATTCTCTTTCGCGTACCTTAGGCTCAGCGCGGGAACTGGAGCGCTCATTCTCTTTTGCTCCGTCCAATTGACCATGATACTCTACGGGCTTTGGTCTGGTGAACGACCACATGCTTTGCAGTGGATGGGACTGTCCCTCGCGCTGGGAGGCCTTATTTACCTCGTCGTACCGGGGCTTGCAGCACCGTCACCAGGAGGTTCGGCTCTTATGGCTATTGCCGGGATCGGATGGGGCGTTTACTCTTTACGAGGCCGGGGCATCAAGGACCCTGCTGCCATGACAGCGGGTAATTTTCTCCGTACAGTGCCGTTCGTGCTTGTTGTCAGTCTTGCTATGCTTTCTCAGATGCATGTATCGCCGAAGGGTTTTTTGTTGGCCTTCATCTCGGGCTCACTTACCTCGGGCGTGGGTTATCTGGTCTGGTATGCTGCACTGCAGGGACTCACAGCAACGCGGGCTGCTGCCGTGCAACTGTCCGTCCCTGTCTTTGCAGCCTTCGGAGGGGCGATTTTTCTTTCAGAAAGCATCTCGCTACGTCTTGTAATTGCCACGGTCCTCATAATCGGAGGTGTTGCGCTCACCGTCATAGGGAAGGAGCGATTGATTTGCATGGGCCAGACATGTCCTCGGTCGTTCTGACCAAAACGTCATGGGAGGGCCGTTCCATTCTAATTGCTCAAGGCTTTGGTATCTTGATAGTTTCTTCCTAGAGAAGCATGGAGCTTACCCGCGCGTTCATGTACACCCATTTAGAGGTCACCCATTTAAAGGGCGCAGTCAAGTGAAAAAATATCCCCCTGAACCGCCAGATCCTGCATGATCACACGCGCATCGGCACGAACAAGGCTGTCTCGGGCAAGATGACGCTCGAACGGCTGAACCCGGACATCATGATCACGGCCTTCGCCGACAAGATCGTAGCCGAGAACGTTGACGAACTGGTGGGCGACGCGGACATCATCCTCGACTGCATGGCCAACTTCCCGACACGGTATCTCCTGAACGAATCGGCCCGGCGCAAGAAGATCCCGCTGGTCTACGGCAGCATCTGGGGCATCGACGGACGGAACTGGTTCATCCAGTCGCCGGAGACGCCCTGCCTGCGCTGCATCTTCCCCGAGGCGCCGCCGAAGGGGGTCTTTCCCGTCATCGGTGCGACGCCCGCGGTCATCGGCTCGCTCCAGGCGCTCGAAACGCTCAAATACCTCTCGGGCACGGGATCGCCCCTGAAAGGGCAGCTTCTCGTCCGGGAAGGGGCGTCCACTGACTTCAAGAAGAACAAGATCCGCAAGGACCCCGACTGCCCGACCTGCGGGAACGGCGCAATGTAGACCGCGGGGGCCTCTATATATTGTAGTCAGGCGGGCATCACCCCGAGGTGTGGTGCCCGTTTTTTTTTCATACTAGTGAAGATGCTCTTGCCCTTGATTTAACCTTGACAACCATCCGGGGTCACAGTATAGTAAGTGCCTACTTACATGCTTAAGACATCCACCATACTGAACACCCGGGAGCGCCTGCTCGGGGCCACCATGAAGCTCGTCTCGGAAAAAGGCTACCTCGGCGCGACGACGCGGGAGATCGCGCGGGAGGCCGGGGTCTCGGAGCTGACGCTCTTCCGGAACTTCGGCTCCAAGGAAAAGCTCTTCGAGGGCATGCTGGGCCAGTACACCTTCCTGCCGCGGCTGAAGGAGCTCCGGCCCCAGCTGGACGAACTTCCCTATGATGAGGCTCTGCGGACCGTCGCGACGCGGTTCCTGCTCACCCTCAAGGAGCGGAAGTCCTTCATCAAGATCATGTTCTCCGAGGCGAACCATTATCCCGGCAAGATCCGGAAGATCTATAACGATACCATCGACGAGACCCGGGCGACCCTGGCGGACTATTTCCTGTCGCTTCGGAAAAAGGGAAGGCTCCGGAACATATCACCCGAGGCCGGCGCCCGAACCTTTCTGAGCATGCTCGTGGCCTACTTCCGCTCCGAGGAGATCATGCGGGGGCTGGACATCACGAAAAAGGGAAAAATGGACCGCGAGGTCCGGGAGATCGTGGACATCTTCGTCTACGGGACTATGAAGGAAAGGAAATAGCATGACAAACCATCGGTCAAATGGGAAACGGTACGCTGTCGGGACGCTCGCGGTGTGCTCCCTCCTGTGCTGGTCCGGAGCCTCGGCATCCCGCGCGGCAGATGCGCTGGCAACATCACCGGCCACGACATCGGCCGTCGTGTCCCCGCGAACGGTCACTCCGACGGCCGGCGATATGAAGCCCGGCGACCTTTTGACGCTGCAGCAGTGCATCGATATCGCTCTTCAGCGGAACCCGACAATCTCCGCGGCGGAATATTCCGTGAACGCGGCCACCGCGCGGGTGGGGCAGGCCCGATCAGCCTACTATCCCCAGGTTGGTCTGTCAGGAGCCTATAACAAATATTCTCTTTATACGGACCCGACCAACGGCTCCCAGAACCTGTACCAGGGCAACGCTGCGCTCACCCAGAACATCTACGACTTTGGCAAGACCCCCAGCACGGTGCGTATCCAGCGTCTGAACGAGGATGCCAGCCGTTCCGACCGGCGGAACACGGTGAGCCAGGTGGTCTTTGGCGTGAAACAGGCATATTACGGCCTGCTCCAGGCGTTGAAGAACCGGGACGTGGCGAACGAGACGGTGAAACTGACGCAGGACCAGCTCGATCAGGCGAAGGGGTTCTTTGATGCGGGCGTCAAGTCGAAATATGATGTGACGTCGGCCGAGGTGAACCTGAGCAACGCCAAGCTCGCCAAGATCCGCGCGGATAACGCGGTCTCGGTCTCCCAGGTCACGCTCAAGAACGCCATTGGCGCGCCTGACCTGCCGGATTTTGCCATTGAGGACATGTTGGCCTTCCAGAAACATTCTGTTACCTTCGAAGACGCGATCCAGCGGGCCTACGCGAACCGTCCGGACCTCCAGTCCGTTCAGTCAAAGAAGGAAGCGTCCAACGAGGCGGTATCCCTGGCCCGGACCGGCTACTATCCCACACTGTCGGGTAACGCGAACTACGGTCGCACAGACAATCAGTTCGTTCCCGAAAAGAGCGGGTGGAGCGCCGGTGTGACCGTCGACATTCCGCTGTTCAATGGATTCCTTACGAACTACCAGGTGAAGGAAGCGAAGGAGAACCTGAACATCCAGAAGTCGAACGAAGAAACGCTTCGCCAAAGCATCCTGCTCGACGTGCAGCAGTCCTACTTGAACCTGCGGGCGCTCGAAGACGGCGTTGCAGTGGCCGAACTGACGGTCCAGCAGGCGCAGGAGAACTACGACATCGTGAACGGACGGTACAATGCCGGCGTGGGAAGCCCCCTCGACGTGACGAGCGCCCTGGTGGGTCTGTCCAACGCCAAGACGAACTACATTGCCGCCCTGGCGAACTATAAGATCGCCGAAGCGGCGCTGTTAAAGGCAATGGGGGAATGATGACAATTGAGGGGGATTTCGGATTGCGGATTGAACGGCGTAATTCAAGAGAACTGCAGAAAGAAGCACACATCATTCGGCATTCAAGATTCGACGATAAGAAAACACCATGATCACCTATACTATTCAAGGAACCGGAAAGACCATCATGCACACATCCATTGTTCGTTTCACAGCAATTTCACTTCTTCTGGCCGCGCCGCTCGCGAGCTCCTGCTCCAAGGCCAAGCAGCCGCCGCCCCGGATCGTGCCGGTTGTTGCGGCGACTGCGGACCAGAAGAACGTCCCGCTCCAGATCAAGGCCATAGGGAACGTGGAGGCTTACAACACGGTTTCGGTCAAGGCCCAGGTGAACGGTGAGATCTCCGAGGTGTTCTTCCGTGAAGGGCAGGATGTGCGGCAGGGCAAATTGCTCTTTCGCATCGATCCGCGGCCCTTCGAAGCGGCGCTCCAGCAGGCGCAGTCGGCCCTGGTCCGCGACCGCGCCCAGGCCGTGAACGCCCAGGAGGATGCGAAGCGTTACGCCACCCTGTCATCAAAGGGCTATGTATCTATCCAGGAGTATGACAAGGCGCGGACCAACTCCAATGCACTCGACGCCGTGGTGGCAGCCGACGAGGCCGCTGTGGAGAACTCCCGGCTCCAGCTGGAGTACACCGCCATCATGTCGCCCATTGACGGCCGGACCGGCGCCATTGCGGTCCAGAAGGGGAACGTGGTGAAGGCTAATGACGTGCCGCTCGTGACCATCAACCAGATCACGCCCATCTATGTCACCTTCTCGGTTCCCGAGCAGGACCTGGCGAACATCAAGAAATATCAGGCGTCGGGGGATCTCCACGTGGACGTGAGCATCCCGCAGAGCGGCAATAAGCCCATCAAGGGCGCGCTTACGTTCATCGACAACAAGGTGAACACCACGACAGGGACGATCATGCTGAAGGCCACCTTCGCGAACCAGGACCGGGCGCTCTGGCCCGGGCAGTTCGTGGACGTTGTCCTGACGCTGACCACGGAGCCGAACCGCGTCATCGTCCCGACCGAGGCGATCCAGACCGGCCAACAGGGACAGTATGTCTACGTGATCAAGGATGACATGACCGTGGAGCTCCGCGTTGTGACGCCGGGGAGGTTGTACGGCAACTGGACGGTCATCGATAAAGGGATCGCGGCGGGAGAGAAGGTCGTGACCGACGGCCAGCTTCGCCTCGTGCCGGGCGCCAAGGTTGAGATCAAGAACGAACAGAAGAAACAGGAGTCGGCCACAGAGGCACAGAGTACACAGAGCACGGCGCAGACCAGGACCGGGGAAAAGAAATAGTTTTTCACCGCAGAGCACGCGGAGAGCGCAGGGGACAGCGAAGCACCTTGAAGGGAATTCTTTGACGCTGATTTACACTGAAAGAAACTGGGTAAGAGCTGATCGAAGAGGTCTTGTCTATGAACATCAATAACATGTCCGGCCTTCTCTGTGTCAACAATGTTGATTTCTCCGCGATCTTTGCGGGAAAAGAACACGTAATGTCCTTGAAGGGGAATGTCGCGGAATAAAACGCTGATCCGTTACGATACGTTCTTTATCCGCTTATATCATAAACCAATCCGCAGTTATCTGTGTCAAAGATTCTGTTGGTCTCTGCGGTAATAAAGGGTTCGATGAACATATCCGAGATCTTCATACGCCGTCCCGTCATGACCACCCTGGTCATGTTCTCCATCCTGTTTGTGGGTATCGCCGGGTACCGTCTGCTGCCGGTCTCCGACCTTCCGAACGTCGATTTTCCGAACATCGTGGTCACCGCGAACGTGCCGGGGGCGAGCCCCGAGACCATGGCCTCGGCCGTGGCGACACCGCTGGAGAAGCAGTTCTCGACCATCGCGGGCATCGACTCCATGACGTCGGTCAACGCCCAGGGGCTCACGCAGATCAACATCCAGTTCAACCTGAGCCGCAACATTGACGCTGCCGCCCAGGACGTCAACTCGGCGATCGCCGGCGCACTGAAACAGCTTCCCCAGAACATGCCGAGCCCGCCGTCATACCGCAAGGTGAACCCGGCCGACCAGCCGGTGCTCTATCTGGCACTCAGCTCTCCGACGTTGCCACTGTCGACCGTGGATGATTATGCCCAGACCCTGATCGCCCAGCGCGTTTCGATGATCAGCGGCGTCGCGCAGGTCCAGGTCTTCGGCTCCCAGAAATACGCGGTGCGGGTACGACTGAACCCGCGCGCTCTTGCAGGCAAGGGGATCGGCATCGACGAAGTGGCCAATGCGGTCGCCAATGCGAACACGAACCTTCCGACGGGGACGCTTTATGGCGCGAACCAGGCGTTCACGGTGCAGACCACGGGACAGCTAAACGACGCGAAGGCGTACCGTCCTGTCATCGTTGCCTACCGGGGAGGATCGCCGGTACGGCTCCAAGAGCTCGGCGACGTCATCGACAGCGTCGAGAACGACAAGGTGGCGAGCTGGTACCGTGACACGCGCGCCATCATTCTGGCTATCCAGCGCCAGCCCGGCACGAACACGGTCGAGGTGGTGGACTCCATCAAGCGGCTCATCCCCACGTTCAAGGAGCAGATGCCCGCGTCGATGAACCTGAACGTCATGTTCGACCGGTCCGAGTCTATCCGCGATTCCGTATCTGACGTGCAGTTCACGCTGGTCCTGACCGTCTGTCTCGTGGTGATGGTCATCTTCCTGTTCCTCCGGAACCTTTCGGCCACGGTCATCCCGAGCCTTGCCCTTCCCATGGCGATCATCGGCACCTTTGCGGTCATGTACGTCATGGACTTCAGCATGGACAACATGTCGCTCATGGCGCTCACCCTGTCGGTGGGATTCGTCGTGGACGACGCCATCGTGATGCTCGAGAACATCATCCGCCATGTGGAGATGGGGGAGAACGTCATGGAGGCCGCGCTCAAGGGCTCGAAGGAGATCGGCTTCACCATCCTGTCGATGACCATATCGCTCGTCGCCGTGTTCCTGCCGGTCTTCTTCATGGGCGGCATCATCGGACGCCTCCTGCATGAGTTCGCGGTCACCATCGGCATGTCCATCCTAATATCCGGATTTGTGTCGCTCACGCTCACGCCCATGCTGGCGAGCCGGTTCGTCCGGCCCCACGCGGGCAATGAGCAGCACGGGAAGCTCTACCAGGCATCGGAACGGTTCTTCACCGCCATGCTGGAGTTCTATGAGCGGACCCTGACATTCGCGCTCCTGCACCGGCGTGCAACCATGATCGTTTCGGGTGTGCTCCTTGTCGCAACGGTGTTCCTGTTCAAGATCATGCCCACGGGCTTCCTCCCCAGCGAGGACACGGGGGCGCTGTTCATCACGACCGAGGCGGCCCAGGGCATCTCCTTCGATTCCATGAAGCAGCACCAGCAGGCCCTCGCAGCTATCGTCCTGAAAGATCCGAACGTGGAAGGCTTCATGTCCGCCATGGGCGCAGGCGGCTCGAGCGTGTCGGGGAACCAGGGGCGGATCTTCATCAAGCTCAAACCGCGGTCCGAGCGCAAGCTGCATGTGGACCAGGTGATCCAGAAGTTCCGGCCCCTGCTGGCGCAGGTGCCCGGGATCCAGGCATTCCCCCAGAACCCGCCGCCCATCCGCATCGGCGGCACGCTGACCAAGAGCCTGTACCAGCTGACGCTTCAGAGCCCCGATACCGCGGAGCTCTACAATTATACTCCCAAGCTCGAGGCGAAACTGCGCGAGCTGCCCATGCTCCAGGACGTGACGAGCGACCTGCAGATCAAGAACCCCCAGGTAAACGTAGAGATCGACCGCGACAAGGCATCAGCGCTCGGCATCACCGCCGCCCAGGTGGAGAGCGGGCTCTCGATGGCGTACAGTGCCCAGCAGGTGTCGACCATCTACGCCCCGAACAACCAGTACCAGGTCATCATGCAGGTCCTCCCGGAGTTCCAGCAGGACCCGGCAGCGCTCTCGCTGCTGTATATCCGCTCGTCGAGCGGCCAGCTCGTGCCGCTCAGCAGCGTGTCGAAGCTCAGCCAGAACGTGGGCCCGCTGTCGGTGAACCACCTGGGCCAGCTTCCCGCGGTCACGCTTTCGTTCAACACCCGGCCCGATGTGTCCCTGGGCACTGCGGTCGATGCCGTGAGAAAGATGGCCCGTCAGGTGCTTCCCGCGTCGATCACCACGAGCTTCCAGGGAACGGCCCAGGCCTTCCAGTCGTCCATGCAGGGCTTGGGCCTGCTGCTGATCGCCGCGATGCTGGTGATCTACATTGTGCTCGGCATCCTGTATGAGAGCTTCATCCATCCGTTGACTATCCTGTCGGCGCTGCCCTTCGCGGGATTCGGCGCCCTCGTGACGCTGCTGCTCTTCGGATCTGACCTGAACGTTTACGCCTTCGTGGGCATCATCCTGCTCGTGGGCCTCGTCAAGAAGAACGGCATCATGATGATCGACTTTGCCCTGGACGCCCAGCGCCGGGAGGCCGCGTCGCCTCATGATGCGATTTACAAGGCATGCATTGTCCGCTTCCGCCCCATCATGATGACCACGATGGCGGCGCTGCTCGGCACGCTGCCCATCGCGCTGGGTTTCGGCGCCGGCGCCGAGTCGCGGCGGCCCCTCGGTCTTGCCGTGGTCGGCGGGCTGCTCTTCTCGCAGACGCTGACGCTCTACGTGACCCCGGTCGTGTACCTGTATATGGACAGCCTTCAGCGACGGCTGGGCAAAATGCACATATTCCAGACTCGGAAAAAGGCGGTCTCCCATGAATAAGGAAAAGCCGTCACATTTCAGCACGATCCTCGGAAGCAGCCGGTTCCGGCTGTTCGCGATCATCACTGTTGCACTTGTCGTCCTTGGCACCGCGCTCTTCTTTGTCTTGCGGGGCGGAGGCAACGAGGTTGCATACCGGACCGATCCGGTCACGCGGGGTGATGTCCAGCAGTCCGTGACGGCAACCGGCACGGTGAACCCCGTCACCACCGTGCAGGTCGGGACGCAGGTATCGGGAACGATCAAGGAGCTGTATGCGGACTTCAATTCGCTCGTAAAGAAAGGGCAGATCATCGCCCAGATCGACCCCACGTTCTACGAGACCCAACTCGCTCAAGCACAGGCCAATACGGACCGCGCCGACGCGGCGATGCGTGACGCCGAGCGCATCCTGAACCAGAACAAGACCCTCTTTGCGCGGAACCTCGTTGCGAAGAACGATTATGATGCCGCGGTGACGGGTTATGACAGCGCCAAGGCACAGCTGGCCCAGGCGAAGGCCGCTCTCCAGACCGCGGCGACGAACCTGAGCTACACGAAGATCTACTCGCCGGTGGACGGCATCGTCATCTCCCGCAACGTTGACGTGGGGCAGACCGTTGCCGCCAGCTTCCAGACCCCCACGCTCTTCACGATCGCGCAGGACCTCACCAAAATGCAGATCGACACGAACGTGGCGGAATCGGACATCGGCGCGGTGAAGGTCGGCCAGGAAGTGGATTTTACCGTGGACGCCTATCCCGATACGACATTCAAGGGCAAGGTCTGGCAGAAGCGGCAGGCCCCCATCACGGTGCAGAATGTCGTGACCTATGACGTGGTGATCCAGGTCAACAACAGCGATTTCCGGCTGATGCCCGGGATGACCGCCAATGTCTCGATCATCATCGAGACACGGCACGACGTGCTCAGGATCACGAACGCCTCACTGCGGTTCCGGATGACCGACCGTCCCGCGGGCGGCGGTGCGGGAGCCGTCGCCGGGGCAGGATCGAAGACCGCGGGCGGAGGCGAGAAGAAGGGGCCTTCCGTCTGGGTCCTAATGCAGGGGACGCCGAAGCGCGTCAGCATCACGCCCGGCGTCAGCGACGGAAACTATACGGAGATCGTGTCGGGCGACCTGCAGGAAGGCCAGCAGGTCATCGTGGAATCACTGAAAAAGGGCAAGACGCAGACCGGCCCGACCGGTCCGCGGATGTTCTAAACAGGCTGGCAAGCATGCAAGCTTGCAGGCTGGAAAGCAATTATGGCCCTTATCGAAGCACGAAAGATCAGCAAGGTGTACCGGCTTGGCGACATCGACCTGCGTGCGCTCGATGGCATCTCCACGACCATCGACAAGGGCGAGTTCGTCGCCATCATGGGGCAGTCGGGCTCGGGCAAGTCGACGTTCATGAACGTCCTCGGCTGCCTGGACACGCCGACGGACGGCCACTACCTGCTCGATGGCGTCGATACCGGCGTGCTCTCCCGCGATGAGCTCGCCGAGATCCGGAACAAGAAGCTCGGCTTCGTGTTCCAGGGCTTCAACCTGCTTTCCCGGACCTCAGCGCTTGAGAACGTGGAGCTGCCCATGCTCTATAACGGCCATTCGGCCACGGAGCGGCGCGAACGGGCCATGGCGGCCCTGAAGAGCGTAGGACTCGAAGGGAGGGAAGACCACCATCCCAACCAGCTCTCGGGCGGCCAGCAGCAGCGGGTGGCCATCGCCCGGGCGCTGGTGAACGACGCGCCGATCATCCTGGCCGATGAGCCCACAGGCAACCTCGACACCAAGACGAGCGTCGAGATCATGGAGCTCTTCGTCCGGTTGAACCGGGATTCCCACATCACGGTGATCCTGGTGACCCACGAGCCTGACATCGCGGCCTTCAGCAAGCGTATCATCCGCTTCCTTGATGGACATATCGTCAGCGACGAGGAAGTGAAGAAGGACGAGACGATCACGTAGCCATCGACTGACATGATAAACATTCCATCCACATTCAAGATATCATTCCGCGCCCTGCGCGTAAACAAGATGCGCTCGGCGCTCACGATGCTCGGCATCATCATCGGCGTCGGCGCGGTGATCGCCATGGTCGCCGTGGGCACCGGCGCGAGCCGCAAGATCGCCGAGCAGATATCGAGCATGGGGAGCAACCTGTTGATCATCCTGCCGGGGGCCACGACCGCCGGCGGTGTGCGGATGGGGGCGGGCACGCAGCCCACGCTCACCATGAACGATACCGAGGCGATCATCAAGGAATGTCCGGCCGTGGCGGACGCGGCCCCAATCCACAACGGCGTCGCCCAGGTCATGTTCGGCCATCTGAACTGGTCTACCGGCGTCATCGGGACGACGCCGAGCCTGCTGGTCGTACGGGAATGGGACCTGGCTGCCGGGCGGTCCTTTACCACGCAGGACGTCAAGAGCGCGACCAAGGTCTGCCTGCTGGGGCAGACCGTGGTGGACAATCTCTTCGGGGACCAGAACCCCGTGGGGCAGACGATCAGGATCAAGAACGTCCCTTTCACGGTGATCGGCGTCCTGGGGAAAAAAGGGCAGAACGCCCAGGGGCAGGACCAGGACGATACGATCATGATCCCGGTGACCACGGCGCAGAAGAAGCTTTTCGGAACCCAGTTCCCGGGCATGGTCAGGATCATTGTGGTCAAGGCCAAGAGCGCCGAGAGCCTGTCCGCTGCGGAACGGCAGATCAACGAACTGCTGAAGCAGCGCCACCATATCGGCCAGAAACAGGACAATGACTTCACCGTGCGGAACCTCACCCAGGTCATGCAGGCCGCGGAGCAGTCCACCAAGGTGATGACCCTGCTGCTGGGGGCCATCGCGTCGGTCTCGCTGCTGGTAGGAGGGATCGGCATCATGAACATCATGCTTGTATCGGTCACCGAGCGGACGCGGGAGATTGGCATCCGCATGGCGATCGGCGCCAAGACCTGGGACATCCGGCTCCAGTTCATCATCGAGGCGCTCACGCTATCCCTGATCGGAGGCGTCATCGGCATCATTACCGGGGTGTCCACGGCCATGGTCCTTTCATCAATATCCGGCTGGCCCACGGTTGTGTCCCCGCTGTCGATCGTGCTGGCCTTCGGCTTTTCCGGATTCATCGGCATCTTCTTCGGATTCTACCCGGCCTACAAGGCATCGCTGCTCAACCCCATCGACGCATTGCGGTATGAGTAACCGGGCCGGAGCCGGGAACTGGCGCATCTCCCGCGGATTGCAGCAGGGAGCGTCATCTTTATCCTGGCAACGGAAAACTCTGTGGTATAATAGAACGTGAGTATCATGGTCCTACCGGGAGGCGTACAATGTCAAAGAGCATTATCTCCACTTGTTATTTGGTCCTTTCCCTGGTGCTGTTCCTGTTCCCCGGAGTGTCGTCGGCCGTTCCCGAAGGTGTAAACCTCACCTGGCCCGGCGGCGCCGGAGGCCCGGTCACGTTCGACGGTACGGTGCATGCCAAACGAGGATTCCACTGCGATACATGCCATACGGCCGGACTGTTCCAGACCAAAAAGGGCGCCGACAAGATGACCATGGCGGCAATGAAAGAGGGAAAGTTCTGCGGTTTCTGCCACAACGGGAAAAAGGCCTTCGCCATGGGCGACAACGCCAACTGCAAGCGCTGCCACCAGACCAAGAAATAGTTCTCCCGGAAGCAGGGGAAGAAGATCGAACTCAACAAGGGCCTGAAGACACCGGTCCGCTCCCTCATTCCCCGAGACCGTTGTGACATCAATAAAACAGAAGGACGTCATCATTATCGGGGCCGGCGCTTCCGGCCTTCTCTGCGCCGCTGAATGCGGCAGACGCGGCCGGTCAGTTCTGGTGCTGGACCACGCACCCCGGGCCGGATCGAAGGTCCTCATCTCCGGCGGGGGACGGTGCAATTTCACGAACCTGAACGCGGACGCCGGCCGCTATTGTTCCCGCAATCCCCACTTCTGCAAGTCCGCCCTCGCGCGCTTCACTCCCCGCGACATCCTGGCCCTCGCCGAAAAGCACCACATCGCCTATTACGAAAAAGAGGCCGGGCAGATCTTCTGTGTAACAAGCTCCCGCGAGATCATGACCATGCTCGGGCAGGAGTGCCGTAGGGCGGGGGTCGAGGAGCGGTTCGGGGTCAAGGTCGCCGATATCGCGAAGGCGGAGGCGTTCTCCGTGACGACGGATGCCGGCGTGTTCCGGTCCGACGCGCTGGTCATCGCCAGCGGCGGGCCCTCCTATCCCAACCTCGGCGCGAGCGGCTTCGGTCTTGACGTGGCAAGGCAGTTCGGCCTTGCTGTTGTACCGCCCCGGCCGGCGCTGGTGCCCTTTGTCTTCTCGGCACGGGACCAGAAGGTGTTCCACGAGCTCGCCGGGATCTCCCTCGATGCCGCGGTTTCCTGCGGGGCAAAGCGTTTCCGGGGGAGCATCCTGTTCACGCACCGGGGCCTGAGCGGCCCGGCAGCGCTCCAGGCGTCGCTGTACTGGACGCCCGGAGAACCGCTCGTGATCGATCTTCTGCCCGGCACGGACATTCTCGAAATCCTTACTGCCAAACGGAGGAGCAGGATGGAGCTGCGGAACCTCCTGTCCGGACACTTCCCGAAACGGTTCGCCGAGGCATGGTGCGACCAGATGGTGGCGTCGAAACCGCTCGACCAGACCTCGGACCGGGAGTTGAAAGAGACCGCGTTACGGCTCCACGCTTGGAAGGTGCTGCCCAAGGGCACCGAGGGGTATGCGACGGCCGAGGTGACCGCAGGCGGCGTGGACACGGACGAGCTGTCGTCGAAGACGATGGAGGCGAAGAAGGTGCCCGGGCTTTATTTCATCGGCGAGGTGGTGGACGTGACCGGCGAGCTCGGCGGGTACAACCTGCACTGGGCCTGGGCTTCGGGCTTTGCTGCGGGGCAGTACGCATGATAGGCACGTTTCAAGGTCAAGCGTGCAGGGGTCGAGGTCAAAGGTGCATGGGAACAGCATGAGCACGGCGCGTTTGCCGTTGAAGCTCCCTGCAGCACGCTGCAGGGAATCTTCGATCCTCAGGGTAGAATGTTTATTTATAATCGCTCGCTGACCCGCAAATAACTGCGGGAATGCGCTCGCTCCTGGATCCAATGTGTTCACGACGGGCAACGGGTGCCGGGCAGTTGGACCGGCCAATCAAAATTACGGGATCTTTTCCTTATTGAGTTGGCGAAATGACAGCTCTTTGTCAGTGAGAGCAGCACGTGTCTGACTATTTGCGCCTGGTTGCTGGTGGATGCTTTTGCACATCCCTTTCGCGTCCTTAATCCAGGAGCGAGCGCATAGCGAGCGGTTAGAATAGTAACTTCCTTGAGGATCGGAGACCCCTGCAGTGTGTTGCAGGGGGCGACAATGCCTTTCTTGACCCATCTAAGGCCACGTCTGCTCGATCGCGCAAACTCGGCCTTCGGCCTCAAACAGTGCGCATCGCCCTGTGGGACGCGGCCTTAGGCCAAGATGGGTGCCCAAGAAACGCATAGGTCCGCTCCAGAGACGTGCGGAGTTTGGGTAAAGCCTCACGCTTCTGCCCTTCCCAAGGCCCCTGCATCCCGTGAACAGGTTCGCGCACACGCATGCGGAAGCAACAACAGCCAGTGCCACCACGAAGACAGGCAAACACGGCCGAGCCCGGCCGTGCCGGGCGAGGGGAAGAGCTGCGATTCCTGAAAAAGCCTGGTATCAGAACCGGCAGTGCATGCCTGCGCGGACCTGTGGGCCGGGGTGCAGAAAAAAATCATCGCCGTGCATACTCAACCCACTTGCGAAGGGGAAGGCCCAAAACTACGGTTCCGCATTCACCAGGCCAGGAAATAGCGCATCGATGGTGCATTGACATTGCCGGGGATCAGTTATAATATAGTGCACCATGCTGAACTCCCGTTTGATGAGACCGCTGTCCGTTTGTTCGCTGCTCGCTGCGTTCCTTCTGCTCATTGCAGGTGCCGGTTGCCGGGGGACGGAGGACCCGCCTGCTCCGAAGACGGCAGCCGAACCGAGCCGCGCTAAACCGCTGCTCATCGGTCTTATTCCCGAGCAGAGCCTCTTCAAGCAGATGGATCGCTATGAACCGCTCACCCGCTACCTGGCCCGCAGGACCGGCATCGAGATCCAGCTTGTCATACTCTCCCGCTATGGGAATATCATCAGCAACTTCCAGTCGGCCAAGATGGACGGAGCATTCTTCGGCAGCTTCACCTATGCCCTCGCCCATGTCAAGCTGGGCGTCGATGTGCTTGCCCGGCCGGAGGGGCTCGACGGGGCTTCCACCTACCACGGGCTGATCTTCGTCCGGAAGGACAGCGGGATCGGTTCCCTGGAGCAGATGCAGGGCAAGCGCTTCGCGTTCGTGGACAAGGCCACAACGGCCGGATATCTTCTTCCCCTGGCGTATTTTCGACAGCATAAAAAGAACTACCGGACCTTCCTCCGCGAATACTATTTCACGGGGACCCACGAGGACGCAATCTACGATGTTCTGAACAAAAAAGCGGACATGGGGGCTGCAAAGAACACGGTCTTCGACCGTCTTGCTCAGAGCGACAAGCGGATCAGTGAAGAACTGGTCGTGCTTGCCCAATCTCCCGAGGTACCGGAGAATGCGCTGGCGGTGCGAAAAGGCCTGGATAGCGCTCTGAAGAGCCGAATTCAGAACGAGCTACTGACCATGGACAGCGATCCGGAGGGCGCCAAGGTGCTCAAGGCGTTCGGCGCACGGAGGTTCATTCTGACCAGGGACAGCGACTACCGCGCGGTCTACGATTACGTGCGGGACAGCAAACTCAACCTCGCCACCTACGATTATCTGAACAACTGATGAAGAAGAAGATCATCATAAGCCTCATCCTGTTCTCCCTCATCTTTCTCGCAAGCGGACTCTACATCATCGCCACGATCGAGAGCGCTTCGGACAAGACGGCCAACCTTATCCGGCTCCATCAGATCGAGATCCTGAGGGAGCACCTCCAGCTTGAGATCAAGCGGTCGCAGGCGGACCTGTACCTCAAGAACACACGATACGAACGCAGCCTTGATGCGATCGTCAACCATATGCGTTCCATGAGCAGCACGGTGAGCACCTGCTTTGAGTGCCACCACGAACCGGCCATCCAGGAGCGGCTGGTGTCCCTTCGAGAGCAGGTCGATGCCTTCAAAACCGCGATGAGCCGGGTCTTCACGCTGCGGGCGAACAAGGCCCGGATGGAGCAGGAGGAGGACAACGCCTACCAGCTCGGTCTGCAGCTCCTGAACGACGTGAACAACATCGTCTCGATGACCAGTTCGAAGCTCGAAGCACGCACCCTGGCCGCCTTCGACGAGGTGACGAGAACGCGGCAGATCCTCTACACCCTCCTGTTCACGACTCCGCTCGTGGTCCTCATCCTGGCCATCGTGTTCCTGCAGCGTTTCACGAGGCCGGTAAAGGAGCTCTTGACGGCGACCAGACGCATCAAGAGCGGTGATCTGGACTACCGGATCCCGAAGCTTCACGACGAGTACGGCGAGGTTGCCGAATCGTTCAACGAAATGGCATCGTCGCTCAAGGAGCAGTACCTGAACATGCAATGGGCCGAGCAGCTTTTCCTGCTCGGAGAGATGTCGGGCGGGCTGGCACATGAGATCAAGAACCCCCTTGCCGGTGTCAAGGCGTCACTGGAGGTCCTTGTCGCCGATTCGGTCATTCCCGCTGAAGACCGGTCCCTGCTGACGAAATCGATCGAACAGATCAAGAAGATCGAGGCACTCCTGAAGAGCCTGCTCAACTTCGCCCGCCCGCCGAAGCCGCAGTTCATGGCCGTGGATGTGAACAGCGTCCTTGAGGCCACGATCAGCCTTGCCCAGCGTCTTCCCGTGTTCATGTCCGCGGAAGGGAAAGGGGTCAAGATCGTGAAGCTCCTCGATCCCCGGATATGGGATATCATGGCCGACCCGCTCCAGCTCCAGCAGGTGTTCATGAACCTCATCGTCAATGCCGCCGAGGCCATGCCCCAGGGTGGCATGGTGACGGTCCGGTCGTCCTACGATCCCGTTTCCCATGCCTTGCAGATAGGTGTCTCGGACACCGGTGAGGGCGTGGACCCCGGGATGGTGGACAAGATATTCCAGCCCTTTTACACAACCAAGGCCAAGGGGACGGGGCTCGGACTTGCCATCACCAAACGGCTCATCGAACAGCACGGCGGGACCATCCGCGCGATGAACAACCGTGACTGGGGCGTGACCTTCCTCGTCACGCTCCCGGTGACCCAGAGAACAGCACCTGCCCCATGAACGGGCCGGCCGACCCCGGGGAAGGCGGCCTGCGCAGGGCCCGGCTGCGGGGCAGGACGCGTGATCGCTACGGTTCAAGGTTCAACGGTGAAGCATCAACGTGCAAGATGAACGATGAGCACATATCCAAGTGATACAGTTAAAGCTCCCCGCAGCATGCTGCAGGGAATCTTCGATCCTCAGGGTAGGATGTTTATCCTAACCGTCCGCTAACCCCCTGCACTCGCGGTTCCACTCGTAAACGCTGGGGGCAAGACCCTTCAGCAAGCTGTGGGGAATGCGCTCGCTCCCGGCATCAACGTACAAAATGGCAAGAGCAAGAAAGTGCTTAATCCATCGTGTCACATCGCCCGTTCGCCCTTCTTGACAATGCCTTTCCATTCTGTTTAACTTAGTTGTATCGATCACACCCACATGTTGAATAGAGTGCAACTTCCTGAAACGTCAGATCACCGCCAGTGCCGGCGAAGCGAAAGGAGAACGAGCCTATGATCGCGCTTGAAATCAACGGGAAAACCTACCAGGTGGATGTGGGGCCCGAGGTGCCGCTCCTCTGGGTGATCCGCGAGCACCTGAAGCTCACGGGGACCAAGTTCGGCTGCGGCATCGGCGCCTGCGGTTCCTGCACGGTCCATATCGACGGCAAGGCCGCGCGGTCGTGCCAGACGCCCGTGGCAAGCGCGGCAGGGAAGAAGATCACGACCATCGAAGGGCTGGCCGAGAGCCATCCCGTCGTCCAGGCCTGGATCAAGGAGCAGGTGCCCCAGTGCGGCTACTGCCAGTCCGGCCAGATCATGCAGGCGGCCGCGCTCCTGGCCGAGGACCCGAACCCCTCGGACGCGAAGATCGTGAGCGCCATGGACGGCAACCTCTGCCGGTGCGGGACCTATCCCCGCATCAAACTTGCCGTGAAGGCCGCGTCAAAGGAGGGCAAAGGTTCATGAAGAACGCAAAGACATATACCCGTCGCGAGTTCCTGAAGACATCCCTGGTCGGCGCGGGGCTGACCCTGGCCGCCGTCGTCACACCCGACGGCATCCGCATCCTGTCCGCCGCCGAAGCGGAGAAGGACATGGCCTTCCAGCCGAACGTCTACCTCCGCATCGCGCCTGATGACACGATCACCGTGATCGTGAACAAGTCCGAGATGGGCCAGGGCGTGTACACGTCACTGCCGATGATCGTCGCCGACGAACTGGAAGCGGACTGGAAGAAGGTGAAGATCGTACCCGCCCCCGCCGGCGCGGAGTATAAGGACCCTGTCTGGGGCATGCAGTCCACCGGCGGGAGCACCAGCATCCGGCATATGCACGATACGCTCCGGAAGGCCGGTGCGGCAGCCCGGGAGATGCTGGTCCTGGCCGGCTCCGAGGCCTTGAAGGCTCCGCTCCGGGAGTGCGCGGCAGTGAACGGCACGGTCCGGAACATGAAGTCGGGGAAGGGCTTTTCCTACGGCAAGCTGGTGTTCGAGGCTTCGAGACTCCCGGTGCCGAAGGACCCGGCGCTCAAGAAGGACGCCCAGCTCAAGTACATCGGGAAAGCGATGCAGCGCCTGGATGTACCGGACAAGTCAACGGGAAGGGCGAACTTCGGGATCGACACCTTTGTTCCGAACATGCTCTACGCGACGGTTGCGCGGCCCGCGCAGTTTGGCGCCGAGCCGGCGACCTACGACAAGGCTGCAGCGGAGCGCGTCCCCGGGGTCAAGGCGGTCGTCCCGATCTCCCGGGGCATCGCCGTCTGCGCCGAAAGCATCGACGCGGCCTGGAAGGGAAAAGAAGCGCTGAACGTGAAGTGGCAGAAGCCGGCCATGGCGAAGCTCAGCACCGAGACCATCGAGCAGGACCTGATGGTAAGGATGAAGGAGACCGGTGTCACGGCGAAGGCCGAGGGCGATGTGAAGGCCGCGCTTGCGGGGGCCGTGAAGAAGGTCGAATCCTTCTACCTCCTTCCCTATCTTTCTCATGCAACGATGGAGCCCATGAACTGCACGGCCTCGGTCACTCCGGAGCGGTGCGATGTCTGGGCGCCGACGCAGAACCAGGGCGGCGTGCAGGCAACGGCAGCGAAGATCACGGGCCTCAAGCCCGAGCTGGTCTTCGTGCATACGACCTACCTCGGCGGCGGCTTCGGCAGGCGTTTCGAGACCGATTTCGTCGAGGAGGCCGTGTCGATCGCCAAGGCAGCGGGCAGGCCGGTGAAGCTCATCTGGACCCGGGAGGAGGACATCCAGAACGATGTTTACCGGCCGGGGAACTATACCCGGATCGTAGCGGGCCTTGACGACAAGGGACGGCTCGCCGCCTGGTCCCACAAGATCGTCTGCCCGTCCATCTTTGCCCGGGTATTCCCGGCGATGATGAAGAACGGCATTGACAATGCCGCGGTCGAGGGGGTTGCAGACCTGGAGTACGAGGTCCCGAACCTTCTTGCCGAGTATGTCCGCATCGACCTGCCGGTGCCCGTCGGGTTCTGGCGCTCCGTGGGCGCATCGCATAACGGTTTCATCATCGAGTCCTTTGTCGACGAGCTTGCAGCTGCTGCCGGGAAGGACCCGCTCGAGTTCCGGCTGGCGCACCTGGCTAAGCATCCGCGGGCGAAGCGGGTGCTCGAGACCGCTGCGGCCAAGGCGGGATGGGGCAAGAAGCCGAAGCAGGGCCAGGCAATGGGGATAGCCTATCATCTCTCCTTCGGCACCTATGTTGCCGAGGTCGCCGAGGTCTCGGTGGACAAAGCGACCGGGAAGATCACCGTGCACAAGGTGACCTGCGCAGTGGACTGCGGCTCGGTAATCAATCCCGACACGGTGAAGGCCCAGATGGAGAGCGGAATCATCATGGGTCTCTCGGCCGCTCTGAAGGAGAAGATGGAGTTTTCGAACGGCGGTGTGAAGACAACGAACTTCGGCGACTACGACCTTCTCAGGATGAGCGAGGCTCCGGAGATCGAGGTGCATATTACGACGGGCAAAGACCCCCTGGGAGGGATCGGCGAGCCCGGCGTGCCGCCCATCGCACCGGCGGTGGCGAACGCGGTCTTCGCGGCAACGGGGATCAGGCTCAGGAGCCTGCCGATGACGCCGGCAGCGGTCAAAGCGGCGATGAAAGCGTAGATCAGCCGACGGTCGACAGGCAGCGATACCTGATTGTTCGTGCCGTGGATGGAATGGCGAAGATCGAACGATTCGAGGATATACAAGCATGGCAGAAGTCGAGAACACTGGTCAAGGCCATCTATGATGTTACCGGCAAGAAATTTAAACTGAATTAAGATTACGGCCTCCAGGAGCAGATACGAAGAGCATCTGTATCTGTCACGAGCAATATTGCTGAAGGTTTTTTGCGAGAGGAAGAGATAAGGAGTTTGGGCGTTTTTTCTCTAACGCGATCGGTCCCGCGGCAGAGGTCCAAAGCCAGCCCTATGTGGCTCTTGATCAAGGCTGCAACGCACAAAGAATTCGAGGAGTTATATGAGCTCGCGTCAGAGGAGCTCGGCTGATCAACGGGTTCATCCAGTATTTGAGAGCCCACCGATTCTTGACTGCCTTTTGCCCTTTGACTATTGACTGCCTACTGCCAACTGATCCTCGACCGAGGTTACCATGGACATCTACGAAGAAATTGTTCGTCTAAAAAAGCTCGGACGCATCTCGGCGCTTGCCACCATCGTTGACAGCAAGGGCTCGTCGCCCCAGAAGCAGGGCGCCAAGATGCTGGTGCGCGACGACGGGACGATCATGGGCACGCTTGGCGGCGGGTGCATCGAGGCCGACGTGGTCGCCCATGCACGCATGGCCATGCAGGACGGACAGCCGCGCACGGTCCCCTTCGAGCTCACCGAGAAGGAGGGCGGCCTGGTATGCGGCGGCACGCTGACGGTCTACATCGAGCCGGTATTCGCGGACCCGCGGCTGGTGGTGCTCGGCGCGGGCCATGTGGGCAAGGCCCTGGCGAAGCTTGCGCTCTTTGCAGGGTTCCAGGTAACGGTCGCCGACGACCGGGCGCAGTTCGCGAATCGGGACAACATCCCCGACGCCCATGAGCTCGTGGTGAGCGAGTTCCCCGATGTCTTCTCCAGCATTCCTGTCAACCGCGGGACCTACCTCGTGGTGGCGACGCGGGGGCACAACCACGATTTCGAGGCGGTCCAGGCCGCGCTCAGGACCGACGCAGGCTACATCGGCCTGCTCGGCAGCAGGAGGAAGAAGGGCATCCTCATCAATACGCTCAAGGCCGCAGGGTTCCCGCAGGACGACATCCGGCGAGTCATCATCCCGGTGGGCCTTCCCATCGGGTCGGTCTCGCCCGAGGAGATCGCGGTGAGCATCATGGCCCAGATCATCCAGCACAGGAGAGAGCATGCCCCCACAGGTCTCAGCGATCGTTCTTGCGGCGGGGTCGTCTCGGAGGATGGGCCGCTCCAAACAGCTCCTTCCCCTCGGCCCTAGTCCGGTCATCCGTCATTGCCTGGACAGCATTGTCGCCTCAGGTCTGCGGGATATCGTGGTCGTGCTTGGGGCCGACCTTGACGGGATGGCCGGCGCGATCAGCGGGATGCCGGTGAGGACCGTCGTCAATGCCGATCCCCGGAGCGATATGGCAGGCTCCGTCCGGCTCGGGCTCCGGCAAATCGATCCGGCTTCGACAGGCGTGCTGATCTGTCTGGCAGACCATCCCCTCGTGTCATCGGAAACCATCAAGGGGCTTGTCAACGTCCATCATTCCGGCCCTGACAGCATCCTGATCCCGCTGTATCACGGAAGACGGGGCCATCCCACCCTGTTCCCGCGAAAGGCCATCGACGACATATTTATCGCAGAGACCCTCCGCGACGTGATCGCAAGCCGCGCAGGCAGTATTCGCACTGTGGACGTCGATGACGAGGGAGTCGTCCTCGACCTGGATACGCCCGAGGACTACGAGCGGATCAAGGGCCGTTTCGCATAACACCAACAGGAGAGCGTTCAGTATACTACCCCTATGAAACCGGTCGGATTCGTCTACGATGAGGTGTTCCTCTACCATGAGCCTCCGGTCTGGCATCCGGACTCCCGGGACCGTCTGATCAACATCATCATCACGCTCAAGGGCGCGGGCCTCTGGGACAAGCTCACCCACATCAAGCCGCGCAAGGCAACGCCGGAGGACCTTGCTCTCGTCCACACTCCGGAAAACATCGAAAAGGTCAGGAGCCTCGGCGCCGGGGAGATCGACCCGGACACCTATACCTCCGTCGAGAGCTTCGATGCAGCGTCCTATGCCGCCGGCGCGGTGATGGAAGCGGTGGAGCAGTGCCGGAGCCGTGGCATGCGGCGGGTCTTCTGCGCGGTCCGGCCGCCGGGCCATCATGCCGAAGCGGACCGCTCCATGGGGTTCTGCCTCTTCAACAACGTGGCTGTCGGGGCCCGGCACGCCCAGCGTGTCGGCTACCAGAAAGTCTTCATCATCGACTTCGACGCCCACCACGGCAACGGCACCCAGCACATCTTCGAAGAGGACGATACGGTCTTCTACTTCAGCACCCACCAGTATCCCTTCTACCCCGAGACCGGCAAGGACATGGAGCGGGGAAAAGGCAGGGGAGAAGGGTATACCTACAACGTCCCGATCCTGGCCGGGTCGGGCAACAAGGATTATCTCGCCGTATACCAGGACATCCTGCCCGGTGTGGTCCAACGGTTCGGGCCGGACATCATCCTGGTCTCCGCGGGCTACGACATCCACGCCAACGACCCCCACGCGAACATCCGTGTCACCCACGAGGGCATCCACGGCATCGTCCGGAGCATCCTGACCTCCGCCGATGTCCCCATGGTCTTCGTCCTTGAGGGCGGATACGACCTCCCGTCCCTGTGCGATTCTCTGAAGATCACGATCGAGGAAATGATGAAGGCCTGAATCTAGGAGCAAGCTGCAGGGAACAAAAAAAATGGCCCTGACCCTCATATTTATGATAGAATAAATAAGCGGGAAGATTGTACAGAACGATACACGAGCCATGAGCGCACCTCAGGGTATCTTTTATGACTACGGAGACCGTCACTATGTCTACGAAACTGGCTGAGATGATCAAGAATGCACTGGACAAGAAGGGATATAAGAACCTCAAGGACGCCTCGAAGGCGCTCGGGATCAGCCCGGAGCTCCTGCGGGTAACGATCAATAAGGGGCATATCCCGAAAGACAACACGCTCACGACGATCGCAAAGAAACTGAACCTCGACATGTCCATTCTCGTGCTTGCTGCACATCAGCAGAAAGTCCCCAACGAGGTCAAGGGATACTTCCTCACTCCTTCAGACGCCAAATTCAACCGGGGCAAGCGGAAATATCCTCTTTCCGAAGAGCAGACCAACTATCTTGCGCAGGTCATGAGCGGTGATGAGATAGCGATGCTGAGAACGTTCCGGCAGGTGACCGATGAGGCCCGGGTGCAGATATTGGGATTTATGGATTTCATGTATGCAACCAAGAGAAGGGATTGAGATCGGTCTAATAGGATGTATCAGCGGCGTCATTTCAGCACTTCAGGCTGGGCCCATACGTTCCTAGCGCAGGTCACTATAATCCCAAACATCGCCCATATACCTATGTATGATGGAACGGCCACGGCAAAGTTAGGAAGATTATCCGTGGTTTCGAACATCCTTGTATAACCAGGTAAGACGGCCTGAGTAAGCTACATCCGACAAAGCGATCCGAAATTGGGATCGAGCGGTTGAACCGTTCACAGCCCCTATGCATAAGTTTCAACCAGTTTTCTGCATCTCCTGTTCAGCGGTAACCGTTGCACGCTTGTAAGTGTTGCTTGCAGCAGTAATACGATCCTCCTGTTCCATCCTCGCGGTAATCTCTCTTTTAGGTATTGACCTTCCCCGCAATAAAGTGTACAAAAAGGCTTACTCCGTTAGTAATGGAAACCGGTCTTCTGGAAGCAGTGAGCTTCCTTATCAGGAGGCGGCGGAATATCGTCATCCCTGATGCTGAGCGAGGGTCGCCCTCTAACGGAGCTTACCCTTTTGATCGGAGGTCATCATACTGCATGTCAGCTGAAGCGAACAAGATCATCTACTCCATGGTTGGCGTCGGAAAGTTCCACGACAAGCGGCCGGTCCTGAAGGACATCTACCTGTCGTACTTCTACGGCGCTAAGATCGGCGTGCTGGGCCTGAATGGCTCGGGCAAATCCTCGCTTTTGCGCATCATGGCGGGCGTGGACAAGGAGCATGTAGGCGAGGCTGTGTTGTCGCCGGGTTATACAGTCGGGTTCCTGGAGCAGGAGCCGAAGCTCGACCCCGGCAAGACGGTGCGTCAGGTCGTGGAGCAGGGGGTCCAGGAGATCGTGGACCTGGTGAACGAGTACAATGCCATCTCCGCGAAGTTCAGTGAGCCCATGTCGGACGATGAGATGCAGAAGCTGATCGAGCGGCAGGGTGCGGTACAGGAGAAGATCGACCACGCGAATGCCTGGGACCTGGACAGCCGGCTCGAGATGGCCATGGACGCGCTCAGGTGCCCGCCTGGCGACACGAAGATCAGTGTTCTGTCAGGCGGAGAGAAACGGCGCGTTGCGCTCTGCCGCCTGCTGCTCCAGAAGCCCGACATCCTGCTGCTCGACGAACCCACGAACCACCTGGACGCAGAGTCCGTTGCCTGGCTGGAGCACCACCTGCAGCAGTACGAAGGCACGGTCATCGCCGTGACTCATGACCGGTACTTCCTCGACAACGTGGCAGGCTGGATCCTGGAGCTTGACCGGGGGCAGGGCATCCCGTGGAAGGGGAACTATTCGTCCTGGCTGGAGCAGAAGCAGGAGCGGCTGAAGCAGGAGGAAAAGACCGAGAGCGACCGGCAGAAGACCCTCCAGCGCGAGCTCGAATGGATCCGCATGTCGCCCAAGGGCAGGCATGCGAAGTCCAAGGCGCGCATCAACTCGTACGAGCAGCTCTTCGCCCAGGGCGCGGAAAAGCGCGCCAAGGAGCTCGAGATCTACATTCCACCCGGGCCGCGGCTCGGCAAGGTCGTGATCGAGGCGGACAACGTGACCAAGGCCTATGGCGACAACATCCTCGTCGAAGGCATGAGCTTTATGCTGCCGCCCGGCGGCATCGTGGGCGTCATCGGGCCGAACGGAGCGGGCAAGACCACGCTCTTCCGCATGATCACCGGCCAGGAGAAAGCGGACAAGGGGACGATCAGGATCGGCGAGACCGTGAAGCTGGGGTACGTGGACCAGAGCCGAGACTCGCTCGACCCGAACAAAACCATCTGGCAAATGATCACTGATGGTCAGGAGCAGGTCCAGCTCGGCAAGCAGCTCATGAACTCCCGCGCCTACGTGTCGCGGTTCAACTTCAGCGGCACGGACCAGCAGAAGAAGGTGGGCGTGCTGTCGGGCGGCGAGCGGAACCGGGTGCATCTCGCGCGCATGCTGAAAGAGGGCGCGAACGTGCTCCTGCTCGACGAGCCCACGAACGACCTCGACGTGAACACCATGCGGGCGCTCGAAGAAGGACTCGAGAACTTCGCGGGCTGCGCCGTGGTCATCAGCCACGACCGGTGGTTCCTGGACCGAATTGCCACGCACATACTCGCGTTCGAGGGGGAGAGCAAAGTGGTATTCTTCGACGGGAACTACTCGGAGTACGAAGAGGACCGGAAGAAACGGCTCGGCGCAGAGGCCGACCAGCCGCACAGGATCAAGTACCGGCATCTGACGAGATGAGGACGTATTTACCACGGATCTGCACTGATGAACACTGAAAAAGGTGCAATTTCATCGACGCGAATGAACGCAGATCGTAGCGGCACTTTCAGACGCTTGTTCGGGCAGCCGGGGAAGATCGTAAGCGCGCTTTCAACCAAAAAAGCGTGGGGCGGGTCTCACATAGTGCACACAGAGCGGCGTTTGATAGACATATACAGTATTGTTAAGGGAGAGGCAATGTCGGAGAACGGGAACGGCAGGAAGTACATTTCGCACCATATTCTCCCGACGGCGGCAAATCTCCTGGGAATCTGCTTCGTCATCCTCAGCTTCATGAAGGTGACGAAGATGGGCCTGGAAACGATCATCGACGAGATGGTCTCATTGTGCATTGTTGTGTTCCTGGCCGCCAGCATCTTTTCCTATGCCTCGATCAGGGCGTCGCAGAGATCGGAACAGATGGAGAGGATCGCGGATATCATTTTTCTTAGCGGGCTCGGGATCATGACCGTAAGCGCTCTCATCATCGTTTTTGAAGTCATCTAGCGGAGTGGAGGCTACGAACATGTCAGAGTTCAGAAATGTCACGGTCGTGAAGAAGGCCAACGTCTATTTCGACGGCAAGGTCGTGAGCAGGACGGTCCTCTTCCCCGACGGGTCCAAAAAGACCCTCGGCATCATGCAGCCGGGCGAGTACGAGTTCTCGACCGGCGACAAAGAGATCATGGAGATCCTGTCGGGGGAACTGGATGTGCAACTCCCCGGGTCGAAGGACTGGAAGCCAGTCAAGGGCGGCGAGTCCTTCGAGGTGCCGGCCAATTCCAAGTTCACGATGAAGGTCAAGACGTTTTCCGATTACTGCTGCTCCTTCGTGAAGTAACGGTGGCAGGATAGCCGAGGATGAACTGGTCACACCAAAGGTTCAAACAGTCCCGAGAGGGATCATTGATAGTACCTTATGGGTATAAGATTCAGAGATATGGCTCGTGACGAGTGGGGACGATGATACCTCCGTTGCTTTACAAACATTTAGGGTCATTTAACCTCGGCTATCATTCTCCATTGGCAACCATCCTCCTTTATCACTTGAATAGGCCGTGTTTTATGCTAAACTTAAATCCTGTCTGATGGTCAACGCACTAAGTACCGCCTTTTCGGGGGGAGGTGCTTCCATGGTGCATTACTGTTCTCACCGGCTCGTCCGGCAGCTCTCCGCTTTGATCTTCCTGCCTTTCCTTCTTCTCATCTCCTGCAGTGAAAAAGGCGACCCCATCTCTCCCAAGCCGTCCATCGACCTTTCGGGCGTATGGGCCGGGTCCTGGACGGGGAACGATCCGGTCATCGGCCCGGTCAGCGGGACCTGGGAGGCCGACATGACCCAGCCGGGGTACCGGGTGAGGGCTTCATACCGGCTCGACGGCGATGTCGATTGTGCGAACGGCACGCTTGAAGGGGCTGTGGGGCCGAACAATGTCGTTTCGGGGACCGTCTCGCGTCCACCGTGCTTCCAGAACGAATGGATTCTGACCGGGATCAGCCTGGCCGAACGGTCTGCCACCGGCGCATGGACCCAGCCGGGAACGGGCGCGCAGGGGATCTTCACGGGCATGCAGATCGCAAAGCCGGGCGGGCCCCGCATCTCCTTTGTGAGCCCCCCTGCGGGGCTGCCGGGAACGATCGTGACGGTCAGCGGGACCGGCTTCGGCCCCGCGCCTTCGGACAACCAGCTCCGGTTCAACACCACGCCGCCGGCAGGATTCCTGACGGCGCTGACGACGAAGCTCGTGGCAACGGCGCCATCAGGGTTTGGTAACGGACCGCTCTCCCTGCAGACCCCCCTTGGCGAGGCATTCAGTCCCATTCCGTTTGGGCTCGTCGTCTCTTCTCCTCTGCCGGCGCAGAGCAGATCGATCTCGCTGGACTATTGCAGGCCCGTCGGTGTCGCGTTCAATCCTGACGGCCGGAAGGCCTACGTGGCCTGCAACTACTACCTGTACATGATCAACACGGCCACGAACACGCTGCTGTTCTCCCCGAAATACCTGATGAACAATGCGGAAAGCCTGGTGGTGCATCCCGCGGGCAGACGTCTTTATGTGGCGACGGGCTACAGCGGGATCACGGTGCTCGACGCCGCGAACCTGGAGACCATAGAGACCATCTTCGGCAACGCGGGGGGAGGCGCGGACAGCAATCCGCAGGGCATTGCCATCACTCCCGACGGCCGGACCCTGCTCTTCTCCAACAACTCTCTGGGCGGAGCGGTGACGGTCATGGACCTTTCCAACAAAACGGCGGTCGCGTCTGTTTCCGATCCGAGCGCGGTCCCCTTGGGCATCGCGGTGAATCCCGACGGCGAGCATGCGTACCTGGCATTCTCCGGGACCGACGAGGTCAAGGTCTTCGATCTGGCGACCCTGTCGGTCGTGGACTCGGTGCCCACGGGATCACACCCCGTGGGGATCGCCGTGACGCCTGACGGCAAGAAGGTCTACGTGAGCTGCAGCCAGAGCAACAGCGTCATTGTTTACAACGCGGCCGGGGCAACGCTCGCCTCATCGGCAATCATCACCGGCTTCGCAGAGCCCCAGGGGCTCGCCGTGAGCCCGGACGGGACTCGAGTGTTCGTGGCGAATAGTACCGCCAGCTACATGCCGGGCAGTGATACGGTCGGATATATCAACACGCAGACGGACACGCTCGCGGGGTCTTTTACGACCAATGCCGGCACCCGGCCCATGGGCATTGCAATGAGCCCTGACGGCATGCGCGCCTATGTTTCCCACTCCAACTACAGCGGTGCCGTCGGCGAGATCGGCGGGCCGCTCACTCTTGCCGTCATGAAGACGGGAAGCGGCGGAGGAACAGTAAGCTCGACCACCGACGGCAGCATCTATTGCGGCACAAGCTGCCAGGCGCGCTATCCCTTGGACATGGTCGTGATCCTTGCGGCAACGCCGGCATCCGGATCGGTATTCGACGGCTGGGGCGGGAACTGTAACGGCGGTTTGGTTACATCGACGACCGTGACCATGGACAGTAGCAAGATCTGTTTTGCCAACTTCAGAAGCACCTATGACTATTCGGGAGGCGGCGGGGGAGGAGGCGGCTCGTACTTCGCATGCTCCATTACCAGAATCGTTGCCGGGAGCGACCTGGCTCCGCGGATACAGAGCTTGAGGGACTTTCGAGATAAATATCTGATGACTAACTTCGCGGGCAGGAAATTCGTCAGGCTCTATTACCACGCTTCACCGCTCCTCGCCGAATTCATCGAGCGGCATGAAAAGATGCGCGAAGCCGCCCGCTGGATGCTGCGGCCCGTCATCTTTTTCGCAGAACATCCTGGTCAGATCCTTTTCCTGATTCTCCTGCTTTGTTCTGTGGCCTTCGTTCTCAAGATGAAGGCACTGCGCCGGAGGTCCTCCGCGCTGTCGAGAGGCGTCTCAAAGAAGATCACAGCCATCGGATCCTTTTTCCTCCTGATCATCTTATCATGCCCGTTCCTTGCTCAAAGCGCGTCGGCGAAGGAGGGGTTCTATACCGGGATCCTCTATACCAATACGACGATCAAAGGGAAAAGCAGCGATACCGTCGACAAGGCCTATTTCGACAGCCTCGATCCCGGGCAGGGGATCACGCTGCAGCTCGGATGGGGACTGAACGAATATCTGGCGATCGAAGGTTCCCTGTTCCGCACCTATCATGACACCGATTTTCTCGGCATGGCCAACCTCCAGCGCCAGATGTTTTCCGGTCAGATCCTCGCGATCAGGCTGAATCTCCCGATCCCAAACAGCCGGTACACACCCTATGGGTACCTGGGAATCGGTAAATATGAGATCGGCGACAGCGGCGGGACACATTATAAGGGATCAGGGAACGAATTGGGCCTCGGTCTTGAAGTAGCCATCGATCCCCTGGTCGCGCTGACCGGCGGCGTGGCGCGACGGGAGATCACCTTCGATTCAGGGGACCTCCATCTGGACAAGGATACCGATGCGACCGCCACATCCTGGAATCTCGGCATCGTTTACCATTTCCCCTGACCAATCGGTTCTTTCATTATCAGTAATGCGGGACGTCCCTTCCCCGCTCCTCCCCCGGATTGACATCCCCAGTCCCCTGGCGTACTATAGTCAACAATGGAGCACGGACGCAGAGAGTTCATTGCAAAGGCCCTGTACGGAGTGTTCGCATTGCTCGGCCTCGGGTCCCTGTTCGCAGGCCTGCGGGTCCTTTCGCCCTCGGGCTGGCGGAATAAGGAACTTGCCTGGTTCCCCCTGGTCCCCGAGGACGAGGTCCCTCGGTCCGGCGTCAAGAAGGCCGAGCTAGTCTACGCCGTTGCAGGGAAAGAGCGGAAGGCCCGCGTCTTCATCATCTCATCACCGGACAGGCTCACCGTGCTGTCGGCCGTCTGCAGCCACCTCGGGTGCCTCGTGAACTACCGAAAAGAGTCCAGGGAGTTCGTCTGCCCCTGCCATGGCGGGAAGTACGACATCGCCGGGAAGAACATCGCAGGCCCTCCGCCAATACCGCTCACAGCGTATCCCGTCGAGGTCAGGAACGGGATGGTGACGGTGGGGGTGAAAGTATGAAGCAGCGACGAGTGATGCGTGACAAGCAATGAAGGTCCTCGAGTATCTCAACGACCGCCTTGGCTTCACCGGCAGGCACCGGAGGATCCTGGACAAACCGGTTCCGGGATGGATCAACTATTATTACTGCTTCGGCGGCATCACCTTCATGCTTTTTGTCATGCTCCTCATGACCGGCCTTCTGCTCTCCAGCTATTACATCCCTTCGGAGTCCGACGCCTACCGCAGCATCCAGCAGCTGCACCGCGAGGTGCCGCTGGGAGGTCTCATCCGCGCAGCACACCACTGGGCGGGGAACCTGATGGTCGTCACGATCGTGCTCCACATGCTCAGGGTCTTCGTCACCGGATCGTACAAGAACCCGCGCGAGCTGCACTGGGTGGCGGGTTCGTTCCTCCTGGTCCTGACCCTGTCCTTCGGGTTCACGGGCTACCTCCTGCCCTGGGACCAGAAGGCCTACTGGGCCACGGTGATCGGCACGAACATGGTCGGGTCCGTACCCCTGGCAGGGAGCTTCCTCGCCGGCCTCGTCCGCGGCGGTGCTGAGGTGACGGGCGCGACGCTCCTCCGGTTCTACAGCATGCACATCCTCTGGCTGCCACTGTCCACGGGCATCTTCCTCTGGCTCCATTTCCACATGATCCGCAGGACCGGGATATCGGGAGGGATGTGAGATACAGCGGACACGGAGATTCAGGGACAGGGTGACGCGAAGACAGAGACGGGGTTAGGGATACAGGAGAACAACATCGTGATGCAGGCAACGAAAAACGAGAAAACGTTCTTTCCCTATTACTTCTTCGAAGTGGCGGTGGTCGCGCTGTTCGCGGTCGAAGCGGTGCTGCTTCTGGCCATCCTGTTCCCGCCAGCCATCGGCAGGGAGATCGACTTTTCCACGCAGTTCAGCCCCCGCCCGGAATGGTACTTCCTGTTCCTTTACGAGCTCACCAAGTACTTTCCCGGCCGGTGGACCTTTGTGGGTGCCGTGCTCCTGCCGGGACTCGCTTTCAGCGTTGTCTTGCTCGCCCCCTTCCTCGACAGCGGCAGGGAACGTGCCCTTTTGCAAAGGAGGACCGCAGCGGTCATTGGCTTCGGCCTGCTGGTCGCCGTTGTCGGCTTGACGATAGCCGCCTTGTTGTGAGACAGGGCTGCCAGGTCGGCACATCGTAAACTGAGCACTCTCGTGCCGCAGCGTTTCTGAACGGATGACAGAAAGCGGTGTCATCAGTAACTTCCTTCCATATCCATCATCCCCAACCCAACGGAAGCCGGACGACCAGCGCTTTTCAGGAGAGATCTTTGCGCTTAATGATGACTGTCGTGAGATCGTCGTCGATGACTGCTTGGAAGCCGGATCACCCGGCCCTGATCAGAAAGTTTCCCTGCATGCTCGTCGAGTTGACGAAACACTCAGGTGCGGGCGCTTCGCGGAATGCAGGGGGGATGAACAGCAAAGGCGGCATACTTTTCTTTTGTGACGCTGATTGCATCCTGGAGGAAAGCACCCTCGTTCGCGTCCGTCAATAGCTCGGCGGACACCGGGCTGCTTTGTCAAGGCCCTTGAAAACTACCGGGCCGTAAGCGATCTGGCCGGGCGGTACCCGAATTTCGAACTGGGATCAATACGGTATTCTGTTCCGAAAACCAGAGCTCCATGGATGATATCATCAGTTTTGTCGGCGGGCTGGAGAACGTCAGGATGCACACGATCTCGCTGATCAGAGGGGCTTTCGGACAAGCGCTGTGGCAGCATAGACCTGGATGCCCGCCATGACGCTGTACGGAAGCTGGAGATGAAATTGCGGGAAGGGGCGCCGCGTGTGTATCGTTTCCGGGAAGGTCGCCTTAAGGCTGCCCAGGACATTCTCCCTTCGGCTCATCCACCGGATGATGCGCGAGCATTCGAGGAAGATCCCGTGCTATGCGGGAAGGTTCAACCCGGTTCTGACAGTGGATGGGAGTGTGCTCCTCCGGGAACGGTCTGTGGCAGGTCGCCCGATCGTAGCGGGCGTAGCAGCTGAATGGCCCCATCCTGCACCCACGAATGTTATCTTCTCACCTATATTTTCTTCAATCCCCGGTTGTCTCCGGTCCTGCCGGAGGAGTGCCTGCTCCTCCGGCCCCGGTAAGAAGATCCTCGCGCGATCCTTCAAGCCCGTATTTCTTCAGCTTCCTCCAAAGGGATACGCGGTCGATGCCCAAGACCTGGGCGGCAAGGGTCTTGTTGCCCGCGACCTCATTCAAGACCCATTTAATATAAGCTATTTCCTGCTCTTCGAGCGAAGGGATCTTCCCTTCTTTCTTTTTGAACGTCCTGATGTCCAGCTCCCGCAGGTTGTCGGGCAGGTGGGCCGGTTCGATGGTGCCGTCATTGGTAAGGGCGACGCCCCGCTCGATGATGTTCTCCAGTTCCCGGACGTTGCCGGGGAAGTTATAGTTCATGAGGAGCGAGAGAGCGTCCGTGGAAAGTTCGGATACGGACCTGTTCATTCCCGCGGCATGCTTTTGCAGAAAAAAATAGGAAAGGAGGGGAATATCGTCCCTCCGCTCAGCGAGCGGGGGAAGATGGAGGGAAACCACGTTCAACCGGAAATAGAGGTCCTGCCTGAACGGCTCTTCCCGCGCAGTTTCGACGGGAACGTGGTTCGCCGTAGCGATGAACCGTACGTCGACCTTGAACGGCTTGATGCCGCCGATGCGCATGCCTTCCTTGTCCTCGAGCACCTGCAGAAGCTTCACCTGCAAGGACGGCGGCATCGCCATCACATCGCACAGAAGGATTGTGCCTCCCGACGCCGCTTCGATGATCCCTTTTTTTCTCGGCGAAGGATCCCCGAGCATGTCCTTCTCGTGTCCGAACAGTTCGTAGGCGAGAAGCTCCTCGGGGAGCGCCCCGCAGTTTATGGTGTAAAAGGGACCTTCTGAGCGCCTGCTGTTGTCATGGATATAGCGGGCGAAGAGTTTCTTCCCCGTACCGCGCTCTCCTGTGATGAACACGTTCGTATCGGCGAGAGCGATCTGGCGAGCGGTCTCCAAGGGTTTCCGCACGGCAAGGTCCTGGGTGATGATCTTGGCCGCTCCCCGATAGCCCTTAAGCTGCTCCTTCAGGTGGCGCTGCTCTTTTTTCATCGCCACTTTTTTAACGGCCTCACGGACGGCTTTCCTCAGTTCGTCGAGCTTTGCCGGTTTTGCAATATAGTTATAGGCGCCCAGCTTCATGGTATCCACTGCCGACTCCAGCGTGGCGTGGGCGGTGATCATGATGATCTCGGTATCGGGATGGCGCTCGCGGCACTTTTTCAGGACCTGCATGCCATCGACCTTCTCCATGCGCATATCCGTCAATACCACGTCGAACTCCTGTTCATCAAGATGGCGGATGGCATTCGACCCGCTCTGCGTGGCCACAACATCGTAGCCCTCGTTCTTCATGACATACTCGAGGTTTCTGAGCGCCACGCGCTCGTCATCGACGATCAATAGTTTCACGCGGTTTTCCATTCTCGTACCCCGGTATCCAGAAGCTAGTCGAAAAACTGTTTCCTGCGAAGAAAACAGAGAACGCAAGGCGTATAAGAAAGCAAAACCAGTGGATGTCCTTGCGATCTTTACGCCTCTTCTCCTGTATACCGCATCCTAGCTCTTGTTCACTCATGTCCCTGGACCGGCGTTTGTCCTGAACTACGCCGGCAGCCGCAGCAGGAACGACGTCCCCCTGTCCGGCGAGCTGTCGACGGCAATGCAACCGTCATGTTCCTCGATGATCTCATGGACGATATACAGCCCGAGGCCCGATCCCTTGCCTACATCCTTGGTTGTGAAAAAGGGGTCGAAGATCTTCGAGAGATCTTCGTGCGGGATTCCCTGGCCGGTATCATGGACCTCGATGTCCACAGTGTCGACCTCCAGCGTGCATTTCCCCCTGTATTTGAGATAGTTGACAATGGCAGTATTGTCTTCCGTCTTGTCGATGGCGCGATGTTTCCATGCCTTGATGGAAATTGCTCCTTCTCCTTCGATGGCCTGGCCGGCGTTCTTGACGAGGTTTATGAAGACCTGCTGAATCCGCTGCTTGTCGGCCGTGATCGACAGGCTGGCGGGGACATCGACCTGAACGGTGACTCCCGGCGGCAGTTGTCCCCTCACAAGCCGCAGCGTATCTTCGATCACGTTCCCGAGGGGCAGGGCCTGCTTTTTGAAATCACCGCTCCGGGAGAATTCCAGGAGAGATTGCACGATGTTCCTGGCCCGGTCGGTCTGTTCTTCGATCTGGGCGAGATGGATCTTCCTGAATTCGGGGGTGCCGTCTTCTCCCTTTTCCATGAGTATCTGGTTCGAGGACGAAATGTTCCACAGGGGATTGTTCAACTCATGGGCCACCCCTGAAAGGAGGGTGCCGAGGGAAGACAGTTTTTCCGACTGGATAAGGTGGCGCTGCCGGAGTTCCAGTTCTCGGATCATCCTGTTGAACGCCTGGGCCAGGGAAACGATCTCCTGGTCGCGGGAATCGATTCCGATGGTGACGATCTGCCCGCCCGCGATCTCGTCCATTGTGGTCTCGATGCGGCGGAGCGGTTTCAAAACGATGCGGGAAAGGACACGTCCTGCTATGATCGCGACGAGGATCAGCGCGGCGATCGAGTAGAGAAGGACCCGACGCGTTTCGTTGCTGGCCTCGATGATGCTGTGGCGATAGTCCCTCTCGATGTTGAAGGCGGAGGCCACGATGGCGTCTCCGACCGTGCGGAGCCTGAACTCTATCATGCCCTTGCGCGCCTCATCGGCCGGGTTCATCAGGGACATCCGTCGATCTAGGAGGGAGGTGAACTGAGCCAGGAAGTCCCGGTACTGATGAAGAAGTGACTGGAGGTTGTTGATCTGGTCGGACGAGGCGATGGCGTCGAATCTGTTGCTCTTGATCCCGAGGAGGTCATCTGCCTGATCGATGTACCGGACGATCTCCGGGTAATCAGCCCGCCGTTCATAGAGAAGGTAATTTTTTTCGAACCTCTTGAGCTCATTGATGGTATCGAGGAACGCGTGAACCGCCCCGCCGAACAGCATCTTCTGCTTGACATACTCCATTTCGGCAAGGGTGACCACCGACACGCCCATGACCATGAGGATGATAGTAAGATAGCCGAATGCAATTTTCCTTCTGATGCTGGGCTTCATTAGAGACATGGCAACCTTCTCATGACGCTACGCCTGACGACGCTTCTCAGGGCATCGTGCGCCGGAAGAGGGCCGGGGCCCGGTTGGGCCCTTTATCGCCGCTGTTGCGGCCCCCGGTCATTCGATGCCGAGATCCTTCAGCCTTTTCCACAAGGTGACCCTGCTGATGCCGAGGTGTTTCGCTGTCAGCGTGCGGTTCCCTTTGTACTGCGACAGGGCCGAGAGCAATTGATCACGGTCGGTGCTCTTGTTGTTCCCCTCTACCTTTTTCTCATGAAAGACGTACTCCGGCAGGTCCGAGACCTCAACGGTATCACCCTTGCAAGTGATGGCGCAATGCTCGATGGTATTGATCAGCTGACGAACATTGCCCGGCCAGCGATAGTTCGTGATAATATCCAAGGCGTCCGGGCTGATCCTCCGGATGTCCTTGTTGTTGATATGGGATATCTTCTTCAAGTAATGGAACGTTATCACAGGAATGTCCTCCACCCGTTCCCGCAGGGGCGGGACCTTAATCAGGATGGAGTTGATGCGATACAGGAGGTCTTCCCGGAAGACCTCTGAATTGACGAGGGAATTCAGGTCCTTGTTCGTCGCGGAGATCAACCGAACGTTGACCGGCACCGGCCGGTGGTCTCCCACGCGCTCTACCACCTTCTCTTCGAGGACCCGCAGCAGCTTCACCTGCATGACCTTTGGCATATCACCAATCTCGTCGAGGAAGATGCTCCCGTTATGGGCGGCCTCGAACCTGCCCATGCGGTCGCTCATGGCCCCGGTGAAGGAGCCTTTCTTGTGGCCGAAGAGCTCGCTCTCGAGAAGATAGTCATTGAGCGACCCGCAGTTCAACGCGACGAAGGGGCCTTCCTTGCGCCTGCTGAGCCCGTGAATGGCCTGGGCCACGAGGTTCTTGCCGGTGCCGCTTTCGCCGCTGACGAGCACGGGGGCCTCGCTGCCGGCGGCGTTCCGGATCTGCTCGAACAGATGCTGCATCGGTTCGCTCTTCCCGAGGAGACCCATGAACCAGTATTCCTGCCGCAACTCATGCTTCAGCTCTTCGAGCTCCATTTCCTTCATATAGAGAGAGGTGATGTCCGTCATGGATTCCACGGCACCGATCATCTCGCCTTTTTCGTTCTTCAGGATCGTTGCGTTCTTCAGAAGGTAGACAGCCCTTCCGTCGCTCGCGCGGATCCGGCACTTCTTGTTATTGATGGAGGCTCCCGTCTTGAATATGCCGCAGTCCTTCTGGCGGCCTTCGTCGGTCAGGATGACGCAGGTATCGCTGTCAAGAATGGTGCACTGCTGTCCGACGACCTCTTCCTTGCGGTAGCCGGTGATCCGTTCGGCGGCAGCGTTAAAAAAAATGATGTTGCCATCCTTGTCGACGATCATGAGACCATCTCGCATGGTCTCGAAGACATTGATCAGGAAGTTCGGCTCTTTGCATAATTGTTCGATGTTAGGCATTGGGCACCTTGGTAACTAGCGTTGTAAAATGTAATGTGTTAATTAGCAATATGTTAATTGTTAACTTAACACAATTAACGTTAACTAACATTTTAACAAAGAAATGTCAATTATATTGTTATAATGACATGTAACTCATTGATAAGTTGATGCTTGTAAATAAACAAAATATGGCATTAGATTTGCTATTAATAAGTCAGATACGAAACAAAGTGGTCTAACGGCTTTGGAGGTTACATGAAAAAGATCTTGATCGCTGTAGATGATACGAAAGGCTCTCAGAACGTATTGTCAGTATTCCATAACTTTGTACAGTTGCCGGTCGAGGTCATCCTCCTTCATGTAGAGAGGCTAGAAGGTCGCTCCCTGATGATCGACATGCTGGGCGATGCAGAGAGGTCCACGCTCAAGGAAATGCTCCGCGGCACCGATCATATAGAGGCGGTGGAGGCCAGGTCGGAGAAGATCCTTGCCTTTTACTCCAGAGAGCTTAAGAATGACGGTCAGGTAACAATTCGTACCATGAGGAGGGAAGGCATCCCGACCGAAGAGATCCTTCAGGCTGCCGATGAGGTCGGCGCGGACCTCATCATCCTCGGCCAGAGCGGACGGAAAGGCTTCGACCGGTTCATCACCGGAAAGGTCGCCCAGCACGTGGAAAAGAACGCCAAGGTCCCAGTCATGGTAGCACGCCGGCCGCTCATGTGCGAAGAGCCGTTCACGAAAAGGGATGCATGGGCCGCTGTGTCCGTCACATCGGCAGTCGTATTCGCTCTGTTCATTCTGGGATTCATCCTCCAGAAGGTAACAGTTATCCATTAACATATTATACGGGTTAATCGCCCCACAAACAAGGAGGTAGTTATGAAGAAGGTTTTGATCGCAGTAGACGAGACAGAGGGTTCAAAAGCGGTTCTGTCGGTATTCCAGAACATGGTGCGTCCTCCGGAGAGCGTGGTGCTGGTCCATGTGCAGCAGCTCGAGGGGAAGTCCATGATGATCGACATGCTCGGAGAGGCTGAGCTGAACACGCTTCGCGAAGCTTTGAAGGGAACGGAATATAAAGAGAGCCTGGACCGGAAATCGGAAAAGATACTGAACTTCTACCGGAAGGAGCTGGAGAACGGCGGGCTGGTCAGTGTGAAGGCAATCATCAGGGACGGCATTACCTCCGAGGAAATCCTGAAGGTCGCCCAGGAAGAGGGTGTGGACCTTATTGTTACAGGGTACAACGGAAAAACCTTCATGCAGAGAATGGTTACCGGATCCATCAGCAAGGATATCGAGAAGTATGCCCCGGTCCCGGTCCTCGTTGCGAAGGATCCCTCTTCGGAAGAGAAATTTGCCTGGACTGCGGCAGCGGCCGTGGGTTTGAAGTAATCAATTCGGCAGTTTTTTGAGTCGTTCCTATGACGGGCGAGGTATGTTATCTCGCCCGTCATAGTACTTTTTTCTTCAGGAGGGGGGATGAAGAAGGTCCTCATGGTTGTGGACGAGACAGGAGGGGCGAAATCCGTTCTTTCCGTGCACAGGGCCATGGTTCGGGAACCGGAGAGCGTTGTATTGGTCCACGTACGGCGGCCCGCGGACAGGACAGCATTACGAGACGTGAGTGAGCAGCGGCATCCCGGGCGTGATCAAGCGCGGGACGAGGGGTCCGACCGGATCCTTGGTTTCTACGAGAAGGAACTTGAGAAAGCCGGCACGGTGAAGGTCAAGACCGTCCTCAGGGAGGGTGATCCGTCCGAGGAGATACTGAACCTCGCCCGGGAAGAAAGGGTGGATCTGATCATCATTGCCGACGACGGTTTTTCCCTGTTTCGACCGTTCGTAAGGGGTTGCGTTTTCAAGGCAGTCGAGCGGAGCACGAGCGTGCCCGTTCTTGTCGCGAAGAGATCGAGAAGTGAAAAATCCCACACAGTAGACTGGAAGGAGAGAAAAACTTATGCTGCATAGTAGCATCATCTCTTTTGGGACCGCAATTTTGGCCGGTCTTGCCCTCGGCTATATTCTGCAGAGGGGTCGTTTTTGTCTGAACTCTGCGTTCCGCGACATCATCTTCATGAAGGACCTGACGCTCTTCCGCTCCTATCTCTTCGCCCTGGTCGTGGCAATCATCGGATCAAACCTGTTAGAGGACATGGGTCTTCTCCAGGTGATCAATCCCGATACTGGGAACCTTGAGACCGTGGCGCTCCTTCGTCAGAGCTTTGTTCCGGTGGCGAACATCTTCGGCGGGTTTCTCTTCGGCCTCGGGATCGTTCTCGCCGGAGGGTGCGCCAGCGGCATCGTCTATCGTATCGGCGAGGGCCAGCTGTCCGCCCTTATCGCCATCCTCGGGTTCTTCTTCGGCGCCGTGATGACCGCGGACGGTCTGCTGAGCCCGATCAATAATTATCTCAAGGGTTTCAAGGTCGAGATCAACGGCACCTCGAGCCCCGCCATCTGGGACCTCTTTGGAGGAGGCCCAGCGCTCAAATGGCTCACGATCGCGATCTTCGCCGTCGGCGTACTGACCTTTGTGTTCGCAGGCAAGCCGGAGTTCAAGTCGAAATCGAAGGGCTTTGCCTGGGGCACAACGGGCATCTTGATCGGTGTACTGACCATCGCATCGTGGTGGGTCTCATCCTATTTCGGCGGAGCGCCGCGGGGCATGGCTGTTAGCGGGCCGATCCGGGAGTTCTTCAGCGTGCTCCTGACCAAGAGCACGCACTCGAACTTTCCTGAGTTCAGCTTCCTCGGCATCTTCCGCGGATCATGGGGCATGTTCTTCATCCTCTCCGTGCCGTTCGGCGCTTGGTTGAGCGCGGTGGCCCTCAAGGAGTTCAAGTGGAAGATCCCACCGGCGGCGGAGTTCCTGACGGTGTTCTTCGGCAGCATCCTAATGGGCATCGGCGCGGTCATCGCCGGCGGCTGCAACCTCGGCCACGGCGTCACCGGCATGTCCACAATGGCTGTATCGAGCCTCGTGGCGATCACGTCCATCATCCTCGGCAACTGGACGATGGTCTACTTCAAACTGATCAGGCCGATGCAGGATTAATTGCTCCAGCCCCCAATAAGAGGGACGGCTCCCGCAGCAGCAAGGAGCCGTCCTTTTTTCGTCCTTCTTCCGTTGTGGTCGGTCAGGCAGCGGGCCGCTATGGTATTTCAACACCAAAGGCGTGTAAAAACCGATGCTCGGTCGTGAGGTCCAGTTCGATCGCGGCCGGCCGGAAAGGATACAGAAGTTTCTCCGGACCCTCCAGCCTCGCTTCTATGATATAACGCGCATCAGCAATGTCCTTGAAGCATCCATCGCTCCTGTTCTTCCTGACCAGGAATTTCCATCCCATCGAGAAAGCGCCGTCATTCGAAGAAATGATGTTGTTCAGGATGCACGAATATCTCTCGACATCCCTGACGGTCAAAATGGCCAGCATGTTGAGCGATTTGTATTTCCGTTTGCCGTAAAAATAGAGATTTTTGACGGCCTCACCCCCCAGATATACAACATGGCCTGAACCGCTGATAAAGTAGTTGACGATCGGGCCGATGTGTATCAGGTCCTTTTTTCTCAGAAGATGGGCATAGGTAGCGGGAGCATTTTCGAGCCTGAAGAGGGGCGTAGAACTGAAGTGGATGAACAGCGGCTGGTCACCGTGCAAGGGGCGCTGAGAGAGGAACGCAGGCATGACGCTCTGTTCCGGCATAGGGGTGACCGTTCCATCGTGTCCGACCTTGCCCCTGGTGTCGTGCTGCTTCATACTGCCGTTCCTCCTCTCCATTCATCCGGCGATACCCCGGATGCTACCGCTTTTTGCCGCCCGGTCCGAACCGGTGCCTCAGCAATCGACCAGGGAGCGCATGCTGTCCGCGTCGTGGCGACAGCGGAACGCATATCCACGGTTCACGGTAAGGCCCATCGCGATCGAGGCCCTGCGGTCTCGGGTCAATGCGCTTTATCCGTTCTTCGCCTGCCCATGGGCTCATTCCGGTCCTGCCCACGCCCGCCAATTTCACTGCTTCGCCACGCCTGGCCAGCGAAATCCTCATCGATCATCAAATGCCGATTTTCTGCCCCGGGAACGTGCGGCGAGACCGCCTGTTGCCCCGACAAGCATCGCCAGGGGGATGAACAGGATGAAGGAGAAGATGACGCTGCCGAACGCCGCAAGTCCCATTCCCTCGGGATTGAAGATATAATTCAGGAGAAAAACGCCCCCTTTCAATGCCACATGATCGACAAAGTACATGGCCATTCCGACCAGAGCCGACTGCCAGAGACCGCCGATATTCCTCCTGATAACGAGCCACCCCGCATAGAAGATAATGGCGATCCTGCCGGTCGTATAGACGATATCCCCGAGATCGTAGGGCAGGAGGGAGAAAAGCGTATTTACGAGAAAAAAGTTTATGACTATGAAGAAGAGGGGCCGCCGAATCACGGCGAAAAAAAACCTCTTCAGGGGAATCGTCTTATCGCTGTCTGAATTCATAGGATCACCGTAATTCCCGGAGCCGCTCGGATGACCCAGGGTAGTGTAACTATAATACATCAACAGGTAGCTTGACAAGGCTGAAATAATGATGCTCGGCATAGTCGCGGGTTCGCTCCTGTTTGCGGTGCGTGATCATGGACCTTGAGGTATTTGATACCGTCTCGGATCGGGGAGCGGCCACGCCGCAAAGTCTTTTAGGCGTCAGTCACTGGGAAATCTTCGCGCCGCTCGCTGCACTGACCGGAGGAGTGTTCTCCCTTGCCGAGCGGACCGAGAGACGGGAAAGGTACCGGTAGAGTGGGCCACAGGCTACCGGGATATGGGCAGATGCCTCCGGTGTCTGCTGAAGAGGTCCAGTTTGAGCGCGAGCCAGAAAATGCTTTTCGCGCTTTTCATCGCGACCTTGACATCATTCAGAGAATGCAGATCAAGCAGCTTCCTGATCATGAAGGACGGCCTGAGATAAAATCTCCGGAAAGCGATCTGCCGGAGCCTCTGGATATCGTCACGGCTCATGGTCCTCGGAATGAACGCAGCCCCCTGATAGGTGAAGTCCGACAGGTCCTCGGAGATGGTCCCGTACTGCTCCAGATTGTCGTAGAGAAAGGTGCCGGGAAAGGGAGTAATGGCGTGAAAGTTCGCCATGTCGGGGTTGAGCCTGACTGCGAACTCGATGGTCTTAAGGCCCTCTTCGAACGTCTCGCCCGGGATCCCGAACAGGAACGGCGTGCTGACCTTGAGGCCGACGTCCTGAGCGGTATGAACGGCGCTCCGGACCTGCTCCAGCGTGATCCCTTTTCTTATCGTATCGAGGTTCCTCTGTACTCCGCTCTCCGCACCGAACAGTACTGCCCAGCATCCCGCTTCATGGAAGGCCTTGAGAAGGGGCCGGTCCACCTGATTGACGCATGCCGATGCGAACCAAACCACAGGAAGACGCCTGCGCTTCATCTCCTCGGCGATCCGCATTGCCCGTCCGTAATCAGCGGCAAAGGTGTCATCGAGGAACTTGATCTCCCGGTACCCCTGCCTGACCAGGAGCTCGATCTCCTCAAGGACGTTCTCAACGCTCCGGTACCGGATCCCGCTCTTTCTCGTCTTGTCCAGCTGGAAGCAATAGATGCAGTGACGGTTGCACCCGCGCGAGGTGATCATGACCGCGACCGGCCGCCTTCGGTAGGTGCCCGGAGGGGGGATGTACCGGTCCGCATCCCCCAGGAGCTCGCGCGCAGGAAACGGAAGCGCGTCGAGGTCCGTGATGAGCGGCCGCGGTGGATTGGCGACGATCCGGCCGCTGTCGCGGTACACGGTCCCCTGCACCCCCTGCAGGCCCCTACCCGCCTCCAGACGCTCGACGATCTCGAGCACCGTGTATTCACCCTCCCCGGTGACGATGGCATCGATGTCGGTGCCGGCATCGGACAGGCACTGGTCCTGCACCGCGATGGGATAGGGGCCTCCTGCGCAGATGAAACAGTCCCGGCGGCACATCGACCTGAGGTCTGCGGCGGTCTTTTTCGCCTTGTCCCAGCCGAACGTTGTTGCATAAAGACCGATCAAGCGCGGCTGGAACCGCCGCACCTCGTCGAGCACCTGTTCGTGGGTCAGGAACGCTCCGTTGATGAACCGGACATCATGGCCGGCCCTCCGAAGCACGGCTGCAACGGATAGGGTGCCGACTGGCTGCCAGTAGTTGATCTGGGAGCCTGCTGTTCGGGAAGAAAAGATCTCGTCGGGGACCCAGGAAGGAATAATGAGGGCGCACTTCATATCAGGAGATTATTTCCGCGAGGACCGGTTCTTTCTCGTCGATGGCAACGGCATGCGCGGTCTTCCGGACGATACGCTCGGCCGCGTCCATGCCCGACCGCAGTGCCGCGTCCATGTTATAGTAGCGGAACATACCGCTCCGGCCCGTTATCTCGAGGTTCTCGAACTCGTCAAAAAAGGACAGCAGGGCCTCGACACGGTCCCGATAGCCGATCTCGAACAGCGGGTAAGCCTTGGGAACGCGGACAACCATGGTATCGATCACTTCCTCCCGGCTCAGGAAGCCGAGTTTCGCTAAATGATCGATCGTGAGGTCCGCGAGCACCTGCTCGTCCATGGACCAGACAGCATCACCGCGGTAACTGAAATACTCCATGACGAGGAGCGATTTGCCGGCAGGCGCCATCGCCCGGCTCCAGTTCGTCGGTTCGTGTATCCTGCCGAACGGGATATGCCGCTCCGGGATATAGATCCAGGTCTGATCAGTGACCTGCTCCCGGTCCACCATGACCGCAACGACGACCAAGTCCCGGAACTTGAGCTGTGCCGCTGCCTCGCGCACGGCGAACGGCGGCTCCGGATGGAGGAGGTTGACCAGCCTGGTGAGCGGGATGCTGGAAACGAATTCGTCGCCGGCGATCCGCCGGACCCTTCCCCGGTGCCTGATGCGGATGTCCGTGATGCGCCCACCGGCATGGTTGACGTGCAGTACATCGGCGTCTGTCACGACATCGTTCCGGACCTCGATCTCTTCGCGCAGCCGGTCGGCGATCCTGCCGATGCCGAGTGACGGATAGAGGAACGTGTCCGTGAGGGTGGCGAGGCCGCGGCCGCTGAACTTGAAGAAGGCATTCTGGATCGCCTTTCCCAGAGAGAGCCCCTTGATGCGCTGGGCGACCCACGCAGCGCTGATACGGTCGCACCCGATGCCCCAGACCTTCTCACTGTACTCCTTGAAATAGATGTCGAACATGGTCCGGCCGAAATTGACGACCACCCAGTCCTCGAGCGAATTGATCTCGTCCTTTCGGACCGTCCGCCTGGCCGACTCGCTCAGATAGTCGGCGATGATCCTCGCCGTGGTGGATACGCCGAGGCCGAACATGGCGTTGAGTGGCTTCAGCGGATAGTCAAAAAACTTGCCCCGCATGTGGATCTTGCTGCTGCGGGCGACGGTTACGAGCTCGTCCCCCAGAAGATCCCTGACGCATCCGTCAACCACCGCATCGGTCGTGAAAAAACGATGGCCGCCAAGGTCGAAACGAAAACCGTTCCGCTCAATGGTCTTCGAGAGGCCCCCTACAACGGCATCGCGTTCGAACACCTGAACGCCGAATCCCGCATTCGTCAGGGCCTGTCCCGCAGAGAGACCCGCAAGCCCCCCGCCCAATATGATAATATCTTTTGCTGATCTGCTCAATCGATCACCCGAAGATGTTGATGGAAAGGGACATGCGGGGGGCCTGCCGATGGGTGTATCCTGCACCTGCGGGAAAGAACCAACAACAAGAACACCGGCGGCGACCGCCTCCCCAGACGGCCGGTACTTGCTCTCCGCAGCACCGGGCCAAGCCCGGCTGCTGCGGAGAGGCATTCAGCGCTTATTCAGAGTTAACTCGGCGCTACTTCACGATCAGGACAGGGATCTCGGCGCCGTCGACGACCTCTCTGCTGACGCTCCCCATGAAGAGGTGCGTTGTCCTTTTACCACGGGACCCGATCACGATCAGATCGGCCTTTACGTCTTTTGCCGCATTCAGGATTTCTTCGGCAGGGTGTCCCTTCCTGATGATGGTCTTGATACCCGTCAGGCCTTTCTTCGCAAGCGCCTTCTGGTAATAGGTGAGGATCGCCTTTGCCTTTTTGTCCAATGCCTGCTGATACTCACTGCCCTTGAGTACGTCTCTGAGGGTGGACAGTTCAGCGTCGCCAAGCATTTCGTCGATCAAGGATTTACCTTCGAACTTTTCAACATAGACCAGCACAATGGATTTCGGTTGCATGCAGGCGCAAAAATTACTGTACGTTGAAAATGCCTTTTTCGTACCTTTCGTATCGTCTATCGCGATGAGTATCCTGTTCATGGTCTCTCCAAATGTCGCCGCCGACCCCGAACTGACCTAACGGCCGTCCGGAACTCGGGCAGGATGGGGTGTCTCGTTATCAAATCCCGCCATGGCGGGTCGCCTGAGGTGACCCCACATGATCGATGTACCACGATTGATGTTCCGAGAGCAGTTCCGTGTCGGCCATCGGAGCACTACTTGTGAACACCTGCAACCGGAGCCCCGTATCCGCCCGCCTTAGGGGCCGGCGAACCGTATCCACCCGCAGCAGGAGCAGAACCGTACCCCCCTGCTGCCGGAGCGGATCCATAGCCGCCTGCCGCCGGGGCAGATCCATAGCCGCCTGCCGCCGGGGCAGTCCCGTACCCTCCTGAAGCAGGTGCCGTGCCGTATCCGCCAGCGGCGGCCTGGCCCTGCGGAGCTTTCGCGATCGTATCGTGCTGCTGGCTGTAGACCACCAGAAAGCCGATGATGCAGACCATGATCGCGATGAGAATGATGAGAGGTGCTTTCATGTATCCTCCTCTGAAATGGATAACGGAGCTGATCAGGCTTTCTTGATCTTGAAGACGATTTTTCCGCCTTCGTTCTTCTTTTCCACCAGCTCGTGTCCCGCCTGGTCGAGCATCTGCAGAATCGTTTCCGCCGACGATGGGTTGTCGAAGGTCATCTCGAGTATCTCGCCCTCGCCGATCTTCTCCAGGGACTTCTTGCAGTAGATCTGCGGATGGGGACACACGTAGCCGCACACATCAAGCAAATAGACCCCCTCACCTTTTTTTTCGAATTTCATGGCCATGATACATTTCCTCCTTGGGATAGTTATCTAGTCATTGGTCTGGCGCCGTTAAAAATCCGCCATTTCCGCCGCCATTTTCCGTTCTGACCACCAGTTGAAGAACTTGACGCCGGCAAAGGCGCCCGTTACCATGCCGATGCCGTACAACCAGCCGCTCGGGTCGCCACCCGCCACGCGGATGAAAAACGCGCCGATATTGCATCCGAGCGCTGGACGGGAGCCCAGGCCCATCAGCGTGCCTCCGAGGAGGCCCCAGACGATCAACTCGCCCTTGGGCAGTTTGAACTTGAACTCCTTGCTCATGAGTGACATGATCATGGCGCCGAAGATGATGCCGATGGACATCCAGAGCGCCGGGTTGCGCCAGAGTTCGGGTATGCCGTTGTTGACGCCGAAGAACACGTTGTCGCGCATGTTCCATCCCAGTTTGTCCAGGACCCAGCCGCCGAACTGCCCTTCCTGGGTCGTGATATACCAGTAGCCCGGGTCGAAGACCGTTCCCCGGATGCTGGTGTCCGCGGCATGGCCCATCTTGGTAAGGAGCGTTCCGAAATTCGTGACGCCGAACTTGATCTGCATGCCCTTCATGACGAAAATGTGGAGGCCTGCAGTGATGCCGATAATGACGCCCATAAGGGTGGTCCGCTTGGAAGCGGTCAGCATGCTCCACATCCCGTAGAATTCGTCAGCGAAGGTGGTCGGTTTGCCCGTCTGCTTTGAGAGCTTCTTCAAAAAGCCTTTTCGGATGTAGAAGGCGTAGATGACCACGATCAGCACGAGGGCGGGAATGATCGCGCTGATGAGCGCGTCTCCGATGAAGTACTTTGACGCGCCTGGGAGGGCGCCGCCGATGACCTTGGTGTGCGAGAGCTGGATCGAGGGCTGGTCCCAGACGTAGCCGGCGAGGTAGTAGTCGAACCACGACGTGACCTTCTCGGGAGGCAGGTTCTTCGCCGCGGTAGATACCTTCCACGCTTCCGGTACGAGCTTCAGGAAAGGGCCGCCGACATCGACGAACATCGCCTGGCCGAAAGAGATGCCGAGAATGGAAAGGATCGACGTGCCGTTGCCTTCGCCGATCTTGTACAGGGAGCCCGAAGCGCATCCCCCGGCAAGCACCATGCCCACGCCGAAGATGACTCCCGAGATCAGCGTGTGAATCCCGAACGGGGCGGGATGGAACGTGCTCATATTGGTCGCCGCGAGGGTCGCCTGGATGACGCTGAAGAAGATGAGCGCAACGAGGATGCCGACGGCCATGCGCGGGACACCGGCGGCAAAGAGGTCGCGCGACGCCGATGCGAAGCAGAACCTGCCGTACTGAAGCATCATGCCGTACGCGACGCCGAACCAGATGTACACTACCAGGTACATATAGTATACATTTGCCTTGTAATAGATCAGGCTGATCAAAACGAGCAAGCCTGTTATTACGAAGGCCCAGATCTGATTTTTTTTCTCTTCCATAATACTATTCCCCCCCTTACATAGCGTTGAAAGATGAGAGTATCGGTGCGGTTTTATGAAGAGACAGCCTCCCCCCTTTCATTTTGCGAGATCGTACGGAAAAGCCCATAAGTATTCTTAATGGGATAAGAAGGTAAGTTTATGAAAGGAATTGCATCCGACATGTGTATTTATAGTGTCAATCAAATGAAAAATCAAGCGCTATTTTGAGCATTATGTTGCATAATCTATTGATTGTGAAACACTTCATATTGATGAACAAAAGTGGCTGCAATTTGCAACAAAAATGGCGAAGAACGGATATCATAGGGAGCCCCGCAAGATCTAATCGCGCGGTCGTTCAGGAAGGGACCGACTTTTCAGGTACACACGGACACCGACATTATACCGGAAAAGATCTTCGGTCATCTGGTATGATCGCGTCAATAGGTAGCCGTCAAGCCGGACCGCCACATCCGGCGGCAGAGGACCTTGAGAGACATTCGATAACACGATGACGGGGATGTCCGGCGCCGGAGCATTTGAGACCGCGTAATACGCCGGGTTCCGGAATTCCCAGGTGAACCTGAGGGACGACCGCCCGATCTTATCCCGACGCGTAGTAACGCCGCCACGCTCCCGGTACCGGATGCATTTGTCCGTAAAAAGGTCGAGCAGGGGGACGGATACTGCGGGATTGACCACAGGGTCGGCCGGTGGGAGCGTGATGACCTCGACCTCATCCTCCGGCAGCGTGTCCAGAAACCTGCCGGCCTGCTGGAGGTTGACAGCGCTCATGCTCCTGGCGAAGGGGAGGTAGACGAAGAACGCGATGACCAGCGATGAGGCGATCGTCCCGAACACGAGGAACCGACGGAGGTCGTGCCGCGTGACGACCGTGAGCCCGTACGCCGCCATGAGGGTGATCATGGGGAACAGCGGCAGGAGGTAGCGGATCCGTCCGATGGAAAAGACCGCGACAAGCAGGACAAGCCAGAAGACGATCAGATACGGCAGGTCGCGCTTCCGGAGCGCGACCACGACAGATGCAAGGGCAAACATCGTGATGAGGGGGTGTGTCTGGAAGAGAAAGGTCGAAAGGAAGCTTTCCCGCCACCGGGAAAGCCCGGGACGCTGATACTCGCGAAGCAGGGCGATCTGCTCATGGACCACATCGAACATCATAAGCAGGACCGCACCGGAGAGCACTGCTCCGACAAGCAGGATGAATATACCCCTTCGAAGCCCGGGACGGTTTCCGGGGCCAGGATCCCGGCGGGAATGAACGAAGAGGGCGACCACAAGGACGGAGAGAATGAACCAGGCGGAATATTTTGAGAGGACGGTTAAAACAATAGAAGCGATGGAAAGCGCGGTCCATGCGGGGCTGCCGCGGTCCAGCGCTTCAAGGAAGGCAAAAAGCGATAGGGTGACGAAGAACATCGTCGCTACATCCACCAGCATGAGCGGGACCTGGGTCAGCAGGTAGGGGATGCCGAGCAGCAGGAGCCCGGCGGCAAACCCGGTATCCCGATCCCAGAGCTTCCGTCCGATGCGGTAGGTCAGGACCACGGTGAGCGAGAACAGCAGCGAGGTGAACGCCTGGATGACCGTCCTGTTCTCACCGAAGAGCTTGAACAGGATGCCATAGCAGAAGGGGACCAGCGGAAGGTCGGTCCAGGCAAAGACGCTCTTTCCCCACTCCTTGAGAAAGAAGCCGAAGCCATACTGAGCCAGCTGCTTTGCCTGCGTGAAATACCGGGAGGCATCGACGATGATCTCCGGCTCGCTCCAGAACGGGACGACCGCGATGAAGGATAGCACTGCGAGGACCGTCGATTCGCGTTCTTTCTGCAGGGGGATATGCGAGACGAAGTAGGCTGCCGTCAGTGACGCCATCACCAGCAGGTAGATGGCGGACGCATCCACGTGAACGAACAGCCACTGCCAGCTGAACAGGCTGTTGTCATCGTAAGCACGGAAGGAGAAGTTCAGGACGAAGGCGAGGAGAAAGAGCGCTGCGGCAGCGATGACGTGGACCTGTCTCTTCTGCATGGCGGCATTATAGCATCGCGGCCAGATGAACACAAATGGGATGCGGAGCTGGTCCACACCCGCATTTTCCGTCGGGCAGGATAATTATCGGCGCTACCCTGCCCGCTGGTCCAGTGCGTGCAGGCATCGGTAGCGCCGTTCAAATGGTGCTGGTACATATGCTGAACAAAAAACGATGTTGCTCACGCAGCTACTACGGAAACCACCGGGCAGCAGAGCTGCGGTTCGAGCACATCCTGGGTAAAATGCTTGAACGCTTCGAGAACATCGAAAAACTCCGAATGGTGCTCTTTTTTCGTCGGCGTCGGCACTACGACCAGTTTGACGTTTGTGTCCTTGCCGAACTGCCTGATGGCGGTCTCCATCCCGCCGCTGACGATCTGCGTTTCGGCGGTAATGCCGTTGTCCAGGCAGAACTGCACCACCCGTTCAAGATATCCGGCGGCTTCCATCTCATTCATCTTTTCCAGTGTGTCGTACGGCGCGATCTCATACGCGGCCAGTGCGATCCTTCGGCCCGTCCCGAGGGCCGGGACGATGCCGGCGAGGACAAGCTTCGCGCCCATGTCGCGTGCGCGCTGCCTTCCGTAGATGATCGTGTTCTTATAGGGGACTCCAGCTCTGACGAGGACCACCACTTTCTTTTCCATGGTACTGCCTCCTTTTGGTTGACCGGCCTTGTGGTAACCGGACCTACTCTTCCGCCGTGACGCTGCCGGTCTGTGCAAGTCTTCTTTCATGCGCCACGCCCTGCAGCATTTTCTGGATGATCAGGATGCTGAGGCCGACTGCGGCGCCGAGCATGAGATAACCTGAGTAAGCATTCCACATCGTTTCCATCGCCCTGGCATGCTGGAAGGCCTCGGACTGCTGGACGAACCAGCCCTTTACGGCGTCCTTGTTGAGCAGTATCCAGTCCCGAACTTGCAGCTTGGCGGACCCGAGTATAGCGCCTTCCGTTCTGGCCCATTCGAGAAAGGCGGGATTGTCTTTCACCCATGCATTGAGGGCAGATGAATAGACCGTCTTGTAATCTCCCGCGATATGCTTGAAGATAACGGCAACTCCCGCAAGCCCCATGGTGGACGCAAAATAGAGGCGGATCTTCAGGCCCTTGACATACTGGGTGGCAAGGGTCCCGAACTGCGCGCCGACCGCGGCCCCGATGAGCATCACCGCCGCCGCGATAAGCTCGACCCGCTGCTTCAAGGCATAGGTAAATGCGCCATAGGCCCCGGTAATAACGATCTCGAACAGGTCGGTCCCCACCGCCACCCGTGTCGGGCAGCCGATGACGTACATAAGGGAAGGCATTCTGATGAAGCCGCCGCCGACCCCCAGGAAACCCGCGAGAAAACCGGTGAATGCCGAAACGATGAGGATCACCCAGACCGATATGGTAAATCCGGAAACTTTAAGGTGTATCATCGGCGGGATGTGCAGCTTCTGCATCTTTAACGCCAGGCCCGACGTGCCTGCATCGGCGACAGGTTTAGAGGACGAGGCCGTCCCTTTGGTGAGCGAATAATACTCATAGAACATATAACTGCTGAGACCGAAGAGCAGGACCATATAGGTGATCCTCACGACATAATCCACTCGCCCAACCTTTTCAAGCCACATGATCGTGGTGGCTCCGCCCTCGATCCCGATCGCCGTTCCGACGATCATCAGGACGCCGAGCCGCATATCCACGTTTCCGTACTTCCTGTGCTTTGCCGTGGCGACGACCGATTTCCCGGCGATATGCGCCATGTCCGTTCCGATGGCATAGGCCATGGGAAAACCGAACACATTGAGCGCGGGCGTGACCATAAAGGCGCCGCCGACGCCGAAGAATCCGCCGATGACCCCTACGGTAAATCCCAGCAGAACGAGCTTCCAGGCCATGATCTCCACGCCTGATATTGGCAAGAATATTTCCATTGTTATTTCCCTCCTATTCCCAGTAATCTTTTCAGAAGCTTTCCTGATACCCAGCCGATCCCCATCGTAAACAGCATCATTGCCGCAAGGATGGTGGCTGTGATCAGGAGCGGTACGAGCGAAGACACAATAGATGCCATTGGACCCCCCTTATGGTATCAGTGGTGGATCTCGATCCTTTTGCCTTTTACTCCCAGTATCTTGAAAAATACCTCTACCACAACCGCGATCAATACACCCATTCCCGACATGGTTATGACGGTAACGATCCCAAACCATGCATGATGGTTCTTATTCAGGTCCACAAGCCATTGATTGATGCTTTCCATGCTCTCACCCCCCTTCGCCGTGTGGTCATATTCTCAATCGTTCCAGTTCAAGCGTCCGTGCGTAGATATCCGTGCGGCATAATGCTTCCAGAAAACTTACCGGCTCGTCGCCGTGGATGCTGCTGATGCGCCGGACCCTGAGGATAGGCGTCCCGGCAGCGAGTTCCAGCGCGCCTGCGGCGGCTTCGTCGATCAGCGCCACATCGGTCATATCCTTGACCCGCTGGATCCTGACGCCGCAGCGGGATTCGAGGAATGCGTGAAGAGGCGTGCTTCCGATTGCCCCGACGGTCAGATCGTCCGGCAAGATCCCGGAGACGATGTAAAGTTTTTGGAGCACCATCGGCATGCCTTCAACCAGCACGAGCCGCACGGTGAAGGAACAGGGGCTTCCGTCGTCGATATTGAGCGTCTCCCTCACGGCATCGTCGGGCAGCAGGGTCTTGCTGTCGAGCACGCGGACAATGCTCGCGGGGTGGTGGTCCTCGCCGAGGTTCAGTAGCATCGGGATCCGGTCGCCCGGCTTCTTTCTGCGGACGAACGTACCCTTGCCCTGGAATTTCTTGAGATAACCGAGCGAGACGAGCTCTGCTATCGCCAACCTCACCGTCGCCTTGCTTACGTTGTATTGACCGCACAGCTGGTCCTCGGTCGGGATCTGAGAACCCACCTTCCAGGTGTCCTGCTCGATCTGCCCCCTGAGTATTTCCAGGAGCTGGAAGTAGAGCTTCTGCGGATTCGTCCGGTCGATGGAGTTCACGTGCATAGCAGCCTCATGCGTGTTGCGAAGATCACTTCATTCACACATTAGGACATAGCAATGCCTGTGCCGTTGCGGATTTGGTTTGTGAATCAAAGAGATGGCATGAAGTGCGCTGCGAAGGGGTGCAAGGTATTTCCTGCACCAACGGGATGAGAGCAGGGCCAGGCAGAACAGGAAAGATCAGAAGATCAGGCGGTTAGACGAACGAGCGGCGAAGGTGTGCGCAGTGTCGATTTATCCGGCATGCAAGGGATCATTGCACAAAGAAGACGTTCACGGTATGAGAGGACAGCAGTTTGTTCGTGGTCGCGCTTAGCAAAGCGTGCGAAGAAGTGTTTTTTTTCAGGCCGAACACAAGCGCGTCATGGGGCCCCACTTCGGCGATGAGTTCATCAGCATGCCCTTTCTTGATGACAACTGAAACGTTGACGGCCAGGGGATCGAGCACCCCCCGGGCCTTGGCAATCGCCTGGTCCAGGATCCTTTTCAGGTCCTTTTCTGAGGCCTCGATGTACCGGTCGATGTTCGGCACATCGGCGATGAGCCGGTATTCATCGATCATCGCTTCGGCATCGGGAACAAAAGCGATGATCCCGAGTTCGGCGCCAAGGGACCGCGCGAGCTTGCCGCCAAAGAGCGCAACCTGCTTTGTCAGGTCCGAGTTATCGACAGCGATCAGGATGCGCCTGATCTCGACTGCGGTGTCGGTGATAAGTACAGGATTTCGTGATCGGGTGACCACCGACCGGGTCGGGCTTTCAACGAACTCCTGCGCACTACGTCCCATGCTGCTGTGCGCCATGGCGATCAGCTTGATGATGCCACGGGCTTCGACAAAGTTCAGGATCTCGTCAGAAGGAATGCCGTAGGACATCACCCCTTCGACAGCTATGTCAAACGTCCGTCCGATGGCAAGGGACTCCCGGATGGCCTCCTGCCCCCGTGTTTCCAGCTCTTCCGTGATCCGCACCCCGAGGGAAAGCGATCCGGTCTCATCGGGAGTATACTCTTCTCCCTTGTTCACATAGATCGCTATGATGGTTGCCGCAAGCTTTCCCGCCAGCATACAGGCGGACCGGAGCGCATTGAACGCGGCCTCAGACCCGTCCACCGCCACGACTATCTTCATGGTTCACTATCCTTGAGGTCATCGGTGTTGATCCCGAGCTCTTTGATCTTCTGCTGCAGGCTTTGCCGGTGCATGTCGAGGAGCCGTGCGGTCCGAGAGACATTGCCCCCGCACTCCTGGAGCGCCGCCGCGACAAGGCTGCGCTCGAACTCCAACCTGGCTGCCTTGAGCGGCTTGAGGTGTACGGTGGGGGCGATCTCCTTCCGGAAGGCCGCAGGCAAGTCGTTCTGCGTGATCTCATTGCCGCGCGAAAAGGCGACCGCGTATTCGATGGCGTTCTCGAGCTCCCGCACATTCCCCGGATAATCATGGTTCATCAAGGCTTCCAGCGCCTGCGGCGTGATCTCTTTCTGCTTCCTGTCCGGACGCTTCTTCGAGTACTTATCGAGGAAATGCAGGACCAGGATCGGGGTGTCTTCGCGCCTCTGCCGGAGTGGCGGGATCTTAATGGAGATGACGTTCAAGCGGTAGTACAGGTCCTCGCGGAAGCCCCCGTCGGCGATGGCCTTCTCGATGTTCCGGTTCGATGCGGCGATAACCCGGATATTGATCTTCGACAGATGGGGCGACCCCACCTTGTTGAACTCGCCTTCCTGGATGACGCGGAGCAGCTTCACCTGAAAATCAGGCGTCGTTTCACCGATCTCGTCCAGGAAGAGGCTCCCGCCAGACGCAAGTTCCAGGAATCCGGTCTTGTCCCGGTTGGCGCCCGTGAAGGCCCCTTTCACGTACCCGAAAAGCTCTGCCTCGATGAGCTCCCGGGCGATCGCACCACAGTTCACCGGGACGAACCGTCCGTTCTTGCGCTGCGAATTGTAATGGATCGCCCGCGCCACCAGCTCCTTGCCCGTTCCTGACTCCCCGGTGATCAGGACGCTGCTGTCGCTCTCGGCCGTCTGGCGGATGATCTTGAAGACCTCCTGCATCTTCGGGCTCTTCCCGATGAGGTTCTCGAATCCGAAGCACTGCGAAAGCTCCTGCCGGAGGTGGGCGATCTCCTCGGCCATGGCGATCTTCTCGAGCGCCCGCTTCGTGATGATCCGCACCTTGTCGGTGGAAAGAGGCTTGGTCAGGTAGTCGTAGGCCCCGCGTTTGATGGCTTCCACGGCGGTCTCGATCGTCGCGAACCCGGTGATGACGATGACCTGCGTTGAGGCGTTCTTGTTCTTCGCGCAGGTGAGGATATCGAGGCCGCTCGCATCGGGAAGCCGCAGATCGGTGATGACGATGTCGAATTCCTTCTCTGCGATGCGCGCAAAGGCCGTGTCAGCCCGGTGGCCCGTCGTCACCTCGTGGCCTTCCTGGGTGAGGAACGCTTCCAGCGACCTGCAGACCCCGATGTCGTCGTCGATGACCAGTGTTCTCACCATGTTCATCCCGCCTGCTGCAGGGGAAGGACGATCTGAAAGACCGTTCCTTCGCCTGTCCTGCTCGCGACCTGGATCGAGCCCCGATGCCGCTCGATGATCTTCTTGGTGATCGCAAGACCCAAACCGCTCCCTCCGGACTCCTTGCGCGTCGAAAAGAACGGATCAAAAATAGACGGAAGGATATCCTCGGGGATCCCCGTGCCGGTATCGCGCACCTGTATGTGCATTGCCGCGTCGATGGTGCTCCCCTGGACCTCGATGGTATCGCCGTCGGACGTATGCTGATAGGCGTTCATGAGCAGGTTGAAGAACACCTGGTACATGAGGACCGGATCGATCACGGCGCGGTCCGGAAGTCCTTCCAGGGACGCCCTGACCAGGACCTGTTTCCCGTTATTCTGCTTGCGTGCGCTTTCGAGCGCGTCATCGATGATCGTTGCAGGGGCCGCCGCTTTCAGGTGCAGCGGCTCCTTCCGCGCGAAGTCCACCAGCTCCCGGAGCAGCGCCTGGCATCGCATCGACTCGTTCAGCATGAACGACAGGTCCTCTTTCTTCGGATCGTCAGCGGACAGCGATTCCCGGAGCATGCCAAGATAGATGATGACCGAGGACAGGGGATTGCTTACTTCGTGAGCGATCTCGGAGGCGAGCAATCGCATCGCCGTGAGTTTGCGCCGTTCCAGGAGCTCTTCCTGGCGCTCAACGAGCGCCCGGTTGGTATCCTCCAGCTTCTCCATAGTGAGGTCGAGCTCCACCTTCGCCTCTTCCAGTTTTCGGACCGTGCAGTTGAAGTCCCGGTTGAAAGCGATGATCTCCTTCGGCGCGGACGCATCAAGAATATAGGTGAAGTCGCCTTTGGACATGTTCTTGACGGCACTGCTCACGTTCCGCACGGTCCTGAGGATCTTCGTGGATATGATGAAGCCCGCGATCGCCGTCGCGACGACCAGGAGGAGGAAGGACGCAATAAACGCCTTCTTGGCCTGCGCAATGATCTCATTGATGTCCGTCCGTTTTTTCTTCGACAGTTCCGCGGCGGTCTGCTGGATCTCCCGGCCATAATGCCGGATGCGCTCGCTGGAGACTTCCTTTGCGTGCTCGTTGCCGACCATCTTGCGGAACGCCTCGAGGTATCTTGCAACAGGGCCCTTCAGCGCGGGGTGTTGAGTGACGATCTTCTTTGAGAGGCTGTTAACGTTATGGACCGCTGCCGCTTCCTTATAGATGATATAGTTCTTCTCGTACCGTCTCAGGTCGAGCGCCAGTTTTGCATCAGGGATGTCCTCGATGGCCCGCCCCAGCGGCCGGATGGCCTCAATGATGCGCTGCTCCTCTTTGACGCATGCAATGAGCGTGGCGACATGCTTGTCGTAGTGATCGATGTTCTCCTGAAGGGTCCGATACCGGACCTTGCTGATATCCGAGACGATCTCGCTTTCCATCCTCTTGATGCTTTTCCTAAGGGCGGCAACGTACTCATGGAACAGCCTGATGTTCTGCTCCTCGTTGAACAACAGGATGTTTTTTTCGTACCGTCTGAGCTCCAGAATGGTCAGGTTGATGTCATCGATGATCTCGATGACGGAGATCTTGTTGTAGATCGTGCTCAGGTTCCGGAACTCGAAAAAAACGATAAACGACGCCGCCAGGACGGGCGTGATGAGGAGAAGCATGATTCTGTGCCAGAGATGCAGCCGCATAGGTATGGATGAAGGAGACGGACTGTACGTTATAAAAGAATGCCTGGTGAATCAGACAGGCAGAGAATATGCCGGAAGGGCGAGAAGCGCTCCCGCCCTTCCGGACAGACGCTATCGCTATACTTTCTTTGCGGGAGGCGACGGGACCTTGTCGCCGTGACAGTCCGTGCAGTTATGCTGCGACTGAATGCCGTATCCCTTGGCCGGGATGACGCCCTTGGTCTTGTACTTTCCGTCCTTCCACTGGTTCAGGAGCGTGACGGTCTGGAACGCCATGGCACCTGTCAACCGGGCGCACCGGTCCTTCCGTTCGGGGCTCCCCAGGTCCTTGTTCGCTGCCTTCATCCACTTACCCACGGACACGTGGCAGAGCGGCGATCCTGCGATGGTCTTCGGGATATTCGCCTGGATCTTCGCTTTCGCTGGCGTGAAGTTCGGCATTGACGTATCCGAATAATATTGCATCAGTTCGCTGCCCATCAGCATTCCGTCCTCGGTCCCGGATGTCCGCGGGCCGATAACGAGGTTCGTCACGATATTTGCCCCTGAATTGCAGCCGCATATCGTGCCCCAGCCCGATACGCCGCCTTCGAGGAAGATGAACGCATCGACCGGGAATGATTTGTAAGGCTCACCGACCTTCTCCCGAAGCTGGCTGAATATGCTGTTGATGACGGCAGCCCCGCAGAACACCCGGTACCACTCTTCGTACGCGATCTCTGCCGTCTTCTGCGGATCCAGTTTCACATACGGCCACGGCCATTTTTCCGTTGGCCCGCCGAGGGCTTCAGCTTTTGATACAAATCCCGGCGCCGCGGCCGCGATCGCGGTGATCCCCGCGCCGATCAACAGGTCTCTTCTGCTCAATTCCTTGTCAAGGATCTTTATGGATTTCATGCTCGTGACCTCCTCAATGGTATGGTTGTATGCGTACGTTAAAGAGTGTTCCCCTGATAACGACATCATCAAGGACTTGCGGCCCGAATGACGACCGTTCGGTGACCATGCAAGCGACAGGAGATCCCGTTCTTGCGCAATGCCGATTTGGCACGGTCGGTATCCGTCCTGTCGTGAAAGGGAAAAAGGAAGAATTATACTTTAGGAGGGCGCTCGTTTGCAGCGATCATAAGAAGCGGGTGAAAAGAAGGATGCCGCTGGTCATTGAGCTTGACGGAAAGAATAGGCAGCAGTGTCCCGCGCCGGTTGGGCACGGCGGTATTTTCATCGTCCTCGACAAATTCTCCGGCGGATGGATGCCCCTCGTCAAGAGCCTCGATCGATCGATTGCCATCGAACAGGATCAGGGGTGATGCGAACGGGTGAGGGGCGAAGAGGTCATGGAGCAGGATGATCGCGAGGACAATATACAATCCCTTCACGAAGATGCTGCGGGATGCTACGCATGATACATGACAAAAGCCGCGGTACCCTGCGCATCTCCGGGAAAGAACCTGACCGCAGGATGCAACGACGCGGGCGGCGCCCTCATGATAGCCGACTCGCCCGGATATCCATGGACGGAAGAGTGCCATAATGGATAGGGTGATACCCGGGAAGCATCTTAGATGCCTCCCGGGAGCCAATCTATTTTACGACCGGATAATTCGCAGCCTTGACGGCATCCTGCATCTTCGCTCCGCCGGTAGAGCCCTTCGCCCATGTGGCGTACCCGCCCCACAGAGTATAGGTATCGTAGCCGAGCATACGCAGACCAATGATCGGCAGGTTCTGGAGCTGTCCGGTCGCGCAGTAGAGAATGATCTTTTTGTTCTTCGGGAGTTTCTTGAGGCTTTCGGGCTTGAAGATGTCCTGCGTCATGATATGGATGGCGCCCGGGATATGCCCTTCCGCGAATTCTGTCGTCCTGGGACGCGTATCAACTACCAGAAAATCTGTCTTTTTCTCCTTGATCATCGCGTTTACTTCTTCGGCCGAGAACTGCCAGAACCTTACTTCCGTGCTTTTTGCCATGATTGCGTTCATCTTAGCGGCCAGGTCGTCCGCCGCAGAAGCACCCGGCACGGCAACGGAAAGCGCGATAACCACGACCCACAGCATGACCAGTACCTTCTTCATTGTCATTTCCCCCTTTGTACGGAATGTTCTTTATTTCCTCGACAGGGTTGCCAGACCGCCTGTGCGCCGTCGCTCGACGTTACAGAACGATCACCTTGTCCGCATCGTGCTGCATCACCGCATTGTTGTACTGGCTTCCTGAGACGATCTCCTTGGGAAGGCCCTCTCCGGTGACCCCCAGATGTTTTGCACTGTGATCGCAAAAACTTACGGAGACCCCTTTTGTTTTGGACAATTCAGCGTAAATGGGATTATTGACCAGTTTTGTGCCAGTATCCATGTTGAAGAGAATGACCTCATGCCCTTTTGCCAGGGCCGCTTTGGTTATACCCTGTACGGCGTCCAGGTTCTTATCAGTATTCACGAAAATGCCGAGCTTCATGATTGCTGCCTCCTCTCGAAGTTATCCATGGAGAATGCTGCCGTTCGCGCGGTTCCTGCCGGTGTTGTCGACAGCCCGCCTACCAGGAGATGACCTTGTCATGGGAGAAGATCAGGTCGACGATCTTGCCGTAGTCCTTGTTCTCCCTGATATCCACGACCGTGATCTCATTGCTCTTCTTGTGTACGTCCATGATCGTCTTGAGCGTGACATCAGGCGCCTGTTTGAGTATGTATAGAATTTTCATCGGGTATCACCTCGTTATGGTTTATTGGCTTAGAACGGTACGATGTGGTCGTATTCCAGGAGCTTTTTCGCCAGGTCCTCGGTGGAAATATAATCCATGCCAGCGTTCTCTTTCGTGTTCGTGGCGATCTTCATGTCCATGTCCTTGATGGTCTCAAGGTTCAGGTCATTGTCGTCGTTTTTCTCCACCTTCCTGTCCAGCACATATACGTCGATGGTGTCGTCCATCAGGGTGAGGCCCACCGACATCCGCAAAGCCTCGCCTTGACGGTCCCGGACCAGTACCGCGATCTTCTTACCCATTGGTATCCTCCTTTGGTCAATGTTGCCGCAAGCTCAACGGTTTTAATTTTTTAATTTATTGACAGAATAGAGCCAATATTGCCGTGGGTACCGTTCCTGAGGAATCGGCATTGAAGCTCTCTGCAGCAAGCTACGGGATTAGGGCTTCTATCACATAGTTGCAGGGTATAGAATGTTATCGTCTTCTATAATCCGCAATTTTGTTGCATAGTGCAATGGAGTGTTGTGGATGCGTGAACGATAATATAAAAAAAAATAAAATGCAAGAAGAGACCGTCTAGTATCTTATAAAGTCTCATTATGAAGCGATGAATCTTTTTAATAGGCGCTCAGCCGTGCTTGCGGTATTTCGGTATTTGTTTTTTTAATAGGAGGAAAACGAGTATTGACACGACCTAAGGTTTTTGTTAAGGTACTATACTTTATACGGAGGATCGATCCCGCGAAGTCATTCGCGGATATTTTTCCGCTGTGACCGCGAGCATCGAATTTCCGACCTTGAACAAACGGGCAGATCGAACGGCCTGAATTTGAAACTCGTATGAGGAGGAAACGCTAATGTCACTGAAGACCGAAACGCCGGCACAAACTCTGGACACCCTGGGCAGGGTATGTCCCTACCCGCTTCTGTTGACCAAGAAAGCGGTCGAGAAACTTAGCAGCGGCCAGATCCTGAAGGTCCTGTGCGATGCCCCGGCATCTGCCGAGGACAGCATCCCTCGCTACTGCGAGAAGAGCGGCTTTACCTTTGAGTCTGTAAAGATCGAGGACAAGGGGATGTGGGAGCTCTTCATCAAGAAGCCGTAAGACCTGTGCGTATCGTCCCACCGGTTCAGACCGGATGCGGAGCAGATCTATTCTGAAAGGCCGGACATTTTTTTGTCCGGCCTTTTTCTCCCTTTCTCCTTCCCTAAGATATTGCAGGTGAGCGCGTTCCCCCCGCCGCAGAAATCCATCAATACTGTACGTTCTCATCAACTCACTGTATCAAATCCCACACCCGCGGCATTGAATCAGCACACCTAAGCAGCTATCTTGTTGATTTTTCAGAGTCCGTCTGATGGCAATGGTTTTGCTTTATCTTTATCCGACATTGACATTGAAACTCCCCCAGCAAGCTGCGGGGGAATGCGCTCGCACTTGGATTCAAGGAGGTATCAAGCATGAACTGCGGGAAGTGCAATACCATGAACGACAACGACGCCGCCTTCTGCGCGAACTGCGGCAGCACCTTGATGGCGGTCCCCCGGAGGAAGCGTCGGACCTACCTCTACGCGCTGCTGCTCCTTCCGGTCATTCTTGTTGTGGCAGGCGCCGGGTATTACAAGTTCATCCTGCCGAGTGGCGTGGCTGCCGTGGTGAACGGCGAAGAGATCATGCTGGCCGAACTGGACGATCTTGTCCGGCCTGACGGGAACAGCGCCGGTGTACCGGCCGAGACGCTCGGACGGATGCGATATGCGGCGCTTTCTGAGCTCATCACCGAGCGGATCGCGTTGCAGGAGGCCAGGAAGGCGGGAGTGCAGGTGTCGAGCGAGGAGGTGCAGGCCGCGGTCCAGGACATGCGGGCCGCTTCGGGTCTTAACGAGAATGACTTTGCGGCCAGAATCAACGAGCAGTACGGGAGCATGGGCGCATTCCGAAAGGGGCTGGAGCGGCGCCTTGCCATACGGAAGTTCATTGACGAGAAGGTCACGGCCGGGGCCTCTGGCCCTGCCGATGCCAATATGCGGCTGAACCAGTGGCTGCAGGATTCGACGGCGAGGGCAGCGGTGAGGGTGTCCCTGGCGGAACAACTTCCGGCATCGGGCTGCGGCTGCTGCGGCGGAGGCGGACCGGGCGCCGCGAAACAGGGCTGTGATCCGGCGAAGGGTGCATCGAAGCGGGGATGTGCTCCCCAGGCAGGCGGCAAGCAGGTGTCTGGCCAGGGGTCCGTGGCGCGCGACGCTGCGCTCGCTTACTGGCGCAAGCAGAATGGCAACGGGCCCGTGGAGACAAAGGTGACCGATTTCGGCTGCCACATCCAGGTGGATATCATGTCGAACAACAGGATCGCAAAATCGCTCCGATACCAGAATGGAACGATCACGGAGATGTAGCAAGACAGATCCAGAGAAGTGGAATTGAACGCGGATAAGATATGAAGACTTATGATTTACGCCGTAAGACCTGAGAGATGTAACAGCGATGTCATATTTTTTCCGATCTTCATCAGCGTTGAATTTTTTCCACATTGTTGAAAATATTTTTACTTTGTTTTTGTGAATACAAGGAGGCAGTCATGGCGGTTTGCACGAAGTGTGGCGTGGAATTGAAGGGTGAAGCGAGGTTCTGCAAGGCCTGCGGTGCCGGTATGCATGATGAGAAAAAGGCGAGGGTCCTCGCCGGCGAAAGGAAGAGCCCGAAGACGTCCATCATCATCGGCGCCGCGATCACGCTCGTCGTGGCGGGATGGCTGGTCTACAGCAATACCTCACGGGCGCGGTCCATGGACCGGCCTATGTCGGGTCAGGCGTCGCGGGAAGGCAACAGGAATGTGCAGTACACCGCGCTTAAGGCCGAGAACGGCGATGTGAAAGTTCCCCTGGACGCGCTCAAGGGGAGCGAGGCGAGCTATTTCGTATACAACGCAAATGGCATTGACATCAAGTTCTTCGCGCTCAGGGCGTCCGACGGGACGGTCCGGGTGGCGCTGGACTCCTGCACGAGCTGCTACCATGCCAAGCTTGGCTACCGGCAGAACGGCGAGACCATGGTTTGCAATAACTGCGGCATGAGCTTCAAGTCCACCGATGTGGGTCACATCACCGGCGGCTGCAGCCCGATCCCGCTCAAGAACAGCCAGGACGGGAAGACGCTGGTCGTGAAGGCGAAGGACCTGGAAGAGGGCGCGAAGTACTTCTAACGACAGCTTGCAAGCTGACAAGCCGGCAAGCAAGGAAGAGAACATGAAACTCATCGATATCGCCGTCAACAATCTGCGCCGGAAGAAGGGGCGGACCTTCTTCCTGGTCTCGGGCCTGGCCCTGGGGATCGCCGCCGCCGTCGCACTCACTTCGGTGGGTGACGCCATGAACCGCGAGGTGATGCACACGCTCGACGAGTTCGGCGCGAACATCCTGGTGCTCCCGGCCACGGAGGACCTGCCGCTGTCCTACGGCGGGATGACCGTTTCGGCCATCAACACCGGCGGCCGGTCGCTGACCCTGGAGGACGCCCGGAAGATCAAGACCATCAAGAACCACGAGAACATCAGCACCGTGGCGCCGAAGCTCCTGGTCGTCACCGAGGTGAAGGGGACCAAGGTGATGGTGGCGGGCGCGGAGCTGCCTGCGGAGTTCAAACTGAAGAAGTGGTGGCGCGTTGCTGCGGGCATGAAGCCCGACGGCCCTTCCGGGGTGCTCGCCGGGAAGGACGCTGCCGCGAAACTGGGCCTTGCGCCCGGAGACACGGTGATCCTCGGAGGAGGGACGTTCCGCGTGTCCGGCGTGCTGGATAACACCGGGTCCCAGGACGATGCGCTGATCTTTGCCGACCTGAAGACGGTCCAGGCGCAGTTCAAGAAGGGGAACGCGGTCAGCCTCATCGAGCTTGCGGCCCTCTGCAGCGGGTGCCCCATCGAGGACATGGTCGCGCAGGTGAACAGCGTGCTCCCCGGGGCGCGGGCCGTGGCGGTGAAGGAGACAGTGGAGCTCAAGATGCAGGCAATGCACTACTTCCATCGCTTCTCGCTCGGCATCTCCCTGCTGCTGCTGATCGTGGCGGGCATGATCATCTTCTTTGCCATGACGGCGTCGGTGAAGGAGCGGGTGCAGGAGATCGGCTTGTTTCGGGCCATCGGCTTCCGGACCGGCCACATCATCCAGGTGCTGCTGATCGAGGCGTTCTTTGTGAGCCTGCTTGCCGGGATATCGGGGTACGCGGTCGGCACGCTCAGTCCGCGTCTCATCGCGCCGTACCTCATGAGCGCCTATAACCTGAAGTTCGTCTTTGACCCGGCCATGGCCGTGGGCGCGGTCATCGCATCGGTCATCGTGGGGCTCGCGGCAAGCATCTATCCGGCGGTGCGCGCCGGACGGCTGGACCCGATCGAGGCCTTAAGAACATTGTAAACAACTTTTTACCGCAGAGATCGCAGAGGTCGCTGAGGAAAACAGGAAGGTAGAGTCTTTGATGTATTAGTTTGAAGCAAGGAATATTTGAAGTTCTCTGCGTTCTCCGCGTGCTCTGCGGTGAAAGCACGGACTAACGTATTTAAGAAGTAGGAGAAGACATGGCATTCATAGATCTCCAGAACGTGACCAAGGCATTCCATGCCGGCGAGGAAGAGTATCCTGCTGTTCGGGGCGTATCGCTCGGCATTGAGAGCGGCGAGTTCGTCGCCGTCATGGGGCCGTCGGGCTCCGGGAAGAGCACGCTCCTGTCCCTCGTGGGGGGCCTGAGCCATCCGACTTCAGGCGTCGTCTCAGTGGATGGGATCGACCTGGGCGCTCTGGGTCCGAACAAGCTCTCGGACTTCCGGCGAGAGTACCTGGGCTTCGTGTTCCAATCCTTCTACCTGATCCCGTACCTCACTGCTGTCGAGAATGTCATGCTGCCGCTCACGGTGCAGCCGGGGATGAACGGAACGGCGAAGGACGCAGCGCAGGAAGCGCTCCGGAAGGTGGGGCTCGACGCCAAGGCGCACCGTCTGCCGTCCCAGCTCTCGGGCGGCGAGCAGGAGCGGGTCGCCATCGCCCGGGCCATCGTGAACAAGCCCCCGGTGATCCTCGCCGACGAACCCACGGGCAACCTCGATACCAGGACCGGCGACCATGTCCTCGACATGCTGCAGGACCTGCACAGGGAAGGCCATACCATCGTGATGGTGACGCACAACAAGGACAATGCGAAGCGGGCGGGAAGGACCATCGAGATCCGTGACGGGCAGGTGGTCGGGTAACCCACACCGGACGGTTCAACGGAAAAGCATAAGCCGTGAAGGGATCATTTCGCGGCTTTTATTATTTGAGCATCCAATAGGATGAGCTGATACGCGAAGATGGCCGACAATGCATCCGGTGGGAGATTCCATGACACCATGGACGTGCTTGCCTTGTACCAATTTTCCATGACACTTGACGCAGTATGCCTGTTGAGCCTGAGGGTCAACAGGGAGGGCAAGGAAATAAGAGCAACCCAACGGGAAAAAGGATTAATCTCATAAGGTGTTCTTCGTTGGTGATTTACTTGCTGCCGTATCTTTGACGTATCCGCAGTGTTCCTAGAACTCGAACAGAAGACCCACGAGGTAGCTGGTCCCTCCGAGGTTGACGGATGTGCCGGTGAGGTCGTTTATCATCACGCGGCTGTACTGGGTTTCGAGGAAGAAGTACGTATGGTATATGCTGTAATCGGTGTATAGGTTCCGGGAGGCGGTGCCGTCGGCATCGTCAAGGAGGAACTGCAGTCCCGCACGGCCGTGGTATCCGTCGGCATGACCTCTCACCGTGCTCTGGGCCTCGATCTTCTCCTTATAGAACATCCTCGTCCACCCGCCGCCTGCGTAGGGGACGAGCCATTGTGTCTCGCTGAACTTTCCTCGGAACAGGACGAACACATTGAGCGGCGCAAGCTCGTAGGTCACGTTCCCGGCGATCACACCGCTGATAGCACCTTTCCCCTGGCCACGGTCCTTGATGTATCCCGCCTCGACCCCGACATCCACCTGCCTGACCAGTTTGTAGGCCAGTGATCCCGCGTAGTGCCAGGTCTTGTCGTCACCATAGTAGTTCTTCCAGTTATCGATGTCCGGATAGAAGTACCCGCCCTTAACCTCAAGGGACCAGTGCGGCCGGTCGACGGATGGTGACGCGGCAAGTGCAGCTGCGGGGAGCGCCAGGATAAGGATGGTGAGGAAAAAGGTGTTTCGCATGGCTATTCGGAGGTTTCCTTTATAAGCGCGCGGGATCGCTGCGTTCGATGCCTGCGGAATAGGACGGACGCGAGAGCGGTCAGCATGACCAGGACTGCCGCCTGTGCAGCCGGGGATGTGCGGGTAAGCAACAGGGCAATGGCAACAGCAGGGGCAAGGACGATCCGTGCGATTGGCCTCAGCGCAGGATGGTCGTTGATGAACCGTGCCGCAGCGGGTGAATTCGCGTAGTACCACCTGACGAAGGCCCTGCCCGGCGCATTCGTTACGAGATGGCGGTCACGGAACTCCCGGAGCACCATCACGGCGCGATTGTTCGGCGATCCGTACGCCGCCGTGGCGATGAAGCATCCGTTGTTCGGAAGGTTGGGGTAAGGATTGATCATCTGTGGTATGCCGGTCATGACGTTCGAAAGGCCGCTTTCGCTCACCGGGCCTACCGGCACGGCCTCTTCGGGGGATGAATAGGCGCTTTCATGGGAACTACCAGGGACTCCGCCGGATTGACCATTGACATCGTAGGCCGTGACGGCAAGGTAGTACTTTGCCTGGAAGACTCGCGGAGACCTGGACCATATACAACTGGCCGTTCGTCAGCCCTGTGAGGGTGTATCCCGGGGTGGTGATGCCCGGTATGACGATCTCCGACGTTGACGTAATGCCGGAATAGACAGTGTAACTTGTGGCATTGGCGACCGGAGACCACGAGAGGGACAGGCTCTGATTGCGTTCACCGGGCGTGAACAGCGTCGGAGTGGCCGGTACGACCGACGACGGGCTGAGACCATTGAGCGTGAAGATGGTCACGTTCATTGCATCGATCGGCGAGTTTACGGTCCCTGTTCCGCTCGTTGACAGGGCGTCATTCCCGTTGTACGTACCCGGCTGGTAACCGTAGTAGACCTTGTAGCCCTTGACCGTATAAGCCGGATTGGCCGACCAGGTGAGGGTGATGTCGAAGGGGGCAGATGCAGTCGCGGCAGAGGAAAGGACCGTGATGGATTTTGGGATCGTGTCGGAAGACTGACCACCATAGACGCCGATGTCCGGTTTGGTACTATCAACGCTGTCTACCCCGGCTAGCGCATTACCCGCATCCTGACAGGGACTGCCGCTCTTCAAATGAAAATCCCTCTGGGTGATGTCCGTATTGTCGGGATTGACGAACAGGGGATCGACATTCGCCAGATTCAGTTTATTGTCCGGGTTGGTCAGGTCCGTGGAGTTCAAGACGATGTTCGGAATGCCGATCGTGCCGCCATTAAAAAGGTTGTTCTGGATGGATGCGAGGCTTATGGTGGTTGGTCTGATCGCAAGGCCATTGCTGTCCTGGATGAAGACGTTGTTGATGATGCTGAGGGTGTTCGTATCGGATATTATGCCATTCCCATTCAGATAGAACATGTTGTTCTGGATCGTTGTCGCTTGAGATGCCTGAGTTTGGACTGCCGTGCTGCCGGTCCCGACCTCAAAGATGTTGTTCGCGATATTGACCGCCGATGTGGAGTTCCGGACTACGAATCCCGCCGCGGCATTAATGAAGGTTAGATTCCTGACGGTCGTGGCTAAGGTCGTGGAAGCGTTGATAGTCAGGACCGTACCCGCTCCGCCGCCGGAGAGAAATGTGCTCGCAGTTTCGAGACCGGCAAGCGTGACACTCCTGTTGTTCAAGGAAAAATTCCCCACGTAGGTGCCCGGTTTGACCAGAATGGTATCGCCGTCCTCAGTATTATCCATGGCGGTCTGCAGATTGGTATAGCACGGCGTCGTGACCGTGTCGGCGGGACATTGGGCGCTGGTCGTGACAACGACGCGCGTTATTGTTGCTGAAGCCGTATTTGACGTGAATAAAAGGAGCAGGGGACTGAGCGCAGCGAGCATACATATGGGAAGGTTTGTTTTCATGAGGTAAATGAATAATCCACTAAAAAATACCTAATTAAGGACTGAATGTCAAATGAATAACCGGATCAGTCCGTACGGACGCGAACAAGGGGATTCCGACGGTATAGCAATAATTATTGGGTATAACTTTTCTATTTTGTTTTACGACTGCATTGTGCTATACTATAGCCGTAGAAGTCACCATGATAGGACCGTAGGCCGTTCGCTGCTTCCTTCATCCGCAAATAGGATCATCCGATAAGCGCCGGTTCAGAGGTCTGCCATGCCGAACAACGCCGATCATGCCTGGAGGGTTCCATGGTTATTGACCGCTCCCGTATAGGCTGTGCAATCTCGTTTCTTGTCCTCTTCAACTTCTCCCTCGCTGCTCCAGCCTTCGCCTACCAGCAGTTCGAGTTCGTGCGCGAAATGGGCGAGGCCGGGAAGAAGGCCCCCCAGCGTCTCCTGAACGAGCCCCGTGCCCTTGCCCTTGCCGTCGATCGGATTTACATCGCCGACTCCGACGCGCACCGAGTTGTCGTCCTCGACTTGTCCGGCCAGGTCATCCAGAGCTGGGGCAAGAAGGGCGACCAGGAAGGCCAGTTTAAGTACCCGTCGGGCATCGCCCTGGACGAGCAGGGGAGCGTGTACGTTGTCGACGGCGATAACGGACGGATCCAGGTGTTCGACGGGAAGGGCGTCTTCCTCCGGAGCTTCGGCTCCCGCGGCTCGGGGCCGAAGCAGTTCAGCGATCCGGGCGGCATCAGCATCGCCAGAGGACTGGTCTACATCGCCGATGCCGGGAACGAACGCGTACAGGTCCTGACCACGGGCGGCATCTTCCTGGGACAGATCACCTTGTCCGACAAGAAGGACCCGATGAGGTCGCCGGTGGACGTGGCCGTGGACAGCCAGGGCAGGATCATGGTTCTGGACGCAGGCGCCAACAAGGTGCGCGTCTTCGACGCGCGTGGGGAACAGGTCCTGTCCTTCGGCAGCAGCGGGAAAGGGGCCGAAGGGTTCGACAGGCCCCGGGGGCTGGCCGTTGACGACTATGGAAACATCTATGTCGCCGACACCGGAAATCTAAAAATCAAGAAGTTCGATCCCCAGGGAAAGCTGCTGGGTTCCGTGGGTTCTGAGGGCCTCGGTCCGGGACAGTTCATAAAGCCGTCGGGAATCAAGGTGGACCGCGAGGCAAGGATCCACCTCCTGGACAGCGGCAAGCATACGCTCCAGGTCTTCACCAGCGAGAAAGGCGCGGGTGAGCCGCTCGGGCCGGTCTCTCCGTTGGCATCCGTTGCGCTCACCAAGGAAATACCCGGAGAGGTTGTCGCCCTCGCGGTGGACAAGCGTCTCTGGGGGATCTCCGGCGACTCCGTTGCCGCAATCAATGTTGCCGGCGGCAGGAAGATCGGCGCGCGCGGCAGCGAGCCGGGCATGCTCAAGAACCCGCGCGGGATCGCGGTGGACATAAGCGGCAATTTCTGGGTCGCCGACACGGGCAACGACCGGCTACAGAAGTTCAACCGCGAGGGGAGCCTCCTGCAGGTGATCGGCAGGAGCGGTTCGAAGGAAGGCGAGTTCAACTCGCCTTCCGCTGTCGCGCTGACGCTCAAGGGGAACATCGTTTGCGCCGATACCGGGAACCGGCGGGTCCAGGTCTTCAGCGCCAAGGGCCTCTTCCTCGGCGCCTTTGGCAGACCGGGCGGCCAGAAGGGGCAATTCGCCGAGCCGGTGGCGCTCGCCGTGGACGGGAGCGAGAACATCTACGTCGTCGACCGCGGGAACAACCGCATCGCCAAGTACGACCATTCCGGCGCGCTCCAGTGGGAGGCGGGGAAGGCGGGCAGGCTGGACGGGGAGTTCAAGGACCCGGAAGGCATCGTGCTCTCGCCTGATGGAGAGGTCTACGTCCTTGACGGGGGCAACGCCCGTGTCCAGGTCTTTGACCGGGAAGGCAAGTTCCTGCGCAAGTTCGGAAATGAAGGGAAGGGCCCCGGCGAGTTCCGGTCGCCCGCGGGGCTCGCCCTGGAGGGCGGTACGCGGCTGTATGTGGGAGACCGCGGCAACAACCGTGTCCAGGTCTTCACGCTCCTGCTGACACCGTCGGTCCCGGCGGATGTTGCAGCCCAGCCGAAGATGAACGAGGTCCAGCTAAGCTGGAAGCCGAATCCTGAAAGCGTCCTGGAGCACTACAAGATCTATCGTGCCGACGCGCCGAACGCCGAGTTCAGGTTCCTCGCCTCCACGGCGGAGCCGTTCTTCGTGGACCGCGGGCTTCCGAGCAACCGGGCCTACCACTACCGGGTGAGCGGCCAGGCAAGGGAGGGGAACGAGAGCGCGCCGTCAAAGACGGTCTCGGCAGTCACGCCGCGGCTCGTCCCGACCTCACCGAAGAAGATGCGGATCGACGCGGCGGAGAAGCAGATCACGCTCTCGTGGATACCGAACCTGGAGCCCTTCGTGGACCATTACCGGGTGTACCGGACGCGGCAGCTCGGTACCGGATTCGAGCAGGTCGGCAAGATCGACCGCCCGTTGTTCGTTGACGGGGCGCTTACTGACGAGGCGCTGTACTACTACCAGGTCACGGCCGTGGGCAAGGAAGGCGATGAGAGTCCGCCCGGCGAAGTGGTGTTCGCCACCACGCCCCGGGCGTCACTCACCGCGCCGCCGGTGGAGATCGTCAGGATCGAAATGCGCGAGATATTCGCGTCTGCGTACAAGCACTACGAGTCCCACCCCCTGGGCAAGGTCGTGCTGAGGAACAACACGGACAACCCCTTCCCGGCGGCGATGCTCACTTTTTCCATCAAGGACTACATGGACTTCCCGACGGAGATCGCGGTGCTCGAGGTCGGCCCGAAGCAGGAAGCGGATCTCCTGATCAAGCCGGTATTCAATAACAGGATCCTCGAGGTCACGGAGAACACACCGCTCCAGAGCGAGGCCGCCCTGACCTTCTACATCGCCGGCGAAGCGAAGACCGTGAAACGGAGCTTCCCGGTCACGCTCTATGAGCGGCACGCCATGACCTGGGACCAGAAGATAAGGATCGGGGCATTCGTGACGCCCAAGGACCCGCCGGTGGCCGACTTCGCTCGCAGCGTGATCCAGCCTTACGTGGACGCCTACCCGAACCTGCACCCGTCCCTGGTGTATGCCAGGACGCTCTACGCGGCCCTCGGCGTATACGGCCTGTCGTACATCGTCGATCCCACGAGCCCCTTCCAGGAGTTCTCTGAGAAAGCCGGGGCCGTGGACTATGTCCAGTACCCCCGCGACACGCTGGCGCGAAAGAGCGGCGACTGCGACGACCTCTCGATCCTGTTCCTGGCCGCGCTCGAGAACATCGGCATCGGCACCGCGCTGGTGGACGTGCCGGGGCATGTGTTCATCATGTTCAACACCGGCTTGGCGGAAGCGGACAAGCAGTCCCTGGGCTTCCCCGACTCCCTGCTCATCATCCACCGGGGAACGGTCTGGGTGCCGGTGGAAATGACCATGGTGGGCTCGACCTTCACCCGTGCGTGGCAGAAAGGTGCCGAAGAATACCGCGACTGGCTGGCGAAGGGGAAGACCGACATCATCGAGGTCCAGAAGGCATGGGAGCAGTTCAGTCCCGTGACGCTCCCGCCCACCGACATGCGGCAGATCAAGATCAAGCAGGAGGATATCGAGGCGAAGTTCAAGGACGAGCTCGAGACGCTGGGCCGCCAGCGGCTGACGAACCTTTCGGCGGGCTACCTCGCTGCGCTCAGGAAGACGCCGGATGACGCCACGGCCCTTGCCCAGCTCGGCATCCTCTACGGGGAGAACGGCATGTATGCCGAGGCCCTCGAACAGTTCCAGAAACTGCTCGCCGTGGACAAGCAGAACGCCATGGCGCTGAACAACATCGGGAACATCTATCTTCTGCAGGAGCGCCTCGACGATGCGCGCCAGGCCTACGAGGCATCGCTCAAGGCCGAGCCGCGTGACACGGGTACCATGGTGAACCTTGCCCGGGTCCACTTACGCGCCGGCAGGAAGGACGAGGCCAGAAAGGTGTTCAGGGACGCAGTCGCCGAGGACCCGCGGGTCCTGCGCCGGTACGGCGACCTCGCGGCAGAGTTGGGAGTCACGAAATAAAGCAGGGGGTCAGGACAGGAGACAGGAGACAGGAGACAGGGCATCATCTTCGGTTGATCTTCTTCTTCGTCGAACCGGTATAAGGAGGTTATATGCTCAAACGATGTCTGGGGTTGATGGTCATTATCGCTGTAGCGTACGGCACGGCTTATGCCGAGGAGCGGCCGGCAGCCAGGGAAACGGGTCTCAGCGCATGGTTCAAGGAGCTGCAGAAGAAGATCGACGTCATCGCGCCCCGGAAGAGGCTGCCGGTGAGCACCGACGTGGCTGGGGTGCGCGGAGCAAAGGATGACAGCGGCAGGAGCAAGCTCTACTGGAAGGGAAAGAAGGCCGAAGAGCCGGTTACCGAGGAGGAACTGAAGGAGTTCAAGGAGTGGATGGCGTTCGCGGAAAAGGGCGATACCACGGCCGCGATCAAGGAGCTGGACGAGTTCATGAAGCAGTACCCCGACAGCGCGCTTATCCCCGATGCCAACAAGAGCCTGGGCCTGCTGAAGACCGAGGCAAAGGCAGAGCCGAGACCGGAGCCGAAGGCTGATACGAGGACAGAGACGAAAGCTGAGACAAAATAGCGGACGCGCTGACCCCCTGATGCAGAAACGAGGAGTGCATCAAGGATTGATATGGATGCCTTCGCTCCGCTTCTTCTTTGAAGTAAAGTCTCTTTAGCCGGTTCTCCGTGCCCACTGTCCCTTTGTCCCGTGTCGTTTTTTCTGGACGGTTCCCCCCTGATTTGCTACTCTTTGCCTCATGGCTGACAAACCCGCTTCCCGCACCCCTTGGGCCTTCGTGCCCTCGCTCTATTTCGGCGAGGGCCTTCCTTACATCCTGATCAACACGGTCTCGGTCATCCTCTATAAGAAGATGGGCGTGGACAACGCCTCCATCGCCTTCTGGACGAGCTGGCTCTATCTGCCCTGGGTCATCAAGATGCTCTGGGGGCCGCTGGTGGACATGAACTCCACAAAGCGGAACTGGGTCATTGCCACGCAAGCAGCCATGGCCGTCTGCATGCTCTTCACCGCCTGGTCTCTCACGACTACGGCGTTCTTCTTTCTCTCCCTCGCCGCATTCGTGGCCGGCGCGTTCATCTCCGCCACCTATGATATCGCCACCGACGGCTTCTACATGCTGGCCCTCACGGAGAAGGAACAGGCGTTCTTCGTTGGCCTTCGCTCGGGGTTCTACCGGCTGGCCATGATCTTCGGCTCGGGGCTGCTCGTCTACCTTGCAGGAAGCTTCGAGGTCGCAGCAGGGAACATCTCGCAGAGCTGGACCCTGGTCATGGGTGCCGCCGGCGGGATCTTCGCCATGCTCTTTGTCTATCATTATGTCCTTCTGCCATTTCCGAAGGAGGACGAGCGACGAGAGACAAGAGACGAGAGGCATGGCACCTCATTCCGCGAGATCATCACAGCCTACTTCCAGCAGGAGAAGATCGGTGTGCTCGTGGCGTTCATTCTGCTTTACCGTCTCGGCGAGGCAATGCTGCTCAAGCTTGTCTCTCCCTTCCTGCTTGACGGCCGTTCGGTTGGCGGGCTCGGGCTCACCACGTCACAGGTGGGGATAGTCTACGGGACCGTCGGCATCCTGTCGCTCGTGGTCGGCGGTGTTCTGGGCGGCTGGCTCATCGCCCGGTTCGGGCTTCGCCGCTGTGTCTGGCCGCTGGTGGTCGCCATGCACCTGCCGGACCTGTTCTTTGTGTACATGTCCTGGCAGCAGCCGTCCCTCAATCTCGTCTATCCTCTTGTGGCGATGGAGCAGTTCGGCTACGGCATGGGCTTCACGGTCTTCACGGTCTACCTCATGTATTCCGCCGAGGGGAAGTTCAAGACCTCGCACTATGCCATCTCCACCGGCATCATGGCGCTGGGCATGATGCTGCCGGGCTTCCTCTCCGGCTGGCTGCAGCAGCAAGTGGGCTACACAACATTCTTCATTATCGTCTGCTTCCTGACCATCCCCGGCATGCTGACCATCCCGTTCCTGCCGAAAAGAGAACGGCGGGAATGATCCCGCCGTCCGTTCATTGCCATACCCCTGTGATTGCCTGCTACTCGCTTTTCACGCCTCCGGCCAGGACATACCCCACAATGGTCCCGTACAAAGCCGCGGTCGACTCGCTGCCGATGCTCCGCTCGAGCGACAGGATGAGGACTGCCGGTACGACAAAGGCGATGGCCAGGAACTGGAGCGTTCTGACGCTCAGAGCGATGGTCCCTTTGAACACGCCGTAGAATATTCCGCCGACCCCGCCCAGCATGATCAGCACCGCAAGTATCTCAACCGTGACTCTCCAGCCCATGGTACCCTCCTGCGTGGAATAATTTCCGGCCATTATAAGGAAAGCGCGGTGAAATGTCAAAAGGTGCGGGGGAAAATATCCCTTTAACCCCCCTGGCCGGACTGGTATAATGCTTTATCAAAGGAGAACACCATCACCAAAGTCCTCATGTCATTCGGTTTGATCGTAGCCGCGGGGTATCTGTGGCGGTTCTTCGAGCCCGGCGGCCTCGACCGGCATCGCGTCCGACACGCGCTGAACATGACGGTCCTCCACTTCTTCCTGCCTGCCCTGGCCTTCGGCCTGGTGGCCACGGCGAAGGTGGACCGGACCTTTCTCGCCGTGCCGCTGACCGCAGCAGCGGTCACGCTGCTCTGCCTAGCGGCCGGGGCGGCCCTCTACCTCGGTCTGCCATGGTTCCGGGCGACGCCGCGGCCTGCAATAGGCGTCCTCTTGCTGTCGGCGGCTTTCGGGAACGTGACGTACCTGGGGCTCCCGGTGATAACGGAGATCCTCGGTTCGCGGTACGGGTACATCGCCATCCTGTACGACCTGCTCGCCACGACGCCGGTCCTGCTGACGGTCGGCATGCTGACAGCGGCTCGGTTCGGCAGCGGCGGGACCGTATCCCTTGCGGCGTCCCTCAGGCGGGTGCTAATGCTCCCGCCGCTCTGGGGCGTCGCCCTCGGCGTCGCGGCGCATGCGGTCCCGGTGCCGAAGACGGTGCTCGACGCCGCCCAGCTCATGGGCAGGGCGGTTATCCCTGTCATGATCTTCACCGTCGGGCTCGCCCTGGACTTTCGGGACATCAAACGGCTGCCGGTGACGCTTCCGGCCCTGGCGGTGAAACTCCTCCTCGCTCCGGTCCTCGCGTGGGCCTTTGCCCGGCTGGCCGGGATGAGCGGCGATGTCCTGCGGGCCGTCGTGATCGAGGGGGCCATGCCCGTGATGGTGCTCTCGCTCGTGCTTGCCGACGAGTTCGAGCTGGACGTGCCGCTTGCGGCCACATGCATTGCGGTGTCCACGGTGGCATCCTTCTTCACGCTGCCGATGATGATGAAGATATTGTTCTGATGATTACCACAGAGGCATCCCCGACCGAACCTCTCAGGGACGGGCGGAGACACGGGGGACGGCAAGAAAGCAATGTGTTGTATCCTGAATCTGGCAGTTCCCTTCGCGTCCTTTGCGGCTTTGTGAGAGACCGTTTTGATGCTTTCAGATCCCTCTATTGATTGTTGTATCAGAAGGATATAATCATGGCAGACAAACACGTACACGACGAACATTGCGGCCACGAGCATCACGGCCACGAGCATGATGAGCACGGGGAGCACGAACACGGACTGGTCGAGGTGACCATCGAGCTTGAGGACGAGCACATCCCGGCCCTGGACGCCGTGGCTGCCGAGCTCACCAGGGACCTGAAGCAACCCTGGGACCGGGGCGCTGTGGTGCGGCTCGCCTTGAGCGAGTTCTTCTCGCGCCGGGGGATGATAACGTAACGTCATATTCAATATTCAAGAAGGAAGATCCATATGACGAAGAACAGCTCTGATGATTTTAAATCTTGAATCTTGAATATTTATTAAACCTATGGCCTACGCAGTAAGAACGATATCGCAGCTGATCGACATCCACGTGCACGGCGCGCGGACCCACGACACCGCAACGCGCCGGCAGGACGACATCCTGAGCATTGCCGAGATCCACGGCCAGCGGGGGACCGGCGCCATCGTGCCTACGGTCTATCCCGGCGCCATCGAGTCCATGCGGGAGAACATGACTGCCATCCGAAAAGCCATGTCGTCCCAGCGGGCCGGTGCGTCGATCCTCGGCATCCACCTGGAGGGGCCGTTCCTGAACGCGGAACGGGCCGGATGCCTGGACGGGAAGAGCTTTCAGGAACCGTCGCCGAAGCGGCTCAGCAGCCTGATCGATGGCTTCGAGGACGTCATCCGGATCATCACCATCGCTCCCGAGCTCCCCGGAGCACTCAAGCTGATCGAGACCTGCCGCAAGAAGGGGTTCCTGGTCCAGATGGGCCACAGCGACGCGACCTTCGAGCAGGCCGAGGAGGGCAAGCAGGCCGGCGCAACGGGAATCACGCACCTCTTCAACGCCATGCGCGGCTTCCACCACCGGGAGCCGGGCCTCGCCGGCTTCGGGCTCATGGACGATGACTTGTACGTGGAGGTCATCGCCGACCTGGCGCATCTCCATCCCCAGAGCCTCAGGATGGTGCTGGACATGAAGTCCCCGGAGCGGATCATCCTCGTTTCGGACTCGGTGAAAGGGCCGGGCTGGGGCAAGGGGGCCATCCGCGGGCCCGGCGGCGTTCTGCAGGGTAGCGGTGTCAGCCTGATGGACTGCATGAAGAACCTGGTCGACCTCGGCGTCCACCAGGAGTGGGCACTGCAGTTCGCCTCGGAGAATCCCAAGCGGTACCTGGGAATAGGGGATATATAATGGCAGGAGCCAGGAGCCAGGGTTCAGGAGTAAGAGCAATACGATTGAAAGAGCCTCTCCTGTCTCCGCTGTCATGCGTCTGTGTATGAAACCCATCCGCCTCCTCATCTTCGACCTCGACGGCACCCTCGTGGACACCCTGGAGGACATCACCCACTCGGTCAATTTCATGCTGGGCCGCCTCGGCAGGCCCTTGCTCCACCTGGACACGGTGCGTCAGTACGTGGGCGACGGCATGACGATGCTGCTCACCCGGGCCCTCGACAAGCACACCGACCTCCTCGAGGAGGCGATCGGGATCTATACGGTCCATCAGAGCCGGAACCTGGTGGTCCGTTCGCACCTCTATCCCGGCGTCAAGCAAACGCTTGAGCATTTCCGGTCCCTTCCCATGGCGGTGGTGACCAACAAAACGCTGGAATTCTCGGAGCCGCTCCTGGAAAAGCTCGGCATCAGGCCCTATTTCGGCATGGTCATCGGCGCCGACGCAGGACTGCCGCTCAAACCGGCGCCGGACGCATTCCAGAGGATCATGAAGGGCCTCGGCATCGCGAAGGAATATGCCGTGGTGGTGGGCGACGGGACAACGGATGTGCTGGCGGGCAGGGCCGCGGGCATCACGACCTGCGCGGTGACCTACGGCTTCCGCTCCGAGGCGGAGCTCCGCGCTGCAGGGCCTGACCATGTCATCCATGCGTTCCCGGAGCTGAAGACGCTTTTCACTGCCGCATAAGCGCGGAAACGGGGCCGGTTCTGCCTGAATTTGGCCTTTACTAATTGAAGGCAATTGGTTAATATACCGGACGATCAATATCTGCCACAGGCCGCTGAGTCGTGTCTAAAGCACATCATGTCCTTCTCCGTGCCTCCGTGGCCCCGTGGAAGAAGTTGAATCCAGAAACGAACGATCAGAAGAAATAATACCACCCTGTGAGGATCGAATGTTCCCTGCAGCTTGCTGCAGGGTGCTTCAATATCCCGAAGGAGCACTCATGTCCCATCCCCATGCAACGAAAGCGCCACACGGTCACGGTCATCCCGCAGGCGCGGGCGCGGAAAAGAAATATCTCCCCCGGCTCATCGCCTGGGAGGTGACCCGGAGCTGCGTCCTGAACTGCGTCCACTGCAGGGCAGCGGCGCGGTACGGCCCCTATCCGGGCGAGCTTTCGACCGAGGACGCGTTCCGGTTCCTCGACGATGTCAAGTCCTTCAGCGATCCCATCATCATCCTGACTGGCGGCGAGCCCATGATGCGCGCCGACATCTACGACATCGCCAAGCACGGCACCCAGCTTGGCCTGCGCATGGTCATGGCGCCCTGCGGCCTGCTGGTCACCGAGGAGCTGGCGCAGAAGATGAAGGACTCGGGCATCATGCGCGTGTCGCTGTCCATCGACGGCCTGACCGCGGTGCAGCACAACAACTTCCGGCGCGTAGAAGGGGCCTTCGAGAGCGTGATGAAGGCCATCGAGAACTTCAAAAAGGTCGGCATGGAGTTCCAGGTCAACACGACCATCACGAAGCACAACGTGAAGGACCTCCCGGCGCTCCTCGACATGGTCATCAAGCTCGGCGCCGTGGCGTACCACCCGTTCCTGCTGGTGCCCACCGGTAGGGGCAAGGAGCTGATCGACCAGGAGATCCCGCCGGCGGAGTACGAGAGCACGCTCAAGTGGTTCTATGAAATGAGGGACAAGGTGCCGATCCAGTTCAAGCCCACCTGCGCGCCCCATTACTACCGCATCTTCCGCCAGGGCGAGAAGGAAAAGGGGAAGACCGTCACGCCCGAGTCGCACGGCTTCGATGCCATGACCAAGGGCTGCATGGGCGGCCAGAGCTTCGCCTTCGTGTCCCATGTGGGCAAGGTGCAGATCTGCGGCTTTCTCGAGGAGGAGGCGGGCGACATCAAGAAGGAGCCCTTCTCGAAGATCTGGCAGACCTCGAAACTCTTCCTGGAGATGCGCGACCTCGACCACTACCACGGCAAATGCGGCATCTGTGAATACCGGAAGGTGTGCGGCGGCTGCCGCGCCCGTTCCTTCGCGATGTCCGGGGACTACCTGGGCCCCGAGCCGTTCTGCACCTACGAGCCGGTGAAGAAGAAATAACGGAAGAGATCGGACGCTCCAGGGGATGATGGCCAGACCATCATCCCCTTTTTCTTTTATCTGGATATCACGGTACTGAAAGCAGTATTGCCACAAGATCGTGCATGGCAGCCACCAGGTGTTCCCAGAGAGGGAGACATCGTTGCTAATACTCACCAAGCTCATTTCCCGTTATTACTCCCTTCGCCTTCGCAATGCCTTTGAATATTTCTCGTCGACAGCCTCAATGGACACGACATACCATCGTGCGTTCTCTTTTTTCAATGCGTATTTAAGTGTGTAGGAAACGTTCTTTTGTACTTTAACCGGTCGCACGAGTCCCTGTATCGATGTGCGTGTAATCCCATGTCTCTCTAGTGATCACCGCCGCCTCATCACGGCCAGGAAAGGTGATCCCGTTGAACTCAATGCTCTTTAACGTGGACTCCATCCGGATCTTCGCTTCGCCCAGGGCAGCCATATGACGGTATTCCTTTGCTGCCTGATCAGCTATCGCCACTTCCCGAAGGGGGTTCATGTTCATGCTAGCGTATGCCTCGGCAAGGAGTTGATTGTACCTCAGGACCGTATCTTTGACCGCCTGCATGTTCGTATCAGGACTGGTGCGGCAACCACACACCACAAAGAAAATCAACAGTGCAAGCGATAGGGACTTTTTCATCGTTAAGCCTCGAATGGACAAAGATCGGATCAAGGGAGTTGTGAACAAGGGTGGTGGCGCAACCAGAACAAAGGCCGAAAACCTGCATACACCATTGTTCCAGGGAATGAGTATTTCTGATAGAAAGATTATCGCCGGGCTGAGCTCGACTGTGATACACGGCAATTGCCTGGTAAAGGGTCTCCCCGATGTGCACAAGGTCCGGTCTTAGGAATGTCTGGTGCGTCACTAGATCACTGTCTGATAATGGCACCCCTCATGAGGGGAGAAAACTACCGGCCGAATATCACAGGGACATTCGGCCGGTATTCCAGAATTGCCTGCCCTTATCGTGGCTTAATGGCAGCCGCTGACCGTAGAGCAATTGCTTTCGCTGTAATTACTGTAATTCGATGCTTTGGTGAATCTGTTGATGTACTTCGTACCGCCTCCGTTGCCGTTCGGGTAGTAACGCGCGGGAACCGTACCTGCTGCGATCAATCGCGATTCCCGATATCCATGCGGGACCCTGACATGACAACCGACGCAGGCGATCCTCTGATGATCGGTCTCTTCGAAATGGATGTGGCCGGAAGCGTTCAAAGTATGACAGTTCAGGCAGAACAGCCCGTTCGCCGTACCGTTGCTGGCCGTTCTGTTGCTCAGGGTCCAGAATGTCCCCGAGGATGTCCCGTTGCCGGCTGTTCCCTGATAGGGCCAAGACTTGTTCGTGCCGCCGAGCATCCATTTTACCGCTGAGCCGTGGGGTCCCGTCGATGCGGCGGAATCGGAATCATGGCAGTCGGAGCAGGTCATGACCTGGCCCGGCGTCCATCCGCCCGATAGCTGCGCCGATGCCAGCCGATTCGATCCGTAGTTCGCGTTCGGATCGGTTGCAGGCAAAGCCTGGACCACCGGATGGTAGGACTGGTTGTTGGGATCGAACTCGAGCCCCACATCGGTCCAGGCAGCAGCGCCGGTCCCGCCCCAGGTCAGGACATTCGTATTTGCGTAGGAATGACACTTGAAGCAGATCTGGTACTCTGCGGTCGAGGTCTGTGTTGCGGCATAGGTGAAGTTCGACCGCGGCGGCGTGCCGGTCGCAGGCCAGTTCGTATTCGACGGATAGCTGGCAATTGCTCCGTCGACGCCCTTCAGGACGTTCGCAAGTGCGGCGCTGCCCCGGGTGTGCGTTCCCGGCTGCGCTGCATGCGGATTATGGCAGTCTTCGCATTCTACATGTTTGTTGGCGCTGATGTAGCCCAGGGTTTCATCGGTCGTTGAGGACCTGTGCCGGCCGCTATACCCGGCAACATTGTGCTTGTATGTCTTGCCGAACACGGTCTGAATGTCCCTGGATGCCGCGGACATCGCCTTCACGCCGTAGTAATCGTTCGGCCCCGCGCCGCTGTGGCATTGGTAGCAGAATTGCTCCTCGAGCGGATCCGCAGGTGAAGCGATGCCAAGGGCTGCAAGGACCCTCCTGAGGGTGGACGAGTGATTGCCGAACTTGTTCGCGCTGCTCTGGGCATTGAAGGAGCTCTTGGGATTCAGCGTGTCGTTATGGCACTTGGAGCAGTTGGCGTTGAACGTCGAACCTCCTGTTCCGAACGTTGAGGCGGCAACATACTGGTGGCCGCTCGCCTGATAGTCCGCCTTGCCAACGGCAGGCGTTGCGGTCGTGGCATCAGGCTGGGGATAACCCTTGGCCAGCTGCGCTTTGTGGCAGCTGAGGCAGATGCCGCCGTCTGTATCGGCGGAGAGGAAGTCGGTGTTGGTATACCCTACCGTCGTCGGCTGTGATGGCACCGCAGTGTTGATGTTCGTCCTGAGATTAGCGGACCGTCCCACGGTGTTGGCCGTGTTCACATCCGGCCGGAAGATATTGTGATCCACATGGCACTGGAGACAGGTCCCGCTCGTATAGGTCGGCGCGTCCGACGTCATCAGGTGATGATACGTTGAGTTTGCCGCGCTGTTCATACCCGTATACAGGTCGTTGTGGCATCCGCTGCAGACCACACCTCCGCTCGACTCGGCGCCGGGGAAGGCATCGCCACTCACCGAGGCGGATCCGAGATGTGAATGGCAACCGGTGCAGGATGCGCCGGGATTGTGGTTCGTATTGTAGTTCGTAGAGCCGGTAAAGTGTGACGTAATCTCGTGACAGACCTGGCAGACACCGGTACCCGACGGATTGACATAGCTCCCCCAGGTGTTCATGGTCGTAAAGCTGGTCGCAACAGTGAGCGTCGGGAGCCCGAAGCCGGTCGTACCGTTCCAATCGTTCCGTTTTGCGACTGCATTCTGTATCATAGCAACGTTCATATCGCCATGGGGGTCATGGCAGTCCCAGCAGAACCTACCGCCGTTGCGGACATTGGTATGCTTGCCGCCGGGCGCCATAAGCCAGTGATAGTCTTCCATCTTCGTTGCTGCGCTGGCATTCATGCTCGGGAGCGTGCCGTCGACGCCGCTCACGTATCCGGTCGAACCCGGCTTGTGGCACTTCTGGCAATTACCGTTCTGGCCATCGGGACCGATGGTCCATCTGAGCCTGAAGGGATTTGGCCCAACATTGTGCCCTACCGTGTTATCATGGCAGTAGAGACAGGAGTCGCCGGTCCCGGCAGCAGCGTCGAAACCTGCCGCGGGATTGCCCGATTGCAGGTAATTGCCCGCTGTTGCAGGCCGCCCGTGGCCGGTCGACGACCACTGGCTTGCACTCGCCATCGCGATGACGCCGTTGCCGAACGCATAATCATCTGCGTCCTGCGGTCCGAGATGGCAGTTAGAACATTTAAGTGGGGGACCTCCCCACGTCGCCGTGTTGCCGCCATGGCAGGAGATGTTCGTACACGACCCGCCGGTGGCCCCAAAGGTGTAGGTGAAGGTCGCGCCTGACGCGACATTGGGGTTGACATCATAGGCCTTGTTCACATGGTTTGCAAAAGAGGTGATCGTGATCCCGTCTGATGTCGTGACAGCATGACAGGTGTTGCAGGCGTTCTCTGCATGGGCAGTGTGGCCATTCGCCTTGGGTGATCCGTTCGGATATGACGGCGGCATGCCGTGGCAGGCGGTGCAGTCTAGTGACCCCGAGCCCCAAACCGGAGAGACGTTCGGCTGGAGGTTCAGCGCGGCAACGGAGGTGCCGTCGCTATGGCAATAGGTGGTGGAACAGGTCCCGTAAGGCCTCGGGACCGTGCCGTTGGAAGGCATGGCCGCGCCCGATGGGATGCTGTAGCCGGAAGACAGCGATACGCGGGTGTCGCCCGTATCAAAGGCCCAGTCGACATTGCCGCTGACATGCTTCTGCTTGTCGGCTATCGTATAAGAAGCAGGACCGGCCCCGCTGATCTCACCGGCATGGCATAAGGAACAGCTCAGATTGTACCGCGTGTTCGATGCATGCGCGACATGGGATCCGCTCGCAGGCGGTGCCGTGTTCGACGCGTTGTGGCATGAACCGCAAGGGGCGGTGCCGGTGTTGAACGTCACCGAAGCGTTCTTGCCGCTCCCGGGATAATTCCCGTGGCAATACACATTGGAGCAGGCGCCGTTGCTGTAGTTGAACGTATACCCCCTGCCGGGGTCGTCAACGGAGAAGGTCGAAGGCGCATAGGACGCGCTCGTGGCACTGCCCTGCCTGGCCACGCCAGCAAAGACCACTTCGACGCTGCGCGGGTTCGCCGTCGTATTGAGATGTGTCCCGTCATGACAGATCCCGCAGCTGAAGCCGTAAGCGGCAGGCGATGACTGGATCGTTGTGGACCCGTAATCGGCCAATCCCGCATCAAAGTGAGCCATGTGCTTTCCTGTCGTCGGCGGCGCCAGATGGCAGACGTCGCAGCTGACCTTGAATCCTTCCTCGTGCTTGTGGCAGGTGGCGCAGTCTTGGCTGTTGTAGTGGTCCGCAAGAGTGCCGTCCGCCCTCCAGTGAAGCGTCTGGGTGTGGCATACCTGGCAGATGCTGTCGACACTTGGGTCCTTGGTGCTCGGTGGTATGGCAGTGCTGTAGGCAAATGAAAAAATACCACTATTTTCAATGAAGTGGCTAGGCTTCCAGAGGTTGGAAGGAGTAATGAGGGTGCTGTTAACGAACTGGCCATAGGCGAGTGCAAAGGGCTTACCAACTGCAACCAGTCCGGATGAAATCGCCGTTGGAAATGCTATATTTATTGATCCCTTCACCGTCATGGTCGTTGCGGTTGCCGAGGACATTTCAAAATTCGCTGAACTTTGATTCTGATATGTGGTCGTATTGGGATAGAGAATAAGCCCCCGCTCATTGCCGCCGAAAAAATTGCCGGATGATTTCCTGTTCCACTTCGTGTAATCCGCCCAGCCGGGCTTCTGTTCTACAAGGTTACTGTAGCCAAAAGTGGTCGTGCCGTCCCCATTGTCGGTAATGGACGTAATCGTTCCTGTTACAAGGAAGATTCCCGACTGATAGACAGCACGTTGCTCCCAAGTGTGCTTGCTGTGGCAGTCAAGGCACTGCGTTGACCAATTCCCATACTTGCTGCTCGTGTTCCCGCTTGAGTGAGCGAGCACTTTTGGCGCGCTCCGAAGACTGTACCCGCCGCCCGTGGTGTTATTGTGGCACGACAGACACATGTCATCGGTATAGATGAATGAATAGGGATCGATGTGGCAGTCGCTGCACGACATGCTGACACTTGCATTGTGAGGGGCATCAACGATCTGTGCCGAAGCAACGGGAACGATAAAGAATCCTGTCAGAAGCATCACGACGATCAGCATGTTCTTCATGTTCAGCCCCTCCTAATATCCCAGGGCGCCGAGGGATATCCCGGCGCCTTGCTTTGATTGAAATTTCAGTGATCCCGTCGAAGCTGCATTCAGCCTGCCGGCAAGCCCGATCTCCACGATGCTCCGTGTCTCGCTCGACGACACATAGAGACTGTTGTCACGGGAAAGCGCGAGGGACACCGGCCCATGGAGATCGTCCTGGGCGCTCACCAGCTCGCCGATGAACTTGCATTGCAGGTTATAGACGAGGATGTTTTTCCTCAGGGCATCGGCGACATAGATATTCCCCTGGGTGTCAGCTGCCAGGGCGACGGGCCGTACCATGTTGTCTTTTTTCGCGTCCGATTCCGTAATGCTCTGCATGAGATTGCCCGCCTTGTCAAGTACCGAGATCCTCGACCCGCTGCACGGGCCGGTGCACTCGGGACAGGGGATCACTTCCCCTTTGACCATGATGGTGGTGGGGCAGGGGACCGCGGGCGCATCCAGGACAACGACCACCGTGTCCGTAACCGCTACTGCAGCGGGGGCAGTGAAACCGTCCCGCATTCCCTTTGCCGACCCTCTCGCATCATAGATCTTGACGACATGCTTCTTTAGGTCAACGACATAGATATCGTCCGTGCTTTTGTCAACGGCGATATCGCTGATCGATCCGAACTCGTTCTTGCCGGCACCGAGGTATCCTGTTATTTCTCCCCGCTTATAGATCGCCACAGCGTACGCGTCATTGGATCCGATGTACACGTTCCCGTTAGGCGAAGCGGCTATGGCCGAAGGTCGCGAGACCGGGATCGACCCGAGAGGGTTCCCCTTACCGTCAAATTTCTGGACACGGTTCTTGTAACTGTCCACCACGTATACCGTGCCCTCGTTGTCCACTGCCAACCTGCCCGGGCTCCATAATCGGGAAGGATCGGGTGTTATCTTTCCTACATTCACCATATCCGCAGCGTTTACCGGATACAGACCCGTTGCGAGAAAAAAAGAAAGAACTGACAGAGACAGGATGGTACGGAACAAGACTCTTTCTCGTGCAGCGCTTGTTTTCATGGCACTCCCTCCCGAAGAATCAGTAAGATACACTGGATTAATAGTTATCGTAAGAACAGTTCACCAGGACTTGGTTATGGTATATTGTCGAAGTAAATATTATAATAAGCAACGTAATACCGGACTACGATACATCTCAGGCGGAGATGGGATATCCTGGTTGAGTTTAGTGTTAATTCATTTAGAAACGACATACATCTTACGTTGTATTATAGGTGCATCATTAAATAGCACCACTTGTACAGACAGTCAATATATATTTTTTTATTATTTAATAAATAATTCTTAAATTAGTAGTTTCTTAACTATATAATTCATAACATAATTTGATAAGTGCTATTATCCCTTCTGTCGTTTATAGTGCTCTTTTATTATTGCTAATTTGTGAAAAAGTCCTGTGACTTATTCACAGAAAAGATCTTAACTGTTGTGGAGATGCTATGACATTAGACGCTGGACAGAGAGCTTGAAAATGGAATATCAGTTAAATTTTCAAATGATACATCAATGTGTTTGCCATGGATTTTACAGCCTGAGAAAAGAGAGGGCATGACGAGAATATCGTGAATTCAGGAGCGAGCGCATTCCCCGTAGCTTGCTACGGGGTTAGCGAGCGATTTGGATAACTAAAACTACCTTGAGGATCGAAGATTCCCTGCAGCTTGCTGCAGGGAGCTTCAATCCTTGATTCACTATGTGCTCGTGAGATTTCGTATGCCATTGTTCAGCCTGCAGAACATCAGTGTAGGGTTCGGCGGTCCGCCTTTGCTCGAGAACATCGACCTTCAGATCGAGCCGGGCGAGCGTGTCTGCCTGGTCGGCCGCAACGGGACCGGCAAGTCCACGATCATGCGGGTCATCACCGGCGAGGTGAAGCCCGACAGAGGCGTGGTCGTGTTCCAGCAGGGGCTGCGCACGACCCTCCTCACCCAGGAAGTGCCGAACGACATACGCGGCAGCGTGTTCGACGTCGTATCGGGCGCCTTCGGCGAACAGGGGCGGCTGCTCGCCGACTATCACCATATCAGCGGGCGGCTCAGCCACGACCACAGCGAGAAGCTGATGGCAGAGCTCGAGGACGTACAGCACCGGTTCGAGGCAGCCGGCGGATGGCAGATGCAGCAGAAGGTCGATGAGATCCTGACGCGGCTGAAGCTTCCCGAAGATACCGAGTTCTCCGAGCTCTCGGGCGGTCTGAAGCGGCGGGTGCTGCTCGCGAAGGCGCTGGCCGGCCAGCCGGACCTGTTGCTCCTCGATGAGCCAACGAACCATCTCGACATCGTGTCCATCGCCTGGCTCGAGGAGTTCCTGCTTACCTACGGCGGGACCCTCCTGTTCGTGACCCATGACCGGGCGCTGCTTCAGAAGCTTGCCACGCGGATCATCGACCTCGACCGGGGGAGGCTCACGAGCTGGCCGGGAAGCTACCGGTCCTACCTCGAGCTCAAACAGGCGGCATTGGACGCCGAGTCGGTCGAGAACGCGAAATTTGACAAGAAGCTTGCAGCCGAGGAGGTCTGGATCCGCCAGGGAGTGAAAGCGCGCCGGACGCGGAATGAGGGCCGCGTGCGTGCGCTCAAGGAGCTTCGCCGGGTCAGGAGCGAGCGGCGCGAGAAGATCGGGACTGCGAACATCCAGATGCAGGAGTCCGAACGCACGGGCAAGCTCGTGATCGAAGCAAAGGATGTGAGCTTCGGCTACGCGGGCAGGACGGTCATACAGGGACTGTCCACGACCATCATCCGCGGGGACAAGATCGGCATCATCGGGCCGAACGGGTCAGGCAAGACCACGCTGCTGAAGCTCCTGCTCGGGGACTTGAAGCCCCAGGAGGGAACGATCAGGCTCGGCACCAACATCGAAGTGGCCTACCTGGACCAGCACCGGGCCCAGCTCGACGACGAGAAGACCGTGCAGGACAACGTGGCCTACGGCAGCAACTATGTGACCATCAATGGCGCGAATCGCCACATCATCGGCTATCTCCAGGATTTCCTCTTCGCCCCGGCCCGGGCACGCAGCCCCGTGAAAGTGCTGTCCGGCGGCGAACGGAACCGTCTTCTGCTCGCTAAGCTGTTTACGAAGCCCTCGAACGTGCTGGTGCTGGATGAACCCACGAACGACCTGGACATTGAGACGCTGGACCTTCTCGAGGAGCTTCTGATGGAGTACGCGGGGACCGTGCTGCTTGTGAGCCACGACCGCGCGTTCATCAACAACGTGGTCACCAGCACCCTGGTGTTCGAGGATGAAGGCAGGGTGAACGAATACGTGGGCGGCTATGATGACTGGCTGCGCCAGAGCAAGAGGCTGAAGGAAGAGCCTCCCGTTGTTCCTGCAAGGGTTGAAGAGAAGAAGGATGCGCCACGACCAGCATCGGCAAAGTCACGCAAGCTCTCCTTCAAGGAGCAGAAGGAGCTCGATGAACTGCCGAAGCGCCTCGAAGAACTTGAGGCTGAGCAGCAGATGCTCCATGCGACGATGGCGGACCCGGCATTCTACCGCGAGAGCGGCAATAAGGTTGCGTCGACCACGGCCCGGCTGGAGAACGTGGAACGGGAGCTTGCCGAGGCGTTCAAACGGTGGGAGGAGCTTGAGGCGCTGAAGCGGTAGGATTGAACCGTCAGGACGCCATGTGGTATTGGTATCCTTCGAGGGGAAGCACATCCCTCTCGACGAGAATGGCCATCTCGTCGATGCCGGAGATTGGTCCGAGGGTTTTGCGCGCCTTCTCGCGGACATCGACGGCCTCGCCCTCGACGGCCACCACTGGCTCGTGATCCGGTCCCTCCATGAACATTTCGGCCACTTCAACAGCATGCCCCTATCGAAGGTCCTGATCAAGGTGTTGAATCCAGGAGCGAGTGCATTTACCGCAGCTTGCTGAGGGTTAGCGGGCGATTAGAACACACTATTACTACCTCGAGGATCGAAGATTCCCTGCAGCTTGCTGCAGGGAGCTTCAACAGAGAGGCCGAGGACCAGCGGTACATCATGAAGCTCCTCTACCGATTGTTCCCGGACCATCCCATGCGCCGGGCGTGCCTCAGCCTGCGGACCGCACGTGATACGGCTCCTGACCCGGACAGTGCGTCCGGAAACAACAGCAGGGAAGATCAAGGAGAGAAGGGGGAATGGAGGGGCGGTGAAGAGAACGCAGATTCTACGCACTTCACCTACGACTCTACAGGGTTCAAAGCAGTACGAATGAAACGATTTCGATTTGAAATGTGTATACCAGAAATGATTCGAGAGGTTCCCTTAATATTCATTTTGAGACCTTTTGTCTAAAAAAAGGGCTGGATTTCTCCAGCCCTTTTTAAGTATAAACATCATGCTGTAACTAAGTGTAGATTAGTCTTCCGCATGGCACTTGTTGCAGAGCGAGCGCTGGAAGCCGCTGAACTTGGTGACGTTCCTATTGTAGTAGGCGGCTGCGGTCTCCTGGCTGCTGTGTCCGCGGGCGAGCGCTGACTGGGCGTTGTCGCTGCCCGGATACATGCCGTCCGCGATGATGAAATTGCTCTTGTTCTGCCATCTGGTCATATACATGAACCCTGATGCGTGGGCCCTGTGGCAGGAAAGGCACGTCACTTGCGACGATGCCGAATTGCCGGTCGTTATTGGTCCGTTCAGGTAGGAATCATCGGTCTGGGCATGGCTTTTGAGGCTGTTGATGTTCGCCGTGCTGTACGTAACGCCTTCCTCGAAGGGAACCAGAGACAGGTAGGAAGTGGCTGCCGAGCCAGTCATGTCCCCGCTCTTCGTGTAATTGTTGTAATTTCTGGCAATCCCGCCCGTCAGGCGTCGGTCCACCGGATGCCTGATAATCCCACTGTTATTTCCGCTTCCCGAATGCATGTCAGCATGGCAGGTGCCGCACCAGTCGCCCATGCCGGAGCCGTAGGCCGTACGGGTCTGGGTGAAGAACTCCGAGCGGTTGTAGGTGCTGTTCACCACTGCGACCGGCGGTGCTCCGAAGGTGACGCCGTCAACGGTTTTGCCAGCGTTAAGCAGGCGGTACACACCGGTTGCATAGGAGCCATGGGACACGGCCGTCGGCTGCGCGCCGTAGGAACCGGAGGTGTAGATGGCCTGGCCGGTCAGAGCATAGCCGGTACCGCCGAAGTTGTAGCGGGCTTTGCCGTGCATGTCATGGCAGGCTACGCAGGAGAGCTGGCCGCCCGGGAACGTGCCGCCCGGGGCCGTCGGGTTGTCGGTGTCAGCGACGAGGCCCTCGTCAACAGCGATGATGTTGTGGCCATGGGTCTGGCCCATCTCGGTGTTGTTCGAGCCGCGGATCACGAAATAGTAGTCCTTCTTCAGCCAGCCGAAGTCGCCGCCGGGGCCCATGTTGAGGGGAGCGACGCCAGCAGGCATCTGTGAATCCGGGGTCAACACATGGTAGCTGGACTGGCCAGGCTCGCCATGGCAGATCAGGCAGGTCGAGCTCTGGTCGGTGCCCTGCAGAAAGTTGGCGCCCGTTGCGCCGTGCATCTCGTGGCAGCCCGTACACTCGGCGACGCCGCCGGAATGGAACGCGAAGCTCGTGCCGCTGAACGCGAACACTACGGCGACTGCAGCGACAAGAAAAAGGATTAAATTCATTATTTGCATAGGCTAAACCAAAAAAATAGTTTAAAAAGTGGTCTAATTTAATTTAGAAAAATGCAATTTTGTCGCCATTGTTGCAATTTTTATCATATCAAAGGATTATGGCAACGTGCGGATTTGAGGGTGAAGGGAGAAGGGGTTAATTTCCGAAATGGATGGGCGAAATAACCATAATGACGTTGATTCGAGATGAATTATGCAGTTTCCGGGAGGTGCAACTGTCGCCGGATACAGGAAAAAAATGGCGCTGCGTATTACACGACTGAATTAGATTTATGGTCAACAAAATAACGACAATACAATTTCCATTTATCAACATCTTCTGTGACCCTACTTCGGGTTGACTTCTCCGCCAATACCGATCGATGCCGGCACGCCGTCAGGGTTCTGAGGCGTCCATTCTGTCGCCGTAAGTCGCCTGCCGGTGAGCCTGCGGCGGAGGCCAGGAAGATTGTCGGAGGAACGATGATCTCCGGATTGAGCAGCCGGGAACGAAGCTCCTCGGACAGGCCGTCCGGGATCATGCCTGTTGCCGTCGCTCCGCCGGGAAGGATCTCGTTGACCGTGATGCCGGTACCCTCAAGGTACTGTGTCCAGATGATGGTCTCTGACTCGAGCGCGGCCTTTGATGGGCCGTAGGGAGAGACGCCCTTGCGCTTCATGGTCTCGTAGTTCATGGTCACCTTGATGATGGTCCCGCTTCATATGCAGCACCGCGGCCCGTGCCATATAAAACGGACCATTCACGTTCGTGTCGATCACCATTCGCCAGGCTTCGGGGTCGGCCTCCCAGAAGCGCGTAGGCACAGTAAAGAAACGCGGACTGATATATTTCATGCCCCGGCCTGCATTGTTCACGAGCACGTCGAGTTTGCCGAAGCGAGCGATTGTTTCAGCCGCCACGCGCTCGCATGCCCGGGGATCGGTCACATCGGCAAGCAGTGCGAGCGCCCGATCCGGGCGGCCCGAGGAAACAAAGGCATCGATCTCCTGCCGCTCTCGTGCAGCGGTCACAACAACGCGGGCGCCTTCGTTCCTGAACCCTTCGGCAATGGCACTGCCAATGCTTCGCCCTCCACCGGTTATGATTGCGACTTTTCCGTCAAGCTTACCCATTGTCTCCTCATGTGCATGCAGGACTTGCTTCCGGCTGCTGACTAAGATTGCCAAGATGAAAGTTACGTCTCGATCAGGAGATCGTCAGTACATGAGGAAGCAGTTTGTCGTTATTATGGTCCAATAAATTCATGATTACAATTATGAAATGAACTTCCCGGTTGTCTGTTCCTCTAAGGAATCCCACATGCATCGATCCAACATTCGCTTATGCTTTTTTTCCGGGCATGAAAAAACCGAGCCGAAAGAGCAAAAACTATCAGTTTGGGGAATTCCCAAAGATAATATGGTAATTACACCAGATTCAGCAATGTTAGATTCAGAGAGCTTGAATAATGCCCTGTTATATCAGTTCTTATGATTGGCATGTTAGTTGCTAAAATCCATGCCAATGACATTCCGTTAACTTGAAATCTTACGATGAAGCGGTGACATTATTATTTCGGGAGCGGGATGAATCCAGGAGCGAGCGCATTCCACGCAGCTTGATGCGGGGTTGGCGAGCGATTAGGCTAAATATATTATCCAGAGGATCGAAGATTCCCTGCAGTTCTCTGCAGGGAGCTTCAATGCTATCAGGAGAATGAGATTGCCTCGGGAGAAAGAGACGGTCATGAATTATCTATTGCTGATCATATGCATGCTTCTTTGTTCACTTGCCGGAAATGCGCGTGCAGAGAGTTGCGGGGCTAATATCATCTACGAGGGGAGGGGAGCGGGACAGGTCATATTTGATGGAACGCTCCATACCTCGAAAGGTCTTACTTGTTCGACTTGTCATGAGGTCCATGGATTTTCATCTGCGCTCTTCGAGATGAAGAAGGGTGCTAATGTAATGTCCATGAGAAAAATGCAACTGGGCGCGTCCTGCGGTCACTGTCATGATGGGACCCAGGCTTTTTCAACGTCCGATTACCTCAGTTGTGCGAACTGCCATCATAAGTAGATAGGGTCTTCCGTAATATGCAGAACGCAGGCCGGCTGTAGCTCACCGCCCGATCAACAGGGCCGAACGAAACGAAGCAGGCACTACTTCTTGTTCTTCAGAAGGTCGTCGAGGCCGGCGAAGGGCTTGTAGGTTGTTGATGGCTTCCTCTCCTCCTCTGGCGTTGTCTTTCCGAACGTACCCTCATCCATGTATTCCTGATGCTCGTTGTCGTGGCAATAAACGCAGAGCAGCTCCCAGTTGCTTCCGTCGGGCGGATTGTCGTCGTGGTTGTGGTTCCTGTGGTGGACCGTGAGCTCGCGCAGCTTCCTGCCTTCGAATTCCCGGCCGCACCGGCCGCAGACATGGGGAAAGAGCTTCAACGCCTGCTCGCGGTAGCCCTGCTCCCGCAGTTCGCGGTTCTTCCGCGCTTCGGCGATGAGCTGTTCCTGCTGATCGGGTCCTGTCCTCTTTGTTGACATATTCAGATCATATTCTCACCACGGCTGAGCCGCCGGTGATTCCCCACGTTTCAAGATTCCAGGTGGACGACCGGTGTACGGGTAATCAGGCCTTCGAAATACTCCGCGACCTCCCGCTTCACGTTGCCCACCCCCCACAGATGATTGACGCGTTCCCGGAAGTCCGCACCGCCCGGCAGGCCTTTCGTATACCAGGAGAGATGCTTGCGCATCTCGCGCACGCCGATGTCCTCACCCGCGATCCGGACCATGTCGTTCAAGTGCCGGAGCATGATTGACCTCCGTTCCTCGATCGTGGGAGGGGGCGGGACAATGCCGGTCTCGAGATACTGCTTCGCCTCGCGGAAGATCCAGGGATTCCCCTCGATGGCCCGGCCGATCATGATGCCGTCGCAGCCAGTCTCGTCCCGCATTCGTTTCGCGTCCTGCGCGGAGCGGACGTCGCCGTTCCCGATCACCGGGATGCCGACGGAATCCTTCACCACCTTGATCATGCTCCAGTCAGCCTTGCCGGAGAACCCCTGCGCCTTGGTCCGTGCGTGGACGGTCACGGCAACGATGCCGGTCCGTTCCGCTGCGCGGGCCAGGTCAACGGCCACGATGCTCTCCGCGTCCCAGCCGAGCCGGATCTTGACCGTCACCGGCACCGATGACGCGCCGACGACCGCGGCCATGATCTCCGTTGCCAGGCCCACGTCGCGCAGGAGTGCCGAGCCGGCGCCGGACCGCAGGATCTTCGGCACCGGGCAGCCCATGTTGATATCGATGAAGTCCACCTCGCCCAGGGACACGATCTGCGCTGCCTCGGCCATGGACTCGGGCTTGGAGCCGAATATCTGGAACACCACGGGCCGCTCCCGGGGGTCGGTGTGGAGCATGCCGAAGGTGCGCTTGTGCTCCCGCACCAGGGCCTCGACGCTCAGCATCTCGGAGAACACGAGGCCGGCGCCCATTTCCTTGCAGATCATGCGGAAGGGGAAATCGGTGATCCCGGCCATCGGCGCCAGGACCAGGGGGTTCTTTGTTAGGACGTCGCGGATTTCCATGGGACCATTATAAGGGATTTCAGCCGGAGAAAAAATAGAAAACCTGCCGAAGGCACATCGGACGTCCGGCAGGCCACGTTCCTGGATGTCTGGTTATGATGACGGAATCCCTCCGTTCCTTTTTATCCTTCCTGATGTTATAATCCTCCATGCGTACCTCCTGCTCGTTCCTTCTCGCTTGTACGGCCATCATGATCTCTGCCACGACGCATGGCGGCACGGGCATTGAGCCGAAGGTCATCGAGCACGGCCCCCGCGATGTAAACAAGATCGCTCTGACCTTCGACGCCTGTCCCACGGGCCGTGAGGACGAGTACGACGAGAAGGTCGTCGACGTCCTCGTGCAGGAGAAGGTGCGCGCAACCCTCTTCATGAGCGGCCGGTGGGTCGAGAAGAACAAGGATATGGCGAAGGTGCTTGCCGCGAACCCGCAGTTCGAGATCGCGAACCATGCCTACTGGCATCCCCATATGCTCGAGAAGGACGATGAGCGCATCCTGCGCGAGCTCAAGCGGACGCAGGACATCATCGGGAAGGTGACGGGGAAGCGGCCAAAATACTTCCGCCCTCCGTTCGGCGAGGTGGATGAGCGTCTTGCGGGGCTCGCGGCAGAAGCCGGGCTGGTCACGGTGCAGTACGACATCGCCTCCGGCGACCCGGACCCGGGCCTTTCGGCGAAGAGGATCATCCGAGGCGTCGTCGGGGAGGCGAAGGGCGGCAGCATCGTGGTATTCCACATGAACAAGAATGGCGCCCGGACCGCCGAGGTCCTGCCTGAGGTCATCAAGCAGCTCCGGGAAAAGGGATTCGAACTGGTGACGGTGGGGGAGATGCTGAGAAAGACCGACGCGGGGACCTCCCCGGCTAAATCGCCCGGGGACAGGCGGGGACAGGGGGATGGGGAGACAAGGGGACAAGGGGACAAGGGGACAGGGAGAAAAGGCGACGCGGAGATCAGCAGCGGCGCGGCGACATCGATAACGACAGAAGAATACTGAGGAATAGGGAAACAATGATGGCATTAGCTCAAGGAACGACGGATGTGACGTACCAACGCCGGACACGGTACGCTCCCGCGGTGATTGTGTCGCTCATCACGCTCGGACTCTATCTTACCGCGCTCCGGAACGATTTTGTCCTCTGGGACGATGACCTGTACGTGGTCAACAACCTGCATATCCGCTCCCTGGATCCATCGTTCTTCCAATGGGCGGCCACCGCATTCCATGCGAGCAACTGGCATCCGCTGACCTGGCTGTCTCACGCGCTGGACTATGCTGTCTGGGGACTCGACCCACGGGGGCATCATCTGACAAGCGTTCTCGTACACTCGGTCAACACCTTTCTCGTGGCGCTCGTCAGTGTTCTGCTGCTGGAGACCTATCGGGAGGGGGCGGAGCGAGCAGGCATGACAACCATCCTCACGGGCAGCCGCATCGCGCTTGCCGGAGCCGTGACCGGGATCCTGTTCGGTGTGCATCCCCTGCACGTGGAGTCGGTGGCCTGGATTGCCGAGCGGAAGGATGTGCTGTGCGGCCTGTTCGTTCTGCTCAGCCTTCTGGCCTATACACGCTTTGTGCGGGGCGCGACCGGGCGGGCGGAAGACCGTTCGGGGATGGCGGTGCTATTCCCAGGTCGCTGGCACACGCTTACTCTCCTGTTGTTTGCCTTCGCCTTGCTGAGCAAACCGATGGCGGTCAGCCTCCCCTTCGTGCTCCTGATCCTGGACTGGCATCCCTTCGGAAGGATCGGCACGCTGAAGCGGCTGCCGGCACTCCTGCTCGAGAAACTGCCATTCTTCGCGTTGAGCGCGCTATCGTCCGTCCTCACGCTGGCGGCGCAGCGATCCGGGGGTGCTACGGAAGCCTTGACGCTTGCCCCGGCCGCGACGAGGCTCCTGGTCGCTGCCCACGCCGTCACGGCCTATCTCGCGAAGATGCTCTTGCCCATACAGCTCCTGCCGCTCTATCCCTATCCTCGCGAGGCGTCGCTGGCGTCTGCGGAGTTTGCGGTCCCCGTTCTGCTCGTCGCCGGTATGACAGCGGCATGCATCGTCGCCGTGAAAAAAAATCGGCTGTGGCTGTCGGTGTGGGGGTATTACCTCGTAACGCTGCTGCCGGTCATCGGGATCGTGCAGGTCGGGTTGCAGCCAATGGCCGACCGTTACACCTATCTTCCCAGCCTCGGCCCCTTTCTGCTCACGGGCCTTGCAGCCGCCTGGATCGCCTCCAGGACCGAGATGATCAGCGGCCGGAGAAGGGCCTCCCGCGGTCTTCTTGCCGGTGCCGGTATCGCCGGCATAGCGCTTCTTGCCCTGCTGACCGTACAGCAGATCGGAATCTGGAGGAGCACCATCGACCTCTGGACGGGCCTCATCGCTCGGGAGCCGGAGCGCGTCCCCGAGGCATACTTCAAGCGGGGGAACGCCTTTCGCGAGGAGGGACGGATCGCCCAGGCGCTGGCGGACTATGACCGGACCATCGCACTCGATCGGTCGTTTCCTCAGGTCTATATCAACCGGGGGGCGCTGCGGGGAAGTCTCGGCCGGATTGATTTGGCGCTGCAGGATTTTACCGCGGCGATCGCTCTCGACCCATCAGTAACGACGGCCTACAGCAATCGCGCGCTTGCATTCATCGCTCTGGGCAGATATCCCGACGCGATGCGGGACCTTGACCGGGTGATCGCATTGGACCCGTCCTCATGGTCGTCCCATGTGTCCCGCGGGAGGCTGAACCTAAGAAGAGGTGACAGGGATCGCGCGATAGCCGATTTCCGTATCGCCTGCGCCGCCGGGGAGCGAGAAGCGTGCCGGGAGCTGCAGCGGATGGCTGTCGTGAACTGAACCCGCTCGAGGCGCAGTTTTCCTGAAAAAGAAAAGGCCCGGATCGCTCCGGGCCTTTCATTGTTCTGGATTACCGCTTTTCGTGTTATGCGTTCTTGAACGCCGCCAGCCACATGATGTGGCTCTTTTCCTCGTTGATGACCTCGTCCATGACCTCTTTTTCCTTCACGATCTTCCTCATCTCCATGAAGTAGAGCAAGGTCTCCTTCTCGAACCCCAGGGCGAACTTCACCGCGTCCTTCACGGACTTCAGGTGGTCCATGGACGGGAGCGACTTGCTTTTGCCGAGGAAGAACTCGGACTCCACGAAGGCGCGCATGTAGTTGGTGACCTCGCCCCACTCCACCGGTTCGGGGCCGGATTTCGCCACCATGTCCTTGAGCTCGCCGAAGGTCTTCTCATGGTTCTTTTCCTTCGATGCAAGGGTGGTGAAGAGCTTGACCAGCTCCGCGTCCTTCTTGAACTTCTCGGCAATGGAGGTGTAGAACTGGTAGCCGAGCCTCTCGGTCTGGACCGCCATTTCCATGATCTCGGTGATATTGTACTTGTTCATAGGGTCTCCCTTGCGAATGATGTCATGATCGTATGCCGCCGGATCGCCGAAACACAACGCGAAAATAATAGCCTGTTCCCCGGCAGGTGTCAACCTGAAAATCGGGAACAGCCTGTTCTTGCGCAGGGGGCGGTTCAGAATCCCAGCGTGCGTTTGAACCTCTGCAGGGGGGCTTGCGGGGCGTAAAGGCCCAGATCATCAAGGCGATGAGAACGATCAGGATGGTTTGGATCGAAAAACTGCTACTCGTAACATGGAGCTAAACCGCTTTTAGCAATTTTTTTCACCCTTCCCGCACCATCTCCGCCACGCACTCGATATGATAGGTCCAGGGGAACATGTCCACGGGCTGCAGGCGGTCGAGGCGGAAGCCGAAGAGGTGGAAGAACTTGAGGTCCCGCGCGAGGGTGGATGGGTTGCACGAGACGTAGACGATCTTCCGAGGGACAAAAGCGAGAATGCGCTCCAGGGTCTTGAGCGTGGCGCCGGCCCGGGGCGGGTCGAGCACGACCACCTCGGCATTCAGCTTGCGCTCAAGCAAAGGTTTGAGTCCCCTCTGCAGGTCGTCGGCGAAGAACTCGGCGTTCGTGATGTTGTTAAGCTGTGCGTTCTTCCTTGCGTCCTCGATGGCCGAATAGCCGGATTCGATGCCGATGACCTTCCCGGCCTGTTTTGCCAGGGGGAGCGAAAAGTTCCCGATGCCGCAGTAGAGGTCCAGAACGGTCTCGTTGCCTGCTGGCCCGGCAAAGTCCAGCACGGTCCTGACCATGTTCCGGTTCTGGTCCCAGTTCACCTGGAAGAAGTTCCCTTCCGTGGCGTGCAGCGTCAATCCTTCCACCTCGAGCGTCATGGTGTTCGTGCCGAGGGAGAAGACCTTCTTCTTCTTTGCGAAGCCTGTTATGCCGATGACCTGCGGCACGGACTTTTGAAGACCTGCGAAGAACTTATCCTGCGGCCTGACCGCATCTTCAGCGCCGAACAGCAGCAGGTGGACCTCTCCTGCGGGGCTTGCATTGATGTGGACCTCCAGGAGCGGCGGGAGAAGGTCCACGAGCTTCCTGACGGCAGCGAGCGTCCTGTTGATGAGGGGATGGATGAGGAAGGCGTCCTCGACCTCGACGAGGCTGTAGGAGCCCTGCCGGAAGAAGCCGAGGCGCTGTGTGCCCTTTTCCGTCCGGACATTGAACTGGGTGCGCAGCCGGTAATGGTCGGTCTTCGGAGAAGGAAGGATGGGCAGGGCTTGCTTCGGGGCCATGCCGCCGGTGCGCTGGATGGTGTCGAGGAGGATCTTTTCCTTCAAGCGAAGCTGCGCGGGGTAGGCGATGAACGGCCAGGTCGCTCCAGTGCACTGCTTCTCGCCGCTGCAGGGCGGGGAGACACGGTCAGGGGAGGGCTCGAGGACCTCTTGGGCGACCGCGTGGAAGACGCCCTTCCGCTTCCCCGTGATCCTGGCGCGAACGAGCTCGCCCGGAAGCGCACCGGATACGAACACGGCCTTGCCCGCGGCGAGCCGGCCGAGGCCTTCCCCGCCGTAGACCAGTTTTTCGATGCGGACCTCGTGGGCCCCGTTGAAGATTCCTGGTGACAGCGGTTGTGAATCTTCGATCCTCAGGGAAGTCATTTATCCTCATCGCTCGCTAACCCCGCGCTAAGCTGCGGGGGGCGCGCTCGCTCCTGGATCATCCGAGGATCTTCTTGACGGTGTCGCGGAGGGTGGCGGTATCAGCGGACTTGACGATATAGGCGTCCGAGGCCCAGGAGCCGAAGTCGTTCTTGTATTCCTCGTACGCCGACGAGATGATGATCGGGAGGTTCGCGTCCCGTTCCTTCATCTTCCGGAGGGTTTCGATGCCGTCCATGCCTTTCATGCGCATGTCCAGGGTGACGAGGTCGTAGCGGGACTTTTCGATCGCCGCGAGGGCGCTGCTCCCGTCCAGCACGGTCGTGACCTCGAAACCCATCTCCTCGAGCTCTTCCTTGTAGAGCTTGCAGATGTTCTCTTCATCATCGACTACCAGGATCTTTTTCGTCATGTCGACCTCCCGTACGGGTTTCAACCCTAGTATAGCATATTGCCGTTGCGGTCAAGGCGGCTGTTACTTTTATTCCTGCGGCCAGGGCAGGCGAATGGTGAACAAGGCACCGCCGGCCTCCTTGTTGCGAAACACGATGGTTCCCTTGTGTGTCTTGATGATGCGGTGGGTGATGGGAAGCCCGAGGCCTGTCCCGCGCACCTTCGTAGTGTAGTAGGGATTGAACAGGTTGTGCATGGCCTCGGGCGAGACGCCGGGTCCAGAATCACCGATCTCCATGGCGGCCTCCCGGCTGTCAGCCAGCGGATAGGTCCGGACCGTGAGAACGCCGCCTTTCTCCATCGCCTCCATGGCGTTCGTTATGAGGTTGACGATCGCCTGCTTCACCTGCTGGGGGTCCATCTCCAGCTCCGGCAGTCCATCCGCCAGGTTCCGTTCGATCCGGATCCCGCGCTGGCGGAGCTCGTCCTCATAGACCATGAGGACCTCCGCGATGACCGCGTTGAGCGATGACAGGGAGAACTGCGGGTTCACGTTCTTGATAAAGGCGAGGTTGTCATGGATAATGCCCTCAAGTCGGCCTACCTCGCTCAGGATGATGTCGATGTACTTTTTCGCGTCCAGGTCCGTCACCTTGCGCGCCAAGCGCCGGGTGAAGCCGCCGATGGAGACCAGGGGGTTGCGGATCTCGTGGGTGATCTCGGCCATCATGGCGCCGAGGGCCGCCATCTTCTCGGACTGTGCCACCTGCTCATGCATGGCCCGGATGTCCCGGTTCATGGTCTCCATGTTCGAGTGGATGATCGCATTATCGATGGCCAGGGCTGCCTGGTGGGCGAACATGGTGAGGAACCGCATGTCGTGGTCCGTGATGGGCCGCTGGGTGAACAGGTTGTCCACGAGGATCGCTCCAATGACTCGGCCCTTCGCTATGAGGGGGACCGTGGCGAAACTGTTGACCTTGAGCATTTCGGTCTTGTCCTGCCGCACGCGGGTGTCTGCGGCTGCGTTCGTGATGTTGAATGCTTTCTTGTCCAGGACAGTATGGGCCAGGATGCCGCCGTCGGGCTCGAGGGGCACGCGGATGCTCCGGGCAAGGGCATTGAACTCCGTGTCCTTCGATTCGAAGAGCTCGCCGGTCTGGATCCACTCCATGAGACTCTTATGCTTCCGGGCGACCTCGGTCCAAGCACGGTTGGCCTCGTCCCAGGAAGAGGGGCCCACGCCCATCATTCCCTGGAGCACGTTGGAGCGTTCATTGGTGAGGAGCAGGATGGCCCGGTTGAAGCCGAGGCCGGTGCCGCCCATCGTGGCCGCCGTGAGGATGATCCGGAGGAGCCGGTCAAGGTTCAGGGTGGCGCCCATGGCCGTACCGACGTCGTAGAGAATGGAGAATTCCTGCGCGCGGTTCCGGGCCTCGTTCGCCAGGTGGTCCACGCGCTCGAACATGGCGGCGTTATCGACGGCAACGGCCGCTCCGTTGGCGATGGTGGTCAGGAACTGGAGGTCCGCTTCGCTGAAGGGCTGGCCATCCTCCTTGTTGTACAGCGTGATCACGCCGATGACCCGGTCGTGGAAAAGGAGCGGCACACTGATGAGCGAGCACGGGGGAAAGCCGGAGAGGTCCTGGAACCCCGGGTCCCGGGACGTGTCCGCGATGAGGACCGGGCGCTTGTCTCCCATGGTCCTGGCCAGCATGCGCCCCCCCAACCGGGCATCGAGCTCGCGGACACCCTCGCTGATGTAGATCTCGGGCAGGTCCGGCCGTTCCGCTCCGGCATCGGGCAGGTTCACGAGCCGGATGGTGCAGCCCTGCGCCCGGAGCACCTGGGTGGTGTTCTTGGCGATAAGACCGAGAAGCTGGTTCAGGTCGAGGGTCGAATTGAGCGCCATGCCGATCTGATAGATGGTGGAGAGCTCGATCAGGCGGTCCTGGATGTTCTGGAAGAGCCGGGTGCTCCGGATGACGCCGCTGACCTGGTTCGCGATGGTCGTCAGAAGGGTGATCTCGGCGGACTGGGCGTTCCATGTCTCGACGGACAGCACGAAGATGACGCCGAGGCAGCGGTCTTCATCAAGGATGGGCGCGGCTACCAGCGACCTGAAGTGCCCGATGCCGCTCTCGGGAACGTATTGGAAACGGGGGTCGGAATAGGGGTCAGCGAGGGCGAGGGGCACTTTCTGCTCGGCAACCCATCCGGCTATGCCTTTGCCCAGCGGGAACTTGAGCCTGCCCACGGTCTCCTGGTTCAGGCCGGCCGCCGCGACCAGGGTCACGGTCTGTCCGGAAGGGTCCAGGAGAAAGACCGATGCGCCTTCCCGGCCCATGCCCCGCATCACCACTTCGATGATACGCTGGAGCTTGCGGGCAAGGTCTTCGGCGGAGTTCGAGATTCGGCCGATCTCGCTCAGGATGCTGAGCTCTGTACGTTCGACGGGGTCCATGGTTTGAGGAACAGGAGACAGAAATCAGGAACTGGAGTCAGGAGTCAGGAGCCAGGAGGGCAGTCGATCGGTATCCTTCTGGATTCTGGCTCCTGCCCCCATGCTACTTGTGTAATGCTTTATGGTATACCTTCAAGTATTCCTTTGCCGAGCTCGTCCACGAGAAATCGACCTTCATCCCGGCCTGCATGATCGACTTCCATCGCTTCGGGTCACGGTACACTTTGAGTGCCCGCTTGACGCAGGCGACAAGCGCGTCGGGCGTGTAATCGTCGAACACGAATCCGGTGCCCTTCCCGGCCCGGGGATGGTAGTCATCGACCGTGTCGGCAAGCCCGCCGGTCCTGCGGACGACGGGGACCGTGCCGTACCGGAGCGCGTGCATCTGGCCAAGGCCGCAGGGCTCGTATCGCGACGGCATGAGGAACAGGTCGGAGCCGGCATAGATGCGCCGGGCGAGCGTGTCATCATATTTGAGCAGGACGCTCATCCGGTCCCGGTGGCGGTCGCCCATCTTGGCCAGCGCGCGGTGGTAGCGGTCGTCGCCGGTGCCGAGGATGACGAGCTGGGCCTGCTGGTGCAGGAGCTCGGGGATAGCGTCCAACAGGATGTCCAGGCCCTTCTGGTCAGTGAGCCGCGTCACCATGCCGAGGATTGGCGCGTTCTCAAGCGGGAGCCCCAGCTGTTCCTGCAGGGCGCGTTTGCACGCCTGCTTCCCCACGAGCCGCGCCGCGCTGTAGGGCTGCGGCAGGGATGGGTCATGCGCCGGGTCCCACTCCTCGTTATCAATGCCGTTCACGATGCCGAACAGGTCTTCCGCGCGCTTCCGGAGCGTCCCGTCCAGCCCATGGCCGAACTCGGGCGTCTGGATCTCCCTGCTGTAAGTCGCGCTGACGGTGGTGACAACGTCGGCATGGACGATCCCGGCCTTCAGGAGGTTGATATTGTCCCAGAACTCGATGCCGTCGGGAGTGAACACGTCCCACCCGAGCCCGGTGAGGACCAGCTCGCGTTTCCCGAAGATCCCCTGGTAACCGAGGTTGTGGATGGTGAAGACCGTCCGGGCAAGACGAAGCTGCGCAACGTCATTATAGAATTTTTTCAGATACAGGGGTACCAGGCCGGTCTGCCAGTCGTTGCAGTGGATGATATGGGGAGAGAAGTCCAGTATCCTGCAGAGCTCGGGGACGGCGCGGGAAAAGAAGATGAACCGCTCGGCATTGTCGTGGTAGTCGGCCTGGGGGGTGCGGTAGAGCTCGGGCCGGTTGAAGTAGATGTCCTTGTTGATGAAATAGGCCGGTACGCGCGCTCCCAGCCTTCCCGCGAGGATGTCGCACCGTTCTTTCCACGACGCCAGGGGGACGTAGAAGGTGGCGAGATGGGTGAGTCCGAATGTTCCCCCGTCGATCTGCCGGTACCGCGGCAGGACCACCCGGACGTCGTGGCCCAGGGCCGCCAGGGCCTGAGGGAGGCTGCCCGCGACGTCGGCGAGGCCGCCGGTCTTCGCGAACGGGGCGACCTCTGAGGCGGCAAAAAGGATCTTCATAATGGCATCATCCTAAACATCATCGAAAAAAATAGTACCGCGAAGACGCGAAGAGCGCGAAGGACGCGAAGGACGGCAAGATGTTTCTGCCCCGGTGTTCAACTTCCTTTGCGTCCTTTGCGCCCCCGTGTGGCCCTCTTTTTGGCCGTGGCGGTTGATGCTCCCTGCAGCAAGCTGCAGGGAGCTCGATCCTCAGGGTAGTACGTTTATCCTAATCGCTCGCTAATCCCGCAGCAAGCTGCGAGGCATGCGCTCGCTCCTGGATTCATGGTCCCGACGTAGGCTGTTCCAGGGATATTGAGCCCCTGTGCTCTTATAACTTTATTTCCCGCAGGAACTTTGCGGCTTCCTCGGGCGGCGTGGGATTGATGTAGAAGCCGGATCCCCACTCGAATCCCGCCACGTTGGTGAGTTTGGGCATGAGCTCGATATGCCAGTGATAATAGTCGTTGATCTCCTCCTTGAAGGGGGAGGTGTGGATGATGTAGTTGTAGGGCGGCATGGAAAGGGCCTTGTCGAGCCGTCGGAGCGTGTTCTGGAGCAGGAAGGCCAGGTCCTTGAAGTCCTCGTTGGTCGAACAGGAGAAGCACGAGATGTGCCGCTTCGGCATGATCCAGGTCTCGAAGGGGAAGCGCGGCGCGAACGGCGCCAGGGCCACAAAGGAATGCGTCTCCATGACCACGCGGGCGCGGGTCTGCAGCTCCTGCCGGATGATGTCGCAGAAGATGCAGCGCTCCTTCAAATCATAGTGCTTCCGACAGCCGTCGATCTCCTCCTGTACCTGGATCGGCACGATCGGGAGGGCTATGAGCTGGGAATGGCTGTGCTCAAGCGTCGCGCCCGCGGTCAGCCCTTCATTCTTGAAGATGAGGGTGTACTGGAAGCGGCGGTCCTTCTTGAGGTCCTCCATCCGGTCCCGGTACGCCCAGAGCACCTCCTCCATGGCCCGGCTGGGCAGGCTCGCGAGGCTCGCGTTGTGGTCCGGGTTCTCGATGATGACCTCGTGGGCGCCGAGACCGTTCATCTTGTCGAAAATGCCCTCACCCTGCTTGTTCGGCTCACCCTCGATCTGGAGCGCCGGGAACTTGTTCGGCACCACCCGGAGACGCCAGCCGGGGCTGTTGGGCTGGCCGCCCTCGCGGTAGGCGAGGATCTCAGGGGGGGTGGTCCGTTCGTTTCCGGCGCAGAAGGGACAGAACCCCCCGCGTTTCTTGGTCCGCTGTTCCGCGAAGTCGGTCGGCCGCTTGCCGCGGTCCGACGAGATGATGACCCAGCGGCCGGTGATGGGGTCTTTCCGTAATTCAGGCATACACGCTCCTCTGTTCTTTTGGCGGCTGTTGCCGCTGGCGCAAGAACGACCACATTATATCGTTTCCAACACGCTCTTGTCAAAATAACTTCGGTCTCACGCAATGGCCATCAAGAGGGCCACGCCGAGGCGCAATGGCCTAAAGCCAACAGCGGCCACTTAGGGAAGCACGCAAAGAAAAGCAGATCATGGAGGAATGAGATTTTCCGGCGGAGGTAAATCTGATGCCAAAAAATTTGCCGGGCTGCTCTTTTCGCGCTTGGCGTCTTTGCGCGAAACAGCTTTTCGTCTCTCTGGCGGCTGCACGCCTGCGTAGTCGAGTTATCATCATCGCTTGGGATGTTGATGTGCAACTATTCCGTTTGCATTTAGCCGGATTTGCGATATCATGAGCCCATGCGTCGCGGAAGGGTCGAAAAGCTCTCGTCCACGATCGAAAAGATCCTGAACGACCGGGGATGGGGGGCAAAGCTGAAGGAGTACCGCGTCTTCAGCCTGTGGCAGAAGGCCGTGGGTCCGGGCATCGCCCGTCACGCGCAGCCTGCGTCCATACGGAGCAAACGGCTCACGGTCGTGGTGGACAGCTCGGCATGGATGCAGCAGCTCTCGCTCCTGAAGCCCGAGATCGTGAGCAGGGTGAACGACCGCCTGGGCCCCGACGGGATCGAGAGCATCACGCTCAAGCTCGGCGAACTGGAGCGGGCCGACGAGCGCGCCGAAGAATTTCAGCCTGCTGCCGGGAAACTGGAGGCAGGGGAGCAGAAGCGGATCGAGGAATGTATTGCGGGCATCAAGGACCCGCAAACGCGGGACGCGCTCAAGCAGGTGATGGTGAAGGACCTGTTGAGCAAGAAAAGGGCCGCACGGCAGCAAAAAGGGTGATCTTTACGGTCGGGGGTACGTAATGGTCATGCCCTGCACCCTGGCCCAGGGCGTCAGGACATGCTCCTTGACCGAGGTCCTGCTCATGATGTGCATGACCGTCACTTCGCGGACCAGCAGTGCGTCGGCGATGAGGGACCGGTGACAGCGCCAGGGAAGTGCTTCGGCGCACATCACGGCGGTCCGCTGTTCCCGCCCGGTCGCCAGCAATTCTGAAAGACCTGCAGCAAATCCTTCCGTCTGCATGTAGTCCGCGAATCCTCTGAACGAATCGTTCTCCCATGCGCTGTTGATCGAATCCTTCTTCGGATGACGCAGCCCGCCGAGCAAAGGCAGATGATGGTAGGCGATGCGGTTCTCATGGAGCGCGGCGGCCAGCACATCGCTGTTGTAGTGGGGATTGTGGCGCGACTTGGGGATTGTCCGCACATCGGCGATCAGCCCGATCCCGTGGGCCCTCAGCATCTCGATGAACTTCTCAAGAGGGTGGTTCGAATGGCCGATGGTGAAGATCGCCGCTGTGCCTCTGTCTTTGGTGGGATTCATGGATCTTGCTGGGCGGCGACCTGTTCCGGCATGGTTTTACACCGGCGCCGGTTTGCTGATCAGCGACAGGAACTCCTGCCTGGTCGCGGGGTTCGTGCGGAAGACCCCGAGCACCGACGATGTCACGAACATGGAGTTCTGTTTTTCCACGCCCCGCATCATCATGCAGAGGTGGCGCGCTTCGATCATCACGCCGACGCCATCGGCGTTGATCGAGTCCTTGATCGCGTAGGCGATCTGCTCCGTCAGCTTTTCCTGGATCTGGAGCCGTCTCGCGTACATGTCCACGAGCCGGGCAAGCTTGCTCACGCCGAAGACGCGCCCCCGCGGGATGTACCCGATATGGCACCTCCCATAGAACGGCAGCATGTGATGCTCGCACATGCTGTACACCTCGATGTCCTTGACCACGACCATGCTGGTCGTTTCCTGGGCGAAGCGAGCTTCGTTGATCAATTCCTGGATGTTGGCCTTGTAGCCCGACGTCAGGAAGGCAAGGGACGCGGCAACGCGTTTCGGCGTGTTCATGAGCCCTTCCCGCGACGGATCTTCTCCAAGCTCCACCAGCAGTTCCCTGACCAGCGTTTCGATCCGTTCATTCCTTTCATCCATGGTGGACTTCCTTTCGTATGCGTTCCGTGTATTTTTCGAGAAGCTTCATGCCCGTTCGCGGCAGCGCCGGCATCACGTCGCTGATGCGCACGCCGGACCCCGGGAGGACCAGTTCCGGCGACAGCTCATGGAGAGCGATCACCAGGAACGGCCGACTCAGGATATCGGGGTCGGGAAGCGTGAGGTCCGCCGAGGTCGTCACGAGCTCATCGTACAGGATCAGATCAAGGTCGATAGTGCGCGCCGTGAATTTGTCGGTGCCCCGCGTCCTGCCCATTTCGCTCTCGAGGCGGCGCAGGAGCCGGAACTTCAGGTCCCGGGGCGGCAGATCCGTTTCGAGCTCGACGACGCAGTTATAGAACGGCGGCTGGCCGGGCGGTCCGATGGGTTCCGTGCGATAGACCGTGGAGATCGCTTTGACCCGTGCAGTCTCCGTCAGCCGGAGGATGGCGTTCCTCACATTGGTTTCCGGGTCGATGTTCGATCCTATGCTTATGAAGGCCCGCGCCATGATCAGTCCGCGCGGCGCCTGACGATCTCCACCCCGACGCTCCTGGCGAACCTGAGCGCCCCGGGTTTTTCCACCCTCACCAATGCTTCCTTTATTGACGGATTCCCGAGGCAGATATCGGCAACGGCCTGCGCAAGGGATTCCACGAGATGGAACTGCGAACTTTCCGCCATGCGAAGGATCTGTTTGTTCAGTGCCCGGTAGTCCACGGAATCTTCGATCCGGTCGCTCGTGCCGGCTTTACGTAGATCTACCGAAAGCGACAGGTTGATCAGTACGTCCTGTTTGTCCCGCCGTTCCTCATCGCGAACGCCGATGATGCACCGTACGAGAAGATCACTGATCAGGATGCGGTCCATGTTGTTCCTCCGCGAGATGTTTGCCCCCATCCACGTAGATGATCTGGCCGGTCACGAAATCGCTCTTGAGCAGGTAAAGCGCCGCGTCCGCGATATCTCCCGGCCCCCCGTGCTTCTGAAGAGGGACGGCCTTCGCAAGCACGTCAAGATAGCTCTCATCCTTTCCCGCGGGGGGGAGGATGAGGCCGGGTGCCACGCCGTTCACCGTGAAGTCCGGCGCGAACTCCAGCGCGCACATCGTCGTCAGGACCGAGAGCATCTTTTTGCTCAGGACGTACGCCACGTGCGACCGGTCGTAACCGGTGATGCGGGTGTCGAGAAGGTTGATGATCTTACCTCGGTCGGCAAGCCTCGCGAACTCGCGGGAGAGGACGAATGGCGCCCATGCGTTCACGTGCAGGTGCCGCGTTACATCGCCGAATCCGACATCCGTGAACGTGTTCGGAAGAAAGATGGACGCGTTATTGATGAGGATATCGAGTGACCCTGCCGCCTTGAGCGCTTGCGCGATCAGGGCTTCGTACTCTTCGGGCCTTTCCAGATCGGCGAGGACCTGCCAGGACTTCGCCCCGCAATCAACTACCTCGCTGCATACTTTGGCGGTCTCTCTTTCCAATGCGCGGCGGTCATGCACAACGACCTGCACGCCCTCTTCGGCAAGCGCGATGGCGATAGCGCGTCCGATCCTTTTGCCCGCGCCGGTGACGAGAGCGACCTTTCCCCGGAGGCCGCTGGGCGCGCCAGGCGCGCACTCGTGGCTGGTCATGCGGCCTGTCCGATCCGTTGTCGGTCCGCCGCACGGTCGATCTTCGCCGCCATGATGAAGTCGTTCAGCGACAGGCCGCCGATCTTGTGCGTCGACAGGGTCAATTGCACCTTATTGTAAGAAATGAAGATATCGGGATGATGGTCCTGCTCATTCGCGATCGCCGCGATGCTGTTCACAAAGTCCATGGCCTGACGAAAATCCCTGAAACGGAACTCTCTTCCGATCGTGCGTTCTCCCATTGACCATTGGGGGATCTCGCTAAAGAGCTCCCCTGCCTCGTTCCGGGACAGAGGAGCGGTTCCTTTTGGTATGGGTTGTGCCGTTTGTTCCGCGAGTTTCATAATCACCTCCACTCCTGTCGCTTCCCCCGCGCATTAGTGGTTCGACGCGGTCCCGCCAAAGATCTTTACTTTATCATTCCCTGCAGTTCCTTTTTCGTTACCTGCGCGCCTGTCCGGATCAAGGTCCGCGCGGCCTCTACCTTCTCCCAGACATTGCACATCATTGCTCCCCGGACCTTGCCGTCCCTGAGGTAATAGATCACGCCCGTATCGTTTTCCTTCTGCCAGTCGGCAACAGTCTCCAAATGCGCGTCCACCTCTCCCACGGCCTCGTACCCGAACTCGAAAAGGTCGGAGAAAAAGTACGGCATATAGTCGTATGGCTTGTGCGCACCGGCCATGTTCAAGCCCGCCTGCTTGCCCTGGTTCAGTGCGTTGTCCCAGTGTTCTACGCGCGTTTGTTTCCCGAGCGCCTGGTAGGGGAAAAACGCGATGTCGCCCGCAGCGTAGATGTCGGGGAGCGATGCCTGAAGATATTCATCGACAATGACCCCGTTGGCGGTTTGCAGCCCCGCACGTCGCGGAAGATCAAGGGAAGGCGCGATGCCGATGCCCACGATCACCATGTCCGATTCTACCTGTTTGCCGCTGACGGTCGTGGTGATAAAGCGACTGCCTCTTTTCGCGATCGACGCCGGTTTTTCTCCTGCCATCAGGGTCGCGCCCCGATCACGGAATTGCCGCTGCAATGCCATACCAAGACCCTCGGGAAACACGCGGTTCACAATGTATGGTTCGGGGAATATCATGGTAACGTTGATCTTGTTGAGAGTAAGCGCGGCGGCGATCTCCGAGCCGATGAAGCCTCCCCCAATGACGACCGCGGAACTTCCTTCCGTCGACTCCCTGCGCATCCTCAGGTAGTCGTCAAGCGTTCTGAAATAGCAGATGCCGCCGAGGTCCCCGCCGGGGACGGGCAGGGTGCGCGGTACGCCGCCTGTTGCCAGGAGGAGCTTTTGATATCGATACTGTTTTCCGGTGTCCGTCGTGACGGACTTTTGTTTCGGATCGAGTGCCGTGACCGAGATGCCCGATTCCACGGTCACTTTGTTCTGGTCGTAGAATTTCTGATCGTGGAGAAATATCTCTTCGACCTTCTTTTTGCCGAACCAGAGCTTTTTCGTCAGCGGCGGGCGGTCGTAGGGCAGATGCTTTTCAGCGCCGATGATGAGAATCGCCCCTTTTTTATCCCGTTCCCTGATTCCCTCCACGGCCGACGCGCCGGCCAGTCCGCCTCCGATGATCACATACGGATAGGTCTCTTCCCCCATTGAGAAATACCTCCTTCAATTTGAAGTATATCATAGAGAACCGGCAGTATCGAATTCTCGGCCTGAAATACAGCGGAGAGAAAGGAAAAAAAGACCCTCACCGCCTCAGGCGAGGGTCTTTCGGATCAGCGGAGACGCGGGTTAAAGACTTGAGGTATTCGACTTCATCTGCCTTCTTTTGATCACTCAGGTTCAGGCCGAGGAACTATAGCGCGCTAAAGGGGATTGTCAAGGCAACCAGGTGAGGTAGGTGGTCAGAGGGTCGCAAAAAGATGCAGTACATGCGAGGTTTATGGTTAATAAAACCGGTATGGCGTTCATGAGAAGGGAATTAAACCGTATATCTGTTTCAACTCGTCTGTGTAGCCACCACCTGAGTTGTGAACAAAAAGCGGCGGCAGGACCTCGAGGCCTGCCCCGCCGTTCTTGACCGCCTCGACGAGGAGCAAGGAGGCAGGCTTGTCCTGATACGGATGGGCCAGCCGGAGCCGCTTGGGCTCCAAAGCCCGTTTTTTCAAGGCAGCAATAAGCTCTGCCATCCTCGCCGCGGAGAAGACCATGCAGTACCTGCCCTTGTTCCTGAGAAGAATCTGAAGGTCGAGCCACGCTTCGAGGGAAGCTGTACGGTCATGCCGTGCGATGTGCCGGGCCGCGTGGGGTGAAGTCCTGCCGGTGCCTTCCTTTGTATACGGCGGATTGGCGACAATGACGCTCTGTGAACCCGGAGCGAGCGTTTTCTTCAGCCTCTGGAGGTCCTGGGCAAGCACGATGATCCTGCCATCAAGGGAATTCGCGGAGATGTTCTGTTCGAGGAGGTCCGCGAGTGACGATTGAATCTCGATGGCAGTGAACGAGGCGCGGGGATGCTTCTTCGCGAGGAGGAGGGAGATGACGCCGGTCCCGGCGCCGGGTTCCAAGACGCGGTCTTTCGGTTTGATGCGGCAGAAATCGGCAAGCAGGATGCTGTCGAGCGTAAACCGGTGACCGGTGACGGGCTGGGTTATCTTGATGACGCCTGCGCCCCGCATGCTGATGGTGTCGTGAGTGGTCTGGTCAGCAGCTTTCATGGGATGCGGATGACCAAAAGTAGGCCCTTCTAAACGACGCGGATTCAAAAAAGATCAGTTTTCTCGATGTGAATCGTCATCCCCGTGCAAACGGGGATCCAGGAGTGAATGGAATACGCTGGATTCCCGCCTACGTGGGAATGACGGCGTTGGCGGTATCCGTGTCCAATTGGCTGTTCTTTACCCTGTCCGCTCCTGCAATTCCTGGGGGATGCGTTTGATCTTGCCGTTGGGATCGACGCAGACGAGGCGGGCCTGGGCCTCGGCGATGAGCCTGCCCGATGCCTTGTCGGTCATGGTGTGGCTGAAGAGGAGCGACGTGCGGGTCATCTCGGAGATCCAGGTCTTGACCACGATGGTCTCGCCCAGGCGGGCCGAGGAGCGGTAGTCGATCTCGACGCGCGCCACGACGAAGACCGTGCCCTGAGCCGCCAGCTCGCTGACCTTGAATCCGTGGTCCGCCAGGAACTCGGTGCGGCCCCGCTCCATGTACTTGAGGTAGTTGGCGTAGTAGACCACGTTGCCGCAGTCCGTGTCCTCGTAGTAGATCTTGACCTCGATGGTGTTCATAGACGTGACCTTCCTCACAGAGTATTATTTACGAATGGCGCATCCAGTCGCGCCGTTTAGAGCTAGCACCGAGACTTCCTGTCGTCGTTCTTCAGCGAACAAGGATTTCGAGAATGCGAACTTCATCTACAAGTGTGCAATGGCGCCCGATATACAGCAGGTGCAGAATGCCGGTTGAAACTTACACTTGAACGTTCCGCTTCACCCGCTCGCCGAAGCGCAGCGGAGACGAGTCGGGTGGAAGCGGGCGCTAGGCACCGCCTTGACTTACACGACAAACCGCCCACTGCAACCACGCTCGATTTTGCATCCCGCCTTAAAGAGAAGCGGAAAGCTAATTTTGGTCTACTGAGTATTTACTTCTACTAGTTTGCTGTCTATTACCGCAAGATATTTCGAAATACCAACTGAGGGTTCAATTGCGAATGACTCATCCGGCTTTCTCTCTGCATAATTCACAACAACCATGCCATTTTCAATACTCGTCGTTTGAGGCGCAATTCTATCGCCCAACAAAACCGCGTTTGTTCCCTGATAGCCTGCAGCAGCGCGCAAAGCCACTACAACATAGTAGAATGTTCCACTTCCTCCAGTATCTTGCGTCAAGAGGAAAGCGACATCTTTCTTACCGTCTCCGTTTAGATCTCCAATGGCATCGTTACCAAAATAGCGAGTAATAATTCTTGAAGCCGAGCCGGGCGCTGCTTCCGCTTCGGATAAACCATTGACCAAGGCAATTGATTTGCCGTCAATCTGATATATCGCATCTTTGTAGCTAGCTATAGGCAGCGTTTCAACGGTGGGGGCTGCTGGTAGAGGAACTTCTGAGGCTGGAATCGTGGTGCGTTCAACCAGCACTTTGGTGGAGGCGGGTGTGGCGGCTGGCATGCAGGCGGCAACTACCATGACGGCCACCATCATGCCTGCTAAAATCACATACAATTTAGGCCTCATCCTGGTCCCCCTATAGAAAATGGCAATTCTTGTTGTCGTATTTGGAACACTGCGAACCCGTTTTGCGGTGCGCGCACGTGCGAAGTACAGAAAGTTATCTGCACGACAAAACTATATCATAAAATGAATAACTCATAAACTAGCCTTTTCTTTTTTATGGCGGAGATGTCCTGTCGGTATGGGTAGAAGGAGGGGTAAAGTTCTGAGAAATATAGCGGGCAGGAGCATCAGATGATCGGACGGAGCAAAGCTACGACTTGAGGATCTTCTCAGCCGCGATCTGGGCCTCGTGCACGCAGTCTCCGATGCCGATGCCTTTATAGGAGCAGCCGATGAGGTGGAGGCCCGGGTGCAGACTGACCATGCGGTCGAGGAGGGCCATGCGGTCCAGGTGTCCCACGGTGAACTTGGGCATGCCCTTGAGCCAGCGGTAGACCTTGGAGAATGCGGGGTTCGCCTTGAGCCCCAGGATGGTATCCATTTCCTCCAACACCGTCCGGGTCAGGGCCGCGTCATCCAGATCATGCACGAGCTCCTCGTGGTGGCCGCCGCCCACGAAGGCGCGAAGCAGGATGGTGCCGTCGGGCGCGCGATAGGACCACTTGATGGAGCTGTAGGTCGTGGCATTGATCCTGCGGTCCTCAGCCTTTGGCACGATGAACCCGAAGCCGCGAAGCGGCACTTTCACGTCCGCGCGCTTGAAGGCGAGCGTCACCGTTCCCGATGATGACCACTGGATGGCGCCCATGTGCCCGGCGAGGTTTGCGTCGAATCCCTTTACCATCTCGGCGGAATCATAGGCCGAGGCGCCGAGCATCACGTGGTCTGACTCGAGCGCCTCGCCATTCTCGAGGATGACCGCGTAGCCATTGCCCCGGGGCTCAACCGCCGTGACAGTCGCACCGAGACGGATGGAGTCCTTGCCGATATAATCCGCGCAGGCTTTGGGGAGCGTTTCCATGCCGGCCTTGAAGCTCATGAAGTAGGTCATGCGCGGCGTCCCCGGTTTGGGCGGCGGGCCGCTCAGGGTCGCGTGGGGCCGGCTCTTGAGCGACGCCAGCATGCCGCGGATGAGGCTGCCGCTCTTCTGCTCCATCTGGACGAATCGAGGGAAGGTGGCCAGGACGCTCATGTTGTCGGGATTGGAGGTATGGATGCCGGCCACGAGGGGCTCGGCGATCTTGTTCAGGCACTCCGCGCCGAGCCTGCGGGTCACGAAAGAGCCGAGGCTTTCGTCGTCCCGCGACCTTCTCCTGGGGACGAAGACCTCCATGCCCATGCGGAGCTTGCCGGGCCAGGAAATAAGATTGGACTTTGCCATGGGCCAGAAGGAGGTCGGCACCATGAGCATGACACCTTCGGGGAGAGAGTGAAGCTGTTTGCCGGAATAGATGAAGGTGCCCTTGAACTTATCGTTGGACGGAAGCATCTCGGCCTCGAGGCCCACGTACTTCGCCAGGTTCACGGTCCAGACCTTCTCGGGCAGGAAGCTGTCCGGTCCCGCCTCGACGAGACAGTCGCCGATCTTCTCCGTCAGGATCTTTCCGCCAATGCGCTGGTTCCGCTCGAGCAGCAGAACGTCCACGGCCTTGCCGTGGGCCTTGGCCCCTGCCTTGAGATGGACTGCAGCCGCGAGGCCCGCGATACCGCCGCCGATTATGATGACTCTGGACATAGAATAACCTCAAGAAGCGGTAACATGAATTTCATGAATTATACGATCGTCATGATCCACTTCATGGCGCTTGTTTCTATTCGAGCAATTCGTCCCATTCGTGTCATTCGTGGTAAGGTCTTTTTGCTTGCGTGTCAGCCGTTCAGGTACTCCGTGATCTTTTCCTTCAGGGTTTTAAAGATCCATTCGAACTTCGCGTCGTCCGATTCGAGCAGGGTGACGCGGAAACCCGGGAGATCGCAGTTGAACCCGGTGAGCGGGACCACGCAGATGCCGGTCGCCGCGAGGAGGTAGTACACGAAGCGCTTGTCGAGGGCGACGTTCTTCACGATGCGCTCGACCTTCTCCTTTGCCCTCGCGTTGGAAATGCCGAGTTTCTGGTTTGGCGTCAGCGCGTTCTCGCGGAACATCACGGTGAGGTAGAAGGCGCCGTTCGTCTGGTTCACCAGGATGCCCTTGACGTCTTTCAGGAGGTCATAGGCGATGCGGGACCGCTTCTGGTACATGGCACTCCTGTTCGCAATATGCCCCGCATACCGGCTGTCGCCCATGATCGACGGGATGACCCACTGCGGGAGCGTGGTGGAGCAGACCTCGAGCATCTTGTCGTCCACGATGCTCTTGATGTACTTGGCAAAGACAGGGTCCCTGTCGGCGTTGTATACCTCGATCCATCCGCACCGTGCCCCGGGCCAGGGAAGCTCCTTGGAGATGCCTTTCATGGAGATGCCGCAGACGCCGTTGATGACGTCCGCGAGCGGTACGGACCTCTTGCCGTTGTACGTGATGTTGATGTAGATCTCGTCGCAGACGATGAAGAGGTCGTACTCTTTGGCGATGGCAACGATCTCCTGCAGGACCTCTTTCGGATAGACGGCGCCCGTAGGGTTGTCCGGGTTGATGAGCAGGATGCCGGAGATGGAAGGGTTGTACTTCACCTTCATCCTGAGGTCCTTGACGTCGGGGTACCAGAGGTTCACCGGGTCGAGGTTGTAGGAGATGTATTCCGACCCCGCGTGCGACGCCTCGGCGGAGGAGTGGGTGCTGTAGGCCGGGCTCGGTCCGATGACACGGTACTCCTTGCGGAGCTGGCCGTAGATCTTACTGATGGCGTCGCCCAGGCCGTTGAAGAAGATGACGTCCTCTTTTGTGATCTTGACGCCGCCGTTCTTGTTCGCCTTCTGGGCGAGGAACTCCCGCGTGGCGTCGAGGCCCTTCGTGGGTGAGTAGCCGTAGGTCAGGTCCTCCTTCATCGCGCTCATGATGAGGTCCTTGATCCAACCGGGAAGTTTTTCGCCCTTCTGGACCGGGTCGCCGATGTTCTCCCAGGTGATGTCGATGCCCAGTTGCTGGAATTCCTTGGCAACGGCGACGATCTCCCTGATCTCGTACTTCAGCTCGTCGGCGCCCAGTGATACGATATTATTACGCATGGTCTCTCCTCAAGCTTGCTAGCATGCCAGCCTTCAAGCTGACAAGCTCTGTCAAGCCGCTTTCCTCACGATGTCCGCCAGCGCCTTGATGAAGATCGGCGACGTGTTCAGCGATTCCGCCCGCTCAAAGGTGAGCCCCAGACCCTCAGCGTGCCTGCGGTGAACGATGTCGATGTCGTATAGCGTCTCCAGGTGATCGCATGTGAAGCCGAGGGGGACCTCGAGCACGAACTCGCCCTTCTTCTCCGCAGCGATCATGTCGAGGACCGTCTCCACTTCGGGCTCAAGCCAGGGCTCCGTCGCCCGCGCTCCTTTGCTCTGCCAGGCGAGGTACCAGCGTGACAGAGCCATGCGCCGGGCGATAGCGTTGGCGGTCTCCTCGATCTGCTTCCGGTAGGGATCGCCCGCCTGGATGTAACGGAGCGGGATGCTGTGGCTGGTGAAAATGATGGAAGCATGCCGCCGCAGGGTCTCGCGGTAACGCTTCAGCCCGTGGAAGATCCGCTCCTGCCAGGCCTCGATGAACAGGGAATTGTCATGCCAGCTCGGGATGAAGAGCGGGCAGGTCTCGCCGCTCCCCAATGCGTCGCAGGCGCTCTTGTATGCGCCCGTCGTGACCTCCGTCGAAAAAGGTGACATCGAGAGGGCGATCACGCGGCGTGCACCGTCATGCATCGCCCGGTCAAAAGACTCGGCCACCGTCGGCACGGAATACCGGAATCCTTCATATACCCGGAAGCCGGGGCCAAGCTCTTTCCCGAGCGCTTTGGCCTGGGCCTTCACCAGGTCCGGGAGCGGCGACCTGCCTCCGATGAGCTGGTACCGCTCTTTCACCGCGGCAACAACGGGCGGCGGAGCTGGCCTTCCCATGAAGGCTTCCATGAACGGGCCGACCTCGTCGAGGCTGCGCGGCCCGCCGAGAGCGATAAGTATGACTGCAGCATGGTTCATAAAGGTCAAGGGCACAGGGGGCAGGGGGCAGGGAAGGAATAAACCGTGATCCTGGCTACTGGACCCTGGACCCCGCTGTTACCTCTTGCTCATTTCATGCGTGGCGTTGATGAACTCCGCGGCGTTCTCCAGGGGTGTCTGCTGCAGGATGCCGTGACCCAGGTTCATGATGTGGCCGTTGCGGCCGCCGGCCTTGTCGAGGATCTCCTTCGTGCGCTTCCGGATGAACTCTTTGGACCCGAAAAGCGAGACCGGGTCGAGGTTTCCCTGCACGGCCTTGTTGTACCCCACGCGCTTCCAGGCCGCGTCGAGGTCGCACCGCCAGTCGAGGCCGATAACGTCGCCGCCGGACTCGGCCACCATCTCGAGGAGGTGGGTCGCACCGTGGGCGAAGTGGATGAGCGGGACGGTCTTCTTGATGCCCGCGATCACGTTCTTCTGGTGCGGCAGCACGAACTCGCGGTAATCGCTCGGCCCGAGGGCCCCCACCCAGGAGTCGAAGAGCTGCACCACCTGCACGCCAACATCGATCTGGGCGTTCAGGTAGTTGATGATGACGCCGGTCAGGTGCTCCATAAGCTTGTGCCAGGCCTGGGGCTCCGCGAACATCATGGCCTTGGCATGCTCGTAGTTCCGCGATCCTCCGCCCTCGATCATGTACGAGGCCAGGGTGAAGGGCGCGCCGGAGAAGCCGATGAGCGGCACCTTGCCATCGAGCTCCTTCAGGACGATCTTGAGGGCCTTCATGAGGTAGTCGATCTGCGTTGCCGCGTCGATGGGTTTGAGCTTCTTCACGTCTGCGAGGGAGCGAACGGGGTTGTGGATGACCGGTCCCTCTCCCTTGGCGAACTCGAGGCCGATGCCCATGGGTTCGAGCGGGAGCAGGATGTCGGCGAAGATGATTGCCGCATCGATCTCGTAACGCCGCACCGGCTGGATCGTCACCTCGGCCGCGACCTCCGGTGTCTTGCACATCTCGAGGAACGTGTGCTTGGCGCGGATCTCCCGGTACTCGGGCAGATACCGGCCTGCCTGGCGCATCATCCACACGGGCGTGCAGTCAACAGGCTCGCGCCTGCATGCCTTTACAAACCTGTCAGCTCTCGACATCCTCTATCTCCCTGATTACTTAAGATAATTGTAGTGTTTTGCTGATAAGAAAACCCATAATAGTATTTTATACGGGAAAACTCAAGGGAATTCTTATGCATTTTTCATGTCCGGATCAGCCTGCGAGCCCCTGTTTCGAGGTATGCTAAGAGTAAGGGGAAGTTATGCCGGTACATTATCATCTATCAGCTCGTGGTATAGGCGCTGAGACCGATCATAGCAGGAAGAAGGGAGGTGGGAAAGGGATGAAGAAGACCGTTATCCAAACTGCAATGTGGGGACTTGTTGCTTTGTCCTTTATTGCTGGATGTCAGCAGGAGGCCTCAAAACCGGCACAGCAGCCGGCCCCGACTTCGGCGCCGTCATCTACAGCGCCGTCCTCGACGCCGGCAAACCTGCCACCGCCGTCCAACTAGGTTTTTCTGGAGAATCGACGGATAGCCCTCTGCAAACAGCGCGGAGGGCTCTTTTTTGTTCAGCGCCTTTCGATAGAGAGCAACAGTGCACTTCCCCATCGCAGGTCCTCGCGTGTCATAATTCCAGAACCATCCGAAAATCATCCATCACGAACCCGCCACCGATGTCGGTGACCACGGCCTCGGCCTTCTTGAACCCGAACCGCTCGTAGGCCGCGATGGCCTTGCTGTTGTTCTTGTTCACAAAAAGATAGATGCGCTTCGCGCTGCGGCGGACTGCGTTGTCCTTCACGTGCTGCAGCATTTGGCGGCCGATGCCTTTTCCGTGCAGCGAAGGAAGGAGGTAGAGCTTGCTGATCATGACGGCCCGGTCCGGGTCCTCGAAGCGATAGGCGATGAAACCGACCGCTTCATTTCCCCTCATGACCAGGACATAACGATATCCCTTGCTCAGGACCTCGTCACGGATGATGTCGGCGGCGTACATCCTGCCGAGCATGTAGTCGATCTGCTCATGGGTGATGATGCCGGGGTAGTGCTCCCGCCAGATGCGCGAGGAAAGGTCCTGGATGACCGGGATGTCTGCTTCGCCCGCGGTGCGAAATGAGATGTTGTTGTCTATGATCAAGGGCATCCTATTCCTTCTGCCGGAACGATAGCGCCGCCAGGGTGAGCATGATGACGGAGATGACCGTCACGACGGCGAGGTCCATACCAAGGGAGAACTCCGGTCCGAGGGGAGGGGTGCCGTTCCGGAGCAGTATATGCTTGAAGGCGTCGATGCCGTAGGTGAGCGGGTTGATCTGCGTCAGGTGCCGGAGCGCGGGAGGCATGGACGTGACCGGGTACATGGCGCCGGAGAGGAACAGCATGGGCATGACCAGGAAGTTCATGATGATATTGAACCCGTCGAAGGAGGTGAGCCGAGCGGCTATCAGGATCCCCAGGGAGGTGATGCAGAACGAGACGAGGATGGCCACGGCCACGACCTCGAGGAACTGCATGACCGTGATCTGGATGCCGAGGAAGGGGATGAGGACCAGGATGATGATGGCCTGGGCGACGGAGATGAAGGTTCCCGAGAGGGCCTTCCCGATGACGATGGAGAGGCGAGATATGGGCGCAACAAGCATCTCCTTCATGAACCCGAACTCCCGATCCCAGACGATGGAGATGGACGAGAAGATGGACGAGAACAGGATGGTCATGCCGATCATCCCCGGAAAGATGAACTGGAGGTACGAGAACCCGGCCTGGGGCTTGATGAGCGAGCTCATGCCGTTCCCGACCACGAAGAGCCAGAGCACGGGCCTGGCGAGCGTGCCGAGGAGGCGGCTCCTCTCGCGGAAGAACTTGATGAACTCCCGGAGGCAGATGACGTAGATGGGCCGGAGCTGGATCATCGCTGGGCCCTCCGGTGGCTCCGGACGAACTCGCGGGTGACTTCCTTGTCGTCCCTGAGGACATCGTCACGAATGGTCCTGCCGGTGAGCTTCAGGAAAACATCGTTCAGTGTCGGTTTCTCGAGGCTCACGGAGCGGGTCCTCATCGAAAGTGAGTGGATCAGCTTTGGGATGAACTCCTCGCCCCGCTCGGTCTCCAGGAACAGGCCGCCGTTCTCGTCCCGTGCGTTGATATCAAAAGTGCTCTTGATCTCAACGATGGCCTTCGGGTCGTCATCGGTCGATATGCGGACGATGTCTCCCCGCACCAGTTCCTTGAGCTTTGCCGGCGTGCCTTCGGCGATGATCCTCCCATGGTCGATGATGGCGATGCGGCCGCAGTTCTCGGCCTCTTCCATGTAGTGGGTGGTCATGAAGACGGTGATCTTCTCACGCTGCCGGAGGGTTCCGATGAACTCCCAGATCGTGTTCCGCGTCTGGGGGTCGAGGCCCAGGGTCGGTTCGTCCAGGAACAGGACGCGCGGGTAGTGCAGGAGGCCGCGGGCGATCTCGAGCCTGCGCTTCATGCCTCCCGAGAAATTTTTGATCAGATCGCGTTTTCGGGCGGTCAGCTCCACGACCTCGAGCATCTCGTCGATGCGCTTCTCCGCGAGCTTCCGGTCGAGATTGTAGAGATAGGCGTGGAACTTCAGATTTTCGTACGCCGTGAGGCCCGTGTCGAGGGTGGTGTCCTGAAAGATGAGGCCGATCGACGACCGCACCTGGTCGGGCTGTGCCACACAGTCGAACCCGGCGATGGACGCATTGCCGCTGGTCGGTGCGAGCAGCGTGCAGAGGATGTTGATGGTCGTGGTCTTGCCCGCTCCGTTGGGGCCGAGGAACCCGAAGACCTCGCCTTCGTCGATGGAGAAGGAGGTGTTGTCGACTGCGGTGAGGGACTTGAACCGTTTCGTGAGATTTTTTACATGAATGATTGACATAGGAAAAGCTGTTTCTCACAACGACGCAAATCTCCCCAAGAAAGACAATTCATAAATCGCCGTTCAAGGGTTATCCTTTGCGTTCTTGGCGTCTTTGCGAGAGATAGATTCTACCACTCCATCCGGTCCTTCGGCACGTACCAATGAATAAAGTTGTACATGATGCCGAGCGGCGCGACCTCGATGCCCTTGAACCGCTTGTGCACGATGGGCGTCGCGTCGGGGACGTACAGGAAGGCGTACGGCTGCTCGTCGGCCAGGATCTCGTGGATCCGGTAGTAGATCTTCTTCCGCTTTTCGACGTCGAAGATCCTGCGGCCCGCGACGAGCAGGCGGTCCACTTCGGCATTCTTGTACCCGACGAAGTTATACTCGCCCTTCTTCGTCTTGCTGGAATGCCAGATGTCATAGAGGTCCGGGTCGCGGCTCATGCTCCAGCCCAGGATGATGGCGTCGAAGGAGTGCTTGTCGATCTGCTCCAGGAAGGCCTGCCACTCCATCACCCGGATCTTGGCGTCGATGCCGACCTTCTTGAAGTTCTGCTGCATGATCTCGGAGGCCTTGATGCGCTCGCCGTTGCCCTGATTCGTCAGGATGGTGAACTGGAAGGGGCGGCCGTCCTTTTCTCTCACGCCGTCGCTGTTCATGTTCTTCCACCCGGCCTCTTCGAGCATGCGCTTCGCCCGCTCCGGATCATAGGGGTAGGGTCTGATCTTCGGATTGTACGCCCAGGAGACATAGGAGAAGGGGCCGGTGCAGGGCTGGCCGAGGCCCATGAGAACGCCGTCGATGATGCTCTGGCGGTCGATGGCATAGGCGAGTGCCTGGCGCACCTTCTTGTCCGAGAACAACGGGCTCGCAAGGTTGTAGCCGAGGTAAGTGAATGCGTTCGCCGGGTAGCGGAACTTGCGGTAGTTTTCCTTGATCCTTCGGGTCTCGCTCTTGCGGAGATACTGGAGCGGATTGAGCCCCATCATGTCCACGCCTCCCGAGAGCAGCTCCTGGAACATGGTGGACGAGTCGGGAATGACCCGGTAGATGTACTGGTCGATGTTCGGCCTGCCCTCGAAGTACCGGTCGTTCGCCTCCAGCACGATCTTTTGGCCCGCAATCCATTCTTTCAATTTATACGGGCCGGTGCCGACGGGCTTGCGGTTGAACTCGGCGGTGTTCAGGTCCTTGCCGTCGAGCAGATGCTTCGGGATGACGCCCATGCTCCAGCTCTCGAGGGCCGGAGAGAAGGGCTCTTTGTAGGTCACGCGGAAGGTAAACTTATCCACCACGTTGGCCTTCGCAACGTCCATGTAGGAGCTGCTGTAGGGCGTGGCGACCTTGGGGTCCATCAACTTCTGATAGGTAAAAAGGCAGTCCTCGGCGGTGAAGGGCGCGCCATCGTGCCATTCTACGCCCTTGCGGAGATGGAAGGTGATGGTCCTGCCGTCAGGCGAGACGTCCCAGCGCTCGGCGAGGTCGCCGATGAGCTTGATGTCCTTGTCGTACTTCACCAGTCCATTGAAGATCTGGTCGTTGATCGTGCCCGATGCGGAGTCGTTCGCGATGACGGGGTTCAGCCGCCGAGCGTCGCCGATGGAGCTCACCACGAAAGTGTTCGGGTTCCGCTCGCCTTTCTGACCGCAGGCGGGGAGGAGCAGCAGAACGACGAGAAGCAATGCCGAAGCCTGGGTCTGCAGGGGACGCAGAGGAAGGTGTACGGTCTCAGAAATGCAAGACCCGTCCCCTAGCTCCCTCTGCGGTGAAAAAAGGACCTGTTCTTTTTTCATGCTCATGATCTTCATAGAGAAAAAGAAAGGGTAGGCTAAGCCTACCCCTGGTCGACGTTCTGCTTCGGAAAAACACAGTGCTCTTCGTCCGGACTGCCGGTGATTACTTCTCGGCAGGCGCCGCGGGAGCTGAGGGAGGCGTTGCCGGCGCCGGCATCTGCTGCTGGACCGGTTCGGGCTTCACGCTCTCCATGATGGAGCTCTTCTTGACAGAGGTGATGGCCAGGAAGAAGGATGTGATCATGAAGATGATGGCCGCCGTGGTAGTGAGCTTCGCCAGGAAGCTCTGGGCACCCCGGGGGCCGAACACGGTGTTCGACGCGCCGCCGAAGGCCGCGCCGATGTCAGCGCCCTTGCCTTTCTGCAGCAGCACCATTCCGATCAGAATGGCCGAGACGATGACATGAAGTGATACCAGTAGGAACCGCATTGCTAACTACCTCCATTGGATTAATGACTGCTATCGGGTTTCTGAACGCTGAACAGCTGCGGTAAAAAAGCCTTAGGTGAACTTCACCAGCGCCGCGAACGACTCCGGTTTCAGGCTCGCGCCGCCCACAAGGGCGCCGTCGATGTCCGGCATGGCCATGAGCGTCGATATGTTCTCCGGCGTCACGCTGCCGCCGTACTGGATGCGGAGGCCCTCGGCAATGTCCGCGCTATACAGGGCCTTGACCTTCTGCCGGATAAGGGCGTGGACCTCGTTCGCCTGCTCGGGTGTTGCCGTCTTGCCGGTCCCGATGGCCCATACGGGCTCATAGGCGATGACGACCTTCTTCATGTCGTCGGCGGAGATGTCCTTCAGCCCCCCCGTCACCTGGCGGCCGATGATGTCGTTCAGCTTTCCTGCTTCGCGCTCCGCTAGGGTCTCCCCCACGCACAGGATGGGCAGCAGACCTTTCCTGAGTGCCTGTTTGGCCTTCCTGTTGACGGTCTCGTCGGTCTCGCCGAAGTACTGCCGACGCTCGCTGTGGCCTATGATAACATACCGGCAGCCCAAATCCAACAGCATTTCCGCCGAGATCTCGCCGGTGAAAGCGCCCTTGTCCTCCCAGTGGAGGTTCTGTGCCGAGAGGCCGATGTTCGAGCCCTTGATCGTCTCGGCCACCGCTGAGAGGGAGGTGAAGGGCGGCCCGAGCACGATATCCCGGTCCTTGATGCTCGAGACAAGCGGGACCAGTTTTGATGCCAGCTCACGCGCCTGCGTTGCGGTCATGTTCATCTTCCAATTTCCTGCCAGGATGGGTCTTCTTTTTGGATTCATGCCAAACCCCTTTTAAACAGGATACCAGGATATGCACATTGAGGACAAGGCAATAATGTTTCGATCCTGTCCATCCTAATGGCCCCGTCAAGGTCCGTTACTTAATTTTTATCGTCTGTCAGCGCGGCGAGACCGGGGAGTTCCTTGCCTTCGAGGAGCTCGAGCGAAGCGCCGCCGCCGGTGGAGATGAATGTGATGCTGTCGGCGACACCCGCTTTGTGCACGGCCACGTCCGTGTCCCCGCCGCCGACAATGGTGGTCGCATAGGCGTCCGCTACGGCGCGCGCGATGGCGAAGGTACCGCGGGAATAGGCGTCCTTCTCGAACATGCCCATGGGGCCGTTCCAGATGATCGTCTTGGCGTTCTGGATGGCCTCGGTGAAGAGCCGTGTTGTTGCCGGACCTATATCGAGGCCCACCCAGCCTTTCGGGATCTCCTGGGAAGTCACGATCTTGGTCTCCGCGCCGTCGTTCATGTTCTCGGCGACCACGAAGTCCACGGGAAGGTAGAACTTGACGTTGCTCTCGCGCAGGCTTTTGCGGGTGCGCTGGGCCACCTCGAACATCTCGGGCTCCACGAGGGAGTTGCCCACTTCTTGGCCGCGGGCCTTGCTGAACGTGAAGGCCATGGCGCCGCCCACGATGATCTTGTCCGCCTTGTTCTTGAGGTTCTCGATCACGCCGATCTTGCCCGACACCTTGGCCCCGCCCAGGATGGCCACGAAGGGCCGGATGGGATTGGCAACGGTCTTCTGAAGATATTCGATCTCCTTCTTCATCAGGAAGCCGGCGACCGCGACCTTTACGTGCTTGGTGATGCCGTAGGTCGACGCGTGCGCGCGGTGGGCCGTGCCGAAGGCATCGTTCACGTAGACGTCGGTAAACGCGGCAAGGGCCTTGGAGAAGCCCTCGTCGTTCTTCTCCTCCTCGGCATGGAACCGGAGGTTCTCGAGCAGCAGCACGTCGCCGGGCCGCATGCCCTGCACCAGATGCTCAACATCAGGCCCGACGCAGTCCTTGGCGAACTGCACCTCCTTGCTCAAGAGACGGCCAAGTCGCGTGGCGACCGGCGCCAGGCTGTACTTGGGCGACGGCTTGCCCTTGGGGCGGCCAAGATGCGAGGCGAGGATGACCTTGGCGCCGGCGTCGAGGGCGTAGTTGATCGTCGGGAGGGTGGAGCGGATCCTCGTATCGTCGGTAATGTTGCCGTTCTCGTCGATGGGAACATTGAAATCGGCCCGGATGAAGACCCGCTTGCCCTTCAGGTCGACCTTTTCGATGGTCTTTTTGTCCATTTCATAACCCCCGAAAATCCGCCACAGAGACACAGAGGCACTAGAGAAGGTCTTGCCCTTGTCTCTCTGTCCCCCTGTCACCGCGCCTGGATAATTACAAACCCTTCTTTGCAACCAGGATCGCCAGATCGCGGAGCCGGTTGGAATAGCCCCATTCGTTGTCATACCAGGAGACGATCTTCACCATGGTGCCTTCTATGACGCTTGTGAGCGCAGCGTCCACGATGGAGGAATGTGGATTGCCCTTGAAGTCGATGGAGACGAGGGGGGCTTCCTCGAACTGCAGGATGCCCTTGAGCTTGCCCTCGGCTGCGGACTTGAGCGCAGCGTTGACCTCTTCCTTGGTGGTCTTCTTCGAGACCTCGAACACCACGTCCACGACCGACACATCCGGCGTGGGCACGCGGAGGGACATGCCGTCGAGCTTGCCCTTCAGTTCCGGCAGTACGAGGGACACTGCCTTGGCAGCGCCGGTCGAGGTTGGGATGATAGACACGGCTGCGGCGCGCGCCCTGCGGAGGTCCTTGTGCGGAAGGTCGAGGAGCCTCTGGTCATTGGTGTAGGAGTGGATCGTGTTCATGAGGCCGTGCACGATGCCGAAATTCTCATGGACCACCTTGGTGAATGGCGCAAGGCAATTGGTGGTGCAGGACGCGTTCGAGATGATATGGTGGGCCTTGGGATCGTAGGTATGCTCGTTCACGCCGATCACAAAGGTCGCATCGGGATCCTTGGCAGGGGCGGAGATCAGGACCTTCTTGGCGCCCGCGGTAATGTGCTTGCCCGCGCTCGCTTTGTCCAGGAACAGGCCGGTGCACTCCAGGGCGATGTCGACCTTGAGGTCTTTCCAGGGCAGTTCCGCCGGGTCCTTCTTGGCAATGACGGCGATCTCTTTGCCGTCCACGATGATCTTGCCGTCGCCGGCCTTAACGTCATGCGGGAATTCGCCGAAGGTTGAGTCCCATTTCAGCAGGTGAGCAAGCGTCTTTGTGTCCGTAAGGTCGTTTATAGCGACGATCTCGATGTCCTTGTTGCCCTGTGAAGCGCGGAACACGTTCCTGCCGATACGTCCGAATCCATTGATAGCAACTCTTACTGCCATGGTAGCCTCCTTGGGAAAACAAAAAATTTAATAGAGCCAAAAATAACCGATATCGATTTCGAATTCTACCTCGTTATCCTTCAGAAGAAGGGGTCCTTAGTCGACCTTGTTGATCACCAACCCCGAGAGGAGCTTGGGGTAGAAGTAGGTGGCCTTCTGGGGCATGCGCTCGCCCGCCGCCGCCACATCGCGCACCTCGGTCACCTTCGTAGGGTTCATGAGGAAGATGACCTCGGCTGATCCATCGGCGATCCGTCTCACGGCCTCATCGGCTTCCTTGATATACTCGATGTTCAGCCCGAGCTTGTGGGTCTCCATCTTTATCCCCAGCAGACGGTCGATGATGAGGTGGTGCAGGATCGAGACGTCGAGCTGCCGGTACGCGGGAGATCTGGCCGGAATGATGGCGTCCATGTCCTCCACGTTCCGCAGGGACAGGAGATAATAGCTGTGTTCATCCTTGACCCGCATACCGAACACATGGGCGTGGTCAGCCCGGCTCGCCATGGTGTCTAGGACCGTTCTGCGGTCAGCCGGTTCGGATTTTTTCGTGAAATCGATACGCTCGATATTGAAGTACCGGTTCAGGCCCTCCTCGAACTTCCGGGGATGGAAGTCCGTGAGGTTGAAGAGCGCGCGGTGGGCCGGTAGGACCGTGAGACCGGGGTCTTCGATCCGCGCCAGGAACATGGGGACATTGTTGAACCCTTCGCTGCCGGTGAACGAGCCGGTGATCGTACGCCGCTCGTTCCGGTAATTGAGCGCCGTGTCGTAGCGGTGATGACCGTCGGCAATGAAGATCGGCTGATCGTCCAGGGCCGAGCTGATCGCGTCGATGCCTGCCTTGTCGGTGTACGTCCAGACGCGGTGCACGACGCCGTCGGCGCCCTTGACCTCCATGTCCGGCTTCTTCGCGACGGCGCCGAGGACGTCCGCGATCGTTCCCTTCGGGTCCGAGATCAGCGAGAAGATCTGGCTGAAGCCCGCCCTGCAGGCCCGGAGAAGGTTCAGGCGGTCCGTTTTAGGACCGGAGAGCGTTGTCTCGTGAGGCTTCACGATACCGGATGCGTAATCCTCGATCTTGACCATACCGATGAAGCCCCGGAGCTTCCGGGTGCGGCCCCCGGCCGGGTATTCCATCTCATAGATATAGAAAGCGGGCTCTTTATTCTGGCGCAGGACACCGATCTTGAGCCATTCGTCCAGAAGGGCGGCAGCCCGGCTGTACCGGTTGTCTTCGTCGGTGTCTCCGGGGCTTGAAAGGCCGAATTCGAGCCGGACGATATTGAAGGGGCTTTTCCGGTACAGCTCCTGCTGTTCCGCTGGCGAGATGATGTCGTAGGGAGGGCAGACGAGACCGCTGATGCTGCCTGCCAGCGCCCTGTTGTACGTAAATCCTCGGAAGGGGGTGATAGTTGCCATGGATCGAATCCTTGTTCGAGAAAATATGCCCCGAAAGACTTCAAGTTATAGCACAGGGTCTCTTTTATTGTCAATAACTTTTCGGCTCCGTACCGTTGACAAAAGGATCATAGTGTGCGATTATCCCTGCGCGATGAGGATCATCCGGGGCATCAAGAATACCACCGAGAAGTTTCCCAGTCCTGTGCTCACCCTCGGCAATTTCGATGGCGTTCATCTCGGCCACCAGGCCATATTCAAAAAGGTCGTCGAACGGGCAAGGGAGAGCGGCGGCACCGCCATCGCATTCACCTTCGAACCCCATCCCCTCAAGGTCCTTGCCCCGGAGCGTTCTCCCATGCTCCTGAACACCTTCCACGGTAAAATGAAGCTCATCGAGGCGGCGGGCATCCAAATCGCCATCTGCGCCGACTTCACGCGGGAGTTCGCGGAACAGGACCCCGAGGACTTCGCTCGGCGCGTGCTGGTGGAGAAGATCGGGGTGAAGGAGGTGTATGTCGGCTACGATTACGCCTTCGGCAAGGGCAGGGAGGGGAGCATCGACTCGCTCAAGTCCATTGGGGCGGCCCTCGGCTTTACCGTCGGTGTGGTGGAGGCCGTGCAGGTGGGCGGGGTCGTTGTGAGCAGTTCCCTGGTCCGTGACCTGGTGTCCAGCGGGCGCCTGGAAGAGGCCTATCCCTATCTGGGGAGGCACTATGCCATCGAGGGGAACGTGGTTCACGGTGAAAGCCGCGGCCACACCCTTGGCTTCCCGACGGCGAACATCAATACGGCCAACGAGCTCCTGCCGGCCCACGGCGTCTATGCCGTGCGCGTTCTGGTCGGTGGCCATCATCTCGACGGCGTCGCCTCCATCGGCGTCCGGCCAACCTTCGGCTCCGGGCCGGTCTCTCTTGAGGTCTTCCTGTTCGGGTACGACGGCAACCTCTATGGAAAGCATCTGGAAGTGGCGTTCATCAAGCGGTTGCGGGGCGAGCAGAAGTTCCCCGACGCTGATACCCTCGTGCGCCAGATGCATAAGGATGTGGAGCAGGCGAAGGAAATACTAGCAGCGACGAAATAGGTCTGTTCGGGGCGCAGTGATCCGGGACGCGAAATCGTTATAAGTCCATCAATGAAAGGAGGTGAGGGACGATGGCTTGCGGGACAAGATGCTGCGGCATGACAAAGAAAAAGGCCGTGAAGAAGGCGACCAAGAAGAAGACGGCTAAGAAAAAATAGAAGAATCCAGGAGCGAGCGCTTTCCCTGTGGCTTGCTGCGGGGTTAGCGAACGATTAGAATAACGATAGTTCCTTAAGGATCGAAGATTCCCTGCCGCTTGCTGCAGGGAGCTTCAATAAGCGGCCCGGCGGATATCCTCTATCCGCCGGATTATTTTTGCCCTTCCATGGCCCGTACATAGTGGATGCGCAGATTATACAGGACCTGGTCCAGGAGCGACGATTCGGCCTCCGTCAGGTTCCCTTTGGTCTTTTCCTTTAGCAGGGCAATGATGTCGATCATCTGCTTTGCCGCCGGGAAGTTCTGGACGGACTGGTTCGTCTCCGGGTGCGGGACCGCCCCGAGGCCGACCTGCGCGCTGGTGGCGAGGGAGATGACGAACGTGGAAAAATCCAGGTCTTGTGCGGGCTGGGCTTCGTGCAGGGCCTCCCCGGTTCCCCGGCCGGAAGGCTTCTTCGCATCTGTCCCGGAACCTTGCTGCGGTTGTTCCGCTCCAGTATCCGATGCTCCGGTCCGGCGGTCGCGAACCGTAAATCCTTCTTCTTCGGCCATGAGCAACACCTCCTGTACGTAGGGGAAGGACCAGGTCAGAACGCCTTCAGATCCTCCTGATCACTGTACCGGGGGAGCTCCTATCTGTCAATATTAATTTGACTTTTTCGACCCGCTATGATAGAAACGTCACTCTTGCACGGGAGGCAGCCTTCGTGAGGACCGCAGTCATTATCCTGGGGCACGGCAGTAGGAGCACGGACGCCGATACAGCCATCCGGGCGATCGTCCAAGCGGTCATGAAAGCAAGTAAGTTCGCTGTTGTCGAACACGCCTTCCTCCAATACGTTCCTCCCTCGCTGCAGGATGTCCTGGCGCACTGCGTCGATCAGAACGTGGACCGGATCGTGATCGTCCCGGTCTTTCTGCAGGCAGGAGCACATGTGACGAGGGACATCCCCGAGCTGGTGGAGAGGGCGCGGAAGCAATATCCTTCTGTTGATATCATCGTCACCGGCTATGTCGGCGCACATCCGTTGATGGCGAGGATCGTGGAAGACCTGGTGGATAGCAGCAGTCCGGAGTAAGGAAGCGAAAACGCGACCCCGCCCCTGCTCCTTCCCGCAAGGGGAGGGATTAGGGAGGGGATGGGCTAGACGGAATGCGGAATGGTGGATTAGCCCTGTTTTTTCATCCGGGGCTATCCGCCTGTCCCCGGACGATGCAGCCGGGGATGTAAAATCCGTGCCCAGAGGGGTTTTCTGTTCATGTTGACTGCTCAAGAACAGCTCGAAATCATCAAGCGCGGTACGGCCGAGGTCATTGTCGAGTCGGACTTGCTGAAGAAGCTCGAACGTTCGGTCGCGACGGGGAAGCCGCTCCGTGTCAAGGCCGGCTTCGACCCCACTGCACCGGACATCCATGTGGGCCACACCGTGCTTCTGAACAAGATGCGTCAATTCCAGGAGCTGGGTCATGAGGTCATCTTCCTCATCGGTGATTTTACAGGAATGATCGGCGATCCCACGGGTAAGTCCGAGACTCGGAAGCACCTCACCAAGGAAGAGGTCGCTGAGAACGCCAAGACCTACCAACAGCAGATCTTCAAGGTTCTTGACCCGGTCAGGACGAAGATCGCCTTCAACAGCGAGTGGATGTCCACGATGACCGCCGAAGGGCTCATTCAGCTCGCAGCAAAGCACACGGTGGCCCGGATGTTAGAGCGCGAGGACTTCAAGAAGCGTTACCAGTCCGAGCTCCCGATCAGCATCCACGAATTCCTCTATCCGCTCATCCAGGGCTACGATTCGGTCATGCTCCGGGCCGATGTCGAGCTCGGCGGAACGGATCAGAAGTTCAACCTGCTCGTCGGACGCGAGCTCCAGAAGGAGTACGGGCAGGAGCCGCAGTGCATCGTTATGATGCCTCTTCTTGAGGGGCTGGACGGTGTGAACAAGATGAGCAAGAGCCTGGGGAACTACATCGGCATCAATGAGCCTGCCAGGGAGATCTTCGGCAAGGTGATGTCCGCGAGTGATGACCTTATGCTGCGGTACTATGAGCTGGTGAGCGCGGTTCCGCTTGACGAGCTCCAGAAGATCAAGGACAATATCAAATCCGGTGCTCTCCACCCCATGGAGGCGAAGAAGCGGCTCGCCGCGGAACTGGTGGACAGGTTCTGCGCTGCGGGCGATGGGTGCAGGGCTCGTGAGGAATTCGAGAAGGTCTTCAGCAAGAAAGACATGCCCGACGATATCCGCGTGGTGGCTGTCGCTTGGGAAGGCGAGAAGATGAAGCTCGTGAAGATCATGGCTCAGGCAGGCGTGGCCAAGAGCAACTCCGAGGCGCGCAGGCTGATCCAGCAAGGCGCCGTTGAGATCGACCAGAAGCCCGTGAAGGACGTGGATCTGGAGATTTCCGCCACGGGCGCGTTCATTCTGCGTGTCGGGAAGAAGCGGTTCGTGCAGGTCATTCCCACAAAATAAGATTTTTTTATCAGCTGCGAAAAAAGTGTTGACAGGGGATAGGGTTTCTGTTACATTGCGCCCTCGTTCGTCGGTAAACCTCGGGCAAAACCTCGAAGTTCTGAATACCAAACGAGCATCAGCAAGCAGTAAATAATTCTTTCACAATTCAATAAAAGTTCTTGACAAATAGAGCGTAAATCGCTAATATTGCTATTCTGCGATACAAGCATGGTCTTTGAAAACTAAATAGGTGCATAATTCCAAACGGCTTTTTTAGCTTTTGGAATGGCGGGTTTTTGAGTAACGCGTCAAGTTACCTTGAGTAACTTTGATATAAAGGATCAGATTTTTTTGGAGAGTTTGATCCTGGCTCAGAACGAACGCTGGCGGCGTGCCTAACACATGCAAGTCGAACGAGAAGTACGTAGCAATACGTATTGTAAAGTGGCGCACGGGTGAGTAACACGTGGGTAATCTGCCCTTGAGTTTGGGATAACCCCGCGAAAGCGGGGCTAATACCGACTAAGACCACGGGGACCAAAGTCCCTGAGGTAAAAGACGGCCTCTATTTATAAGCTGTCACTTGAGGATGAGCCCGCGGCCCATTAGCTAGTTGGCAGGGTAACGGCCTACCAAGGCGATGATGGGTAGCTGGTCTGAGAGGACGATCAGCCACACTGGAACTGAGACACGGTCCAGACTCCTACGGGAGGCAGCAGTGGGGAATATTGCGCAATGGGCGAAAGCCTGACGCAGCAACGCCGCGTGGGGGATGAAGGTTCTCGGATTGTAAACCCCTTTCGACCGGAACGAATCCCCTCTTGGTAAATAATCAGGAGGATCGACGGTACCGGGAGAAGAAGCCACGGCTAACTCTGTGCCAGCAGCCGCGGTAAGACAGAGGTGGCGAGCGTTGTTCGGATTTATTGGGCGTAAAGCGTACGCAGGCGGTTTGGTAAGTCAGAGGTGAAAGCCCACAGCTTAACTGTGGCACTGCCTTTGATACTGCCTTTCTAGAGTGCATGAGGGGGAAGCGGAATTCCGAGTGTAGAGGTGAAATTCGTAGATATTCGGAGGAACACCGGTGGCGAAGGCGGCTTCCTGGCATGTAACTGACGCTCATGTACGAAAGCGTGGGTAGCAAACAGGATTAGATACCCTGGTAGTCCACGCCCTAAACGATGGGCACTAGGTGTGGGAGGTATCGACCCCTTCCGTGCCGCAGCTAACGCATTAAGTGCCCCGCCTGGGGAGTACGGCCGCAAGGTTGAAACTCAAAGGAATTGACGGGGGCCCGCACAAGCGGTGGTGCATGTGGTTTAATTCGACGCAACGCGAAGAACCTTACCTAGGCTTGACATCCCTGGAACCTCCCGGAAACGGGGGGGTGCTCGCAAGAGAGCCAGGAGACAGGTGCTGCATGGCTGTCGTCAGCTCGTGTCGTGAGATGTTGGGTTAAGTCCCGCAACGAGCGCAACCCTTACCCTCAGTTGCCACCGGGTCATGCCGGGCACTCAGAGGGAACTGCCCCGGATAACGGGGAGGAAGGTGGGGATGACGTCAAGTCCTCATGGCCTTTATGCCTAGGGCTACACACGTGCAACAATGGTCGGTACAAAGGGTCGCAATCCCGCGAGGGGGAGCCAATCCCAAAAAACCGGCCTCAGTTCGGATCGGAGT